>DATJHH010000001.1:0-2339 GCA_035494115.1 Xanthobacteraceae bacterium
GTACAGCTCGAATTCCTCGTTCGCCAGCGCCTTGCGGAGATCGAGTTCCATGGTGCGGCGCGCCTCGACGATCTGCGCCATCTCGTCACGGAAGAAGCAGAAGGTGCCGCGCCCGTCGGCCTTGGCGCGATAGAGCGCCATATCGGCATTCTTCAACAACGTATCGGCATTGACACCTGGGGATGTCAGGGAGATGCCGACGCTCGCGCCAATCTCGACCAGGTGACTGTCGATTTTGTAGCGTTCGCTCAGGCGATCGACGATGCGCCGTGCCAGTCCTGCAGCGTCTTCCGGTGATGATATGTTCTGCTGAAACACAACGAATTCGTCGCCGCCGAAACGGGCGACAAAATCCTCGGGGCGCAGCATGCCACGCAGCCGTTCCGACACAGCACGCAGCAACTCGTCCCCGCAAGGATGCCCCAGCGTGTCGTTGACCTGCTTGAACTGATCGAGGTCGATAAACAGCAACGCCGAGAGGTGCTCGCTATCCTGCTGAATCGAAATCAGGCGACCAATCTCGTTGCGGAAGTTCAGCCGATTGGGCAGTGCCGTCAGTTCATCATAGCGCGCCAGATGCGTGATCCTGGCCTCGGCCTTGCGCCGCTCGGTGATATCCTCAAGCAGCACGACGCCGCCGCCGCCGGTCATCGGCTGGAAAGTCCATGACAAGGAGCGTCCCCGGCCGGTGTCGGGGTCGGTCGTAATGATGTTCTGCGCTTCGGTATTTTCGATTTCGGCAAGGATCATCTTGCCGCTCGCATCCGAGATCGATCCGCTCTTTACGCAAGCCGTGATGATGTCGGAGGCGCTCGCGCCTTTCTGCGCGAGATCGTCAGGAAGATTCATCATTTCGCTGAAACGATGATTGATCACGGCAAGGCAGCCATCGGTCCCGAACATGCAAAGGCCGTGCGGCATGTTGTTCAGCGCGGTGTCGAATTGCCCTGCCAGCGCCGCTTCGCGTTCGCGCGCGACCAGTGCGCGGACGAAAATCTTTTGCAGGCTGGTCGAGATATGCTTGAGCGCCAGGAAGAACAGCACGTTGAGCGCCGCAAGCCCGGCGTAATATGGATTGCCGTACAGCGCGAGCGCCAGCGTCAGCGGCCCGCAGGCCAGCATCATCTGGACATGGAAAATCCATGGACGGCCGTAGGTTCGACCGCCGCCGGCCGCCATGTAGCAAAGCGTGACGGAAATGCAGATAAGATGCGCGACGGGATCCCTGCTGCCCAACAACGCAATGGCGCACCATAACCCCAGCGAGGCGGCATAGAGCATCGCGCCAAACTGATAGCGGATCTCCCACCGCACCACGTCGCTCGGCGTCAGCGTCGATCGTTGCTTCAGATATTGACGTGTGTCCAGTGCGCGCACCGCACCGGTCGCAATGAGGAGCGCGACGCAAGGCCAGAGCCAGACGTTTTCGGTCTTGATGGCGGTCATCACCGCCGCGACCGCGGCGGAAACCGCCCCCGCAAACAGCGGCCCCGGATACTGGAACAGGGAATCGATCAGCGCCGCGTAGATCGACGGCGACATCTTCAGATCGGGATCTTGGGTCCGGTCAGCGAGCTGCATCGGGCGGTGCACACATCCTTCTCAGGTTGCGTACTCTTACCCGCCGCAGGTGAAGTCTTTCTGAGGGAATATCGTTACCGGAACGTTGCTTTCCGTATCCGGCAACGAAAATCCGCTTTTCGAATCAAAGAGCTAGGCAATAATTTCCGGCATGGCCACAGGCAAAGCCGGCGCGCGGCCCCGATTCGCTACGACAACAGCGGCGACCACGCCGGGTCGGACGCGTAGCTCGGGGTCGGGACTTTCAATTCGTTGCGTCCGGAAATGTCGATGGTGAACAGCGAAGGTCCGGATTCGCCGCCCGGATCGCGGAAGAACATCACCACGCGGCCGTTCGGCGCGAAGGTCGGTCCCTCGTTGTGCCAGCCGGACGTCAGGATGCGCTCGCCAGAGCCGTCGGGCTTCATGATGCCGATGGCAAACTGGTCGGCAGCCTGTTTGGTGAACGCAATATAGTCGCCCCGCGGCGACCATACCGGCGTCGAATAGGTGCCGTCACCAAACGAGATCCGCTGGGCGGCTCCGCCGGCTGCCGGCATGATGTAGATCTGCGGCTTGCCGCCGCGATCGGATTCGAAACACAATTGCGTCCCGTCCGGCGCATAGGACGGCGACGTATCGATCGCCGGCGTGTCGGTCAGACGCGTGGTGGCTTTCGAGCGCAAGTCCATCACGAACAGATTGGCGTTGCCGCCCTCCTGCAGGCTCATGATGACGCGCTGGCCGTCCGGCGAGAAGCGCGGCGCGAACGACATGCC
>DATJHH010000002.1:0-2367 GCA_035494115.1 Xanthobacteraceae bacterium
CCGAACTTCTTGCGCCCGCGCTCGATGTTGCCGAGCGCCATGATGGCTTCGACATCCTTCGGATCCTCCTGCGTCACGGTCTTGAGAATCTTGATGGCCTCGTCGCTGCGGTCGGCTGCATCCAGATCGGTCGCAAGCTGCACCTGCGCGTTGCGGTAGAGCGGCGAGCTCGCCGGCACGCGCTCATAGACCTTGATCGCCATCTGCGGCTTCTTGACCGACTCATACAGGTCGCCGAGCGACAACAGCGCCAACGCGTGTTTGGGCGCGAGATGCAGCGCGAGCTGCAGATAGACCAGCGCCAGATCCTCGCCGCCGCGCCGCGTCAGCGATGCACCGATGCCGTAAAGCGCCTCGGCGGCACCGGCCTGCGGCGAATCCACCAGCGGCGGCAATTTCTTGCCGGCCTTGGTTTCGCGAATGCCCTCGACCACCAGCGGATGCCGCGCCAGCTTCTTGTCGAACGCCTCGTAGACCGCGAGCGCCGCGGCCGGATCCTTGCGCGACAGGAAGCGTGCATAGGCATCGCTCATTCGCAATGCCGTCTCGTCGAGCTTGTAGGCGCGTTCCAGCCGCGTCCCGGCTTCCTTTTCGTTGCCGGCCAGTTGCATCATCAGGCCGGAATGCAGATCCTTGAAGATCGGATACCATTCCGGGCCGGTCAGCTTGTCGATGCTGGCGACCGCGCCGCGTGCATCGCCGGCGCCGTATTCCGCCCAGCCCGACAGCAGCACCGCCACCAGATCGGTGATCGGTCCACGCACCGACTGATTGATGTTGCGGCGCGCGGCCTCGTAACGCTTCAGCTTGAGGTCATGCACGCCAAGCACCAGCCGCGCGACGCGATTGGACTTGTCGATCTTGATGATGCGGTTGGCGAGCTTGACCGCCTCATCGATGCTGCCGTCAGCCAGCGAGGAGATAAAGGCGCGATCCAGCAGTTCGTTGTTCTTCGGGTCCTTGCTCAGCGCCAGGCGATAGAACTCCGCGGCCGATCCGGCGTCGCGCTCGAGACTGGCATGGCGCGCGGCGAGATAACTGCCGGACACCGTCATCTCGCGCAGTTCTTCGCGCGTCGGAAACGCCGCCGCCGAATCGGCGGGATGATCCGGGGTTTGTGCCGCGAGCGGGCCTTGCAGCGCCAGCGTAGCAACGACGAAAGTGGCGATCGTCAGGGAATTCAAACGAGAAAGCATCACGGTTCGCCTGGCTCCAGAATTGGCAGCTCGATTTGCAGAACATTCCGAATGCGCAGCCGACCGGCCGCATCGGGAAAGGCATCAAGACGCGCATTAAGTCACGGGACAATGCAGTGTTTGGTGGTCAACCGCAAGCTGACGACGGACCCACGACGTCCGGCACAAACCGGACTTATCCGTCCTTCCAACCGCCCTATTGTCAGGCCTGAAGACGCTTTCAGTGTGGCGGGATCGTGACCGCCCGCAGCGGCGGAACGACTTCACTCACGCGTTTGTGTCACATCGCTTCGTAATTGGGTCCGCCGCCGCCTTCCGGCGGCACCCAGGTGATATTGCCGTTCGGGTCTTTGACGTCGCAGGTTTTGCAGTGGACGCAATTCTGCGCGTTGATCTGGAAACGCGGGCCCGACGCTTCCTCGACCCACTCGTAGACACCGGCCGGGCAGTAACGATTCGACGGGCCGGCATAGACGTCATGCTCAGACGACTTCTGCAAGGCCATGTCGGCAACCTTGAGATGCACCGGCTGGTCTTCCTCGTGATTGGTGTTGGAGAGGAACACCGAGGACAACTTGTCGAAGGTCAGCTTGCCGTCCGGCTTGGCCGGCGCGATCGGCGCGTGCGCCTTGGCGGAATCGAGCGTCTTGCGGTCGGGCTTGGCGTGCGATTGCGTACCGAACAGCGACAGGCCGAACAGCGTGTTGGTCCACATGTCGATGCCGCCCAGCGCCACACCGACGATGGTGCCGAACTTCGACCACAACGGCTTGACGTTGCGCACGCGGAACAGGTCCTTGCCGACCGCGGACGCGCGCCAGGCATTCTCGTACTCGACCAGTTCGTCGTTGGCGCGCGACGCCGCCAGCGCCGCGGCAACGTGTTCGGCCGCCTGCATGCCGGTGCCCATGGCGTTGTGCACGCCCTTGATGCGCGGCACGTTGACGAAGCCGGCCGCGCAGCCGATCAGCGCGCCGCCCGGAAAACTCAGGCGCGGCACCGATTGATAACCGCCCTCGGTGATGGCACGCGCGCCATAGGCAAGCCGCTTGCCGCCTTCGAACACGCCGCGGATCGAGGGATGGGTCTTGAAACGCTGGAATTCATCGAACGGCGACAGGTACGGATCGTCGTAGTTCAGATGCACGACGAAGCCGACGGCGACGCGGTT
>DATJHH010000003.1:0-2719 GCA_035494115.1 Xanthobacteraceae bacterium
TCGGCTTGCGCGATTTGGCGAGATACCGGAGACCCTGCCGCTGCCGATGAAGCGGCGGGACATCGCGGATTTCCTTGGCATGACGATTGAAACAGCCAGCCGCACGTTGCGGCGGCTGGAACGGAAGAAACTCATCGTCAACGTTCCGAGGGGCGTTCGTTTGATGAATGTCGCGCGCGTCGAGGATCTGGCGTGGGCGCGATGATCGTGTTCAGCTATTTCCGCAAAGACGCCGGATATTGATCCACGTCATCTCTGTCGGCGCTTCTTTTCACTATTCGCAGAGCGTGATCCGGCCACCGGTCGCGCGGATGTAACCCTTCGTTTTTTGGACGCGCCGATCGGGGAGTTGCCGGAGCGATCCCGCCTTGGGTGCATGATGACACAGCGTTCGCCGGTGCCGCGGCTCCGGGATTATCAAGGACCGGCCATTCTATCTTACGGATTCCGGCCTTTCTTCCTGCTGGGCGCGGTCTACGCGGGGCTTGCCATTCTGGTCTGGTTGCCGGTGTTTCTCGGCGAATTGACGCTATGGACCGCGTTCGTTCCGCGCGACTGGCATGTGCATGAAATGCTGTACGGCTATTTGCCGGCGGTCATCACCGGCTTTCTGTTCACGGCGATTCCGAGCTGGACCGGGCGGCTTCCGGTGCAGGGCAGGCCGTTGCTTGTGCTGGTCGTCGTGTGGTTGTTGGGGCGTTTTGCCGTGACGTGTTCGGCGGGGATCGGCTGGCTCGCGGCCATGCTGATCGACGCCAGTTTTCTTGCGCTGATTGCGGCCGCCACAGGGCGCGAGGTTTTCGCGGGACGGAACTGGCGTAATCTCAAGGTCGTCGTGCTGGTCGTTCTGCTCCTCATCGGGAATATCGCCTTTCATCTTGAGGCGCATGTGTCGGGCGCGGCGGATTACGGCATTCGCGTCGGAATCGCGGTCGTGGTTCTGCTCATCATGCTGATTGGCGGGCGCATCATCCCGAGCTTCACGCGCAACTGGCTGGTGCGCGAAAATCCGGGACGCCTGCCGTCTCCTTTTGCAAAATTCGATACTGCGGTCGTCATCTTCAGCGCTGTGACGCTGCTGGTGTGGGTTGTTCATCGGGACGGCCCTCTTGCCGGCGCCCTGCTTGCGGCGGCCGGTATTCTGCATGTCATTCGCCTCGGCCGGTGGGCAGGGGATCGCACATTCAAGGAGCGCCTCGTTCTCATCCTGCATGTCGGATACGCTTTTATCCCGGCCGGCTTTCTGCTGGCGTCGGCGGCGGCTTTTGATCTTTTTCCCGCAAGCGCGGCCATCCATGCATGGATGGCGGGAGGCGCCGGCGTCATGACCTTGGCGGTGATGACGCGCGCGAGCCTGGGCCATACCGGCCAGCAACTGATGGCTTCGTGGTCGACGCAGGGAATCTATCTGGCCGTCATCATCGCCGCGCTCGCGCGCATCGCCGCGGTCATGGTCCCGGTTTGGAGCGGCGCATTGCTGGATATTGCTGCGCTGGCCTGGGTGATCGCGTTTCTTGGCTTCGCGGTCTTCTATGGACCTTCGCTGATGAGGCCGCGGGCAGCCTCACATCGGGACTGATATCTCTGACGCGCAGGTCACGTATCACGAACTGCTAACTTTGGACCGCTCGTGCGATCTGCTACATCGTCTGTCGCCATAAATACGGGAAGCAGACATGAAGATCGCAGTGATGGGCGCTGGAGCCGTTGGGTGTTTCTACGGCGGCATGCTTGCGCGCGGCGGGCATGAGGTGACGCTGATCGGCCGTCCGGCGCATGTCGAGGCCATCGCCAAACGCGGTGGCCTGCGGTTTGAGAGCGCGATCTTCGATGGCGTCATTCCGATCGGTGCGAATACCAACCCCTCCGCCGTCGCCGGGGCCGATGTCGTGCTGTTCTGCGTGAAGTCCGCCGACACCGAGGAGGCGGGACAACAGATCGCGCCGCACCTCAAGAACGATGCCGTCGTCATCTCGCTGCAGAATGGCGTCGACAATGCGGAGCGCCTCGCGGCCGTGCTCAAACAGGTCGTGCTGCCGAGCGTCGTATATGTCGCGGCCGGAATGGGCGGACCCGGCCACATCCAGCATCACGGGCGCGGCGATCTCATCATCGGCCCGTCGCCGCGCAGCGATGACATTGCGAAAACCTTCGCGGATGCTGCGATCCCGACCGTGGTGTCGGGCGAGGTGCTGGCGCGGCTGTGGGACAAGCTCATCATCAACTGCGCCTACAACGCCCTGTCGGCGATCGCGCAACTGCCTTACGGCCGTCTGTTCGAGGTGGAGGGCACGAAAGAGGTGATGGACAGCGCCATTCTCGAATGCATCGCGGTGGCATCGGAGCTTGGCATCGCGGTCTCGCCCGATATCCGCGAGAAGACCTACGCGCTGGTGAAGGTCATGCCGGATCAATATGCCTCCACCGCGCAGGATCTGGCGCGCGGCAGGCCCACCGAGATCGATTTCCTCAACGGCCATATCGTCCGCAAGGGGGCCGAATTCGGCATCTCCACGCCCTCGAACCTCGCGCTTCAGGTGGCCGTGAAACTGCGCGAACTGGAACGCGCGGGGAACGCACCTAGATAGGCGCTGCGGCCTATCCGCCGAATTGTTTATCCGCGACGGAGGTGCCTCTTGCTCGAAATGGGACTGGATACGTTCGGCGACGTGACCGCCGATGCGTCGGGGCAATTGCTGCCCCACGCGCAGGTGATCCG
>DATJHH010000004.1:0-69237 GCA_035494115.1 Xanthobacteraceae bacterium
ATCTTCTCGCCGCCAATCATTCGCGCGAGCAGCGTCACCATATACGCGCAAGTGTGGATGCCGATGGCCGCGTGCTGGGAATCGATGACGAGTTCTTCCATTCGCAAGGCGCCTATGTGCGCACCCATGGCGCGCGCGTGCCCGAGCTCACCACCGGCATGTTGTCGGTGCCCTATCGCGTGCCGGCTTTTCGCAGCACGGCGCATTTCCGGCTCACCAACAAGACGCCGGCGGCGACCTATCGCGCGCCGGGCCGCTTCGAAAGCACTTTTGTACGCAGCCGCCTCGTCGACGCCATGGCCGACAAGCTCGGCATCGATCGCATCGAAGCGCGCCGCCGCAATCTCATTTCTTCGCGCGACATGCCTTTCACCATCGCCTTCGACGAACCCGGCGTCGAAACGCTGCTGCTCGATTCCGGCGATTACGAATTGCTTCTCGATAAATCGCTGGAAGCATTCGGCTGGGACAAGCTTCAGACCGAACTGAAAAGCCGGCGTGCGGCTGGCGAACTGGTGGGCGCGGCGCTGGCCTATTTCGTCGAGGAAAGCGGAAAGGGTCCGTCGGACGGCGCGCGCATCAGCGTCGATCCCAAGGGCGATGTCGAACTCATCACCGGCGGCGCGTCGCTCGGCCAGGGATTTGAGACCAGCATGGCGCAGATCGCAGCGGAAGCGATCGGTGTCGATTACCGAAAAATCCGCGTCATCCATGGCCGCACCGACCTCATCGACCACGGCATCGGCGCCCATGCCGCACGCGCCACCACGTTGACCGGCGGCGCCGTGCATGTGACCGCCATGAACCTGCGCGCCAAGGCGCTCGAATTCGCATCCGAACTGCTGCAGACGCCAGCCGAAGACCTCGACATCGCCGACGGCACGGTGGTTCGCCGCGGCGTTCCGGGCGGCCCCTCGATCACACTCGCGGAACTGTCGAAAAAGCTCGCGCCCGGCGCAAAGATCCTGAACGGCCGCGATCCGCAACTCGCCGCACACGGCTGGTACAACACCGACAACACCGTGTTTCCATACGGCATTCATCTTGCCGTCGTGCGCGTCGACAAGGAGACCGGCCACGTGGCGGTCGAGCGCTTCATGGTCGCCTACGACGTCGGCCGCGCGGTGAATCCGCTGCTCATCACCGGACAACTCGTCGGTGGCTGCATGCAGGGCCTCGGCGGCGCGCTGTCGGAGGAATTCGTTTACTCCGAAAATGGCGAACCGCTCGCCGTCACGCTCGCCGACTATCTCATGCCGACATTGCAGGATGCGCCCGATGTCGAGGTGCTGCTGACCGAGGACGCGCCAAGCCCGTTCCATCCCCTTGGCATCAAGGGCGCCGGCGAAGGCGGCATCAACGGTGCGGGCGGCGTCATCGCCAGCGCCATCGACGATGCGCTGGGCATGCCCGGCGCAGTCACGCAATTGCCGATGACACCGCAGCGCGTGAAGGCGCTGTTGAAAAAAGAAACCAAGACGCCGTCGCAGCCGCAGCGAAGCGTCGCCTAGTTTATCCCGTCGCAGACGCATTCGTGCGGCGGGAGGTAAAGACGTTCAAAATCATCGGCCGGAGAGCCGAGCTGAAGAAGCCCTGCCTCATCCGCGTCTGAACTGACGGCCGGCGAGGCAGAAAAACAGGGAGAAGCTGCTGTGAAATACGTGAAGATCGCCCGTTTTATCGGCGCCGCTTGCGCCGCACTTGTCGTTTCCCAGGCCGCGACGACGCAAGGCGCGCAGGCTGACGACTTCTTCAAGGGCAAGCAGGTCAACGTGATCATCCCGTCGGGCGTCGGCGGCGGCTACGATCTTTATGCGCGCTTTCTCTCCCGCTTCATGGGCAAGCACATTCCCGGCAATCCGACATTCGTCGTCAAGAACATGCCGGGCGCCGGCGGCATCGTCGCCGCGAATTATCTTTATTCGGTCGCGCCGAAAGACGGCCTGACCATCGCCGGCCTGCAGAACACCATCACGCTCAACCAGCTCGGCAAGATGTCCAGCGTCAAGTTCGACGTGCGCAAGTTCGACTGGATCGGCAATATGAGCATTGCCTCGACGACATGCAGCGTGTCGGGAGCCGCGGAGAACTATGCCGGCAAGGACTTTTTCACGCACGAAGTCACCGTCGGCGCGACATCGGGCTCGCCCACCGTCATCCCGCTGCTGCTCAACAGCGTGGCCAAGACAAAATTCAAGGTCGTGCAAGGCTATCTCTCGACATCCAACGTGCTCGTCGCCATGCAGGGCGGCGAAGTCAACGGATTGTGCGGATGGTCGTGGGACGGCGCGCGCGTGATGGCCAAGGATCTGATCGCGAAGGGCCTGATGAAGGTCGGCCTCGACATCGGCATCCAGTACGAGCCGGAACTGCACGACATGAAGGTGCCGTTCATCATGGACCTCGTGAAAGACGAAGATGCAAAAAGCGTCCTGCGCGTGATTTTGGCCACGCAGGTCTATAACCGCCCCTTCGCCGCTCCCCCCGGCGTTCCCGCCGACCGGCTCGCCATACTGCAAAAAGCATTCAAGGACACTCTGGATGATCCCGAAGTGAAGACGGAAGCCGAAAGGACCGGCGTCAGCCTGCGCTATCTCGCTCCGCAGGATTTTCCGAAACTGCTGGGCATGACGCTCGACGTGTCTCCTGAATTGCAGCAGCGCGCCGTGGCTGAACTCAAGAAGGCCGGCTGGAGCGGCTTCTAAAAACTCGCGTCATCGAACGGCAACCCGACGAACCATAGCAACGGAGAGAACCATGGGATCGATCGAAAATTTCGAAGATCATTGCTGGAAAGACGTTGTGCCGGCCGAGGACATGGCGCTCTACGCGCGCTATGCCCGCGAGACTTTTGTCGGCCCGCGCCCCGCCTTGCTCGCAATCGATCTCTATAACGTCGTCTATCGCGGCGGCGATCAGTCGCCGCGCGATCTCGACAATGAATTTCCGAGCAGTTGCGGCGCGTTCGCGCATCGCGCGATCGAACCCACCAAACGGCTGTTCGCCGCGGCCCGTCGCGCCGGCATTCCGATTTTCTATTGCACGGGCGAAGATCGGACCCAGGCGCGGCCCAAAGGCGCGGTTCCGACGCGGCGCCAGAAGGCCAAGCCGCGCGACGATGACTTCGTGATCTATTCTGCGTTCACGCCGCAACCGCAGGACGTGATCATCTACAAGCAGCGCGCCAGCATCTTTCAGGGTACGCCGCTCTCCTCGCACCTGACGATGCTTGGCATCCAGAGTCTGATCGTGTGCGGCGAAAGCACCTCCGGCTGCGTCCGCGCCAGCGTCGTCGACGGCTTTTCCGCCGGCTATCACGTGTCGGTGGTCGAGGAATGCGTCTTCGATCGCGTCGAGGTCTCACACAAGATCAACCTGTTCGATCTGCATCACAAATATGCCGACGTCATGCCTGTCGCCGAAATCGAGCAGCATCTTGTCGGCACGGCACAGGTCCGCGCGGCCGAATAAAAAACAACAGGCGACGGGCTCGCGTCGTCTTTAGGGGGCGTGATGACAGGATATTGGTGTCGTGTGGTGGCCGCGGCAGGTGCTGTCTGCATCGTCTCGTCGGGCGTGGCGTTCGCGCAGCCGGCGGCCGAATTCTACAAGGGCAAGACGGTCTCGCTAATCGTCTCTTCCGCCGTTGGCGGCGGATACGACCTCTATGCGCGGTTTCTCTCCCGTTACATGGGACGTCATCTTCCCGGCAATCCCACCGTCATCGTGAAGAACATGCCCGGTGCCAGCGGCATCACTGCTGCGAATTACCTGTATTCCGTCGCGCCGCATGACGGGTTGACGCTGGGCATTCTGCAAAACACCATCACGCTCAACCAGCTCGGGAAAATCGCCAGCGTCAAATTCGACATGCGGCGCTTCGGCTGGCTGGGCAGCATGAGCATCGCATCGTCGGTGTGCGCGCTGACCGGACCGGCGAAAACGCTCACCGCGAAGGATCTGTTCAGCAAGGAAGTGATCATCGGCGCAAGCGGCGGCTCGACCAGCATGATGCCCGACCTGTTGAATAATCTCGCCGGCATGCACCTCAAGGTCGTGCGCGGCTACGCCTCCACGGGCAACGTCGTGCTCGCGATGGAACGCGGTGAAGTCAACGGCATCTGCGGATGGTCGTGGGACGGCGCGCGGGTCGTCGCCAAGGACATGCTGGCAAAGAAAGTCGCCAACATCGTCGTCGACATCGCCATTCAGCCGCAGGACGAGTTGAAGAAACTCGGCGTGCCGTTCCTGATGGATCTGTTGCCTGAAGGCGAACCGAAGGAGGTCTTCAAGACGATTTTGACGACGCAAGTCTATAACCGGCCATTCGCCGTTCCGCCCGGCGTGCCAGAGGATCGCACGACTCTGCTGCGAGAAGCGTTCGCTGCCACGCTGAAGGACCCGGAGGTTCTCGCCGAGGCCGAGAAGGTCGGTCTGGATATCCAGTATCTGCCGCCGCAGCGGGTCATCGAACTTATAAATCTTGCGCTGAACACGCCGCCGAACATTCAGGCCCGGACGGTGGAAGAACTTACAAAGGCGGGCTTCAAGTAACGGGAAAACGATGCTCTCCTCCTTCCCGGCCATAACAAAAAGCCTGCGCAGACATCCGCGCAGGCTTTTTTGCATCAATAGGAGGCGCTTGCAGCGCCGCGCGATGCTACATGCGGAAGATGTGACCGCGCTTGCGTCCCTGGAAGACGCTGAGGAACAGGTCGTCGAACGACTGCTTTGTCTTGGTCAGGCCCTGCTCATGCAGGTAGCCGGCCAGCGTGTCGATGGTCTTGAGGTTCTGTTCGGTCGGTCCGTATTCCCACGGGTCCTGACCCATGATCTCCTCCTGCTCCTCCCAGGCCTCGCGATACCAGGCCAGCGGCACGATGCGCGGATTGATCATGCGCTTCATGGCGATGTTCTTTGCCTGATCGAAGGCGAGATAGAGATTGATCGGCACCCACGGATAGCGCTCGACGATCTCTTTCTTGATCGCCATCACGTGCATGATGGGAAAGATGCCCGTCTTCTTGAAATAGGAGACTTCCTCGTTCTTGAAGTCGGGGAACAGGCGGCCGACGCGCGGGTCCTTGGTCTGGATCGGCTTGATCAGGTCGGGATGCAGCACCGCATCGAGTTCGCCCTCGGCGAGCATGCCTTCGACGGTCTTGTCGCCCGGTACCTTCTGCAGCTTGAGGCCGACCGGCTTCTGGAAGTCGATGGTCTCGTCGAGTTCGGTGTACCACTCGACCGACTGATGCGGCACGCCGTATTCATGCTCGAGGATACCGCGCATCCAGACGATGGCGGTCGCCTGATACTGCTTGAGGCCGATCTTCTTGCCGATCAGGTCCTTCGGCGATTTGATGCCCTTGGTCGTGTTGATGAAGATGAAGCCGTGGCGGAAGCGGCGATGCAGGAAGACGGGGATGGCATAATTGTCGCCGCCCTGGTCGCGCGAGACATAATACGAGGAGCAGGAGACCTCGCCGACATCGAATTCCTGGCCGCGCAGATAGCGCCAGTGCCGCGTCGTCGAGTCCATGGCCGTGAGCACCGTCAGGTCGATGCCGTCCGGCTTGACCGTGCCGTCGCGCAAGGCGCGGGTAATTTCATAGTCGCCGCAGGCGAGCACCAGGGGGATGCGTTTGGACACCGCTTTATCCTCTTCTTTGAGTGAGCCGACACGCCGCGTCAGCGCCGGGAATTCAGTTGTTTTCGTAACACAAACGGGACGCGCCGCAAGGCGCGTCCCACTCTAAATGCGTCGCTGCCGGATTCCGGAAATCTGTTCCTTATTTCGATTCCGACGCGATGATCGCCTTGGTTTCCTCGATGATATCCTTGGGCGAACTGTAAATCTCCTTGAGCAGTTTATCGATGTCCTCGCCGCTCACCGGGTCCACTTCCATGGTGCGCTTGCCGGCTTCCGCGACGAACGCGGGATCCTTCATCGTATCCATGAAGGCCTTGCGCAAGGCGGCCGCGCGATCCGGCGGCAGGTTCGGCGGCGCGACGAAGGGCCGGCCCATCAACTGGCGGCTGACCAGCAGTTTGATGATCTGCTTCTGGTGATCATTCGTCGCGAGTTCGAAGATCGAGGGGACGTCAGGCAGTTCTTCCGACCGCTTCAGCGACAGCACGGCCAGCACGTTGAGCTTCTTGTCCTTGATCCATTGCGGCCGCGTCGACTTGATGCTGGTCCACGACCAGCCGCAGCGGCCGTCGACTTCGCCGCGTTCGATGGCGAGCGTCATTTCGGCGCCGCCGGGATACCCTGAAATCAAACGCAGCTTGGCGCCAAAAAGGCTTTTCACCATTTTTGCAAACGTGTCCGGGTCCGAACCCGAGCCTTCGCCGGCGACAGTGAACGGCTTCTTGGTCACGTCAGCCCATGTCTTCACCGGCGAGGTGTTCATCAGCGCGCAAACGCTAAGTTCATCCGTTCCGCTGCCAAGCCATGTGAACTTCGTCGCATCGTATTTGGTGTTGCTGGTGCCGATCAGCGGCTCCATCGCCTGACCGCGGCCGACCGTCGCGAACACCGTGCCGTCCTTCAGCGCGACATTGTAAAGGTAGTTGGTCGCCTTGAGGCTGCCGGCGCCGGACATGTTCTGGACGATGATGGTCGGGTTGCCGGGAATATGCCTGCCCATGTGATTGGCGAGCACGCGGGCATAGATGTCGTAGCCGCCGCCGGAGGTGTAGCCGACGATGAGCGTGATGGTTTTGCCCTTATAGAAATCCGCCACGGAATCGGCACGGACCGGGAGCGAACCGGCCAGCAGCATGGCCCCTGCGCCCAACAAACCTGCGAGTCTAAAACGCATTTTCACCCCACCCTGATTGCGTCTGCACAGGAAAATCCGCGCGACGTGACGTTGAAACTCCCGGCGAACTTTCGAAGTCTCGCTCCCTTTTTTGAGACTGAGACTTTTTTTGTTACAGTGAGGCTATGGCTCTGCCGCTTTTTTGGCAAGGGGCGAATATCGGGCATCGTGAGGGATTTTCCGGCAAAAAGCCGGGGACCTGACCTCGCAGCCGCCTGGCGGCGGCCGGCGCCGACCAAATTTTTTTCCACATCGGAATAAGGGAGCACCGCCGAAACGGGACGGGATTGTATCGACTTAGGGGGTCTTTTTTATTTCCTCTAATCCCAACCTAGAGCAATTGTAAGCTACTGATATTGAAAGTGTTTTCCCCTTGTGTTGGATGCGCTCGGGGCTTGGGCCGCGCAGTCGCGCGAGGCGTATCAGCCCGCACATAATTGGGGGCTGTTCCATGAATTTCCTTGCTTCGCGAAGGCGCGCGTCCGCGCTCCTGGCCACATCCTTTCTTTTCTCCACAGGCGCCTGGTGCGTCGGCGCCCACGCCCAGCAGGCGCCGGACGCGGCCGCTCAGGCGGCCCATGCGCAAGAAGAGCAGCTTGCGCCGATCGACGTGACCGCAACCGAGGGCAAAAACACCAAAGGCTATGTGGCGACGAGCACGGCGGTGGCGACCAAGACCGACACACCGCTGATCGACATTCCGCAGTCGATCAGCGTGCTGACCCAGGAGTTCATCAAGGATCAAAATTTTCAGAGCCTCACCGACGTCACGCGCTACGTTCCGGGCGTCGCCGTGCACCAAGGCGAGGGCAATCGCGACGAACTCGTCATTCGCGGCGTCGACTCCAGCGCGAACTTTTACGTCAACGGTTTCCGCGACGACGTTCAATACTTCCGCGACCTGTACAACACGCAAAGCATCGAGGTGCTGAAAGGGCCGAGCGCGCTGACATTCGGCCGCGGCGCCGGCGGCGGCCTGGTCAACCGGACGCTCAAGGAAGCCGACGGCCGAAGGGTTTACGAAGCAACCGCGCAGACAGGCTCGTGGGGCGACCGGCGCTTCTCTCTCGATGCCGGACAGGCGATCAGCGAGGGCCTGGCCGTACGCCTCAATACTTTTTATGAGGGCACCGACACCTTCCGCAATTACGGGAAGATCGAGCGTTACGGCTTCAATCCGACGGTGACGTTGAAACCCGGCGACAACACCACCGTCAAACTGAGCTACGAATTCTATCACGACTTCCGCTTGGCCGATCGCGGCAATCCGTCCGTGCAGGTGGGCGCCGCACCGGCGACCCGCTTCAACCCGACCGTGCCATTCGTTTCCGACTTCTCGAACTTCTTCGGCAGCCCGATCTACAATTATGCGCATGTCCAGGTGCAGACCGGCATGGCCGTCATCGAGCACGATTTCGGCGACGGGTTGAAGGTCAAGAACGCGACGATCTATGCCGACTACAACCGCGGCTATCAGAACGTCTATCCCGGCGGTCCGGCCGATCCGGTCGCGCAGACGCTCGCGTTGAACGCGTACAACAACACGACCAACCGCGAGAATGCGTTCAACCAGACCGACTTCACCTACAAGGCGCAAACCGGTCCCGTCTTTCATACGCTCGCGTTCGGCACCGAGTTCGGCCGCCAGACCGGCCTGTCCCGGCGCAACACAGGCTTCTTCGATCCGGCTGGAACACAGCGGTCCGTCATCGTCAATCCGTTCGATCCGTCATTTTTCGGGAACGTCTACTTCATCCATCAGGCGACCGACGCGAACAGCAAATACCGCCTCAACGTGTCTTCCGCCTATGCGCAGGACCAGATCGACGTCACGCGCTGGCTCCAGTTCATCGCAGGCGCGCGTTTCGATCGTTTCGACCTGTCGGCACTGGACCAGAACACGCAAACCTCGCGCTCGCGCACGGATGACAAGGTCTCGCCACGTGCCGGCATCGTCATCAAGCCCGTCGAGAACGTGTCGATCTACGGCGCCTACAGCATCTCGTACCTGCCGGCTTCCGGCGACCAGTTCAGCACGCTGACGCCGGGCACCGTGATCATCCAGCCGCAGAAATTCGAGAACAAGGAAGTCGGCGTGAAATGGAATATCTTCCCGCAACTGCAATTCACCGCGGCCGCCTACGATCTTGTCCGCAGCAACCAGCCGATTGCCGATCCGAACAATGCCGGCTTCTTCCTTTTGTCCGGCCGATCTAAAATCAAGGGGGTCGAGTTCGGCTTGAATGGCCACATTACCGACAACTGGCAGATGGCGGGCGGCTATGCCTATACCGACGCGCGCATCGCCAGCAATACGTCGGCGACCGTCGTCGCGGGGAACCGGATCCAACTGGTGCCCTATAATCAGTTCTCGCTGTGGAACAAATACCAGTTCGATCCGAAGTGGGCCGCGGCCGTCGGCATCATTCACTTCTCGGATTCTTTTGCGTCGTCCGACGACACCGTCAGGTTGCCGGGCTTCACGCGCTTCGATGCCGCTCTCTATCTGACGCTCGACAAGACGTGGAGCGGCCAGTTCAATATCGAAAACATCTTCAACAAGGGATATTGGGCGACCGCCGACGGCAACAACAATATCTCGCCCGGGCAATCGCGCACGTTCCGCGTGGCGCTGACAGCCAAGCTGTAGTCGCAGCGCTCGAATAGATCGTTACGGTTAAGAGGCCCCTTCCGGGGCCTCTTTTTTATTGCGCTGCAGCGCAATATTGCCCATACAGCACCCCATGCTTGTCATCGAAGACCTCTCCATCCGCGTTGCCGGACGGCTTCTCCTCGATTCCGCCACCGTGCGCGTCCCGGCCGGATCGCGCACCGGCCTCGTCGGCCGCAACGGAACCGGCAAATCGACGCTGTTCAACGTCATCACCGGCGATCTCGGGTCCGAGAGCGGCAGCATCACCGTGCGCAAGCGCGCGAGCCTCGGCCGCCTGGCGCAGGAAGCGCCGAACGGCCCGGAACCGCTGATCGACGTTGTGCTGATGGCGGACAAGGAGCGCGCGGAACTGCTGGCGGAGGCCGAGACCGCGCAGGACCCGCATCGCATCGCCGACCTGCATATGCGGCTGGCCGATATCGATGCCCATTCCGCTCCGGCGCGGGCGGCTGCGATCCTTTCCGGTCTCGGCTTTTCGGCCGCAGACCAGCAAAGGCCGTGCACGGAATTTTCCGGCGGCTGGCGCATGCGCGTGGCCCTTGCCGCGACGCTGTTTGCAGAGCCCGATCTGCTGCTGCTCGACGAGCCGACCAACTATCTCGATCTCGAAGGCACGCTGTGGCTGAAGGACCATCTCGCGCGCTATCCGCGCACCGTCATCCTCATCAGCCATGACCGCGACCTGCTCGATCATGCCGTCGACTCCATCCTGCATCTGGAACAGGGCAAGCTGACGTTCTATCGCGGCGGCTATTCCTCGTTCGAACGCCAGCGCCGCGAGCGCCAGCTTCTCGATCAGAAATTCGCCAAGAAGCAGGAAGCGCAGCGCAAGCATTTGCAGGCCTTCGTCGACCGCTTCCGCGCCACCGCCAGCAAGGCGAGCCAGGCGCAGTCACGACTGAAACTGCTCGCCAAGATGGAGCCGTCGACCGCGCTGGTGAACAGCGAAGTGCTGCCGATCGCGATTCCGCATGCGGAAAAAATCCTCTCGCCCCCGATCATCGCCCTCGACGATGTCGCGGTCGGGTACGAAGAAGGCAATCCGATCCTGCGCAAGCTGTCGCTGCGCATCGACAATGACGACCGCATCGCGCTGCTCGGAAGCAACGGCAACGGCAAATCGACGCTGGTAAAATTGCTCGCCAAGCGCCTCGCGCCGATGGACGGCAGTATCACCCGCGCCGACAAGCTGAAGATCGCCTATTTCGCCCAGCATCAGCTCGACGAATTGCGGCCACGCGAAAGCGTCTATGATCACTGCCGCACGCTGATGCCCGATGCGCCGGAGACGAAGGTGCGTGCGCTGGCCGGCGGCATCGGCTTTTCCGGCAAGGCGGCGGACGCCAAGGTCGAGACGCTGTCGGGCGGCGAGAAGGCGCGCCTGATGCTCGGGCTTGCCACCCATGGCGGTCCGCACCTCGTCATTCTCGATGAACCGACAAACCATCTCGATATCGACAGCCGCGCCGCACTGGTCGAAGCGATCAACGATTTTCCGGGCGCCGTGATTCTGGTCTCGCATGACCGCTTCCTGCTCGAAGCCTGCGTCGACCGGCTCTGGCTGGTCGCGGACGGCAAGGTGAAGCCCTACGAAGGAAGCCTCGACGATTATCAGCGCCTCGTCATGTCTGACCGCAAGGCTGGAAAGGGCGAGCGCTCGGTCGCGACACCAACGAATGTCACTGAGGCGCGGCGCCCCGAACAGCGCAGCAATCTCGCAAGCCTGCGCAAGCGCATCACACAAGCCGAGACGGCGACGCAGAAACTCACGGCCGAGATCGAAAAGCTCGACGCGGCGCTGGCCGCGCCTGGGCTTTTTGCCAAGGATCCGAAGAAAGCGGCAAACCTCTCGCGCTCGCGCGCCGACGCCGCAGCGAAACTGGCCAAGGCCGAAGAAGAGTGGATCGAGGCCAGCGCCGCACTCGAAGCGGCGGCGGCATAAAGGCGCGGCGCTTTCATTTCTTTCTGTTCGCCCATTTCCGCTCGATCCAGCTCAGGCCTTTGGCAAGTGGCCCGCGCAGGAACGGAACATCCTGGGCGACGAGCATAAGCCCGAGCGGCACCATCCAGAATCCGAGAATGGGCAGAAACCCGACGAAACCGCCGACGATCAGCAGGAGGGCTGCCGGCATCCGCACCCATTTCGATGATGGCTGCCGCAGCCAGCGCACGGCACTCGCGGCCCAATCCGGCAATTTCTTCTCGAGCTTTTCGGCCTGGCGGTCGAGTTTGTCTTTCGCGCTCTGGCTCGGCACGGATGCTCACTCCACGACTGGCCGCGCCGGTCGCCATGCCGGCGCGCCGCACATCACGTTGCATTATTGCAAGGCAACGCACGCCGCCGGGCATTCGTTCAGGACATCCTGTCACAGGCACGATGCGAGCCGCACTCTATTCACGGCGGAAGCGATGCGCTTCGTCGATCGCTTCCTGTCCGCCGAGGCCGATGCCGAGACCGTAATAACGGTCCGACGTGACAGCTTCCGGATAGAACTGCGCGAGATCCATGTCGGGATAATTTTGCAGCACCCAGTCGGCGATTTCGCCGCGCGTCGTGATCCACACATTGGGGCGTGACTTGACGTAGCGGATCAGGTCTTCGAGCGGTCGCGTGCGGAAGCTGTGTCCGAGAATCGGGTGCGTGCCGTAAGCGAGCATCTTTGGATAGCCGCGCTGGCCTTCCTCGTACATCGCGTCGAACGCGTCGCGCCACATCTCCATGATCGCGCGCGGCGTCACTTCGTTGCCGTTGTAATTCATGAAATCTGTGAGAGCGTAACTCGTCATGCCCACCATCTTGTGACCGTCGATGGTCATGATGAACGGCACGTCGGCGTTGCGCAGGCCGCAGGCATAGGTGAAGCCGCGCTTGGCCAGCAGCGGAAAGGTTTCCGCCGTGAGATGGCCGCCGGGACTGCTGAAACCCGGCGCGCGCAGACCGAGAACCTTGTCGAAGACGTCGATGGTGCGATCGATCGAGTCCGCCTGCTCCTCGGCCGTCATGTCCCAGAAGTAATTGTGCTCCCAGCCCTGCAGGATGATCTCGTGACCGTCGCGCACCACCGCCCGCGCAAGGTCCGGAAACAGCGACACCGTATGCCCATCGGCATAGGCGCTGGTCTTGATGTCGTGGCGCTTCCAGATATCTAGCAGGCGTTGCATGCCGCCGGTCTCGGCAAAGGCATGCTCGTAAATCCAGCGCATGCCGCGGCCGTATTTGGCATCGCGCGGCACCCGCTCTTTGGCTTTCTGGTTGTTGTCGGCCGTGCCGAGCGACCGCTCCCAGGTCTCCCATGACATGTTGAAGACAACGGCGATATGCGCGCCGTTCGGCCACTCGAATTTGCAGTTGTACATTGCCGGCTTCCTCCCTCGCCTTGCGTGCCAAGCGGCGCTGCTCACGGATTCCTATTTCGACCAATTCCCGAGAATCGCACGCAGCTTGTCGATTGCCTGCGGTGTCGTACTGGTCAGCCGCATGGTCAGTTCGTCGAGATCGGCCCCGGTCAAGGGATCGATGTCGACGTGCAGCGCCTTGGCTTCTTGCAAAAATCCCGCATCCTTCATGGTTGCGTCGAACGCCGTCCGCAATGCCTTGACGCGATCGGCCGGCACGCCCGGCGGCGCCAGGAACGGCCGCCCGTAATCCTGCCGCGACACCATCAGCGTGACCGCCTGACGGCCGATGGCATCCTTCGGCAGTGGAAACAACGGCACGTCGGGCAGTTCGGGATTTTTCTTGAAGCCGTATTGGGCGAGGATGCGCACCTTCTTGCCCGTGATCCAATCGGGATTGGTGCTTTTCAAGCTATTCCACCCGAGCGCCGCCTGGCCCTGCACTTCGCCCCGCTCCATTGCGAGATTGATATGCACGGTGCTTTGATAGCCGCTCACCAGCTTGAATTTCGTACCGGCGAAGGCATTCATCACCAACGGCATATCGACGGTCGCGGTGCCGGCCGCGACGCCGCCGACCAAAACTTCCTTTTTGTAGAGATCGGCCATGCTCTGGATCGGCACCGTGTGCCAAACGAGCGCAACCTGCGTCTCCGGTCCGGGACTGCCGATCCATGAGAACCGACCGGGATCATAATGTGCGAGGTTCGGCGTCAGCAGCGGCGCCGTCGGTGCGCCATTGGTGACGATGCCGATCACCGTGCCGTCGCGCGGCGCGACATTGTAAAGCTGGTTGGCCAGCGTGACGCTGCCGGCGCCGGGAACGTTCTGGACGACGAAGTTCGGATGGCCCGGCAGATATTTGCCCATGTAACGCACAAGCGCGCGGGCGATGAGATCGTAGCCGCCGCCTGGCGCGCTGCCGACCCGCATCTGGATCGTCTTGCCGCGATAGAAGGCAGCGACTTCGTCGGCATGAGCCGACGGCGCGGCACACGACAGACCAATCACGGCGCAAAGTCCGAGCAACGGTTTCGGGATTGAACGAACCATCGCGGTTTCCTCCTCTGCAACAGTGCAGCGTGTCTGCAGCGTGTCTATTCTCGCCGTGGGCGTTATCGCTTCGCTTTACGGCTTGATGTCTTTTTCTGCGATGCTTTTTGCTGTTTCCTTGGCGCCGTCTTCGATCTCTTCGATGGCGCAGCTTTGGCGTTTGTCGCGTTTCCGCTCCCCGCACTGACGCGGAAGCGCATGGCCTCCCCTTCGGCCTCCGTCCCGCCGAGACCGATCGACAGCCCGTAATGCCGGTCCGACGCCGCCGCCTCGGGATAGAACTTTGACAAGTCGAGGTCGGGATAGGTTTCGAGCATCCAGTTGGCGATGCCGTCGCGCGTCGTGATCCAGACTTTGTCCTTTTCCTGCACGTAACGGATCAATTCCTCGAGCGGTTTTGTGCGAAAACCGAGCGCAAGCGGCGGATGTGTGCCGTAAGCCAGCATTTTCGGATAACCGCGCCGGCCCTCCTCATAAAGCGCGTCAAAGTAATCGCGCCACATATCGACCGTTTCGCGCACCGTGCCGCCGCGCGTTGTGCGCGTGTCCGACACGGCATAACTCGTCATGCCCACGAGTTTCCTGTTGCCGACCGGGATGATGAACGGCACTTCCGCATTGCGCAGGCCGCAGGAATATTTGAATCCCTGCTCCGCCAGAATCGAAAACGTCTCCGCCGTCAGATGCCCGCCGGCGCTGCTGAAGCCCGTCGCTCGCTTGCCCGTGACCTGTTCGAACGCGTCGTTGGTTTTCCTGATGACCGCGGCTTGTTCTTTTGCCGACATCGTCCAGAGAGAAGAATGGTCCCAGCCCTGCACAATCAGTTCGTGCCCACGCACGGTCAGTTCACGCGCCAGATCGGGAAAGAGACTGACCGTGAGACCGTCCGCGTAGGAACTTGCCTGGATGTTGAAGCGATCCCAGAGATCGAGCAGCCGCTGCATGCCGCCGGTTTCGGCAAACGCCGTCTCATAGACGGGACGCATGGCGCGGCGATAGAGCGCAGACGGGGAGACCTTTTCCGTGCCGAGCGACCGCGGCGGGGTTTCCCAAGACATGTTGAAGACGACCGCGATATAGGCACCGCCGGGCCATTTGAAATCCGCTTTGTACAATCGCAATCCTCCCGTTATCGGCGTGCCCGTGTCATGACCGCACCATCGGCCGTGCGATTGGCTGCGCCATTGCAAGCGGCCGCGCACCGAGCCGATCGGACAGCCGGCGTGCGAGCGTCATCACCGTATCGATGACATGCTGGCGTTGGCCGCTGCGAAATTCGGCCGTCAACATGCTGATGGCGACGGCTGCGGTCGCGGGACGGTCGGACAGTGTGAACACCGGCGCGCCGATGCAGCACATGCCCTCGCGCGTCTCCTCACGATCGACCGCATACCCGCGCTGGCGGGTGGTATTGAGATCGCGGCGCAGGTCGACGAGCCGCGCCGCGCTGCGCGTCGTCAACTGCGGCAGCGGATCGTGGAAAAGATTGGTGACTGCATCCTGCGGCAACGTGCTCAACAACGCCTTGCCGCTCGCCGTGCAGCTCGCCGGCAGCCGCATACCGATGCGGTAATTGAACGAGAGGCCGCGCGTGCCGTTACGGCAGGCGACATAGACCACCTCCGTACCTTCCAGGACGGAGAGAACGACAGTTTCCTCTGGTACCTTTTCGAGCGAATGCCAAGCTTCGATGAAATGATCGACCGGATTCGATGTCTCCAGATAATTGCGCGCAAGGTCCACGAGCCCCATGCCGAGACGATAGGTCTTTTCCGGCGTGCGACGCAGAAGCCCGCCTTTGACCAGGGTGTTGCAGATTCCGAGCACGCTGCTCTTCGGCAGATTCAAGCGGTCCGTCAGTGCGGAAAGAGACGGGGCTTCATGGCCCGCTGCGACCGCGTGGAGGATGACGATCGCGCGCTCGACAGCCGGCGCGCCGCCCTTCGCCGGCGGACCGTGCTCCCCGCGCATTCCCTTTGAGCGCGGGGGCGCGCGCGTGATTGACTTGACCTGGACCACTGCCTAGCATCCGATCCATATTCTGAACGATGTTCAGTATTCTGAATTTTGCTACGCTTGGCTAGTCTCAAGAAAAAGATTTCTCACGACATCCGCCGTGCTCATTGAAACGTTCACGAGGTGTCGCAGGAATAAAAACAGATCAGGAGGTTACGCCCGATGCCGACCGTCTCCGAAGTCATCGCACAGACGCTGGCCGCCTACGAAACGGAGAAATTCTTCTGTTTTATGGGTGGCGACCATGAACTCTGGTATGCGCTTGAAGACGCCGGCATCGAGATCGTCAATTGCCGCAGCGAAGCGGGGGCCGTCTATATGGCGGACGGCTATGCGCGCGTCTCGGGCAAGCCGGGCTTCGTTTACGGCCAGCGCGGACCCGGTGTCGCCAACGTGGCAGGCGCGATGGCCGATCCGCTGTGGGCGAGCAGCCCGCTGATCTCGCTGACCAGTTCGATCGGCATGGCCTCGCGCGACCGTTTTGAGTATCAGGAGCTTGACGGCCTGCGCATGCATGAGGCCGTTGCGCGCTGGAACAAGACCATTTCGGTGCCGGACCGCGCCGGCGCCATGGTGCGCGCTGCGATTCGCGTTGCGACAGGACCTGCGCCGGGCCCGGTGCATCTCGAACTCCCGGCCAATCTTTTCGCCGCCGAGGTGAAGTCCGACACCGCCTATCGCGAGGAAAATCTCGGCACGGTAACGTCGCGCCGCATTCCGCCGCCGCAGGGTGCGATGGCGACCATCGTGGAACGGCTGCGCGCAGCAGAGCGGCCGCTTATTCTCGCCGGCAAGGGCGTCGTCATTTCCGAAGCATGGAACGAACTCACGGCCTTCGCCGAGGCGCTCAACATCCCCGTCGTCACGTCGCTCGGCGGCAAGGGCGCCATCTCCGAGGATCACGCGCTGGCCGTCGGCACGATCGGGCGCAACTCGCGCAAGGTCGGCAACGACACCGTACGCAGCGCCGATACCATTCTGGTCATCGGTACGCGGCTCGGCGGTCTAGCCAGCCACCGCTGGACGCTGCCGTTCGGCGAAAAGCGCCTGCTGCAGATCGACACCAATCACGAAAACCTCGGGCATAATTATCGCGCGGATTTCACCGTGCTGGCCGATGCGAAACTCGCCTTGCAGGACGGGCTCAACGAAGTCGAGGCCATGCGCCTGCAACGCGAGCCCTCCATCTGGACAAAATCCGTCGCGGCGAATGTTGCAGCCTGGCGCAAGGAGGCCGACGCGCTCGCGAACGAGACGCCCGCCGACGGCATGCATCCGGCCGCTGTCGTCGCTGCCATGCGCGCGGTGATGGCGCCGGACGACCTCATCGGCGCCGACACCGGCGCGATCGGCTCATGGGCCGGATCGCTGTTTCCCGTGAAAGCCGGCAAGACCATGGTGCGCGCCAACGGCTCGCTCGGCTGGGTCGTACCCGGCGTGATGGGCGCGGCGCTGGCGCGTCCGCAGCATCGGGCCGTGGCGCTCTCCGGCGACGGCGGCATTCTCTATCACCTCACCGAGCTTGAAACGGCGCTGCGTTACGACATTCCCATCGTCATCGTCGTGCTCAACAACAGTTGCCTTGCGTCCGAATACCATGCGCAAAAACATCGCCGCGACGGACGGGTGGTGTCGCAGGTGCTCGATTTCCGCGATACGGATTTCGCCGCGGTCGCCCGCGCCTTCGGCGCTCACGGCACCCGCGTGACCGAACCGGCGCATCTGCAGGACGCCATCCGCGACGCTTTGACAGCAAAAATGCCGGCGCTTGTTGATACAATCGTCAGCAAGGAGTCGGTTGCGCCCTCGGCAAACAACGACAAGACCCGCCAAGTCTGAACGCAAACGGTCTAACGGGCGCGACGCCAGAGGATGGCGCGGACAAGGGAGGTCCTGATGCGTCTGCACATAATGCGCGCGCTCATGGTTTCGACGCTTGCGGCTTTGGCATGCGCGCTGTTGTTTTCCGCACCGCCGGCGTCCGCGCAAACGTCCGTCGCAGACTTTTATCGCGGCAAACGGATTTTCCTGCAGATCGGGTCGGGACCCGGTGGCGCTTACGATGTCGTCGGCCGGCTCGTGGCGCGGCATATCGGCAAGCACATTCCCGGCACCCCGTCGGTCGTTGCGCAGAACGTGCCCGGCGGCGGCAGCCTGTTGCTTGCCAACCAGTTCGCGACGACGACCAAACCGGACGGGTTGACGTTCGGCGTGATGAACAGCGGCATGCCGACTTCACCGCTGCTCAACCCGACGGCCGCGCATTTCGATCCGCGCAAATTCGCCTTTCTCGGCTCGACCAGCCGCGAAACGGAAATTCTCGTCGTCTGGAACACGGCACCGGTGAAAGTGCTCGACGACATTTTTGCCAAGCCGCTGATCCTCGGCGCATCGGCACCGGGAAGCGCGACCTACGACATCCCGTATCTGATGAACGCGCTGCTCGGCACCAAATTCAAGATCATTCCCGGCTATCAGACCGCGGCCGCCATCAAGCTCGCCATGGAACGCGGCGAAATCGAGGGCAATGCTGCGCTCGGCCTCAACACCGCCAAAACGCAATTCACCGACGTGCTCGACAGCGGCAAGCTGCGCATCATCGGACAATATGGCGCACGCAAAAACCCGGAGCTTGCGAACGTGCCGCTGATCCCCACCCCGAAATCCGACGCCGATCGTCAGATCATGGACATCGCGCTGGCGCGCGCCGATTACGGCCAGCCATTCGTGACCCCGCCGGGCGTCCCGCCGGAGCGCGTGACGGCGCTGCGCACGGCCTTCGCGGCGACGATGAGCGATCCGGACTTTCTTGCCGAGGCCAAGCAAATGCATTTCGACATCAATCCGGTGTCGGCAGAAGACCTTCATGCCCTGACAGAGCGGCTTTATCAGACACCGCCCGACGTTCTCGCGCGCGCCCGCGCCCTCATGATGTCGAAAGGTTCAAAAAAATGACCCGGCGTTTTGACCTGCTCTCTTTCCGTAAGCTTGTACTCATCCCCCTGCTGTCTCTGCTCGCAACCGGCGCATTTTTCGTCGGCTCGCCGCGCGTGACCCAGGCCGCCGACAGCGCGGAAGCCTTCTACAAGGGCCGCACGGTTTTCCTGCAAATGGGATCGGAGCCCGGCGGCGGCTACGATGTCGTCGGCCGTCTCGTCGCTCGCACTATGTCCAAATACATGCCCGGCCATCCGACGATCGTGCCGCAGAACGTGCCGGGCGGCGGCAGCCTCGTGCTTGCCAATCAGTTCGCCAAGACGACCAAGCGCGACGGCAGCGTTTTTGGCCTCATGAGCAACGGCATGCCGACGACGCCGCTGCTCGACCCCAATGCGGCGCGTTTCGATCCGCGCCAGTTCGCCTTTCTTGGAAGCACCAGCCGTGAAACGGAAATCCTCGTCGTCTGGCACACGGCGAAGGTAAAGACCCTCGCCGACATCTTCACGACGCCATTGCTCGTCGGCGCCTCGTCACCCGGCAGCGCAACGCATGACTTTCCCTACCTGACCAACGCCCTGCTCGGGACGAAATTCAAGATCGTGCTCGGCTACAAGGGCGCAACGGAAGTCAAACTGGCGATGCAGCGCGGCGAGGTCGAGGCCAATGCGGCGCTGGCCTGGGGCAGCGCAAAGACCCAATATGCCGACGTGCTCAAAAACAAGGACCTGCTGGTCATCGGTCAATACGGATCGGTGAAGGATGTCGACCTTCCCGATGTGCCGCTGATCCCGCGCGCGAAATCCGATGCCGACCAGCAGATCCTCGATATCATCTACGCGCGCATGCAATACGGCCGGCCGTTCCTGACACCACCGGGCGTTCCGCAGGATCGCGTCGACGCGCTGCGCACCGCCTTCGAGGCGACACTCAAGGACCCTGCTTTCCTCGCCGAGGCGAAGAAAGCCAAGGTGGATGTCGAGCCCGTCTCCGCCAAAGAACTCCAGGACCTCACCGATCGCCTCTTCCGCACGCCGCCTGACGTGGTTGCGCGACTGCGTGCGCTGCTCAAGCCAAAAAAATAACGCGCCGGCTTCTGCGCGCGCGAATACCTCGCGGGAACTCTTTCCGCCCGGGCGGTTTGACACCGAGTGTCAAAAAAACCGGACCGTCACGGGGGCGCATGATCAAGGATCTCTGGTACAAGAACGCAGTCATCTACGCTCTTTCCGTCGGCAACTATATGGACGCCAACGGCGATGGGATCGGCGATTTCCAGGGCCTGATGCGGCGGCTCGACTATCTCCATGGTCTCGGCGTCACGGCGCTGTGGCTGCTGCCGTTCCAGACATCGCCCGGCCGCGACGACGGCTACGACATTTCCGATTATTACGGCGTCAACTCGGCCTTCGGGACGCTCGGAGATTTCGTCGAGTTCACCCACGGCGCCAAGCAACGCGGCATCCGCGTGCTCATCGACCTTGTGGTCAATCACACCTCCGACGAACATCCGTGGTTCCAGGAGGCGCGGCGCGATCCGAAATCGAAATATCGCGACTGGTACCTGTGGTCGAAAAAGCGCCCGGCCAGTGCGAACAAGGGCATGGTGTTTCCTGGCGTGCAGAAGACCACATGGACGCACGACAGCGTCGCCAAGGAATATTACTTCCACCGCTTCTACGATTTCCAACCCGACCTCAACACATCGAACCCCGACGTTCAGGCCGAGATCCTCAAGATCATGGGATTCTGGATCCAGTTGGGCGTGTCGGGCTTTCGCATGGATGCCGTGCCTTTCATCATCGGCACCAAGGGCGCCGACGTCAAAACACCACGCGAGCAATACGACATGCTGCGGATGTTTCGTGAATTCCTGCAGTGGCGGGTCGGCGATTCCGTCCTGCTCGCCGAAGCCAACGTGCTTCCGCAAACGGACATGCACTATTTCGGCGACGACGGCGACCGCATGCACATGATGTTCAACTTCCAGGTGAACCAGCATTTGTTCTATGCGCTGGCGTCAGGCGACAGCCGCCCGCTCGCCAAGGCCATCAACAAGACAGAGAGCCGTCCGGCCACCGCGCAGTGGGGACAGTTTTTGCGCAATCATGACGAACTCGATCTCGGCCGTCTGACCAAGGTGCAGCGCCAGACGGTGTTCGACGCTTTTGGACCGAACCCGGAAGATCAGCTTTACGATCGCGGCATTCGCCGCCGGCTGGCGCCGATGCTCGGCGGCGACCGGCGACGGCTCGAGCTTGCCTACAGCCTGATGTTCACGTTGCCCGGCACGCCCGTGATCCGTTACGGCGACGAGCTTGGAATGGGCGACGACCTGTCGCTTCCCGAACGCACCTGCGGCCGCACGCCGATGCAGTGGTCCACCGAACCGCATGGCGGATTCACCAGAAGCGACAAACCCGTGGTTCCCGTCATCAGCGACGGCCCGTACAGCTATCACCACGTCAACGCCGCCGATCAGCGACGCGACCCGAATTCCTTCCTCAACTGGAGCGAACGCATCATCCGCATGCGCAAGGAAGTGCCGGAGGTCGGCTGGGGCACCTTCAAGATTCTCGATGCAGGCGATCAAGCCGTGCTCGCCATGCTTTACGACTGGCGGAATAATTCCGTCCTCTTCCTGCACAATCTTTCCGGAGAACCGCGCGAGGTCGAATTCAAGACCGGGCTCAAGGGCGAGGACGGCGATCTGCTGATCAACCTGCTGAGTTCAGACAACAGCACGGTCCGCGACAACGGCAAGCACTGTGTGTGCCTCGAAGCCTACGGCTATCGCTGGTATCGCGTCGGCGGCCTCGATTATCTGCTCAAGCGCGGCGTGGTCTGAAGTCTTTCCTTATCTAGCGCGCCACCGAGAGGATGACGCCTTCATCCGCGCGCAGCGTGTGATCAAAACGCTCCCCCACCCGATCGCGATGGGTGGAGACCAGAACCGTCGCGCCGGCCATGCCGTCCGCAGTGATCCCAGATTGCGGCGCGTGACCGAAATTGAGCGCGACGATGACGCGATCGTCCTGATGACAGCGCTCGTAAATCACGACATCTCCTGCGACGGCAAGCAACTGGAAATCGCCAATGCTCAGCGCCGCGTGCTTGCGGCGAAGCGCAATCAGGCGATGATAAAGCGCGAGGATCGACGTCGGATCGGCGCGCAAAACATCGACATTGCGTTCGCGGTAGTGCGGATCGAGCGGCAGCCAGGGCCGTCCGCTCGTGAAGCCCGCATTGACGGAGTCGTTCCACTGGAAGGGCGTGCGCGAGGGGTCGCGGTTGAGCCCGCGCCCAGGTTCGTTCTTCTCCCACGGATCCTGCACGTCGGCGGGCGGAATGTCGACATGCGCGATGCCCAGCTCGTCGCCGTAATACATCGTCGGCGTTCCGCGCAGCGACAGAAGCAGCATCGCAGCGATACGTGCCTGCGCCGCGCCGACGCGCGCGGCGATACGGGGCTGGTCGTGATTGCCGAGAACCCAGTTCGGCCAGCCGCCATCCGGAAGCGCCGCTTCATAGTCAGCAACGAGCGTCGCGATCTCCTGCGCGTTCCAGGGCGCGCGAATGAGCTGGAAATTGAACGGAAGCTGAGCACCGTCGAGGTTCTTGCCGTAATAGGTGACGAGCTTTTCCACCGGCAGGTAGATTTCTCCGATCAGCAGGCGCTGGTCATAGCGATCCAGAATCGAGCGCATCTGTGCGACGATCTGATGCACTTCGGGTTGGTCGGCATTGTACACATGCAGCAGGCGGTTGATGTCCGGCTGGCCCGGCGCATAATCGGGATTGGGTGGATTGTCGCGCAATTGCGCGTCCTTGATCATCAGCCAGATCACATCCACACGGAATCCATCGACGCCGCGATCGAGCCAGAACCGCAGCACGTCGTACATCGCCGCGCGCACGTCATCGTTGCGCCAGTTCAGGTCCGGCTGTTGGCGCAGGAAGCTGTGCAGATAGTACTGGCCGGTGGTTGGATCGAACGTCCAGGCTGGCCCGCCGAACTGCGACATCCAGTTGTTCGGCGGCGACCCGTCCGGCTTGCCGTTGCGCCAGATGTACCAGTCCCTTTTTGAATTCGTCAGCGAGGCGGCGCTCTCGACGAACCACGGATGCTGGTCCGACGTGTGGTTGGGCACGAAATCGAGAATGACTTTCAGCCCGCGCGCGTGTGCCTCGTGAACGAGCCGGTCGAAGTCAGCGAGCGAACCGAACAGCGGATCGATGTTGCAGTAATCCGCGACGTCGTAGCCGAAATCGACCATGGGCGACGGAAAGATCGGCGAAATCCACAGCGCGTCGATGCCGAGCCTGACGAAGTAGTCGAGGCGTTCGCGGATGCCGGCCAAATCGCCGACGCCATCCCCATTTGTATCCTGAAACGAGCGCGGATAAATCTGATAGACGATTCCGCATTTCCACCAGATGAGATCGTTTTCGGCCATCGATTAAGATCGGTCCTCTTGCAACGCCGAATCGTGTGAAACGGTCCATCGGTCCGGATATGCCGCAGGCGAATACGCCGCGAGCCCGTGACACACAAGAGAAACTCGTCGCTTGGAGGATTAAATCGTCGAAGAGATCAAATCGCGTGGCCGGTATTCTTCAGCGTGATGCAGGCGCCCCCCACTTTGCGAATCTTGTCACACAAGCGGATGGCCTGTTGCCACGTGTCGGTGCCGATGCGGAGTTGGTAAAACGGCAGCGTGCCGCGGCTGCGCAGCCGCAGGCTGAATACATTCAGGTCATGGCCGGCGATAAGCGATCCAAACTTTCTCTCTGCTGTCGCATAGGCCCTCATCAAGCGCGCGCGCGAGAACCCGGCGCTGAGCTGGACGCCCCACGGCCGCAAAACGGCACTCGACAGACGCCGTTCGAGCGAGTCGACGAAACGGTTCGGCGCTTGCTTGAGCAGGGCGACAAGTTGACTGCAGGTTTTCGCGCCGGCGTCGGATATCTTGATCTTGTCGGCGCGCTGCGCCCAGTCCTCGACCGAGGCGCCGGTGATGGCGAAGACATAATTGCGCGTCTCGAACGGCATCCCGCCGCTGCCCGCCAACCATTCCTGCACGCGGCGCGGCCCGGCATTGTAGGCGGCCGCGGCCAGGCCAAGATTGCCGAATTCATTGGCGAGTTCGCGCAGATATTCGGCCGACTTTGGCAGGGCCTGCACCGGATCGAAGGGGTCGAGCAGCCCTTTCTCTTCAGCTGTGCGCGGCATGAATTGCGCGATGCCCTGCGCCCGGCCGCCGTTGCGCGTCAGCGGTCCGACGGCTTTCGCATTGAAACGGCTTTCCTGCCAGATGACGCGCGCGAAAAACGTGACGGGAAGATTGTTGGCCTGCGCGGCGGCCTCGACGGTGAGACACAGCGTCTGCGGGTGGGCGGCTTTTACAGGTTTTGCTGTTGCCGCCTTTGCCGCATCCGGCTTGGTCGCATCGGGCTTGGTCGCGTCCGGCTCGACCGGTCCGGGTTTTGCTGACGCGTTGTCGGCCGGTCCAGAGGTGGCCGGCTTGTTCGTTTCGGCCGACGGCTTGGCCGCATCGTTTTGGCGGGGGCTGTTCGTGCCGCCATCGGACGCGGCCGGTGCTTTCGTCCCGACCTCATCTTTGCCTGTTGCTTTGTCGCCGATGCTTGCGGGTGGCGGAGCGCTGGACGCGGCAGCGCCGGCAGGACTGGCCGTCTCGGCGCGGCCAGCGACTGGACTCGATGCGATGATCAACAGCGCAACCGCCCAGGTTGCGCCCCGGATCACCGGCGCGACGGGACCGACAAGGCGCTGGATTCTGCGCCAAAAGGCACAGCCGCGCGGCATGGGCGCAAAACAGGACACGTCCGGACATTATCACGGTCACGCCTTGTCCCCGATACCCGAAGATCGGCCGCAGAAATGCGCATGCGAGCCAGGCTCAAGCGCTGGCCAACTGCTCCAGGTCTTCGATGGAAAGCTCTTTGCCCTCGGCACTCAAGACCACGACGTTCTCACGTCCCTCGTCCTGCCATTCTCGCGCGGTTTCCAGCGCCTCCCGGGCCGTCGGCTGCGCGATCGAAAACGCGCCACTCTTCGTATCGGCTTTGACCCTGAACATGAAGACGTCCCCCAGACCTCACCCATCATAGGGCACCGACGACGACCGAACAGTCCACTACAAGACGAAGGCCCCGTCTTCACCAGGACTATTTTGCACCGGACAGCCGCCGCCTAAGCCTTACCGGGGTATTATTTTTTCGGTGCAGCAACTTTGTCGCCGCACCGCTGTTTATGCACCGCAACAATGCCCCTCCCCCAGCACCACAAAGGCCAGACATGTCGGATGAATTACGGACCTCCCGGGACGTCAAAGCGGGTGATCCGAACGAGCGCGGTGCCAACTGGGATGGAGACGGCACCAATTTTGCGATCTTTTCCGCTCACGCAGACCGCGTCGAACTGTGCCTGTTCGACGAAAAGACCGGCGCGGAAACCGAGCGCGTGGTGCTGCCGGAATACACCAACGAGATCTGGCACGGCTATCTGCCCGGTGTCGGGCCCGGCACGCTCTATGGCTACCGCGTCCATGGTCCGTACGAGCCGGAAAAGGGCCATCGTTTCAACCCCAACAAACTCCTGATTGACCCCTATGCGCGTGAACTGCACGGCGAAGTGCAGTGGTCGCCGGCTCACTTCGGCTATGTGCTCGATGCCGAAGACAAGGATCTGTCCTTCAACGAAGAGGACAGCGCGAAGGGCATGCCGAAATGCCGGATTATCGACCGGAAAGCCTACGATTGGAGTAGCGACACCAAACCGGACGTCCCGTGGGCGCGGACGATTTTTTACGAAACCCATGTCCGCGGCTTCACCAAACTACATCCGGCCATTCCGGAAAATTTGCGCGGCACGTTCGAGGGTCTCGGCCAGAAGGCGATCGTGGATTATGTCAAAAACCTCGGCATTACGTCGATCGAACTGCTGCCGATTCACGCCTTCCCCGACGACGAACATCTGATGTCGAAAGGTCTCAGTAATTTCTGGGGCTACAACACCATGGCGTTCTTCGCGCCCGAGCAGCGCTATCTCGGCCCCAATGGCCTCAACGGATTGCGCGACATGGTGCGCGCCTTCCACGATGCCAACATCGAGGTGATCCTCGATGTGGTTTACAACCACACCGCCGAAGGCAACGAGCTGGGCCCGACGCTGTCGTTCAAGGGCATCGACAATTTCGCCTATTACCGCACGATGCCGGACAACCCGCGCTACTACATCAACGACACCGGCACCGGCAACACGGTCAACACCTCGCATCCGCGCGTGCTGCAGATGATTCTCGATTCACTGCGCCATTGGACGACCGACATGCATGTCGACGCCTTCCGCTTCGACCTCGGAACGATTTTGGGGCGCGAGCCGGAAGGCTTTGACCAGCGTGGCGGGTTCTTCGATGCCATCGGTCAGGACCCGTTGCTGTCGAAAGTGAAACTGATCGGCGAGCCGTGGGATATCGGACCGGGCGGCTATCAGGTCGGCGGCTTCCCGCCGGGCTGGGCCGAATGGAACGACAAGTATCGCGATACGGTGCGCGATTACTGGAAGGGCACCGAAGGCATGATGGGTGATTTCGCCGCGCGCGTGACCGGATCCGGCGATGTGTACGACATCCGCGGGCGGCGACCATGGTCGGGTGTGAATTTCATCACCGCGCATGACGGCTTCACCCTCAACGACGTCGTCTCCTATAACGAGAAGCACAACGAGGCCAACGGCGAAGGCAACAACGACGGCCATTCCGACAATCGCAGCTTCAATTACGGCGCCGAAGGCCCGACCGACGACGCCGGCATCAAGGCCGTGCGCGAAAGGCAGAAGCGCAACTTGCTGGCAACGCTGTTGCTGTCGCACGGCACGCCGATGATTCTGGCCGGCGATGAATTCGGCCGCACGCAGCATGGCAACAACAACGGCTATTGCCAGGACAGCGAGATCTCCTGGGTCGACTGGGAGGGAATGGGCGACGAGGCCAAGGTATTGACGGAATTCGTGCGCCGCCTCATCGCTATGCGCCGCGAGCAACCCCTGCTGCATCGCGCGAGCTATCGCGACGGCATGATCATCACCTGGCTCAATCCCGGCGGCGGCGAACAGACGGCGGAACAATGGGCGGACGAAGGCGCCAATTCCATCGCCTTGCGACTCTCGAACGGGCAGTTGGAAAACAATGACGCGGCATGGTCTGATGTGATCATCGCGTTCAACGCGCACGACGGCGCAGTGCCCTTCAAACTGCCGCAACGCGAAGGCCGGCGCTGGAAAGCCGTGATCGATACCAACGCGCCAAAGAAGGCCTCTTTGAAAACGGCCGGGGGCGACAAAGCAGTCGAACTTGCGGCGCGCTCACTGGTTGTGTTCGTCTGAGCGTTTGCCGTTTCGCGCAGCGCAGACTGCGCGCAGCGCGGAAACGAAGTCGTTCTGGAAGTCGGTCGCGAGCCAGTCTCTGCGCGTCGTCAATCCGACCTGGCGCGCGGGCTGGGGCACGCGCAGATCGAGCGCGACAAGGAGGTCGGACGCACCGCCGACGAGAAAGAAGTCGTGCGACAGCAGGCTGAGCCGGTCGCTTTCAGCAAGAAAGGCGACGATCGTGCTCAGCGACGTGGTCTCGATGCGGCCGCGCAGATGCAAACGCCATTGGGTAATGATCTCTTCCAGCACCGTGCGTCGCGGCAGGCCGACAGTGGGCAGGATCCAGTCGTAGGCCGTGAGGTCACGCGGGGTGACTCGCGCCCGCTGCGTCAAGGGGTGATCCTTGCGGCACACGATCGCGTAGGGATCGTTGAAAAAACCTTCTGCACTGAGATCGTCATAGAGCGGCGGATCGCGCACGGCGCCGAAAACCATGTCGAGTGCACCGCTGCGCAGAAGCCGCGTCAGTTCTTCGTAAGAATCTTCGCGAATTTCCAGATGCGCGTCGGGATGCCGCAGCAGGAGATTTTGGCTTGCAGCGGCCAGCAGCCGCTTCGGTGCCAGCACGAGACTGCCGACGGACAGGCGCGATTGCGGCCGTCCGGCGAGCACCGTCAACTCCTCGAGACCGGACACGATCTCGCGCATCGCAATCGACAAGCGGCGCGCGAGTTCGGCGCCCGGCCGTGTCAATCCGACACCATGCGGCGTCTTGCGGAACAGTGACACTTTAAGGCTGCGCTCGAGATCGCGCGCAGGCCGGTGAACAGCGGGTTGCGAACACTGCAATCGTTCGGCCGCGGCGCGAAAGCTCCCTGACTCCCAGATCGCGATCAGGCTGCGGATCTGCGTTCCCGTGAGTTTTGCCGCCAGACGCTTCGGCGCATCAGGCTGCGAGGCGCCTGCGACACCGTGAAACGTGGCTTCAACCTGACTGAAGAGCCGCGTGGTGCGGCGGCGCAGCACGTGTCCCGCTGGCGTAAGTGACGATCCTGTCGCACCGCGGTCGAACAGCCGCGCACCGACATCCGACTCCAGCGCGCGCACCGCATTGGTGATAGCCGGCTGGCTGAGATGCAGCGTGGCCGCCGCGGCATTGAGACCGCCGGCCGACGCAACATGATCGAAGGCGCGCAATCGCCTCAAACTCGGCAAAAATGCAAGATCGGCGGCCAACTGCATGGCAGTCGTTTAACCAAAACTTATAGGTCCTGTCACGCTTTGAATAAGGCGCGTCGCCCTATTCATGATCTATTGCAAAGCAATAATTATGGCCGTGACGCGAACCCTGTTCGGCGCGGCCGTCCCTGCAGGCCGCGATCGGGAGGTGCGAACGCATGCAAGTCATTGATACTCATTGTCATGTCGTGTCTCCGGACAAGACGAAATATCCGCTTGCACCGATCGGCGGCACGCAGTCGGACTGGTCGTCGGAGCGGCCGACGACGCCTGAACAGATGATCGCGGCGATGGAAGCCGCCGGCGTCGACAAATCCGTCCTCGTACAGGCCTCGACCGCCTACGGCCACGACAGTTCCTATTGCGCTGAGGCCGTCGCGGCGCATCCTGATCGTTTCACTGGCGTGTTTTCCATCGATCCGCTGGAAAGCGACGCAGTGAAGAAGGCCGAGCATTGGCTCAGCCGCGGTATGACCGGCATGCGCGTGTTCACGACCGGCAGCACGATGCCGGGCCAGCAAACCTGGCTCGATGACGAACGCGCCTTTCCGACATGGGAGCTTGCCGGCAAGAAGCGCATTCCCATCGCCGTGCAGATGACGGCGCAAGGCATTCCGCTTCTCACCAAGATCGTTGAGCGTTTCCCGGAAACATTCTTCCTGCTCGATCACCTCGGGCGCCCGGTGATCAACGATGGTCCGCCCTACGCGGCGGCGGCTTCGCTGTTCGGTCTCGCCCGCTATCCCAGCATCTATCTGAAGATCACCAGCAGAACGGCCGAGCATTCGCAGAGCGGCAAGGCGACGCCGGAAACGTTCTTTCCCCTGCTCGTCAAGACATTCGGCTCAGACCGTCTGATGTGGGGTTCGAATTTTCCGGCCGCCGAAGGCACGTTGTCTTCGCTGCTTGCCGCGTCCCGCAAGGTTCTCGCCAGCCTTCCCGCCAAGGATCAGGAAAATATCCTGTCCGGCACCGCGAAACGCATTTATCCCGCGCTGGCATAGGACAAGGATCGAGACCATGAGCACGACTGACACCACCGTACCGACGCTGCGCACCGCACTGAAATCCTATCCGCAAACGCAAGCGCTGCTGAAGGGCGATGTCTCATCGCCGCGCATCAAGTTCGATTTCCAGGAGATCGAACCGATTCATCGCGCCTTCAAGCCGATGGCCGAGAAACAGGCTTTCGACGTCAGCGAGATGGCGATCTTCACCTATCTGCAAGCCAAGGCCTTCGACAAACCGCTTGTGCTGTTGCCGGTGGTGCTGGCGGCGCGGCTGCAGCACGGCTGCATCGTCTACAATACGGATTTCCACGACAAGATCACGCCCGACATGCTTCCCGGGAAAAAGGTCGGCGTGCGCGCCTATTCACAGACAACCGGCGCATGGGTGCGCAACATCCTGTCGCAGGAACACGGCGTCGATCTGCCCTCGATCCGCTGGATCACCTTCGAGGGTGCGCATCTCGACGCCTACAAGGAGCCGTCCTTCGTGACGCGCGCGCCGGAAGGCGGCAAGGATTTGCTCTCCATGCTGATGTCCGGCGAAGTCGATGCCGGCATTCTCGGCAACGACCTTCCGGACGATCCGAAAATCAAGCCTGTCATCGACAATGCCGCCGAAGCCGGGCGTGCGTGGTTCGCCAAGCACGGACTGGTCCCGATCAACCACATGCTGGTCGTCACCAAGAAACTGGCGCAGTCGCATCCGGATATCGTCAAGGAGATTTACGGTCTGTTCAAGCGTAGCAAGGCCATGGCTCCGGTGAAGGCCGGCGCGGCCGACATGCGGCCGATCGGTTTTGAAGCCATCAGCCCATCGCTCGAACTGGTCATCGACCTTGCGTTCGCACAACAGATCATCCCGCGGCGCTTCTCAGTTTCCGAACTGTTCGAGGATGCAAGACAAATCCTCGGTGCCGACGCCTGAGCCTCGCGGCATCGCGGCAAGGCCACTCTCACGGACGCAGTACGCGCAGACAAAGCGTGAAACGACAAAGCAGACGCCCAAACAAGTCAAAAGACATTCGCCAAAGACATTCGCAGAGACAAAAGCAAAAGGAAACGCACCATGAGACGAACCACGCGCAGCTTGATTTCAAGTCTTGCCATCGTGATCGGCGCCGTCGCATTCGCGCCGCGGCACGCAGCCGCCGAATCGCCCGCCGACTTCTACAAGGGCAAGACGATCCACATCCTCGTCGGACATCCGCCGGGCGGTTCTTACGATTTCTATGCCCGGCTCGCGGCCGACATGCTCAAGGCGCACATTCCGGGCCTCGGTGGCGTCGTCGTCGAGAACAAACCGGGTGGCGGCGGACTGGTGGCAACGGCTACATTTTATAGTCATGTGCCGAAAGACGGCACCTATCTCGGTGTTCTTCCCGAGACCGTCGGCCAGACTCAGGTTCTGGATCCGTCCATCGCCAAATGGAAGATGGAAAAGTTCAACATGATCGGCTCTTTCGCGCCGGCAAACAGCGCTTTCATGTTGCGCGGCAATGCCCCGGTGAAAACCCCCGAAGAAATGAAGTCCAAGGAGATCGTGGTCGGGTGTACCGGCAAAGCGGCCCAAAGCTATCAGTATCCGGCGATGCTCAAGGTGCTCGGCGGTTTCAAGTTCAAAATGGTCTGCGGCTACTCCGGGGCCGGCGATTACACGCTCGCACTGTCGCGCGGCGAAATCGATATGGTCTCATCCGCGTGGAATTCATGGCGCGTCACGAGCATGAAGCAGATCAAGGACGGCGAATTGATCCCGGTGATCCAGGCCGGCCTCAAGCGCGTCAAGGAACTGGCGAACGTGCCGCTGATGCAGGAACTGGTGTCCGATCCGGAAGCCAAGAAGATCATCGAGTTCGCGGTTGCCGCCGCGCCCATCGGCCGCGCACTGTCTGCGCCGCCAGGCCTGCCGAAGGACCGCGTCGCCTATCTGCGCAAGGTATTCGATGAGATGACCAGCGACCCGGCCATGGTCAAATTGGCGGAGCAGCGCCGTCTGCTGCTTGAGCCGACGCCGGGCGAAGAAGTGCAGGGCTACGTCAACGGAATCGTCAACACGCCGCAAGACATCGTCAAAAAGGCGACCAAGGCGTTCGAGGGTTAGCCACACGTCAGCCTTCATAACGAGCAAAACAAAACGGCGCGATGGATCCATCGCGCCGTTTTCTTATGTAGTTGTTTGAACTATTCGCGGCCGTCAGGATTTGGCCGCGCCTTTGCGCTTGAAATGGCCGAGCCCCGGACGATAGGTCTTCTCGTCGAGGAATTGACGCATGCCCTCGTCGCGGCTGCCTTCCTTGTCATTGTATTTGAGCGCGTCGCTCTTGGCGTTGAGGTAGTCGGCCGCCTGCGGCTCGTTCATGAACCGCACCGCGCGCACGCATTCCTTGGTATAGCGCAGGGCCGCGGGGCTCTTCTCCATCATCTTGCGTGCGAGCTTTGCGGTTTCTTCGCGCAGCTTGTCCGCGGGATAGGAGAAATTCACGAAGCCGATCTCGGCCGCTTTCTTGCCGTCGAACGTGTCACCGGTCATCGCGTAATAGAGCGCATGACGATAGTTGAGCGTCTGCGCCACGTTCCAGGCGACGATACCGCCCGGCAGGATGCCCCAGTTGATTTCCGACAGGCCGAACGTCGCATCGTCCGAGGCGATGGCGAAATCGCAGGCGCAGACCTGGGTAAAGGCGCCGCCGAAGCAAAAGCCGTTGACCATGGCGATGGTCGGCTTCGGAAAGGTCGAGAGTTTCTGCCAGCGCCACTGATTGGAGGCGCGACGGGCCTTGTGCCGCGCGGCCGGGTCCTTTGCGGTGCCGCGGAAATACAGCTTGATGTCCTGGCCGGCGGAAAAAGCCTTGCCCGCACCGGTGATGACAAGCGCCTCGGTCTCGTCATCGACGGCGAGATCGTCGAGCACGTCGTCCATGTCGAGATGCAGTTGCGGCGACATGGCATTGCGCTGGTCCGGTCGATTGAACGTCACCCAGGTGATGCCTTTGTCCTTCTCGATCAGAAGCGTCTCGTATTTTTTGGCTGCGGCCATGGAATCCTCCTTTTGTGTGGCTTGTGTCTGGCTTTATGGAATCTGAAATCTCTTTTTTAGTTGGCGCGCCGGATAAGATCGCGGGCGATCGCCATCTTCATCACCTCTGTTGCCCCTTCCGTAATACGGTAGCTGCGCTGCTGGCGCCAAAACTTCTCGATCGGCAGATCGGTCGTCAAGGCGATACCGCCATGGATCTGCATGCAGCGGTCGACGACACGAAACGCCATTTCGTCGGCGTAGGACTTGCACGTATAGCCGTCAACGCGGGCATCCTCGCCTGCATCCATCCTGCAGGCCGCCTCATAAACCATCAGGCGCGCGGCCTTGAGCTCGACATGGGAGTCGACGAGCATGAACTGGATCGCCTGCCGGTCGGCGAGCGGCCGCCCGAACGTCACGCGTTGCTTGGCATAGGCGATCGCCATGTCGAGGCAGCGCTGGGCGACGCCGAGCGCGCGCGCTCCATGTTTCACGCGGCCGACGCCGATCCATTTCTGACCGAATTTGAAGCCCTCGCCTTCGGCGCCGACGCGATGCGAGGCCGGCACGCGCACATTGTCGAACACGATTTCGCTCGGCCTGTCGCCCATCATGGTCTGGTAGCGCGCGGTGATCTTTACGCCGGGCGTGTCCATATCGACCAGAAAACAGGAGATGCCGCCGCGCGAGCCCTTGGCCCGGTCCGTCGCGGCCATCAATTGGCAGAAGTCGGCTTCGTGCGCGTGGCTGATGAATCGTTTCACGCCGTTGATGATGTAGTCCTCGCCGTCGCGCACGGCCGTCGTCCGCATCGATCCGGGATCGGAGCCGGCGTCCGGTTCGGTCTGCGCAAAGCAGGATTTCTTTTCACCACGCAGCACCGGCAGCAGATATTTTTCTTTCATCTCGCCTTCGAGGTCATAAAGGATCGCACGCACGCTCGGGCCCATGATGCTTGAGCCGCGCGATGGCAGCGCCACCGTTCGCGCCAGCTCCTCCCAGACGATGACGCGCGGCATGATGCCGAGACCGCCGCCGCCGAATTCCTCCGGCACCTCCATCATCCAGATGCCAAGATCCTTTGCGCGCTGTCGGAATTTCGCCTGCCACTCCGGCTTGAGTTCGTCATCGCCCTCGCATGTCTCCTTCTCGACCGGGATCAACTCGCTGTCGACAAAACGGCGCACATTGCTCTGGAGCAGGCGGAGTTCTTCGGGAAGCATGAAATCCATGGTCTGACAATCCTGACGAGACGATTCTGATACGACGAGCAGCCTTATGACGTTGCGGGTGCGTGGCGGATATCGACGGCGCAGACGCCCTCGCCTGCCGGCCGCACGATAAGCGGATTGATTTCGAGGTCCGAAAGCACGGTGCGATGCCGCAGGAAGAAATCGCCGAAGCGGCACACGGCCGCGACCAGCGCCTCGACATCGCAGGCCCGGCGCCCGCGAAATCCGGCAAGCAGTTTGCCGAGTTTCAGCGTCCTGATCATGGCGCGGACGTCGTCCGGTGTCACCGGCAGAAGGCGCGCGGCGACATCGTCCAACACCTCGACGAAGACGCCGCCCGTGCCGAGCACGAGGAACGGCCCATATTGCGGATCGGTGCGCGCACCGAGCAGCACTTCCACGCCGGAGACCATCTCCTGCACCAGCAGGCCATCGATCCGCGCGGAGGGGGCGTGGCGGCGGACGCCGTCAGTCAGTTCGCCAGCCGCATGCGCGACGATTGCGGCCGACGACAAGGCAAGGCGCACACCCTCGACCTCGGTCTTGTGACTGATGTCGGGCGAGACGATTTTCAATGCCACCGGGAAACCGATTCCCGTCGCGACGATCGCCGCCTCGGCGGGCGTCGTCGCCATCGCGCTGCGCGGCACCGGAATGCCGGCCGCCGCGAGGTCGTCAGCCAAAATCGTCGCATCGCCTGCGCCGGAGACTGCGATGGCCGGCCGCTGCGGCAACGGGCGCGCTCGGCACGCGCTGTAAGAACTCAGCGCTGCGATCGCCCGCAGCGTTGGTTTAAGCCCCTGCAAAAAGGGGATACCGACTTCGTTTTGAAACGTCAGCGCCTCGGGACCCACCATGTAGGTGGTGCGCCCAAAGGCGATCACCGGCTTGTCGGTCGAGGCCAGGACGCTGCGCAACGCATCAGGATCGCGCTTGCGCGAGCCACCGGGAAGCACGCCGGCCCAGGCGAGGATGTCGATGTTCGGATCGGCCGCCACCGCCTTGCTGATCTCCGCACCGGCGGCTTCGCTTGAGGGAATTCCGGAATCGAGCGGATTTTTTATCGCCGTGTCCGATGTCGCGTGGCCGGCGATCCGCGCCTTGGTCTCCGCCGTGAAGTCCGGCACTTCAATGCCGCCGATCTCCTCAAAATAATCGTACAGCAGATCGACCGTGCCGCCGGATGTCGTGATGAAGCCGACGCGCGGCCCGCGCGGCAGCCGGCCCGCCTGGAACACCAGCATCACCTCGAACATGTCTTCGAGCGTCGCGCACAGCGTGATGCCGTAGCGTTCGCACATCGCCTCGAACACGGTGAAATCGCCGGCGATCGCGCCGGTATGCGATTGCGCCGCGTCGCGCGACTGTTTCGAGCGCCCGGTCTTGATGGCGATGATCGGCTTTCCGGCGGCAAGCGCGCGTCCCGCCGCCACCATGAAGGCATCGGCGCGCCGGATGCCCTCGATAAACAGCGCAATGACCTTGGTGTGCGGATCGTCGACCAGAAAATTCACGTAATCGGCGAGATCGAGGCACAGTTCGTTGCCGCTCGAAACCATATGGCTGAAGCCGATGCCGCGCGCGGCCGCCGATGTGACGATGAATTGCAGCGTGCCGCCCGATTGGGAGACGATCGAGACGGCGCCGGCCGGCACCTTGCACAGATCGGTATTGGGATAACCGAAATAACGGTCGTGCAAGGAATTGCCGCCCATGCAATTGGGGCCGGCGACGATAAGCCCGCTGCGCGCCGCCATGTCTTTCAACGCAGCACCGCGCGCAACGACTTCCGGATCGGTCCCCTCGCCGATATGCGCAGCATAAACCGTCGCGCTTTTCAGCCCGCTGCGCACGCCCTCTTCCAGCACCTGCTGCACGGCGGGCGCCGGAACGATGACCACGGCATGTTCGACCGGCTCGGGCAATGAGGCGAGATCGGGATAGCAGGTCGTGCCCCAGACCTCCTTCAGCCGCGGATTGATCGGATAAATGCGGCCCGGAAAGCCGCCCTTGCGCAGGCTTGTGAAAATCCGCTCCGGCCAGCGCGCCCGATCGGAGGCCCCGACAATGGCCAGCGATTGCGGCCGCAAGGTCGACGCGGGATCGCGGAAATGCACGTCTTCCATCGTCCTGGTCCGCGCCTTCCCATTTTTGTTCATGCTCAAGCCATAGCAGGCCCGTGCCGGGATCGCACATCCCCAGAATTGGAAAGACAGCTTTTCCGGCGGCGAGGCCTGCCGCCTTTGCCGCCGTGACGCGCGTGGATCAGGCCGGCTCCGCGACGCGTGCGGGCTTTTCCAGGTCGGTCTTCAGGGCGGTCTGGAGGAATTCAAGCAGGAGCCGCACCTTGGCCGGCGGCCGCAAGGAGCGCGGATAAAACGCCTTGATCGTGCGATCCGAGAGGACCTGTCCTGCAAACAGTTCCACGAGCGCGCCGGCTTTGATGTCCTGCGCAACGACATAATCCGGCAGGCGCGCGATGCCTATACCGCGCAGCACCGCCGCACGCACGGCCAGACTCGTATTGCTCGAAAAACTGCCGCTGACATGGACCGCACCGCGCGCGGGGCTGACGAAGCGCCAGTCGGCCGCGCCTTCCTGCGTCGTATGCAGCAGGCAGTTGCGATGAAGCAGATCCTTCGGCGCGCCGGGCAGGCCGTGCGCGGCAAGGTGGGCCGGTGAGGCGCAGATCACATAGGGCACGCGGCCGAGCACCTGCGTCACCACGCTGCGTTCGGTCGGCTGATGCCATTTGCGGCTGCGGATGACGACGTCGAGACGGCTTTCAAGCAGATTGATGCGCCCTGGATTCATCGTCAGGTCGATCGACAGGCCCGGATGTTGCGCCAAAAATTCCGCGATCGCGGGAGCGATAAGCCCCTGCCCGACGCACAGCGGCGCAAAGACGCGCAGCGTTCCGCTGACATCATCGCACGCATCCCGGGCCTCGTTGCGCGCTTCGTCGAGATCGGACAGGATGCGCACGCAACGGTCGTAAAAGGAAAGGCCGGCATCGGTGAGCGAAATATGGTGCGTCGAGCGCGTCACCAGAGTCACGCCAAGCTCGGATTCCATCTGCGTGATGCATTTGCTCACGGCCGAAGGCGACAATTGCACGGCGCGCGCCGCGGCGGCGAAATTCAGCTTTTCTGCAACCGCGACATAGACCTCAAGCTCGTTGAATGCCCGAAACACGACGGCGCTTCCCTTTTCTTTTGTGCTTTGCGGCGCGAACTTAACAGAGGCGGGAAATATTGTCTTTCCCGATTCAGGCATAGCCGCGCGCGCGCGTCGGCCCTAGCATGCACAAACCCTTCCCCGATGAAGGCAAACTTCTCCCTGAAAGAGAGACCGAACGGTCGTGATAGTCGAATGTAGAGGAGACGACCCGGCGGGGCTTTATCTCGCCCTTCTCCTCAAGGAGAAGGACCCGGCGCGGACGGTCCGCATCATCGCGCCGGCGGAGAGATACACCGATCCGTCGCCGCAACTCATCGAGACACCGATCCGGCCGGCTTTCGCCTTGCGCGACGCGGCCTTGAACGATGCGGTCAGGCGTCACACGACGCGGTTCACGGGCGTCGAAATCGTGGCGAAGGGCGCGACCATTCGCAGCGAGCAGCCTTATGCCGTCGTGCAGACGGCTGCGCTGCATGAGATTCTGAAGATGCGGGCGCTCCGCGCCGGATGCGAATGGGTCGATCGCAGCACGGCTCCGGCAAGCGCAGAGGCTGACATTATAATCGCAGCTGACGGGCCGGACAGCGCGACCCGCAATTTGCAGCAAGCGTTTGGCACACTGTCCGAACCGAGCACGCTGTATCACGTCGTCATCGCGGTTGACGCCGCCCCGCCAATTTTGCGGCTGATGTTCGCTGAGACCGAACACGGCATGCTGCACGCCTATCATTTTCCGGGCACGCAAGGCGGCAGTACGCTTGTCGTCGAAGCGCCACGGCATGTGCTGGCCGGGTGCAAGACATTTGGCGCCAACGCGGAGGCGATTGCAGAATTCTGCAAGGCGCAGTTCCGCGACCAGATCGGCGGCGATGTCTGGCGCATTCTGTCGGAGCACTGGCAGCCTTTCGTCAGCATGCGCAACAAGGCGTGGTGCGCCGGTAACACGATCCTCATCGGTAACGCGGCATCGACCGCTCATGTCTCCGTCGGGCTCGCGCTGCGCGATGCGCTGGAAAGCGCGGAAATTCTGGCTGATGCGATCGCGGGCCGCAGCGATTGGCATAACGCTTTCGACGCCGCGGCACGGCCGCGCATCGCCAAGGCCGAAAGCCTTTATCGCGCATCGTCGGCAAGCGTCACCTGGTTCGAACACGTGTCGCGCTACTGGCGGATGCCGGCTGCCCAATTCGCGTATTCGTGTCTGACACGAACGCTACGCCTCAACCACGAAAACATGAAAACGTTCGCGCCGACGCTCGTGCGCGACGTCGAAGGCACCATTGCGGGCAGCGACCGCACCCGCGAGGCAGGTAATGCCGCGACGCCGCCGATGTTTTTGCCTTACACGCTGCGCGGCCTGACGTTGCCCAATCGCATCGCGGTGTCGCCGATGTGCATGTATGCGGCGAACGACGGCATCGTGAACGATTTCCATCTCGTCCATCTCGGCAGTCGCGCCATGGGTGGCGCGGGCCTTGTCATCACGGAAATGACCGATGTGTCGCCGGAGGGCCGCATCAGTCTGCATTGCGCCGGGATGTATGCGCCCGAGCACGTCCCCGCGTGGAAGCGCATCGTCGATTTCGTGCATGAGCGCAGCGATGCCAGGATCGCGATCCAACTCGGCCATGCGGGCCGGAAAGCCGCATTGACGCGTTCGTGGGAAGGACATCATCCGCTCGACAATGCGTGGGAGATGCTGGCGCCGTCGGCCATTCCGTTCGGGCCGGATCGCGCCACGCCCAAAGAAATGAGCCGCGCGGACATGGACCGCGTCCGCGACGCCTACGCGGCCGCAACGCGCATGGCCGACGCGGCCGGGTTCGACATGATCGAATTGCACTATGCGCACGGCTATCTGCTGTCTTCCTTCATTTCACCGCTCGCCAATCACCGCACCGACGATTATGGCGGCTCGCTCGAAAATCGCATGCGCTTTCCGCTCGAAATATTTAGGGCGGTGCGCGCGGCGTGGCCGCAAGAGAAGCCTATCTGCGTGCGCATTTCCGCCATCGACTGGACTCACGGCGGCACCACGATCGACGATGCGATGATCATCGCCAAAATGCTGCACGACGCTGGCAATGACATTCTCTCGGTCTCGACGGGCGGCATTACCCATGAGCGTACGCGCCTGCTCGGCCGTCTCTATCAGGCAACGTTCAGCGACCAGATCCGCAACGCGCTTGGCATTCCGACCATGGCCGTCGGTGGCATCGGCGGGCACGCCGACGCCAACACGCTGATCGCCGCAGGCCGCGCCGACATTTGCGCGCTGGCCCGCGGTTATTTGTCTGAGCCTTATTTCGTCCGACGGGCCGCCCGGCTGCAGCATTATGATGAGATGACCTGGCCGCCGGAATACCGGGGCGCAGCGGCGCTGCCAATGCACGACGATTAGATGACATTACGGACAAGACGCCCCGATCGATCAGTAAAATCGATGCAAAAATAAACTGCGGGCGGGACAAGGGAGAGAACGATGATGCGGCATGTCTTGGCGATCGCGCTGATGGCTCTCGGCATCGGCTATGCGGCTCACGCCGATCGCGCGGCTGCGCAGGACGACTTTTACCACGGCAAGACGATCAAGCTGATGATCGGCACAGGGCCCGGCGGCGGCTACGACACCTATGGCCGTCTCGTTGCACGCCATATTGGACGGCACATTCCGGGTAACCCGTCGGTCGTTCCGCAAAATCAGCCGGGCGCGTCATCGCTCGTTCTCACCAATTATCTTTTCAATTCGGCGCCGCATGACGGCACGATCATCGGCATCATCAATCAGGCCATGCCGATCGAGCAGTATCTCAAAAGCCCGAACACCAATTACGATGTGAATAAATTCAATTGGATCGGCCGGGTCTCATCCGCGGTGGAGATGGCGATCGTCTGGCATACGGTGCCGGTCAATACGATCCAGGATGTCTTCACACGCGAAACGCTCATGGGCGGCACGGGGCCGACATCTTCGACGGAATTTGTGCCGCGCCTTCTCAATAATCTCGCGGGCACGAAATTCCGCGTCATCAGCGGCTTCAGCGGCACATCCGCGATCGCGCTGGCGATGGAGCGCGGCGAGGTGGAAGGAAGTGCAACGCCGCTCGAAAGCCTGACCAGCTATCGCGCCGATTGGGTGCGCGACAAGAAGATCAAGATTCTCGTGCAATATACGCGCAAGCGCGATCCCGAGCTTGCGGATATTCCGACAATGGTTGAACTCGGCAAGACTGATGAAGGCAAAAAGATTTTGGCTTTCTACGCGTCCGGCGCGGATATCGGGCGGTCGATCCTGGCGCCACCCGGTCTGCCGCTGGAGCGCGTGCAGACATTGCGAACGGCCTTCGACGCAATGCTCAAGGATCCGGAATTTTTGGCCGACTGCAAGAAGCTGGGCATTCAGGTGAAGCCGATGTCGGGCGCGGATGTGCAGCACCTGGTCGCCGAGATCGGCGAATTCCCCGCAGCCCTCGTTCCCAAGGCGCGGGCAGCGCGGGCAGCGACAAAATAAGCTGCTTCACAGGATGGGATGGTGCGCCTCTTACGAAGTCGCATGGCTGTCTCGCACTATCGACGGGCAGTCACATTTGGCGGAAACGGTCGCGAAACCCATTGCCCGGACCGCATGAAGCTGCTCCATTAAAACCGGTTCAGGTTCAAATCATCCTCGGAACGTCCCGCGGCAAACTGCGTTATCCGAGGGGGCGTATTTTTTGGGGGCTGCGCTCCGTCGCTTCCCTCTCAATAACATTCGTTGTGTCCATCATGGCTTTATCCGAACAGGCGTCCGCTGGCGTTCGCGGTGCATTGACACCACAGGACGAGGCGGCGCGCGCGACGCTCGGCATCAACACCATCCGCACACTTGCCATCGACGCAGTCGAAAAGGCGAATTCCGGCCATCCCGGCGCACCCATGGGGCTGGCGCCGGTCGCCTACACGCTGTGGCAGAAGTTTTTGCGTTACGATCCCGCCGATCCGCTATGGCCGAACCGCGACCGCTTCGTGCTGTCCGCGGGCCACGCCTCGATGCTGCTTTACGCCCTGCTGCATCTGTCGGGCGTCCAGCGCATCAAGGACGGCCGCGTCACCAATATGCCGGCCGTCGACCTCGAAGACATCAAGAATTTCCGCCAGATCGGCAGTGTGACACCGGGACATCCTGAATACGGCCACACCACCGGTGTCGAGACAACGACGGGGCCGCTCGGCCAAGGCTGCGGCAACAGCGTCGGCATGGCGATCGCTTCGCGCTGGCTGGCGGCGCGCTACAACAAGCCTGGCCATGTCGTGTTCGACTACGATGTCTATGTGATCTGCAGCGACGGCGACATGATGGAAGGCGTGTCAAGCGAGGCAGCCTCGCTGGCCGGCTATCTCGGCCTGTCGAATCTGTGCTGGCTCTACGACAACAACACCGTCACCATCGAGGGGCACACGGCGCTGGCCTTTTCGGAAGATGTCGAAACACGGTTCAAGGGCTACGGCTGGAACGTGCTGCACGTGAGGGACGCGAACGATACCCAGGCCACGGAGACGGCAATCGAGACCTTCCGCCGCACGCAGGACCGCCCGACGCTTGTCGTCGTTGACAGCATCATCGGCTACGGCGCGCCGCACAAGCAGAACACATCGGCCGCCCACAGCGACGCCCTGGGCGAAGAAGAAGTGCGCCTCGCCAAGAAATCCTATGGCTGGCCGGAAGATGCCAAATTCCTCGTTCCTGATTCCGTCTATGCGGATTTTCGCGCCGGCATTGGTGAACGTGGGCGGCACCTGAGTGCGCAATGGCGCGACACGTTTGCGGCCTACGGCAAAAAACATCGCGACGCCGCGCGTGAGATAGAACAGAATCTGGCGCATGAACTGCCGGATGGCTGGGACGCCGACCTGCCGGTGTTTGAGGCTGATGCCAAAGGCATGGCCACGCGCGAGGCTTCCGGAAAAGTCCTCAATGCGATCGCCGCGCGTGTGCCGTGGATCGTGGGCGGCGCGGCCGACCTTGCGCCCTCGACCAAAACCAAGCTGACCTTCGACGGCGCCGGCACGCTCGGCCCGAAAGAACCGGGCGGCCGCACCATGCATTTCGGCGTGCGCGAACATGCCATGGGCGCCATCGTCAACGGAATGGGCCTGTCGCATCTGCGCGCGTTCGGCGCGACCTTCCTGATCTTCAGCGACTACATGCGCCCACCGATCCGGCTCGCCGCCTTGATGGAGTTGCCGATCTTCCACGTCTTCACGCACGACTCGATCGGCGTCGGCGAAGACGGCCCCACGCATCAGCCGGTCGAGCAGCTCGTCGGCCTGCGCGCCATTCCGGGTATGGTCGTGCTGCGCCCGGCCGACGCCAACGAAGTGCGCGAGGCCTATCGCGTCATCATGACGCTCAAGCATCAGCCGGCGTGCCTTGTGCTCAGCCGCCAGCCGCTGCCGACTTTCGACCGCAAGCGGTTTACCGCGGCAGCCGGGCTCGCGCGCGGCGCCTATGTGATGGCTGACGCCGAGAAAGACGCCGCACCGCAGGTGATCCTCATCGGCACCGGCAGCGAGGTGCAGGCTTGCGTCGCCGCCTATGAGACGCTGAAAAGCGAAGGCATCGGCGCCCGCGTCGTCAGCATGCCGTCGTGGGAATTGTTCGAGATGCAGGACCAGGCTTATCGCGACAGCGTGCTGCCGCCGCAGATCACAGCGCGCGTCGCTGTCGAACAGGGTTCGGTGATCGGCTGGGACCGTTATGCCGGCACCAATGGGACGATCATCGGCATGCGGACGTTTGGCGCGTCGGCGCCGCTCAAGGACCTGATCAGGAAATTCGGCTTTGCGCCCGACAAGGTCGTGGAAGCCGCCAAGGCTCAAATTGCACGGAACAAACACGCATGAATCCTCTGAAAGAATTGCAGGAGCACGGCCAGGCCGTGTGGCTCGACTTCCTCGCGCGCGGCTTCATCGCCAAGGGCGACTTGAAGAAGCTGGTCGATAACGACGGTTTGCGCGGCGTCACGTCCAATCCGTCGATCTTCGAAAAGGCGATTGCCGATGGCGACGAATACGACGGAGCCGTCAAGAAGGCGCTGGCCAGGACCGACACGACAATCGGCACGCTCTATGAAGGCATCGCCGTCCAGGACATCCAGCACGCGGCCGATGTGCTGCGCCCGGTCTATGACCAGACGAAGGGTGACGATGGATATGTCAGCCTCGAAGTGTCGCCTTATCTCGCCAACGACACGCAGGGCACCATCGCGGAAGCCAAACGGTTGTGGAAAGAGGTCGACCGCAAGAACCTCATGGTCAAGGTGCCCGCGACCGACGCCGGGCTACCGGCGATCCAGGCGCTGATCGCAGAAGGCATCAATATCAACATCACGCTTCTGTTCTCGCAGAAGGTCTATGAGCAGGTCGTCGAAGCCTACCTCTCCGGCCTCGAGGTTCTCGCCAAGAAAGGCGGCGACGTGTCGCGCATCGCCAGCGTGGCGAGCTTCTTCGTCAGCCGCATCGATACCGCCGTCGACAAGGCGCTCGACGAAAAAATCGCCGCCGCCAACGACCCGGACGAAAAGAAGCGCCTCGAAGCCCTCAAGGGCAAGGTCGCGATCGCCAATGCCAAGCTCGCCTATAAAAGTTATGAGCGGCTGTTTGCGGACAAGCGCTGGGAAAAATTGAAGGCGAAGGGCGCGCGGCCGCAAAGGCTGCTCTGGGCCAGCACCGGCACCAAGAACAAGGCTTATAGCGACGTGCTGTACGTCGAAGAACTGATCGGCCCCAACACGGTCAACACCGTGCCGCCTGCAACGCTCGACGCGTTCCGCGATCACGGCAAGGTCGCGGATACGCTTCAGGCCGGTGTCGATGAAGCCGCGCGCGTTCTCGAAGCGCTTGCCAGCGCCGGCATTTCGCTCGACGCCATCACCAAACAGTTGGTCAAGGAAGGCGTGCAGCTTTTTGCCGACGCGGCGGACAAGCTGCTCGGCGCCGTCGCCGACAAGCGCGCCAGCATGCTCGGCGGAACGATCAACCATCAGGCGATTGCGCTCGACGCCACGCTCGACAAGGCGGCCAAGAATGCCGCCGACAAATGGCGTGCCGACGGCATGGTGCGGCGGCTGTGGCAGCGCGACAAATCGGTCTGGACCGGGCGCGACGAGGACAAGTGGCTGGGCTGGCTCGACTGCGTCGAGGATGGACTCGCCAAGATTGACGATTATGAAGCTTTCGCCCGCGACGTGAAGCGCGACGGCTTCACCGATGCCCTGCTGCTCGGCATGGGCGGCTCAAGTCTCGGCCCGGAAGTGCTTTCCGTCACGTTCGGCGCCAAGTCCGGTTTCCCCAAACTGCGCATTGTCGATTCCACCGATCCGCAGCAGGTGCGCGAGGCCGAGGCGGCTGTTAATCTCGACAAGACGCTGTTCATCGTCTCGAGCAAATCGGGCAGCACGACCGAACCGAACGTCCTCAAGGATTATTTCTTCGCCCGCGTGGCCGAGCGCATCGGCGCCAAGGAAGCCGGCAAGCATTTCGTCGCCGTCACCGATCCCGGCTCGTCGATGGAGAAGACGGCGAAGAAGGACGGCTTCCGGAAAATCTTCTATGGCGACCCGAGCATCGGCGGACGGTATTCGGTCCTGTCGCCATTCGGACTGGTGCCGGCCGCCGCCGTCGGCATCGACGTGAAAGCCTTCCTCACCGCAACGCAGGCGATGGTGCGCTCATGCGGCGCCGATGTGCCGCCTGCCGCCAATCCCGGTGTCCAGCTCGGCGTCGCCATGGGCGTCGCCGGACAAAGCGGCCGCGACAAGGTGACGATCCTGTCGTCGCCACGCATTGCCGATTTCGGCGCCTGGGCGGAGCAATTGATTGCAGAGTCGACCGGCAAGGAGGGCAAGGGTCTCATCCCTGTCGATGGCGAACCGCTCGGTGAGCCAAAAGTCTATGGCAACGATCGCTTCTTCATTGCGCTGCGCACCGAAGACGATACGTCTTCCCTGGACAGAGCCAAGCTCGACGCGCTGGAAGAGGCCGGACATCCGGTCGTTCGCATCGTGCTGCCGGCGGCGGACCAGATCGGGCAGGAATTCTTCCGCTTCGAGATCGCGACTGTGGTTGCGGGCGCGATTCTCGGAATCAACCCATTCGATCAGCCGGACGTCGAAGCGAGCAAGATAAAAACCCGCGAACTGACGACGGAATTCGAAAAATCCGGATCGCTGCCGGCGGAAAAGCCGGTCGCGACCATCGACGGCATCGCGCTTTATGCAGATGCCGAAAATGCCGCCGCGTTGCGCAAGGCCGGCGCGGACGGCACCATCGAGAGCTGGCTTAAGGCGCATCTGTCACGTCTGCATCCCGGCGATTATGCCGCGATGCTCGCTTATATCGCGCGCAATGATGCGCATGTCGATCGACTGCAAAAGCTGCGGCTGGCCGTGCGCGACACGAAGCATGTCGCGACCTGCCTCGGGTTTGGTCCGCGTTTCCTGCATTCGACGGGACAAGCCTACAAAGGCGGCCCCAACAGCGGTGTGTTTCTGCAGATCACCGCGAAGGGCGACAAGGACTTGGCCATTCCGGGCCATGCGGCAAGCTTCGGCGTGGTCGAGGCGGCGCAGGCGCGCGGCGATTTCGGCGTACTGATCGAACGCAAACGCCGCGCCTTGCGGGTGCATCTCGAAGGCGACGTCAAATCGGGCCTCGCCAAGCTCGACGGCGCATTCAAACGCGCACTCGCCTGAAGGAAATAGTCGCATGCAAATCGGTGTGATCGGTCTCGGGCGCATGGGCGGCAACATCGCCCGGCGGCTGATGCAACATGACCATGAAGCGGTCGTCTATGACCATGATCCGAAAGCCACCGCAGCGGTGGCCAAGGACGGCGCCATCGGCGCTGACGGTCTCGAAGCTTTGGTCAAAAAGCTCAAGGCGCCGCGCGTGGTCTGGGTGATGCTGCCGGCGGGAAAGATCACCGACGACACGGTGCAAAAGCTCGGGACGCTTCTACAGTCCGACGATGTCATCATCGATGGCGGCAACACGTTCTGGAAGGACGACATTCGCCGCGCCAAGGCGCTCGCGGATAAAGGCATCCATTATGTCGATGTCGGTACCAGCGGCGGCATCTGGGGGATCGAGCGCGGCTATTGCATGATGATCGGCGGCGAGACGGCCGTGGTGAAGCGGATCGATCCGATCTTTGCCGCACTTGCGCCCGGGCTTGGCGACGTGCCGCGCACGCCGGGACGTGAGAAGCACGATCCGCGAGCCGAGCAAGGCTATGTCCATGCCGGACCGGTCGGCGCAGGCCATTTCGTCAAGATGGTGCATAACGGCATCGAATACGGGCTGATGCAGGCTTATGCCGAAGGATTCGACATCCTGCGCAATGCGTCGAAAAATCCGGTGCCGGAGGCGCAGAAGTTTGACATCAATGTTGCCGACGTCGCGGAAGTGTGGCGGCGCGGCAGCGTCATTTCCTCGTGGCTCCTCGATCTGACGGCTGCCGCACTCGCGGAGGATCCAAAGCTCGATAACTATTCCGGCTATGTCGACGATTCCGGCGAAGGCCGCTGGACCCTCATGGCGGCGATCGATCAGGCCGTACCGGCGGAGGTTCTTTCCGCGGCGCTCTATGCCCGCTTCCGTTCGCGCGAAGAGCACACGTTCGGCGAAAAAGTGCTGTCCGCCATGCGCAAGGGATTTGGCGGACATGTCGAAGGCAAACCGATCGAGCCAACCAAGCCTCACAGGACAGAAGACAAGGCATGATGCACAACGGCTCCGCGCGAAAAATCAAACCCGCACCGCCTTGCAGCTTCGTCGTTTTTGGCGCATCCGGCGACCTCACCCACCGGCTTCTCGTTCCGGCGCTTTACAATCTGGCGGCGGAGGGTTTGTTGCCCGAAGCATTCGCGCTGATCGGCGTCGCGCGGACCGAAATGTCAAACGAGGCGTTCCGCGAGGATTTACGCAAGGCCTTGCACGAATTCGCCACGCGCAAGGTCGATGAAAAGGTCGCCGACCGGCTCTTGAAGTGCATCAGCTATGTGGATGGCGCTGGCGACGACGAGGAGACTTACAAGAAGCTCGGCGCAGAGCTGGAGCGTGTGGAGAAGGCCCGCGGCACAGAAGGCAATCGCCTGTTCTACATGGCGACACCGCCGTCGGCGTTCCGGCCGATCGCCTGTGCGCTTGGACGAGCCGGCCTCGCGCGCGAGGAGAATGGCGCATGGCGTCGGCTTATCGTCGAAAAGCCGTTCGGCACCGATCTTGAATCAGCGCGCGCTCTCAATCGCGATCTGCTGAAGGTGCTCAACGAAAACCAGATTTATCGCATCGACCATTACCTCGGCAAGGAGACCGTCCAGAACATAATGGTTCTACGCTTCGCCAATGGATTGTTCGAACCGATCTGGAATCGCCAGCACATCGATCATGTCCAGATCACGGTGGCGGAATCGCTGACGGTGGGGCGCCGCGGCCGCTTCTATGATTCCACCGGCGCCTTGCGTGACATGGTGCCCAATCACCTGTTTCAGCTTCTGTCGCTCATTGCCATGGAGCCGCCGGCGCGTTTCGATGCCAGAGCGGTGCGCTCGGAAAAGGCCGAAGTGCTCGAAGCCGTACAGGTCTTGACCGAGGCGGAAGCGCTGCGCGATTCCGTGCGCGGGCAATACACCGAGGGCCGCATTGCCGAAAAGCCGGTCGAGGAGTATCGCAAAACCAAGGACGTGCGCCCCGACAGCACGATCGAAACCTACGCAGCACTCAAACTGACCATCGACAATTGGCGCTGGGCCGGCGTGCCGTTCTTCCTGCGTACCGGTAAGGCTCTGGAATCGCGCAGGACCGAGGTTGCGATTAAATTCAAGCAGGCGCCGTTCGCCATGTTCCGCGAAACGCCGATCGAACGGTTGGCGCAGAATTTCCTCGTCCTCGGCGTGCAGCCGGAGGAACATATTTCGTTGCAGTTCAATGCAAAAATTCCCGGCCCGTCGATTGCCATCGGTGGCGTCGACATGACGTTTCGCTACGAGGATTATTTCGACGACGCCCCGAGCACAGGCTACGAGACGCTGATCTACGACTGCATGATCGGCGACGCCATTCTCTTTCAGCGCGCCGACGGCGTGGAGGCCGGATGGCGCATCGTGCAGCCGTTTCTCGACGCCTGGAAAGAGAAAGGCGGCGACGGATTGGCATTTTACAAAGCCGGCTCCTCCGGGCCTGCCGAGGCTGAAAACCTGATCAAGAATAACGGCCGCGCCTGGCGTACCCTTGTCAACGGAGAGTGACGATGGCGGGTGCGAGGCAGATCATCGTGACCGCCGATGAAGAGGCATTGGCGAAAACGGCAGCCGAGCGTCTGCTCGCGCGGGCTCGCCAAGCGGACGACCGCGCCGCGATTTGTCTCACCGGCGGATCGAGCCCGCATCGTCTCTACGAACTGCTGAAAGCCGAGCCCTGTCGCAGCGCCCTGCCGTGGCATCGCATCCATTGGTTTATCGGCGACGAACGTTTCGTGCCTCAGGACGACAAACTGAGCAACATGGGGGCGGCGCGGCGCACGTTTCTCGACGGCCTCGCGCCACCGGAAACAATCCATCCCGTCGACACCAGCGCCAGCAACGCGGATATCGCCGCCGAACTTTACCAGGCCGAATTGGCGCGCTTCTATGGCGCCACGACGCTCGCGCCCGATCGGCCGCTGTTCGATCTCGTCCTGATGGGACTCGGCGGGGACGGCCATACCGCGTCGCTCTTTCCGGGCGCGATGCAACTCGAGGAGACATCGCGCTGGGTTGTCGGCGTCGAAGAGCCGAAGCTCGACCCTTTCGTGCCGCGCGTAACGCTGACATTCCCCACCCTCGCATCAACCCGCGAGATGCTGTTCCTGGTGCCTGATGTGAAAAAACGCGGCATCCTCCAAAGAGTGATCGCGGGCGACGATCTGCCGGCCGCCCGCGCGCAGGCCCAAGGCGATCTCGTCTGGCTTGTCACGCGCGCAGCCGCGCCGGAGAATTCTTGATGCCGGCTGAGTCCACCGCAGGCAATATATCCGTCTTCATCGTGATGGGCGTCTCCGGCTCGGGCAAAAGCACGATTGCAAAGGGTCTCGCGGATCGGCTCGGCTGGCGTTACGAAGACGGAGACGACTTTCATCCGCAGAGCAATATCGACAAGATGCGTGCCGGGCATCCGCTGACCGATGAGGACCGATGGCCATGGCTGCGCGCAATTGCGGCGCATATCGACGCCTTGCGTGCCCGCGGGGAGAAATCAATCATCGCCTGTTCGGTGCTCAAGCGCGCCTATCGCGACATCATTATCGGCGACCGGCCTGACGTGCGCCTCGTTTATCTCAAAGGCGACCGCGACTTGATCGCGAAACGGATCGCAGGGCGCAAGGACCACTTCATGCCGCCGGATCTGCTCGATAGCCAGTTCGCCACGCTCGAAGAACCCAAGCCTGACGAGAACCCGCTGACCGTTTCCATTGCACCCAAACCACACGACATCGTCGACGCGATCGTGAAGAAACTCAAGCCCGCACATCAGCCACAGAGCGAGTATCGGACATGAGCGGCATAAAACTGGTGATTTCCGACGTCGACGGCACGCTCGTCACCAATGACAAGCGTCTTACCGACGCAAGCTGCCGCGCCGCTGCAACACTCGCCGCACGCGGCATCGGCTTCACGGTCACCAGCAGCCGGCCGCCGTTCGGACTGCGCATGCTGGTCGAACCGCTCGCGTTAAAATTGCCGATCGGCGCCTTCAATGGCGGCATGATCGTCGATCCCGCGATGGCGATTGTGGAGCAGCATCTCATTCCACAGGCGGCTGCAAAGCGCTGCCTCGACGTGCTGTCGCAATTCGACGTCGAACCGTGGCTGTTTACGAAGGACAAATGGACCGTTCGCAATGGCGCGCTGTCCTATGTCGCGCGCGAGCAACGCACGATCCAGACCGATCCGGATATCGTTTCGGATTTCGCGCCATTTCTAGCGCAGGCCGGAAAGATCGTCGGTGTCAGCGAGGATTTCGAAAAGCTCGCGCGCTGTGAATCCGCGATGCAGGAAGCGCTCGGCGCCACGGCCTCCGCCGCAAGGTCGCAACGCTACTATCTCGACATCACGCCGCCCGCTCTCGACAAGGGCACGTTTGTGAACGCGCTCGCGAAACGTCTGGGCATTGCGAGGGAGGCGATCGTGACGATCGGCGACATGCCGAATGACCTCACCATGTTCCGTCGCAGCGGCCGGTCCATCGCCATGGGCAATGCCGACGACAGCGTCAAACGCGAGGCGCATGACGTCACCCGATCGAACGAAGAGGACGGCTTTGCGTGGGCCGTCGAAAAGATCATTCTGGCATCGGCTTGATTGGCAAGCATCGGCGTCGTAACGCCTCGGAGCCGTCAGCTCTGGCCGGCCTAGCGTTGCGCCGTGCGGGCCGAAGACGGCTGACGTGACAGCATGTCGCGCAGATAAGCGACATTGGCCGCGGCTTCATCAGGTGGCAGATCGGCGCGCGCGATCTTGTCGGCTTCATCGAAGCGGCCTTGCAACCCGACAACAAGCGCAAGGTTCTGGCGCGCCTTTTCTTTGGCGCCCGGAAGAGCGACGGCCTTGCGCAAGGTCGCCTCGGCGTTCTTGAGGTCGTGCGACAAGGCATACGAGAGGCCGAGGTTCGACAGCACCGACGGCTCGTTCGGTGCGGCGGCCAGCGCGGTCATGTAATAGCGTCGCGCTTCGTCATGCCGGCCCAATTGGTCGAGCACCGCGCCCTCCGCGGAAAGAATATGCCAGTCCGGTGCGTCAGGCGTATGCGCGTTGTTGAGCACCGCCAGCGCTTCCTTGTAGCGCCCGGCATCGGCCAGCGCCCGGCCATAGGCGCCAAGCAGCGGCTTGTACTGCGGATGATGGATCGCGGCCTGTTCGAGCACGGCGGCGGCCTGCGCGCGTTGATCGGTTTCGCGCAGCGCCCGGGCATAGGCCATGGCGGCTGGCGGATTCATCGGATTCTTCTTGTAGTTCGCAGCAAGACCGTCGAGATCGCGACGCCAGTCCGCCTCTGTCCGCGCGGCCGGCGCGATCGAACCGGTGGTCTCCGGTCCGCGCGTCGTCTGGCATCCGGCAAGTCCGGTCGCGAGGGCCGCGACGCCGACCAGAAGCAAGAGGGTGCGGGAAAAACGCGACGGATGTGACAGAAAATGCATTGCGACAGAACACAGGCTGGGGGTCATTCGCTGAGCGAAGCAATAGACCGTTAACCCTAACGAGCGGTTAACCGGCGGCCGCGCCCCCTTCACCACGCGTCTCCTGCGTGGTAGCAAAGCCTTGTTCTTATTAGTGGAATCATAAAATGCCGCCGATCTTCGTCAGCCGTGGAAAGAGTCCCGCCATCCCGGTGTGGTTCGTCACCTCCGAGACCTGGGAGGATGTGGCAAAGCAAATCGGGCGTTCGGCGGCAGCCTTCGCCAGGGCCGCGGGCTTTACACCGAAAGCCGGCCGCCACCTGCTGCTGCCGGGCGAGAACGCAGGCATTGGCGGCGTGCTGTTCGGCCTCGAACCGGGCGATCACCCGCACAAGGACTTGTTCCTGCCCGGCCGGCTGGCGGAATTTTTGCCCGCGGGCCGTTATCGTTTCGCAACCGCGCCGCACGATGCGCGGCTCGCGGCGCTCGCCTTCGCGCTCGGCTGCTATCGCTTCACCCGCTATCGCGATCACGACCTCCATGGGCTGACGCTTGAGGTGCCGGACGGCGTCGATGGCGCGCAACAGCAACGCATGGCCGATGGCGTGACGCTCGCGCGCGATCTCGTCAACACGCCGGCCAACGACATGGGTCCCGACGAACTCGAAGCCGCGGTGCGCGATCTCGCCAAGCGCCACAAGGCCAAGGTGACGGCGATCACCGGCGACGATCTCATCGAACGGAATTTTCCGCTCATCCATGCCGTCGGTTGCGCCTCGCCACGTGCGCCGCGCCTCATCGACATGACATGGGGGCGCAAGGATGCGCCGAAGGTGACTCTCGTCGGCAAGGGCGTGTGCTTCGATACTGGCGGCCTCGACATCAAGCCCGACAGCGCGATGCTGATCATGAAGAAGGACATGGGCGGCGCGGCGAATGTGCTGGCGCTGGCACATATGATCATGGATCACGGGCTCGATGTGCGCCTGCGCGTGCTCATCCCGGCGGTGGAGAACAGCATCGGCGGCAACGCCTTCCGCCCGCTCGACATCTTCCGCTCGCGCAAGGGCCTGACCGTCGAGATCGGCAATACTGATGCGGAAGGACGCCTCGTGCTGGCCGACGCGCTGGCGCTTGCCGATGAGGAGGCGCCCGACACCATCATTACCCTGGGCACGCTGACGGGCGCGGCGCGCGTCGCGCTCGGCCCGGACCTGCCGCCGTTCTATACCGACGACGAGGACGCTGCCGCTGCCGTAACGCGCCACGCCTTTGCGGAGAACGATCCGGTCTGGCGGCTGCCGTTATGGAAGCCTTATGCGGCAATGCTCGATTCGCGTATCGCCGACACCAACAACGTCGCTCAAGGCGGCTTTGCCGGCTCGATCACCTGCGCGCTGTTCATCGCGCGCTTCGTCGAGCGCGCGCGCAGCTTCGTCTATTTCGACATCTACGCCTGGACGCCGAAAGCAAAGCCGGCGCGGCCGGAAGGCGGCGAATGCCAGACTGCTCGCGCGCTCTATGCCTATCTCTGCGAACTCTACGGCTGAGGGCCAGTAATCGTGGACACGTACGACCCCCGCATCACTCCAGCCCGGCCTGATCTTGCCGCGCGCCATCTCGAAGGCCGAGTGACGGCCGCGCGCTTCGTCACCGGCGAAATCCGCGAAGTGGTCGAACCGAGTGCACCGGTGCGGACGGCACCACATCATGGTGCGCCATTGGCAACGGAAGTTTTGCTCGGCGAGCGCGTCACGATCTACGAGGACTCGGTCGAAGGCTGGAGCTGGGGCCAGCTCGAAAGCGATGGCTATGTCGGATTCATTCCCTCGATCGCACTGGGAGCGCCCACCTCCACCGCCACGCATATGGTCAGCGCGCGACGCACGTTCGTGTTTCCCGGCCCGTCGATAAAACTGCCGCCGCAGATGGCGCTGAGTTTTGGCGCGCGGATCGCGATCGCATCGATACAGGAGCCTTTCGCGGTCACCGCGCAGGGCGGCTATCTGCCGGCCTCGCATGTGACGCCGCGCAAAACACATGAAACCGATTTCGTTACTGTGGCAGAAAAATTCCTCGGCGCGCCATATCTCTGGGGCGGCAAGACCTCGGACGGAATCGACTGCTCAGGGCTGGTGCAAGTCGCGTTGACGGCGTGCGGCATCGCCTGTCCACGCGACAGCGACATGCAACAGGCGGCCCTCAGCATATCGGTCGAGAGCGCACAAGCCAAAACCATGCAGCGCGGCGATCTCATCTTCTGGAAAGGCCACATCGCTATTGCTCGGGGTGACGGCAGCATCATCCACGCCAACGCGCATCACATGGCGGTGGCGACAGAGTCCGCCACGGACGCGATCACGCGCATCCTTGCAGGCGGAAGCGCCGTCACCGGCATTCGCCGGATCGCGAAGGCTTAGGCGCCCTTCTCGCGCGAGCGATAGAAATAATTGCCGTGCTTTCCGAGCATGAGGTAGCGGAACAGGCGTCGCATGGCTTCGCTCTTCTGCAACGGCGTGGCAAGAAGCTTTGCCGTGCGGAACACCGTGTATTTGACCGAATCCCACACCGGCGCTACGCCCGGCGCCCGCTGGGGAAAGCCGAGACTGCGCAGCTTCGCATTGACAACGAAGAGATCGTTTCGGCGCTGGACATCTTTCGTCTTCCAGGTCACCGCCATGGAGATCGCATATTTGTCGCCGGTGCGCACCCAATGCGGCCATTGATAGGGCACGAACACGCCCTGCCCCGGCGCAAGCTGATGCGCCACGCTGCGTGCGTCGAATGACGACTGGTAGGGAATGTTGCGGTGGCGCGTCAGCGCCTGCTCGATCACCTCTTCTGACGCAATCGAACGATCTTCGTTGTCGTAGATTGCGAAGGTCTTGTCGCCGTGGATATGGACAAAGAAATTGTCCTCACCGTCGAGATGGAACGGCGTCGTCGAGTGCGGCGACGACACGAAGAGGAATCCGCGAATGTCGTAAAAGCCGGCTTCCGACAGCGACGAATATCCGCGCGCGCGGGCGACCGACTGTAACGCCATCTCGACCAGCGTGCGATAACTCGGATGTGTCTCGACACGCTTGAGCACCATCCAGGCCCCGCAGGTCTCGATCTGGCGCACGACTTCCGCCGGATCGAGTGCGACCTCTGCGACGGCATTGGGATCCTGATTCACCGCGACTTTGCCCGAGTTGTACTCGACGAAGTCGCGCGGCATCTCCTGCACTAGCCTCGCCAGCATCGGCAACGTGAACAGCGGATGGTTGGCCATGTCGTGTTCGATTTCGAACGGCCTGAGCGGAAACAGCGTTTCGAACGCCTGGGCCTCGGCAGCGCGAACTGTGCTCATCGCAGCTTCTCCTTAAGATCGCGGACGGTATGGACGAGAGGTTTCAGCCGTTCGCGCAGCGCACGGCGGCTTTGCAACAGCAAGCGGCTCGGGCTCGCCAGCAGGCTCGATCGCTTTGTTGGAATGTAGAGGTCGCATACAGCAAGCCGGTCGCGCCAGATGTGGTCGATCATTGGATGATCGGCGTCGGCGGTGGAATCGACCTCCGTTATCGTCGGATCTGCACACAGGTGCCGTGTAATTGCCAAGGTGAGCTGCACGCCGGGCGAATTCTTCGATTCCGCCTCGTCATAAGCGACCTTGAAGTAGAAGGCGCGATGCCCCGCGCGCAGGACAATGCCGCTCGCCAGAAGTTCGCCGTTGCGGGTGAGCGTTGCGATCTGGCACTGCTGTCTGGCAGCAAGTGCCGGCACCGCATCGCGGACGAATGTGGCGTCACCGGCACTGGAGGCGAGCGCCGTTCCGCGCGCGCCCTTCCAGCCATTCTTCTCGAGCGTAAGGAATTTTTCCAGCGCCGTTTCCACCGCTTGCGGGGTCGCAGCGAGACGGAAAACAACGTCGCCCGTATCCGAAAGCCGGTTGTGCTGGCGGCGCAGTTCCTTGTGGCGCTTCGCACCAAGCGACTCGCGCAGCATCGCATCGGCATCGCCCACGGCGCGCAGCATCGCGCGCTGGTGTTCTTCGAGAATATGCGGCGTCAGACCGCGGCTTTCTGCGGCCTGGCATAGCGCACGCACGGCCGCGCCGTCGCGAACGCAATGCGGCAACAACAACGCATGCGCACCGGAGGCCGCCGCCGCATCGATAAGACCGCCCGCCGCTGCCGTTGCATTTTCGGCGTCGACCAGTGGCGTCGTCAGCGGCGCATAACCTTCCCACGCGACGAGAACCGGAATCGGCAGTTTATAGACGCGAGATGCAGGCATGACGGGAAGCAGCGCGGTCAACCGCTCGTGCTGCGCGCCGTCCCATGCGACGAGCGCCATCGGATCGCGCCGCGCTTCGACATGACGCGCGACCGGCAGCGCCCAGGCCGAATCGTAGAACACGTTCGGCTCGACGGCGCGCCCGGCAAGCCGCGTCCACGCAGCCTGCGAAACATCCGCAAGGTTAATGAACCCATGCGGCAATGCCTTTGATTTTAGGTGTTCGCTCGCCGGCGAAACGACGGATCGCGAAAAAATTTCGGTCGCGGACATGCGCAGGAACGATCCTTGCCGTTTGCTGTCTCGTTTTGAAGCAAATCCGGCGCCGCATACACCTGGATTGGTGCAAAACAGCCGCCTTCGCCTTCTGTCTGTGACGACAGGGGCAAGATGCATTCCAGCAAAAGGGAGTGAAGATTCCGAAAAGGTCTACGCGGAAATTTCGTTACCGCGCGCCGAATCGAGATTGAAGGCGGCGGCAAAAAGCTCGCGCGTGTAGTCGGTTTTCGGATTCTTGAAGATGTCGGCAGCCGCGCCTTCCTCAACCACCTTGCCCGCGCGCATGACGAGAAGACGGCTCGCCAGGGCCGCGACGACGCGCAGGTCATGGGAGATAAAGAGATAGGTCAGTTCGCGGCGCGTCTGCAGGTCGCGCAACAGATCGACGATCTGCGTCTGGATGAGCATGTCGAGCGCGCTCGTCGGCTCGTCGAGTACGATGAATGTCGGCTCGAGCACGATCGCGCGTGCGACCGCGATGCGCTGGCGCTGGCCACCGGAGAATTCATGCGGATAACGGAAGCGCGTTTCGGGATCGAGCCCGACATCTCTCAAGGCGCTGATGACGCGCGCGTCACGCTCCTCGCGCGTCAGTTGCGGCTGATGGATCGCAAGACCCTCGGCCACGATGTCGGCGATCGCCATGCGCGGACTGAGCGAACCATAGGGGTCCTGGAACACGATCTGCATGTCGTGACGATGCGGACGCATCTGCTTGAATTTCAGGCCCTGCAACGGCGCGCCCATGAACAGGATCGGCCCCTGCGAGGAAATCAGCCGCAGGATCGCGAGCCCGAGCGTCGTCTTGCCCGAGCCGGATTCGCCGACGATGCCGAGCGTCTCCCCCTTGCGCACGGAAATGCTGACACCATCGACCGCCTTGATGTGGCCGACCGTCCGCCGCAACACGCCGCGCTTGATCGGAAACCACACTTTGAGGTCGTTTGTCTCGACCACGACAGGACCGTCGGGATTGAGCGGCGCCGGATTCGGCGTCGGCTCGGCGGCAAGCAACGCACGCGTATAAGGATGCTGCGGGGAAGCAAAGATCTGCTCCACCGGCCCGGCCTCGACGATGCGCCCGCCGTTCATCACACAGACGCGGTCGGCAACCTTGCGCACGATGCCGAGATCATGGGTGATGAACAGCATCGCCATGTTGTGGCGGCGGTGGACGTCCTTGAGCAGCGCCAGAATCTGCGCCTGCACCGTCACATCGAGCGCGGTCGTGGGCTCGTCCGCGATCAGCAACGCAGGCTCGTTGGCGAGCGCCATCGCGATCATCACGCGCTGACGCTGGCCACCGGACAATTGGTGCGGATAGCTTTTGAGCCGCGTTTCCGGCTCAGGAATGCCGACGTCGCGCAGCAATTCGAGGATGCGCGCGCGCGCCGCCGCACCGGTCATCCCGCGATGGAGAAGCAATGCCTCGCCAAGCTGCGTCTCAATCGTGTGCAGCGGATTGAGCGAGGTCATCGGCTCCTGGAAGATGATCGAGATATCGTTGCCACGCACCTTCCGCAGATCGTTCTCGCGCATCGCCAGCAGGTCTTTACCTCGAAACATGATCTTGCCCGAGGGATGACTCGCGGAGGGATATGGCAGGAGTTTGAGGATCGACAGCGCGGTCACGGATTTGCCCGAACCCGACTCGCCGACAAGCGCGACCGTCTCACCGGGGGCGATGTCGAACGAGACCTGATCGACAGCCAACATCGATCCTTCGCTGCCGCCGAAGGCGACGGAGAGATCGGACACCGACAGCAGTGCGTCGGCGTTCTTCTGCGAAACGGCATCGCTCATTGGAATGTCTTTCGCGGATCGAAGGCATCACGCGCCGCCTCGCCGATGAAGATCAGCAGCGACAGCATGAGCGCCACGGTGAAGAAGCCGGTGAAGCCAAGCCACGGCGCCTGGATATTGGCCTTCCCCTGTGACAGCAATTCGCCGAGCGACGGCGAACCCGGCGGCAGGCCAAAGCCGAGGAAGTCGAGGGCCGTGAGCGTCATCACCGAGGTCGACACGATGAAAGGCAGATAGGTCATCGTGGCGACCATGGCGTTCGGCAGCAGGTGCCGGAACATGATGACGGGGTTTGATACGCCGAGCGCGCGCGCCGCCTGGATGTATTCGAAATTGCGACCGCGCAAGAATTCCGCGCGCACAAGGCCGACAAGCGACAGCCATGAATAGAGCAGCAGCACGCCGAGCAACACGAAGAAGCCGGGCGGGAAGACCGACGAGACGATGAGCAGGAGATAGAGCGAAGGCACCGCCGTCCAGATTTCAATGAAGCGCTGGAACAGAAGATCGGTCCAGCCGCCGAAATAACCCTGGATGGCACCGGCCCCGACCCCGATGATGGTCGAGAAGAACGTCAGCGTCAGACCGAAGACCACCGACAACCGGAAGCCGTAAAGCAGCCGCGCGAACACGTCGCGTCCCTGATCGTCGGTGCCGAGCCAATTGTATTCAAGATCGCTGCAGGACTTCAGCCCCTTGCGCTTGAGGATCGGCTCGCATTCCTTCTGCGTCAGCAGCCAGGTCGGCTTCGACGGCGCCGGCACCGGCAATTCGAGATTGTGGGTGTCGTAGGAGAAGTGGATCGGCGGCCACACCATGAAGCCGTTCTTGTCGGCAATCAGCTTTTGCAGAAACGGGTCGCGATAATCAGCCGCCGTCTCGAAATCGCCGCCGAACGTCGTCTCCGAATAGGTGATCAGCCCCGGGAAATACGACTTTCCGTCGAAACGCACATAGAACGGCTTGTCGTTGGCGATGAACTCAGCGAACAGGCTGATGATGAAGAGAAAGAGGAAAATCCACAGCGACCAGTAACCGCGGCGGTTGGCTTTGAAATTCTGCCAGCGGCGCTGGTTGATGCGCGACAGCCATCCGCGCGTGGCCGGCAGCGGCGCGGCCGGTTTTCCATCCACCGTCGAAGGCGGCGGCACCGGCGTCTGCGGTCCGGCCGGCATGATGCGGTCGTTCGCCAGTCTCGTTTCCGTGCTCGCGTCCACGCTCAGACCTCCCGCGTCTCGAAATCGATGCGGGGATCGACCCAGGTATAGGTGAGGTCGGAGAGGAAATTCACGACAAGCCCCATCAGCGAAAAGATGTAGAGCGTCGCGAACACGACCGGATAGTCGCGGTTGAGGACGCTTTCGAAGCTGAGCAGGCCAAGGCCGTCGAGCGAAAAAATCGTCTCGATCAGCAGTGCGCCGGTGAAGAAGGCGGTGATGAAGGTACCGGGAAATCCGGCGATGACGATGAGCATGGCGTTGCGGAACACGTGCCCGTAGAGCACGCGTGTTTCGCTGCAGCCCTTCGCCCGTGCGGTGAGCACATATTGCTTGCGGATTTCATCGAGGAAGGAATTGCGCGTCAGCAGCGTCATGGTCGCAAAGGCGCTGATGCCCATGGAGATGATCGGCAGCGTGATGTGCCAGATATAGTCGAGAATTTTCCCGCCCAGCGACAGGCTCGACCAGTTGTCGGAGGTGAGCCCGCGCAGCGGGAAAATATCCCAATACGATCCGCCGGCGAACAGGATGATCAGCAGAATGGCGAACAGGAAGCCGGGAATGGCATAGCCGATGATGACGATGCCGGATGTCCATACGTCGAAGGCGGTTCCCGCCTTCACCGCCTTGCGGATGCCGAGCGGAATGGAGATCAGGTAGGTGAGCAGCGTCATCCATAGCCCGAGGGAAATCGAAACCGGCAATTTCTCCTTGATGAGCTGCAACACGCTCACGTCGCGGAAGTAGCTGTTGCCGAAATCGAACCGCAGATAATTCCACAGCATCAGTGCGAAACGTTCGGGCGCCGGCTTGTCGAAACCGAATTGCTTTTCGAGTTTCTTGATGAAGGCCGGGTCGAGCCCCTGCGCCCCGCGATATTTCGAATCGTTGCCGATCTGCCCGCTCTGCGCGCCGCCTCGCGCACCGAAATCGCCGCCAGCCGAACCGGAGATGCGCGAGGTCGCACCGGTGTCGGAGCCGCTGATCTGGGCAATGATGCGGTCGATCGGGCCGCCGGGCGCAAGCTGAACGACGACGAAGGCCACGAGCATGATACCCAACAGGGTGGGGATCATGAACAGCAGGCGGCGAAGGGCGTAGGAAGCCATGCGTTGTGTTTATCCGGTTAGCCGCGTGACACTACGCGGCCGCAGCCCGCGCAGGATAAAGAGGCGTGCGATGCGCGCAAGGCCGCCGGCCGCCTTCTCGCGTGTTGTTCATGAGACATCTTCAGCCGTATCTCGCTAGCGCTGCGCCAAATGCGACGCCTTTTCCTTGTCGTACCACCATGTTTCGGGAATTCCACGTGAAAAGCCCGGGTTTTGCGCCGGATGCCCGAACACGTCCCAATAGGCGATCCAGTAATTCGGCTTGTACCAGTGCGGAACCCAGTAAAAGCCAGCGCGGATCACGCGATCGAGCGCGCGGCAGACCGTGACAAGCTCCGGCCGCGTTTGCGCCGCAATCGCCTTTTCGATCAGCGCATCGATCACCGGATCGGCCATGCCGGCGAGATTTTGCGAGCCTTTGACGTTCGCCATGCGCGACGAGAAAAAGGTCCGCAGCGCGTCGCCCGGCGTCGTTGAAAAGCTGAACCGCTCGACGACGATGTCAAAATCGAAACTTTCGACCCGGGCGCGATATTGCACCGGATCGACGATACGCAACGTGGCGTCGATGCCGAGCCGGCCGAGATTCTTGATATACGTCATGTGATGCGGCGCGAAAGTCGGTTCGTCGATCAGGAATTCGAACGTGATCGGCTCGCCCTGTGCATCCACGCGCTTGTAATTTTTGATCGGGAAGCCGGCACCGGTGAGAATCTCATCGGCCTTGAGCAGCGATTTGCGGTCCCAGCCGGAGCCGTTTGTCACCGGCGGAACGAAAGGGTCGCCGAACACGTCGTCGGGGACCTGGCCGCGGAACGGATCGAGCAACGCAAGTTCTTCCGCACCCGGCTTTCCCGTCGCCATCAGGTCGGAATTCTGGAACACCGACACCGTGCGCTCATAGGAGCCGTACATCAGCACGGCATTGGCCCATTCGAAATCGAAGGCGTAGATCAGCGCCTCGCGCAGCCTGCGGTTCTTGAATTTCTCCCGGCGCGTATTGATGAACCAGCCTTGCGCGCCAGACGGCGTATGGTCGGGCAGCACGGCGCGCTTCACGCGGCCGTCGAGGATCGCGGGGAAATTGTAGCGCGTCGCCCAGGTGCGCGAGGTGAACTCCTCGCGGAACGAATAGCTGCGCGCCGTAAAACCCTCGAAGCCGACATCGCGGTCGCGATAATATTCGTAGCGCACATGGTCGAAATTGTTCTGCCCGCGCGACACCGGCAGATCGGCGCCCCACCAGTCGGCGACGCGATTGTATTCGATATAGCGGCCCGGTTCGAAGCGTCCGACCTTGTAGGGCCCGGAACCCAGCGGCACGTCGAGCGAGGATTGCTCGAATTCATGCGTGCCGTAATAGGCGCGCGAGAAGATCGGCAGCGTCGCGACATACAGCGGCACATCGCGCGCGCGGTTCTTCTTGAACCGCACGGTGACGATGTCGTCGTCGGCCGCCTCCGCCTTGTCCATCTCGCGCAGTTGCTGCGTGATGATCGGATGGCCTTTCTCCTTCAGTGTCATGATCGAAAACGCCACATCATGCGCGGTGAGCCGCGAGCCATCGTGGAAGCGCGCCTCCGGCCGGATGCGGAAGCGATAGGTCTGGCCGTCGTCGGTGATCGACACCGACTGGGCGGCGAGGCCATAGATCGCGTCCGGCTCGTCGGCCGCGCGCACCATCAGCGCCGCGAAGGTCAGCTCCATCCCCTGCGCGCCATCGCCGCGCAAGATAAAGGCGTTGAGCGAGTTGAAGGTGAGAAACGACTGATTGTAGGCGCGGTTCGGACCGATCTGGGAGAAATCGCCGCCTTTCGGTGCATCCGGATTGATGTAATCGAAATGCGCGAAATCGGCCGGATATTTCAGGTCACCGAAAGCCGACAGGCCGTGCCGTTCGGCTTCAAGCGCAGCTTGCGGCGGGGTGGTGCCGGACTCGGTCGGTGTCGCGGAAGACGAGGATGGCGGCACGTCTTGCGCGACGGCGGGCAGAACCGCGGAAGCCAATACACCGGCGCTCGCGAGCAGCGCCGCACGCCGCGACACAAGATTCCCTCGACCCTGGCTCGTTCGGCTATGGCGCGCCGTCGTCACGATCGCTGCTGCACCTTCGCGGCTTTGTCTTTGTCCCACCACCAGACGAGAGGAAATGCCGCCTCGCCGTATTTCGGCATGGTCTGCGGATGACTGAAACGGTCCCATCGCGCGGTGCGCGCCTTGTTGTAGGTCCATTGCGGAATGACGTAGTGATTCCACAGCAGCGTCCGGTCGAGTGCGTGGGTCGCGGCGACAAGACTCTCGCGGTCTGTCGCGTAGATCACTTTTTCAATCAGCGCATCGATCGCCGGATTCTTGATGCCGGCATAGTTCGGCGAGCCGGCCGTGTCGGCGGACTGCGAACTCCAATAGGCGCGCTGCTCGTTGCCGGGCGAAAGGGACTCGGCCCAGCTTCCGATGATGATATCGAAATCCCAACTGCGGCGGCGGTTGATGTATTGCGCATCGTCGACCATGCGCGTGGTCGATTCGATCCCGAGCCGTTTGAGCGATGGAATGTACCCCAGCACGATGCGCTCCGAACTCGGGTCCGCAATCAGAAACTCGATGGTGAAGGGCTCGCCGGTCTTGGCGTTGACCATCTTCCGGTCGCGGACATCGTAACCCGCTTCACGCAGCAGCCTGAAACTTTCGCGCAGGTTTTTGCGCACGGCCTCATCGCTGCCGGCGACCGGGTTGGAATAGGCCGTGGTGAACACCTCGGGCGGGAGTTGAGCGCGCAACGGTTCGAGGAACGCCAGTTCCTTGCCTTGCGGCAGTCCGGAGCACGCAAGCTCGGTGCCGGAGAAGTAGCTGCCGATGCGCTGATACTGGCCATAGAACAATTGCTTGTTCATGGTCTCGAAGTCGAAGGCGAAGTTCAGCGCGTTGCGCACGCGCGGATCGGAGAATTTCGCGCGCCGCGAATTGGGGATGAAGGCCTGCATGACGCCGCGGTCGCGCACGGGAAACTCTTCCAGCACGACACGTTTGTCCGAGACGGCGGGAAAGTCGTAGGCGGTCGCCCAATCCTTGGCGCTGTTCTCTTCGCGCCAGTCGACGGCATCGGCCTTGAAGGCCTGCAGCGCCACCGTGGTGTCGCGGAAATAATCATAGCGCACCGTGTCGAAGTTGTTGATGCCCGCCGACACGGCGAGGTCCTTCGCCCAATAGTCCTTGACCCGCTCCAGAACGATGGCACGCCCCGGAGACACCTCCTTGATGCGATAGGGACCGGAGCCCAGCGGCTTTTCCAGCGTCGTCGCAGCGATGTCGCGTTTCTTGCCGGAGGCGTCGGTGCCCTCCCACCAATGCTTCGGCAACATCTGCAACTCGCCGACGATCTGCGGCAGTTCGCGATTGCCCGCCTGATCGAATGTGAACGTCACCTCACGTTCCCCTGTCTTCTCGACCTTGACGACGTGGCGATAATAAGCCGCGCGCATGGGACTGTTGGCCTTGAACGCATCGAAGGAGAAGATGACGTCTTCCGGCGTGATCGGCTTGCCGTCGTGCCAGCGCGCGGCCTCGCGCAACCGATAAGTCGCCGACGACCAATCCGCCGGATAACGGACAGCTTCCGCAACGAGGCCATAGGCGGAGCCGACCTCATCATAGGAGTTGGCCGCCAGCGTGTCGTAGATCAGCAGCACGGGACCCGCGACTGTGCCCTTCACACCGGCCACGACGAAATTGAGATTATCGAACGTGCCGATCGCCACCTGACGCAGCGTGCCGGCTTTGGGCGCATCGGCATTGACGTAGTCGAAATGCTTGAAGTCGGCCGGATATTTCGGCTCACCGAACAACGACAGGGCATGGCGCCAGCGGTCGGCCGCCTCGGCTGCCGGCTGCGGCGCGGGCGACGTCGCCTGCGCGTGAACCCGTGACACGGAAGAATCGAGCGCGCCGATGACCGGTGCGGCGAATGCCGCAACGCCAGTGTGCAATAGCCTGCGCCGGGTAACGTCCACCATGACTCTCCGTTGAATACCTTGCCGCTGAATATCTTGCCGTTGAATATCTTGCCGCCATAGCGCGCGTAGCGGGAAACGATCGCAAAGGTGTGGGGCTGATTATGTCGGTTTTGGGAAGCCGCGCCAGATCACAGGCCGCGCCTCGCAGAGCGTCGCCTCACAATCGCGTGGATGCGACACGATCTTCTCCCTGTGCGGCTCCAAATCCACCTCGCGGCCGAAAACAACGCTGCCGCAAACGAAAACGGCCGGACTGAAATCCGGCCGCTTCATTCTCTGTTTCGCTCCGCCGCAGCAAAAACTACTGCCGGCTCGCGGGTGGCGTCTGCGGCGCGGGTGTGGTGGTCGGCGCATTGGTGGTGGCGCCCCCCGTCGGCCCGGACTTCGGCGCGGTCTTCGCGCCTTCCGGCTTGGCATTGCTATTGGCCGCGGGCGCGGCCTTGCCGCCGCCCGGATTGTCCGACGGCTGGGTCGTGGCATTCGGGTTGCCGCCGGCCGGAGGATTGTTGATCTGATTGCTACCTTGGCCCGCTGCAGGCTGACCGGCCGCAGGCTTGGCAGCGTTGCCGGCTGGCGCTTTATCTCCACCCGGAGCAGCGCCCTTGTCGTTCGCCGCGGCGGCCGCCGGCGGCTTCGGCAGCGGCACCGGCTTGTCGGACAGCGTGCGCAGATAGTCGATGACATCCGCCCGCTGGGTCTCGCGCGAGAGGCCGGCGAAGGTCATCGCGGTTCCGGGAATGTATTGGCGCGGATTGGTGAGGAACTTGTTGAGTTCGTCAAAGGTCCACTTGCCGCCCTTGGCCTTCATGGCCGCCGAATAATTGAAACCGGGCTGCGACGCGCGGTCGCGATCGACCACGTTATAAAGGTCCGGGCCGATCTTGGCGCCGGCGCCCTTTTGCAGATTGTGGCAGGCCTGGCACTGCTTGGCCGTCGCCTCACCCTTCTTCGGGTCGGCACTGGCGAGCAGCACGGCGATCGGCTTTTCCGGCTCTTTCTTCTCGGCACCGCCGGCCGGCGCCTCTTCCTTGACGGCGATCTCGAAGCCGGGCTTGGCCGGCTTTTTCGGTGAGAAGATCGCCCCGGAGGCGATGCTTATCGCCAGCACGGCAAGACAGGTGCCGAGAACAGCGCCCGCAACTTTATTGAATTCGAAGGAGTCCATCGACGCTCGGCCTCGTAACTGGAATGAGGTACCTGCAAGAAGGTACCCGGATTCAAAGCACCTGGAATCAAAGTGGAGCCGGTCAGCGGAGAACGCATGCGGCGTCGGAGGAATAGCCGGTTTGCCTGCCCGCTGGCAACCCGTATAAGCACGCCGGATCGGGCGTTTTTCTCAAGTCAGCCAGACCCTTTTACACGTCGCCCGGCGACCCCGCCGGGGGACCCGGGACAAGACCCGAGACGAGACCGGATATTTTTATGAGCACGATCGTCATCATCCCGGCCCGGATGGCCGCGACGCGCCTGCCCGGAAAGCCGCTCGCCGACATCGGCGGCAAGCCGATGATCGTGCATGTCCTCGAACGCGCCCTGGAGGCGGCGGTCGGACCGGTCGTGGTGGCCACTGATTCGGAAGAGATCCGCGCCGCCGTCATGGCCGCCGGCGGCCAGGCGGTGATGACGCGCGCCGACCACCCTTCCGGCTCCGACCGCATCTTTGAGGCTCTGGGGCTCGCCGACCCGCAAGGCCGCTGCGACACCATCGTCAATGTCCAGGGCGACCTGCCGACAGTGCCGGCGTCGGACCTGCGCGCTGCGCTCGACGCCGTGGCGACGCCCGGGGTCGACATCGGCACCATCGCCACGGAGATCGTCCGGCCCGCGGACCGCACCAATCCGAATATCGTCAAGGTGGTCGGCACGCCGGCCGGCGAAGGGCGGCTGCGGGCGCTCTATTTCACCCGCGCCACCGCGCCTTACGGCGACGGGCCGCTCTATCATCATATCGGGCTCTACGCGTATCGCCGCGCGGCGCTGGCCCGCTTCGTCGGCCTGCCCCCCGCGCCGCTCGAACAACGCGAGAAGCTGGAGCAGTTGCGCGCGCTCGAAGCCGGCATGCGCATCGACGTGAAGCTGGTCGACAGCGTGCCGCTCGGCGTCGATACGCCGCACGAACTCGAACAGGCGCGCGCGATGCTCGCCGCGGCCAACGCCCCACGCTGACTTCGCGTTGACTTGGCGCGTCGCCGCCCCGATAACCGCAGCAGTATTCCTTTATTCATCGCACCCGCCAGCCCAGCCAACTCCCGCAGATTACCGAGCAGATCGCCGCCATGGCCAAGCGCAGAACCATCGTTTTCCAGGGCGAGCCCGGCGCCAATTCCGACCTCGCCTGCCGCGCGGCCTATCCGGAGCATGAGCCGGTGCCGTGCCCGACCTTCGAGGATGCGTTCGCCGCCGTGCGCACGGGCAAGGCCGACCTTGCGATGATCCCGATCGAGAATTCTGTCGCCGGCCGCGTCGCCGACATCCACCATTTGATGCCCGAGTCGAAGCTCGAAATCGTCGCCGAATATTTTCTGCCCGTGCGCCACCAGTTGATGGCCCCGAAGGGCGCGACGCTGAAGACGATCCGCACGGTGGAAAGTCACGTGCACGCGCTCGGCCAGTGCCGCAAGGTTATCCGCGCGCTGAAGATCAAGCCGATCGTGGCGGCCGACACCGCCGGCTCGGCGCGCGAGGTGATGGAAAGCGGCGACATCACGCGCGCCGCGATTGCCACGAAGCTGGCGGCAAAAATTTACGGCGCGCGCGTCCTCAAGACCAATGTCGAGGACGAGGCGCACAACACCACGCGCTTCATCGTGCTGGCGCGCAAGGCGAAATGGGCCAAGCGCGGCTCGGGCCGGCTGGTGACGACGTTTGTTTTCCAGGTGCGCAACATTCCGGCCGCGCTCTACAAGGCGCTCGGCGGATTCGCCACCAACGGCATCAACATGACGAAGCTTGAGAGCTACATGGTCGGCGGGCATTTTTCCGCGACGCAGTTTTATGCCGATGTGGAAGGCCATCCCGACGACCGCGCCCTCGAACTCGCGCTCGAGGAACTGGCGTTCGTGTCGCAGCCGAAGACGCTGAAGATTTTGGGCGTCTATCCCGCGCACCCCTATCGCAAGAAGGCGTATTAGCGCGCATCTCCAACTATTTCCCCTGTCATGCCCCGCGAAGGCGGGGCATCTCATGAAGGCGCGACGATAGTTTAGATCGCGCTTCTCTTTCCCCACACGCTGTGCAGCGTGAGCGAAAGCGAACGATGCGCCGCCCCTCTCCCCTTGAGGGAGAGGGTGGCTGAGCGCTGTCAGGCGCGAAGCCGGGTGAGGGGAATCTGCTGCAGAGCCCGCAAGCGACCCCTCACCCGCCTCGCTCGCAAACGCTCGCTCGTCACCCTCTCCCTCAAGGGGAGAGGGTTTCAAGCCGGCACGCGGGCACGCGTTCGATACATTTTCGCAGCGCATGCCGCGTCCGGGACAAGGTTCGGCTTTGCGCATGTGAAAGCCCCCGTATTCTTTGCGGCGCCGGGTGCGCCGTAACCTCGTGCGGATCATCGACCCGCTTTTCTCGCGCCCCCGAAAAGTCGAGGGCGTGCGGAACGCCGGGGCATCCAGCGCTGCCGCGCCTGCGCGTTGGCGCAAACGGGACAGGCGTCCCCGCAGCCCTGTGCAAAAGGTAAAAAATGCACAGGCGATAGTCACCACGGAGTGCCGGAAACCCCGGCGTTCCGCACGCGGTGTGTGAGGTTTGCTCCGCGCCGCCCCCGGTGGACTGACCTTTCAGGCGTCTCCCCTCTCGAGGTGGCGCCTATCCACCGCTTCGGGCCCTGGCGAACGCCGCGATGCCCTGACCGGCACCGGCCGTTCCCCATCAGTGGGGCCTCGTGGCGTGCGGAAAGGCACGCCGGGACAACGCGGCTTGGACCTCCGCAGCACGCCTCTCGTCAAAGGCACGACCACGGCCACCGCAGCCCGCCCCGCGCTCGTGACGATCGCGAAGGCGATTATCCGGTACTTGACTGGTTTAGAATTTACTGCCATATTGCTTCCTGTCGAGGGAGAGCCAGATGGCTAGGCGTCCGAAGCCCGTTCACCAAATGACTGCCAAGCAGTTTGACGACATGTTTCCCCATGAGGAGGCATGCGCTCAGTATCTGGTCGCTCGTCGCTGGCCCAATGGCGTGTTTTGCCCGCGTTGCGGCAACACCAAGGTGTTCCCGGTCAAGTCGATGACCCTCAAGTGGCAGTGCTACGCCTGCGAGACGACTAAGGGCGCGGGTTATCGCTTCTCCCATATCGCCGGGACCATCTTTGAAAACACTAATAAGCCGCTGAAAGACTGGTTTCGTGTCGTCCACATGATGCTGACCAGCAAAAAGGGCGTGAGCGCTCTTCAAATCCAGCGCGCCCTTGGCTTTGGCTCCTACGAGACCGCGCATTCCATGTGCCACAAAATCCGTGCGGCGCTGATTGAGCCGGAAACCAAGCTCGGCGGCATTGTCGAAGTTGACGAGACCTATATCGGCGGTAAGGACAGCAACCGGCACTGGAACAAGCGCATTCATATTCGCGGCGGTTCCAGCAAAATGTCCATTATCGGCGCGGTGCAGCGTAAAGGTAACGTCATCGCTCGCGTTCTAGCGAATGTCACCAAAGACGCCGCTGAGCGGTTTGTTCGCGAGGCAATTTCCAATCGCGTTAGCTTGCTCGCGACCGACGAAAGCACGGTTTACGACGATCTGAGAGACTATCCGCGTGGTACCGTCAAACATCGCGCCAAGCAGTATGTCGTTGGTGCGGTCCACACCAATACGATTGAAGGCTTTTGGAGCATCTTCAAGCGTGGCGTTGTTGGCTCTTTCCACAAGGTCAGCGCCAAGTATCTGCCGCTCTACGTTGCCGAGTTTCAGTTCCGTTATAACAACCGCATGAACGCCGACATCTTCGGAACGGCGATTGAGGGGTGCTAGCACCATTTTGTATGTATCGTCGTGACCAATCCAAAGGGCTGCATTAAAACATCCAAGTCTGCCTTGAAGCTAAGTTCGAAGCGTTCTCGTCCAGGCAAACCATACTTAAGCCTGATGTCCATTTTCCCTTCGACGCGATCGCAGGGCAGAGCGTCCATTTGCATCCTTTCATCGTTTATTCGAACGACGCCGCCCGGCAATATTGTGGTCGGAGGCTTGGGAAAGGTAGAGCGTGGAGGCATTTTCCCGGCTAATTCCGTCGAAGCGTAATCAAGGATTACCGATATCGGGAAAGAGGGCATTATTTTTAAGAGTTACGCCGCGCTCAAGGGTAAGTGCCCGGAGACCGCGCCGTAAACTCCCTCTCCCCTGGAGGGAGAGGGTTGGGGTGAGGGGGATTCGA
>DATJHH010000005.1:0-2273 GCA_035494115.1 Xanthobacteraceae bacterium
TGTCAGCCTCTGCGGAATCCTGATCATGTGGGCCGTGGCTTGGTTGATTTCGTGGTACAAGCACGTCGCCGACAAGAGCGCTTCGAAAAAGAGCGCCGCCGGCAACGCCGATCTGGCGGGAGGAGGTTGATGCGGTCGGGATTTATCCTGGGCCTTGTCTCTGGCGGCGCCTTGCTGGCGGCCGTTGCGGCCGGCCTGCCGGTGCGCGCGGAAGATGCCCCGGCGGGTCCGGTTGGTTGCGATGTTCCTTCCTCCCTGCTCGAGACCGAAAGCCGGCTGCCAAAGGTCACCGAGGCCGTCAAGGCCGGCCATCCGCTGGACATCCTCGTCGTCGGCAGCCGTTCCTCGACCATCGGCGCCGATGCCAACAGCGCCTATCCCATGCGCATGCAGGCCGCGCTGAAGGACAAGTTGCCGCAGGTGAATGTCAACATATCCGTAGAAATACAGGCCACCAAAACCGCTGATGAAGTGGCCTCCAGCCTCGTTAAGTTGGTAGAAGGAAAATCACCTACCTTGGTTATCTGGCAGACCGGCACGGTCGATGCTATGCGGGCCATCGATCCCGATGATTTTCGCACCGCAGTCGACGATGGTGTGGTTGCGTTGCAAAAGGCGGGAGCCGACGTGGTCTTGATGAATCCCCAGTATAGTCCGCGCACCGAGTCGATGATCTCGGTGCCGCCGTATCTGGACAACATGCGCGCGGTAGCGCAGCAGCACGACGTTCCGCTGTTCGATCGTTTTGCCATCATGCATCAGTGGAACGACCAGGGAGACTTCGACCTCTACGGCGCGCATCATGGCCTCGACGTTGCCAGGCGCGTGCATGATTGCCTCGGTCGTGCGCTGACGATCTTCGTCATCGGCGCAGCCCATCTCGACCCGGCACAGCAGAATTAGGGTATTTGGTTAATGACGTTTTGGAATTGTCACCGTTCGTTGCGGCCGCGAGCGCCGCAGGCCGTTGGGGCGACCCTTGCGGGGACGCTACTTGTGTCGGCTGCCGTTCTGCCCGCACAGGCACAGGTCACGGTCCACGCGGCGGTGAATGCAACCGCGCCGACGCAAGCGACACAGACGCAGGCTTCGCCGCCGGCTCAGCCCGCGCCGCCATCTCCGGCTGCTTCCTCGCAAGCCGCGGCGCCCGCCAACGGTGCCGCCGCTGATCCGTCCTTGCCGCCGTCAAAGACGCTGACGGCGAAAGCGATCGACAAGGTGAAGCAGGCCGCGAAGTCGGCGAGCGATATCTTTTCCCGCGTGCCTTGTCTGCCGCCGAAGGGCGGTGTGCAGCCGTTGGGCTCGCTGCCGCATGTCGCGAGCAAACTGATTGCCGGCGAGCCGGTCGTCATCGTCGCCTTCGGCTCCTCGTCGACGCAGGGCTACGGCTCCAGCGCGCCGGAGTTCACCTATCCGAACCGGCTCGCTGCGCAATTGAAGCGCCAGTATCCCGGCGCCGACATCCGCGTCATCAATGCCGGCGTCGGCGGCGAGGATGCACCGGAGATGATGAAGCGGCTGCAGACCGCCGTCATCGACGTGCATCCGGACTTCGTGATCTGGCAGGTCGGCACCAATGCGGTGCTGCGCAATCTCGATCCGGCCGCGACCGCCAAGCTGGTCGAGGAGGGCGTCGCGCGCATCCAGGCCTCGGGCAGCGACGTCGTACTGGTCGACCCGCAATATTCGCCGCGGGTCTATGAGCGCGGCGACAGCGCGGGCAAGATGGTGCGGATGCTGAGCCGCGTCGCATCGTTGCGGCATGTCGGCATCTTCCCGCGCTTTGAAGTGATGCGCGAGTGGCACGAGGATCAGTCGCTGCCGGTCGACAGCTTCGTCATCGCCGACGGCCTGCACATGAACGACTGGGGCTACGCCTGCTTCGCCCAGCTCCTCGGCGACGACATCATCAAGTCCGTCGGCCAGATCAAGCTCGGCGTCAACGTCCCCGCCGAAGTGCGGAAGTATCGACCGATGTGACGCTGCGTTCGCGCGTGTCATGCCGGGGCGCCAACTTTGGCGTCGAGGACTCGAACTGATTTGCCCGACGGGCTGATTTTCCGAAATCGCGTCAAGTCTCTCAGCGAAAAATATTTCGCTTTATCAGAATGCCGAATCGCCGGCATGGTCCACGCCGTCCCGCACCCACATGAGGGGCGCTTCGCGATCGTCACGGACGTTGGGCGCGGGATGCGATGGCCGCACGGGGTCGCCAGACGAGCGATCCCGGGCGGACGGCAAAATCGCGTGGTCCTGGCCTCCCGACGCTGAGG
>DATJHH010000006.1:0-75709 GCA_035494115.1 Xanthobacteraceae bacterium
CACCAAGGGCATCTCGCTCTTCGTCTGCCCGAAACACCTGGTCAACGACGATGGCTCGCTCGGGCCGCACAACAACGTTTCCTGCGGCTCCATTGAGCACAAGATGGGCATCCACGGTAACGCGACCTGCGTGATGAATTACGACGGCGCCACGGCCTGGCTGATCGGCGAGGAAAACCGCGGCCTTGCCGCGATGTTCGTGATGATGAACGAGGCGCGTCTCGGCGTCGGGCTGCAGGGCCTGGCGCTGTCGGAAGTCGCCTATCAGAACGCCGCCGCCTACACGAAAGAGCGGCTGCAGGGCCGCGCGATCCCTGTCCCGAAATTCCCCGACAAGCCGGCCGATCCGATCATTGTGCATCCGGACGTGCGGCGCACGCTGTTGACCATCCGCGCCTTCAACGAGGCGGCGCGGGCGCTGCTGATTTGGACAGGGCTGAAGGCCGACGTCGCGCATCGCTCCGCCGACGAGAAGGAGCGGCAGTCGGCGGAAGACCATATGGGCCTGCTCACGCCGGTGATCAAAGGCGTGCTGACCGACACCGGCTTCGCCAATACCGTGCTGGCGCAGCAGATGTTCGGCGGCCATGGCTACATCGCCGAACACGGCATGGAGCAATTCGTCCGCGATGCGCGTATCGCCATGCTCTACGAAGGGGCCAACGGCATCCAGGCGCTCGATCTCGTCGGCCGCAAGCTCGGCAAGGATGGCGGCCGCGCGGTGATGAGTTATTTCAACGACATTGGCGCTCTGCTCAAGGAACATGCCGCCGACGAAGCGATGAAGCCGTTCATTGCGCCGATGCAGCAGGCGTCCGCCCATCTGCAACAGGCGACCATGTGGTTCATGCAGAACGCCATGGCCAAGCCCGACAATGCCGGCGCCGGAGCCACCGATTACATGCACCTCTTCGGTCTCGTCGCGCTCGGCGTCATGTGGGTGCAGATCGCCAAGGCGGCGCAGGACAAGATCGCCGCCGGCGACGCGGCGGCCGAGACCATGAAGGCCAAGCTCGTCACCGGGCGCTTCTTCATGGAGCGGATGCTGCCGGAAACCGCGACCCGTCTTGCCCGCATCCAGGCCGGCGCCGGCACGGTGATGGAATTGCCGGCGGAGGCGTTCTAGGCCTTTTGGACACGCCCTCGCAGGACGGCCTGCCGCTGCCTATCTAGCTGCGATAGGATGCCGGACTGACGCGCCCTTCTTTTGCATCGGAGATCATCGATCATGGCCGACGCCTTCATCTACGACCATGTCCGCACGCCGCGCGGGCGCGGCAAGGCCGACGGGGCTTTGCACGAAGTCACCGCGCTCAGTCTGGCGGCCCAGGCGCTCGGTGCGATCAAGGAGCGCAATGCGCTCGACACAGGTTTGGTTGATGACGTGGTGCTCGGCTGCGTCGATCCGGTCGGCGAGGCCGGCGGCGACATTGCCCGCGCGTCGGCCATCGTCGCCGGCTACGGCAACGGCGTACCCGGCGTGCAGATCAACCGCTTTTGCGCCTCGGGTCTCGACGCGGTGAATTTCGCCGCCGCGGAGATCATGTCCGGGCAGCATGACATGGCCGTCGGCGGCGGCGTCGAATCCATGAGCCGGGTAGGCCTCGGCGCATCCGGCGGCGCGTGGCCGGTCGATCCGTCGATCGCGCTGCCATCCTATTTCATGCCGCAGGGCATTTCCGCCGACCTCATCGCTACCAAATACGGCTTTTCGCGCGACGACGTCGATTCCTATGCGGTTGAAAGCCAGCATCGTTCGGCCAAGGCCTGGGACGAAGGCCGCTTCAAGAAATCCGTGGTGCCGGTCAAGGACATCAACGGTCTCACGATTCTGGCGCGCGACGAACACATGCGCCCGACGACGACGATGCAGTCGCTCGCGCAATTGCAGCCGTCTTTCGTGCAGATGGGCGAGATGGGTGGCTTCGATGCGGTGGCCGTACAGGCGCATCCGGAAGTCGAAGTGGTCAACCACGTGCATCATGCCGGTAATTCGTCCGGCATCGTCGATGGCGCCGCCGCCGTGCTGATCGGCAATACGGATGCCGGCAAAGCCGCCGGCATCAAGCCGCGCGCGCGCATCAAAGCGTTCGCCAATATCGGCTCGGAGCCGGCGCTGATGCTCACCGGTCCGGTCGACGTCACCAAAAAAGTGCTCAAGCGTGCCGGGATGACGCTTGCTGACATCGATCTCATCGAGGTCAACGAAGCCTTCGCCGCCGTGGTGCTGCGCTTTTTGCAGGCATTCGATCTCGACACGACGAAGGTCAACGTCAATGGCGGCGCCATCGCGCTGGGTCATCCGCTCGGCGCGACAGGCGCGATGATTTTGGGCACCGTGCTCGACGAACTCGAACGCCGCGATCTCAACACCGCATTGGTTACGCTCTGCATCGGCGCCGGCATGGGCACGGCGACGATCATCGAGCGCGTTTAATTTTTTTCGACGCATGCTGACTTAGTTATTGAGCGATCAGGGGAGCGGCGAATGGCTTTCAAGAATTTCAAGTTCGACGTCGATGCCGACGGCATCGCGCTCGTCTCCTGGGACATGTCAGACAAGGCGATGAACGTCATCGACGTTAGCGTCATGGACGATCTGTCCGCGATCCTCGATCAGGTCGCTGCCGATGGCGCCGTCAAGGGCGTCGTCATCACCTCCAACAAGGAGGCGTTCAGCGCCGGCGCCGACCTCACGATGCTCGAAGCGCTGACGCGCGGGTTTGCCGAACTGGTCGCGTCGAAGGGCGAAGACGCCGCGATGCAGACGCTGTTCGAGAACAGCCGCAAGCTTTCGCAGCTTTATCGCCGCATCGAGACCTGCGGAAAACCTTGGGTGGCCGCGATCAACGGCACGGCGCTTGGCGGCGGACTCGAACTCTGTCTCGCCTGTCATTACCGTGTTGCGGGCGATAATCCGAAAACACGCGTGGGCCTGCCGGAAGTGAAGATCGGCCTGTTTCCCGGCGCGGGCGGCACGACCCGCATCTCGCGCATGATGCCGCCGGCGGACGCGTTGCAGATGCTGCTCAAGGGCGATCAACTGCCGGTGGCGCGCGCCAAGGCGATGAAGATTCTTGATGCCGTGGTGCCGCAGGCTGAACTGATCGCCGCGGCAAAGGCCTGGATCAAGGGCGGCGGCAAGGCGCAGGCGCCGTGGGACGCGGATGGTTTTCGTCTGCCCGGTGGTCCGGTCTATTCCAAGGCCGGGATGATGACGTTTCCGGCGGCGAACGCGATCTATCGCCGCGAGACCTACGACAATTATCCTGCGGCGCGCGCCATTCTGCAGGTCGTCTATGAAGGCCTGCAACTGCCGTTCGATCAGGCGTTGCGCGTCGAACAGCGTTATTTCGCGCATATCCTGCGCACGCCGGAAGCAGCCGCCATGATCCGCTCGCTGTTCGTCTCGATGCAGGAGTTGAACAAGGGCGCGCGGCGGCCGGCCTCGGTGCCGCAATCGCGGCTCAATAAAGTGGGCGTGCTCGGCGCCGGTTTCATGGGCGCGGGCATTGCCTATGTCAGCGCGCTTGCCGGTCTTGATGTCGTCCTCATCGACCGCGATCAGGAGGCCGCCGACAAGGGCAAGGAGCATTCGCAGAAGCTGATGACCGATCAGGTCAACAAGGGCCGCGCCAAGGCCGCCGACCGCGAGGCGCTGCTCGCGCGCATCACGGCAACGCCGGATTATGCCGCGCTTGCCGATTGCGATCTCGTCGTCGAAGCCGTGTTCGAGGATCGCAAGGTCAAAGCCGAGGTGATGGCGAAGGCGCAGCAATACATCGGCGCCGACATGGTCTTTGCCTCCAACACTTCGACACTGCCGATCACGTCATTGTCGGAGAATTTTGCTGATCCCGCGCGCTTCATCGGCATCCACTTTTTCTCGCCGGTCGAGCGCATGCTTCTCGTCGAGATCATTTTGGGCAAGAACACCGGCGACAAAGCGCTCGCCACGGCCATCGACTTCGTTCGCCGTATCCGCAAGACGCCGATCGTCGTCAACGACAGCCGCGGCTTCTACGCCAACCGCTGCGTGCTCAATTACATCCGCGAAGGCCATATCATGCTCACCGAGGGCGTGCCGGCGGCGATGATCGAGAACGTCGCGCGCATGGCCGGCATGCCGGTCGGTCCGCTGTCGCTCAACGATGAAGTCGCGCTCGATCTCGGCTGGAAGATCCTCAAGGCGACCGAAGCCGATCTCGGTCCCGAGGCGGTCGATCCGAAGCAGAAGGCGCTGCTGCAGGAGATGGTCGAGAAGCAGATGCGTCTCGGCCGCAAAAACAAGCGCGGCTTCTACGATTATCCTGACAAGGGACCGAAACGCTTGTGGCCGGGCTTGGCCGACCTGCAACCGCACAAGCTCGATCCCGACACTATCGACATCCAGGAACTCAAGAACCGCCTGCTTTCGGTGCAGGCGCTCGAAGCCGTGCGCACGCTGGAGGAGCACGTCGTCACCGATGTGCGCGAAGCCGATGTGGGCTCGATCCTCGGCTGGGGCTTTGCGCCGTTCTATGGCGGCGTGCTGTCCTATATCGACCGCATGGGAACGAAGGCGTTTCTTGATCTGTGCCGGTCGCTGGAAGAAAAGCACGGCGCGCGCTTTAGCGCGCCAAAGCTGCTCGTGGAGATGGCGCAGAAGGGCGAAACCTTCTATGGACGCTTCGCACCAGGCCGCCGTCAGGCGGCATAGCCTTAAGATCCGCCGTCAGGCGGCGTAGCCAATCAAGGCCGCCATCAGGCGGCACGAGCCGGGTTGCAGAGCGAAGGAGAAAAGCGCGCGTGGAGCTGTCTAATCTCAAGGTTGGCCTGATCGGATCGGCCGAAATCACCGTGCAGGACGCCGACACGGCGCCGCGCATCGGCAGCGGCCGGGTCCAGGTGCTGGCGACACCCGTAATGATCAACCTGATGGAAGCGGCTGCGCTCAACGCGGTCGAGCGGCTGTTGCCGCGCGGATTTCAGAGCCTCGGCACGCATCTCGACGTCGGTCATTACGCAGCGACGCCGGTCGGGATGCATCTGCGCGCCACTGCCGAACTGCTCAAGGTCGATGGCCGCACACTCGAATTCCGCGTCGAGGCTCACGACGACAAGGAACGGGTCGGCGATGGCCAGCACACGCGGGTGGTGGTCAATGTCGAACGCTTCGACGAGCGCGTTCAAAAAAAATTGCGGAGTGACCATGTCTGATTCTTCTTGCGGGACGCGCCGGTCCCGGCTGGTTGTGATCCAAGATATCTGAGGCCAGCCGGCCGAACCTGCGCTCACGCTTTTCCCGCAACGTTTCCACGGACCCTGCATGGCACGCGACCAGATCGACATGACGCCGATCGAATCCCGCGACGAACTCGCCGCCTGGATGGCGCATGGCGCGAAGCCGCCAGAGACGTTCCGGCTCGGCACCGAGCACGAGAAATTCGCGTTCACCATGGAAGGTCATCGCCCGGTGCCTTATCAGGGCCAGCGCGGTATCCGCGCGCTGCTCGAAGGCATGCAGATGCTGTTGGGCTGGGACCCGATCATGGAGGGCGAGAACATCATCGGCCTCTTCGATGTCACCGGCGGCGGTGCGATCACGCTCGAACCCGGCGGACAGTTTGAACTCGCCGGCGCGCCCTATGATTCCGTGCATCAGACCTACGCCGAACTGCATGCGCATCTCGCGCAGGTGCGTGAGGTCGCCGGGTCGCTCGGCATCGGCTTTCTCGGCGTCGGCATGACGCCGGACTGGCGGCGCGACGAGATGCCGGTGATGCCAAAGGGCCGCTATCGCATCATGACATCGTATATGCCCAAGGTTGGCACGCGCGGCCTCGACATGATGTATCGCACCTGCACGGTACAGACCAATCTCGACTTCTCCTCCGAACAGGACATGGTCAAGAAGCTGCGCGTGGCGCTGGCGCTGCAGCCGGTCGCGACCGCATTCTTCGCCAACTCGCCGTTCACCGACGGCAAGCCGAACGGTTTTCTTTCGGCGCGCTCGGAAATCTGGCGTGACACCGACAATGCCCGTGCCGGCATGCTGGCCTGGGCGTTCGAGCCGGGCATGGGATTCGAGCGGTGGGTCGACTACGCGCTCGACGTACCGATGTATTTCCTCAAGCGCGGCGACCAGTATGTCGACGTGTCGGGGCTGTCGTTCCGGAAGCTGCTCGCCGGTGAATTGAAAGAACGGCCGGGCGAACGCGCCTCGATTTCCGACTGGGCCAATCACCTGAGCACGATCTTTCCCGAAGTGCGGCTCAAGCGTTATCTCGAGATGCGCGGAGCCGACAGCGGGCCGTGGAAGCGGCTCGCGGCGCTGCCGGCGTTCTGGGCAGGGCTGCTCTACGATCAGGCCTCGCTCGATGCCGCCTGGGACATCGTCAAGGATTGGAGCGCGGAGGATCGGCAGGCGTTGCGCGATGCCGTTCCGCGTCTCGGCTTCAAGGCGACGATCCGCAACCGCACGATGCTCGATCTCGCGCGCGAGGTGCTGGGTCTGGTCGAGCAGGGGCTGGTACGGCGCAAACGTCTCGACCGTACCGGACGTGACGAGACGCGCTATCTGCTGCCGCTGCAGGAGACGGCGGCACGTGGCATGACACCGGCCGAAGAGCTTTTGGAAAAATTCCACGGGCCGTGGCATGGGGCCATCGACCCGATCTACAGCGAATACGCTTATTAGCGCATGAGCTGACATCGCCGGGTCGGATCGTCATGCGCGGGCTTGACCCGCACATCCATCCTCGCGGCGCGTGGGTCCGGTCGTGTCTTACTGCCGTTTGGCGCGGGCGAATTCCGGCCGCGTGATCGCACGGCGATCCTTGACCACGCCGATCGTCGCACCAAGCCGGCTGACGTCGGCGATCACTTGGCCCTGCAGGTCCTTGTCGCAGTGCATGTGTGTCGTCGAGATGAAGAAGTCGGCGCGATTCCAGTCGTCCGTCAACGTGAACCGTGGGTCTTTTCTGGCCGCCTCTTCAAAACCCTTGCTCTCGGAGCAAATGGCGACGGTGTAATGCTGTCCGGGGCGCCGGTCGGTCTTGTCGAGATAACTTTCCAGATCGTGCACGCCCTCGGGCATCATGTTGGCCCAGTAGTCGGTGTCGTAACGTCCCATGGCACCGGGCAATCCGCCGACGAATTCGTTGAAGGCGAGATATTCGTAAGGATGCAGACGCACCAGCGTGATGGCATTGAACAGCATCGCGGCGGCGAACACCGCCGAGACGGCACCGGCCATCAGCCGCAACTGCCTGTGCGCGAGCGCCGAGATCATCGCGGTGAGCGAAACGGCGGCCATGACGGCGAGCAGCGGGATGAGGAACGTGAAGTGGCGCAGGCCCGTGAACGCAGGACCGGCCGCAATCACCTGGCAGGCGAGGGGAAACAGCGCCGCGAAGCCGAGATAGACGAGCTGACGCCGCGAGACCGTCGCGTTGGCGGGCGCGAAAATCGTCGGCCGGACGGCGAGGAGAACCGCCAGCGCCACGCCGAACAGCATCAGGATCGGCAGCTTGACCGCGAAATATTCTGGAATGTACCAGCGCGGCACATCGCCCATGCTATAGACGTGACCCGCGAGCAGGGTGCTGATGTCGTAATTGAAGTCCGCGAAGCTGACGAATCCCCGCAGCGGATTAAGCGGCTCCAGCGCCGCCCAAGGCCATGCGGCGAGCATGATCGCGTAGGCGATGGCGAGGCCTGGCAGGAAGCGCAGCGCTGCTGGCCAGACGTAACGCACCGTCGCTGCAAGTCTCGCGCGCCAATTGGCATGCCCCGGCTGCGTTAGCGGCGACTGCACCAGCACCATCAGGCCCGCATAGCAGATCAGGAGAAATCCGGTCACGCGGATGCCGAGCGCGCCGCCCGTGCACAGGCCAAGGAAGATGACGTCGCTCCAGCGCGGTCGCGGCAATTCACGCGACGTGCGCAGCAGAAAATAAATTGAGCCCATCACCGCCGCGGCAAAGGGAATGTCCTTCGTGTGGTTGAAGATCGTGCCGTAATAGGACCCGCAAATCACCAGGAGCACCGCGGCAAGGAAGCCCGCCGCCGTGCCGCCGATCATCCGCGCCGTCGCCCATGCCGCCGCGATGCCGCCGAGGCCGATGAAGGCGCAGAGCAGGTGGCGCATGTTCCAGACGTCGAAAGGCAGCAGGTGCTGCAGGCCGACCGCCATGAGGTCGAACAGACCGCCGTAAAGATAGAGATTGTAGAGGTGGAACACCGCCTGGTCGGTCATGCCGCTGGCGTAGTAGCGCACGATGAGCTGCGCATACTGATGCTGGATCTCCTCGTCGTTGGAGACCGCATAGTCGCGGAAGGTGAAGATGATGAAGGCGGCGACGGCCACGAAGAGGATCGCGGCCGCAAGGTCAAAAGGGTCAGTCTGCGCCAGCCGGGCGGGCAGATTACGAAAACGCGACATTGCTACTCACACCTGGCACTTGCGCCCGGTTCCCCCCGATGAGCAGCATCCGCGCAAGGCGGTCCGCCCGACCACACGGCGTGGGATGTTGGCCCCCCACGCGTTGTTCTTTTTAGTTCACCGTCGTTCATTACTCGTTCATAGCGGCTGTTGTCATTTTGCGATGCAATAGCGGGTTGCTTTACAAGGACTTCCTTAGGGCCTTTTCGGGCTTCTCGGCACCTCCCATGGTCAATGGGAGAATCCATCTGAACGGGGGGTGAACGCGGCCTGCAGCGCCCGTCAAGGATGACGATCATGGCGCCGTCCAATCGAACATGGGATACCTCTCGGCATGAATCGTGAATCGCATGCGCGTTCTTGGGAGGCCGGGATTTTTCGGGGTTTTGCAAGCTTTTTGCGTGCGTGTCGCGTTGTGTCGTTCGGTCTTGTGTGTTGCGCGCTGTTTTATGGCTGCGGCACTCTGACAGCCCGGGCGCAGGCGAATTTCGACCGCCCCGGTGGCGACTATTCGACCTTCATCGTGCGCTCGGGCGACCCGGCAGTCTGTGCGGCGCGCTGCGACCGAGAGTCGCGATGCCGCTCCTGGACGTTTTCCTATCCGCAGACCGAACGGGGCCCCGCCATGTGCTGGCTCAAATTTCGCGTGCCGCGCCGGGTCGAACGCCATTGCTGCGTATCCGGCGTGCGTGGATCCGGGGTGCTGGAGCCGCGCCGGGGACCGACGGAATACGCGACCGACCGTGCCGGCGGCGATTATCGCAATATCGAGGTCAAGCCGAACAGCAGCGGCGCCACATGCGCCGCCGCCTGCCAGGGCGACAACAAGTGCCGGGCCTGGACCTACGCCCGACCGGGTTATCTCGGCACCGCACCGCGCTGCTTCCTGAAGGACAAAGTGCGCCCGCCGCGGCGCAAGCCGTGCTGCATCTCGGGCGTGATCCGTTAAACGGCGCCCGGATCACTGCACCGACGTGAAGAACCGCGCCAGCCGCAGGCCGGACGGCCACGTCCAGATCGGCTGACTTTTCATGCCGAGGTCCCATGAGCCGATAACCGCATCCACCTGGCCGACCAGGTCGGCCACCGGCAGCAGCCCGACGCCGCCGGCGCGCAACGGCACGCGGCTGTCGGCGGAATTATCCCGGTTGTCGCCCATGACGAAGAGATGGTCGGGCGGAACGGTGATTTCGGACATGTCGTCATAAGGGCTGTGCGCGACGAGCTTGAAGACGGCATGCTCGCGGTTTCCCGGCAGCGTCTCGACGAAACGCTGGGCGGGCATTTGCGAGCCGTCCTCGTTTTCGGCCTGGCCTTCGCCCATCGGCTTGAGACCGACCGGCTCGCCGTTGATCGACACGCGGCCGGCATGGACCGCGATGCGGTCGCCGGGCAAGCCGATCACGCGCTTGACCCAGATCTGCGAGTGGTCGCCCGGCCAGCGAAATACGACCACGTCGCCACGAAGCGGCAGCTTGCCCATAACGCGCTTGCTGTCCGGCAAGGTCATGAACAACGGCAGCGATGCCGTGCTGTAGCCATAGGCGTATTTTGCCGCCAACAATTCGTCGCCGATCATCAGCGTCGGCTCCATGGAGCCGGACGGCACGTAATAGGGCTCCGCGATCGCGGTCTTGGCGAGCGACATCACCAGCAGGATGCAGGCGAGGTCGAACAGCGTCTTGATCCAGCCGCGCACGAGCGACGGCTTTTGCAGCGTCGTGTTCTTCTGTTCCGGCGTCGTGCTCATGCTGTGCCACCGACAGTGATCTGATCCATCCGCAAGGTCGGCTGGCCGACGCCGACCGGCACGCCCTGGCCGTTCTTGCCACAGGTGCCGATGCCGCTGTCGAGGGCGAGGTCGTTGCCGACCATGCTGATGCGGTTGAGGTCGGTCGGACCGTTGCCGATCAGCATCGCGCCCTTGAGCGGCGCGCCGACTTTGCCGTTCTCGATGCGATAGGCTTCGGTGCATTGGAAGACATATTTGCCCGACGTGATGTCGACCTGGCCGCCGCCGAAATTCACCGCGTAAAGCCCGTTCTTGACCGAGGCGATGATCTCGCCGGGATCGCGTTCGCCCGCGAGCATGTAGGTGTTGGTCATGCGCGGCATCGGCACGTGGCCAAAACTTTCGCGCCGGCCGTTGCCGGTCGGGCGCATGTTCATCAATCGCGCGTTCTGCCGGTCCTGCATGTAGCCGACGAGGATGCCGTCCTCGATCAGCACCGTGCGGTTCGTCGGCGTGCCTTCGTCGTCGATCGAGAGCGAGCCGCGGCGGTTGCCGATGGTGCCATCGTCGACGACAGTGACACCTTTGGCCGCAACCTGCTGGCCCATGAGGCCGGCGAAGGCGGAGGTTTTCTTGCGGTTGAAGTCGCCTTCGAGCCCGTGACCGACCGCTTCATGCAGCATCACGCCGGGCCATCCGGGGCCGAGCACGACATCCATTTCGCCGGCCGGCGCGGGGATCGATTCGAGATTGAGCAGCGACTGGCGCACCGCCTGATCGGCAGCGTCACGCCACATGCCGTCGGCGATGAAGCGTTCGTAGCTCTCGCGGCCGCCATATCCATGGCTGCCGGATTCCTGACGGTCGCCCTGGCCGGCGACGACGGAGACGTTGACGCGCACCAGCGGCCGCACGTCCTTGTAGATCTGGCCGTCGGGACGGACGATCTCGACGATCTGCCATGTCGCGGCAAGGCTCGCCGTCACCTGACGCACGCGCGGGTCTTTTGCCCGCACATAGGCGTCGATCTCTTCGAGCAGTCGCACTTTCTTCTCGAAGGCGAGACCAGCCAGCGGATTGTCGTCGGAATAGAGTTTTGCGTTCGACCGCGCCGGCCCGTCGGCGACGGTGCCGCTGTAGCCGCCGCGCACCGCGCGCACGGTGTCGGCGGCGCGCGCCAGCGCCGCGTCCGAAACATCGGAGGCATGGGCATAGCCGACAGCCTCGCCCTTGACCGCGCGCATGCCGAATCCCTGCGACGTGTCGTAGGTCGCCTGTTTGAGGCGGCCGTCGTCGAAGGCGAGCGCTTCCGACTGGCGGTATTCGAGGAAGAGTTCGCCGTCGTCGGCGCCCTCCAGCCCGTGGGCGAGATGGCGGCTGACATCGGCGCGATCGAGACCCGAGCGCTCGAGCAGGGAAGGAATTGTATCGGTCATGTTTGGAACTCCGTTCCCCCACAAATAGGCCGACAGCGGCAAATTTGCGACCGGCCGGGCCGGCAAATTTTCGGCGGGGTTGCCGCCTACGCTTTTTCGGCGGGCGCGATGGGCAGGATGAGCCGCGAGGGACGTGCGGCACTGTGGTGGATCGTGTCGGTCCCGACCTTGAACTGGTGATAGGGGTGGACCCAGACGCCATCGGTGACGGGAGAATCGCCGTTGACGATTTCCAGCCGGATCCGGTGGCCCTTGCGAAAACGATGCACGACGGTGACGATCTCGATGGAAAACGTGTAAATTTCCCCCGGCGTGATCGGCTGCGGATCGTCGTGGCGGTAGAACGGCCGGTCGGGACGCGACCGCGCTTTGTCGCGTGTGCGGTGGTGCGAGGCTTTGAGCCAGCCTTTCGAGACGTTCTGGAACGCCGGCTGGCGGCCGGCTTTGCGCGCATCTGCAGATTGCGGTTCCTGGTCCGACAGCTTGACGATGAAATCTGTGTCGGGCTGGTCCGAGCTGGCGACGAGTTCGAGCACGATGCCGCCGGCGATATCGAGATCGGCCTCAAGCGGTTTTGAGGTGAAGGTCAAAACCTTCTTCACCGGATCGGCGACGCCCTTGTCGAAGGCCACGACGCCGTTGCGCCAGGCGGCGTCCGGATAGGTGTAGGACGTCGCGCCTTCATCCTTTGACGGCTTGTCGCGCGACAGGCTGCCGTCGTTGAGCGAGGTGACGCTGTCCGACGGCTCTTTGCGCAGATACCAGGATTCGAATCGCGCTGGTTTCGGCGGCCACGTCGTGAAGGTGCGGAATTCCTCGGCACCGCGCACAAATATTTTTGCCGCTGCACCTTTCATGACGTCGTTGCGCGCGCCTTTGAGGTGATGCTCGTAGAACGGCAATATCTCGCGAGCGTGGAAGGCGGGATCGTCGCACAGATGATGCACGTCGGGTGGCGTGCGCGCTTCCGAGATGAGGAGCTTCTTCGGGCTTTTGAGTTCTTCGAAGCCGACGATGTTGCCGCGCAGATGCAGGCCGAGTTTCGGCCAGTGTCCGATCGAGAGCACCGGCACCTTGATCTCGCCCAGCCGCTCGAACGGATTGCGGATCTTCCACCAGTCGTCATAGGTCGAATGTTCGAGCACGTGAAACGGCAGATCGAACGCCATCTGCCGTCCGGGCGCGCCGCCGGGCCGGATGCGGTTGAGGAAGCGGACCTGATTGTACCAGGTGCCCTGAAAGCTCCCCATGATGCCGCCGTGATAGCCGGCGTCGCGATAATGATCGACGCGGCCGTCATAGGGCACGATGCAGGCGAGATGCGGCGGGTTGACGATCCCCATCCACCACTGCGCGACCGCGTAATAGGATTGTCCGGTGCCGCCGACCTTGCCGTTGCACCAGTCGCGCGTGCCGACCCATTCGATCAGGTCGTAATAGTCGGCGGTCTCATCCGGGCCATACCAACTGAACTCGCCTTCCGACTGGCCGCTGCCGCGCACGTCGGCGTGGACGAAAGCAAAACCCTGTTCGACATACCACCCGATCGGCCCGGTCTCGCGCTGGGCGAAGATCGTATAGGCGGGCGCTGAATCGTAACGGTATTGATAGGGCGAGGCGGCAAACAGCGCCGGCACCGGCTCGTCGGTGTCGGGACGGTAGATGCACAGCGCGATGCGGATGCCATCGCGCATCGTGACATGGACATCGCGCTCGATCCTCATCGCGGGCGCGGTTTTGCCGTCCGCCGCTTTTGTCGTGGATACTGTCTTGGATGTTGCCTTGGATGCCATCGTCTCCCCCAGCTTCGGTTTTGCCATGAGCATCGAAGAGACGGCGCGCAACGGCAAGCGCTATCTGCGCAAGACGATCATGACGACGATGTTGGATTGATCCGATCCAGAATCACCGTGATCCGGGAAGGGTGACAAGCTCGTTGGCGAGGCGGCTCGTATCCGATCTCTCCGCGGCCGCATCTCACCACTCGCCGCGGCGATGGTTGGAAACCCAGCGATACATGCCCAAAATATTCAATGTCTTCATCGTGTCGAAGGCGATCCATTTTTTGACGTCATCACTGAATTTCACATTGCGATAGAGTTCGTCCCATGACTGGCCCGACCTCACGAGGTCGAGCACCTGCTGATGCAGATCGACCATGTAAGCGCGCAAGGCAGCTTCATCAGCCTTGGTCGCGGGCGTGTAATGGCCGACATCGATGACGTCCACGTCCTGCTGCGCCACCCAGTCCAGCGTTTCGATCCAGCCGTTGTAATAGAAGTCGAGAAAATCATTGTAGGGCATCGACTTGCTTTCGCAGACGTCGGTGCATTGCAGCGTCTTGTATCCCGGGAACAGCACCATGATCATGCTGTCGGAATGACTGGGCGCCACGCGATGCAATAGCACGGTCTCGCCGCCCAAAGTGATGGTCATGTCCTTGTCGAAAACCCGGTCCGGGATCGCGGTCGGAATCTTCTCGCCGACGATCGGCTCCACCGCACGCTGATTGGCCACGACCACCGCGCCATCATTCTGGAAGACCTGCGCGCCGCTGATGTGATCCGCATGACCGTGGGTATAGACGACATATTTCACGGGCACGTTGAAGCGGCGTTTGATCTCATCGCGCAACCAGGTCGCGGTGCAGGTCATTGCCGGATCGATGACCAGCGCGCCCTCTGTGGTGATCAGCACCAGCCCGCTGTGCACGGCGAGCCCCGGCCCCGTGGTGTGGCGATAGAGATTGCCCTTGATCTGCTCGAGGCCGCGCGGATTGTCCGGGCATGCCGGCGCTGTGAAATCCGGAAGCAACGGCCGGTTGGCGTATTGGGCGCGATCGAGCGCAATGCCGTCGTCGGCAGCGAAGGTGGGAGTCTGCCACATTGCGCCTTCTATGAGGACCAGCAATGAAATGGCGTATCTTGCGAAACTCATGACACTCTCCCTGGCGGCGGAATCATGTTTATCCGAAAAACGCTGCAAAGCAGCGGGAGGACGCAAGGTGGCTTTCAGGCTAACTAACCCCAATCTCCTGCGCCAGCGAAAGTCCGATCACGGGCGCGTCACTTTCGTTGAACTGTTCTTCGATCTCGTCTTCGTCTTCGCGGTCACGCAGCTTTCGCATCTGCTGCTCGCGCGGCTGACGCCGCTGGGTCTTTTGCAGACGGTGCTGCTGCTGATGGCGGTCTGGTGGGTGTGGATCTACACCTCATGGGTCACCAACTGGCTTGATCCGGAACGCATGCCGGTGCGGCTCTTGCTGTTCGTCCTGATGCTGGCCGGGCTGCTGCTGTCGAGTGCGCTGCCGCACGCGTTCGAAAATACGGGCCTTGTTTTTGCTGTCGCCTTCGTCGGCATGCAGGTCGGGCGCAGCCTGTTCATGCTGTGGGCGCTGCGCGGCCATGCGCCGCGCAATTTCCGCAATTTTCAGCGCATCACGATCTGGCTGGTGGTTTCGGGTGCGTTCTGGATTGCCGGCGGGTTCGCGGGCGAGGCACGGCTCTGGCTTTGGCTCGTTGCCCTTGCAATCGAATACGTCTCGCCGGCCGCAGGGTTTTATGTGCCGGGTCTCGGCCGTTCGGTGACGGCCGACTGGGACATCAGCGGCGAGCATCTGGCCGAACGCTGCGCGGCCTTCATCATCATCGCGCTCGGCGAATCAATCGTGATCATCGGCGTCGCGTTCAGCGAGGGGCCGTGGCAGTTCGTCAGTGTCACGTCGCTGGTGCTGGCTTTTATCGGCAGCGCCGCGATGTGGTGGATCTATTTCAATATCGGCGCCGAATGGGGCAAGCACCGCATTTCCGCCAGCGACGATCCCGGCAGCCTGGCGCGGACCGCCTTCACCTATTTCCACCTGCCGCTGGTCGCCGGCATTATCGTCGCGGCGGTGGCCGACGAACTCGTGCTCGCCCATCCGTTCGGGCCGCTGCGTCCCGCGGTCATCGCCTGCATTCTCGGTGGGCCAGCGCTGTATCTTGCCGGGAACCTGATTTTCAAACGCCTGATTTCCGGATTCTGGGCGCTGTCGCACATGGTTGGCTTCGCGTTGCTGGCGATCACGCTGGCGCTGTCGGCGCAGATGACGCCGATTGTGCTCTACGGCGCCGCGGCGGCGATTCTGGTCGTCGTTGCCGTGTGGGAGACGCGCTCCCTCGGCGGCAAGCCTGCACCGGTCAAGCCTGCGCCGGTCAAGCCAGAGCGTTCGGGCGCAAGAAAGGCGCACGGCAAAGCCTAAAGTCTAAAGCCTGAAGGTTTGAGGGATCAGGGCAGCTTGTCGAGGCCTTCGCCAAAGCCGGCGAGGTTGAGCGGAAAGCCGATGCCTTCCTCGGGCGTCTGGAAGATGATGAAGGTCGCCTGCTGGCCGTTGCGCAACTGGTTGACCAGCTTGTCGTCCATGACCACCTCGGCGAAGCAGCCGCGCGGCAGGCAGCGGACGAAGCCGGCACGGCCGACATCGGTCTTGTCGATGAACAGGCCGAGCCCGGAAGGCAGCAGCACGCCCAGCGGCGCAATGACGCGCAGGATCCGGCTCTTGCCGTCGGCGGTTTTCAGCACGATCACGGTGAGGCCGACATTCGCGCGGTCTTCGGACACGACGCTCTGCATCAGCGCACATTGTTCCGTCTGCGCGCCGGGCGGCGTCTCGCAACGGATCTGCCAGTCCTTATGGACCGAGCGCACGACGCCCTGCGCCGCTGCGGGCGAGACCAGGCACAGCGCGAAAACAGCACTCAGGACGGCGGCAATGCAGTGGGCATGGACCGGCGTGCCCCCGCGGCTCATCCACGGGCGCATCCCCGCGATGCGCGCAAGACCGGGATTGTTCCGCATTATTCTGCTCCTGGGTTCGCTTCTGGCGTCCGCCATGCGGAGGCAACAAAAGCGAATCGGCCCCGACGCGTCGAGTAGAATCCGACGATGTTGACAAAAGGTTGCATTTTTTCGTCCTCGATCTGCCTTGCGGCGGCAAATGTCGCAGTCCCAGCTTGCGTATCTGCCATTGCACGAGGTGCATTGCGAGTGGGCCGGAATTGTGGTTTGAGAAGCGAGGATTCCCCCCGGTCCCGGTCTGCCGAGGCGCCCTCTCACTGGTGATCGCCGCCCCCCAAAGCGGCGCTCCACGGTCCCGCCACAAGGCGGTTTGCGGTCTCAACAGTGCCTCTCGACCGTCTTTTCGGCGAAGGAGCGACTACGACGATGCTGCTGTTTAAACGGTTGGTTGCCACGCTGGCTGCCTTCGTCGGCCTTTTCACGTGCATTGATGCCGCGCTGGCCGCGTCTGGACAACCTTCTCCCTGGGAAATGAAGCTGCAAGGCTCCGACTCGACGGTGATGGACAGCATCGTTTCGTTTCACCATTTCCTGGTTGTCGTCATCACGCTGATTGTCCTGTTCGTCCTGGTTCTCCTCGGCATCATCATCTTCCGCTTCAATAACAGGGCTAACCCGGTCCCCTCGCGCACGACGCACAATACGACGCTGGAGGTGATCTGGACGATCGTCCCGGTGCTCATCCTCGCGGTGATCGCGATTCCCTCGTTTCGTCTCCTGTTCACGCAGCTCGACATCCCGAAGGCCGATCTCACGGTCAAGGCGACGGGCAAGCAGTGGTACTGGAGCTACAGCTATCCCGATAACGGCAATTTCGAATTTGATTCGATCATGGTGCAGGAAAAGGACCTCAAGCCGGGCCAGCCGCGCCTGCTCGCCGTGGATAACGAACTCGTCGTCCCCGTGGGCAAGGTCGTTCGCGTGCTGACGACAGGCGCCGATGTCATCCATTCGTTCTCGGTGCCGGCTTTCGGCGTCAAGATCGACGCCATCCCGGGCCGGGTCAACGAGACCTGGTTTAAGGCGGAGCGCGAAGGCACCTATTACGGCCAATGCTCCCAGCTATGCGGCCGCGACCATGCCTTCATGCCGATCGCGGTTCACGTCGTCTCCGACGCCGATTTCAAGACCTGGGTCGCGCAGGCGAAGACAAAGTATTCGGAGCGCGATGACGATGCGCGCACCACGGTTGCCTCGGCGCTGCCCGCACCGGGTGTGAATTAATGTCCCGCCGGCTGACGGGCCGGCAATGAATGGCGGCAAGGACCGAGCGGGTCGCGTCGACCGGCGATGTCTCAAGTCATGAAAAACGTCTAAGGAAGCGACAATGGCTACGACGGCGAATGCGCACGCGGAACATGGTCACGACACTCACGATCACGGCCATCCGACCGGCTGGCGCCGGTATGTCTACTCCACCAATCACAAGGACATCGGGACGATGTACCTGGTGTTTGCGATTGTGGCCGGCATCATCGGCGGCATGCTGTCGATCGCCATCCGCATCGAATTGCAGAACCCGGGCATCCAGATTTTCGCAACGCCGCACGAATACAACGTGTTTGCCACCGCGCACGGACTGATCATGATCTTCTTCATGGTCATGCCGGCGATGATCGGCGGGTTCGGCAACTGGTTCGTGCCACTGATGATCGGCGCGCCGGACATGGCGTTCCCGCGCATGAACAACATCTCGTTCTGGCTGCTGCCGGCCTCGTTCGCGCTGCTGATCACCTCGATGTTCGTCGAAGGCGAGCCGGGTTCGCTCGGTGCCGGCACGGGCTGGACGCTTTACGCGCCGCTATCGACCAGCGGCCATCCGGGTCCGGCGGTCGACTTCGTGATCCTGTCGATCCATATCGCCGGCGCATCGTCGATTCTCGGCGCCATCAACTTCATCACCACGATCTTCAACATGCGCGCGCCGGGCATGACCCTGCACAAGATGCCGTTGTTCGTGTGGTCGATCATGGTGACCGTGTTCCTGCTGCTGTTGTCGCTGCCAGTGCTCGCCGGTGGCATCACGATGCTGCTGACGGACCGTAATTTCGGCACCACCTTCTTCTCCGCCGACGGCGGCGGCGATCCGCTGCTCTACCAGCATCTGTTCTGGTTCTTCGGCCATCCCGAAGTGTACATCCTGATCCTGCCCGGCTTCGGCATGATCAGCCAGATCGTGTCGACCTTCAGCCGCAAGCCGGTGTTCGGTTATCTCGGCATGGCCTATGCCATGGTCGCCATCGGCGGCATCGGCTTCGTCGTCTGGGCCCATCACATGTACACGACCGGCCTGACGGCGACCACGCAAGCCTACTTCGTCGCCGCGACAATGGTCATCGCGGTGCCGACCGGCGTGAAGATCTTTTCCTTGATCGCGACGATGTGGGGCGGCTCGATCGAGTTCAAGACGCCAATGTTGTGGGCGGTCGGATTCATCTTCCTGTTCACGGTCGGTGGCGTCACCGGCGTGGTCCTCGCCAATGCCGGTGTCGACCGCGTGCTGCATGACACCTATTACGTGATCGCGCACTTCCATTACGTGCTGTCGCTCGGCGCGGTGTTCGCGATCTTTGGTGGCTGGTACTACTGGTTCCCGAAGATCACCGGCTACATGTACAACGAGACGCTCGGCAAGCTGCACTTCTGGGTGATGTTCATCGGCGTCAACATCATCTTCTTCCCGCAGCACTTCCTCGGGCTCTCCGGCATGCCGCGGCGCACCGTCGACTATCCGGATGCCTTCCACGGCTGGAACGAAGTGTCCTCGATCGGCTCTTACATCGCCGGCGTCGGCGTGCTGATTTTCTTCGTCGCCATGATCGAAGCCTTCATGAAGAAGCGCGTCGCCGGCGACAATCCGTGGGGCCCCGGCGCGACCACGCTGGAATGGACGCTGTCGTCGCCGCCGCCGTTCCACCAGTTCGAAAAACTTCCGCTGATCAAATAGACAGCGCAAACACGAGCACGATGCCGAAAAGGCTGAATGGTTTTCGGGGAATATCGTGCTTTCACCACGCGTGACCGGCTCGGTCACGAACACGGACCGGTATTAAGAGACGATTTTCGATGTCGCTTGTCGAAGGCCAGGGTTTAGGGACGACGGACGTCACGCCGCGGTTGAGCACGGCCGATGTCGGCGACTTCTTCGCGCTGATGAAGCCGCGGGTGATGTCGCTCGTCGTCTTCACGGCGCTGGTCGGCATGGTCATCGCGCCGGGTCATCTGCATTGGGTGCTGTCGCTGACCGCGCTGTTGTGCATCGCGGTCGGCGCCGGTGCCGCCGGCGCGCTCAACATGTGGTACGACGCCGATATCGACGTGAAGATGCGGCGCACCGCGAAGCGGCCGATCCCGGCGGGCCGCGTCATGCCCGGCGAGGCCTTGGCCTACGGCATCACGCTTTCGGTTTTCGCTGTCACCTGCCTCGGCCTGTTCGTGAACGTGGCCGCGGCGGCACTGCTCGCCTTCACGATCTTCTTCTACGTCGTCATCTATTCGATGCTGCTCAAGCGCGCCACGCCGCAGAACATCGTCATCGGCGGCGCCGCCGGCGCATTACCGCCAATGATCGGCTGGGCCGCCGTCACCGGTGGGCTGTCGATCGAGCCGATCATCCTGTTCCTGATCATCTTCATCTGGACGCCGCCGCATTTCTGGGCTCTGGCGCTTTATCACACCGGCGATTACGAGCGCGCCGGCGTGCCGATGCTGCCGGTCGTGTCCGGCGATCGCGAAACACGCCGCCAGATCATGCTCTACACCGTGCTGCTTGCGCCGCTCGGCATGGCGCCGTGGCTCTTCGGCTTCGGCGGCATCTTCTATGCGGGTGTCTCCAGCATTGGCGGCGCAATGATGCTGTGGCTCGCTTTTCGCGTGTGGCGCCAGGGCTCGGCGGCCGACGTGAAAGAGAACGCCAAACCGAGCAAGCAATTGTTCGGCTTCTCGATCCTCTACCTTTTTCTGCTGTTCGCGGCTCTCCTGGCAGAGCATGCGGTCGCGGCGCTGACCGGATGAGTGCGGACGCTTTTGGACGATGGCATGCAACCCGACCACGACCATGAAGGTCTCGTGCTCACCGAGGAGCAGCGGCGGCGCCGGCGCAACCGGTCGATCGCGCTTGCGCTCGTGCTCGCGGCATTGGTCGTGCTGTTCTACGCCATCACCCTGGTCAAGGGACCGGGCGTGCTGCAGCGCCCGATCTAGCCAGAGCAGGATCGCGCCATGAGCGAGCATCAGAACGCACCGAACAAGGCTCCCCACCGGGATCCTTCCAGCACGCCCACCTCCAAAAAGGACATCGTGGTCGCGGCGTCTTGCGGCGTCCTCGTGGCCGTCATGATCGGCGCTTCCTTCGCCGCGGTGCCGCTTTATAGCTGGTTCTGCAAGCAGACCGGCTTCGGCGGGACGACGCAGGTGGCGCACGCTGCCCCCGACCACATCGGCACCCGCAGCATCACCGTGCGTTTCGATGCGAATGTGGGCGGCGGCCTACCGTGGAAATTCGAGCCCGAGCAGACCAAGGTGTCGCTCAAGCTCGGCGAGACCAAAACGATCTTCTACAAGGTCACCAACCTGTCGGCGCGCAAGACGGTCGCGCAGGCGAGCTACAACGTGTCGCCGCCGCTGATGGGTAGCTACTTCGTCAAGATCAACTGTTTCTGCTTCACCGAACAGAGTTTCGATCCGGGCGAGACGCGCGACATGCCGGTCGTCTTCTATGTCGACCCCAAACTCGCCGGCGATGCCGATCTCAAGCACGTCGACACGGTGACGCTGTCGTATACATTCTATCCCGTTCGCAATCCGGTCGCCCCGGTAGCCGAGCGGGAAAAGACCGAACCAAGAGGCTAAACCCGGCGAACGCGCGAAGGCGCGACACCGGAACGAGAACGGAGCACGACAATGGCCGACGCGCACGCCAAGCATCACGATTACCACCTCGTCGACCCGAGTCCGTGGCCGGCCGTCGGTTCCGTCGGTGCTTTCATCCTCGCCGTCGGCGCGATCACCTGGATGCATCACTCATTTGCCGGTGCGCCGATGCTATTCGCCGCCGGCGTGGTCATCGTGCTCTACACCATGCTGTCGTGGTGGCGCGACGTGATCAACGAAGCTGAGTTCAGCGGCTACCACACCCGCGTGGTGCAACTCTCGCATCGTTACGGCATGATCCTGTTCATCGCCTCCGAGGTGATGTTCTTCGTCGCCTGGTTCTGGGCCTATTTCAATTCGGCCCTGTTCCCGCACGAAGCCAACATGGTGGCGCGCACCGCTTTGTTCGGTGGCGTCTGGCCGCCGAAGAACATCGCGACGTTCGATCCGTGGCATCTGCCGCTGTTGAATACGCTGATCCTGCTCACGTCGGGCACGACGGTGACCTGGGCGCATCACGCATTGCTCAACAACGACCGCAAGGGACTGATCCGCGGCCTCGCGCTGACGATCATCCTCGGCATCTGCTTCACGAGTTGTCAGGCTTGGGAATACGCGCACGCCGCCTTCAATTATTCCGGCAACATCTACGGCGCGACCTTCTTCATGGCGACCGGCTTTCATGGCGCGCATGTTATCATCGGTACGATCTTCCTGATCGTCTGCCTGATCCGCTCGATCAAGGGGCATTTCACGCCCACCCATCACCTCGGTTTTGAATTCGCCGCCTGGTACTGGCACTTCGTCGACGTGGTGTGGCTGTTCCTGTTCTGCTGCATCTATGTCTGGGGTGGCGGTTCGGGCGTCGAAGGCGCCGCGCCCTGAGCATGACAAACATCATGCGCCAGCGAATTTGAGCGCGCGCAAAGCCAAAAAGACCAAGGGGCGGCATTTTTGCCGCCCCTTTTTTGGCATCCGTCGGATGGGATCAATTATTTTGCCGGCCCGATAGCCGCAGCTGATTGCACGTTTGGCACGTGCTGTCCGACCCATTTCTCGATCACATCTGCGATCTGTTCGTTGTTGCGTTCCATCATCATCGTATGGCCGTTCCCTTTGATGCCGATCTCCGGCAATGCGATGGTGGCGGCGGCGCCGCCGAGCTTGGCGATCTTGTCCGTGTAGGATTTGACCTCGTCGACCGGCGTGTTGTCGCCGAGCACGACGACCAGCGGGATTTTCGCCATCTGGTTCAAATTGACTGGCGAGCGAGCGGGATTCGGTGGCACGCCTTCGATGGCGATCACACCCTTGACCTGCGACAACCGCTGTGTGGCCGCCATCATTACGTTGCCGGCACCCGTGGACCAGCCGAGAAGAATGCAGGGGCCAATCTTGTCGATCAAGGCATTCAGATCATCGGCGATGTAGGTGTTCTGCACGGCATCGCGATAAGACGGCATGAGCTGGGGCAGATAGTCTTTGATGTGATCGACCGGAAATTGTTGTCCGGGATATTGCTTGCCGTAGGTCGGTCCCCATCGAAAAGCGGTCCATGCGGATTGCGCGGAGTAGATGTTGCCCGATTCGAGAGCCTTGGGCGGCTTGGCTCCTGCGCTCACGGCGAACCTGTTGGTCGGATCCCAGCCGCTTCGTCCGCGATTGGGCGCGTCGACGACATAGACGGCGAAGCCGCGCCGGGCGAAACTGGTAAACCAGCCCTCGCGCCCGTCCGGCGTTGTCCTGTAGACGTCGCCGGAGTGTCCGCCGCCATGCAGCATGATGATCGGGTAGCGGTATTTCAGATTTTCCGGAATTTGATATTCGACGTACATCTGATCCACCGCGATGTCGCCATCCACGAATTTCTTGTCCGGGATTGATGAGTTCGGCGAGCGATGTTCGATCTTGCCGCCGACGAAGAACGTGCCCTGCGCTTTCAGCACCAGCGGCGCTTTGTCCTGTGCCGCCCCGGCCGCTGGCTCCGCGGTCTGCGCTGCCGTGGCATTCGCGGTCACGAGAAGGATCGAGCTCAGCAGCGGGAGCCATGATTGTCTGCCGACTATCCCATTGGCGCTCATGATATCCTCCGATTGAATTTTGTTTTCATCGCCTGTCGCCTGGCCGGACGATGCCTCACGCCGGCCGCGGTGCTCCGAGGCTAATTCAGCCTCGTCAGCTGGGCTAGGCCGCATTGCCGAAAAGCGCATGGCGGTTCTCGGCAACAGCCATGCATGCGAGCCGCCCCTTTTCGTGATGCGTGATAACCGGTGCAGCCGTTGAAGCGGCCGGCTTGCCGTGAGACAAGGCGCAGGGTAACGCGGGGGCGGGAGCAGGCAGCATCATGACCGAACCATCGCAATCCCCGTTGCCGATTCCCGCCGGCCTGATGGCGCGGTGCCCGCGCTGCGGACAAGGCAAGCTCTTTCAGGGCTTTTTGACATTGCGGCCATCATGCACGCATTGCGGTCTCGATTACGGCTTCGCCGATGCCGGCGATGGGCCGGCCATTTTCGCCATCCTTATCGGCGGCTTCATCGTGGTCGGTTCGGCGCTGATCGTCGAAGTGCTCTATCGTCCGCCCTATTGGGTGCATGCGCTGTTGTGGGTGCCGCTGATCTTCCTCGTGACGCTCGGCCCGCTGCGCCTGATAAAGGGTGTGCTCGTCGCCTTGCAGTTTCACCACAAGGCGGCGGAAGGGCGGTTCGAAGGGGTGGACCGGCCGTGACCGCGCGCGACATGGCGTCCCAGTCGGCGCGGGGAAAAGCGGCAGGCCTGCGCGGTGGCCTTCTCGTGCCCACGGTGTTCGTCGTGCTGGTGCTGGCGCTGCTCGTCGGGCTTGGTACCTGGCAGGTCCAGCGCAAGGCGTGGAAGGAAAATCTGATCGCCACGCTCGACCGCAAACTCTCCGCACCGCCCGAACAATTGCCGCCGCCCTCGCAATGGCCGTCGCTCACCCAGGACAAGGACGAATTCCGGCGCGTGACGCTGACGGCGACGTTCAAGGGCAATGAAGCGCGCGTCTATACCAACGGTTCCGCGTTGCGTCCCGATGTCGATGGCGTCGGCACCTGGATTTTCGCGCCGGTCGATGTCGAGGGTGCGACACTCGTCGTCGACCGCGGCTTTGTTCCCGATGCCAGCACGTTCGTCGGCGCGGATGCGCCCGCCCGGAAGGCTGCGCCGGCGGCCGCGACGCTGGAAGGGCAGACAAAAAAAATCGTCGGCGTGCTGCGCTGGCCGGAAGAGCGCGGCGCCTTCACGCCCAATGACGATGTCGCGCACAACCTGTGGTTCACGCGCGATCCGCAGGGCATGGCCCGAGCGCGGCATTGGGGTAAGGTCCCGGCCTTCTATGTCGAGCAGGAATCGCCGGTGCCGCCGGGCGGCTATCCGAAACCGGGCAAGCTCGTCCCGGCGCTGCGCGACGCCCATCTGCAATACGCCATCACCTGGTACGGCATGGCGCTGGTGCTCGTCGGCGTCTATGGCGCCTGGCTCGTGCGCCGCCGCCGCGATCGCGAAGCGCCGCCGGAGGCCTGATTTCGATCGCCCTGTCGCCGCCGCCGGACAAAAGCGCGAAAAACCGGCCGCCTCCGATTCCTTGGGATTCCTTGTGGCGAGGGCCTTTCGAGACTACATTGGAGCGTCGGCCCGCTTCCGGGCTGTTTCTAAAAGTCACTTGAATTCAGGCGGTTAGGGCATCGCCCTGACCGGGAGGACGGTTTCTTGCGGTATGTGTCGACCAGGGGCGAGGCGCCATCGCTCGGCTTCACCGATGTGATGCTCGCGGGGCTCGCCCGCGATGGCGGGCTTTATGTGCCCGAGGTCTGGCCGCAGCTCGACCGCGACACGATCGTCGGGTTCGCCGGCCGGCCCTATGCCGAGGTGGCGGCCGAAATCATCGGGCCTTTTACCGGCGGCGATCTGGCCGATGCCGACCTCGCGCGCATGACGCGGGAAGCCTACGACACGTTCCGCCATCCGGCGGTGACGCCGCTGACGCAGATCGGGCCGAACGATTTCGTGCTCGAGCTGTCGCACGGCCCGACGCTCGCCTTCAAGGACGTGGCGATGCAGTTGATCGCCCGGCTCATGGACCATGCCCTGGCGCAGCGCGGCGAGCGCACGACCATCGTGGTCGCGACCTCGGGCGATACCGGCGGTGCCGCGGTCGAAGCGTTTCGCGGCCGTTCGCAGGTCGATCTCATCGTGCTCTATCCGCATGGCCGCATCTCCGACGTGCAGCGGCGGATGATGACGTCTGCGCCCGACGGCAACATCCATGCCCTCGCCATCGACGGCACGTTCGACGATTGCCAGGCGCTGGTGAAGGCGATGTTCAACCATCACGCTTTCCGCGACGCCATGCGGCTTTCGGGCGTCAACTCGATCAACTGGGCGCGCATCGTCGCGCAGACTATCTATTATTTTACATCTGCGGTAGCGCTCGGCGCACCGCAGCGGAAAATCGCCTTCACCGTGCCGACCGGAAATTTCGGCGACGTCTATGCCGGTTACGTCGCGCAGCGCATGGGCCTGCCGATCGAACGGCTGGTGATCGCAACCAACGTCAACGACATCCTCACGCGCACGTTCGCGAGCGGCACCTATGCGCTGCATGACGTGGTGGCGACATCTTCGCCGTCGATGGACATTCAGGTCTCGTCGAATTTCGAGCGCGCGCTGTTCGAGGCGAGCGGCCGCGATGCCGGCGCGGTGCGCGCCGCCATGGGGTCGCTGGCGCAGTCGCGGCAATTCTCGATTCCCTCAAAACCGCTGACGGTGCTGCGCGACATCTTTTCCGCCGGCAGCGCCGAGGAAGCCGAAGTTGCCGCCATGATCCGCACCATGCGCAACGAGGCCGGCTACGCCATCGATCCGCATACGGCGGTGGCTTTGGCTGTCGCCGAGAAGGAGCCGCGCGACAAATCGGTGGCCATGGTCACGCTGTCGACGGCGCATCCGGCAAAATTTCCCGACGCGGTCGAAGCCGCCTGCGGTGTGCGCCCGGCGCTGCCGGCATGGCTGGGCGATCTCGAAACACGGAACGAACGCATTACGCGACTGCCCGCCGATCAGGGCAAGGTCGAGGAATTCATCCGTACGGTCGGCCGTGCGGTGCATGAAGGAGCAGTTGCATGAGCGTTGAAGTCACCCGCCTCGAATCCGGGCTCGTCGTTGTCACCGACGAGATGCCGCATCTCGAGACGGCTTCGCTCGGCGTCTGGGTCGGCTCCGGCAGCCGCGACGAACAGCCTGACGAACACGGCATTTCGCATCTGCTCGAACACATGGCGTTCAAGGGTACGACGCGGCGCTCCGCGCGCCAGATCGCGGAAGAGATCGAAGCCGTCGGCGGCGATCTCAACGCCGCGACCAGCGTCGAGACGACAGCCTATTACGCGCGCGTGCTGCGCGCCGACGTGCCGCTGGCGCTCGACGTGCTCTCGGACATTCTGGCCGATCCGACTTTCGATCCGGTCGAACTCGGGCGCGAGCAGAACGTCATCGTGCAGGAGATCGGTGCGGCTGAAGACACGCCCGACGATCTGATCTTCGATTATCTGCAGGAGATCGCGTTTCCCGGCCAGCCGGTCGGGCGGCCGATCCTCGGTACGCCGGACACCGTGCGCGGGTTCACCGATGCGAGCCTGCGAACGTATCTGTCGCGCAACTATCGCGGTCCCGACATGGTGGTCGCGGCGACCGGCGCGGTGCGCCATGAGGCCGTCGTTGCCGACGTCGCGCGGCATTTTGCAACGTTCAAGGGACCGGCGGCGCCTGTGCCCGAGCGCGCGCGTTTCGGTGGCGGCGCAAAAGTCGCGCCGCGCGATCTCGAGCAGGCGCATCTGGCGATGGCGCTCGAAGGCGTCTCGCAGAAGGATGATGCGCTGTTCAGCCTGCAGGTGTTCACCAGCGCGCTCGGCGGCGGAATGTCCTCGCGCCTGTTCCAGGAAGTGCGCGAAGAGCGCGGGCTTTGCTACACGATCTACAGTTTTCATTCGCCGTTTGCCGACACCGGGATGTTCGGCCTCTATGCCGGCACCGACGGCAAGGATGCGCCTGAACTGATGCGTGTCGTCATCGATCAGCTCTCTGAGACGGCGGAGACGCTGACCGAGGCTGAAGTGGCGCGCGCCAAGGCGCAGATGAAAGCCGGGCTGCTGATGGCGCTGGAAAGCTCGCGCGCGCGTGCCGAGCAGGTCGCGCGTCAGTTCATCGCCTATGGACGGCCGATCCCGCTCGAAGAGATCGTCGCCAAAGTCGATGCGGTGACGGTCGAGAGCGCGCGCGCCGCCGGGCGCGCCTTGATCCGGCGCGGCAAGCCCGCCATCGTCGCGCTCGGCTCCGGCAACGGGCTTGAAAAGGCGACGCACATCGCGGAAAGTCTGATGGTTCGCGCGGCGTAAGAAACGCGAGGATGGTGGACGCCGGTGAGCGTCCCGGCGAAGATAAAGAAATGGCATTCTTCCGGGTGGTCAATTTCGCCGAGCAGATTCCCGCCATTGAGGGCGAGGGCGTTTTTCTGCGTGCGCCGACCATGGGCGATTACGAGGAATGGGCGGTGCTGCGCGAGGACAGCCGCGTCTTCCTCACGCCCTGGGAGCCGACCTGGCCGGCCGACGACCTCACCCGCGGCGCCTATCGCCGCCGCCTGCGCCGCTATGCCGAGGATCAGCGCGCCGATCAGGCCTATCCGTTTTTCATTTTCCGCAAATCCGACCAGGCACTGGTCGGCGGGCTGACGCTCGCCAATGTCCGCCGTGGCGTTGCCCAGGCCGGAACGCTCGGTTACTGGATGGGCGCGCCGTTTGCGCGGCACGGCTATATGGGCGCGGCGGTGCGCTCGTTCCTGCCGCATGCGTTTTCATTGCTGCGGCTGCACCGCATCGAGGCCGCCTGCATTCCGACCAACGTGCCGTCGGTGCGGTTGTTGCAGAAGAACGGTTTCAACCACGAAGGCTATGCCCGCGAATACCTCTGCATCAACGGAGTCTGGCAGGACCATCTGCTGTTCGCCCGGCTGCGCGACGGGGCTTTGTCACCGAGCACGCGGGCCAAGGCGTCACCCCTGACCCAACCGAAGACCCAGCCCATGACGTCGTCGGTGAGCATGCCTTTTCTGCGACCACACGACCCGGAAAACTCAGGTTCGCAACCTTAGGCGCGCCATGATTTCTTTGCTATAGAAGCGGCCTTGCGGCAATCCGGCGTTTTTGCCGATGCTTTGTTTTGGCAACTATTTTGTTTTGACAGCGATGACGAGTGCGAAGCTCATGACTGTGATGGCACATCCTCAGAAGGCGGACGGACACCTTCGCGGCAAAAAGATTCGCGGCGGCACGACGCGCGACAAGACGGTTTGCGGCGCAGCCGTGCTCAAGACGACAGCGGGGCTTTTCCTGCTGAGCATTGCGGTTGGCGGTTGTTCGGGTAGCAGCCTGACCGGCCCCGGCACGGAAGCGAATGCTCAGGCCGCGAGCCCTTCGCTATCGGATCGCATTGGCGGGTTCATTTCCGGCAACCCGGTCGAGTCGCGCAATGCGCCGGCCGCGGGAGGTCCCCCGCCGGATGAGATTCATTGCCCGGCGGTGGACGTGCGTGATGGGGCCTCGACTTTGATGGTGCCGCCACCGTCGGCCGAGCCCAATCCGCTGGCGCTGAAATATCAGGGCACCATCGGAACGCTCGCGCGCGAATGCAAGGTGAGCAACGGCGTCATGCATGTGCGCGTCGGCATGCAGGGTCACGTCATCGTTGGTCCGGCCGGCGGCGCCGGTCAGATCGACGTGCCGATCCGCTATGCCGTCGTCAAGGAAGGGCCGAATCCGCAGACGATCGCCACGGATTTCGCGCGGGTTGCGGTCGCGATACCGGGGGGCGATGCCAATGTCGCCTTCACCCACGTCGACGACGCGATGTCGTTCCCGGTGCCGAAGGATACTTCCGATCTCGACATGTACGTCATCTATGTCGGCTACGACCCGCTGGGTGCGAAGCCGGCGAAACCGCAGCACCATCGCGCGCCGAAGAAGAAACGCGGCTGATCCGGCCCAATCTGCGAGCATGACACGCAAGTGCGTGGGCATGACACGGGAGAGTTTGTCGTCCCCGCGAAAGCGGGGACCCAGCGCTTTTCTAACGAGATGTGGTTCATCGTGGGTGCGGCAGCACAGGGCTGGATGCCCGCGTGCGCGGGCATGACATACAGAGGCGATGGCCCCTGTTGAACCGAAGTGCAGCGAAGCAGCCGGCCGAAAATTTTAGTTCAGCTTGCCCTGAATGTCGCGGATGCCGCTGTCGAGCAGCGCGTCGGCGACCTTGCCCTTGACCGAGTGGGTCAGGATCCGCTCCGCCGCGCCGACTGCGGCATCGGCCGCTGCCGCGCGCACGTCGGACAGCGCCTGGGATTCGGCCTGGGCGATTTTCGCTTCCGCCATCTTGGTGCGGCGGACGACGAATTCCTCCATCCGCGCCTTGGCTTCGGCTGCGATGCGCTGGGCATCGGCTTCGGCGCTGGCGAGGATGGCTTTGGCTTCCTGCTCGGCGTCCTTGTGCTTGCGGCGATACTCCTGCACCAGCGCCTGGGCTTCTTCCTTCAGCCGCCGGGCTTCGTCGAGTTCGTCGCTGATGCGTTTGCTGCGGTCGTCGAGCGAGGACAGTACCATGCGGTGGGCGCCGACATAGCCGAGCACGCCGAGGAAGACCACGAATGCAACCGCAACGAAAAATTCCGCGTCGAGCATCACGTGTTTCCTAGGATTTGAGGACGTCGGACACGGCCGTGTCGACCGCTTCGCGGGCGGGTGCCTGACCGACGAGTCGCGCGACGATGGCGCTCGCCGCATCGCTGGCGATGCCGCGCACATTGGCCATGGCTGCGCTCTTGGTGGCGGCGATGGTCTTTTCGGCGTCGGCCAGACGATGGTTGAGCTGATCCTCGAGCTGCTTGCGGTGCTGCTCGGCGGCCGCCGCCTGCTTGTCGCGGGTTTCCGCGGCAAGCGCCTGTGCGCGGTTGCGGGCATCCGCCAGGGCCTTTTCATAGGCCGCCAGCGCTGCATCCGACTCGTCTTTGAGGCGCTTGGCCTCTTCGATATCGCCGGACACGCGATTGCGCCGCGCATCGAGAATGGCGGCCACGCGGGGAAGCGCGACCTTCGCCATCACCACCCAGAGAATAGCGAAGCTGATCACGAGCCAGACGATCTGAGACGGGAAGGTCTGGCTATTGAACGGCGGAAAAGGCTCTTTCCCGCCGGGTGCTTCGGTATGCGAGGTCGTCTCGGCCATGAGCGCGGTCCGTTTCTCTTAAGCCGCCGATTAGACCGCGAACAGAAGCAGGAGCGCGATCAGCAGCGAGAAGATCGCGAGCGCTTCGGTCACCGCGAAGCCGAAGATCAGGCGCGGGAACTGGCCGTCGGCAGCCGACGGGTTGCGCACGGCAGCGGCAAGATAGTGGGCAAAGATATTGCCCACGCCGATGGCGGCGCAGCCCATGCCGATGCAGGCGATGCCGGCGCCGAGATATTTTGCGAGAAGCGTGGCTGTTGCGGCGTCCATAATGAAAGGCTCCTTTGAAGCGTGTCGATGGATGACTGTTAGTGACCGGGATGAAGGGCGTCGTTGAGGTAAATGCAGGTGAGAATGGCGAACACGTAGGCCTGCAGCACGGCGACGAGAATTTCGAGACCGGTCAGGGCGACGATAAGGCCGAAAGGCAACACCGCGCCGAACCAGCCGACGAGGCCGATGGCGCCGAGCATGGTGATGAAGCTGGCGAACACCTTCATGGTGATGTGGCCGGCCAGCATGTTCGCGAACAGTCGCACGCTATGCGACACGGGACGCGAGAAGAACGACAGGACTTCGATCGCCGACACCAGCGGCAGGATGTAGATCGGAATGCCGCTCGGGACGAACAGCTTCAGGAAGCGCGGGCCGTTCTTGTAAAAGCCATAGAAGATCACCGTCAGGAACACGAACAGCGCCATCGCCACGGTAATGATGATGTGGCTCGAGATCGTGAAGCCATAAGGGACGCTGCCGAGCAGGTTCGACACGAGGATGAACATGAACAGCGAGAAGATGAAGGGAAAGAATTTCATGCCCTCGGTGCCGGCGCTGTCGCGCACCGTCTTGGCCATGAATTCGTAGGAGAGTTCGGCGAGCGACTGCATGCGCCCCGGCACCAGGCCGTCCTTGCGCGTGAACAGGAGCAGGAGCGCGCAGATCACCAGGACCGTGGCGAGCATGAAAGCCGCTGAATTCGTGAAGGCGATCTCGTAAGGGCCGATATGGCCAATCGTGAACAAGTTCTCGATTTGGAATTGGTGGATCGGATCTTCCATCGCCGCTGTCTTCGCCTGCCTGAAGTCCGGAACGTCCGGATGCTTAATCTCTGTCTGTCTTCTCTTGCTGCTCTTGCCCAGCCTGTCCGGCAGGCGGGGCAAGACCCGCGCTGCGCATGACATTGAGCACGCCGCCGACGAAGCCGAGCATCAACAGCACGATGAAAGCCCAGGGCTTGGTGCCGAGCCAGCTATCCGCCAGCCAACCCAACCCGCCGCCGACGATCACGCCACCGATAAGCTCGGTCGAGAGCCGGAAGCCGCGGGCAAAGGCCGAGGAATCCATCGTCGATGATGCAGGAGCGCCGCTGTCAGGGAGCTCGCCCGGCCTTGTCTGGCCGAGCCTTTCATCGAGACGCTTGAGCCTCGCGGAAAGAGCGGCCTCATCCGCCGGCTTTTCCGGTCGATCGTCATGATGCTGCGTGCCGTCGGCCATGCTTTCGACACCCGCGCAGTCAAGACAATCGAGGAAATTCCGCCGCCTTCAAAGGCGCGCGGACCATACTGATCCGACGATTCCGAGTCAAGAAAATGACGGGATTCTCTGGGGCGGAATTATCTGATAAAAATCAGGCGCTTGGGGCCCCGTCGCAGGCGCGTTTGGATCGGTGGCAGCGAGACTTTTGCAGAGGGCACGCCCGCCCCTTGGCGTGATCGGGAGTGGGGAGCGGATTCGGATGACAGGCGCCAATGATTTCCCATTCGCGGCGACGCCATGCCGGCCGATCGTGTAAGCCCGATTGGGTCGATGAGCGAGCCGATGAGCAGGTAATGACGAGGGCAAGAACGAGAGCAGGGACGAGAGCGATTGCGATGCACCGATTTGCTGCGGTTTTGCGAAGCCTGGGACGGGCACCGTGTCGTCCCGCGTCGCAAATCCGGCAGGAGGCCCGGGGCGTTGGGGCAGCAACCGTTTTGCTCGGGTTCGTCTTGTCCATTGCGCTCTTCAGCGCCGCGGCCCATGCGGCGGACGTGCCTGCACGTGGCCAATCCGCTCCTTCGGCGAAGATCGAACATATTCCTCCCGCCGGGGACGAGGTCGCGCCAGTTCCTCCGTCAAGCCCGGTTCCTCCGGCAAGCAGCGTCCCGCCGGCGACAAATCCGCCGGCAGTCGAACGGCCGGCGCCTTCTGCCCAACCCTCTCCGCCACCGATGGCGGGCGAATCGCTTCCGCCACCGCCGCCGGCCGTCGCCCCGCCACCTGTCGCGAGCCAGCCGCCACCTGCCGCCGTCGCGCCATCGCCGCCCGTGGTCGTTCCTCCGCCTGCCGCGGTCGAGCCGCCCGTGCCGCCTGCCGCGACATTGCCGCCGCCCGCACCGCCGCCGGCTGGTCCAAAACCCAGCCAATACACGTTGGCGCCGGCCGGCGATGCCTTCCTGCGTCTCGACAACAAGACCGGCGAGGTCTCCCGTTGCAGCAAGCGGCCGTCAGGCTGGACCTGCGAGTTGCTGCCCGATGATCGCGCGGCGCTGGAGGCGGAAATCGCGCGGCTGCAAAAGCAGAATGCGGGGCTCAAGGCGGATCTGATCCGGCGCGGCCTCGCCGTGCCGCAACAGCGAGCAGCCGTGCCGCCTGCTGACCAAGCGGCGCCCGACCAAAGCACACCGAATCAAGACGCACCGGATCAAGGCGCGCCAAATCTCCCTGATGCCGTTCCACCAAAGGCCACGCCGCCAAAGGCCACGCCGCCGCGAAGCGATTTGCCGCCCGACAGCGCGCCGCGTCCTCATGTGGAGGGAATGCCAAAACTGCCGGACGTGACGCAGATGGAAGCGTTTGCGGCCAAGGCCTGGCGTCAACTGCTTCATGCCATGCAGCATTTGCGACACGAGGCGTTGAAAGACCGGCACCGGGACGAGCGCGATCAGGAGCGGCCAGAAGACCGATGATCGCATATTGTGTGCCGCGGCGTGGCCGGCGCGAACGCCGAGATTTAAAATTCTTTCATTTGCGGTGATGTCTGACTCATGACGATGCAACTCACTGCCGCGACCACAGGTACGGCGACGAAACTCTCGACCGCGACGCTGCGCGTCGCCACCACAGGCGCCGGTTTCACCGAGATCACCCGCGCCGTGGGGGATTTTCTGTCCGGTTGTGGCGCCGGCGACGGCATTCTTTATCTCTTCCTGCAGCACACGTCGGCTTCGCTCGTGATCCAGGAGAATGCCGACCCGGATGTGCAGACCGATCTCGTCACGGCGCTGCAGCGGTTGGCGCCGAAGGATGCCGGCTGGGTGCATGACACTGAAGGGCCGGACGATATGCCGGCGCATGTCAAAGCCATGGTCACCGGCGTGTCGCTGCACGTGCCGGTGATCGGGGGCCGCATGGCGCTGGGCACCTGGCAGGGGATTTATATTGCCGAACATCGCACCGCTCGGCATCAACGGTCGGTTGTTCTACAGTTCCTCGGGGGCTAGAGTGTAGGGCGTGAACGCGGGACCGGTTTCAACCGAGGTCGTCCTCCCGCCTCACGTTCGAGGATTTTTGGCGCAGGCGCGTCCGACCGTCCCTCGATCGTCTGCCGTGCGGTGCGACGCCGCATGCTGTGAAAGTCCGTATCCATCGTGTCCGACCAGACAAAATATCGCCTCATCATCGCTGACGACCATCCGCTGTTCCGCGGCGCGCTGCGCGAAGCCGTATCCGGCGTCGCCGATCGTATCGACGTGGCGGAGGCCGGCGGGTTCGATGAGATCGCCGCGCTCATCGATCAGCCGGGCGACACCGACCTGATCCTGCTCGATCTCGCGATGCCTGGCGTGCGCGGCTTTTCCGGTCTGCTGGCGTTGCGCGCGCAATATCCCACGGTGCCGGTGATGGTCGTCTCGGCGACCGATGATCCCTCGATCATCCGCCGCTGCATGGATTTCGGCGCATCCGGCTATATCCCGAAAACGCTGCCGGTCGAGACGATGCGCGAAGCGGTCGCCGCCGTGCTGTCCGGCGGCACCTGGACGCCGCCCGACATCGATCTCGACAACCATGCGGATGCGGAGACGGTCGATCTTGCGGCGCGGCTTGCCACGCTGACGCCGCAGCAATTGCGTGTGCTGATGATGCTGTCGGCGGGCCTGCTCAACAAACAGATTGCCTTTGAACTCGCCGTCTCCGAGGCGACCGTAAAAGCGCATGTGTCGGCCATCCTGCAAAAACTCGGCGTCGAGAGCCGCACCCAGGCGGTGATCGCGGCGGCCAAGATCGATGCCGGCCAATGGCCGAAGCCGACGCCGCTGAACTAGCTCCAGCCTTTATTCCGCGGCCGCGATGCGGCGGCGATGCACTTGCGCCAACAGCGCGCGCAGCGCGGCTGGCCGCACCGGCTTGCCCAGCACGTCGATGCCGGCGACCCGCGCCGCAAGGCGCACGGCCGGACTGCGATCGGCGGTGATGAGGATGGCGGGAAGGTCCGCGCCGAATTTTTGCCGCAGCGCGGTGACCGCGTCGATGCCGCTGCCGCCGCCGAGGTGATAATCGACGAGGAGAATATCCGGCGTCTGCCGTGTCTCTTCGACGGCCGCGAACGCGGTGTCGAGGTCGACGGCCTTCATCACCGCGCAGCCCCAGCCGGTGAGCACCGCCTGCATGCCGTCGAGGATCGTGGGCTCGTTGTCGATGCACAAGGCGCGCGTGCCGCTCAGCCATTGCTTGTCCGGCCCGGCCGCGCGCTTGCGGCGCTTTACCGTGGCTGGCGAACGCGCGAGCGGCAATTCGACGGAGAAATGCGAGCCGTGGCCGACGGAGGATTGCAGCCGCACTTCGAGATCGAGCACCTGGGCGATGCGCTGGACGATCGACAGGCCGAGGCCGAGGCCCGTCGCGATCTTCGCGCCGGCATCGAGGCGGTGGAATTCCTTGAAGATGTCGCCCTGCAATTCCGGTGCGATGCCGATGCCGGTGTCGTAGACGTCGACGCGCACATGGCCTTCGCGCCGGCGGCAGCCGACCAGAACGCGACCTTTGCGCGTGTATTTGATCGCGTTGGAGACGAGGTTCTGCAAAAGCCGCCGCAACAGCCTGCGGTCGCCATGCACCGCGAGGTGGCACGGGACGAAGACGAGAGTGAGGCCCTTCTCCTTGGCGAGCGGTGCGAACTCGACTTCGATCCGGCTCAAAAGATCGTCGAGATGGAAATCGGTGGAATCGGGCGGCACCGTGCCGGTGTCGAGCCGTGAGATTTCAAGCAGCGCGCCAAGAATTTCCTCCACCGCTTCGAGCGAGGCATCGATATTGCCGGCGAGCCGTGCATTCTCGCGGTCGTTTTCGCGCTCCAGCAGGCTGGTCACGTAGAGCCGTGCCGCGTTGAGCGGCTGCAGCACGTCATGACTCGCGGCGGCCAGGAACCGTGTCTTCGAGATATTGGCGTCATCGGCCTCGCGCTTGGCGAAGCCAAGGGCCTCGTTGAGCGTGGTGAGTTCCTCGGTGCGCTGGCGGACGCGGCGCTCCAGCGTCTCGTTGGCGCGCTCCAGCGTTTCGGCGGCGCGCACGCTCGGCGTCATGTCGGTGAAGGTCGTCACCACGCCCTCATCGGGCATGTGGTTGACGCGCACCTCGATCACCTGGCCACGTTCGGGAAAGCGTTCAAGGAACGGCTCGCCAGCGGTGAGGTAACAGTCCATGCGCCGCCGCACGGCGTCCTCGACCGGCTCGCGGCGCGTGCTGTCATGTTCCGCGAGATACTCGACGATGGCATCGAGGCGCGTGCCGACGCGGATATATTGCAGCGGCAGGTTCAGCACCTCGCCGAACTGGCTATTCCAGACGACGAGTTGCAGGTCGCGGTCGAACACGGCAATGCCCTGGCGCACATGTTCAAGCGCGGTCTGCAGGATTTCGCGGTTGTGATGGATCGCGGCATTGGCCTCGTCGAGCAGTTTCAGAGCCACCCCTGCGGACAAATTGCGCTTGCGCAACAGCAGCGCGAGGACAAGGCGCGAAGAGGCCGTGCCGATTGCCGAGGCGAGAAGATGCTCGGCGTGCCGCACGAGGTTGACGTCGGCTTCGGCGTCGGGATCGATTTGCATGCGCCGCGCCGCGGCGAAGTCGGCGAAGGCCATGCGCGTGCGCGCGTCGCCGAGATAGCGGGCGACGGTGGTGATCAGTTCCTCGACGGTCACGGCCGAGCGCCAGCGCCGGAACGCCGTGCTGCGCGGCGTGAATTCGGTCGGCACGAAAATGCTCGCCTGCACCTGCTCGATGCCAGACGGGGCCCGGCGCAGCGAAGCCATGATGTAACAGATGATGTTGAGCGACAGGCTCCACAACACGCTGTGCGCCAGACGCGGCAGCGATAGCCCGAACAGCGCCTGCGGATTGAGGAAGGCGAGGCCGAACGGTCCATGCGTGATCAGGCCCGAGCCGATGATCCCGGCATCGGCCAGCGTCGGCAGCAACAGGGTGTAGAGCCACAGAACGAAGCCCGCGACGATGCCGGCGATGGCGCCGCGGCCGGTCGCGCGCCGCCACACCAGGCCGCCGAAAAAGGCCGGCGCGAGTTGCGCCAATGCCGCGAACGACAGAAGGCCGATGGCGGCCAGTTGCTCGTCGCCGGCGAAGCGATGGTAGAGAAAGGCGAGAAACAGGATGACGAGAATGGCGATGCGGCGGATGCGCAGCAAGAGCTTGCCGATATCCTCGCGATGAGTGAGCAGCGCCTCGCGCTGATGCAGCACCCAGGGAACGACGATGTCGTTGGAAATCATGATCGACAGCGCGACGCATTCGACGATCACCATGGCGGTCGCCGCCGACAGGCCGCCGATGAAGGTGATGACCGTAATCCACGCGGAGCCGGCGGTCATCGGCAGGGCGAGGACGAACATGTCGCTGTCGACTTCACCCGGCGCGAAGGTCAACAGCCCGGCCGCTGCGATCGGGATCACGAACAGGTTGATCAGCAACAAATAGAGCGGGAACATCCATGCCGCCCGCCGGATCTCGCGCCGATTGTTGTTCTCGACAATGGCCACGTGAAACTGACGTGGCAGCAGGATGATTGCGGCGATCGACAGCAGCATCATCGCGATTGTCGTCTCGAGCGGCGGACTGGCGCTGATCACGACCGAAGCGCGTGCCGATTGCTCTGCCTGGGCAAATAGCGCGGCCGGTCCATCGAACATGTAGAACGTCACGAACACGCCCACCGTGAGGAAGGCGACGAGCTTGACCACCGACTCGGTGGCGATCGCCAGCATCAGCCCATGCTGGTGTTCTGTCGCATCCACGTGGCGCGTGCCGAACAGCATGCCGAAGACCGCCATCAGCAGTGCAACGAACAGTTCAATGTCTTCGGGAACCGGAAAGCCTTCCGCTGTGGCGGCATGGCCGTGCGTCAGGACCGTTTGCAGGGACGAAGACACCGCTTTGAGCTGCAACGCGATGTAGGGAATCGTGCCGAGGATCGTGACCAGCGCGACGGTCGTCGCCACGGCGCGGCTCTTGCCATAGCGCGCCGCGATGAAATCGGCGACCGAGGTGATGTTCTGTTCCTTGGCGACGCGGGCGATGCGTGCGATCAGCGGCGAACAAAGGCCGATGACGATGACCGGGCCGATATAGATGGCGAGGAAATCGAAGCCGGAACGTGATGCGAGTCCGACCGAACCGAAGAACGTCCATGAGGTGCAGTAGATCGCCAGCGACAGCGGATAGATCAGGAAGCCGCCGGCGCGGCCGCGCGTCGTCTGCCGATCGCCATAGCTGGCGATGAGAAACAGCAGGCCGATATAGCCCAGCGCGACCGCGATCAGGGTCCAGCCGTGCAGCATTGGCTTGTCGCTCCGGCAACGGGTTTGCCAAATCTGGCGTCAACAAGTTGGCGGTCAGCATCACCACGCGCGACCATGGCTGTCCAGTCACTGCGTCGTTCGACCGGCGCGTGGCGTTGCAGGCTTTTCCGAAAGCGCATCCGCAAAGATGCGTAGAGGCAGACACCAACCGGAGGTTGCGTATTGCGGGATTCTGAGGCATAATATCCCCCATAGGTTGCAGGAGGGATTCGTTATCGCTCACGTGCCTTCGCCACAGTCGTCGCCAGACGTCACTCCGCCTCGCAACAGGATTGGACGCGTCCGGCCGGTGCGCGCCACTCTTCTGAATGCAGGCACGGCGGACGCGTTGCCGGACGTTCTGCCGGACGCCGCCTTAGGTGGGTTGTCAGGCACACTCGCAAACACGTTTTCCTGGCGTGCCGCGATCGCCCATGAGTTGAACCAGCCGCTCACCGCGCTGATGATCTACCTGCAGACCATGCGCGGGGCCTCCCGCTGCCCGGGCCCCGTCAGCAAGACCGCCTTGCTGGATGAAACCTTGCTCGACAAGGCCATGCAGGAGGCGACGCGCGCTGCACAGATTCTCCAAAGGATGCGCGCTCTCGCCGACGCGCGCGCGCCCGAGCGCGTTCCGGTCGATCTCGGAGCCGCGGTCCGAGCGGCCATCACGCGCGTGCGCGCCGGGCGCAAACAAACCTCGATCATCACTTGCACACAACACACCCCGCTGCCGACCATCACGGCCGATCCCGTCCACATCGAACAGATATTGGTCAATCTGGTGCGCAACGCAGACGAGGCCGCAACGGCGCATGCCCCGCGCAACGGCGTCCCGCGTGTCACGGTGCATGTGTCATCCGGCATCGAGGGTGCCGCCATCGCCGTCTCCGACAACGGCCCGGGCCTGACGGATGATGCGCTGGCGCGGTTGTTTCGGCCCTATGCGTCGACGAAGCGCGGTGGCCTCGGTCTTGGTCTTGCTATTGCGCGCCGTCTCGCGCGCCTGCATGGCGGCGACATCGCGATCGATCCCGGGCGAGCCGGTGGCGGCGCGACGTTCACCCTGCTGCTGCCACGCGAAGACCCGGCCCTTCACGACGACCGTCAGATGAATCACGAGGGGGATTCCAGATGACCGCTTTCATTGAGAACGCCGCGCCAGAACCCATGCCGCTTCCCTGTGCGGTGCCCGCGCGCGGTGAGATCGTCATCGTCGATGACGACTTTTCGGTGCGCGAGGCGCTTGCCATGGCGTTCCGAGTCGAAGGCTATCAGGTCGTCACGTTCGAGAGCGGCGAAAACTTTCTCGCTGTCGCGCACGCGCGAAATCCCCGATGTGTCATCCTCGATCAGTGTCTCGCCGGCAAATCCGGGCTCGATGTCCTGCGCGAGATCGGCGCCGCGCGCTATCGCGCGCCCATCGTCCTGATCTCCGGCCAGGCCGACATTCCGACGGCCGTGGCCGCGATCCAGACAGGTGCAGCCGACGTGATCGAGAAGCCGTTCGATGGCGCAACGATCCTTGCCCGTGTCGGCAAAGTGATGGAGGCGCGCGGTGCGACAGGCGACGCTGCGCACAACGCGGCACACCATGTGGCCCACAATGTGGGCCTTGGGCTGCATGAACACGCCGTGCCTGTCGCCGGGCCGGCCACCCGCCGCAACAGGCTGACGCCGCGCGAACGTGAGGTGCTGGCGCAGATCGCCGCCGGCGCCACCAACAAGGAAGCCGGCCGCACGCTGCGAATCAGTCCGCGTACCATCGAGGTGCATCGCGCGCGGATCATGGAGAAGCTCGGTGCCCGCAATGCCGCCGATCTGGTGCGCATCGTGCTCAGCGATTATGCGACGGCGCAGGCGGCGTGCAGCGCGCTCGCGCCGTAACGCGGCCGCACGTCGCTAAGCTGTTGGCCTGCCTTGAACGCATGACGACTGTGCGGGATGCGCCATTATGCCAGCGGCGGTTTGACGCGCCGGGTCATCCGGGGCATTCATCGGGGAGGCGCCTGCCGGGCTGCCACTTGAATCCCTGACCGCCTGGAGAATGATCGTTTCCTCCCGCCTTCTGACCGGCACCTCTGCACGCCTTGCCGAAACGCTCGCGCTCGCGACGGTCGGTGCATTGATCTTTCTCGAAATCGGGTTTCCCGCCGCCCTGATCATCGGCTCGATGCTGTTCGTGGCGGTTGCCGCGCTGTTTGGCCGGCCGATGCTCGTTCCCGGGCGTCTTGCGCGCATTCTCTTTATCCTGCTCGGCATGTCGCTCGGCGCGGTTGTGACGCCGCAGACGCTCAACGGCATCATCCATTGGCCGGTCAGCATCGCCATCATGTGCATCTCGACCTTCCTGATGACGATCGCGACGGCGGCCTATCTGCGCAAGGTCCACGGCTGGGCGCCGATGGATGCACTGTTCGGCGGGTGCCCCGGCGCGCTGGCGCAGGTGATGGCGCTGTCGATCGAACAGAAATCCGACGTGCGCGGCATCGTCGTGGTGCAGACCGTGCGCGTCGTCTTCCTCACCATCGGCGTTCCCGGCGGATTGGCGCTCGGCGGATTGAAGGCGAAGCCGGCCGCGAGCCTCGGCTCGGACGTCATTTTTCCGCTGTGGGAATACGGCGCGCTGTTCGCTGCGTCCATCGCGGCGGTCTATGTGCTCAAGGCCGTGCGTTTTCCCGGCGCCTATGTGTTCGGCGCCATGCTCGGGTCCGGCATCCTGCACGGCAGCGGCATCCTGCATACGGCCCTGCCGTGGTGGCTGACGAGCGCGGTTGTCGTCCTGCTCGGCGCCACGACAGGCGCGCGCTTTGCGAACACCGACGTCAATCTGCTGATCCGCTATATCAGCGCGGCCTGCGGTTCGTTCCTGGTGGCGATCGTGATCGCGGCGTCGTTTCTGGCGCTCACGGCCGTTCTCACCGATGCCGATATTCCGGACCTTGTGGTGTCATTCGCGCCCGGCGCGCAGGATACGATGATGGTGATGGCGCTGGCGCTGCACATCGATCCGATTTTCGTCGGCGCACACCAGCTCTGCCGTTATCTCGTCGTCACGCTCTCGCTGCCGGTGCAGATGCGGCGCATCCTGACGCGCGAACGGGCAGAGGCGCTGCCGTCCAAGCAGAAGCCCGACTAGGGCATTTTTCAGATGAATGACGGCGTGGGTGCGGCCCAGGCCGCATGTTGTAAAGAAAGATTTGGTTATTCCGCTGCGAGCGCCGTGCGGCTGTGCGGCAGGTCAAGCCGCTGCCATACGTCGACCAGCGCTTCGGCCAGCCCGTCGATCAGCCCGTCGTCGTGATAGGGCGAGGGCGTGATGCGCAGGCGCTCGAGCCCGCGCGGCACCGTCGGATAATTGATCGGCTGGATGTAGATCGCGTGCTCGGCGAGCAGCAGGTCGCATGCCGCCTTGCATTTCTCCGGATTGCCGACGAGCACCGGCACGATGTGCGTCTGGCTCGGCATCACCGGCAGGCCGGCTGAAGTAAGCACGGCCTTGGTGCGCGCGGCGCGATCCTGATGCCGGTCGCGCTCCCAATGGGACTCCTTGAGATGGCGGATGGCGGCAGTTGCCGCCGCGCAGATTGCCGGCGGCAGCGCCGTCGTGAAGATGAAGCCCGGCGCGTAGGAGCGCACCGCGTCGATCAGCGAGGTTTTCGCTGCGATATAGCCGCCGAGGCAGCCAAAAGCTTTGGCCAGCGTGCCTTCGATCACGTCGATGCGGTCCGCCACGCCGTCGCGCTCGGTGACGCCGCCGCCGCGCGCGCCGTACATGCCGACGGCATGGACTTCATCGACATAGGTCATGGCGCCGTATTTTTCCGCGAGATCGCAGATCGCGTGCATCGGCGCGATGTCGCCGTCCATCGAATAAAGGCTTTCGAAAACGATCAGCTTCGGCCGGTTGCCGGCAGCGATCAGCAGTTCTTCGAGATGGGCGAGATCGTTGTGGCGCCAGATCGCCTTGTCGCAGTTCGACTGGCGCACGCCTTCGATCATCGAATTGTGGTTGAGCGCGTCGGAGAGGATGACGCAATCCGGAATGAGCTTTGCCAGCGTCGCGATGCCGGTCTGGTTGGAGACGTAGCCGGAGGTGAAGACCAGCGCGCCTTCCTTGCCGTGCAGGTCGGCGAGTTCGCGTTCAAGCTCGACGAGCGGATGATTGTTGCCGGCGATGTTGCGCGTGCCGCCGGCCCCGGTGCCGGCGCGCGAAGCGGTCTCGATCATCGCGCCGAGCACTTTTGGATTCTGGCCCATGCCGAGATAGTCGTTGGAGCACCAGATCACGACGTCGCGCGGCCCTTGCGGCGAATGCCAGACGGCATGGGGAAAGCGGCCGGCGATGCGTTCGAGGTCGGCGAACACCCGATAGCGGCGCTCGGCATGCAAGCGGCCCAGCGCGTCCTCGAAAAAGGCGTCGTAATTCATGCAACGGGCTCCAATGGGAACCGAAAGGGGAACCGGACGACGGGTGCCGACAAACAGGCGTCCGGCACTCTTTAATTAGAGCGGTTCTACGGCTTTTGTCGAGGCGCGTAAACGGGATACTGGTGCGCGGGGGAAAGCGTAGCCGCCGGGAATTAACGCCGGATTGCGGGGTTTTCGGGCGCGGAAAACAGCCGCGAGGGCGACAGATGGCCGCGCAGCAGCGCCTGCAGCAGCGTCCCCACCTGAAGCTGGGCAGATATGTCTCCGGCTGCCGTCGCCTGCAAAAGATCATCCTCGGTCAGGTATTTGACCTCCATGCCCGGTTCGGCCTGAAAGTCGGGCGGCGGGGCGCCCGTCTCCACGAAAAAGGAATGGATGCGGTTGCCGAGCCGGCCGGGGCAGGCGAACGCCGTCCCGAGCGCATGGACCGCGACGGCGCGCAGGCCGGTTTCCTCTTCCAGCTCCCGGCGCGCGCTTTCGGCAGGGTCTTCCTCGTCATCGACGAGGCCGGCGGGCAACTCCCAGGTGAAGCGTTCGATCGCAGGGCGGTATTGGCGCACGAGCGGGATTTTCCGGTCCGGCGTCAGCGCCAGGATGGAGACGTAATCCGCCTGTTCGACGGCGTGGTACGTCTGGACTGCCTCTCCCGGCGCGAACATCACGTCGCGCGCCACGATCTGGATGAAGGGCGACTGCAATTCGACGCGGCGGGCAGAGATTTGGGGTGTCGCCGGTTTCATGGCCGGCGCAGGTTTGCTCTCGGATTGTTTCGCGCGTTCCGTCATAAGCGCTCCTTGATGATCGCGCGCCGCATGTAGTGGTGCAGGCACGGCAATGCCAGCGCTGGAGCATTGTCGATCGGACTCGAAGCACACTGGCATTGATCCCCGATATGTCGTCTCCGCATCCCCGATATGTCGTCCCCCCGGATATGTCGTCCCCGCGAAAGCGGGGACCCAGCACTGATTTCACGACGCCTATTTGCGCAGAAACAACAACGAAAGAGCTGGATGCCCGCTTTCGCGGGCATGACAGTGTTTTAAATAGCGTGCCGACCCGACTGGAAAATGCATTAATCCGCGCGCCGCCGCACCAGCTTGATCTCGTCGATCAGGTCCGCGACCAGCCGCGTCATGATGCGCAGGCTGCTCTCGTCGGTGAGGGCGCCGTCGCGGATTTTGCTCTCGATGTTGCCGATCGCAACCTGCCGTCCCGGCACGATCCGCGACAATGTCGAGAGAAACACATCGTGGAGATGCGATTGCGCGCGGATGCCGCCGCGCGGGCTCGACGATACCGTCGCCAGCGCCACCGGCTTGCCCTTGAGGATCGATTCGTATCCCGGTCGCGACACCCAATCCACGGCGTTCTTCAACACGCCGGGGATGCTGTGATTGTATTCCGGCGTGACGACGAGGAGACCATCGCAGGCCGCGACCGCTTCCTTGAGCGCAACAACGACCGGCGGCTCACGGCCCGTTTCGTCGTCGTCCTCGTCGTAAGGCGGCAGCGGCCGCAAATCGAAAAGGCTCAGCATGATCGGCTCTGTCAGCCGTGCGCCGATCGTCCGCAGGATCGCGGTCGAGGCGGAAGTCCTGCGAATGCTGCCGGACAGGCCCAGAAGCCGGATCGGGGCCGGATCGGTTTCGGTCATCAACTTTCTTTCCGGTTCGACGGCGCGCACCTGCGTCGCAAGCCCGCAGGACCTCACCCCAAGAAGGACCAGTTTGCAAACCGCGCGGTGCGCATGCCGCCATGCGGCGGCGCGATGTTGTCTCGCCTCTGCCGCCGGGCTATGAACGGCCAAGCTTTTGCGACATCATAAGAGCAACATGCAAACGCCGTCGGGAGGAGTTTTTGCGTCCGTCACGGATTGACCCAGCGGCCCGCATTCTTGAGGCTCAAAACCTGGAAGCCTCTTTCTCATGGCTCCGGCCTGCTGCCGCCATGCAAGGACGTGAGCGCGCCTGATGCTGACGATCGACAATTTACGTAAAACCTTCCAGGCGGCCGGTGGCGCCGTGCATGCCGTGGACGACGTCAGCCTGTCGGTGAACAAGGGCCAGCTTCTCACATTGCTCGGTCCGTCCGGTTGCGGCAAGACGACGACGCTGCGCTGTATCGCCGGACTCGAGCGGCCCGACAGTGGCCGCATCACGATCGCAGGCAAGGTCGTATGCGACACCGCGCGCGGCCTCTTCGTGCCGGCGAACGAACGCGACATCGGCATGGTGTTTCAGTCCTACGCGATCTGGCCGCATATGGACGTGTTCGAGAATGTCGCCTTTCCGCTGCGCGTGTCCCACGAGAAATTCTCCGCGCAGCAGATCAAGGACAAGGTGCATCGCACGCTGGAGATGGTGCGGCTCGAGGGCTATGCGAGCCGGTCGGCGACGCAGTTGTCCGGCGGCCAGCAGCAGCGTCTGGCGCTGGCGCGCGGCCTCGTGCGCGAACCCGCGATCCTGCTGCTCGACGAGCCGCTGTCCAACCTCGATGCCAAACTGCGCGAGCAGATGCGCTTCGAACTCAAGCGGCTGCAGGCGACCCTCGACGTGACCATGGTCTATGTCACCCATGACCAGTCGGAGGCGCTGGCGCTGTCCGACGACGTTGTCCTGTTCAACGCCGGGAAAATCGTCCAGCGCGGCGCGCCGCTCGACATCTACAGCCACCCCGGCAGCCAGTTCGTGGCGGATTTCATCGGCTCGGCGAATTTCCTGTCCGGCCGCGTTGTCGGCGCACCCGATCAGGCCGGCCGGTTGCAGGTGGAAACACCGCAGGGCCGGATGTTCTGCGCCTTTGCCGCCGCCGTGCAGCCGGGCCAGAGCGTGCTGGTCACCGCGCGGCCCGAAGATCTCGGCTTGCGTGCCGGCGCGCCGAATGGCGAAGCCAACAGGCTGCGCGGCACGATCGGCAACCGCACTTTTCTTGGCGAAGTCGTCGACTACCTGATCGAAACCGACGGCGGCGAAATTCGCGCGCGGCTGCGCACCGACGATGAATTCACCGTCGGGCAGACCGTGACGGTCGAACTGCCGGCGGAGAAATGCGTCGGCCTGCCGGCATGAGCGGCGAACACGAGATTTGAGAATATTTTCCGCAATCGCATTCAAGGAGAAGAAACGATGAAACTGTGCCGTTACGACAATGACAGGCTGGGGGTCGTCATCGGCGATCAGGTGCATGACGTCAGCGCGGCGCAGGACGAGATTCGCGCCGCCGCCCGCTACGACATGCGCGGCGATGCCGTGATCGCGGCGCTGCCGCAATGGCGCGGCCGTCTTGAAGAAATGGCGAAGAAAGCAAAGGGCGTGCCGCTGTCGCAAGTCAAACTGCTCTCGCCGGTGGCGCGCCCGAGCAAGACCATGGCGGCGCCGACAAACTACGGCAAGCACATCGCCGAAATGGAAGCGCGCCGTGACCTCGGCGCGACGGCCGCGGTGAAGCGGCATTCGTCAAAAATCGGCGAGGCGGGCATTTTCCTCAAGGCCAATTCCTCTGTCGTCGGTGTATCGGAAGGCATTCCGATGCGTTTTCCCGATCGCCGCAACGAGCACGAGCTTGAGCTCGTCGTCATCATCGGCAAGCAGGGCAGCGACATTCCGAAGGACAAGGCGCTCGACTATATCGCCGGCTATGCGCTCGGCCTCGACATGACGGTGCGCGGGCCGGAAGACCGCAGCTTCCGCAAGTCGATCGACGGCTATTCGCCGGTCGGGCCTTACATGGTCACGGCCGACGAGATCAAGAATCCGAACGATCTCGTCGCGACGCTGCACGTCAACGGCGAACTGCGCCAGACCGCGCATACCAGCGACCTGATCTATGACGTGGGGAGGCTGATTGAATTCGCCTCGTCGTTCTATACCCTCTATCCGGGCGACATCTATTTCACCGGCACGCCGGAAGGCGTCGGTCCGGTCAAGCCGGGCGATGTCATCAAGGCGCATAACGACCAGCTCGGCACGCTGCAGATCGACGTCCGCGCACACGGCGCATAACATCGCAAAAGACGGCGCGGTTTAAGCGCCGCGATCCATCAGGAGATCGGTCATGATTCAGGTGAAACGATTGGGCCACGCGACGCTGTCCACGCCGGACATCGAGGCGATGGTCGATTATTACGGCCGCGTCCTCGGCTTGAATGTCATTTCGCGCGCCAAGGATCGCGTCTATCTCGGCACCAAGCAGGGGCTGGAGGCGATCGAACTGGTCAAGGGCGAGGCCGGCCTGCTCAAGGGCGTGTCGTATCAGATCGCGCCCGGCACCGATCTCGGCGATGTCGTGAAGCACCTCGACAAGCTCGGCTACAAATCCGAGCGGCGCAAGGACATCACGCCCGGCGTGCGCGAGGCAGTGACGCTCATCGATCCCAAGGGCACGCCGATCGATCTCTACGCTGAATACGATTTTGCGAAAGAAGACCGCACGCCGAGCTTCTTCAACATCCTCAAGCTCGGTCACGTCGCCTATCGCGTGAAGGACGTGCAGGCGGTGGTGAAATTCTATTGCGATGTGCTCGGCTTCCGCGTTTCCGACTGGCGCGGCGACTATTTCGTGTTCCTGCGCTGCAACACCGATCATCATTCGCTGAACTTCATCATCGACGACGAGCCGCAGCTGCATCACATCGCCTTCGAGGTGCTCGACTGGGCCGAGTTGCATCGCGCCGCTGACTATCTCGCGGCCAACAAGACCCATCTCGTCTGGGGGCCGGGGCGTCACGTCATCGGCCACAACATCGCGACCTATCATCGCAACGTCGACAAGGTGCGCGTCGAGATTTTTGCCGAGATGGATCAGATGAAGGACGAGGCACTCGGCTATTTCGATCCGCGGCCATGGCACCAGCATTTCCCGCTGCGGCCGATGAGCCACGGGCCGGAGACGCTGCGCAATTACTGGGGCTTTGGCTCGGAACGCGTCATCCGCGGCTATCAGACCAACGAGATTCCGACCTACGAGGCGATCCAGTCGTAACGCGACCCATAAACAATACAGGGGAGGACGAAACGATGCTCAGGAAAACGATCAAGCCGAATCTTACGAAGTCGACTCAGACGAAGCCGCGCCTGATGATGGCCGGTGTCGCCTTTGCAGCGCTTGCGGTCTCGGCCAGCGCTGCCGCCGCGCAGACGCATTACGACATGATCAGCTTCGGCGGCGCCAGCAACACGCCGGTCTGGGTCGCGCAATCGAAAGGCTTCTTCAAGAAAGAAGGCCTCGACATGTCGTTCACCACGACGCGCAGTTCGAAGAAGGAGATCGCCGACTTCCTCGCCGGGAAATATCAGTTCATGACGACGGCGTTCGACAACATCGTCGCCTATATCGAAGGCCAGGGCGACGTGAAGCAGGCAGGCGCCGGCGATCTCGTCGCCATCATGGGCGTGCATGAAGGCATGAACAGCGTCGTCGCGCGGCCGGAGATCAAGAGCTTTGCCGACATCAAGGGACACCCCATCGCGGTCGACGCGGTGCGTTCGGGCTATGCGACGGTGCTTTACGAAATCCTCGACAACAAGGCCGGGTTGAAGTTCGACAAGGATTATTCGGTGATCGCCGTCGGCAGCACCAGCGCGCGCATGGAGGCGATGGAGCAGAACAAGGCTGTCGCCGCCATCATCAATACGCCGACCGATATGGAGGCCCAGAAGAAAGGTTACAAGATTCTGGCCGATGCCACCGAGGCCGTCGGCGCCTATCAGGGCAGCGCCTATGTCGTCAGCCGCAAATGGGCGAAAGCGCATGAGAAGGACGTGATGGCCTATACGCGCGCCGTCGTCGCCGGCCACGACTACGTCTATAACAACAAAGCCGGGACCATCGAAGTGCTCAAGGCGCACATCAAGGGCCTGTCGGATGCGGATGCCGAGCGGCTCTACACGCGGCTGACCGGCCCCGGCGGTATCTCGAAACACGCGGCCATCAGCATTCCGGGCGTGGAAAAGGTTTTGGCGCTGCGCGATGAATGGAGCGTGCCGAAGACCAAGTCCGGCAAGCCGCAGAAATACATCGACACGAGCTATCAGGAGAAGGCGGTCGCGCAGGAGAAGACGAAGTAGGCTGCTGCAGGCTTAGTCTCCCTCTCCCCAGTGGGGAGAGGGTTGGGGTGAGGGGGATTGAATCTATCGATAGTCTGTCGCCCCTCTCCCGGCTTGCTTCGCAATCCGACCTCTCCCCAACGGGGAGAGGTGAAGATGAGGCTAACCCGACCGAGCCGATCTTGTGCGCGCCTTACTTCGCGTGGCCCAACGTTGCGCGGACCTCGTCGACCACGGGCTTCGGTGTCGCAAAAACCTTGGCGACCAGCGCCTGCACCGCGTCGCCCGACTGCGGGTTGATGGTGATGCGGACCTTCTTCGCGTCGGCGAGCAGGTCGGGATCCTTCAGTGCGCTCATGAACGCCGTGCGCAGCGCGGCCGTGCGATCCGCGGGCACGCCGGGCGCGACCACATAGGGCCGGCCGAGAACGTTCTGCGCATAAAACAGCTCAAGCGCCTGCCGCGTCTTCTCGTCCTTGGCGAGCTTGCCGACGACGGGAACGCCGCGTGCGTTCAACGAGTCGATGCCTGACATGTCCTCCTGCACCAGCATGCGGTATTTGCCATCGGTGAACAGGTTCGGCATCTGTACCGAGAGCACCGACCAGGTCAGGCCGCACGCGCCCTGCACCTCGCCGCGCTCCATCGCCAGCAGCACCTCGTTCGAGCCGGGATAGCCGCGCACGATCTTGAATTTGGTGCCGAAGTAATGGTTGAGGATCGTCGGGAAATCGACCGTCGATCCGCCCGCCGCCGTGGCGCCCAAAACGATCTCGTGGCTGCGCGCGTCGTCGAGTGTCTTGATCGGCGCGTCGGCGCGGGTGACGCAGGCATAGACCTCGTTGCTGGCCGAGCCGAGATTGCCGAACTTGCTCGGATCGTAATGCAGATGCGCGGCATCGCCGAGCAACGGCTCGAGCATGGCGCTGGCATAGATCGCGCCGATACGCGTGCCGTCCTTCGGCTGCGTGTTGTAGATCGCGGTTGCCGCCGTGATGCTGCCGGCGCCCGGCATATTGCTCGGCGTCACCGTCGGATGGCCGGGAATGAATTTGCCCAGATGGCGCGCGATCAGCCGCGCATAGGTGTCGTAGCCGCCGCCGGGCGACGAGCCGATGATGATGGTCACGGTCTTGCCGGTGTAAAATTTGGCGACCGCGTCATTGGCGGCGGTGTCCCTCTTCTGCGCCAGGGCCGGCGCAATCGAGATCAGCATGCAGAGGCCAATAAGCGCCACCAATAGGGTGCGCATAGCCGTGAGCGCAGCGGTGATCCGCCGTCGTGTTTTGAACATCGTAAAATCCTGTCGTTTCAGGTGATCATAGGCGCGAGATCGACACGATCTCGGGCCTGCCGGCGCGGGAGTCAAGACGCGGGAGCATGATCCCGAAAAAGCCCGCCCTCGACTTGATCGGGGGTGGAAGCCGGCTTTCGAAAAAGATCATGCTCAAACAATAAAGACAATCGCGCCGCGCCGAAAACCTCAGGCGGCCGCCTGCACGCGCGGTGTCCGCTCGCGCAAGGCGCCGGGAATCGTGGCCTGCGGCAGTGCCGGAATGGTTTGGCGCAGATGGTTGATCGCGGCCCAGATGACGGCCTGGTTGCTGTTGAGCACCGGCTTGCCGGTGGCGCGCTCGATCTCTTCGATGGCCTCGATCTGGGTCGTGTTGGTGCAGGCGAGGAAGAAGCCGTCGCTGTCCGGCCGGTCGTTGGCGAGCGCGATGTCGACCCATCGCTCCGGCGTCACCGCGATGTACTGGTCGCCGCCGACAAGCCCGAGGCCGATATCGTGCACCACCTCGAAGCCGGCTTCCGCGAAATAATGGATCTCGTGATCGTTGGTCGCCTGGACATAGGGTGACAGCAGAACGAAACGCTTGACCTTCATCACCCGCAGCGCGTCGTTCACCGCCGCTGCCGTCGACATGGTCGCGATGCCGGTCTCCTTGCGGATGGTGTCGAGCAGGAAGGCGTCGCCGGCCTGGCCTTCCTTCATCGAGGTCGCGGTGCAGTTGAAGACGATCAGATCGGGCCGCGCATCGGCCAACGTATTGGCGGCGCGCGCGATCTCCGGTGCGAGCAGATCGAGCGAACGGCTCCACGGGCCGGTGATCTGCGCACGCGCGAAATGCACACCGACTTCGACCGGCGCGTAATGCGAGAATTGCGGTTCGATCATCCGGTTGCTGGTGGGCAGGATGACGCCGATACGGGCCAGCGGCGGCGCGAGCCGTCCGCGCGCGGTGGTCGTTTTGGTGTCGCTCATGCCGCTGCTCCGTCCGCCATCGTTCGCAGCGAGTTTATGTATCTTCAGGACCACGGGCAACGGCTATCGGACGGCGAGAGACTTCAGGAGGGAGCGCGCGTTACGCAGCCGGCTTGCCGCACAGCACCGCGCGGATGGCGGCTTCCGTATAGGGCTTGACCAGTATCGGCGTGTTGCGAAACGGCTCCGGAAATGCGAAGCGCTTACCATAGCCGGTGGCGAAGGCGAAGGGTGTCCCACGCTCGGCCAAAACCTGCGCGATGGAAAAGCTGTTTTCCGGTCCGAGACTGACATCGAGGATCGCGAAATCAGGATTGCTGCTGGCCAGCAGATCCAGCGCCGTCTGCACGCTGACGGCGGTGTCGACATGGGTGACGCCGAGCGTTCGCAGCGTGTCCTCGGTGTCGAGCGCGATGATCAGATTGTCTTCGACGAGCAGCACGCGTTGCGGCACAGCCGCCTGACGCGCGGTTGTCGGGCTTAGCCCCGAATCGGAAGACGTCATGAAAAAATATCCCAGTTCGGCGCGCGCCGGCAGTCCGGTTCTAAAACCATGTTGCGGTGATTGCGCTCTGAAAATGCGACGTTTTTTCACCATCGCGAAACTGGTGACGGGGGAAGCCTACCTCAGGTCGAGGAACAGGTCTGTATACAAGTGAACCTTTTAGAAGCCCGCGCGTTTACGAACGAACGTTGCAGACTGGAGTTCTCATTCATCAGGAGCTTTCGGCAATGATGACCACCCATTTTCCGAAGCAGTTTTGTGAGGCGAGCAATCTTCTGGCGTCGCTTCGTCCCGCTGATAGCCAGGTTCTCTATCCCAATCTGGTGCGGGTCGAAGCGCGCCGTGGCGATGTGCTGTTTCAAGCCGGCTCGGATGTCGAATTTGCGTTCTTTCCGTGCCATGCGACGCTGGTATCTTTCATCGTGACGGTGGAAGACGGGCACGGAGTCGAGACCGCGTTGATCGGGCGCGAAGGCGCTGTCGGCGGCATTGTCAGTCACGGCCGACTGCCGGCTTATTCTTCTGCGGTTGTGCAGCATGGCGGTCCGCTTCTGCGCATCGCGGCCTCGCATCTTGAGGAGGCAAAAAACCATTCGCCGTCCCTGCGCAACGTCATGGTGCGTTACGCCGATTGCCTGCTCGCACAGGTTTTCCAGGCGGTCGCCTGCAATGCGGCGCATTCCATCGCGCAGCGCGCGGCCAAATGGCTTCTCGCGGCCCAGCAGCGCACCGGCCGCAACGACATCGAGATGACCCAGGAGCAATTGGCCGGCATGCTCGGTGTGGGCCGCACTTACGTCAGCCGCGTCATTACGCAGTTCAAGCAGCAGGGCGCGGTGTCGGTGCGGCGCGGCCGGCTGATCATCCAGGATCGCGACGTGCTCAACACGTTGTCGTGCCATTGCAACGATCTCGTCCACGACCATTTCGAAGAAGTGCTGCGCGGCGTCTATCCGGACGGCGAGGACGAAAACGCGATTGCGGTGTAACGAGGTGCGGACTGCGATGGATCCGCGGGGTCCGCTGTCCGAACTAGTGTCCGGCGATGCGTTGCCAGGGTTTCAGCTTGAAGGTGCGGAAGCCGTTGGCGATCCAGGGTTCGCGGTTGGCGATCGTCATCGCCTCCACGCGGGTCGGTGCCCGTACGATAACCATGCCGATGCCGTCGCGCGCGCCGGTTTCGTCGATGAACGGGCCGGCGCCGGCGAGAAGTCCGGCGGCATCCAGGTCGTCGATAAAATGATGATGCATCTCCGCCACCTGCTCGTTGCTGAGTGAGGAGGCCGGCCGCGGTTCGATCCATTCACTGAGGATGACCCAGCACTGCTCACGCTGGCTATTTTTTGCGTTCATAGAGATTCCTCAAAAAATCCGCCGATTAGGGTAGAGGCTTTTGCGTCGGCGATAAAGGCAGCATGCCGGATGCAAGCTGATCCGCAATCACCGGTGCCGCGGCAGCGAACACGTCCGTCCAGGCTTCGCCCTCGCGCTGCTGCGCCACATGCGCGTGTGGATACCACGGGTCCTGCCGCCGTCCCGGATACCAGTACCAGAAGGTCGCGTGCCCGAACGACAGGAATACCCAGGTCGGCCGGCCAAGCGCGCCAGCGAGATGCGCCGTCGTGTTGCTGATGCTCACCACCGCGTCGCAGGCCATCATGAGCGCGGCAAGCCCGTCGATGTCCTGTGTATTGTCGATGTCGGCGAGACGTTCCACCGTGATGCCGCGCTCGCGCGCCAGCGCCTCGCGTTCCTCGCGCGTGTCGCCATATTGCAAATCGATGAAGCGGGTGTTGGGGATTTTGAAGATCGCTTCGAAATCGCGCAACTGCGCCGATTTAACCATTCCGGAAAACGGATTCTTGCTGACCCAGGATAGCCCGATGATCTTTCGGCCGTCGTCGAGACGGCCGCGCAGCGCCGCGGCGCGCGCAGGATCGGCGGCGAGGTAGCCCCGCGGCCGCAGCGGAAAATCCTCAAACCGATGGCGCAGGAATTTGCCGGCTTCGACGAGCGCCACTTGCGCGTTGATGCGCCCACGGTAAAGCGCGTCGCCGAGCGGCACCACCGTGACGCCGGGAAACGAGCGCGCGAACAGCTTTACCAGCCGCGGCTCGACTTCCAGCACCAGATGCCGCGACAGGCTTTGCAACTCCGGCACCATGCTGGAATGGATGATGTGTTCGCCAAGACCCTGTTCGGCCCATGCCAGCAGCGTGCCGTCGACGAATGCGCCATTCCATTCCGGTTGCGGGTAGGCGCGGGGAAGGGTGCGGTTGAGCGCGCTGAAACGATGGCCGTGCAGCGGCCAGCCTTCGCGAAACCGGCCCTGGTTGAGATAAAGCAGCGCCTTGTCCCACAACGCCTCGCTCCAGTCCGGACGCAGCGACAGGGCAAGATCGAGTTCGTTCTCCGACGCCGCGTCGTCGCCGAGCGCCCGCAACGCGCTTGCGACATTGAGATGGATATTTGCCGCCTGCGGAAAATTCGGGTCGAGCGCCATCGCCTTGCGGTAATGCACCAGGCTTTCGCGGTAGCGGCGCAACTGATGCTGCGCATTGGCCATGTTGTAATGCGCTGTCGCGTTGTCGGGCGCGAGCGACAGCGCGTGGGCATGGGCGGCGGCCGCCTCGTCGTGTCGCAGCAGGTCATAGAGCGCGTTGCCGACATGCATGTGCGCTTCGGCATTCTGCGGCTGCAACTCCGCCGTCTTGCGGAAATGCGACAAGGCTTCTTCGAAGCGTTCCTGCGTCTGCAGCGCGATGCCGGCCATGGTGTGGGCCTGCGCCTTGCCGTTGAGTGCGTCCGTGTTCGCCGGATCGCGGGCGAGGCCGGCCGCGAAGGCGGCGATGGCTGCGTCGTATTGCTTTGTCGCCAGCAGCGCCTTGCCGCGGTTGAAATGCGCGAAGGCGAAATCGGGCCGCAATGCCACAGCGCGGTCGAAACTGGCAATGGCCTCATCGTTGCGCCCGAGATCGAGCAGCGCCGCCCCGCGATTGCACCAGTCGTCCGCGGCATCGGGCTTTTGCGCGAGCGCCCTGTCGTAATAGGTGACCGCTTCGGCGAGCCGGCCCATGGTGGAGAGCAGATCGGCCTTGTCGGCGGCATAGGTCGCGTTGTCGGGCTTCAGCTCCAGCGCGCGATCGAGACTCGCAAGACCGTCTTCGGGTTTGCCGATGCGGCCGAGCACGACGCCGGCCAGCCGATGCGCGCGCGCCTGCGTGGGATCGTGCGTCACCGCCTCGCGCAAGGCTGCGAGCCCGTCTTCGAACGCGCCGTCTTCGCACAACGCCAGTCCGAGCTGATAGAGCGCATCGGCGTGGCCGGGATCCTGCGCCAGCACGTCGCGATAAAGCCGCACCGCCTCGCTGCGCGCGCCCTGCCTGTGCAGGGCGCAAGCCTGATCGAACAGCGCAGCGGTCGCAGGGGAGGCGGACATGGCGGGCGCCCTGTCAGGCGCGGCTGGTCGTGGCGAGGGTCATGGCCGCGAATTCTTCGCGCCACAGGTCGCCATAATCGACATGCTGCCATTTCTCGAACCACGGGCCGCCGCGGGTGAAATGCACGGCCTGCGGCAGGCCGCTGGCGGGCTTTTCATTCCAGCCTTCGAGCCAATTCCACGTGACGGGAAGCGCGCCGATATCGGCATCGGCAACCCACTGCATGCGGTGCAGGTAAGCGCCGGTCCGGGTGTTCACGCACTCCGGCGTCAGCGTGCGCACGCTCGGATGCGCGCAGTTGAACAGCATCAGCGACGACCAGTTCTTGCGCGGATAGACGGTCTGCACCGCGCCGTCCATCTTCGTCGCTTCCTTCGGCACATAGTCGTGCTGCACGCAGAACACGGCTTTGTCCGATTGCGTGTGCGGCAGCAGGCCGGCGATATCGCCGAGCCAGAGAAAGTCGCAATCGCAGAACAGCGCCCACCCTGTAAACCTGGCCAGCGCCGGCGTGAGGAAGCGCGTATAGGTGAACTCCGTTGAAGCGAGCGGATCTTCCGTGCGGTAATAAAGACCGCGGTCGCGCAGCGGGTCGATCTTGATCGGCGTGACCGCGACGGGGACGGACGCGCGCCGCTCGAGCGAGAATTTTGCCACGTCATAGGCCTGCGGCTCGCGCTGATCCCAGCCGATGAAGATGCGGAACGGTTCTGTCATTACGGATGCACGTCTTCGGTGAACCAGTCGGTCGGCAGTTCGTGGCCGATGCCGGTCTCCTTCGCCTTTTTATAGACGACGGACCCGGCGGCGGCGAATTGATAGCCGAGGCCGAGATTGTTGACGAAGCAGGTGATTTCGTCGTTGCCGCCGCGGCCCTTGGCCTTGCCGTTGATCATTTCCGGCAGCGTCGGAAATTTCGAGATGTCGAGGTCTTCCTCGCCGGTGGTCCAGCCTTTCTCGCTGGTATCGGCCTGTTCGAGATTGGCTGCGACCGCTTGGATCGGTGCGGTGTCGCGGGTGTGGATGGCGACGCGGTCGGCGCGCAGGATCGCCTTGGGCTCGATCTCCGGCTTTTTGATCGCGCTCAGATGCATGCCCGGCCGCACCCATTGTTCGAAGAAGATATTGTCGAGGCTGTTGCTCGCGCACATGGCGATGTCGGCCCGGCCGACCGCATCCTCGGGGCTCTCGACCGGCTCGACCGTCTGCCCGAGCATCGCGCTCATCTCGGCGCAAAACGTTTCGCGGCGCTCACGATTGGGGCTGAAACAGCGGATGGTCTCGATCGGGCGCACCGCGCAGGCGGCCATCAGTTGCGCGCCGGCCTGCCAGCCGGAGCCGAGAATGCCGACGCTTTTGGCATCCTTGCGCGCCATGTATTTGACGCCGAGGCCGTTGGCGGCGCCGACCCGCATGCGCTGCATCACGCCGTCGGGCATGATCGCGAGCGGCGTGCCGTCCTCGCTCGAAAACAGCACGACCAGCCCGACATAGCGACCGCCTTCGGCAGCCGGCACCTTGACGCGGCGATAGGCGTTGCCGGTCTTCGGCATGGTGATGATGTCGGAATTGATACGGATCGCGCCGATGCCGAGTTTGGGGATCACCCCGTCCATCGATTTGAGGCTGTAATGCGCGTCCGGCCGCGCCGTGGGCGTCAGGCAATCGGAGCGCGTGCGGGCGACGCCGCGTCCCTCGTCGAGTTCGATATAGGCGTCCTCGAGCACGTCGATGCATTCACGCATGGTGAGCAGTTTTTCGACATCGGCGTTGGACAGGATCAGGGTCATGTTGTTCTTGCTCGCTCTTGATGGCTGATGCGGTGGCAGCGGTCGGCGGATCGGGCGGGGACCGTAGCACGCCGCGCGGGCGGGGAAAGGGGGCGAACGCCGCCGTTTCGGCGTTCGAGGCATGCGCTGCTAAACTTTGCGAATCCGGAAGGTCAACAGCGCTTCGCCGCGCTCCTGCTGTTCGAGTACGTCGCCGGTCTGGTTCATCAGGTTAGGGATGTCGATGGCCGACAGCGGATCGGTGCATTCCACGATGAGAATATCGCCGGACGGCATTTTTGACAGCGCCTTGCGCGCGCGCAGCGCCGGCAGGGGACATTTGAGGCCGCGCAGATTGAGGGTGGTTTCCGCCACGTGATCGTCCCTGTTGCTTAAGGTTACGGGATAACGGCTTGGCGCAGGCCGTCAAGCGCCGTCGCGCATCCTCAACGGCTTCCTATATATCGGGTTCTTCTATCACGCGATCGGTGCGCGATGGAGTCGGAGCATTTTCCCGGGCGATGGAAAATGCTCTAGTGGGCGCTGAGAGTTGAAACGCCATGAATTTTTCAAGATGAATCTTCCGAATCCACAGGCGCGGGTCACGCAGTTGACGCCGCTCGACGACGCGCTCGTCCTGATCGCCCGCACGGTTTTGCCCGTCGCGCCGGTGATGGCTGCGCCTGCTGCTGCCAGCGTGCTGGCGGAGGATGTGCAGGCTGTAGCCGACGTTCCGTCGGTGGCGTGCGCGCTGCAATCCGGCTGGGCGGTGCGCGCCGACGAGACGATGGATGGCGGCGCTTATGCCGGCGCGCCGCTGTCGTCCAAGCCGATTTGGGTCGAGGCCGGCGCGGCGCTGCCGCCGGATTGCGACGCGGTCGCGCCGTTCGAGACCATCGATCTAACGGGCGCCCGCGCCGAAGCGCGTCTGCCGCTGGCGCCGGGCACCGGTATCGCGGCAATCGGCGCCGATGCGGTCGCGGGCACCGTGCTGCGCGCCGCTGGGCAACAGTTGCGCGCGTTGGACGTCGCCGTGCTGCAGGCAGCCGGAATCGCGGACGTGAGCGTGCGTCAGCCGCGCATCGCGATCGTCGCGCTGACGTCACGCGCGCAGAAGATTGTCGCGCCGTGGCTTGCCGCGATGCTTGCGCGTGCCGGCGCTGTCGTCATTTCCAATCGAGATGTCACGACGGCCGAAGTATTGCGTGCGCAATTTTCGACTTCGTCTCTAGCCGACACGACTGACGCGCTTTTTGTCATCGGTGCCGAATCTGAAGCCGTGACGATGCTGCGCGATCACGGCAAAATACTGCTGCATGGCGTCGGGCTTTCGCCCGGCGACGCCGCCGCCCTCGGGCTCATGCAATCGAAGCCGGTGCTGGTGATGCCGGATCGGCTCGATGCCGCGCTGGCGGTGTGGCTGACACTCGGGCAAGCGTTGTCCGATGCGCTCAGCGGCCGCCGCGACGACGCGCTCCCCGTCACCGGCCGGTTGACGCGCAAGATCACCTCGACCATCGGATTGGTCGAGGTCGTGCCGGTGTTTGTCGACGATGCCGGTCAGGATGCTGACGTCACGCCGCTGGCGCGCGACCATCTCACACTGTCGGCGCTGGCGCGGGCCAATGGATGGATCGCCGTGCCCGCCATGAGCGAAGGATTTCCTGCCGGCGCGCTGGTTTGCGTGAGGGGGCTTGCATGAACGACACGCCGCGCAAACCAAAGGCCTCGGCACAGGCGCTGCGCGATGCCGTGCGCGCCGCCGCGCGGCAGGAGCAGTTTTTGGCAGTCGTCAGCGCCGAAGAAGCGACAGCGCGTTTTCATGCCCATCTCGATCTCACCCCGCGCGGGTACGAGAGCGTGCCGCTGGCGCAGGCACTCGGCCGCGTGCTCGCGCATGATATCGCCGCGCCCGTCGATGCGCCGCCGTTCGACCGCTCCGGCGTCGATGGCTTTGCCGTGCGCGCCGCCGACACAACGGGCGCAAGCGAACAGGCGCCGCGCCGCCTGCGGCTCAATGCCGAGGTCATCGCCTGCGGCCACGCGCCATTGATCGAAGTGGCGGCGGGCACCGCGACCGCCATCGCCACCGGCGGCGTCATTCCGCGCGGCGCCGACGCGGTGGTGATGATCGAATACACCGATCTTGACGACGCCGCAGCCGACGCCGTCGTCGCCGTGCATCGCGCGGTGCCGGCGGGGCAATTCGTCGCCTATGCCGGCTCCGACATTGCGCGCGGCGAGACGCTGCTGCGCAAGGGCGTGCTCATCAGTTCGCGCGAGATCGGCATGGTGGCGGCCTGCGGGCTGGCGACAGTCGATGTCGTGCGGCGGCCAAAGGTGGCGGTGCTGTCGACCGGCGACGAACTCGTCGCTCCCGGCGAAGCGCTGCGTCCGGCCGGGGTCTATGACAGCAACGGCGCGATCATCGCGGCGGCCGTGAGCGAGGCCGGCGGCGAACCGGTTGCCTATGGCGCGTTCGCCGACGACGAGGCCGTGCAGGAGGCTGCGATGCGCGAGGCGCTTATCGCCTGCGACATGGTCATCATGAGCGGCGGCACGTCGAAAGGGGCGGGTGATATTTCTCATCGCGTGGTCGCCCGGCTCGGCGCGCCCGGCGTCGTCGTCCATGGCGTCGCGCTCAAGCCCGGAAAGCCGCTGTGTCTCGCGGTCGCGGACGGAAAGCCGGTGGCGGTGCTACCGGGCTTTCCGACATCGGCGATCTTCACCTTCCACAGTTTTGTCGCGCCGGTGATCCGCGCGCTGGCCGGCCTGCCGGAAGAAGCTGCGCGTACGCTCACGGCGTCGATCCCGGTCACGCTGTCGTCCGAACTCGGCCGCAAGGAATATGTCCTCGTCGCGCTGTCCGACGGCGCCGAGGGGCCGGTCGCATTTCCGATCGGCAAAGGTTCGGGTTCGGTCACGACGTTTTCGCAGGCCGACGGATTCGTCGAAGTCGATGCGCTGGCGACGACGCTTCAAGCGGGAACGCAGGCGCAGGTCACGCTGATCGGCAAGAGCGCGCGGCCGCCCGATCTCGTCATCATGGGCAGCCACGACATCGCGCTCGATATCGTCATCAGCGCACTTGCCGAGCGGGGCGTTTTGGCGCGCAGCATTGCCGTCGGCAGTCTCGGCGGCCATGCCGCCGCGTTGCGCGGGCAATGCGATATCGCGCCGGTGCATGTGCTCGATCCCGACAGCGGCAAGTACAATGCCCATCTCGTCGTGCCGGGACTTGCGCTGGTGAACGGCTGGCAACGGATGCAGGGAATCGTCTTCCGCCGTGGCGATGTGCGCTTTGCCGGACAGACTGCGGAGGCGGCGGCCAAGGCCGTGCGGGACGATGCCGCCTGCCTGATGGTCAACCGCAATGCCGGCTCGGGCACGCGCATCCTCATCGATCGCCTGCTCGAAGGGCTACGGCCGCCCGGTTACGCCAACCAGCCGAAATCGCACAACGCGGTCGCGGCGGCTGTGGCGCAGGGCCGCGCCGATTGGGGCGTCGCGGTGGCGACGGCGGCACAACTCTACGATCTCGATTTCCTGCCGCTGACGCCGGAACACTACGATTTCCTGCTCGTGGAAGCGCGCCGCGAGCGGCCGGCGGTGCAGGCTTTTCTCGCCGCCTTGCATGATCCGGACATTCGTGCGCGCATCGTGGCGCTGGGCCAACACTTTTCCGAAACTTGAATTGTCGCGCCCCCACCGGCGCTGGCGTAACGCCTTGTTTCGCATCGACATTTGCAGCAACGAAAGCGTGACTTGGGGCGGTGCTTGCCGCTGGGTGCTGCGGCGCGCATAAGGAAGCGATGACGGACTTTTGGATCTCCTGTGGCCATAACTTGCTCGACCGCGCGCCCGGCGGCGGGCTCGTCGTGACCGATGCCTTTCTCAAAGCGTATTTCGCACGGCCGGAGCTGATGCCCGAGCCGGACGCGGACGCCATCGAACAAAATCTTTACAAGGCGCTGCTCGCCACTCCGCGGCTGCCCGTCAGCGCGCAGGACATCGCGGCTATTCCCGATCCCGATGCGCGCGAGAACTGGCAGTTGATGATCGACTTCCGCGACCGCCTGCTGCGCCATCGCACCATCGAAGGAGCCTACGCCGCGATGGTCCGCGACGGCGCCGGCCGCATGCCGCCGCTGTTCCTCAACCAGCTCGTCCACGTCATTTTGCGCAATGCGCTCGACGGCTGCACCGATGCCTTCATCCTGCGCGCGGCCGAAATGCTGTTTCGCGTGCAGACGCTCTCGCCCCACGACGGCGCACTGATCGCGGCCGACGACGAGACGATTTTCGGCATCGACGGACAGCCGCTGTCGCCATTGGTGTCGATGCTCGGCCAGCCGGCAAAAGTCGGCATCGACGTGCTCAAGGCGGAAAACACCGCCGATTATTGGCGGCGCAGCGACCAGTTCGACATGGCGCTCGATCTCACCGCAGGCCGTCGCGGTCTCGGCGCACTCGGCGAGGTGATGTCGGTTTTCATTTTCCACATGCTGGGAATCGAGGTCGATGTCGAAGCGCTGAGCGAGGTTCGCGATGTCGATCTCGCCTGGTATATCGGGCTGGACGGCGAGGGCGCGCGCATCGGCGACGCGTTGTGGAATGGCGAGGATCTCGACGAGGCGATGTGCGCGCAGGTGGTCGGCATCTATCGCATGACATTCCGCAATCCCGACGACATGAACGAAGAGATTCGCGGCGAGCCGGTGTATCTGATCCTCGCCATGGCCGAGGACAAGACGTTGCGCATCCAGCCGCAGAACCTTATTGCCGAATTGCCGGCGCGGCAGAAGGAGACCGTGAGTTGATGGTGGCCCTGTCTTCTGCCGGCGACTGCGCCGTTGTCGACCGCAAGTGCGGGCGATTGCGCGCAACGCCGTGCTTTCGTTTGTTATAATACGCCATGCGTCTCATCGGTCTTGCCGGCTGGAGCGGTTCGGGAAAAACCACGCTCCTCACAAAACTCATCCCCTGCCTCATCGCGCGCGGCCACAGCGTGTCGACGCTCAAGCACGCGCATCATCGCTTCGACGTCGATCAGCCGGGCAAGGATTCTTTCCTGCATCGTACCGCGGGTGCAACCGAGGTGCTGGTCAGTTCGGCGCAACGGTTTGCCTTGATGCACGAACTGCGCGACGCGCCCGAGCCGAGCCTGCGCGAACTGCTGTCGCTGCTGTCGCCGGTGTCGCTGGTCATCGTCGAAGGCTACAAGACGGAAGCGCATCCGAAACTCGAAACCCACCGCGCCGAAGTCGGCAAGCCGCTGCTCGCGCCCGGCGATCCGCATATCGTGGCCATCGCTGCAGACGGTCCGCTGCCGCAGGCCACGGTTCCAGTGATGGCGCTTGATGACGTCGAACGCATCGCCGACACGATTCTGCGCTACGCCATACCCATCGCGACATTGTTGTGCGACCCTGCAGACCGCCGAGAGTAAGGACGCCGATCATGGCGCAACTCACTGACGACTGTTTTGCATTTTCCGGTCCCTTGCTGCCGCTGGCGCAGATGGAGCGGCTCATCGAGGAGCGGGTGACGCCACTCGCGACCCGCGTGCGCGTTCCCCTGGCGCAAGCTGCGGGGCGTGTGCTTGCCGAGAATCTGCTGGCGCCGCTGGCGCTGCCGCCGTTCGACAATTCCGCCGTTGATGGCTTTGCCGTGCGCCATGCCGATGTCGCCGTACAGGGCGAGACGAGGCTGCGCATTGTCGATCGCGTCGCGGCCGGCCACAGCGCGACGCAGACGCTGCGCGCGCAGGAAGCGATCCGCATCTTCACCGGTGCGCCGATGCCGCCCGGTGCCGACACGGTCTTCATGCAGGAGGATTGCCGCGTCGAAGGCGACAGCGTGATCGTGCCGTCCGGTCTCAAGCGCGGCGCCAATCGCCGCGCTGCCGGCGAGGATGTGCCGGTCGGCGCGCTGGTGCTGCCGCGCGGCCGCCGGCTGACCGCGCGCGATGTCGCGCTCGCCGCCGCCATGGGGCAGACGCAGCTCGATGTTTTTGCGCCCGTGCGCGTGGCTCTATTCTCGACCGGCGATGAGATCGTCGAGCCCGGCCGTGTGCGGGTGGCCTCAAGCCTGTTCGATGCCAACCGCTATCTGCTGGCCGGGCTGTTGCGCCGGCTCGGCGCCGTCGTCACCGATCTCGGCATTCTCAAGGACGAGCCGGAGGGTTTGCGCCGCGCCATTGCCGAGGCCGTGAAGACGCACGATCTCGTGCTGACGTCGGGTGGCGTTTCGACCGGCGAGGCCGATCATGTGCGCGCCGCTGTCGAGGCGATCGGCAAGCTGATTTTCTGGCGCGTGGCCATCAAGCCGGGCCGGCCCGTCGCCATGGGCGTCATCGACGGCACGGCGTTCGTCGGCCTGCCGGGCAATCCGGCCGCCGCTTATGTGACGTTCGTGCGCGTGGTGCGGCCGCTGCTGCTGCGGCTGTCCGGTGCGACGGCGTCACCGCTCGTGCCGCAAGCCGTGCGCACGGGATTCGATTACAAAAAGAAAGCCGGACGGCGCGAATATGTGCGGGTGACGCTGCGGCGCGGCACCGACGGCGTGCTGGAAGCGCAAAAATATCCGCGCGAGGGGGCAGGCATCATCACCTCGCTGACCGAGACCGACGGACTTGCCGAACTCGATGAGGACATGATGGAGATCGAGAAAGGCACGCCGATCGGCTTTTACGCCTACGCCGTGCTGGAAGCGTAATTCAAATAGCCGATCGTCACGCCTGTAACGTCGCCGCGATGGTCTCGGCCCGCGCCGCATCTTCCGGCGTGTTGACGTTGAAGAACGGGTCGTAGGGCGCGGTCGGCCATTCGGCGAGCGCGACGCCGTGGCGGGCCGTCCACACCTCGATCTTGCGCAAATTTTCCTGCGTCAAAGCCTGCCGCAGGTCCTCGCGCAACGCCACCGGCCATAGTCCGACGACCGGATGACGCCAATCGCCGGATTTGGCGCAGGCCAACGCCTGACTGGATTCATCACGCGCGCGATGCAGGCGCGCCACGAGGTCCTTGGGCAGAAACGGGCAATCGCCCGGCACCGTCACGATCCACGCGATGTCCGGGCGGTGTGCAGCCGTCCAGTCGAGGCCGGCGAGAATGCCGGCGAGCGGTCCGGCAAAATCCGGCACGCTGTCGGCGATGACGGGAAGTCCGGTTGCGGCGAAACGTGTGGCATCGCCATTGGCGTTGATGATGGTGGCGTCGACCTGCGGCGCGAGCCGCGCCAGCGCGCGCGCGAGAATTGTCTGGCCGCCGATGGCAATCAGCGCCTTGTCGCCGCCGCCCATGCGCCGCGCGAGACCGCCGGCGAGCACGACAGCCAGCGTCGGCGGCGTTGCCGTTGCGCCGCCGTCACTCATCGGAAGCCGCTGCCTTGCGCCGCATTTTTGAACTTTCTTCGGCGACGTAGGCAAGGTCCTGGTCGAAGACGATGCGCTGTTCGCCGGCGAGCGCAATGAAACGCTTTCCGCGCGCGCGGCCGATGAGTGTGAGATTGGCCTTGCGCGCCAGTTCCACGCCCCAGGCGGTGAAGCCGGAGCGCGAGATCAGGATCGGGATGCCCATGCGCACGGTCTTGATCACCATTTCCGAAGTCAGCCGGCCGGTGGTGTAGAAGATCTTGCCCTCGGGCCGCACGCGATGGCGGAACATCCAGCCGGCAATCTTGTCGACGGCGTTGTGGCGGCCGACATCCTCCATATAGACGAGCGGGCGATCCTCTTCGGCCAGCACGCAGCCATGGATCGCGCCGGCTTCGAGATACAGAGACGGCGTGGTGTTGATCGCCTCGGTGAGGCGATAAAGCCAGGACGTGCGCAGTTCGGCATCGGGCAGCGTCACCGTCTCCAGCGCCTCCATCAGGTCGCCGAAGGTTGTCCCCTGCGCGCAACCGGAGGTCTGCACGCGCTTCTTCATCTTCTCTTCGTAGTCGGTGGCGCGTTCGGTGCGCACGACCACGACGGACAGTTCTTCGTCGTAGTCGACCTCGGTGACGACATCGTCCATGCGCAGCATGTTCTGGTTGAGCAGATAGCCGATCGCCAGATAGTCCGGGTAATCGTTGATCGTCATCGCCGTGACGATCTCCTGAGCATTGAGGTAGATCGTCAGGGCACGCTCGACGGTCACCGACGTCTCGACCGGCGCACCGGCCTGGTCGATGCCGCGCACGCGCTCGGTCAGCCGCGGATCGTGCGGGTCCGGTTTGATGAGGAGGGTCTCTTTGCTCACGTCGGGCGCTCGCTCGGAATACGCGCTAATAACCGAGTTCCATATAGTCGTTAATTGCGGCGGCGCAAAATAAAACAGGGGCCCGGCAAGCCGGACCCCTAACGCCTCATCTCAAATGTCGCCGCGATGCAATTCTTCGGTGAGCCTCAACAGGCCGGCTCCGTGTTCAAAATTCCAGTCCGTTGTTCAAGCAATTGATCAGTGCAAGCCGCCGAACAGCCAGATCAGAAGGATGATCGGCAACGGGATGCCGATAAGCCAAAGCAAAAGACCCTTGCCCATAAATCTCTCCCTTATAAAAAAATCAGGTGGCGTAACGCCGTTTTCTCAATCGTTTCGTCGCGAACAAAACGTCAAAGGTGAAGACAATGTTCCCGTGCGCGACGTGCGGATATTTGCAAGTTTTTCGGAACCATCGCGAAGGGCGCACGTTGGAGGGCTCACAAAATTTTTGGGGCTGGTTCTTTGCCGCCCGTGTGCAATGCGGCAAACACGAATCAGCCGGGCCGAAACGCGATCGTGCCGTCGGCGCCGGTCACGACGTCGATCGGCGCATCGTAAAGCGCGGTCAGCAGGTCGTGCGTGAGCATGCTTGTCCGCGGCCCTTGCGCCAGGCACTTGCCCTGCCGGATCAGGAAAACAGTGTCGGCGACCCGCACAGCCTGGTTGGGATCGTGCGTGGTGAACAGCACGCCGATGTCGGCCGCCGCCAGCGCTGCGATCTCCCGCATCACCTTTCCCTGATTGCCGAAGTCGAGGCTCGCCGTCGGCTCGTCGAGCACGATGAAGCGCGGTTCCTGCGCCAGCGCCCGCGCCAGCAGCGCGAGTTGCCGTTCGCCGCCGGAGATCATCGTGTAGGGCCGCTCGGCGAGCGCGGCGATGCCGAGCCGTTCAAGCGCCTGCAGCGACACGGCGCGATCATGCGCGCTCGGGCGCGCGAACAGGCTGCCATGGGCGGTGCGGCCCATCAGCACCAGATCGGCGACCGTGAACGCAAATGTCCCGTTGTGGATCTGCGGCACATAGGCGATGCGCTTGGCGCGTTCGCGCGCCGTCCATGACGACAGCGGCTGGCCGTCGATTGCGACCGTTCCCGACAGCGCCGGCAGCAATCCGAGTAGTGTCTTTAATAATGTGGTCTTGCCGCCGCCATTGGGGCCGAGCAACGTGACAACGCTCCCCGTCTCGACGCCGAGATCAAGTGCGCGGCCGACGACGTGTTCGCCATAGCCGATGTTTAACGCGCGCCCTTCGAGCTTCATGACCAGGTCTTTTGCGCACTGGCCAGCAGCCAGATGAAGAACGGCGTGCCGATGATGGCCGTGAGGATGCCGAGCGGAATTTCGATCGGCGCAGCGGTGCGCGCGATGGTGTCGATCAGCAGCAGATAGCCGGCACCGAGCAATGCCGAAGCCGGCAGCAGACGGGCGAAATCGGGGCCGACCAGCGAGCGCGCCAGATGCGGCACGACGAGGCCGACCCAGCCGATGATGCCGGCGGCGGCTACGCTGGCACTGGTGATCAGGCTGGCTGCCGCAATGATCGCGATGCGCAGCGGTACGGTCGAAATGCCGAGCGCGCGCGCTTCCTCGTCTGGCAGCGACATCGCGTTCATGCGCCAGCGCAGGGCGACGAGTATCACCATGCCGATCAGCACCGGGCCGAGCAGCGGCAGCAGGTCATGCACGCTGGTGGCGGCGAGGCTGCCGAGCAGCCAGAAGGTCATCGCCGGAAGCTGGTTGTAGGGATCGGCAAGATATTTGATCAGGCCGACGCCGGCGCCGAGTAAAGCGCCGATGACGACGCCGGTCAGCACCAGCACGAGCACGGGATCGCGCGCGCGCACGGTCGAGCCGATGGCATAGACCGCGGCGACGGCAGCCAGGCCGCCGGCAAAGGCGAGGGCCTGGATGGCAAAGATGCCGAGCGAAAAGAAAATCCCGACGACGGTGCCAAGCGCCGCCCCGGACGACGCGCCGAGGATGTCGGGCGAAACGAGCGGATTGCGAAACAGGCCCTGAAAGGCGGTGCCGGCAACCGCAAGCGCCGCCCCGACCAGCGCCGCCGCGACGATACGCGGCCCGCGCACATTGAGGATGACGGCCTGTGTCGCCTGTGAGGCTGTGCTGTGGGTGCCGAACAGTTTTGCCGCCAGCACGCCGAAGACGTCGTCGATGCCGATGGGAAAGCGGCCGACCGTGAAAGCGAGCACGAGGCCAAGCAAGAGAACGCCGATCGGCACGATCCATCCGGCCGCGAGCAGGCGCGGCTTCATCGTGGCGTCATCCTCTGCCTTCGAGAACATCATCGGTTTGCTGCGGCGTCAGGTCCACGTGATAGTAGCGCTTGTAGAACGCGTGCGTCAGCGCGTGGAGGTCTTCGGGAAAGATTTCAGGGTAGAGGATTTTGGCGAGCCACCATAACCCGATCAGACGGTTGACCGAGGGCGGAAAATCGACCCAGCCGAACGGCATTTTTGGCGAAAGATGAACGCGGCCGCTGCGCACTGCCGCGACACCGGCCCAGGACGGATCGTTGCGCACGCTCGCCGCAAAGCTTTGGTCGATGGTGACGATCACGTCGGGATTCCACACCAGCACCTGCTCGATGGAGACGTTGGTCAGGCCGCCATGGGTGCCGCCGGCCACATTGGTTGCCAGCATCTCGATGGTCTCGACATTGATCGACCCGCCGAGCCCCGTCTCCAGTCCGCGTGGTCCGCGCGCATAATAGACGCGCGGACGCTTGGCTTGCGGCACGGCGGCGATGCGCTGCGCGATGGTCGTGATGGTGTGGCTGGAATCCTGCGCAAGACTTTCGCCGGCTTGCGCGCGGCCGATCAGTTTGCCGAGCGAACGGTAGGTGTCGGGTGTCGCTTCGAAGCGGCCGTCGAACAGCGCATAGGGAATGCCGGTCTGTTCGGTCACCCGGTTGGCGAGCGAGACATAGGTGTCGCGCACCGATCCGATATCGAGAATGAGGTCGGGCTTGAGCCCGATCACGGTTTCCAGATTGGCGGTGTTGCCGCGGCCGGTGAGGCGGCCGACTTCCGGACGGCGGCAGATGTCCGGCAGCATGTAGCGGCATTCCTCCGCCCGGTTGGCGCGCGGCCAGCCGAGCAGCAAGTCCGGGGCCAGCGTGTAGAGCAGGATCGCAGCCGGCGGCCCGGCGGGAAAAACGCGCGTCACCGGTTGCTTGATGTCGATCTGCCGGCCGGACGCATCGGCGACCGGCGCGGCGTGCAAAAGAGCCGGCCGCGCCAGCAGCGCGGCTGCTCCTGCCGTCAGCACACGACGACGTGTCAAAGTCATCGGCGCGACCTTTTCAGACACATGCTTTTCAGACACATCTGAGACGCATATCGCACGTCACTCGGTCGCGATCATGACGCTGCTGGCCTTGATCACGGCGTAGGCGCTTCCGCCTTTCTTCAAACCGAGTTCGTCGACCGATTCATTGGTGATCGCGGCGGTGATGATCTGGCCGCCGATGTCGATACGGACGTGCGCCGTCGTCGTTCCCTTCTTGACCTCGACAATGGTGCCTTTCAACTGATTGCGTGCGCTGAGTTTCATGAATCACTCCTATTCCTGCTGGAGAGCGGGACTGATAAATCCGTTTTCCGCCAGAATTTTTTGGCCATCCGCGGACATGATGAAAAGGGCATAGCGGAACGCCGATCCAGAGGCATCCTTCATCACCGTCATGCCATAATCCGCGCCGACCGACAGCCCCTCGGGCAGATGCACGATCTGCAAGCCGGGATTATCTTTTCGTGCCGCGATTCCATTCGTGCAATAGGTCAGGAACATGTCGACGTCTCCACGGGTGATGAACACGCCGTAGATGCTTTTTCCGGGCGGCGCCTTTTCGCTGTCGGCCTTGCCGACCAGTTGCATCGCTTTCTTTTTCAGCGTTGCGGTGGCACCGGGCTTGAGCGCATCCGCCTTCTCGAAAATCTCCCAGGCGTAGTCGCCGGAGGGGTCGTTTTTCGGCGTCGACGACCCGAGCTTGACCGACGGGTCGAGCATCCGGTCCAGCACGTTTTGCGTATCGACGGTAAGGCCGGGCTTGACCAGCGCGCACATCTGGTTGCGCGCGAACAGCACCACCGGCACGCTGCGCCCATCCTTATGCAGCGCGCGCGGATGCTCCATATTGGCCGAGGCAAAGACCTCGGCCTTCTCGCCACCGGCAATCGCGTTCTTCAAAAGGCCGGAGGCGCCGAACTTCATGTCGACCGCGATGCCGGTGTCGCGCTTGAATGCTGCCGAGACGGCGGTCAGGGCGCCGCGCAAGCTGCCGGCAGCATGCAGTTTGACCATTTCGGCTGACATCGCGGGCGCAGGCAGGATGGCGGCGAGCATCACCGCCGCGCCGAGGCTGTTGATCATAAGGCTTTTCATGTTGAACGCTTTCATCAGGCGTTCGGATCGCTGGCGTTGGGGAAGAACAGTTGCTTGCCGTTCACCTTGTAGCCGGCGATGACTTTCTGCCCCTCGGGCGAGACCAGGAAGTCGATGAATTTCTGGCCGAGCGCAGCCTTCACGGTCGGATGCTTTGCCGGATTGACCAGCATGACGCCGTATTGGTTGAACAGCTTCTTGTCGCCCTCGACGACAATCACCAGCGGCCCCTTGTTCTTGAAGGCGATCCAGGTGGCGCGGTCGGTCAATGTATAGGCGCCCATGGCCGCCGACGCGTTGAGTGTCGCGCCCATGCCCTGGCCAAGCTCCTTGTACCAGGGGCCTTTGTCCTTCGCGATGTCGATCCCGGCATCCTTCCAGAGCTTGAGTTCCGCGCTGTTGGTGCCGGAGCGGTCGGCGCGGGAGGCGAAGGGGGCTTTCTTGTCCTTGATCGCCTTCATCGCCGCAACGACGGTCTTGCCCTTGATGCCGGCGGGATCGTCCTTGGGGCCGACGAGCACGAAATCGTTGTACATCACCGGATAGCGTTTGGTGCTCTGGCCTTCGGCAAGGAATTTCTCTTCCTGCGATTTTGCATGAACGAAGACCACATCGGCGTCGCCGCGTCGTCCGGTGTCGAGCGCCTGACCGGTGCCCTGAGCGATGACATGCACGGTGATGCCGGTCTTCTCCTTCACGATCGGCAACAGATAGCCGAACAGGCCCGAGTCCTGGGTCGAGGTCGTCGATGAGACGACGATCGTTGAACCGGCCGGGGCTTTGCTTTGCGTTTCGGTTTGATCTTTGGCGCTTGCGGGCGTGCCGAGCACGAGCGCGCCCAGCACGGCAAAGGACAGCAATAGTGAACGACGCACGATGATTTCCTCTCGGTTGGATCAGACCAGCAATTCGCCGGCCAGGAAGGACCGCGCCTCTTGCGTGCGCGGGGCAGAAAAAAAGTCTTGCGACGGCGCGAACTCGAGGATGCGGCCGCGATGCATCAGCGCGACGTCGCCGGCCAGCCGCCGCGCCTGCGCCAGATCATGCGTCGCCATCACGACCTTGATCCCGCGCGCGGCGCAATCGCGGACGATGTCCTCGATGGCCTTGGTCGCGGCGGGATCGAGACTGGCCGCCGGCTCGTCGAGCAGAAGAATGCGCGGTGCTTTCGCCAGCGCGCGGGCAAAGGCGAGCCGTTGCTGTTCGCCGCCCGACAAGCGGCGCGCCGGCTGGCGCGCGAGCGGTGCAAGGCCGACCAGCGCCAGCAATTCGGCCGCACGCGCCGCGCGCTGCGCGCGTGGGACGCCGGCTGCGGCGAGCGCATAACGGATGTTTCCGATCGCGCTTCGGCGCAGCATGTGCGGCCGCTGGAAGACGATCGCGCGGCGGCGCGGGTCTCCCTTGGCGCGACCTTGATAGGTGACGATCCCCTGCGTCGGTGCGACGAGGCCCATAGCGAGCAGCAAAAGCGTGGTCTTGCCGGCGCCGTTCGGGCCGATCAGCACAGTCGGGTGGCCTGCCGACAGCGTGAGCGAGACTCCATCGACGATCGCACGGCCTGCGCGCATGACGCTGACATCCGTGAAGGCGAGCGGCAGGTCTGTGTCTTCTGCGGGAAGCGCGCCATGCATCACGCTCATCCTCCCGCAATGGCTTCGCCGGCGCGGCGCACCGCCCAGGCCAGCGTGTTGATGATGATGACGATGACCATGAGGATGATCCCAAGTCCGATCGCCAGCGGCAGGTCGCCCTTCGATGTTTCGAGCGCGATCGCTGTCGTCATGGTGCGGGTGTAGCCGTTGATATTGCCGCCGACGATGATCACCGCGCCGACTTCCGCCGCGGCGCGGCCAAAGCCGGCGAGCAGCGCCGTGACCAGGCTGAAGCGCGCGTCCCAGATCAGCGTGACGACGCGGCGCAGTGGTCTCACATCCATGGCGGCCAGTTCCGCCTGATACTCGCGCCATAAATCTTCAATCGTCTGCCGCGCCAGCGCCGCGATGATCGGCGTCACCAGAATGGTCTGGGCGATGATCATGGCCGTGGGAGTGAACAGGATCCCGAGCACGCCGAGCGGGCCGGAGCGGGAGAGCAGCAGATAGACCCCGAGGCCGACCACGACCGGCGGCAGTCCCATCAGGGTGTTGAGAACGACAATAAAGAGATCACGTCCCGGAAATCGCGTCAGCGCGACCAAGGCGCCGAGCGGAATGCCGATCAGGGCCGACAGGGCAACGGCCGACAATGTCACCCACAGGGACAAGCCGACAATCGTCATCAGAGCCGGGTCGGCGGTGACGACAAGGCTCAGGGCAGACGCACCTTCCTGCATAGAAATCCCGTCCTTTCGCCGCAAGCTGCGAAAGAATTTGCATTTACCGCTGAACAGGTCAAATTGCGGAGACAATGCAATTTGATGCAGTCAGAAGCATGCCGGATTTGCTGACCACCGACGAAGCTGCGGATTATCTGCGGCTGAGCGAACGAAAACTCTACGCCCTGGTCGCGGACCGTTCCGTGCCCTGCACCAAGGTGACGGGACGATGGCTGTTTCCCAAGGCGGCGCTCGATCGCTGGATCGCGGCCGATCTCGCAATGCAGGGTCATGCCATGCCGGCCGCTGCGCCGCCGATCGTTGGAGGGAGCCATGATCCGCTGCTCGAATGGGCGTTGCGCGAAAGCAGAAGTTGCCTGGCGAACTTGCCGGAAGGCAGCGAGGCCGGCCTGGGCCGGTTAGCGCGGGGCGAAGTGGCGCTGGCGGCCATTCACCTGCATCGCCTCGACGGCGATGACGCAACCGCGAATCCCGAAGCGGTTGATGCCAACCCGGCCCTGCATGATGCGGTGGTGATTGCTTTCGCACGCCGCCATCAGGGTCTGTTGGTGGCGCCGGGAAATCCTCTCGGTTTGAGTGACATGGCCTCGGTCGCCGCGACCGGTGCGCGCCTCGCTCAGCGTCCGGCCGGCGCTGGCGCGCAACTCCTGTTGATCGCGCTTCTGGCTCGCGCCGGTCTCGCGGCTGGCGTACAGCTCAAGGCGTCATTGGTCTGTCCGACCGGTTCCGATCTCGGGCAGGCGATCCGCAGCGGCCGCGCCGATTGCGGGATTGCAAGCCTTTCCGTGGCCGAGGCGATGGGGCTCGCTTTCCTGCCCCTGGTCTGGGAGCATTTCGATCTCGTGATACGGCAGCGCGATTATTTCATGCCCGGGCCGCAGCGGCTTTTCGCGCTGATGCGGTCTTCTGCCTTCCGACGGCAGGCCGAGGATCTCAAAGGCTATGACGTTGGCGGGGCGGGGGAGGTCCGTACCATCGGGCCAAATTGAGCGGGCCGTGGGAGGCATAGGGCCGTTCGTCCCCAGCCGATCACGCGAGGAAATTCGGAAGTGCTTTCACCAGCAGGCTTGCGGAGACATGCGGCAAAATGCGAGCCGGTACTGGGGAAAACGGCAGACTTTTCCAGCGAGATCATGCATACAAACGAAGTTCCAGGCACAGCGCGTTTTAGCCGTGGCCCCGGGTTGTCACCGGGTCGAACACCGTTATAGTGCGCCCGCTTCGTAGCGGTCACGCGCGTCTTTAAGAAGATGCGTGCGCTTGAGAACGAGCGAGTTTGCGAAGGGGGCCGAGTTGATGTGACGCGCATCAGCGCGGTTGCGCGCGTCTTTAAGACGATGCGTATGCCTGAAGACGACAGAGTTTGCGGAGGGGTGGCCGAGTGGCTGAAGGCGCACGCTTGGAAAGCGTGTATACGGGAAACCGTATCGAGGGTTCGAATCCCTCTCCCTCCGCCAATCCCTAAGGCTAGAGTATTGATAGACCCGAGCTTTCTGCGCGCTGGCAAGTCGTTGCCCCACAACGCATCCCACACAATGGTGCAGCCCCGAGGTTAAGCCGGATTTGTATTTTTTTTGCCCGAAGTAGACCAAAGTCACAGCGTCGCTCAGTTCAGTTCGGTCATTTCGGCGATCCGGTTTGGTCCGCCTAATCCCGCCCACCAGCCGTCATAGCCTCTGATCAGAAAAAACGTCGGCCCTGCGCGATTGCTCGCCGCAACCTTTTGCCAGGTACGACGGTCAATCGATGATGGCTTAGGGGACGCTTCGGGATGGGTGTGCCATTCGCCGACGAACGTCGAAACCTTGCCGCTGGTCCTCCACCGCTCTATCGCGAAGCGCTGATGGTCATGGTCACATCTATCGAACAGGGTTCGCGCTCGTTTGTCTCCAGGGAACGGCGTCGTGCAGTCGGTGACCTTGATATGAATCCCGCGATACGAGCCAATGAGGATCCCGCCCGCCTCATGATAGTTCGCTCTGGGCCGCGAATGACGGTCGATCGTCTCGACCACGGTTTCGCATATTTCGACCAACCGAAGGCCAGTGCGCAGGATCATGTCATCTTGCCGCGGCACGCCGGACAGACGGCGGACGGCGCAAGGGTGGTGTCTTTGACCGCAAAGGATCGCTCCAGATCGATCGCCCGCGTCCGCAGCCGCGCTCCAGGCTTGCCGTTCCCCCAGCCAAGAATGACATCAAGCGCTAGCGAGGCTGCGGCCATCGAAACCGAAACCGGGAAGGGCGAGTACAGCCCGTCGCCGCATGCCCCCATGCGCCGCAGTGACATCTCCGCCGAATTGCGCAGGACGCGTACGCGCGGCTCCTTCGACAGTTCCGGCTTGCTACATTTGTAGCAAGCATAGTCGGAGCTGTCGCAAAGCATCGTTTGCACCGCCGCACCGTCCCCGACGACCCAGGAGTAGACGACGGGTGGGAATTTCGGCCCACGCTTCACCGCAAAGTCGTTCAGGGCCAAGGATAGCGCCTCTTCGCCCGTTGCGTCGGTGACAAGATCGAACTCTTCGAGAAACTTAAATCTGCCCAAAACGTCGCCTGGCCTCGCCTCGACGTCGAGGAAGGGCAACTGCGTTCTGATGACCTCCGCGCATCCCTCGGCCTTATTCCGTCCCAGGTGTGGCAATCCGAGCAAGTGGCGGCCGAGATTCGATGAGGCTAGTAGCTGGTTGTCGAATAGAACGAGACGGCCAAAGGCGTTCCATAGCAGGCGCCCACGCAACTCGTAATTCCATTCTTGCAGCTCAGGCCTATCAGGAAGGGTCGCGACAATCTTGTGCGTCTCGTTCACCATGTCTAGTTCGCTCTGATACACCGGCCGCTCCTTCAAGTGCATGTTCAGCAAAGCCAAGTCGGTCATGATCTCGCGAGCCTGCAATTCGTTGATGGGCCCGGTGATCTTGTCCAGCCTGTTCTCCTGGAAGAAACTCAGCGCACCGGTAGAGTCATTGAACACGACGAAGATGAGGCCGTTCGTGTTCACCCTTGCTGCGCTGTTCTGCTCCTTGCGGAAACGGCGGCGGCCCCTCGCGGCCAGACCAAGCGACTCGCGGGGGCGTGACGGTGGGATAAATGACCCCGAAGTAGTGGTGTGCACGTATATGCACGCGTGCGGTCCCTCGCGCCGATGAGAACCAGCCGATTTGGACCAAGCCCTTACGCGCGATTGTGGAGCGGCACTTGCGTTGATCCAAATTCTGACTACCGGCGAGCCGGTCGCCGTACTTTGGTGCAAAATGTTCTGCGCTAGACCACTGAGTAAAATATCAGTGTTTCTTCATGAATCCGCTGTCTCGATGTTCAATACCTTTAATGTTTCTGATCGAACCTAAGACTCCCGTGTGAAGGCAGCGCTCGTTAAGATATTCCATAATGGATGTTAAGCGCCCCAAGTCCTTTCGCTCGCAAGGTCAGTAGCAGGGGTCAATTTTGAATGAAAAACGTGGGCTAGGTGGCGACCGCCGCAAGGTCGGAAGCGAGTCAGAAGTAACCTAATTTACGATCACGATGAACGTTTGCTGAGTCGCCAATTGCGGCAGTTGACGTGGTTAGCATTAGAAGCTTTCGAGCGCGTAATGATGCCTGCCCCGACACCCGTCGTGTCCAAGGCGCGAGAACAAGCGCAGCGGACAAGCGAACTTTTTAACACTTGGCGCCTGTCGAGTCTTACATCGGTTCGCGCGAGCGCGCATTGGCTATGGCAATTTCTCTTGCCAGCACCGTGATAACGTCCATCTGCGCGCGCAGCTTGAGGTGCAGGTTAAGCAGAATGAGTAGACTGATCACGATCCATATGTAGATGATGAGGTCGACACCGCGACCGATG
>DATJHH010000007.1:0-2888 GCA_035494115.1 Xanthobacteraceae bacterium
GCCCGAACCGCCGGCAGATCATTTCCGGGATGGCCTCGCTCGGCGTGTTGGCGGCAGGCGGCATCGACGGCGCCTTCGCTCAGCAAGGACCCAAGCGCGTCATCGTGCCGGAGGGCGAATTCCAGCCGTTGCCGATCGCGATCCCGAATTTCGTGGCTGGCACGCCATCGGACGGCGATGTCGGCGCCAATGTCACGCAGGTCATCACCAACAATCTCAAGCGCAGCGGCCTGTTCGCGCCGATCGATCAGGCTGCGTTCATCGAGAAGATCACGAATATCGATGTGGCGCCGCAATTCCAGAACTGGCGGACTCTCAACGCCCAGGCGCTGGTGACGGGACGCATGACCCGGCAGGGGGACGGCAGCCTGAAGGCGGAATTTCGCCTGTGGGACGTCGCCACCGGACAGCAACTCGCCGGCCGCGCCTATTCCACCGCGCCCGAATATTGGCGGCGCATCGCCCACATCATCTCGGACCAGATCTATGAACGACTGACCGGTGAAAAGGGCTATTTTGACACCCGCATCGTCTTCGTCGACGAATCCGGCCCCGCGCAGCACCGCGTCAAACGTCTCGCGCTGATGGACCAGGACGGCGCCAATGTCCGCTACCTGACGCGCGGCACTGACCTCGTGATAACGCCGCGCTTCTCGCCCTCGACCCAGGAAATCACCTATATGGAATTCGGGCAGGGCGACCCTCGGGTCTATCTGCTCAACGTCGAGACCGGGCAGCGCGAGGTTGTCGGGAATTTCCCCGGCATGTCGTTCGCGCCGCGCTTCTCGCCGGACGGCCAGCGCGTCATCATGAGCCTGCAGGAGGGCGGCAACGCCAATCTGTTCGTGATGGATCTGCGCTCGAAGGCCACCACGCGCCTGACCGATACGCCGGCGATCGATACCTCGCCGTCCTATGCGCCGGACGGGACGCAATTGGTTTTCGAATCCGATCGCGGCGGCAAGCCGCAGATCTACATCATGCCGGCAGCCGGCGGACCCGCCAATCGCATCTCGTTTGGGGACGGCACCTATTCGACGCCGGTGTGGTCACCGCGCGGCGACTACATTGCGTTTACCAAACAGGCCGGAGATCAATTTGCCATCGGCATCATGAAGCCCGACGGTTCTGGCGAACGCATCCTGACATCCGGTTTCCACAACGAGGGACCGACCTTTGCGCCGAACGGCCGCGTGGTGATGTTCTTCCGCGATCCCGGCGGCGAATCCGGGCCTTAGCTGTTCACCATCGATATTTCCGGACGCAACGAATTGAAAGTGCCGACCCCGGGCTACGCCTCCGATCCGGCGTGGTCGCCGCTGTTGTCATAGCGAACCGGAGCGGCACCGCCGGCATTGAAAACTTGGGCTGCGGCCATGTCGGAAGTTATTGCCTAGCGCTTTGATCTGAAAAGCGGATTTTCGTCGCTGGATACCGAAGACAACGATCCGGTAACGATATTCCCTCAGAAAGACTTCACCTGCGACGGGTAAGAGTACGCAACCTGAGAAGGATGTGTGCGCCGCCCGATGCAGCTCGCTGACCGGACCAAAGATCCCGATCTGAAAATGTCGCCGTCGATTTACGCGGCGCTGATCGATTCCCTGTTCCAGGATCCGGGGCCGCTGTTCGCGGGGGCGCTTTGCGCCGCGATCGCGGCGGTCATGACCGCCATCAAGACCGAAAACGTCTGGCTCTGGCCTTGCGTCGCGCTCCTGATTGCGACCGGCGCCCTCCGCGCGCTGGACACGCGTCAGTATCTGAAGCAGAGATCGACGCTGACGCCGAGCGCCGTGGCGCGATGGGAGATCCGCTATCAGTTTGGCGCGATGCTCTATGCTACCTCGCTGGGGTTGTGGTGCACTGTCGCGCTGTTGGGCAGCAGGGACCCCGTCGCGCATCTTATCTGCATTTCCGTCACGCTTTGCTACATGGCGGCCGGCGGCGGTCGAACCTACGGCCGTCCATGGATTTTCCATGTCCAGATGATGCTGGCCTGCGGACCGCTGACGCTGGCGCTCGCGCTGTACGGAAATCCATATTACTCCGGACTTGCGGCGCTCAACGTGCTGTTCTTCGTGGCGCTGAAACATATCTCGACCAGCCTGCAAAAGATTTTCGTCCGCGCGCTGGTCGCGCGCGAACGCGAAGCGGCGCTGGCGGGCCAATTCGACACCGCGCTGAACAACATGCCGCACGGCCTTTGCATGTTCGGGACCGACGGCTGCCTTGCGGTGATGAATCATCGTTTCAGCGAAATGATGAACCTTCCGGATGATCTCGCGCAGAAGGGCGCGAGTGCCTCCGACATCATCGCGGCTTGCGTGAAGAGCGGATCGATCTCGGATGCGAGCGGCAAGATGATCCTTGCCGAAATCGAAAACACCGAAGCGCAGAACATCATTACGACCGACCCCGACAGCAGCCGAGGTCGCTCCTTGTCATGGACCTTCCAGCCGATGACCGGCGGTGGCGGCGTCGTGCTGCTTGAGGATATCACCGAGCGGCGCAAGGCCGAGGCCCGGATCACGCATCTGGCGCGCTACGATGAACTGACGGCGCTGCCCAATCGGCTGAACTTCCGCAACGAGATCGGTCGCCTGATTTCGATCCAGCAGGATAGCGAGCACCTCTCGGCGCTGCTGTTTGTCGACCTCGATCAGTTCAAGCAGGTCAACGACACGCTGGGGCATCCCTGCGGCGACGAGTTGCTGCGCGCGGTCGCGGAACGGTTGCGTGGCATGCTGCGCCCCGAGGATTTCGTCGCCCGTTTCGGCGGCGACGAATTCGTTGTGTTTCAGCAGAACATATCGTCGCCGGAAGATGCCGCAGGACTGGCGCGGCGCATCGTCGATCGCCTGAGCGAACGTTACAAAATCGACAGTCAC
>DATJHH010000008.1:0-13292 GCA_035494115.1 Xanthobacteraceae bacterium
GGAGTTCTCGACACAGAAGTCGATTTCATCGGCCTTGGAGCGCCAGTTGATCGGCGTGATGACGATACCGGCAAATTGGCAGGCCCAGTGGATCGTCGCAGCTTCCCAGCGGTTCTGCAGCACGGTGACGAGATGGTCGCCGGGCATCAGGCCGAGCCCGTCGAAGCCCGCCACCAGCGCCGAGATGCGGGCGTACCACTCCGCGTAGGTCAGGCGCACATCGCCATCGACAATGGCCAAAGCGTGCGGATCGCGCTCGACGCTCCCGAGAAAGCTGTTGCCAAGATCAAGCATCGGCAGGGGCCTCCCGCAGTCTTTTGGCCGCATCCATGGCCGCGGCCAAAATCGGCACATAGCCGGTACAGCGGCACAGATGGCCACCAAGGAATTCGCGCAACTCGTCATCGGACGGGTTCGATTGGTGCCTGAGATAAACGTCGAGCGACATCAGGATACCAGAGGTGCAGAAGCCGCATTGCAGGGCATGATGACGCCGGAAGGAATCCTGCAGCACCGACAGGCGCCCGGGTTCGGGCGCCAAACCTTCGACCGTGCGGATGGTGGCGCCATCGGCCTGCACCGCCAGCGTCAGGCAGGACCGGGCAGGTACGCCATCGATCTCGATGGTGCAGGCTCCGCAGACGCCATGTTCGCAGCCGACATGCGTGCCGGTGGCGCCCAAGTCGTGTCGCAGGACATCGGTGAGCAGCATGCGCGGCTCGGCTTCCGCCGCCACGGCGCGGCCGTTGAGCGTGAAGCGCACGGTGTGCCGCTTATCGGCGCTCAGGCGCGGCATCGGCGGGCCTCCTCAATCGTGGCGCGGCCCATCCGGCGTACCAGTTCGCGGCGATAGCGCGCGGTCGCGTGCAGGTCGTCGCGTGCGTTGAGCGTCCAGGCGAAAGCATCGAGCGCCTCGTCCAGCGCGCTGCCGTCGAGCGCCGGGAAGTCGCGTAGCGTGGGCCGATCGGCGACGCCGCCAACGGCTAGCCGTGTCGCTTTGTCGGAGACGACGGCGGCGCAGGCGACAATGGCGAAATCGCCGTGACGGCGGCCGAACTCCTGGAAGGCGTAGCCGTGGTCGGACTTCTTTGTTGGAATGAACACGGCTTCGATCAGCTCGTTGTCGGCGCGATCGGTCGACATCATGCCGACAAAGAAATCATTTGCGGGCACGCGACGGCGGCCGCGCCGCGTGGACAGCTCGATCGCGCCGTCGAGGGCAACCAGCGTCAGCGGGATTTCCGCACTCGGGTCGGCATGGGCGACCGAGCCGCATACGGTGCCGCGGCTGCGCGTCTGCGCATGGCCGACCCAGGGCAGGGCTTTTTTAAGCAGCGGCAGATTTTCGTCGAGCGTCGGCCACGCCAGCAACTCCGCCTGGCGTACACTGGCGCCGATGCGGACCTCGCGGCCGTTCGCCGCGATCTCGCGCAACTCCGGCAGGTGCATGATGTCGACGACCGCCTTCGGCCTCACCAGCCGCATCGACAGCATCGGCAGCAGAGTCTGCCCTCCGGCAATCACGCGCGCGTCCTTGCCATAGTCGGCAAGCGCGGCGTGCGCTTCGGCGATGTCGGCCGCGCGGATGTAATCGAAGCGCGCGGGCTTCATGCACCGCTCCCGAACAAGCGGGCGAAGAAACCCGCTTTCTTCTCGGGCGTACGGCCGGTGTGGCGTACCAGCGCGGCAAAGAACTGCTTGATCACGACCTTCGCTGCACCATCGAGCAGACGGCCGCCGATGGAGGCGACCTTGCCGCCGATCTCGGCATCGTAGTCGTAGCTGACGAGCGTGCCGCCATCCGGCATGGGTGCGAGCGTGATGCGGCCGGAGCCGCGCGCGTCGCCGAGCGCGCCGGTGACGAGACCGGTGAGCGTGATCGCGTGCGGGGCATCGAGATCGGACAGTTTGATGTCGGCCTTGTAGCGGCCGGTGACCGGCCCGACACCAAGCGTTACGTCGGCGCGAAAATGCGTATCGGAGATTTTCTCGACGCCATGCGCGCCGGGAATGATCGCCTCCAGCGTCTTCGGTTCGAGCAGCATGCGCCACACGGCGTCGGGCGCTGCGCTCACTTGTGCCTCGCCGCTGCCGTGCAGCACCCGGCCTTTGCCGGCGGCCGGCGCGGCCTGCGGCGTCGGCGGTGCCCGCTCCTCGCCGTAGAGATGCGCGGCGATCTTCGCCGGCGTGAGCGGCAGGTCGATCTCGGCAAGGCCCAAGGCATCGGCGACCGCATTGGCGAGGCATGCCGGCGTGGACATACAGTTGCCTTCGCCGACGCCTTTGGTGCCGAGTGGCGTGAACGGCGAGGGCGTCTCCAAATGCAGGATGACCGGTGCCGGCACTTCCATCGCCGTCGGTACGAGATAATCGGCGAACGTACCGGTGAGAAAGTTGCCGTCCGGATCGTAGGCGTATTCTTCGTAGAGGGCGGCGCCGACGGCGTGGGCGAAGCCGCCGGAAACCTGCCCTTCCGTCATGCCCGGGTGTAGAATGCGGCCGCAATCGTGCATTGTGACATATTTGTCGATGCGCACGGCCCCGGTCACGCGATCGATCTCCACCCCGCAGAAGTCGAAGATGAAGCCGTGGCAGAGCGAGGAATTGATCTCGTCGGCCTCGGTCGGCGCGGTCAATTCCGGCGGCGTCCAGAAGGCGGTCTCGCGCAGCGCCTGGTTCTCGGTCGGCACCAGGCCGGGCGACCAGTGGCTGGTCGCCGCAAGCCGTGAGAACGGCACGGCGTTGTCGGGATTTCCCCGGGCGCGCACGCGGCCGCCGGCGAATTCGATGTCGTCGGCGCCGACATTGAGCTGCGTCACGGCGATTTTCACAAGCTTAGCCTTGATCTTCTGAGCCGCAAGCAGCGCGGCACCGCCGGTCGCCGCCGCAAAGCGGCTGGAATAATTGCCTGAGGCGATCGACCAGGCGTCGCGCGCGGTGTCCAGCTCGGTGACGACGCGGATATCGGACGGCGTGAGGCCCAGCTCGTCGGCCACGATCTGCGAGATCACGGTGCGGTGGCCCTGGCCCTGCGGCACCGAGGAGACATGCACAGACACGCCGCCCAGCGGATCGAGCGCAATGGTCGCGGTCGCCTGCGCGCCGTTCTTCGGCCCCGCCTTGCGGCGCTCCTCGGGCGTCAGCACCGTGGTGATATACCCCATGTTCGACACGCTCGGCTCGACGGCGGCAACGCAGCCGATGCCGTAGACGCGGCCGTCGGCGCGAGCCTTCGCCTGCCGTTCACGCAGTTCGTCAAAGCCGCCGTCCTTGAGCGCGATTTCGAACGCCTTTACGTAGTCGCCGGAATCCAGCAGCGCCCCGGTCGCGGTACGATAGGGGAAGGCGCCGGAGGGGATAAGATTGCGGCGGATGACCTCGACCGGCTCGAGATTGAGCGCGACGGCGATGCGCTGCATCAGGCGCTCGAGCGCATAATAGACCTGCGGACCGCCGAAGCCGCGATTGAGCCCGGTCGGCGTCTTGTTCGTCAGCACGACACGGTTGCGCACCGACACGTGACGGATGTCGTAAGCGCCGGTGAGATTGCCGTGCATGCGGTAGAGCGTGGCCGGCTCCGGCGCACGAATGTGGGCGCCGACATCCTCGAGTTGATCCCAGGCGAGGGCGCGCACCCGGCCGTCGGCATCGACGGCCGCCTCCAGCGTCGTCACGCGATTGGTGGCGGAGACCGATGCGGCGAGATGTTCGAGGCGATCCTCCACCCACTTCACCGGGCGGCCGCTGACACGTGCCGCGATCCCCATCAGCACGATGTAGGGAAAAACGCCCTGCTTGACGCCGAAGCTGCCGCCGGAATCGGGTGGTGTGCGCAAGCGGAAGCGGTTGCCGGGCACTTTCAGCGCGCGTGCCATCACCGCATGCAGGCTGAACGGACCCATGAAGTTCGCGAGTACGTCGTAAGAGTCCTCGCCCGCATCGTATTCGGCGACGAGCCCATAGGTCTCGATCGGCGTGCAGGAATTGCGCGGATAGCGAATGCTGACGGAGATGCGGTGCGCGGCGTCGGCAAAAGCGTGCTCCGGATCGCCGTAGCGGAAGCGCCGTTCGCTCGCGAGGTTGCCGCGCAGGGCATCGTGCAGAACCGGTTGTGCCGCATCGAGCGCGGCGACGGGATCGATTACCGCGGGCAGCGGCTCGTAATCGACCTCGATCAGATCGAGCGCGTCTTCGGCGAGATAACGGCTCGCCGCGACGACGACTGCGACCGGCTCTCCGACATAGCGGACGCGATCAACCGCGATCGGCCAGCACGCGACCGGCGCTTTTACGCCGACGACGAGGCTCGCGGAAAGCTTGGTGACATCTGCGCCCGTAAGTACGGCGGCAACGCCTTCGGCTTGCGCAGCCGCAGTAGTTCGGATCGAGACGATGCGCGCGTGCGGGTGCGGCGAGCGGAGAATGGCCGCATGCAGCGTGCCGGGCTTGATGCCGAGATCATCGATGAATCGACCACGCCCGGTGAGCAGCGCGGCATCTTCCACGCGCTCGACCGACTGGCCGCACCACCGGCTGGCTTCAACCGACATCCCTTCAGTGTCCCTCCGACGCGCTCTTGGTGGGCGCGTAACCGGAAGGCTGTCACGGACGGGCCGGACAGGGCGATACCGCCCCGTCTCATCACTTACCAAAGAATCTCATTTCAGGCGTTAAGCGCAGGCTGCGGAGCCCATGCGCGCGACCTGCCGGAATTCGCTCGGATTTACGCCGGCGTGGTCGCGGAAAAAACGCGTGAAATGGCTCGGTGCGCTGAAGCCGAGGGCATCGCTCACGGCCGCAAAGCTGTCGTCGCCGTGCATGACCGATTTTACGGCCAATTCCATGCGCAACAGGTTGAGATAGACGTGCGGCGTCATGCGCGTGGACCGCTCGAACAGCCGGTAAAAATGCGCGCGCGAGAGCCCAGCTTCCTTCGCGAGCGCGTCGACGTCTTGCGCCGCCTGCGGCTCTAGGCGGAGGAGGTCGACCGCGCGGCGGATCCGCCAATCGAAGCGGTCGCGATTGCGGTCGATATCGGCTAAACTGCGCGAGAGTGTGCGCCACGGCGTGAAACGCTCGATGACCGAGATCATCAGGTCCGACAGCACCTGCTCCTGTTCGGAGTTCGCGCCGGGATCGGCCATCATCATGGCCGCAAGATCCATCGACAGGCGGCGGATGCGCGGCGAAATGTCGCCGGCCGGCTGCTCGAAGAAGCCGGGCGCGCCGCTCGCGGCCCAGTTCGGTCGGAAGCTTTTGAGCCACGTTGGCTCGATATAAAGCGCGAGGATGATCGTGCGCGGCCGCTCTTTGTAGTGCACATAGGCGTGCGGCTCCCAGGTGTTGATCAACACCGCCTGCCGCTCGGTCAATTGTACGAGGCCGTCGCCAACGGCGAATTGCGTATCCGCGCCATCGGCCTTGATCAGCACGTGACAATGGGGATGCGCATGGCGCACGAGCGAGCGGTCCATGTCGAGCAAGGCGACACGGCCGAAGGCCCCGTGTGTAATGCGCAGCGCCGTCGACATCCTGGATGCGCCCATCTTAGACATCTTACTGTCGCTTAATTAGCGCATCCGGCAAAGGACGAATAGCCCCAGATTTTCAAAGGTTTTTGGCCACATGAAGCGTCCGAATGCGAGGTCGGGCTGCAATCAAGAGACGTAGTGGCGGAGTCCTGGCCGTGCGGGTCGCGTTGCGCTGCACAAAAGCCCCTCGCAAGCGGCGCTCTCATCGCCAGGCTTGGTTTATGCGTTCCGTTGTCGGAAAAGCTCAGGGGACGCGATCGAGCCACCGCATCATCGCGTGCCGATGTATCGTCCCGATGTATATTGGCGAGACTTCGGTCGGCGCGAATGATTTATCGGCACCGAGACAGGCCTAGAGAAAATCTCCAAAACATATTATCGCATCGATCACGGCAGAGCTCCGGCCCGCGGGCTAGCCGGCGCGTAACGTCGATCATTGGAAGCATTTGCACGAAGGACACGGTCATGACCACGCTCGACACGTCTTCCGCCACGATCGCGCCCGTGTCGAACCGGCCGCAGCCGGTCACCACGCTGCGCGACTGGCTGGATCATCTGGCGGCGCGCGACAGGCTCGCAGTGATCCGCCCAGGAACGGCGTTGCAGTTCGAACTCGCGGCGATCGCCAAACGTCTCGACGGACAGAAAGCGACGCTGTTTCCACAGCCGGGCAATCACCCGATTCCCGTGCTGTCCGGGCTCGTCTCCGACAGGCGATGGATCGCCGATGCGATGGGGGTGGAAGCCGACGAGGTGCTTACGCGTTTCCAGGACGCCGCGCTCAATCCGCTGCCGTGGAAGGAGGTGCAGAAGGCACCGGTTCAAGACGTGGTTCATCGGGAGATCGATCTGACCACTCAGCTTCCGATCCCGACCCACAATGAGCACGACAACGGCGCCTATATCACCGCCGGGCTCTTGATTGCGCGCAATCCCGTGACCGGCGTTCAGAACGTCTCGATCCATCGCTTGCAAGTGAGCGGACCGAAGCGGCTCGGAGCTCTGCTGCTGCCGCGTCACACGAATGCATTTTTCGAGATGGCGGAGAGCGCGGGACATCCGCTCGATGTCGCAATCGTCATTGGTGTCGATCCGCTGACATTGTTGGCGTCGCAGGCGATCGCACCGCTCGACTTCGACGAGTTGACCATCGCCGGCGCGCTGCATGGCACGCCGCTTCCCGTCGTCAAATGCGTGACCAACGACCTGCGCGTACCGGCCGAGGCCGAGATCGTGGTGGAGGGCAGGCTTCTTCCGGAGGTGCGCGAGATGGAGGGGCCGTTCGGTGAATTTCCGCAATACTACGGGGAGCCGGCCAAGCGTCACGTCATCGATGTCACTGCGCTGACGCAGCGCAAGGACGCGCTGTTTCATACCATTGTCGGCGGCGGACTCGAGCATCTGCTGCTCGGCGGGATTCCGCGCGAGGCAACGCTGCTTGCGCACTTGCGCCGAAGCTTTCCCAATGTGCGTGATGTGCATCTCGCGCATGGCGGTGTCTGCCGCTACCACCTGTATGTGCAGATCGCCAAGCGCCAGGAAGGCGAGGCCAAGAACGTGATGATGGGCGCCTTCGCCGGGCACTACGACATCAAGCAGGTGATCGTGGTTGACGAGGACGTCGATATCCATAATCCGACCGAGGTGGAATGGGCAGTGGCGACGCGCTTCCAGGCCGACCGTGATCTCGTCGTCATCCAAGAGAGCCAGGGCTCGAAGCTCGATCCGTCGACGCGCAATGGCGTCGGCGCCAAGATGGGTTTGGATGCCACCAAGCCGCTCACCGCCGACGAGATGAAGTTCAAGCGCATCCGCGTGCCGGGGGAAGATCAGGTCGATCTGTCGCGGGCTATCAGCGCAGCGCCGAGCACGTCGTGGCGGACGGCCGTCGGCGGATGAGGGCTGAAGAAGCGACTGACATCGGTCGGTCGTCGCTTTCGACGCCGCGGCCAAAGCATTGCACATTCCCCAACTCTCGATGGGTACGGCAAAGTCAACGGCATGCCGGAACCCACCACAGTTTCGCCATCGGCGCTCTCCACGTCATTTTCGAAGACGATCGCTCGCGGATTCTGAGTGGCGCGCGCGAACGTACAAAGAGGGCGGCGGCATGTGGGACATGGCGGTCAGGAAAGCGCGCCGCGGGCTGAGCTTCATTTCGGACCCATCCTTTCTTCCCATCGTATCGCTGCTCGCCAAGAATGCCCTCGGGTATAGGGTATTCCGCGCGGGGGGAGTTGAAGTGGAGAACGTCAATGTCGTCGTCGGGCGAGAGCCTCCACCTGCCGCGCTGAGTCTATCGACCGAGATACCGCCTATCGTGTTTCAGACCTGGAAAAGCCGCGTCGATGTGCCGGCGAACTACAGTTATTGGCGCAGCACGTTCTTTGCGCTGAACCCTGGGTTTGACATTCTGCTGTGGGACGACACGGACAACCGCAACTTCATCGCGACGCAGTTCGCCTGGTTTCTGCCGGTCTATGAATCGTATCCGAAAGAGATATTTCGGGCCGACGCGGTGCGGCCATTCTTTTTGTTCCGTTATGGCGGATTCTACGCCGATATGGATACGGAATGCTTGTGCCCGCTTAGCGGGTTGTCCCGCGCGGGCGATATTCTGCTCGGGCGCATGGGCCCGGATCCGGCGTTTGAGCATTCGATTCCGAATGCCGTCATGGCGTCGAAGCCATTTCAGGTGTTTTGGCTCTTGGTCATTGCGATGATGATGGAAAAGGCGCGCGCGCGCGACAACAGCGCAACCTTATTCGATCCGCCCGAGGCCATCACGGGACCGGTCCTGTTGAAACATGCGGTCGCGTTCTATAATGCGTCCCCGGCCGCCGCGGTGTTTGAGAGGGCCGATCCGGTCGTTCGCATGTTGCCCATGGAATGGCGCGACCGGATCGAAATGGGACCGCTTACGCTGCTGGACCCGGATGTCTTCTATCCGATCAACTGGAACAACCCCGTTCATCGCATGTTGCGCAAGCGCCTGCTGCAGAGCCGCACCCTGCTGGATCACAAGGCCGCGCGCAAACTGTTTCCGAGATCCGCAGTGACGACGTACTGGAGCCATAGTTGGTGAAGCTCGCGGCCCACCATCACGAGGAGCTCAAGAGGGTGGTCAGCCGCGAATGTCCGTAAAGGACGAGCCAGCCGCATCCCATGATCGTGCCGATGACGGCGCCCGTTGCCAGCAAGCGAACAATCGGAATCCACGTGTCGGCGACATAGACCCTCAGGAGCCATGTCGCGAGAACGGCAACGAACGTCACGCCCAGAGAGGGCAGCATGGCCTGCAGGGAGTCGGTCAGCCGGATGGTCGTGCCCCTGGTCGCGTAGATGAAACCTGGCAGGAACAGAATGATGTTTGCCACGGCGAGGCCTGATGCCACGCCGATAGCGCCCCAAGGAAGACCCACGACGTAGCTTGAAACACAGACAACCGTGTTGACGACCGTCAGCCAGAATGAACGATCCGCGTATCCGCGCGCGCGCAGGAGCCAATCACACGTCGAATAGGCTGTCATGAGCGCGCCGAGAGGCGCCAGCAGCCTGACGATCTCGACCGCTTCATCCCACTGCGGACCCGCGACGACGCGGACGACGTCGTCGGCACAGATCACGAGGCTGAAGAACGGCGGAAAGGCCGCGAAGCTCATCAACTGGAGGAGCTTCAGGTACCAACGCTTGAGGCGCTCCGGATCGTCGCGGAGGCGGCTGAGCGTCGGGACCATCACGTGACCGAGCGGCCAGGCGATCTGCTGGATGGGGAGAAAGAACAGGCGATAAGCGAGCGCGTAGGGCCCGAGCTCCGCGCTGCCATAGCGCCAGCCGATCAGCACATTGTCGGCCTGGCGGGCGGCCGAAGAGAGGATCGAGGATGCCAGAAAGTATTGTCCGAACCGCAGCACCTTCTTCGTCGCCTCGCTCCATTCGGCGTCGCGCGGCCACCATGGCGCGGACGCCCAGGCGACGATCGAACTGACCAGCGGATCGACCAGCGCACGCGCGACCAGGGCCCAATATCCGGCGCCGTTCCAGGCGAGTACGAGAGCGACGATGGATGCTGTTGCGGACGATGCGATCTGCGCGCGCAGCAGCACGTCGAACAATAGCGCACGCCGAAGAAGGGTCTGCTGGACGGTGGTGAAGCCGAACACGACGAGCATGAAACTCAAGATCGCGACGATCTCCGCGACCCTGGCATCGCCATAGAACCAGCCGATGATCGGAGAGGAGAGAAAGAGGATCGCGGCAAACGCAATGCCGGCCAATGCATTGACTTGGAAGACGGCCGCCGCCTGCCGCTCGTTCAAATCCGGTTGCTGGAGCACCGCGGCGGCGAGGCCCAAATCTCCGATGTTGATCAAGGTCCACACAAAGGGCGCCGCCATTGCGAAAACGCCGTAATCGGCCGGCGTCAGCAAACGCGCCAACAGCATCAAGCTGACGAACTGGAAGAAGAAATCGATACCGCGCGCGACGAGATTGAGGATGCTCGCCCGCTGCGCACGCTGCTTCAGCCGGTCAGTTGACGTGTGGAACAAGGCGTGCATGCAGAGATGGCCCTCAACGCGAGAGTGAGACAGCTTCAGCGCGCTTTCAACGGCAACTTCGGAGAGGACGGCACGTGTTCGGAAGGTGTCTCAGTACTCAGTCTCGCTAGTGCGCGATCAGTCGCCCATCCAAGAGATAGGTCCGTATCGATCCGCGGCTGTATATGTCCTCTGGGGCATGCGGAGGCTGTGCGGCCGGAAGAGCCAACACTTCTGAGACCGGCAAGTTGAACGGTGGTGCGCCAAGATCGACCGTCGAGCCGAAATCCAGTCGCGTCCCGGATCCCGGTGCCTTGTCGAGATTGAATGCAGTCAGTTCGTCCGGGTGAGGGTGGTGTTCGGTCACCAAGACGTACCGATACTGCCTACATTGCCTCAAGACGGCGGCAATCTGCCTGTTCGAGAGGTGTTGGAGCACCTGCCGGATAAGGCAAATGTCACCGCTCGGGAGTTCGTCTCTGGTGATATCCAGGCATGCGAATGAAATCCGGTCCGTGGCGTGCCGATGCTGATGCTCGGCGATCAGCGTGGGTACGACATCGACGCCGATATAATGATCGCAGGCGTCGGCGATTTTTGCCCCGACGTAAAAGTCACCGCAACCGAGGTCGACGACGGTCGACGGGCTGTGTCGCTCGATGAACGCGATGACGTACGCCACATAGGCATCGACAACGTCGCCGCGTGATCCGGTGCCGGAGTAGGGCGATCCTTCCGGTCCCCCCCATTTATTGGTTTGATAAATATCGGAGAAGATGCGTTCGGGGCTGCGAAAGCGATTGAGGGTGTAGGCCGCGCGCACATGACGATAGACGGAACTTGATCGCAGTGAGGCGGGGATGATGTTTCTCAACCGCATCCGATTGGGGCCCTCGTGCTTGCAGGAGTTGAACCTCATGCACCGCAATCTGCCGAGCAAACGTGCGCACAGATTGGCTGCGAATCCAAGTGCACCGCACCATGACGGAACGAAATATCATGTGGCTGGCGCTGATCCGGTGACCGGCTACCGGCAGAACGGATGCCGCGCCATCACCGGCGTCGGCGGGCAAACCAACGTCAGGCGTCGGAGCAACGAAACGGTGTTCTCACGGACGTGTCCGACGACGGTCGGCGTGCGTCATCGGTCGTAGGATGTCGCGAGGTTGACCAAGACCGTTGGTTCCTTGACCTCGAAATGCCGCGCGAGCCGGCCTCTCTGCATGAGAGACAACGCTGCCTCCTTGCGCATGGCATAGGTCTTCTGGGCGGCGGCAGCCTTCTTGAAATTGTCCTGAGCGACCTTGTCGCCTTGATCGGCGGCGAGCTTGAACCAATGTGCGGCCGTATCGAGGTCGTGCGCAACGCCAATCCCGGCGATATAGAGCAGCCCATAGGTGTTCTGCGCCGACGCAAGGCGTCTCTCAGCGGCTTCCTTGATTAGTTCGGCAGCCTTCTTGTCATCACGCGGTACGCCGCGTCCGCTGAGATAAAGTTGGCCGAGGCGTTCCAGTGCGACTGGCACGCCCTTGTCGGCCGCCTGCTTGTAATATTCAGCGGCGCGTTCCGGCGCACTCTGAGGATCCTCTTCGGCGATGACGCCGAGATTAAATATCGCAGAGGGATTGCCCGCTCGCGCGGCCTGGAGCGCCAACTCGGCTGCTTTGCGATCATCCTTGGGAAGGCCGCGTTCAAGGCGATACATCCCCGCCAAATTGTTGAGCGCTGCATCAAACCCGTTGGCGACGGCCTTCTTCAGCCAGAAGACGGCTTTCTGGTCGTCTCGCGCGACGCCAAGCCCATGCGCATAAAAATAGCCGAGATTATTCTGGCTTACCGCATTGCGAGTCTCGGCGCCCTTGACGAACCAGTTAGCGGCCTCGACGAAATTTTGCGGCACGCCGTGGCCGCGCGTGTACAAGTTGCCCAATATGCTGAAGCCATTTGCATCTTGCTGCGCGGCGGCCCGCTGCGCCCACGCTGCGGCTTGAGCGAAATCGATGGCCCCGCCCAGCAATACCGCGGCGCTCTTGTCGCCCGCCCGGGCGGCACCCGAAGCTTGGCGCAAGGCGGTCGCGAAGTCTCCAGCATTGTAGGCGGCCAGTCCGTCAGGGCTGTGCGGCGCGGTCACACTTGCCGACGTTGATATCCAAGCGCAGAGAAGACTGCTGGCCAAAGACAGTTGCGTGCGTCGACGTCGGTCATATGAGGTCATTCTCACCTATGCCTACCAAGATGAGGACAGAAGCCGATCATCTCAATGAGACACGTGGCAGGCGTGGATTCCGACAGACGGAAGCAAAATAATCCAATGACGGACCAGCTTCCGGCCCTTCGAATCAGCAAAGCCTGCGTAGCTGATGAGAACGGCCCTGGCGTTCGGCGATTGGCGGAAAATCAGTGCTGTAATTCCGGTCGGTCACGCGAAAATCCGAGGCCGGCGCTGAGCAGCACGTTCAGCATTGGCGGGATGGCAAAGACGAGGAAGAAACCCGTATAGGAAATACCGCCGCTCACCAGATAACCGCCCAAAATGGGGCCGACGGCCCCGCCGAGCCGGCTCATACCGAGTCCCCAACCGATGGCGGACGCACGCAACTCGGTCGGATACATCTCGCCTGTGAGCACATCCAGGCAGGTATAAGTGGCGATTGCGAAAAAGGTCAGGGAAAAGCCGAGCAGCATGACGCCGGCCGGGCTTGTCGCGAAAGCGAACAGCACGATCGACACCGATGCGCCGCACCAGAACAGCACGAACGACAGCCGCCGGCCGATGACGTCGAGCAGCGCGCCCATGACGATCGATCCGACCATCGGCCCGATGCTGACGACCAGCGAATAGAGATAGGTGTTTTCGAGCGTGATGCCGGCTGAAACAGTCGCGATCAGAAAGAAAAACAAGCCGATAATGATGCTTGGCCGCAACCAGTTCAGCGAGAACAACCTCAGCCAGTTGGCCTTCTGAGGTGCGTTTGCTGGCACATAGTAGTCGGCCAGTTGCGCGCCAGGCGCGATCTGCTTGAGGACGGCGTAGGCATTGTCGATCCGGCCGCGCGACAGCAGCCACATGGGCGACTCCGCCCCCCAGAAGATCAAGAAGACGGCAAGAAGGGCTGGGAGTGCGCCGATAAAGAAGAAAGCGCGCCATCCATAGGTCGGGATGACAAAGAGGGCCGCTGCCGAAGCAAAGATCCAGCCGAGCAGGAAACACGAAATCACCGCG
>DATJHH010000009.1:0-310133 GCA_035494115.1 Xanthobacteraceae bacterium
TCGAGAGGAATGCGAGGCCGAGGGCGACGCCGAACAGGATGCCATTGCGCAGGGGCTTTTCGTTCGACAGCAGGGCGAGGAGCGCAAAACAGCTGGCGGCGAGCGTCGCCAAGTCGGGCACCGCCTCGTGCGCGTGCACCATCAGGCCGACCGAGCCGATGAGCAGCAGCGGGGTCGTCCCGGCGATGGTTTTCCGGCTTTCTTCAGGCGAAATTCTGCTCGAGCACAGATACAGGAAGAAGCACGAGAGCAGTACCGCGAAGCCGCTCGCCAGGCGCACCGCGTTGTGAAAGCCGAGCACGCCGCCGAGCGCCTTGGCGAAGACAAGCGCGACCCAGTGGAAGAGCGGCGGATCCTCGAGCCAGGGATCGCCGCCCAGATGCGGCACGAGCCAGTCGCCGGTGAGGTGCATCTGGTGCACCACCTCGATCGCGATCACGTCGAAGGCGCGCCACGGATCGTGGCCGACCAGCCCGGGCGCGACGAACGCCAGGGCGATCAGGACGAGAACGGCGCGGGACGGGGGTAAAGGGACCCGGGGAAATGCGCGGGGCAGCATGCCCCGCCCCTTAGCCCGGGGTCTTCTTCTTGGTGTAGCGGCGCTTGAACTTCTCGACGCGGCCGGCCGTGTCGACGAGCTTTTGCTTGCCCGTGTAGAACGAGTGGGACTCGGAGGACACCTCGACCTTGACGACCGGGTACTCCTTGCCGTCGTTCCACTTCATCTTTTCGCGGCCCTTGGTGTCGATGCTCGAGCGCGTGAGGAAGGAATGGTTGGAGGCGGTGTCGAGGAAGATCACCGGCTGGTATTCGGGGTGGATTCCGGGTTTCATGGGCGCGATCCGACGAAAAGGGCTGAATTATACATAAAATCAACCCCTTCGCATGGAATCGAAGAACTCGGAGTTGGTCTTGGTGGCTCTGATCTTGTCGATCAGGAATTCGGCGGCTTCGAGCTCGTCCATGGGATAGAGGAGCTTGCGCAGGACCCATACCTTCTGCAGGATTTCCTTCTCGATCAGCAGCTCCTCGCGTCGCGTGCCGGAGCGGTTGACGTTGATCGCGGGGAAGATCCGTTTTTCGTGCATCCGGCGATCGAGGTGGATCTCGAGGTTGCCGGTGCCCTTGAACTCCTCGTAGATCACGTCGTCCATGCGGCTGCCGGTATCGATCAGCGCCGTGGCGATGATGGTGAGCGAGCCGCCTTCCTCGACGTTGCGTGCCGCGCCGAAGAAGCGCTTCGGGCGCTGCAGCGCGTTGGAATCCACGCCGCCCGTGAGCACCTTGCCGGAGGCGGGCACCACCGTGTTGTAGGCGCGGGCGAGGCGGGTGATCGAATCGAGCAGGATGACGACATCCTTCTTGTGCTCGACCAGGCGCTTCGCCTTCTCGATCACCATTTCGGCGACCTGCACGTGGCGCGAAGCCGGCTCGTCGAAGGTCGAGGACACGACCTCGCCCCTCACCGAGCGCTGCATGTCGGTGACTTCCTCCGGCCGCTCGTCGATCAGCAGCACAATGAGATAGCACTCGGGATGATTGGCGGTAATCGCGTGAGCGATGTTCTGTAAGAGCACCGTCTTGCCGGTGCGCGGCGGCGACACGATCAGCGCGCGCTGGCCCTTGCCGATCGGCGCGACGATGTCGATGACGCGCGGCGAGAGGTCCTTCTTGGTCGGATCTTCGTGCTCCATCTTCAGCCGCTCGTCGGGATAGAGCGGTGTCAGGTTGTCGAAGTTGACCTTGTGGCGGGCCTTTTCGGGGTCCTCGAAATTGATGGTGTTGACCTTGAGCAGCGCGAAATAGCGTTCGCCTTCCTTGGGCGAACGGATCTGGCCGTCCACGGTGTCGCCGGTGCGCAGGCCGAAGCGGCGGATTTGCGAGGGCGAGACATAGATGTCGTCGGGGCCGGGCAGGTAATTGGCTTCCGGCGAACGCAGGAATCCAAATCCGTCGGACAGCACTTCAACGACGCCTTCGCCGATGATGTCGACTTCCTTCGACGCCAGTTGTTTGAGAATGGCGAACATCAGCTCCTGCTTGCGCATCGTGCTGGCGTTCTCGACCTCATGCTCTTCCGCAACGACGACAAGTTCGGCGGGCGACTTCGATTTGAGGTCCTGGAGTTTCATTTCAGGCATTAAACGAGTTCCTGGAATACTTTTCTGACGATCTTTTTTGATCTTCGGGGGTGTGGGGGGAGAGGTCGGGTCACGCCTTCCTGCCGCCTTTGAGAGAGGGGCAGTGGTCGTCGGTCTTGGAAAAGAGCGCGGGCGGACGCCGCCGGTCATTCACGTCTTGATCGATCCCGCTACGCCGGATCGTCTTTATGAGACGCATCTACCTGGTTGAGGTGGGATTGGGGCAAGATACGTGAGCACGCGGCATTCCGCAAGAGGCAGGGGACTCGTTAAAACGGCTTAACCACGACGAGGATGACGATGAGGATCATCAGCAGCGTCGGCACCTCATTGATAAGCCGATAGAATCTCTGGCTCTTGGTATTCCGGTCGGCGGCGAAATTTTTGACGTAGCGCGCCAGCATGCCGTGCACGCCCGACATCGCCAGCACCAGCAGGATTTTTGCGTGCAGCCAGGGCGACCGGTACCAGCCGCCCTCCCAGGCGAGCAGCAGGCCGAGAATCCACGTCGCGATCATCGCCGGGTTGATGATGCCGCGCAGAAGGCGGCGCTCCATCACCTTGAACGTCTCCGACTGCACCGAGCCGGGCTCGGCCTTCGTGTGATAGACGAACAGCCGCGGCAGATAGAGCATGCCGGCCATCCAGGCGATAACCGCGATGATGTGGAAAGCTTTGAGCCAGTCGTACATGAATCCGAGGATGAGCCGGTGAGGAGGAAGCGTCACATGGGAATCGGCGCCGCGTCGCCACCCGCCTTAGCACAGCTTTGGCGCCGCTTCACCCGCCCAAGTTCACCCCGCAATCATGCTCCTGTGGCCGGTAGCTCCAGGCCAAGCTGTTGCTTGAACTCGAAACGGCCTTTTGGCGTGACCTGCATGGCGCGGGACTGTTTTGCGCGCCGTAGCCAGCTCGCCGTGCACAGTGTCTGCATCAGCGCGACGCCGAGCGGCCCGGCCAGATGATGCTCGCGCTCGGTCCAGTCGAGGCATTGCCGCGCAAAACCCCGGCGCGACGGTTTTAGCGCTGCAATGTCGAGACCGAGGCCAGCGAACCAGTCCGCGCCGGCCAGCGTCACCGTGAACTGCTTGTCGTTCGCCGCCACGAGGTAGCCGCGCTGCAACAACGCACGCGTGAGCGCCACGCCCATTTCGCCGGCGAGATGATCGTAGCAACGGCGGGCGAAGCGCAGCTCCCTGGCCTGAGGACTGAGCGCCTTGCGGCGCACCGGACCGGCCGGCTGGATCGTCGCCAGCCGCTCGATCACATCCGCCACATGCGGGCCGGCGAGGCGGTAATAGCGATGCCGGCCTTCGGTCTCGACGGCGAACAGGCCACCGGCCAGCAGTTTTGCCAGATGCGAACTGGCGGTCTGCGCAGTGATGCCCGCCGCATAAGCGAGTTCGCCGGCCGGAAGCGCGCGCCCGTCGAGCACGGCCGCCAGCATGCAGGCCCGCGCCGGGTCGGCCATCAGCGCGGCGACGGCGGCGATGTTTGGCTCGGCACCATCTCGACCGCCATCATGATGGTCGAGGGTTGGCCGTACGACCGCGAGACGCCCAGCAGGCTGGCGCTGAAGGGACATGGTTGAACTCCTTGCCGAGGGTTCTTTTCGTCTGACTCCCAATATGGGCCGCCGTGGCGCAAAAAGCTTCGGTCGTCGTCGAACCTTCGGTCCGGTTCCGATCCCATATTCCGGCGGTCTGAACAGCGAATCGAGGTTCCCATGCCGGCACAAATGACCGCTGAAAAATCCCGCATCGTCGCGAGCGGCGCTCCAGCGCACCGGTGGCTGACGCTGCTCACGCTGTGCATCGCCGTGCTGATCGCGCAGCTCGACACCTCGGTGGTCAATCTCGGCGTGCATCCGATCGGCGATTACTTCCACGCCGATATCGGCGCACTGCAATGGGTCGTGGACAGCTACAACCTGCTCTACGCCGTGTTGCTGCTCACCGGCGGCCTGCTTGCCGATCTCTACGGCCGTCGCCGCGTGTTCATGGCCGGCGCGGCGCTCTTTACCGTGTCGTCGCTGATGTGCGCGATCGCGCCGTCGGTCGTGATCCTGATCGGCGCGCGGGCGCTGTCGGGCGTCGGTGCCGCGCTGCTGCTGCCGGCGTCGCTCGCCATCATCCGCGTCGTCTGGACGGATGCGCGCGAACGCGGCACCGCACTCGGCGTGTGGACCGGCTGCAACGGCCTTGCACTGGCCATCGGGCCGACGCTCGGCGGCGTGCTGATCGAGCATTTTGGATGGCGCAGCATCTTTTTTGTGGTCGTGCCGCTCGGCATCGCCGCAGTGATTCTCGCACTCTGGGCGGTGCCTGAATCCTCCGACCCGCAGAACCGCCGCTTCGATGCGACCGCTCAAATCCTCGGCGCAGTGGCGCTCGGATCGCTGGCGCTGGCGGCGATCGAATCGCACGGTGCCGGCGGCAACGCCATTCTCGCCGTGATCTCGCTTGTCGTCGCGGTCGCGGCATCTGGATTGTTCATCATGGTCGAACGCAAAATCGGCGCGGGCGCGCTGGTGCCGCTCGAGATGTTTTCGAATTCCCGTTTTCGCGGCGTCATTGCCGCCACCACGGGCATGACCTTCGGCATGTACGGGCTGATCTTTCTTCTGCCGCTCACCTGGCAGAGCGCAGGCCGGCTTGATGCGGTCTGGGCCGGTATCGCGCTGACGCCGATGGCAGCGGTTTACGTCCTCGTCTCGCCATTCTCTGGCTGGCTCAGCGGCAAGCTCGGCCAGCGGTTCATGACCGGCGGCGGCGTTGCGATCATCGGCCTCGGCGTTTTTCTCGTCGGTCTCACCACGCAGACCGCGTCGCTCATCGGCGCCGAGATCGGCCTCGCCTTGACCGGCCTCGGAATGGGACTCGCCACCGGTCCGTTGATGGATGCGGCTGTCGGTGCGGTCTCAGCGGCGCGCTCGGGGACAGCGGCGGCGCTCATCAACACCGCACGGATGATCGGGGCGACAATCGGCGTTGCCGTCCTTGGCGCTCTCTATTCGATCACCGGCGGTGGAACGGAAGGCCTGCGTGCCGCAATGCTGGTCGGTGGGGTCGTGCAACTGGCCTGCGCGACGACGGCATGGTTTGCGACGGCTGCAAAAACTGCGTGAGCGTGAACCGTCAAATCCGCTTGCATCGACGACGCGTCACCCGCGCACACGTCTGAGCATCTGCTCGACATGAGCGATCGGCGTCTCCGGCAGGATGCCGTGACCGAGATTGAAAATATGCGCGCCGGACGCAAACGTCTCGCGCACCGCATCGACCGCGCGATCGAGTGCATCACCGCCGGCAAGCAGAGCCAGCGGATCGAGATTGCCCTGAACGGGCCGGAATTTCTGTACCTCGCGCGCAAAAATCCGGTCGATGCTCCAATCGAGCCCAACACCGTCGACGCCAGTCTCGTCCGCATAGCGCAGCAGCGACGTCCCGGCGCCACGCGGAAAACCAATGATCTTTGCATCCGGCACCGCCTGGCGCACCGCCTGAACGATCATCGCCGTCGGCGCGATCGACCAGCGCGAAAATTCTTCCGGCGCCAGAACGCCCGCCCAGGTATCGAAGATCTGCACGCAGTCGGCCCCGGCCTGCAATTGCCGGATCAGATAGGCGGCAGACGCCATCGCCAGCCGCGCGATCAGCGTCGCGAACATCTCCGGATGCCGATAGGCAAAAAGCCGCGCGGGCGCCTGGTCCGGCGTGCCACGGCCGGCGATCATGTAGGTCGCCACCGTCCACGGCGCGCCGCAAAATCCGATCAATGCGACAGCGGGCGGCAATTGCGCCTTGACCTGCGCCACGGTTTCGTAAACCGGCGCAAGCACCGCTTGATCGACCTCCTCGCGCAGCGCCGCCACGCCACCGGCTTCCTCAAGCGGCGTCAGGCGCGGTCCTTCGCCAGCCACGAAATGCACCGCATGGCCGAGCGCATGCGGAATGACGAGGATGTCGGAAAACAAAATCGCCGCATCGAACTGGAACCGGCGAATTGGTTGCAGCGTTACCTCCGCGGCAAGCGACGGCGTGAAGCAGAGACCGAGAAAACTTCCGGCCTTCTCACGCACGGCGCGATATTCAGCGAGATAGCGGCCTGCCTGCCGCATCATCCAGACCGGTGGAACGGCGCAGGTCGTGCCGGAGAGTGCATCGAGAATGGGTTTATTCATGCGGTCATCAAGCACGACAGGCTCTACTAAACAAATCTTTTAAGATTCTTTGTAGTGGTAGCTGGTCGGTGATTATGACTCACGACTCGTCATCCCCATTGCAACGTCTGTTTTCCAACAGGCGTTATTTTTATCCCCGTTGTTCTTGTGGGTCTTGCGGTCGCAATCGGGTCAGTAATTTGGCGCGGAATTGCGATTCATACAGTCCGTCGGCGACAGGCTGTCCACATATGCCCATTGTCGGCTGGCGCTGCGGCGATGTTTTCCCGCCGGACGGATTGTGGAAGGAATCCTGACCTATCCTCAGGGAACCCTTGCCTCGGCCGCAGGGGCATGGCCTCCTCCCCAGGAATTCACAGGTGATCCCGGGCTTCTCCCGCGAATCACCATGTCTCTTTTGTGAGACTTAATGTCTCTCTTTCGCGAGCTTTGATGTCCGGCAGTTACTTCCATCTTCATCTCGTGTCCGACTCCACGGGCGAGACGCTGACGACGGTGGCGCGCGCCGCCGCTGCGCAATACGCCAATGTCGCGCCGGTCGAGCATCTCTATCCGATGATCCGTAGTCCCGGGCAGCTCGAGCGGGCGCTTGCGGAAATCGAGGAAGAGCCGGGCATCGTGCTCTACACATTGCTGGAAGACGATCTGGTCGAGCGGCTGGAAACGAAATGCAAGGATTTGAGCGTGCCCTGCATGTCCGTGCTCGGGCCGGTGCTCAATCTGTTCCAGTCGTATCTCGGGTTCGAGAGCACGCATCGTGTCGGCGCGCAGCACACGCTCAATGCCGATTATTTCGCGCGCATCGACGCGCTCAACTTCACGATGATGCATGACGACGGCCAGCATCCGGACGGACTTGAGGATGCGCATGTGGTGCTGGTCGGCATCTCGCGCACGTCGAAGACGCCGACCTCGATCTATCTCGCCAACCGCGGCGTGAAGACAGGCAACATGCCGCTCGTGCCCGGCGTGCCACTGCCGCCGCAGGTCGAATTGCTCAATCGCCCGCTGGTGGTCGGCCTCTATGCAAGCCCGGAACGCATCGTGCAGATCCGGCAGAACCGCTTGCTCGGCCTCAATGCCCATCACGAGGAAAGCCAGTATATCGACCGTCAGGCGGTGGCCGAGGAGGTGACCTATTCGCGCAAGCTATGCGCCAAGAACAACTGGCCCTCGATCGACGTGACGCGCCGCTCGATCGAGGAAACCGCTGCGGCCGTTCTCACGCTGCTCGCCGAGCGGCGGCGTCATATGTTGGATTGAACGCGGAGAACGATGTCCATGCCGCTGTGGCTCGATCCGCAACCGCTGATCCTGGCGTCGCAAAGTGGCGTGCGACGAAAATTGCTTGAAGCCGCGGCCCTTGCCGTCGAGGCGATACCGGCGTCGATCGACGAGCGCGCCATCGAGGCACGCGCCGGCGCGCAAGCACCCGATGCCGTGGCGCTGCTGCTCGCGTGCGAAAAGGCAAAAGCGGTTGCGGCGAAACACCCCGGGCGTATCGTCATCGGCGCCGACCAGACGCTGGCGCTGGGCCATGACCGATTCTCGAAGCCTGCTGATCGCGAGGCCGCCGCCGCGCAACTGCGCCGCCTGCGTGGAAAAACCCACACGCTGTCATCGGCAGTCGCGGTCGCGCGCGACGCGACGGTGCTGTTCAGCCATGTGGCGCAGGCGCACCTGACCATGCGGGATTTTTCCGACGCCTGGCTTGAGCGCTACCTCGACGCGGCAGGCGAAGCCGTGTGCGCCAGTGTCGGCGCCTACCAGCTCGAAGGTTTTGGCGTGCATCTGTTCGATGCCATCGACGGCGACTATTTCACCATTCTCGGCCTGCCGCTTTTGCCGCTGCTCGCATTTTTGCGGCGGGGTGGGTTTGTCGCGGACTAGAAAAGAAATTCGACGCAAAGCATGTTCATCATCGGATTGACCGGTTCGATCGGAATGGGAAAGACGACCGCGGCCGGATTTTTCGCCGCGGCCGGCGTGCCGGTGCATGACGCCGACGCCGTGGTGCATCGGCTTTACGAGGGGAAAGCCGTGTCGCTGATCGAAGCGGCGTTTCCCGGTGTAACGGCGGCCGGCAAAGTCGACCGCGCAAAGCTCGGCGCCCGCATCACTGGCGACCCGACAGCGCTCAAAAGGCTGGAAGCGATCGTGCATCCGCTGGTGCGGCAGGAAGAGGAAAAGTTTCTGGCCGATGCCGCGCGGCGCGGCGCGCCGGTCGTCGTGCTCGATATTCCGCTGCTGATCGAGACCGGGGGACATGAACGCGTCGATGCGGTGGTCACCGTCAGTGCGCCGGCATCGGTGCAGCGCGAGCGGGTGTTGAGCCGGCCGGGGATGACCGATGAAAAATTCGACGCCCTCATCGCCCGGCAGATGCCCGATGCGGTCAAGCGCGCGCATGCGGATTTCATCATCGACACATCGCAGGATCTGGATGTGGCCCGCGCGCAGGTTATGGCTGTCCTCGAGGCGGTCAAGACCATGCCACCGCGCCGGAGGCCTTAGAGCGTTTTCAAGTTGAGTTGACCCCTGGCTCAAACCAACGATCGTCATTCCGGGATGCGCCACTTGGCGCAGGCCCGGAATCCATAGTCTCGGTGGTGGTTATGGATTCCGGGCTCGCTCGCGAAGAACTCGCGCCCCGGAATGACCGAGGACGAGCCTTTCGGAATCATGGATCAACTCGCGCGGCCATCGGACTGTGCGTGGCGCGTCCGGAACGCGTGCGTTTTTGGTCCGGTCTGGTACAAAGACAGCAATGCGCGAAATCGTCCTCGATACCGAAACGACCGGCCTCAATCCGCTGAACGGCGATCGGCTCGTCGAGATCGGCTGTCTCGAACTCTTCAACCGCGTGCCGACCGGCGAAGTGTTCCACGTCTATCTCAATCCGGAACGCGACATGCCGGAGGAAGCCTTTGCCGTGCATGGGCTGTCGACCGCGTTCCTGAAAGACAAGCCGCTGTTCTCCTCCGTGGTCGAGGATTTTGTCGCTTTCATCGGCGATGCGCCGCTGGTCATTCACAATGCTGCATTCGACCTGTCCTTCCTCAATGCCGAGCTGGAGCGCATCAGCCGCCCGCTGATTGCCCGTGAGCGGCTGGTCGACACCCTGCTGCTGGCGCGGCGCAAGCATCCGGCCGGGCCGAACGGCCTCGATGCCTTGTGCCAGCGCTACCGCATCGATAATTCGCGGCGGACGAAACACGGCGCGCTCCTCGACGCCGAACTGCTGGCCGAGGTCTATCTCGAACTCACCGGCGCACGGCAGACCACGCTGATTCTGGCCGAAGCCACGACGACCACGATCCAGGTCGGGCTCGTTGCCGCCGCGCCGCAGGTGCGGCCGACGCCACTGGCGCCGCGCCTCACCGAGGCCGACCGCGCCGCGCATCGCGATTTCGTCGCGACGCTGGGCGAAGGGGCGATCTGGCAGAGTTTTGCCGCCGATTGAACGGGTTGGAGGTTACAGCGTCGGGCTGAGTACGATCTTGCCCATGCCCGGATCGGCTTCCATCATCCGGTGGGCGTCGGCCGCCTGCTTGAGCGGAAGCTGGTGTGCGATCTGCACCTTGATCTTCCCCTCTGCCGCCGCCTCGAGACACTTTGGCACATCGGAGGGCTTGTAGCCGGGCTGGCCCTTGATCGTGATCTTGCGATCATAGAGGTGAAAGAAGTCGATCATCACGTTCGGCCCGCCATGGGCGCCTGCCGTCACCAGCCGCCCGCGTTCGCCGAGCGCATGGAAGGCTTTTGGCAACACGTCCGGATTGGCGATATTGTCGTAGAGCACGGCGACGCCCTTGCCGCCGGTGATGCGCATGACTTCGTCGCGCAGGTCGTGGGTGTTGTAGTTGACCGCATGATCGGCGCCGAGCGCCAGCGCGCTTTGCGCGCGTGAATCGGAGCCGGCTGTGGCAATGACCTTTGCGTCGGCCACGTGCTTGGCGATCTGCACGCCGATCGAGCCGAGATTGCCGCCCGCGCCCATGATCAGCACCCATTCGCCGGCTTTCAACCCCGCGACGTTGAACAGCAAATTCCAGGCGGTCGGGCAGTGGCGCAAAATCACCGCGGCTTCGGCGAAGCTGACCGGTTCGGGCACGCGAAAGGCGGCGCAGGCCGGCACGCAGACCTTCTCTGCAAAGCCGCCGGGGCGCTTGATTCCCATCATGCCGGTCGCGCCGCTATAGCCGTCCCTGGAATCGAGCGTCCAGTCCTCAGGTGCGCTGGCAAGCGGCATGCGTCCGGCGGCGGCGACCCGGTCGCCGATTTTCCAGCGGGTGACGCCGGGTCCGACCTTGTCGACGATGCCGGCACAATCGACGCCGGGGATGAACGGGAAGGCGGGTTTGCGATGCGCCTGGGTGCCGGCGCGCAACGCGACGTCGAGCACGCGGTTGACTGTTGCCGCATGAACCACGACCCGGATTTCGCCAGCGCCCGGCTCGGGATCGGGCAGGGTCTCGTATTTCAAAACGTCGGGGGGACCGTATTCATGGACGACGATGGCCTTCACCGGGCATCTCCTTGGCCTGCTTTTTATTGCGCGCACCATAGAGGATGATCCCGAACAGTGGGAACCGGTTTTCGGATACGATCATGCGCAACAAAAAGCGCGAACAAGACCTGGGGGAGGCATCATGCGCACGCGTCTTATCAATGCCATGGGCGAACGCTTCGTCCATGTGGTGGTGCACGGAACCACGGGCGCGCCGCTGGCGCAGCAGGCGGCCTCGGTGTTCGAAGCAGCAGACGCCGCGCTGCGGGCCTCTGGGCTCAATCTCGATCACACCGTGCGCAGCCGCGTTTTTGGACGCAGCCGTGAAGCACGGGCGGCTGTCAGCGACACACGTTTCAAGACATTGACGGGGCGAGCGCGCGCGGCGACGTCGAGCTTCATCGCGCCGGCAATGATGCCAGCCGGCGTCGATGTCGCGCTCGAACTGTTTGCCATGTATCCGCCGGAGAGGGCTGAGCGGATCGTGCGCGAGCAGGAGCCGCGGCAGAGTTTCATCCGCTGGCTCGGCTGGGGGCCGATGGTCTTCCTCGCCGGCCAGACATCGGAACGGCCGACCTTCGACGAGCAACTTGATGAAATCCTCCCCCGCGTCGCGCTCTTGCTGGAGGAATGCGGCTGCGGCTGGCCGCAGGTCACGGCGGCCTCCTTCTTTCTGCACCGCGACATCGCGCCGGACGCGTTGTTTGCCGGAATAGCGGCGCGGGCGCCTTTGCCGCTTGGCAGCGTCGATCTCGAGCAGGTCGAGGGCTATTCCAAGCCCGGCAAGCTGATCGAAATCGAGATCACGGCGCGCCGCCGGGATTAAGGTCTCATCCGGACCTTTGCGCGAAAGCGAGGGCACTGGTTTTGGAAGAGGAGGTATGCGTCCTTCGCTTTGATGAAATTTTACCTCCCCCGCCGCAATCGCTTGTCAGGTGAAGGGGTACCGTGAAATGATTTCGTGTCGACCGTTCAGTCTTTCGCGAAGCGTTGGAGATCCGTGCGGGGCAGGACCGGTTGAATCCAAAAAGACGCGCCAAGCGTTGGACGATACAAGCGGAGGAATCGCAAATGGTCGGAAAAAAAATATTCGCGCTTAGTCTTCTGGCGTCGACGGCAGCGGTCGCCCTCGCGTTTTCCATAAGTCCCTCGCATGCTCAAGGCAAAATGCAGCCGCAGGCGAAGCCGGCGGCGCAGACCGCCGCGCCTGCTGCGTCCGCTGCGTCATCCTCGGTCGCGATCGACAATGACGACATCGGCGGTGTCGTGACCGGGCCGAACGGTCCCGAGGCGGGAGTCTGGGTCGTCGCCGAGACCCACGATTTGCCGACGCATTTCATACGCATCGTCGTGACCGACGATCAGGGCCGTTACGTCGTACCGGATTTGCCGAAAGCGAATTACGACGTTTGGGTGCGCGGCTACGGCCTCGTCGATTCGCCCAAGGTGAAGAGCGCGCCCGGCAGTCACCTCGATCTCAAGGCCATCGCAGCACCGGACGACAAAGCGGCTGCACAATATTATCCGGCGATCTACTGGTATGCGATGTTGAACATTCCGCAGAAAAAGGATTTCGGCGGATCGACCGATATTCCGGAGCGGATCACGCAGCAGGCGTGGCTCAATCACATGAAGAACAATGGCTGCATCGGCTGCCATCAGCTTGGTGAATTGTCGACGCGCACGATTCCCGCTGCCTTCGGGACATTCCCGTCCGGCGCCGATGCCTGGATGCGCCGCGTGCAGTCCGGGCAGTCCGGCGAAAGCATGGTCAACGAGCTGGCCGGCCAGCTCGGCGGCGCGCCGTTCAAATATTTTGGCGACTGGACCGACCGCATCGCCAAGGGCGAACTGCCTTTCGCCAAGCCGCCGCGTCCGCAAGGCGTCGAACGCAACATCGTCGTGACCGAATGGGCATGGGGTAACGAGAAGACCTATCTGCACGATCTGATCGCTTCGGATAAGCGCAATCCGACCGTGAACGCCTACGGCAAGCTCTACGGCTCACCGGAATATTCCACCGACACGATCCCGATCCTCGATCCGGTCAAGAACACGGTCTCGACTTACAAGTTGCCGCTGCTCGACCCCGAAATGCCGGAATCCCTCGGCCCCGGACATGCCGCGTCGAAGGAGCCGCTGATGCCTTCGGCCTATTGGGGAAAGGAAAAGATCTGGGACACCCGCGCCAACAACCACAACAGCATGTTCGACGAGAAGGGACGGTTGTGGCTGGCGGCGGCGGTGCGTGGAACAAAGGATCCTGACTACTGCCAGAAAGGATCCGATCTGCCTTCGGCAAAGGCCTATCCGCTGACCAAGTCGAACAGACAACTGGCGATGTACGATCCAAAGACGAATAAATACACATTCGTCAACGTCTGCTTCCAGACGCATCATCTCCAGTTCGGCTACGACAAGGACGACACGTTGTGGACGAGCGGTGGCGGCGCGGTGATCGGCTGGGTCAACACGAAAGTGTTCGACGAAACCGGCGACATCAAGAAAGCGCAGGGCTGGACGCCGTTCATCCTCGACACCAACGGCAACGGCAAGCGTGACGACTATGTCGGCCCGAAGGACAAGGTCGATCCCACCAAGGACAAGCAGATCGTCGCGGGTTTTTATGCCGTGATGCCGAATCCGAAGGACGGCTCGATCTGGGGCACCTATCGCAGCAACCCCGGCGCGGTCGTGCGCATCAATCCCGGTCCGGATCCGGTACACACGGCGCTCGCCGAAATCTACAACGTGCCGCTGCCGGGCTTCGGTCCGCGCGGCGGCGACATCGACAGCAAGGGTGTGGTGTGGGTGTCGCTGGCGAGCGGCCATCTCGGCTCGTTCGACCGCTCCAAGTGCAAGGGCCCGCTCAACGGTCCGAAGGCGACGGGCAATCAGTGTCCCGAAGGCTGGTCGTTCTATAAATATCCCGGTCCCGGCTTCAGGGACATCGGCGATAACAGTGCGGAGTCGAGCTATTACACCTGGGTCGACCAGCACAACACGTTCGGTCTCGGCGACGACGTGCCGATGTCGACCGGCAACCTCAATGACGGACTGATCGCTTATAAGGACGGCAAGATGATCGTCCTGCGCGTGCCTTATCCCATGGGCTTCTATGCCAAGGGTTTTGACGGCCGCATCGACGATGCGAAAGCGGGCTGGAAGGGCCGCGGCCTGTGGACCACGAACGGCGACCGCACGCCCTGGCACAAGGAAGGCGGCAAGGGCATGACGCCTTATGCTGTGCACTTCCAGTTGCGTCCCGATCCGCTGGCGCACTAAAGCAATTCCAGGAAAGTGCGAAGCGGTTTTCCGTCCGGAATTGCGCAAAAATGTTTCAGCGACAGCACTTCATGCGTTCAAAGTAGAAAGCAAAACCGCCCGGCAATGCCGGGCGGTTTTTTATTCGTCATCTGTTGCAGCGAACCGGCTATTCCTTGAACGCCGGCGTGATGGTCAAAAATTCCGTCAACCGCGTACCGGGATAAAACGTCGTCTGAAATGCCTGGCGGGCCTGCATGCGTTCGTACCAGTCGGTGACGCGCGGAAATTTTTCCGTCCATAACGATTCGTAACCGAGATCGGCCATGCGGTCGATTAGCGGCGCGACGACGATGTCGGCCAGCGTGTATTGCGCGCCGAGCAGCCACGGCCCGTGCTCGAGGGTGCGGTCCATGCGCATACAGGTGTTGCGAAGCTGCTCGAGGGACGCCTCAACCTCCGGATTGCGAAACCCGGCAGGTCCCATGCGGCGGTAGAACTGCTTGCGGATCGGCCTTATGTCGGATTGCTGTTGCTCGAAGGCTTCGCGCGACAACCCGTCATAGCGTGGCAGGAACGCCATGTTGAAAGACGGCACGCGCACCGCGGCGGTGGGTACCTCTTCCAGAAACCGCATCCAGGCCCGCATGCGGGCGCGTTCGACGAGATCGTCGGGCGTGAGCTTCACGGCCGGATATTTCTCGTCGAGATATTCGCAGATCACGCTTGAATCGATGATCACGCTGTCGTCGTCGACCAGCGTCGGCACGACGCCGTTGGGATTGAGGCGCAGATATTCCGGCGTGAGATGTTCTTTTTTACCGCCGAGATCGATCTTGATGTCGGTCCAGTCGAGCGCCTTCTCGGCCAGACAGATGCGGACCTTTTGGCTGCAGGTGGAATGGGCGGCGTTGTAGAGCGTCAACATCGTCATTCTCCTGCGAGCGCGTCCGGCGTCATGGGCCCTCAGCTTGCCGATGGTGTCGGCGCGCTCGCCTGCGCTTCGGCCATGCGCTGCCGGTAGAGGCCGACGAAATCCACCGGATCGAGCAGCAGCGGCGGGAAACCGCCGTTGCGCACGGCGGTAGCGATGATCTCGCGGGCGAACGGAAACAGAAGGCGCGGACACTCGATCATCACGACCGGATGCATGCTGTCCTGCGGCACGTTCTGGATGCGGAAGACGCCGGCGAAGGAGAGGTCGAAGGAAAACAGCACGCTTTTGTTGAGTTCGGCCTTGCCCTCGAGCGCCAGCACCACCTCGATGTCCGTTTCGCTCACCGGATTGGCGTTGACGTTGATCTGGACGCTGATCTCGGGTTGCTGGTTCGGCGTCAGCGAGCGCGGCGCATTCGGGTTTTCGAACGACAGGTCCTTGATGTATTGGGCAAGCACGTTGAGCTGCGGGGGCGCCTGCTCCAGCCCCGGCGTCGGTCCTGGCATTTGCGGCTGTCCGCCGTTTGTCGTCGAAGCCATGAAAAATCCTCCTGCCGAACCGGAACGATGATGGGATGAATGGCGGGTTGGCTAACACACGCTCCCCGCCCTCACAAGAACGGTCACGTTGCGCCACATCCATGGCGGCCGTCCTTGCTTTAATCCGCTCCGTTTGGATCGCTGGCCGGCCGGGGGTCGCGCCGGTCGGCGCCGGACGCGGGTTCGGCGATGCGGTGCCAATCGTCGCGTTCAAGATCGATCACCTTGCCGTCGGGTTGCGGGGCACCGCTGCGTGTCCCGCCGTTTTGCGCCGGCCGTGCAAATGGTTGCGGCACAACGGTCTGGATCCGGTGTGCGAGCCAGCCGCGGACCGGTGGAAGCAGCAGGGCCGCGCCGGCAATGTCGGAGAGAAATCCGGGAACGAGCAGCAGGAGCCCGGCCAGCGATCGGGTGACCGTTGCTGTATTGGAGTCGAATTGCACGGTCTGCGCGTACCCCGATGGGGACATGCGTCGAATCAATTGACCGGCTCCGGCACCGCGGAGAAGACAATACCCGAGCGTGGAAAGGACGATTTGCAGCGCCAGCGCCCGCAAAAAGCCGATTCCCGAGGCAACCAGGATAAAAACGATCAATTCTGCCGCCGGCAGCGCCAGGACGGCGAAGACAATCCATCGAACCATGCGCCGATCGCGTTCCTTATCTGTCGGGCTTGTCTATCGCCGCGCTGGGGGCAGATTGAGGCGCTGGCGTCACCCGGAACCGGGTTTTTGCAGTCGGATCTGGTCAAGCCAGGACGGCGCGGTCGGGATCCAGACGGCGTGGCAGAGATTACGTCAAGTCAGGCCGCCGGGCCGGGATCAATTGCCGCAGCGCCCCCTCATCGCGCCCGTCGTGCCGGTTGGCGCAACAGTCCCGATCGTCTAGTCTTTTGCGCATGAGCAGGCGCTGGCGGCGCGTGATAAGGTGACATACATCAGGGTCGCCATGCGACGGCCGCGGCGGGGCCGATTGCGTCGGTAAAAAGGTCGGCCGGTCAGCGACAGTTGGCCGGGTAACGAAAGTGGGGTTGGAGACGGAGGCCTCGACGGTGCAAAAGAGCATCGTGAGGGACGTGAAAGCGGCTCTGGCCGGCGCGTCAACCTCCCTCGGACAGGACCGCGATCGGACATTTCGCCGCCAAAAATTTCCGGCGCAGCAGGCGGCGGCGCAGGGCCGCAAAGTGAATCGTCGTGGCGCGTGACGGGATGACGTCGCGCAGGAATTCAGGTGCGGAGAGGCTGTGGAACAGTCCTGTTACGCATCCGTTAAGGCAGTTAGACCCAATTTGTCGCTTGCGACGAGGCGGATGCCAAAGGGTTTTGAGCGTGGACATTTATACGATTATCTTCCTGGCTCTGGCGGTCTTCATTTTTCTGAAGCTGCGCAGTGTTCTGGGCCAGCGTACGGGCCGCGAGCGCCCGCCCTATGATCCGTATTCGACACGCGACGTACGCGCGGCGGGCGAGAACAATGTCGTGACGCTTCCCGGCCGCGCGGCTGAGGCGCCGCCGCGTTCGCTGCCGGCGGACAGCCCGCCGGCCGAGCGCTGGAAGGGCGTCGCTGAAAGCGGCACGCCGATTGCGGCAGGCCTCGACGCCATCGTCCAGGCCGATCGCGAGTTCGATGCCAAGCATTTTCTCACCGGCGCGCGCGGCGCCTACGAGATGGTGGTGACGGCGTTCGCCGAAGGCGACAAGAAAACGCTCAAGGGCCTTTTGTCGAAGGAGGTCTATGACGGTTTCGAGCCGGCGATCAACGGCCGCAAGGACCGTGGGGAGACGGCGGAGACCCGCTTCGTCTCGATCGATAGTGCCGACATCGTCGGCGCCGAGATGCGCGGCCGCGTCGCCCACATCACGGTGCAGTTCGTCTCGCAACTGATCACCTCGGTGCGCGATCGCGAGGGCACGGTGATCGAGGGCGATGCCACGACCGTCACCAGCACGACCGACGTGTGGACCTTCGCGCGCGACAGCAATTCGCGCGATCCGAACTGGAAGGTCGCCGAGACGGGAACGGGGCATTAGGGCTGCGAGCGATCTGACGCGTGGCAAAATCCGCTGCGCTGTCGTGACACACGGATGCGATCATCTGCGATGCGCCATGCCACAGATCGCGATTCCGTTCCGCAGCCCGATGACGCGACACCGAAGCAACGCCACAGGCAGGTTCGTTCAAGGCACGCCCGGTTTCTGATTTGCGCTGGCATCGCGACGCTTCTCGTCGGGGTCGGACTGACGGCGGCGTTCGCCCGTGCGCCGCGTTTCCTGCGCTTTCCCGATGCGGCGGTGGCCTTTATCGGCTGGGGCGATCTCCAGGGCTGGAGCACCGACAACCAGAAGGCGGCATTCGACACTTTCGTCACCAGTTGCAGCGCGGTGGTGAAGAATCGCTCGCCGCGGCCGTTGCGCGCCGCTCTGCGCGAAGTGTGCCGGAAAGCGCTGGCTGTAACCGTGACGGACAATACGCAGGCGCGCCGCTTCTTCGAGCAACAATTCCGGCCCGTGGCGGTGTCGCCGCTTGACGACGACACCGGTCTGCTCACCGGTTACTACGAGCCGGTGATCGAGGGATCGCGGGTGCGCACCGACATCTATACGACACCGATCTATGGCCGCCCCGCCGATCTCGTCGTGCTCGGTCCCGATCAAGGCGACGCGGTTGCCGGCGCACCGAACAAGGGTCCGGTCGGGCGGAACGTCGACGGCAAGATCGTGCCGTATTATTCGCGCGCCGAGATCGCGGATGGCGCGCTCGAAGGGCGCGGCCTCGCACTCTGCTGGCTGAAAGATCCGGTCGATCTTTTCTTCGCCCAGATCCAGGGGTCGGTGCGCGTCGATCTCACCGACGGCGGCACGCTGCGTCTCAATTATAGCGCCCATAACGGCCTGCCCTATACGGCCGTCGGCCGCTATCTGATCGACCGCAAGATCATTCCTCGTGCGGAAATGTCGCTCGCGCGCATCCGCGCCTGGATGGAAGACAATCCGGAGACGGGCGAGGCCTTGCGCCGGCTCAACCGGTCCTACGTGTTTTTCCGCAAGACCGATCTGACCGGCGATTCGGGACCGATCGGCGCGCAGGGCGTCAGCCTCACTGCCGGCCGCTCCATCGCCGTCGACAGCAAGCTGCATGTTTACGGCACGCCGTTTTTCATCACCGCGCAACTACCGCTGACCGCCGTCAATTCCTCCGATGATTTCAACCGTCTGATGATCGCGCAGGATACCGGCTCGGCGATTATAGGCCCGGCGCGCGCCGACATTTATTTCGGGGCGGGTGCGGAGCTTGGCCATATTGCCGGACGCATCCGTCATCACGGCCGCTTCACGATGCTGGTGCCGCGCTCGCTTGATCCGGCCGCATTGGCCGCCGATGTAAAACTGCCGCGCGCGCGGCCAGCGTTGCCATCTGCAGCGGCATCGAAACCGGAATCCAAACCGTCTGCGCAAGGCGAAACTGCCGATGCGGCGAAAGGATCGCCCGCGCAGGCCGAACCCCTGCCGCTGCCGGACAAGCGCGCGCCGGCGCCGGCTCAATCGGCACCAACCAAGCCGCAAGCCGCGCCGAAAACCAAACCACCCGCCAAGGACTGACGGACCCACCATGGCAGACAGCGTTTGGCCGCCGAAAGGGATGAAGCCTGCGCGCCGCGGCGCGCGGCGGCTGAACGACGACGAGCGGATTTTGTGGTCGGACTATATCCATGGCATCGCGCCATTGCGGCCGCGCGTCCCTCCCGTTGCAGAGGTGCCGCGATCCGATGCGACGGCAACGCCTGAAACGCCACACAAGCCGGAATCCAAAGCCGCATCGAAGCCGCCGCCAAAATTCCAGAAGCCGGCCAAAATAAAGCAGGATGGGAACGAGAGAGCGAAGGGAGCGCCGGCCTCGTCGCAAAGGTCTGCGGCCCCGCTAACTCCGCTTGCGCCACTCGGCCGGCGCGTGAAACAGGGGCTCGGCCGCGGCGTGCTCGACCTCGACGGCCGGCTCGATCTGCATGGCCTGACGCAAGCGCAGGCCCACGCGACGCTGATTCGATTCCTCGCAACGGCGCAGGCGCGCGGCGCGAAAACGGTCCTTGTGATCACCGGCAAGGGCGCGACCGGCGCGCGCGACAATCCCTTCGGATACGCCGATCATACCGACAGCGAACGCGGCGTTCTGCGCCGCGCCGTCCCGTTGTGGCTGAAAAGCCCCGAATTGCGCGGCATCGTCATCGGATTCGAGACGGCGCATCGCGCCCATGGCGGCGATGGCGCGCTCTACATTCGCGTGCGGCGTAAATAAAACCGACGCCGTCAACGTCGCTGCCGCTACAAAATAAAGCGGCTGAGGTCGGCGTTCTTGGCGAGATCGCCAATGTTCTTTTGAACGAACGCGGCGTCGATCTTCACGGTCTCGCCGCCACGGTCGGGCGCTGCAAACGAGATGTCGTCGAGCACGCGCTCCATCACCGTCTGCAAACGGCGCGCGCCGATGTTCTCGACCGATGAATTGACCGCGACGGCAACATCGGCGATGGCGTCGACCGCGTCCGCAGTGAATTCGAGTGTCACGTTCTCCGTCGCCAGCAGCGCCACATATTGCTTGATCAGCGAGGCTTCCGGCTCCGTGAGGATGCGGCGGAAATCCTCGCGGGTGAGGGGACGCAGTTCGACCCGGATCGGCAGACGGCCCTGCAGTTCAGGCAGCAGGTCCGAGGGTTTTGAGAGGTGAAAGGCGCCCGACGCGATGAACAGGATGTGATCGGTCTTCACCGGTCCATGCTTGGTCGAGACGGTGGTGCCTTCGATGAGCGGAAGCAGGTCGCGCTGCACGCCTTCGCGCGAGACATCGCCGCCCATGCGGCCTTCGCGCGCGCAGATCTTGTCGATCTCGTCGAGGAAGACGATGCCGTTGTTCTCGACGGTCTTGATCGACTCCTGCACGAGCTGGTCGTTGTCGAGCAGCTTGTCGGACTCTTCGTTGACGAGGATTTCGTGCGATTCCTGCACCGTCAGGCGGCGCGTCTTGGTCGATTTTCCCATCTTGCCAAAAATGTCGCCGATGGAAATGGCGCCCATCTGCGCGCCGGGCATGCCCGGAATCTCGAACATCGGCATGCCGCTCGAACCCGATTGCACCTCGATTTCGATCTCCTTGTCGTCGAGTTCGCCGGCCCGCAGCTTCTTGCGGAAGGCCTCTTTCGTCGTCGCGCTGGCATTGGCGCCGACAAGCGCATCGACGACGCGGTCCTCCGCCGCCTGTTGCGCCCGCGCCTCCACGTCCTTGCGCTTGCGCTCGCGGGTGAGACCGATGCCGATTTCGACGAGATCGCGGACGATCTGCTCGACGTCGCGGCCGACATAGCCGACCTCGGTGAATTTCGTCGCCTCGACCTTGAGGAAGGGCGCGTTGGCGAGCTTTGCCAGACGCCGCGAGATCTCGGTCTTGCCGACGCCGGTCGGCCCGATCATCAAAATATTCTTCGGCAACACCTCTTCGCGCAGACGCTCGTCGAGTTGCAGCCGCCGCCAGCGGTTGCGCAGTGCGATGGCGACGGCGCGCTTGCCGTCCTTCTGGCCGATGATGAAGCGGTCGAGTTCGGAAACAATTTCGCGAGGGGAAAGGTCAGTCATGCGTTACGTACCATCAAAAGTGCAGTGCCATCGGGTGTATCCACCAATCGGTCCGGCTGAAAGCCGGCCTTTTGATAGGCGCGGATCGCGCGGATATTGGTGGGGTCGGGATCGGTCACGACGCGCGGCGTTCCCGTTGTCAGCAGGCCCTCGACAAACACCCGTGTGAGGGCGGAGCCGTGGCCGCGATCGATCATGTCGGCCACGCCAATAAACTGGTCGATGCAGCGCGTTTCTTCAGGCTGTTGGCCGAAGCCGGTATTCCACGCGCTGAGACGATAGCATTGCAGATAGCCGAACGGCCGGCCGGCTGTCGTCACAATGAACTGATCCATCGCGGGTTCGGACAGATCGTCCCGGACCAATGCGTACTGCTCGTCCGCATCGCCCCACCATTGCGCGACATGCGGCGTTTCCAGCCATTGCCGGATCATCGGCAGGTCGGCGGCCGTCATCGCGCGAAACTCATACATCGTGCGCCATCGTTCGGATTGTTCGCCATGTCTTAGTCGTGCTTCAGTGTTTCGACCGTGACATTGCGGTTGGTGTAAACGCAGATGTCCGCCGCGATGTCGAGCGCACGGCGCACGATCGCTTCGGCATCGAGCGGCCCGTCGACCAGCGCGCGCGCGGCGGCGAGCGCGTAATTGCCGCCCGAGCCGATGCCGGCGACGCCGGCCTCAGGCTCCAGCACGTCGCCGGTGCCGGTGAGCACCAGCGAGACGTCGCGGTCGGCCACGATCATCATCGCCTCGAGGCGGCGCAGATAGCGGTCTGTGCGCCAGTCCTTGGCGAGTTCGACGGAGGCGCGCATCAACTGGCCGGGATATTGCTCGAGCTTGGCTTCCAGCCGCTCGAAAAGCGTAAAGGCATCGGCGGTCGCGCCCGCGAAACCGCCGATCACGTCGCCCTTGCCGAGCTGGCGCACTTTTCGGGCATTGGATTTCATCACCGTCTGGCCGATCGAGACCTGGCCGTCGCCGCCGATGGCGACCTTGCCGTTCTTGCGCACCGTCAGGATCGTCGTGCCATGCCACTGGGGAAACGCGGCATCGGAAAAGGACTGCATGAAAACTCCGGCTACAAAAGAGACGCGCCGCCGCCAAAGGCTTGGCCCAAGGCTTGGCCCAAGGGGCGGAAGAACGGGCGGACGACACGTGGAACACGAGCCGAAGATGTAGGCAGGCGGACCGCAGGACGCAATCGTCGACACCGCGCCGCGACAAGACGGACTTTGGAGCCTCCTCAGCCCAAAGAGGCTTGTTGCCAGCCGAAACGGCATCAATAAGGCCTCGTTTCAGCCGAATCAGTCGGTAAAACCTGTAAAGGATGCCGCCATGGCCCTGTGGCGAAGCCCGGGAACACCTGTTAAAAGCCGGGCGATACCTTCAAAGCTGGACCTTCCAACACTGGAATTTGGCATGCGCACGGCCACCGTAACGCGCAAGACGAATGAAACCGATGTCGCCGTCACCGTCGACCTCGACGGCAAAGGCACGTCGAACATCGAGACTGGCATCGGCTTCCTCGACCACATGCTCGATCTGCTGGCGCGGCATTCGCGCGTCGATATCACGGTCAAGGCCAAGGGCGACCTGCATGTCGATCACCATCACACCACCGAGGACGTCGGCATTGCGCTCGGGCAGGCAATAAACAAGGCGCTTGGCGACATGCGCGGCATCGTCCGCTATGCGGACGTGCATCTGCCGATGGACGAGGCGCTCACGCGCGTCGCGATCGATATTTCCGGACGGCCGTTCCTGGTTTTCAAGGCCGCGTTCACGCGCGACAAGATCGGCGCCTTCGACACCGAACTGGTGCGCGAGTGGTTCCAGGCCTTTGCCATGAATGCCGGCATCACCCTGCATGTGACGACCTTGTACGGGACCAACGACCACCACATCTCGGAGTCGTGCTTCAAGGGGCTGGCCCGTGCGCTGCGCGCGGCGGTTTCCATCGATGCGCGCGCCAAGGATGAAGTGCCGTCGACCAAAGGCCAGCTCGGCGGCTGAAGGAGAACCTCATATGGCGGTTTATTCCGTTCACGCGCCGCGGCTGAAAGCAGGCGGGACTGAAACCGATCCGGCGCGGATCGCTTTCGTGCGCGACGGGTTCCATTTCTGGGCCTTTGTCTTCGGCCCGATCTGGATGCTGTTCCGGCGGCTGTGGCTGGTGCTCCTGCTTTACGTCGTTCTGGTCGCCGCGCTCGGCGTGCTGCTGTTTTTCGCGCATGCCGGCGATCTCGTCCGCGGGATCGTGGTATTCTGCATCGCTTTGCTGGTCGGCCTTGAGGCCGGCAATCTGCGGCGCTGGACGCTGGAGCGCCGCAAATGGCGCTCGCTCGGTTTTGTCGTCGGCGCCAATCGCGATGCCGCCGAACGGCGGTTTTTCAGCACCTGGTTGAATACGCCGCGTGCCGCCGCCGCGCCGCCGCCTGCGGACAACGCGGCGTGGCCGCGGCCGGCCGGCGCGCATCCGGGTGTTGCCGACGAGGACATTGTCGGGCTGTTCCCGCAGCCGCGAGGCACGCGGTGAGCGTTGCGATCATCGATTACGGCTCGGGCAATCTGCACTCCGCGCTCAAAGCGTTTGAGCGTGCGGCGGGCGAGAGCACGCGCGAAAAGATCACGCTGACGAACGATCCAGAGGTGGTGCGGCGCGCCGACCGCGTGGTGCTGCCCGGCGTCGGCGCCTTTGCCGACTGCAAGCGCGGCCTCGCCTCGATCCCCGGCATGATCGCGGCGATGGACGAGGCTGTGCACGCCAAAGGCCGGCCGTTCTTCGGCATCTGCGTCGGCATGCAGCTTCTTGCCGATCGTGGCCGCGAGCATCAGGTGACCGAAGGTCTCGGCTGGATCGCCGGCGAGGTCGACAGGATCACGCCCAGCGATCCCAAGCTGAAGATCCCGCACATGGGCTGGAACACGCTCGATGTCGCGCGCCCGCATCCGCTGCTTGAAGGCCTGAGCCTTGGCGCCGACGGACGGCACGCCTATTTCGTGCATTCCTATGCGCTGAAGCCCGCCGATCGCGCCGACCTCATCGCCGAAGCCGATTACGGCGGCGCGGTCACGGCCATCGTCGGTCGCGACACCATCGTCGGTACGCAATTCCATCCCGAGAAGAGCCAGCGTCTGGGTCTGGCTTTGATCGGCAATTTTCTGAAGTGGACGCCGTGATTCTTTTTCCCGCCATCGATCTGAAGAACGGTGCCTGCGTGCGGTTGCAGCAGGGCGACATGGCGCGCGCCACCGTGTTCAATGACGTGCCGGAAGCGCAGGCGGCCGCCTTCGCCGCGCAGGGTTTTGAGTATCTTCACATCGTCGATCTCGACGGTGCCTTTGCCGGCAAGCCGATGAACGCGCGAGCCGTCGATGCGATTCTCGCGACGGTGAAAATTCCCGTGCAGCTCGGCGGCGGCATTCGCGACATGGCGACCATCGAAGCGTGGCTCGGCAAAGGCATCCGCCGCGTCATTATCGGTACCGCTGCGGTGCGCGACCCGGCGCTCGTCAGAGAGGCGGCAAAGCGGTTTCCCGGTCAGGTCGCCGTCGGTCTCGACGCGCGCGATGGCCGCGTCGCCGTCGAAGGCTGGGCGGAAGCATCCGAAGTCATGGTGCTCGATATCGCGCGCCGCTTCGAGGACGCGGGCGTCGCGGCCATCATCTATACCGATATCGCGCGGGACGGCATGCTCAAGGGTCTCAATCTCGATGCCACGATTGCGCTTGCCGATGCGGTCGCGACCCCTGTCGTCGCCTCGGGCGGGCTCGGCTCCATCGACGACATCACGGCGCTGCTCGCACCGCGGGCGAGAAAACTCGAAGGCGCGATCGCCGGCCGCGCGCTTTATGACGGCCGGCTCGATCCTGAAGCGGCCCTGGCGCTGATCCGCGCCGCGCAACCGGTGGCGTGAGGGCGCGATGTTCAAGGTCCGCGTCATTCCCTGCCTCGATGTGAAGGACGGCCGCGTCGTCAAGGGCGTGAACTTCGTCGATCTGCGCGATGCCGGCGATCCGGTCGAGGCGGCGATCGCCTATGACGCGGCGGGCGCTGACGAACTCACTTTCCTCGACATCACGGCGAGCAACGAAAATCGCGGCACCATCCTCGATGTCGTCCGGCGCACGGCGGAAGCCTGCTTCATGCCGCTCACCGTCGGCGGCGGCGTGCGCACGGTGGACGACATCCGCGCGCTGCTCAATGCCGGCGCCGACAAGGTCTCGATCAATACGGCGGCGGTGTTGCGCCGCGCCTTCGTTGGCGAGGCGGCGGAGAAATTCGGCGACCAGTGCATCGTCGTTGCCATCGACGCCAAGAAGGTATCGGGCGTGGGAGAAGCCGACCGCTGGGAGATTTTTACCCATGGCGGTCGCAAGCCGACCGGCATCGACGCGGTGGACTTTGCCCGCGAGGTCGTCGCGCTCGGCGCCGGGGAAATACTACTGACTTCCATGGACCGCGACGGCACACGCTCCGGTTTCGACCTCGCGCTCACCCGCGCCATTGCCGATGCCGTGTCGGTGCCGGTCATCGCGTCCGGGGGCGTCGGCACGCTCGACCATCTCGTCGATGGCGTCCGCGACGGCCATGCCTCGGCCGTGCTCGCCGCCTCGATCTTCCATTTCGGCGAATATTCCGTGCGCCAGGCCAAGGATCACATGGCGGCGGCAGGGCTGCCGATGCGGCGCGATCCCTGATTTCCGTCTCTCCCGGCCTGCCGGCCGCTTCTGCAAAATGCTATGAACCGCTCATGACCCAGTTTTCCCTTGCCGACCTGGAACGCCTGATCGCCGAACGCGCGAGCGCAACCGCGGCTGCGTCCTACACCCGCACGCTGCTCGACAAGGGCGCTGTGCACTGCGCCAAGAAGATGGGCGAGGAGGCGATCGAGACCGTGCTGGCCGCGGCCGGCGAGGATCGCGCGCATCTGATCGCCGAGTCGAGCGACCTGCTGTATCACCTGCTCGTCGTCCTCAAGGCGCGCGGCGTGGCGCTCTCCGAAGTGGAAGCCGAGCTGGCGCGCCGCACCACCCAGAGTGGTCACGCGGAAAAAGCGGCACGGTCGCCGGGGTAATTTTATGGAGCAACGCACCGAAGACAGGCTGTCGCCGTATCGGCGCTTCTCGCGGCAGGAATGGGCGGGGCTGCGTGAAGACACGCCGATGACGCTGACCTCCGACGAGGTCATGCGGCTGCGTTCGTTGCACGACCGGCTCGACATGGCGGAAGTCGAGGAGATTTATCTGCCGCTGTCGCGGCTGCTCTCGCTCTATGTCTCGACCACCATGCGCCTGTTCGAGGCGCAGCAGCGGTTCCTCAACACCGAAGACGTGAAGCTGCCTTACATCATCGGCGTCGCCGGATCGGTGGCGGTGGGCAAATCGACCACCGCTCGCGTGCTGCAGGCGCTGCTGGCGCGGTGGCCAAAAATTCCGAAAGTCGATCTCATCACCACCGACGGTTTTCTCTATCCCAACGCGGTGCTCGAGCGCGAAGGCCTCATGGAGCGCAAGGGATTTCCCGAAAGCTACGATCTTCCCGCGCTGCTGCGCTTCCTGTCGGATGTGAAGGCCGGACGCCGCCCTGCGCGCGCGCCGGTCTATTCGCATCTCGTCTATGACGTGATGCCGAATCGCTGGGCCGAGGTCGACCGGCCCGACATCCTCATCGTCGAGGGGCTCAACGTGTTGCAGACCGGGCGGCTGCCCAAGGATGGCAAGGCGATCCCCTTCGTATCGGATTTCTTCGACTTCTCGATCTATATCGATGCCGAAGAGGATGTTTTGGCGCAGTGGTATGTGGAGCGGTTTCTGACATTGCGCGGCACTGCCTTCGCCGATCCGAAATCCTACTTCCATCGCTATTCGAAGCTGTCGGATGCGGAAGCGACGGAGACGGCGCTGTCAATCTGGTCGCGGATCAATCTCGCCAACCTGCACGAGAATATTTTGCCGACGCGCCCGCGCGCCAAACTGATCCTGAAAAAGACCATGAGCCACCGGGTCGAGCAGGTGGCGTTGCGGCGGCTGTGAGCTGGAGCGTCACTCACGCCTTAACGATAAAGCGGCGACCCGGCGTTTTTTTGCAATCCAGCTCTATCGACGCAACTCACATGCTGTCATGCCCGCGAAAGCGGGCATCCAGTTCTTTCATCGTTATGTCGGGTCAGTGCGACTAAAAGAAAAATGCTGGGTACCCGCTTTCGCGGGTACGACGATTGGGTCGTTCAGTCGGGTACTCGCCTGAGCTTGCGGGCATGAGGGGGGTGGGCGAAGCGCTCTAAGCCGCTGCCGCGCCGGCATCGCTGAAATATTGCAGGTAACGCGCGCGGATCGCCGCCACCGGCAGCACGATCAGCACATCCGTCGTCCCGAACTGGTGATCGACGACGGCGCCCTCGCCGATATAGGCGCCAAGCCGCAGATAGCCTTTGATGAGCGGCGGCAGCGCATGCAGCGCCGCCTTCTGGTCGATCGCGTCCTTGGGCAGGCGATTCATCGACACATAACAGTCGTCGCGCGCGCGGCCGCGCCACGCTTCCGGCGCCGGCGCGAAATGATGCAGGAACGAGAGCGGCAGAGCGAGTTTGTCGGGGTCGGTGCCTTCAAGACTGGCGCAGCCGATCATCACGTCGAGCTGGTGATGGCGCAGATAGCCGTAGATGCCCTGCCACAGCAGTTCGACGGTGCGTTTGTTGCGGTAGGGGGGTAGCACGCAGGAACGCCCGAGTTCGAGAAAGCGCAGTGTGGGATGCGCCGCGATCAACGGATCGATGTCGAATTCGCTCGCCGTATAGAAGCCGCCATGACGTTCGGCGATCTCCTGGCGCAACAGCCGATAGGTGCCGACGACCGCGGCCTTGCGGCGCTGCCGGCCATCTTCGCCGGCGCGGTCGACGACGAGAAGATGGTCGCAGATAAGATCGAAGGAATCGAAATCTCGCTGAGCGAGCACCTGCGTCGGCTCCGCGGTCGCCGCGCCCTCCTTGTAGAAAACGCGGTAGCGCAGGCGTTGCGCGCGGCGCACTTCCGAGGCCTTGTGCGCGAGCCGCACTTCGAGGCTGCCGATGTCTCCGAGCGGCTGGCCCATCAGAGACGAGTTGGCGTCCCATAGCCGGCGGCCGCTCAACGCACGCAGCGACGGCAGCCGCCCGAAGGCGCCGGCTTTTGCATCGCGTTTGGCCGGAAGATAGGGCGAAATCAGCGCGCCTTCAGACATAATATGTCGTTCCTTCTCCGCTCCGCCTTGCGACGGCCGAAAATTGCCGTGGCGGGGTCGGACGTGGCCGGTCTCGGATCAGTCTCTATCTGGCTCATTCCCCGGCCGCCGCCCGAATCGGTGGCCATCTCGCTTGCCCCGACCAGAGCATGCGCATTCCAAACAATTTATGACAAACCCGGGCCGGGGAAAAGGGCAACCGAAAGCATGGCTGCATCCGCCTCTGTGTTGCGGGCCGGGAATTTTAGTTTTTCAGCAGGGCGGCGAGGCGATTGCGGTCGAGCGGCTTGGTGAGGAAGCCGTCCATACCGGCGGCGCGGCATCCGTTCTGCTCCTGATCTACGGCATCGGCGCTGAGTGCGAAGATCGGCGTGTGTGCGCCGCCGTTTTCTGCTTCGGCCGCGCGGATGCGGCGGGCGGCTTCCAGCCCGTCCATGCCAGGCATGTGAATGTCCATCAGCACGAGGTCGTAGGGATTACCGGCAGCGGAGGCCGACATCCAGGACTCCAGGCCCTGTGCGCCGTCGCGCACGATCGTCGGACGATGGCCGAGTTTGTCCAGCAACGCGCGCGCGAGCAGCGCATTGATGTCGTTGTCCTCGACGACGAGGATCGACAGCGCCTTGTCCGGCACGGCCTCGGCCGAACCGATGTCCTTGTCCGTTTCGGTGGATGACGGCAGATGGCTGGTGACGATCGCGGCCAGCGTCGCGCGCCGCAGCGGCTTGACGAGGAAACGCGTCGCGCCGGCGCGGCGCAGGCCATCGAGTTCGACGCGTGCCGTCGGCTCGATCATCACCACGCGTTGCGCGATTGCGCGACCGGCCTTGAACAGGCGGACGGCATGATCCGTCCCGACCGCATGATCGATGAACAACATGTCCCAGTTCCGCTCGGGTAACACCACTTGCGCCTCGTGTTCATCGACGATGACGCAGTCCGCCGCGCCCCAGGCCGTGAGCCGATGCGCCAGCAGGTGGGATTCGATGCAGCCGGACGAAACGATCAACACCGCTTTTCCGGACAGATCGATGCGTTCCGCCTTTGCGGTCTGCACGGCCGCATCATCCGCACGCGGCAGGTCGAGCCAGAGGACGAAACAGGCGCCATTGCCGGGCGTGCTTGTGACCGCGATGCGGCCCTGCATCTGGGTAACGATGCGCTTGGTGATCGCCAGCCCGAGGCCCGTACCGCCGAAGCGCCGCGCCGTGCCTTCATCGGCCTGCGCGAACTCCGTGAAAATCCTGTCCTGATCTTCCGGTGCGATGCCGACGCCGGTGTCACGCACGCGGAACACGAGCCCGTCTCCATCGCGCGCCGCGGTGAGCGAGACGCCGCCCTGCTCGGTGAATTTGATGGCGTTGCCGACGAGATTGAGCAGCACCTGGCGCAGCCGTGCGGCATCGCCGAGAACCTGTGCGGGCAGGTCGTCGTCGAGATCGGACGCGATCTCGAGACCTTTTGCCTGGGCGCGCGGCGCCAGCAGTTCAATGACTTCCTCGACCAGCGCGGCGGGAGAGAACGGTTTGCGCTCGAGCGCGAGATGGCCGGCTTCGATCTTGGAGAAGTCGAGCACGTCTTCGATCAGCGACAACAGCGCGCCGCCCGAGGTTTTCACCGCGTTGACATAAGTCGTCTGTTCAGCGGTCAGCGTGGTGTCGGCCAACAGATCGCTCATGCCGAGCAGGCCGTTGAGGGGCGTGCGGATTTCATGCGACACCATGGCGAGGAAGCGCGATTTCGCGCGGTTCGCGGCCTGCGCTTGATCGCGCGCTTCGCCGAGCATCTGCTCGGATCGCGCCCGCTCGGTGATGTCGCGGCCGACGCTCTGCACGGCTGTGAGACCCTGATGGCCAAGCCGCAGCGTCGCCTCGCGCCAGGCGATCCAGCGTTCGCCCGCGGGCGTTGCGATTTTCTGGTCGTAGATGCGCGTGCCGTCTTCGCAGACGAGAACATCGCCATCGGCAGTGACGTCGAGTTGGAAATGCGTTCCGACGATCGTATCGCGGTCGCGGCCGGCGAGCGCGCAATAGCTCTCATTGGCGAACGAGACGATGCCGTCGAGATCGCGGCGGACGATGGCGTCGCCCTGCGCTTCGAAGAAGCAACGGGTGCGCTCTTCCGTTTCGCGCAGCTCCCAGTTCGTGTCGCTGAGCGCTTCGATCCGGTCTTCGTAGCCCGCGAGTTTTTTGCGCAACAGGCGGACCCGCAGCAGGAGCAGCGCGATGCCGATCAATGCGCCGGCAAACAGGCCGGCCGAGCCCATGGCAAACAATTTTGGATCGTAGGATGGCGCGCCGGCGACAGAGATCATCGACAGCACGCCGAAGCCCGCGAGCACCGTGCAGGCGGATACGACCAAAAACCCGACGAGCCGACGCGCGGTTCGCAGAGAGGACCGGATGGTCAGAACGGATGGGCGCGCGGCGACATCGGTCATGAGTGCTGACTGGATCGGAGTGTGCTCGCGCAGACCTATGCGCAGGACACCGATTATGACCGGCGGAGTCTTGCTATTCCCTTCCGCGAATTGGTGAAAATGGAGGAAATAGCGTTAAGGACAATGTTAAGGACCCGGAACGTTAAGGACCTTGAACGTTGAAGACCGGCTATGGCCGCGGCTTGCCGGTGAAGACCCTGTCGTCCGAAGGATTTAGAAGCGCGATGCCTGTCGGATGTCCCCGGTCCGGATTTGGTTTTGGCCGCGTTTGAGCATCACTGCGAAGATTGCCGCCCCGTCGCGGCCGGTGAAGCGGTGCGATCGCACATAGACGCGATAGTCGGCGTCTCCGCTGGGGGTGAGCGCGACGACCATGTCGGCCGGCGCGATCATCGGCGTGGATTGCACCGCGATCGTGGTTGCAGCGTTCCCCGCGCGACACGGAACGGCATCGCCGGCATCGTCGACCAGGGTGAAATCCGCTTCGCCAGGCGTCTGTACGATGGCAACGCGCAGCGCGGCCGCGGCCCGATCGTCATGAGACGACGGAAGACTGTCGGCAACGCGCACATGATAATTCGCCGGCGCTGCGCCGTGCAGGACGCGAAAGGTACCGGTGTCGGTCATCAGGCAGCGATCCTGCAATGCCGCGGACTCCGACAGTGCCGAATAACCTCCTATTGGCGCGATGAGGACAAGACCGAACGCGATATGACGCAGGTTCTTCATGACGCAAACTCGATACGACGCAGGCAGGCAACACGCCGCCTCAGGAATTAACCTTACGGGGGCGGTGTTAAACGGGGGTTAAGCATAGCGGGTTGACGCCTCCGTCCCTCGGGCGGAGAGTGACGCGTCGCACAAGACCAAAGGGCGAAGCGAGATGGCCAAAGCACGGACCGCCGGCAACGCGAGCGCGCCCGCGAATGCGGAAGACGACAACGGGCGGCCAAGGCGACGCAACGTGACCCGCGAGCAGGCGGAAAACGCTGTGCGCACGCTGATCGAATGGGCCGGCGATGATCCCGACCGCGAAGGCCTTCTGGCGACGCCGGCGCGCGTCGCCAGCGCGTTCGAGGAATGGTATTCGGGCTATGACAAGGACCCGCGCGATTATCTCAAGCGCACGTTCGAGGAGGTCGGCGGTTACGACGAAATCGTTCTTCTTCGCAATGTCCGCTTCGAATCTCATTGCGAGCACCACATGGCGCCGGTGATCGGCCGCGTGCACATCGGCTATCTGCCGCGCAACCGCGTGGTCGGCATTTCAAAACTCGCGCGCCTTATCGAAGTCTATGCCAAGCGTCTGCAGACCCAGGAGAAGATGACGGCCGAAATCGCCGGCTGCCTGCAGGCCGTGTTGCGGCCGCACGGCGTTGCGGTCGTTGTCGAGGGCATGCACCAGTGCATGACAACGCGCGGCGTGCATAAGACCGGCGTGAGCATGATCACCAGCCGTATGCTCGGCGCCTTCCGCGAACAGCCGCAGACGCGCCAGGAATTCCTGTCGGCGCTCGGTCTGCACGGGCTTGCGTCCTCGGACATATCCTGACGTCCTGAACGTTTTCGCGCGACGCGGCGACCCGCCTGCGCAAGCGCCGCGCGTCGTATCGCCACTCCGATCCTTTCGGCACGCCGGCAAGTCGGCGCTGGCACAAAGCTGCGCGTGCGGATAATTTACGCCTCGAGAACCCGTCCGATGCGGGACGCTGGAGGAAAAAAATGTCCAGGAAACTTTTGCTGGCCCTGTTGGGCTGGCTGATGCTCGGCTGCGTTGTGGCACGGGCCGACGAGGCGGCCGACTTCTACAAGGGCAAAACCGTCACGCTGGTCGTGGGCTATGGTCCGGGCGGCGGCTACGACGTCTATGCCCGCGTGCTCTCGCGCTACATGAGCAAATACATTCCCGGCCATCCGAACGTCATCATCCAGAACATGCCGGGTGCCGGCAGCCTGAAGGCGACGAACTATCTCTATCGCGCCGCGCCGAAGGACGGCACCATGTTCGGCACCTTTGCGCGCAACATGGCGCTGCTCGGTCTGTTGAAGACCAATCAGAACATCCAGTTCGATCCCGCCAAGTTCACCTGGCTCGGCTCCTCGACCAGCTACGCCAACGACGCCTATCTGCTGCTGGTGCGGCGTGACGCCAAGGACAAGACCATCGAAGATCTGCGCCGGCCGGGCGGCACGCCGCTGGTGCTCGGCAGCACCGCGGAGGGCACGTCGAGCGATGCCATGCCGACGGTGCTGCGCGACATGCTCGGCTTCAATCTCAAGGTCATCTCCGGCTACAACGACTCGGGCACGCTGTTTCTCGCGATGGAGCGTGGCGAGGTGGAAGGCCGCACCGTTGGCTTGTCCGCGGTGCGTTCCAACAAGCCGGATTGGCTCAAGCCCGGCGGCCCGATGCACGCGCTCGTCCAGTTCGGACGGCCAACGCGACTTGCCACACTGCCCGACGTGCCGACCGCGCGTGAACTCGCGCGCACGCCGAAGGATCGTGCGCTGATCGAACTGATCGAGACGCCGTATCTGCTGTCGCGCCCGTTCGCAGCTCCCCCGGGCGTTCCGCCGGCACGCGCCAAGGCGCTGCAGGATGCGTTCATGGCCGTGCACAAGGACAAGGATTACCTCGCCGATGCGGCCAAGCTCGGAATCGATGTCAGCCCGATCGATGGCAACGCGATCCACAGCATCATCGACAAGCTGGCAAAGATGCCGCCGGCGGAATTGCATTCGGTGCAGAAGCTGATCGAGGGCGGCTGATCGCGTCGTCCCTTCATCGGCATTTTTGCTGGCGCCGCCTCTGCGTCGCCACTACGATTGCCGTGTCAAAAATATAAAAAAGGAGGACGCGGGATGAAACGCTGGATTGTGACGGCCTTGGCGGCGGCGTTTGGCGCGGTGGCGATGGCGCCGAATGGTGTCGCGCGGGCTGACAGCGTGGCTGATTTCTACAAAGGCAAGACGGTCACGCTGGTCATCGGGTATGGGCCGGGCGGCGGCTACGATGTATTCGGACGTCTCATCGCGCGCTTCATCGGCAATCACATTCCGGGAAACCCCAACGTCGTCGTGCAGAACATGCCCGGCGCGGGCAGCCTCAAGGCCACCAATTACCTCTACAACGTCGCGCCGAAGGATGGCACCGTGATCGGCATGTTCGCGCGCGACATGCCGCAGCTCGCGATTCTCGGCACCAACAAGGGCGTCCACTTCGATCCGTTGAAATTCACCTGGCTCGGTTCGTCGAACGATTTTTCCGACGATGCCTATTTGCTGATGGTGCGTGGTGATTCGCCGGTAACGACGTATGAGCAGGCGATCAAGCCGGACAGTCCGCCGATCGTGCTGGCCGCGACCGGGCAGGGCGCGACCGGCAGCGACATCCCGATCCTGCTGCGCGATGCGATGGGCCTGAAATTCAAGATCGTCGCCGGCTATCCCGACAACGGTGCGATCTTCCTGTCCATCGAGCGTGGCGAGGTGCAGGGCCGCATGGTCGACCTGTCCTCGATCCGCTCGCTCAAGCCGAATTGGGTGGGCCCGAACAGTCCGATGAAATTTTTGCTGCAGATGGCGCGCGACACGCGGCATCCGGATTTCCCCAACGTGCCGACGGCGCGCGAACTGGTGAAGGATCCGAAAGCCCTGGCGCTGATCAAATTCGCCGAGGGGTCCTACAAGATCGCCCGTCCCTTCGTCGCGCCGCCCGGGCTGCCGCCCGACCGCGCCAAGGCCTTGCAGGATGCTTTTGAGGCGACGAACAAGGATCCGGCGCTGCTGGCGGAAGCCGACAAGCTGCGCGTCGCGGTGGCGCCGCTGACGGCCGAACAGGCGCGCAAGGTGGTCGCGGAAGACATTGCCGGCGCGTCGCCGGACGTGCTCGACTACATGCGCAAGCTGCATGCCGGCAATTAGCATTTATCGCTGCGGCCCGAGCGTGGCCGCTCTTCGCTCTCCCTTTTGATCTTGGAATCCCATGCACGACACGACGCAAGAGACGCACTGGCACGAACCGAAAGCCGGCGAGAATGCAGGCCTCGGAAAATTCAAGCGGCCGGCCATGCCTTACGACCGTTTTATCGAAGACGAGGGCGTGCCGGTCTTTCGCGGCATCGGCGTGCGCCGCGTGCAGGACCTGCCGATGGCGCCGTGGAAACGGCTCGGCGGCCGTGGCAGCTATATCCAGCTCTACGGCACCGAGGGGTTGTGGGGCATGTATGTGGTGGAGGTGCCGGGGGCGGGCGCGCTCCATCCCGAACGTCACATCTACGAGAAAATCTGCCTCGTCGTCGAAGGCCGCGGCACCACCGAGGTCTGGCAGGACGGCCAGCAGAAGAAGCACGCGTTCGAATGGCAGAAGGGCTCGCTGTTCACCATTCCGCTCAATGCGCATCACCGCATCATCAATGCCGGCAGCGCGCCGGCGCTGATTTTGTGCGGCACCTCGGCGCCGAATGTGATGAACCTTATCGACAACCCGAAATTCATTTTCGATTGCCCTTACGCGTTCTCCGAACGGTTCTCCGGCGCGGAGGATTTCTTCAAGCCGAACGAGGACATCGAGCCCGATCCGGTGCGTGGGCTGGCGATGCGCCGCACCAACATCATCCCCGATATTATCAACTGTGAATTGCCGCTCGATAACCGGCGCTCGCCCGGCTATCGCCGGGTCGAGCCGCTGATGGCGAACAACCGGTTCTACCAGTTCATCGGCCAGTACGAGACCGGGCGCTATTCAAAGGCGCACAAGCACCATTCGACCGCGGTGCTGATCTGCTTGAAGGGCCGCGGCTACACCTATACGTGGCCGGATCGCTACGGGCCGACGCCGTGGAAGGACGGCCACATGGACAAGGTGCTGCGCCAGGACTACGAGCCGGTCGGCATCGTTTCGGCCGCGCCCATGAGCGGCGACTGGTTCCACCAGCATTTCGGCCTCGGCCAGGAAGGCTTGCGCGTCGCCGCCTGGCACGGGCCGAACAATCATCCCGCGCTCAAGCCCGGCCGCCCCGGCGAAGGCATGAAGGACGTCTGGGCCATCGATCTCGACCGTGGCGGCAACGCCATCCCCTATCACATGGAAGACCCCGCGCTGCGCGCGGAATACGAAGCGGCCTTGCAGCGCGATGGCGATCGCACGCGCATGGACCCGCGGCTCTATGAGGGACCGCCGACGCCGGGCATGGATGTCCCGTCCGGCATGTAGCGCACGGGATCCGCTTCTCGGCGTGTGCCGTCGTTAAGCGGCGCGTTTGACGGCGTGGGCGAAATATTGCGCGCCCATTGGCAGCGCCGCGAGATGGCGTTCGAGCGGCCGCAGCGCGGCTAGCGCCGCCGGGAAAAAGAAACGGTATTTCACGCGGACATCGTTCAGGCCGGCATTGGCCAGGCGCCTGCGCACACGCTTGGCCCGGATCAGCACCGCGTTCTTGTCGAACGCGCAATTGCGCACCGCATGCCGCGTCAACGGGTTGAGGGGATTGTGCTCGAACAGGAAAAAACTTCCGCCCGGCGCGAGGACGCGTGAAATCTCCGTCATCAGTCCGACGTGGAAATCCGCAGGGATGTGATGAAACACGCAGGCCGCGAAGGCGAGGTCGAACGTGCCGTCGTCGTAGGGAATGGTCTCGCCGTCAAAAGGCTGAAACGTCGCCTGTCCGGGAAAGCGCATGGCGGCGATATCGAGCGATCGCGCCGACGGATCGAGCAGCACGATGTCGCTTGCCGGAAAGGCTTTCCGCATGAAGGGGAGCGAATTGCCGACGCCGCCGCCGAAATCCAGAATCCGCTTCGGCGTGCGGCCCATGGCGCGCAACGCGGCCGCGACATCGTCGATCTTGTATTGCGCGAAATAGTGCGGTGACTCGCCGCTGAGCCGGATGCTGCGGGCATGGTCGGCTTCATATTCAGCAGCAAACTGGTCGAATTCGGCTTCGAGCATGGATCGCCTCCTCGTGCCGCTACGCTAAATTCGTCCGGTTAGTGAATGGATAATTCCGCCTGGCTTTTTGCAGCAATTGATGCGGCAAAACGACAGCGGACGATGTACGGAGTTTGACGGAGGCTTACGATCCCTCTTTTTGTTCGCGCGCGGTTTTTCGGGATCATGCTCTAGGCCGCGCGGCGCAGGTCGTCGGTGAGCGTGCGATAGGACAGCGCTTCGGCGAGATGTGCGCGGCCGACCGTCTCGCTGCCGTCGAGATCGGCGATGGTGCGCGCCACGCGCAACACCCGGTGATAACCGCGCGCGGACAGGTTCATCGCTTCGGCCGCATCACGCAGCAGGGCTTGCGCCCCCGCGTCCGGCCGCACCACGTCTTCGAGCAGCGAACCCGAAACACGCGCATTGGTGACGATGCCGGCGATGCCTTTTGCGGCATAGCGCTCGGCCTGGACGCTGCGGGCGCGGGCCACGCGCGCCGCCACCTCGCGGCTGCCTTCGCTTGGGGCCGGCAGGATCAGGTCGGCGGCGGTCACCGCCGGCACGTCGATATGCAGGTCGATGCGGTCGAGCAGCGGGCCGGAGAGACGGCCCTGATAGTCGGCGGCGCAGCGCACATTGGCGCCGCGCTTGCAGACATAGCCGGGATCGTTGGCGTGCCCGCAACGGCAGGGATTCATTGCCGCCACCAGCATGAACTGCGCCGGATAGGTCGTGCGGTGATTGACGCGTGCGATCGCGACTTCGCCGGTTTCCAGCGGCTGGCGCAGGGCATCGAGCACCTGACCCTGGAATTCCGGCAATTCGTCGAGGAACAGCACGCCGTGATGGGCGAGCGAAATTTCGCCGGGCCGCGCGCGCAATCCGCCGCCGACCAGCGCCGGCATGCTGGCGGAATGATGCGGCGCGCGGAAAGGACGGCGATTGGTCAGGGCGCCGTCCTCGATGATGCCGGCGACGGAAGCGATCATCGAGACTTCGAGCAGTTCGGCTGGCGACAGCGGCGGCAGGATCGAGGGCAGCCGCGCGGCCAGCATCGACTTGCCCGAACCGGGCGGGCCGACCATCAGCAGGTTATGGCCGCCGGCGGCCGCGATTTCGAGCGCGCGCTTGGCGCTCTCCTGCCCCTTGATGTCTTTCAGGTCGAGCATGGGCGTGTCGGTCTCGGCGCGGATTTTTGGCTGCGGCCGCGACAGCACCTGCGTGCCCTTGAAATGATTGGCGATCTGGATCAGCGATGAGGCGGCGATGATCTCGATGTCGGGGCTGGCCCAGGCCGCTTCCGGCCCGCACACGGCCGGACAGATCAGCCCCTCGCCGCGGCTGTTGGCCCCGATTGCGGCCGGCAGCACGCCGGCGACCGGCGCGATCGATCCATCAAGGCCGAGTTCGCCCAGCACCGTGAAGCCGGCGAGCGCGTCATGCGGCACGGCGCCGATGGCGGCCATGAGCCCGAGCGCGATCGGCAGATCGTAATGGCTGCCTTCCTTCGGCAGGTCGGCGGGCGCCAGATTGATGATGATGCGGCGAGCGGGAAGCGCAAGGCCGGATGCGAGGAGGGCAGCGCGCACCCGTTCCCTGGCTTCACTCACCGCCTTGTCGGGCAGACCGACAATGGTAAAGGCAGGAAGACCCGGCGCCACTTGCACCTGGACATCGACGGCGCGTGCCTCGATGCCTTCAAACGCAACCGTGGCTACTCGTTGAACCATTGGGCCGCCCCCGCCTCATGCCGCGATACTAAGCAGAGGCTGGCGATGATGGCAAGAACAATCCGTGAACGAAGATGAGGTTCGGCTGGAGAAAGTGTCGCGCCGCCTTCTATGCCTTCACCGAGGTCATGATGCCTTTCGGGAAAATATCGTCCGGCTGCAACAGCTTATGGGCGACGCCCTGCTCGTAGGAGTATTGCAGGAACATGGACAGCGCGGCGCGGTTCGGCTCGATGCCGAAGGGAAACAGGTCCTGGCCGAATTTCTCCTGCATGCGCTCGGCATAGGCCGTGAGCCACGGCACCGGATAGCGCGAGACCTCGGCCGAGAGGATGCGGGCGAGCGCGTTGTTCTTCGAGGTCTCGAAGGCGTTGTACAAATTGCGCGCGATCCATGGCGCGTCGTCGAGGATCGCCTTGCGCATGGCGATGATGTGCATGATCGGATAGGCGCCGGTCTCCTCGTAGTATTTTTCTTCCTGCGCCAGCCAGTCGGAGAACAGCCGCTCGACCTTGGCATGGCCGTGACGCAACTGCTTGGGTGGATTGGCGATGATGATGGCGTCGAGTTCGCCCGAGATCACCATTTCCGTGAGCGATTTGTCGGGCACCGGGGTGAGCCGCAAGCCGTTTGGCAGCTTCAGCGCCACCTTCTCCATCCGGCCGGCTTCCACCGTACCGGCCTGGTACCAGTCGATCTTTGCGAGATCGACGCCGATCTTGTGCTGCAGCCAGCCGCGCGTATAGACGGCCGCCGTCTGCGCCCATTCCGGCATGCCGATCTTCTTGCCGGCGAGATCGGCCGGAGTTTTGATGCCGGCGGCCTTGTTCACATAGATGCCGCCGAGCCGGAACATGCGCGAGGCAAACACCGGCAGTGCGATGACGTCGGAATTCTCTTCGGTGACGAGCGAGGAGAATTTTGCGAATGAGAGTTCGGAGACGTCCCATTCGCGGTTGGCGGTAAAGCGCGCAAAAATCTCATGAAAGCCGAAGGTGAGCCAGTTGGCGTCGATGCCTTCGGCAGAAATCTTGCCGGTCTTGAAATCGGCGAAGTGATCGTAGTCTGAGGTGGCGATCGACAGCCGCACCTTGCTCATGCGCGTTTCCCTTTTCGCTTTTCTTCTATGCAATCCCAGATCATGGCCGCGATGTCCGGGCCGCCAAAGCCCTTGATGGCGCGGATGCCGGTCGGCGAGGTGACATTGATCTCGGTGAGGTAGTCGCCGATCACGTCGATGCCGACAAAAATCAATCCGCGCTCTTTCAGCGATGGTCCGAGCCGTTCGCAAATCTCGCGTTCGCGTGGCGTGAGTTGCGTTTCCTTCGCCGCGCCCCCGCGCACCATGTTGGAGCGCAGGTCGTCGGCCGCCGGCACGCGGTTGATCGCGCCGGCGAAGACGCCATCGACGAGGATGATGCGCTTGTCGCCTTGGCGCACGGCGGGCAGGAATTTCTGCACCACCCAGGCTTCGCGGAATGTCACCGAGAAGAGATCGTAGAGCGAGCCGAAATTGAGGTCTTCGGCTTGCAGCCGGAACACGGCCTCGCCGCCTTTGCCGTAGAGCGGCTTCATGACGATGTCGCCATGCTCCTTGCGGAACGCCTTGATCTCGGCGAGGTCGCGCGTGATCAGCGTCGGCGGCATCAGGTCGGGAAATTCGGTGACGAAGATTTTTTCCGGCGCATTGCGCACCTGCGCCGGATCGTTGACGACCAGCGTCTTCGGATGAATGCGTTCGAGCAGATGCGTCGTCGTGATGTAATTGAGGTCGAAAGGCGGGTCCTGGCGCAGCAGCACCACGTCGAACGTGCCGAGGTCCTCGCGCTTTTCCTCACCCAAGGTAAAATGGTTGCCGACCTCGTCGCGCACGCTGAGCGGCGCGACAGCGGCAAAAACTTTCGTACCGTTCAGCGCCAGCCGGTCGGGGGTGTAATAGCCCAATGCGTGTCCGCGCCGCTGCGCTTCGAGCAGCAGCGCAAAAGTTGAATCGCCGCGGACATTGATCCGCGCGATCGGGTCCATCTGAACGGCAATGCGCAGGGCCATGCGGGCCTCCCAAAGCAATTCCAGGAAAAGTGCGGAGCGGCTTTCCGCCCGGAATTGCGCCAGAACAACGAGATGGAGGAATTTCACGTTTCGGAGAAAAGCGGAAATGCTCCAAGAATGGGGTGTCATCCGTCTCTGATTAGGCAAACGGAGTCAATCGTCCGCACCGCACGGCCCCAATGTGGGATCAGTCGGCCTCGAACGCGCCCTGAATGTGCTGCGGGAGTTTTCCCGGCGCGACCAGCACCGCGTCGAAGCGGATGTCGGTGATGCGCGGATCCTCGAAGCGCGCCAGAAATGCTTCGGCGGCGGCCGCGATGCGGGCGCGCTGGCGTGGCGTCACGGCTTCCGCGGCGGCATCGAGCGTCGCGCGCACCTTGACCTCGACGAAGACCAGCAGGTGTTTGCGCCGCGCGATGATGTCGATCTCGCCCACCGGGCTGCGCCAGCGCCGTGCGATGATGCGAAAGCCGCGCGCGACGAGATAGACGGCGGCGCGGCTTTCGGCCGAGAGACCAAGGCGGAAGGCGGCCTGTCGCTGCGGGTCGACGGCCACCGGAGACGCGCGCGGCACCGGTTTGCGCATCAGACCGTGCCTTCGGTTTTCAGGAGCGTGAGCGCGCGCTGATAGATGTCGCGGCGCGGCAGGCCGGTGAGCCCGGCGACATCGGTCGCGGCATCCTTGACCGAGCTTTTCGCCAGCGCCTCGCGCAACATCGCGTCGATGTCGTTGTCATCCGGCATCACGGTGGCGGCGCCCGGCGGCGCGACGAGAATGACGATCTCACCCTTCGGCGTGTCGGCTGAGGCATAATGCTGCGCCAGATCGGCGAGCGCGCCGCGGCGTATTTCCTCATGCAGTTTGGTCAGTTCGCGGCAGATCGCGGCTTCGCGCGTGGCAAGACCGGCAGAGAGGTCGGCGAGGGTGTCGGCAAGACGGCCACCGCTTTCATAAAATATCAGGGTGCCGGGAATGCGGGCGAGCGCCGCGATGCGTTTTTGCCGTGCGACCTGTTTCGGCGGCAAGAATCCCTCGAAGAAGAAACGGTCGGTCGGCAGGCCGGCGCTGGCGAGTGCGGCCAACGTCGCCGATGCGCCGGGGATCGCAATGACGGCGTGGCCGGCCTCGCGCACCGCGACGACGAGCTTGTAGCCGGGATCCGAGATCAGCGGCGTCCCGGCATCGGAGACAAGCGCGATGCTGCGCCCGTCGTCGAGCCGCGACAGCAGCAGCGGCCGGGCCGTGGCGGCGTTGTGCTCGTGATAAGGCGTCATCGGTGTCCCGATGCCGTAATGGTCGAGCAGCCGGTGGGTGACGCGGGTGTCCTCGCAGGCAATGACATCGACGCCGGCCAGAGTTTCGAGCGCGCGCAGGCTGATGTCGCCGAGATTGCCGATGGGGGTTGCGACGACATAGAGCCCCGGAGGCTGCGTTCGCGCCGGCAGTTCCCGTCCGGCCAGGACAAAGTGGCGCGGGTGCATCTCGGCTGTCGCGCGGCGTGGCGAAACGGGTGGCTGCTTTTCGGTGCTTTGGCCGATGTCCCGGGATGGCCGGGGCCTGTTTTGGCGCGTGTTCATGCGTCCAGTCTATCGGGGCGCGCCTTCGGCGTCATGCCTGCGTCAGGATGGACAATCCCTGTTTTCCCGGAGCATTTTCCGGCTCCGGTCAGCCGCAGAAAATGCTCTCACTTAATCTTGCGCGTATTCTTATCACCAAACCGGTGCCCGCCCTCGGATCAAGTCCAAGGGCAAGCTTTTGCGGAATACGCGCGGTTAAATATTTTCGCCGACATTATGCCGTGTTGACTCTGCAAGGGTGTGGCGTCCTTTAGGGAACGGTACCGGCCGCGATGCAGGACAGGGTGGCCAGTTCAGATTCGCCCGCGTCCGGTCGCTTCTGCGGGTCCAAAGACAGCCGGTGCGGGGAAGGTCCATGATGATGTGGTCCGCTAGGAGTGACACGATGCTCGCAAGCCGCGTTCCGGCATTCTGCCGACACCTGTGGATGGGCGCGCGTGTCGCGATCGTCGCGGCGGCTCTCGGGGCCTGCGCCGGCGTGCAACCGCAGGGCGATTTCGGTACGCCCGTGCAGCCGAGCACATCCGCGCCGGAACAGCCTGCCGCCGTGGGCGATGGCGAGATCAAGATCGGCCTGCTGCTTCCCATGTCGGCGTCTGGGAATGCCGGCGAAGCGGCGCGCGCGATGAAGAACGCGGCCGAAATGGCGCTAGTCGAATTCAAGGCGCCGAATATCCAATTATTGGTCAAGGACACCGGCGGCACGTCCGGCGGCGCGCAGCAGGCCGCCCAGCAGGCGCTCGGCGAGGGCGCGCAGATCATCGTCGGGCCGCTGTTTGCGCAATCGGTCCGGACGGTCGGATCCGTGGCGCGCGCGGCCGGCAAGCCGGTCATCGCGTTTTCGACGGATTCGAGCGTCGCCGCTCCCGGCGTCTATCTGCTGAGCTATCTGCCGGAAGCCGATGTCGACCGCATCGTCGAGTATGCGACCTCCAACGGCAAACGCTCCTTCGTCGCGCTCCTGCCCGACAATGCCTACGGCACCGTGGTCGAAGGCGCCTTCCAGCAGGCGGTGTCACGCCACGGCGGCAACGTTGTCGGCCTGCAGAAATACCCGGCCGATCCAGCCCGCCGTCAAAGCGCGGTCACCGCGATCGCGCAATCGGCCAAGCAGGCCGACGCCATCTTCATTCCTGACGGCCAGGATGCGGCCGGGCTGGCGCAGGCGCTCGCTGCAGCGGGCGTCAACATGCGGCAGGTGCAGCTTCTCGGCACCGGATTGTGGGACGATCCGTCGGTTTCGAAAAATGCGGCCTTGCAGGGGGCATGGTATGCGGCGCCGGACCCGTCCGGTTTCCGTTCCTTCGCGTCGCGCTATCGCCGCCGCTACGGGAGCGATCCGGTGCGCACGGCCTCGCTTGCCTATGACGCGGTCACGCTCGTCGCAGCACTGGTGAAGACCCAGGGCGCGCAGAGTTTCAGCGATTCCGTGCTGACTGCCAGTTCCGGTTTCGCCGGGACGGAAGGCCTGTTCCGGTTCAGGGCGGATGGCACCAGCGAGCGCGGGCTCTCGATCATGCGGGTGTCGCCGTCCGGCGCCGCGCCGATATCACCGGCGCCGCGCGCGTTCGGAAGCTAGGGCTAAAATTCAGGCCGCCAGATCGGCGACCACCGCATCGAGCACCGGAAAGCCTTCGCGGGTGACGCGCAGCCGCCCCATCGGTGTGATGTCGACGACGCCTTCGGACGCGAGCACCGCGATGCGGCCCGAGTCGAGTGCGCGGCCGGCGATCGCCTCATAGCGCGCCGGGTCGATGCCTTCTGCGAGCCGCAGCCCCATCAGCAGAAATTCATCGGCGCGTTCTTCAGCCGTCAACGCCTCATCGGTGATCAGTCCATTTCCGTCCGCCTCGACCCGCATCAGCCACGCTTCGGGGCGCTTTTCGGTCGCGGTCGCATAACGCCGCGAACCGATGTCGAGCCGGCCATGCGCGCCGGGGCCGATGCCGGCATATTCGTGGCCGCGCCAATAAACGAGATTGTGCCGGCATTCGGCGCCCTGCCGCGCATGGTTCGACACTTCATAGGGCGGCAGTCCATGCGCCTCGCAGACCTCGCGGGTGACATCGAATAAAGCCCGCGCGGTGTCTTCGTCCGGCGTTGCGATTTTTCCGGCGGCGTAAAGCGCGGCAAACGGCGTGTCGGCCTCGATGGTCAATTGATAGAGCGACTGGTGCTCCGCGCCTTCGGCCAGTGCGCGACGCAGTTCGGCCGCCCAGTCCTGCGGCGTCTGCTGCGGCCGTGCATAGATGAGGTCGAACGAGAAGCGGCCAAAGGTGTTACGCGCGATGGCGACCGCATCGAGCGCTTCCTGCGCCGTGTGCAGGCGGCCGAGCGATTTCAGCGACGCATCGTCGAGCGCCTGCACGCCGAGCGAAACACGATTGACGCCGGCCCTGCGATAACCGGCAAAGCGTGTGGCCTCGACGCTGGTCGGATTGGCTTCGAGGGTGACTTCGACCTGCGGATCGACGCTCCAGTGGCGCGCGATGGCGTCGAGAATGCCGGCGATGCTTTGCGGCTGCATCAGCGACGGCGTGCCGCCGCCAAAAAAGATCGACGAGACCGTCCGGTCCGGAACGCGCTGCGCGGTCGCCGCGATCTCGGCGGCGAAGGCGCGCACGTAGCGCGCTTCGTCGACCGGCGCATGGCGCACGTGACTGTTGAAGTCACAATAAGGGCACTTCGAGAGACAGAACGGCCAGTGCACGTAGACGCCAAAGGCGTTGTCCTGCGGCGTGGACACAGCCAGCCGCTGCAAGCTGTCGCGGGTCGGTTTGCTCACATCAGTCTCGCTCAAGGCAGGCCTCCGCGAGTTTGACGAAGGCGCGGGCGCGATGCGAAAGCCCGCGTCCCTTCGGCGGCAGACCGTGCTTTTCCTCGGCGCTCATTTCGCCGAATGTGCGGTCATGCCCATCCGGCAGGAAGATCGGATCGTAGCCGAATCCCTGATCGCCGCGCGGCGGCGAGACGATGGTGCCTTCGACATCGGCCTGAAATTCTTCCAGATGGCCGTCGGGCCAGGCTACGCACAGCGCCGAGACAAATTGCGCGCGCCGCAGCGCCGGTTTGGTCGCGCCGTGATCCTTGAGCATGCCGTTGATCACGTCCATGGCGCGGGCAAAATCCTTGGTCTCGCCGGCCCAGCGCGCCGAATGGATGCCGGGCGCGCCGCCGAGTGCATCGACCGCCAATCCGGAATCGTCGGAGAAGGCGACCTTGCCGGTCGCTGCTGCCGCGGCTTGCGCCTTGATGCGCGCGTTCTCCGCGAAAGTCGCGCCGGTTTCTTCCGGCTCGGCCAGACCGAGTTCGCCGGCCGACGTCGCCGCAATGCCATAGGGCGCGAGCAGCTCGCGCATCTCGCGCAACTTGCCTGCGTTATGGGTCGCGATCACCAGCGGTCCTTCGATCCTGCGATGCATCAGGGCATGATCCCAAAAAGTGGAAACCGGTTTTTGGACAAGATCATGCCCTCTAAAACGAATCACATCACCGACATTTTCTGCAGATCGACAAGCTGCGTCACGCCCTTGCGCGCCAGCCCCAGCAGTTCGAGCAACTGGTCCTGCGAAAACGGCTCCTTCTCCGCGGTGCCCTGCACCTCGACGATATTGCCCTGGCCGGTCATCACGAAATTGGCGTCGGTATCGGCTTCCGAATCCTCGGCGTAATCGAGATCGAGCACCGGCGTGCCGCGATAGATGCCGCAGGACACCGCCGCGATGTGGTCGCGCAGCGGGTCGGCACGAAGCATGTTGCGCGCTTTCATCCACGCCAGGCAATCATGCAGCGCCACCCAGGCGCCGGTGATCGAGGCGGTGCGCGTGCCGCCGTCGGCCTGGATCACGTCGCAGTCGATCGTGATCTGGCGTTCGCCGAGCGCTTCGAGCGATATGACGGCGCGCAGCGCGCGGCCGATCAGGCGCTGGATCTCGACCGTGCGCCCGCCCTGCTTGCCGGCGGACGCTTCGCGCCGCGTGCGATCGTGCGTGGCGCGCGGCAGCATGCCGTATTCGGCGGTGAGCCAGCCGCGGCCCTGGCCCTTGAGCCACGGCGGAAGCCGCTCCTCGAGCGTCGCCGTCACCAGCACATGGGTGTCGCCGAATTTCACGAAGCAGGAGCCTTCGGCGTATTTGACCACACCGCGCTCAAGCGACACGGGCCGCAGTTCATCGGGGGCGCGGTGGCTGGGACGCATTCTTATCTCTCCGGGCTGGCGGCGTTCGCGAATCGATGTGCGATCCGCGATAGACGCCTATATTGGGCACATGAAGTGGGACAGGCGCGTTGTGATCGGAAACAAACGCGCGGCCCCCGCTTTTAGGCGGCGCGGACGGCGCGGACAAGTCCGGGAATTTGCGCGGCATTTACCGATAGTTTTCCGCAGCTTGCACTGCCGCGGCGGAACGGACACATTCGGCTCGGAGAAAAAGATGCCGCCAGATATCCCTCTCGACGCCACACAACTCGGGCTCGCGCAGCTCAATGAGCGCTCGCGCGAAATCTTTCGCCACGTGGTGGAAAGCTATCTCGCTACCGGCGATCCGGTCGGTTCGCGCAATCTCTCGCGCATCATCCCGATGACACTGTCGCCGGCCTCGGTGCGCAACGTCATGGCCGACCTCGAACATCTCGGCCTCGTCTTTGCGCCGCATACGTCGGCCGGGCGCCTGCCGACCGAACTGGGATTGCGCTTCTTCGTCGACGCGCTGATGCAGATCGGCGACGTCAGCGAAGGCGAACGGCGCACCATCGAGGCGCAGGTCAGCGCCGCGCGGGCCAATACGTCGGTCGATGCGGTGCTCTCGGAAGCCTCGATGCTGCTCTCGGGCCTCACGCGTTCCGCCGGCATCGTCATGGCGGCGAAGGCCAATCCGCGCCTGAAACATATCGAATTCGTGCGGCTGGAGCCGGAACGCGCGCTGGTCGTCCTCGTCGCCGAGGACGGGCAGGTCGAGAACCGGATTCTTCCGCTGCCGGCAGGGATTCCGCCGTCGGCGCTGATCGAGGCCGGAAACTTCCTCAACGCTCACATTCGCGGAAAAACCTTTGCCGAAGCGCGCGACGAACTGGAGACGGCGTTGCGCACGGGCCAGGCGGAACTCGATCTGCTGACGCAAAAAGTGGTCGCGGCCGGCATCGCGACCTGGTCGGGCGGCGACGGCGACGAGCGCAAGCTGATCGTGCGCGGCCACGCCAATCTGCTCGACGATCTGCACGCGCTGGAAGACCTTGAGCGCATCCGGCTCCTGTTCGGAGACCTCGAATCCAAGCGCGGCGTGCTCGACCTGCTCGGCCGCGCCGAAGTGGCCGACGGCGTGCGCATCTTCATCGGTTCGGAGAACAAGCTGTTTTCGCTGTCCGGCTCCTCGACCGTCATCGCGCCCTATCGTGACACCCAGGGGCGCATCGTCGGCGTCATCGGGGTGATCGGGCCGACGCGGCTGAATTACGCCCGCGTCATCCCGATGGTCGATTTCACCGCCCGCGTCGTCAGCAAACTGCTCTCAAGCTGAGGTTTCGGCCCCTTGGGAACCGACCCCGGCCGGCGTCAAGGGGCCGCAGCGCTTGATTTTTCCGTTCCAAATCCTGATATGGCGGGCTGCCTCCGCAGCCGTGACCCCATTCAAAGACGAGTAGCCAGAACACCATGTCCGATTTTGACGCCCGCAAGCCCGCAGATGACGTCGCGCCGCAGACCGCGGAGACGGCCAACGGCGATGCCGCGCCCGAAAATTCGCTTGAATCCCAGTACGAGGCCAAGGAGCGTGAGGCCGCCGACCTGAAGGACAAGCTGTTGCGCGTGCTTGCGGAAATGGAGAATTTGCGCCGGCGCACCGCGCGCGAAGTGGCCGATGCGCGGGCCTACGGCATTTCCGGCTTTGCGCGCGACATCCTCAATGTCGCCGACAACATGCGGCGCGCGCTCGAGGCCGTGCCGGCCGAATTGCGCGCCAGCCGTGACGCGGCGGCGTTGCTCGAAGGCGTCGAACTGACCGAACGCGAACTGCTCAAGGCGCTGGAGAAGAACGGCGTCAAGCGCTTCGATCCGCTGGGCGAAAAGTTCGACCCCAATCTGCATCAGGCGATGTTCGAGATACCGGACGAAACCAAGCCGGCCGGCACCGTCGCGCAGGTGGTGCAGTCGGGCTTCATGATCGGCGACCGCATCCTGCGGCCGGCCATGGTCGGCATCTCCAAGGGTGGCGTACGCACCGCGCCGGGCCAGCCTGCGAACACCCCCGCCAATTCCAATGACGCATCGGCTTGAGGCGCGCGCGATCGTCACAGGTTGAGGCGACCTTCTATGCCAAGAGGCTCCCTCTCCCCATTGAGGAGAGGGTTGGGGTGAGGGGCGCTCGGACCATCGATAGTCAATTGCCCCTCACCCGCTCGCTGCGCTCGCGACCTCTCCCCAACGGGGAGAGGTGACAATTAAAGATCACCTCAATTTACTTGGCGATGGCAGGTGAGCAGGAAGCTACGAGGCACGTGCGGGAATCGCAGCGGCGCTCACCCGGTAGATCGCGCCTTTGGCGCTATTCCACCGATGCGCTAATCGCGCCAAGCCTGTCTCATGATTTTATTGAACCACATCTCCATCACAGAACGTGCATTTGGTACGGCGCGAAACTGCGTGTACAGCCAATGATTGTTTTCAAGCCATGACCAAAAGGACGTAAAGCTGAATTGATATTGCGAGTCGGGTGGCCACGGTTGCTTCGTTTCTTCTGCCCATTTCTCACATAGGTGCGGCATGGCAGATTCAACGTCACCTTTTTTCATTCGCGGTCTCCCTGCCGGAGTACCATTACCATAGGGTAGGTCAGGCGCACAGCGCTGTACCCAGCGCACGTGACATCCGAGGTCCGGGACAAGCGATGTTCGAACAACCAACCAAGGGTGACATTGATCGGGCGCTCTCGACGCTCATGCACGAAGCGCGGCACCAACTAGCCGTGCGCCGCAACGAGGCTATGGCCGAGGCGACAAAGGCCGGCGCACTCCAAAACTCGAGACTAATAATAGTCATCGCCGAAGCGGCCGAGAAGATTCATATTGAAGCTACGCGGCAGGCGGCGTCGATTCTGCGGGATTTCGTGCAACGAATGGATACCGCGGCGGCGTCGATTACGAAGTGGGCGCGGCCTCATCTTGAAAATCTCGGCAACGCACTTCTTGGACTCATTCCTCCGTGCGGCTTTCCAATTGAGCAAAAGCGCGTCGTCGCTCAGTACCGAGCGCAGTTCGATCAGCGACTGGCAGGTGCGCTTCGCGATGTTGAGATCGGCTTCGTCAAAGGAGGCGGATTCGCAGGCTTGCGAAAGCAGGACGAATGGATCGGTGCGGCGGAGGCAGTCGCAACGCTCAAACCGATCTTGAAAGAGTATTCCGCACGGATTCGGATTTGCGAGCGTGCCTACGGAGGGCTGATCCATGCTCGCGCGGAGCAATTCCATTATGGTCAGCGCGTATCTCATAACCATGACGTCCCGAAGGATTTTTGGTGGGCAAAAGGTCACGAGGCACTTGAGCAAGATTGGGCTGCCGGTGACTTTTCGACTTGGATCGAGCGCGGCAGCATCCAGTTAAAGGCGTTCGGAGTGACTTTCGCTCGCGCTGATATTCAAAAGCTTCTGCCGTCTCCGAGTAGCGTTAAAACTGAAACGGTCGCGTACAGCGAGGAGGACAACGAGATCATAAGGAAGCTAGATGCGCTCGTGCCGTCTGCGGCGCTGTCGTACAAGCAAGCAATCCTCGATCTTAGAGATGACAGTAGAGTTTCCTTTCGTGGCGCTGCACTCGAATTGCGCGAAGCTCTGAGAGAAATACTTGACCATCTCGCGCCTGATACCGAGGTGACGGCCATGCAGAGATACGTGCAAGAGAAGGACAGAGCCGGTCCGACGATGAAACAAAAAGTGCGCTTCATCATGAAGAAGAGCGGAAAACGCTCTTCAAGCGATGCGCCGGAACAAACGGTGACGGCATTTGAGGAAGCAATCGCAGGGCTTACCCGCGCTGTATATGAGCGGTCCTCAAAGGCAACCCACGTTGCTGGTGAACGGCAAACCGTAGTCCAACTGCGCCGTTTCGTAGTGGCGATATTCCACGAAATTATTGAAACGTAACGGTCTGCTACTGGCTAGAGGTCGGGGCCAGCGCATGAGGTGAGCAAAGCGTCATCAGGGTGTAGTGCGCAACAGAGCAATTCCGGATTTCGCTTCGCTCATCCGGGCTACAGGTGAAGCGCGTAGTAGGGCGGATTAGCAAAGCGTAATCCGCCAATTTCAGCGTATTGAGATGGCGGGTTCAGCGTATTGAGATGGCGGGTTACGCCTTCGGCTAACCCGCCCTACTTGCTACCTGCTATTGATTGATCTCTGGCTCGACGAGGCGGGCGAGATTTTTGAGCGAGTCCTGCCAGCCGAGATAGCACATCTCCGCCGGTATCGCGTCGGGAATGCCCTCCTGCGTGATGCTGACATCGGTGCCGCAGAGGACCGGCTTGAGCGCCACCGTCACCTGCATCTCGCCCGGCAGGTTGGGATCGTCGAATTTGTCCGTGTAGCGCACGCGCTCGCCGGGCACCAACTCCTGATATGTCCCGCCGAAGGAATGGCTCGCGCCCGTCGTGAAATTGCGAAACGACATCTTGAACGTGCCGCCGGCTTTGCCTTCGAACTGATGCACGGTGCAGGTGAAGCCGTTCGGCGGCAGCCATTTCGCCATGGCGTCGGCCTCGATGAAGGCGCGATAGACTTTCTCCGGCTTCGTCGCCAGGACGCGGTGCAATCGAACGGTGCTGGGCATGTCTGTTTCTCCCGATCAGGCGCTCCGACACAACAGGGCGCGACTTTACATCGTTCGGTCGGACCTTTTACACGGGAAAATGGTCTATCTCCTTGCGCAATTCCGGACAGAAAACCGCTTCGCACTTTTCCTAAATTTGCTTACATGCGCGTGACGCGCCGGAGCGTCAGGTTGAAGCGGCCGCCTTCTTCCAGCAGTGTCGATGTGCCCGGCAGGATGTGGTCGACGCCGTGAAAGGCGAGCCGCGCCGCGCCGCCGAGAACGAATCCGTCGCCTGAGGCGAGGCGAAACGATTTTGTCTTGCCCGCGCGGTGCGTTCCGCCGATGCGGAACAGGGCCGTGTCGCCGAGCGAGAGCGACACGACCGGCGCGGCAAAATCCTCTTCGTCGCGGTCCTGGTGCAGGCTCATGCGCGCGTCGGCCGCGTAGTAATTGATGAGGCAGGCTTGCGGCACGTCCGTGCCGCCGAGGTCGCGCCACGCAGAGAGCAGGAGTGCCGGCATCTCCGGCCAAAACCGTCCGGTCTGCGGATGCGTCGGCTGATAGCGATAGCCGGCGCGGTCCGACACCCAGCCGAGCGCCCCGCAATTGGTCATCCGCACCGAGAACGGCTTGCCCGTCCGCGGCATCACCGGCGTGAACAGGGGTGCCGCGGCGATGATTTTCCGCACGGCTTCGAGCAGGTTTTGCTGCATCTGCGGCGCCAACGCGCCGGGACAATACACCGCGCCGGCATGGGGCGGCGGCAGCGCGAGCCGCGGGGCGGTTCCAAGCCGGCCATCGGTCTGTTGCATCTTTTGCAATGTCATCTCGACATTCTGCTCGCGCCGAAAGGCGGCGTTAAGGCTGTCGCCCTCAGAATGGCCGGGATTTGCCGTCCGACCCGCTGCAACCTGCCGAGCCATAACCGCCGAACCATGACCGATCCCGCAACCGACGCGATCCGCTACAGCATCGTCCTGCCGGTCTTCAACGAGCAGGCCATCCTGCCGATGCTGCTGCGCCGGCTCGACACCCTGATGGCGGAACTCGACGGACCGGCGGAGACGATTTTCGTCGACGACGGCAGCGACGATTGCAGCCCGATCGTGCTGGCGGCGCGCGCGCGCGACAATCCGGCCTACCGCTACATCCGCCTGTCGCGCAATTTCGGCCACCAGATCGCGATCAGCGCCGGCATCGATGCGGCGCGCGGCGGCGCCGTGGTCGTGATGGATTCCGACCTGCAGGATCCGCCCGAGGTCGTGCATGAGATGATCGGGAAATGGCGCGAGGGTTTTGATGTCGTCTATGCCCGGCGCGCCTCGCGCACCGGCGAAAGCCGCTTCAAGCGTGCGACGGCGGCACTGTTCTACCGCCTCGTCGATCGCCTGTCGGTGGTCAAAATTCCCCGCGATGTCGGCGACTTCCGGCTGATCGACCGCAAGGTGGTCGACGCGTTCAAGCGCATGCCCGAACAGGACCGCTATGTGCGCGGCATGTTCGCCTGGCTCGGCTTCACCCAGACCGAAGTCACCTATCATCGCGCCGGGCGGGCGGCCGGAACGACGAAATATCCGCTGGCCAAGATGATCCGCCTTGCCGTCAGCGGCATCGTCAGCTTTTCCGACCTGCCGCTGCGGCTTGCGATCTGGGCCGGGCTCGGCGTCTCGATGCTGGCCGGCGCCTATGGGGTGTACGCCATCGTCGTCAACATGATCGGCGAGCGGGTCGTCGAGGGCTGGACCTCGACGGTGGTCATCGTGTCGTTCCTGTGCGGGGCCAACATGATGATGACGGGCATCGTCGGCCTCTACGTCGGCCGCATCCATGCGGAAGTGAAGCGGCGCCCGCTCTACGTCATCGACCAGCAGGCCGGCTTTGAACGTGCGGTGGGTCTCGATCTGCTGGAGGCTGCGCCACGGGCAGAGGCCGATGCGCAATCTCGGCACCTGCCGGAGGCGTCGTGAGCGGCCCCGCGTCGTGCGCCGTCCGTCTTGATTGCCCGCTCTTGGTTGCTCGCTCTTGAAGCCGCCGTTAACGATTCCCGTCGTTCCGCCACCTGCCGCATCTATATGTGCCGCATTAATCTTCAGTTCAGACAGAGCAGGGATGCAACAAGTCCTTGCAGCGAAAAAGGGCTGTCCTATATGACCCGTGGGGCCGCTTCGACGGCCAATTGAGGGGGTCGGACCAGGAGGCGCCCCTGTGGGGGGTTCTCCCCGCAGCCGTTTCCTCCCGTGCGCCGCGTTGGGCCGGGCCGGCCTGCCATGAAGATAGAGAGGATTTTGTTATGGGTAAGGTCATCGGCATTGACCTCGGGACCACCAATTCCTGCGTCGCCGTTATGGAAGGCAAGACGCCGAAGGTGATTGAGAACGCCGAAGGAATGCGCACGACGCCGTCGATCGTCGCTTTTACCGACGAGGGCGAGCGGCTCGTCGGCCAGCCGGCCAAGCGCCAGGCAGTCACCAATCCGGAACGCACGATTTTCGCGGTCAAGCGCCTCATCGGACGGCGCTACGATGACCCGATGGTCGAGAAGGACAAGAAGCTCGTCCCCTATAAGATCATCAAGGCCAGCAATGGCGACGCCTGGGTCGAAGCCGACGGCAAGACCTATTCGCCGTCGCAGATTTCCGCTTTCACACTGCAGAAGATGAAGGAGACGGCCGAGGCCCATCTCGGCCAGAAGGTCGATCAGGCGGTCATCACCGTGCCGGCCTACTTCAACGACGCCCAGCGTCAGGCCACCAAGGATGCCGGCAAGATCGCCGGCCTTGAAGTGTTGCGCATCATCAACGAGCCGACCGCGGCCGCGCTCGCTTACGGCCTCGACAAGCAGAAGCAGGGCCTGATCGCCGTTTACGATCTCGGCGGCGGCACGTTCGACGTGTCGATCCTGGAGATCGGCGACGGCGTCTTCGAAGTGAAGTCGACGAACGGCGACACGTTCCTCGGCGGCGAAGATTTCGACATGCGTCTGGTCAGCTATCTTGCCGATGAATTCCAGAAGGAGCAGGGCATCGACCTGCGCAAGGACAAGCTCGCGCTGCAACGGCTCAAGGAATCCGCCGAGAAGGCGAAGATCGAGCTGTCGTCCACGACCCAGACCGAAATCAACCTGCCCTTCATCACCGCCGACGCCAGCGGTCCGAAGCATCTGACCTTGAAGCTGACGCGCGCGAAGTTTGAGGCCCTGGTGGACGATCTCGTCCAGCAGACCATCGAGCCCTGCCGCAAGGCGCTCAAGGATGCCGGCGTATCGGCAGCCGAGATCAACGAAGTCGTTCTTGTCGGCGGCATGACCCGCATGCCGAAGGTGCAGGAAGTTGTGAAGCAGTTCTTTGGCAAGGAGCCGCACAAGGGCGTCAATCCGGATGAGGTCGTCGCCATCGGCGCCGCGATCCAGGCCGGCGTCCTGCAGGGCGACGTCAAGGACGTGCTGTTGCTCGACGTGACTCCGCTGTCGCTCGGCATCGAGACGCTGGGCGGGGTGTTCACCCGCATCATCGACCGCAACACCACGATCCCGACCAAGAAGAGCCAGGTGTTCTCGACCGCCGAAGACAACCAGACGGCGGTCACCATCCGGGTCTTCCAGGGCGAGCGCGAAATGGCGGCCGACAACAAGATTCTGGGCCAGTTCGACCTCGTCGGCCTCCCGCCGGCGCCGCGCGGCGTACCGCAGGTGGAAGTCGCCTTCGACATCGACGCCAACGGCATCGTCAACGTGTCGGCCAAGGACAAGGCGACCGGCAAGGAGCAGCAGATCCGCATTCAGGCTTCGGGCGGTCTGTCCGAAGGCGACATCGAGAAGATGGTCAAGGACGCGGAATCCCACGCCGAGGAAGACAAGAAGCGCAAGGCCGAGGTCGAGGCAAAGAACCACGCCGAGGCGCTGGTGCATTCGACCGAGAAGGCGCTTGCCGAACACGGCAGCCAGGTTAGCGAGGATGACCGGCGCGCCATCGAAAACGCCATGGCCGATCTCAAGGAAGCCCTGAAGGGATCGGACGCGGCCGCAATCGCTGCGAAATCGCAGACGCTCGCCCAGGCCTCGATGAAGCTCGGCGAAGCGATGTACAAGCAGGCGCAGGAGGGCGCGGCTTCAGGCGATGCCGCCGCCGGCGCATCGGCCGATGCTGGCGCTGCGAAGAAAGACGACGTCGTCGACGCGGAGTTCACCGAAGTCGACGACGACAAGAAGAACCAGAAATCTGCGTAAGCGACGGAGCGCATCCGTGACGCCGTTTGCCGCATATATCATCGCACCCTCGGCTTCATCTCCGGGGGTGCGATGTTTGCAACGGCCCATGATCCTTGAGTGCGGCGTGAGGCTTGGAGGCGACATGAATCTTGCAGGCAGCATGTGCATTGAAAGCGAGCGGTGGTGATGTCCAAGCGCTGCTATTACGAATCATTGGAAGTGAACCGGACCTGCACCGAGGGCGATCTCAAGTCCGCCTTTCGCAAAGCGGCGATGAAATTCCATCCCGACCGCAATCCTGGCGACAATGACTGCGAGCACCGCTTCAAGGAAGTCAACGAAGCCTATGAAGTGCTCAAGGACCCGCAGAAGCGCGCCGCCTATGACCGCTTCGGACACGCCGCTTTCGAGCAGGGCAATAACGGCGGGCAGGGTTTCGGCGCCGATTTCGCCTCGACGTTCTCCGATATCTTTGACGATCTCTTCGGCATGGGTGGCGGCGGCGGCCGCCGCCGCTCCGGCGGGCGCGAGCGCGGCAGCGACCTGCGCTACAACATGGAGATCACACTCGAAGAGGCTTATACCGGCAAGACCGCGGAAGTGCGCATCCCGACGTCGGTGACGTGTGAATCCTGCTCCGGTTCGGGCGCCAAGGCCGGTACGGCGCCGCGCGCCTGCGTGACTTGTGGCGGCGCCGGCAAGATCCGTCACGCGCAAGGCTTCTTCACGCTTGAACGCACTTGTCCGAGTTGCCAGGGCCGGGGTCAGACGATCGAAAGCCCCTGCGGTGCATGTAGCGGTTCAGGCCGCGTGACGCGCGAACGGACGCTGTCGGTGAACATTCCGCCCGGCGTCGAGGATGGTACGCGTATCCGGCTTGGCGGCGAAGGCGAAGCTGGTGCGCGTGGCGGACCGGCGGGCGACCTTTATATTTTCCTCGGTCTTGCACCGCATAAATTCTTTCAGCGCGATGGGGCGGACCTGCATTGCCGCGTGCCAATCTCGCTGGTCACCGCGGCGCTCGGCGGCGAGGTCGAAGTGCCGACCATGGACGGCGGCACGAGCGCTGTGAAGGTCACGGAAGGCACGCAATCGGGCCGGCGTTTCCGGCTCGCGCACAAAGGCATGCCTGTGCTGCGTTCCAAGCAGACCGGTGACATGTATGTGCAGGTTGTTGTGGAGACGCCACAGAAATTGACCAAGCGGCAAAAGGAACTGCTGCGCGAATTTGAAAAATTATCGTCGAAGGAAACGCAGCCGGAATCCTCGGGGTTCTTCAATCGCGTCAAGGACTTTTTCGATGGTCTTGGTGGCGCTCAGAGCCCGTGACGGAGGTGGCCGGTTAATACTTGACCCAAACGGTCGCACCCTATACCGCTTTTAAAAAAGGGGTGCTTGCCAAAGCCCTGCGGCCTCTTCCCAAAATCATCTGGTCAGCATGCGTCTGCAACCCTCCGTCAAAACTGAGAAGAAGGTCCTCCGTTTCGACGACGAGGTGCATTTCTTTCGCTCCTGGATCGAGAAGCCGATGTCGATCGGCGCGGTGGCGCCATCGGGCCGCTTCCTCGCCCGCGCCATGGCCGGCTATGTCGATCCGCAGGCACCCGGCCCGGTCATAGAACTGGGACCCGGTACGGGTCCGGTGACGGAGGCGCTGGTTGCCAATGGCGTCGATCCGGCCCGTCTCGTGCTCGTTGAATTCAACCCGACGTTCTGCCGGCTGCTGCGCACGCGGTATCCGAGCGCGACGGTGGTGCAGGGCGATGCGTATCGGCTGAAGGCGTTGTTGGGCGAATTGCTCAAGGAGCCGGCCGCCGCGATCGTGTCCGGCCTGCCGCTCTTCACCAAGCCGCTCAAGACCCGCATGCGCCTGTTATGGGATGCTTTTGCGCTCCTTGCCCCCACGGCGCCCTTCGTGCAGTTCACCTACGCGACGGTGGCGCCGATTCCAAAAACGCTCACCGGCGTGACGACGCACGAATCCCAGCGGGTGTGGATGAACCTGCCGCCGGCCCGCGTCTATGTCTACCGCAAGGACGCCTGAGTCTCCCCTGCGAACGGCTTACGGCATTTCTAATCGCATCATCTTCTGTACTATGAACCGGACCGGATGATTTTGGCCGCTCCGCGGCTTGATGGACGCTGCGATGATCGCGCCAAGAATTCTCGTCTTGCCCGGATCCCTGCGCAGCCACGCCGCCGATGTGCAATTGGCGGCGCTGGCGACGAAGGAACTGGCGCTGATCGAGGCCGAGGTCACGCGCATTTCGCTCGCCGACTACATCATGCCGCTCTATGACGCCGAAGGCGAGGTGCTCGCCGGTCCGCCGCTCGAAGCCGTCAAGCTCAAGCAGATGCTGTGCGCCCACGAAGGCGTGCTGATCGTCACCCCGCAATACAATGCTTCGTTGCCGCCGGTGCTGAAGAACGCCATCGACTGGGTTGCCGGCGTGCGCGAACGCAGTGATGCGGCGCAGGCGGCGTTTCGCGGCCGCGCTTTCGCCATCGCATCCTGCGGCGGCCGCGATGGCGGCGTGCAGGCCTTGACCGCGCTGCGCCAGGTGCTTGAACTCGGCTGCGGCGCGCTCGTCATTCCCGAGCAGACCGCGGTGCCCGATGCCGAAGGCGCTTTCGACTCCGCTTTTGATTCCATGGGCGACCTGGCCGATGTGCGCGCCGGCCGTTTGCTCAAAGACCAGATGCGCGCGCTCGTCGAAATGGCGCGTTGCGTAAGCCGAAGGAGCCTCTGACTATGCAGCCGCGTGACCGCCTCATCGTCGCCCTCGATTTTTTCGACGTCGCCAAGGCGCGCGCATTGATCGCGCAGCTCGGCGACAGCGTCGGCGTTTACAAGGTCGGCTACCAGCTTGGCCTTGCTGGCGGACTGACGCTGGCGCGCGATCTCGCGCAGGAGGGCAAAGCCGTCTTCGTCGACATGAAGCTGCACGACATCGGCCACACGGTCATGCAGGGCGCAAAGAGTGTCGCGGCGCTCGGCGCGCGCTTCCTCACCGTGCACGCCTATCCGCAGACGATGAAGGCGGCAGTGGAAGCGGCACGCGGCACCGACTTGAAGATTCTCGCCGTCACGGTGCTGACCTCCTACGATGACGCCGATCTCGAAGCTTCGGGCTATCGTCACACGGTGCGCGACCTCGTGGCGCTGCGCGCGCGGCAGGCACGCGAATGCGGTGTGCATGGCCTCGTGTGTTCGGCGGAAGAAGCGTCAATGCTGCGCAGTCTCGTCGGCCCCGGAATGCTGCTGGTCACGCCGGGCATCCGCCCGGCGGGCGCCGCTGTCGGCGACCAGAAGCGGGTGATGACGCCGGTCGCGGCCATCAACGCCGGCGCCGATTATCTCGTTGTCGGCCGGCCGATCACCGAAGCGGTCGATCCGCAACAGGCGGCAGCCGGCATCGTCTCCGAGATCGCCCAGGCCGGCAATCAAACGGCAAGCAGCAAGAGGGAGTGACGGCAATGCCAGCGAAAGCCTATTGGATCGTGCGCGGCGAAGTGAGCGACGCCAACGCCTATGCGCGCTACGTCGCCCTTAACGGCGAGGCATTCAAGAAGCACGGCGCGCGCTTCCTGGTGCGCGGCGGCCGGGCGCAGACCGTGGAAGGCGAAGGCCGCACCCGCAACGTGATCATCGAGTTTCCGAGCATGGATCAGGCGCTCGCCTGTTATGAATCCGCGGAATATCAGGCGGCAAAGGCGCAACGCGAGGGCGCAGCAGAGATCGATATCGTCGTCGTCGAAGCCTATGACGGTCCGCAGCCGTAACGCGCGGGCAACCCGGGAGTGCAATGAATGTCGGACATGCGATTGATCGTGGCTGGGGCCGGCGGGCGCATGGGGCGCACGCTGGTGCGCGCCATCGCCGAGGTCGAGGGCGTCATGCTGGCCGGCGCGGCCGAAGGACCCGGATCGCCGCTCATCGGCGAGGATGCCGGCGTGCTTGCCGGGCTGCCGGCCAACGGCATCGCGCTGACGCATGACCTGCCCACGCTGGCGGCAAAGGCCGATGGGCTGATCGATTTTACCGTGCCGCAGGCGAGCCTCGCCATGGCGGCGGTGGCGGCCAAGGCCGGCCTCGTGCATGTCATCGGTACGACCGGCTTTTCGCCGGACGATGAATCCGCGCTCGCGCAGGCGGCGCGCAGTGCGCGCATCGTGAAGTCGGGCAACATGAGCCTTGGCGTCAATCTGCTTGCGGCGGTGGTGAAGCGCGTCGCTGCCACGCTCGATGCGGATTTCGATGTCGAAATCCTTGAAATGCATCACAACAAGAAAGTCGATGCGCCGTCCGGTACGGCGCTGCTGCTCGGCCGCGCCGCCGCCGATGGCCGCGCCATCGCGCTCGACGAGCGTTCCGTGCGCGCCCGCGACGGCCTTACCGGCGCGCGTCGCGCGGGCGACATCGGATTTGCGACATTGCGCGGCGGCAGCGTTGTCGGCGACCACACTGTGATTTTTGCGGGACAGGCCGAACGGATCGAACTCGCGCACAAGGCCGAGGACCGCATGATCTTTGCGCGCGGCGCGCTTAAGGCGGCGCTTTGGGCGCGCGACCAGAAGCCGGGTCTCTATTCGATGACCGACGTGCTGGGCCTGAAAGATTTTTGAAGTTCGGTCGCGCCGGTCTTAAGTCCCCTGCATCAGCGGTTTGCCGGTCATTTCCTTCGGCTGCGGCAGGTCCATGAGCGCGAGCAACGTCGGCGCCACGTCGGCGAGCCGGCCCTCGTGCAGCGACACATCCCCGCCGCCCATCAGCACCGCCGGCACCGGATTGGTCGTGTGCGCCGTGTGTGGGCCGCCGGTCTCCGGATCGCGCATCAATTCGCAATTGCCGTGATCGGCGATGACCAGCAGCGCGCCGCCCATCTCCTTGATGGCGTCTGCGATCTTGCCGAGGCCGGTGTCAGCGGCTTCCACCGCCTTGATCGCGGCCTTCAGGCTGCCGGTGTGGCCGACCATGTCGGGATTGGCGAAGTTGAGGACGATCATGTCGTATTTGCCCGATTTGATCGCGGTCACGGCCTTATCAGTCAGCTCCGGCGCCGACATTTCCGGTTGCAGGTCGTAAGTCGCGACCTTGGGTGATGGCACCATGATGCGGTCTTCGCCCGGATATTTTTCCTCTTCGCCGCCGTTGAGGAAGTAAGTCACGTGCGGATATTTTTCCGTTTCCGCCATGCGCAGTTGCGTACGACCGGCTTTCGAGACGACTTCGCCAAGGATGTTCGGCAGCGTCTGCGGCGCAAAGATCGCAGGGATCAGATGATTGAGCTCTTCGCTGTACTCGGTCATCCCGAGCGTGGCGGCGAATGCGACACGGCGCTTGCGCTCAAAACCCTTGAACTCAGGCTGAAGCATGGCGCCCAACAATTCGCGCACGCGGTCGGCGCGGAAGTTGAAGCAAAGCACGCCGTCCTTGTCTTTCATGCCCTTGTAGTCGCCGATCACCGCCGGATTGATGAACTCGTCGGTGACGTCATGGGCATAAGCGTCCTTGATCGCCGCTGCGGCGGTATCGAAATGCGCGCCTTGCGCTTCGACGATCGTGGCGTAGGCCTTGCTCACGCGCTCCCAGCGGTTGTCGCGGTCCATGGCATAATAGCGTCCGCACACGGTCGCGATGCGCACCGCTGGCGGCAGCGCCTTTTCAAACGTCGCGACATAATCCGCGGCGGCGCGGGGCGGCGTATCGCGGCCGTCGGTGAGTGCATGCACGAGGGTCGGCACGCCGGCGTCAGCCAGAATTTTCGCCAAGCCCACCGCGTGGTCCTGATGCGAATGCACGCCACCGGGCGAGAGGAGGCCGATGAGGTGGCAGGTGCCGCCGCTTTTCTTCATCTTGGCGATGAAGTCCGCAAGCGCCGGCTCCTTCGCGATCGCGCCGCTCTTGATCGATTCCGTGATGCGCGGCAGGTCCTGCATCACCACCCGGCCGGCACCGATATTGAGATGTCCAACCTCGGAATTGCCCATCTGTCCGTCCGGCAGGCCGACATCGTGGCCCGACGTGTGCAGGAACGAATGCGGCCCTTTCCACAACCGGCTGAATGTCGGCGTCCTGGCCTGGCGGACGGCGTTGTCGGCGTCATCCTCCCGCCAGCCGAAGCCGTCGAGGATCACGAGCATCACGGGGCGGCGTTTTTGCTTTGGGGCGTCGGTCATTGGAGCTTTGTCATCTGAGGAGGGGATTGCCACTTAGATAGTCATGAACGCCGCGCCCGGCAAATGCAGGCGTGCGGCGTGGAACCCTGGGGCGGAGCAGGCTAGAAACTGTTGCGGTCGGGCCCGCGCCGTGCCGCGGCGAGTGCTGCGTTGAGCGCCTCGGCGAAGCGGCGGCGCTCCTTGCGGCCAAGGAACCCCGCGATCGGCAGATGCCGGCCGCGCGAGACGAGGCTCAAGGCCTCGACGCCGAATTCCGGGTGGATGTCCTGGTGCAGCCGCGCCCAAAGCGGATTGAACTGCCATTCGCGGGCACGCCCGCGTGCGTCCACCTTGCGCACGGTGAGTTCGCTCGGCGTGACGGTGACGATCTCATAGGCTGCGGCGGAGCGGTAATTGGCGCGGAACGCGATGTAGATCAGAAGTGCATCGAGGCCGAAAAAGCCAAAAATCGGCCATGCGCCCATCATCAGGAACATCATGCCGCTCACGAAGCTGATGCCGCCGATGCCGCACATCAGGATGAGAAAGCCGCGCGGGCTCAGCGACCGGTGCGGCGTGATGGTCGCCGAAAACAGCGGGCGTTCTTCGATCGGCAAATCCTGTGCGGTGTTGTCTGGTGCCATGCTGCTCATTATACCGGACCTATGGGGCACGGGTCAGCAAAACAAGGTGTCGGGACGAAGCGGACGGTCAAGGCGCCAGCCCGCGCGTCGGCGCGGGTCAAGGCGAAATCAGTCGCAACATTAAGCAAAGCCAAAAAGCCGAAAAAATCGGCTCTGATGTCGAAAGCCGAAATCGCGGAACTGTTCCGACGCTTCCAAAAAGCCGAACCGGAGCCGAAGGGCGAACTCGTTCACACCGACCCCTATACGCTGCTGGTCGCCGTGGTGCTGTCGGCGCAGGCGACGGATGTCGGTGTCAACAAGGCGACGCCAGCCCTGTTCGCGGCCGCAAATACACCCGAGAAAATGGTCGCGCTCGGCGAGGATCGCGTCCGCGATCTCATCAAAACGATCGGGCTTTATCGCACCAAGGCGAAGAACGTGGTGGCGCTGTCGCAACTGCTGATCGAAAAGCACGGCAGCGAAGTGCCGCCGGATCGCGCCGCGCTCGAACTGCTGCCCGGCGTCGGCCGCAAGACGGCCAATGTGGTGCTGAACATCGCTTTCGGCGAGCCGACCATCGCCGTCGACACGCATATTTTCCGCGTCGGCAATCGGCTGGGCCTGGCGCCCGGAAAGAATCCTCTGGAAGTGGAACTGGCGCTCGAACGCGTGGTGCCCGACGCCTATAAGCGCCACGCCCATCACTGGCTGATCCTGCACGGCCGCTACATCTGCGTCGCGCGCAAGCCGCGCTGTCCCGACTGCATCGTGCGCGATTTATGCAAATGGCCGGAGAAGACGACGCGGCCTTGACCGGCGCGCTCAGCGTTGCGGCAGGATGAGCTTGGCCTGCTGTCTCGCGACCTGCTTGTAAATATGCACCATCAGCGCCATGGCGAAGAGGGGCGTGGCGAGATTGACGATCGGGATCGAGACGAAGGCGGCGATCATCAGTCCGGCGGTGAACACCGTTCCGCTGTGCATCTTGCGCAGCCGCTTGGCCTCGTCCGCCGGATGGAAGCGCATGGCGGCGAGTTCAAAATATTCGCGGCCGAGCAGATAGGCAGTGGCGACGAAGAAGATGACCGCACCGAAACCGGCAAACAGCAAAAATGGCGTCGCGACGAGATAGACGCCGACCGACAGCAGTGCGGTCTTGCCGCCCTCCCACACCGCGCGTGGCAGCGGCACGGCGCGGCCGGGCGGATCGGCGGGATAGTGTTCGCGCTCGACCCGTTCCGCGATCTCATCGACGAAGAAGCTGCCGACGAAGGATGTCACCGCCGGCATCAGGAACACCGACCCGACGATGATGCCGAGGCCGGCGGCGATCGAGATGACCCACACCGCGACGTTGAGGGCGCTATGCCAGCCGGCGCCGAGGGTGGCTTCCGCCCAGGCCTCGCCACCGGTCGCCAGAAACACCAAAGCACGCTGGATGCCGATGCCGATCAGCACGATCAGGATCAGCGCCAGCCCGATCGCCTTGAACAACACCGCGCGGAACGGCTGCGAGAGCATTTGCGAGCACGCGGCCGCGGCTGCCGAAAACATGCGAAATCCCTCTCCGTCGCACCACAAAGCGCGTCGCAGAGGTAGGGGCTTCGCTGCGCAAGGGCAAGGTCTGCCGGTCTGAGCGAATTGCTGTGCTGGCGAGCCTAGTTTGTTGCGGTCGAACACAAGCCTGCCGGCGCGGTCCCGGTCTCCGGCACCAGCGTCGCCTCGGCGCCGACCGCCGGCATAGTATCGAGACGATCGAGCCATTGCATCGCTCTGTAGTCGAAGCCGCCCAAAATGGTGGGTTTCACCACCTCGAAATAGGGCGAGATGTCGAAATCGCGTGGCGCGTACAGCGAGGAATGGCGGATTTCGAGAATTTCGCGCTCCACCGCTTCGCTCGTCTGCGCGGTGATTTTCGGCAGGATCGGATAGCGCACGCGCTCGAACGCCTGCGCGATCAGCGCCGAACAGATGATGCGGGTCGGATGGCCCGAGCCGAGCGCCATCATCCGCCGCCGGAAGCGGCGCGGCACCGGCAGCGGCATCAGATAGCGCATGAGATCGAGGATGTTCTTCACATCGTAATCGAAGCCGATGCGCTCGCCCGCATAGGCGCAGACCTGCGCGCAATCCTCTTGCGTGAGCGCCACCGGACGGCAGATGCGGGTGTGGAATGCGAGATATTTGGAAAGCGGCGAACCGATCACGCCTTCGCCGAGTTCAGCCTCCACCAGTGCCAGCGGTTCGCCGTCTTCGGTGGTGCGGTCGCCGATCGCGCCGACATAGAGCGCGGCATGCGACCAGGTGGACTGGGTGAGGTATTTGATGACACCGGAGACGCGGTTGTGGCCTTCGATGAGGAGAACGTCGCCGGGCCGCAGCGTCGCGCGCAAAATCTCGGGACTTGTCGGTGCGGATGTCTCATACCCCGCCACCGGCTTCTGCAACTCGCGAGCGATAATCTGCCCGATTTCTTCGAGCACCCGGCCCATCGACGTGTCATCCCCCGTCTGGTGCGTGATAGGGCGCCTCATTCCGCGACGCCTCTCGCATGGCCAAACTATAAGCTGCAATCTCTTTCAATTTCGTTCGTTGCAAAGCCGTCGCGCTTACGTTTTGTTAAGGACGATGCGGAACGACGACACCCGCGAATCGGACGTGCAGCCTTCGGCCTTCGAATTGCGGAATGCGGAAACTGATGCGGAAACTTATGAATGATGCCGGCAAGAAAGAGACGCATATGAGCGCCATCACCCGCCGGACCTTTCTGGCCGCCGCCACAGGCTTTGCGTCCATGCCGGCGGTTCAATCGGCGCTCGGCGCGATGCCGGCGTCCGGCGAGGTCGATATCGCCATCATCGGGGCGGGTGCCGCGGGAATCGCCGCGGCACGTCGCGTGGCCGCCGCTGGTCGCCGCTTCGTCGTGCTCGAGGCCGCGGACCGGATCGGGGGCCGCTGCATCACGGATACGCAGACCTTCGGCGTGCCGTTCGACCGCGGCGCCCATTGGATCTACACGCCGGAGACCAATCCGCTCTACAAGCTTGGTGGTGCGGCAGGGCTGACCCTTGATCGCGCGCCCGGCGACCAGCATGTGCGCATCGGGCGCCGCTATGCGCGCGAGGGCGAGCTAGAGGATTATCTGGCGGGTTATGTGCGCGCGCAACGCGCCATCGCCGATGCCGCGCGCGCGCGTGGCGATGTCGCAGCCGCGCAAGTACTACCGAAAGACCTTGGCGACTGGCGCGCGCTCATCGCATTCATCCTCGGGCCGCTGCATACGAGCCACGATCTCTCGCGCGTGTCGGTCGACGATCTGGCGCGCGCGGCCGATCGGGAAACCTACGCCTTCTGCCGCGAAGGTTTTGGGGCGCTCCTTGCGTCTCTGGCGAAGTCCGTGCCGGTGGAACGTTCGACGCCGGTGACGCGTATCAATTGGAGCGGCGGCCTGGAATTGGAGACGCCGCGCGGCCGCGTCCGCGCCAAGGCGGTGATCGTCACGGCTTCGACCAATTTTCTTGCCTCGGACGCGCTTGTGTTCAGGCCGGCATTGCCGAAGCGGCAACTCGACGCTTTCAAGCTCCTGCGGCTCGGGTCTTTCGAGCGCATCGCGCTCGATCTGTCGGGCAATCCGCTCGGTCTGCCGAAGGACGAACTGGTGTTCGAGAAAGCCGACGGGCCGAAAACCGCCGCGCTCTTCGCCAATGTCGCCGGCACAACCATCAGCCAGGTCAATGTCGGTGGTGGATTTGCACGCGATCTGTCGGCCGGGGGCGAGAAAGCGCTGATCGACTTCGCGCAGGACTGGCTCGCAGGCCTCTACGGCAGCGATATCCGCAAGGCGGTGAAAAAGGCCGTGGCCACGCAGTGGGACAAGAGCCCGTGGGTGCTGGGCGCGTCCTCGGCCGCCGCACCGGGTGGCGCCGGCGCGCGCCGGATCCTGATGGAGCCGCTTGGCGGCCGCATCTATTTCGCCGGCGAGGCCGCGCACGAGACGTTGTGGGGCACGGTCAACGGCGCCTGGGAGTCAGGCGAGCGCGCGGCGGACGCGGCGTTGCGCCGGTTCGGTCCGCTCAAGTCGGCGGCGCCGAAGAGCCGGCCGTCACGGTCGGGCGCGCCGCGGCGGCAACCCTTCGTTCCCCATCCGCAACCGCGCCGCAATCCTTGATGCCGCCGAAAGCCCTCATTGCCTGGTCGAGCGGCAAGGACAGCGCCTTCGCGCTGCATGAGATTCAACGCGCCGGCGCATGCGACGTCGTCGGTGCGCTGACCACGGTCACCGAAACATTCGGCCGCGTCAGTATTCATGGCGTGCGCGAATCCTTGCTCGCCGCGCAATGCGAAGCGGTGGGATTGGCGCGCCGTGTGGTGCCTATTCCCTACCCCTGTCCGAACGCAGCCTATGAACAGGCGATGGCGGGTGCGATGGCGCAGGCCAAGGCCGACGGCATCACCCATGTGATCTTTGGCGACCTGTTCCTGCAGGATGTGCGCGCCTATCGCGAAGAAAAATTGAGCGGCTCCGGCATCACGCCGGTATTTCCGCTCTGGGGCCGACCGACGGATGTGCTGGCGTGGGAGATGATCGCGGGCGGGATCGAAGCGCATCTCGTCGTCGTCGACCTGAAGAAATTGCCGAAGGATTTTGCCGGGAGAAGGTTTGATCAAAACCTGCTCGACGCGCTGCCGCCCGATATCGATCCTTGCGGCGAGAACGGCGAATTCCATACCTTTGTGTCGGCTGGACCGATGTTCAAACGAAACATCGCCGTCGTGCCTGGCGAGACGGTCGAACGCGACGGCTTTGCCTATGCGGACTTGCTGCCGGCATAGAACAATTCCAGGAAAAATGCGGAGCGGTTTTCCGTCCGGAATTGCGGAACAACGAAGAGATAAAGCATTTCCGTGATTCGGAGAAAAACGGAATGCTCTACCCGCGCAGCGTCGCGCCCGTCTTCGCCGTGACGTCGGCAACGAGCTTTTGCGCCAGCGCCTCGATCTCCGCATCGGTCAGCGTCTTCTCGCGCGGCTGGATCGTGACCGCGAGCGCCACGGATTTCTTGTCCGCGGCGATGCCCTTGCCTTCGTAGAGATCGAACACGCTGACGCCGGTGATGAGCTTGCGGTCCGAGCCTTGCGCCACGCGCACGATGTCGGCGGCTTTCACGCTGCGATCGACGATGAAGGCGAAGTCGCGCTCGATCGGCTGGAACGGCGACAGTTCAAGCGCCGCCTTGGCGCGCGTCGGCTTCTTCTTCGGCTCGGGGATTTTATCAAGCAGAATTTCGAACCCGAACAAAGGCCCGTCCACGCCCAGGATCGCCAGCGTGCGGGGATGCAATTGACCGAAATGGCCGAGCACGTTCTGCGGCCCCATCTGGATCGCGCCGCTGCGCCCCGGATGCAGCCAGTCCGGCTGTCCGCCGGAGGCGATCTGCAGTGCTTGCATCGGCGCGCCCAGTGCCGCGAGCACGGCGAGTGCATCCGCCTTGGCGTCGAACACATCGGCCTGCGCGCTGCCCGACCAATGCCGTCCGGTGCCTGTTGTTGTCGCGCGGCCGCGGCGGATCGCCGTGGCGCTGATGAATTGGTCTTCCGGTCTATCTCCGCGGAAAACCTGCCCGACCTCGAACAGCGCGCTGTCGGCGAAACCGCGATCGGCGTTCTTCTGTGCCGCGGCGATGAGGCCGGGCACAAGGCTCGGCCGCATGTCGGACAGATCGGCGGCGATCGGATTCGACAAGGCCAGTTCCGGTGCGCCGCCACCAAAAGCTCTGGCCTGTGCCTGCGAGACGAACGACCAGGTGACGGCTTCGGTCAGGCCGCGCACGGCCAACGCCCGGCGCGCCTTGCGCGTGCGTTGCTGCAATAGTGTCAGCACCGGTTTGCGCGGCGTCGGACCACGATCGAACGGCGTTGCCGGAATGCGGTCGACGCCGACGATGCGCACGATCTCTTCCACGATGTCGGCCTTGCCGTGCACGTCCGGCCGCCACGAGGGCACCGCGACCTTCACGGTCTTGTCCTGACCGGCCATGAAGAAGCCGAGTTTTGTCAGCACGCGGCGAATTTCCGGCAGCGGCAGGTCGAGGCCGGTGAGGCGCCTGAGTTCGGACAGCGGAAAATCAATCACCGGCTCCGGCACAATTGGCTCGCCGGCAACGGCGACGGTCGACGGCGTGCCGCCGCACAGATCCATTACCATGCGCGTCGCCAGTTCGAGGCCGGGCAGAAGGAAAGCCGGATCGACGCCGCGTTCGAAGCGATAGCGCGCATCGGAATTGATGCCGAGTTTGCGGCCGGTCTGGGCGATGTTGACGGGATCCCACAGCGCCGACTCGATCAGCACCTCGGTCGTCGTCGCATCGCAGCCTGTCGCCTCGCCGCCCATGATGCCGGCCAGCGATTCGACGCCCTGCTCGTCGGCGATCACGCACATCGCGGCATCGAGCGTATAGGTCTTGCCGTCGAGCGCCAAAAGTTTTTCGCCGTTTTGCGCGCGCCGGATCGTGAGATTGCCGCGCACCTTTTTGGCATCAAAGACGTGCAGTGGCCGTCCGCGATCGAACGTCATGTAATTGGTGATGTCGACCAGCGCATTGATCGGCCGCAACCCGATCGCGGTAAGCCGCTTCTGCATCCATTCCGGCGACGGACCGTTCTTGACGCCGCTCACAAGTCGCAGCGCGAAGCCCGGACACAGCGCCTCGGCCCCGGGGGCGATGGTGACGTCGACGGGACAGGCGCACAGCCCTTCGACGGGCCGAATCGCTTGATCCTTTAATGTGCCCATGTCGGCGGCCGCGAGATCGCGGGCTATGCCGTGCACGGCGGTGCAGTCGGGCCGGTTGGGCGTGAGATTGATCTCCACCACCGGATCGCTGAGCCCGAGAAAATCCGCATAAGGCGCACCGACCGGCGCATCGGCCGGCACTTCGATGATGCCGTCGTGTTCCTCGGAGAGGCCGAGTTCGCGCGCCGAACACAGCATGCCTCGACTTTCAACGCCGCGGATGGTGCCGACCTTCAGGTCAAGCCCGGAGCCGGGAACGTGGGTGCCGGGCGCGGCGAATACGGCTTTCATGCCAGCATGCGCGTTCGGTGCACCGCAGACGACCTGCACTGGCGCGCCCGCGCCGGTATCGACCATGCAGACGCGCAGCTTGTCGGCATTGGGATGCTTTTCGGCCGAGACGACGGTGGCGATGGTGAAAGCGGCCAACGCCTTCACCTTGTCGGTGATGTGCTCGACTTCAAGACCGATCATGGTCAGCTTGTCGGCGAGCGCGGCCAGCGGCTCGTCGGTTTCCAGATGGTCCTTCAGCCAGGACAGCGTGAACTTCATCGCCTAGTGCTCCGGCTTCCAGACAAAGAGGACAGGCAGCAGCAGGAACACCACCGCTGTAAGAATGATCGCTGCACGATTGCAGGTAATATAAAGTTCGCGACGGAGAATCAGCTCGTGATTGATCATGTCTTGCATGTCGTCCGGCGTTCCCACGAATTCCCTTGACCGGAAGATCGAAAGACAGCGCAGGCAGCCGATCGCGATCAACAGATAGAAAGCCATTTCAACGATGATGATACCGACCTCCACCTCGTTGTCGGCGACGAGCGGCGCGACAAGACCGAGGCCTGCGATCATCATCGAGACATGGGTCAGCAGGCCCGTCGCCTTGCTGTCGACGTTCTGCAGCGTGCTCGCCACCTCCGTCGGCATGGCTGCCGACTGCCGTTTCAGATCGCGGAAATAGCTATCGACGCGGGCCACGCCCCAGCCGCGCGTGACCACTGAAAAGATCGCGCGGTCGAAGGCCGATTTGAGCGGAGTGTGCGTCATGCGCTCAGCCCTCCGGCCAGCGTCGGCACGTCGAGCGGGCGGAAGCCGTAATGCGACAGCCAGCGCACGTCGGCTTCGAAGAAGGCACGCAGGTCCGGCATGCCGTATTTGAGCATGGCGATGCGATCGATGCCGAGGCCCCAGGCGAACCCTTGATAGATGTCGGGATCGATGCCGCAATTCTTCAGCACGCTCGGATGCACCATGCCGCAGCCCAAAATTTCGAGCCAGTCGTCACCTTCGCCGAAACGGATTTCACCCTTGTCGCGGCGGCACTGGATGTCGACCTCGAGCGAGGGTTCGGTGAATGGAAAGAACGACGGGCGAAAGCGCATCTTGACGTCGTCAACCTCGAAGAAGGCTTTGCAGAATTCGAGCAGGATCCATTTCAGGTGTCCGAGATGCGCGCCTTTCTCGACGACGAGGCCCTCGACCTGGTGGAACATCGGCGTGTGCGTCTGGTCGCTGTCGCAACGATAGGTGCGGCCCGGACAGATGACGCGGATCGGCGGTTGCGTCGACAGCATCGTGCGGATCTGCACCGGCGAAGTGTGCGTGCGCAGCAACAGGCGCGAACCGTCGGCTTTCGGCGGGAGGAAGAACGTGTCGTGCATCTCCCGCGCCGGATGGCCTTCGGGAAAGTTGAGCTTTGTGAAGTTGTAGTCGTCGGTCTCGATGTCCGGCCCTTCGGCGACGGAGAAACCCATGTCAGCAAAAATCGCTGTGAGTTCGTCGATCACCTGGCTGATCGGATGCACGCGGCCTGATTCCGCCGGCGCTTCGCGCGTCGGCAGCGTCACGTCGACGGTCTCGCTCGCCAGTTGCGCGTCGAGCGCGGCGTTCCTGAGGCTGTCGCGGCGCGCGGTGAGCGCTGCGTTCACGCGCTCCTTGAGGCCATTGATCAGCGGCCCCTGCACGCGGCGTTCATCCGGCGACAACTTTCCGAGCGTCGCGAGCAGCGCGGAGACCGATCCCTTCTTGCCCAGCGACGCGACGCGCACGGTCTCAAGCGCGGCTTCGTCGGCTGCGGCCTCGATGGCGGTCAGCACGTCGGTCTCGAGGACGCTCAGATCCTGAGCGGGCGTTGCGATCTCGGTCATGGCTGCTCCGTCAGAAAAGATTCGGGCATGAATGGCAGATCGGTGTCGTGCGGACGGACGCCGGCCTGCGTCAGCATGCAGTGCACCTGTCCGCGATGATGGGTCTGGTGATTGAAGAGTTGCGTCAGCAGCACCCAGCGCGGCAAGGTCAATTGCTTCTGCATCGAACCGGAAAACCAGGTGAGGTCGCCCGTCACCGCCGCGGAATCGAGCCCGTCAGCCCATGCGATCAGAGCGGCGTCGAACGCTGCGCGTTCGGACTTGAGCTTGTCCCAATCCGGATAGAGCGCGGTCGAATCGGGAATGCCGCCCGGCGGCATTTCGCCGAGGCCGAAGCGGCTGGCCCATGTCCTGTCGGCCCACAACAGGTGGCTCAAGGTGGCGTGGATCGAGCCAAAAAAGGCGCCACGTTCCTGCCGGCGCGCGGCATCGCTCAAGCGGTCCGCCGCGCCGTAGAGATTTTCGTTCTGCCAGCGATTATAGCGGGCCATGCGCTGGACATAGGCCAGATCGATCATAGCCACCCCCAACACGCGCAACGCTAGAGTTTGGCCTGCATCACCGAGGCCGGCCGTTTTGCGGCCGGCTTCCGTCTTATCAGGCCTGCGCTTGCGCCGGCAGCGCCGCCTTGGCCTGGGTGACGATCGCCTCGAAGGCCACCGGCTCATGGATGGCGAGGTCCGACAGCACCTTGCGGTCGACCATGATGCCGGCCTTGGCCAGGCCATCGATGAAACGGCTATAGGTCAGGCCGAAGGGGCGGACGGCGGCGTTGAGCCGCTGGATCCACAGCGCGCGGAACGTGCGCTTGCGGCGCTTGCGGTCGCGATAGGCATACTGATTGGCCTTCTCGACCGCCTGCTTGGCGACGCGGATGGTGTTTTTGCGACGGCCGTAAAAGCCTTTCGCGGCCTTGAGAACTTTCTTGTGCTTGGCGTGTGCGGTGACGCCGCGTTTAACGCGAGCCATGGCTCTATTCCTTCAAAAAACAGATCAGAATGGGAGACGGGCAAAAGGCCACGCGCCGATCAGGTGGTCCCGTTCGGCAGGAAGTACTTCTTGACGTTGTCGCCATCGGTTTTGAACATCACGGTCGTGCCGCGAAGCTGACGGATCTGCTTCTTGGTCCGCTTGATCATGCCGTGACGTTTTCCCGAATGGGACGCCTTCACCTTCCCGGTGCCGGTCATTCTGAAGCGCTTTTTGGCGCCAGACTTGGTCTTGATCTTGGGCATTTGGCTCTCCTTCTCGCCGGTGCGACGAGCCCAAAGCAGGCCGTCCACCAGACTGGTGCTCACGATTGAGCGTGCTCGGATTGAGCGAACGCGCCGCCACGGCAGCCCTATCGGCCGGGCGACGAGAAGGGCCGGTTTATGGCAGAGGGTTTTGCAAAAGGCAAGGTTTCCCAGTCGGCTGACGCAGGCGTCCAACCGCTCTGCGGACGGTTCCGGGTCATGGAACCTTCCTTCTCGGGGGACGGTGGGGTCCCGCAAAAATATTGCCGCGCCGGAGGGCGCGGCATCAGGCGTGGGGTCTGGCGTGATTGAGGGTGAGCCGCTCAGCGCGGCGACAGCACCATGATCATCTGGCGACCTTCGAATTTCGGCTCCTGCTCGACCTTGGCGATCTCGGCCGTGTCGCCCTTGACCCGGAGCAGCAGCTGGTGGCCGAGGTCCTGATGCGCCATTTCGCGACCGCGGAACCGCAGCGTCACCTTGACCTTGTCGCCCTCCTCGAAGAAGCGGAGCATGGACCGCATCTTCACGTCATAGTCGTGATCGTCGATCATCGGGCGGAGCTTTATCTCTTTGATTTCGACGATCTTTTGCTTCTTGCGGGCCTCGTTTGCCTTCTTCTGGGCCTGGTACTTGTACTTGCCGTAATCGAGAATTTTGCAAACGGGGGGTGACGAGTTCGGGGCGATCTCGACGAGATCAAGCCCGGCATCCTTCGCCATCGACAGCGCAGTCAGGGTTTCGGTGGCGCCGTGGTTGACGCCAGTCTGATCGATGAGCTGAACCTCGCGGACGCGGATCTCCTCATTTATGCGCGGACCGTCCTTTGGGGCGGGCAGCAGCGATTTCATCGGACGACGAATGGCTAGGCTCTCCTTTGGTTGTTGCGGATAGGCGGAAAATTGGGCTTATCGGGACGCAAGTCAATGTGACTTAACCGGGACGTCTCGAGATAACGGTCTTGATACGGGTCTTGTGAGGTCTGGGTCGGGTCGCAAATCCTTATCAGGTCGCGACAATCGACGCCGCCGGCACACGTGCCGGAACGCCAAGAGCGCCACCCAAGACCGCCAGCATAGCACAGATTTCAGCCGCCGCGCGCGTTCGAAAACTCCTCGTAAAGCCGCAGCAGCCGGTCGGACACGACTGAAGGCGTGAACTGGGCGCTGACCCAGGCCCGGCCCCGCCGGCCGACCGCCTGGCGCTGGGCCTGCGACATCGACAGGAGCCGCACGATTGCCGCGCTGAGTTCGCGTTCGTCGCCTGAGGAAAAGCGCAGGCCCGTCATGCGGTCATCGGGTACGGCCGGCGGCGCCAGTACCACTTCCGGGCCGGTGGCGAGATCGGACACCACCAAAGGCAGCGCCATCGCCTGCGCCTCGAGCACAGCGCGCGCCGTTCCTTCGGCCTGCGTCGCGGCGGAGACCGCAATGGTCGCGGCGGCAAAGGCAGCCTGCTTGTCGGCGGGGAAATTCACGATGCGGCAGACATCGGCGGCGTCGGAGGCGACGACGAGATCCCAGATTTCGCAGGCATAGCGCGACATGCCTTCCTCCCCCGTGCACAGGATGCAGAGGAAGTTGCGGATGCCCATGTCCTTCATCCGCCGCGCCGACTGCACGACGAGATGGTGACCTTTGCGCCGCACCATGCGGCCAAGCACGAGAATGACCTGCGTCTGTGCCGTCGCGCCCCAGGCGCGGCGCATGGCTTCCAGCCGCTCCGCGGAGACCGCATCTGGATCGAAATCGCTCACGTCGACGCTCGCCGGGACGGTGACGATGCGGTCCCAGGCAGTGCCGTAGCGATCATTGATGAGTTCGGCGATCTGGTCGCCGGCAGCCACCACGCGCTGGCCCCGCACCATGATGCGATTGTAGAAGCGCTTGAGCGGGTTCTGTTCGCGAAACCCTTTGTACCAGCTCGTCACGAACGGAATGCGCAAAACGCGCGCGGCGAGATAGGCGCTCCAGGCCGGCGCCCGGCCATGCGCGTGGATCACGTCGCAGCGGTGCTTGCGGGCCAACTGCGTCAGCGCCCCGGCGTTGCGCAGGACCGTGAAGGGATTCTTGCTGTGAACGTTACGGCGCACGAAGGTCGCGCCGTCATCGGCAAGGTCCTCCTCCATGCGTCCACCGTGCGAGACGACGACGACTCGATGACCGGCGCCGATCAGCACATGCGCGAGATCGACGGCGCCGCGTTCGGCCGCGCCAGCCCCGAGCGTCGGCACGACAACCATGACCGTCAGACGGCGAGCGGCGACCGGGCTTGTGTCGTGCGTGAGGGCGTCGGCAGTGATGCGTGTTTCCTCGGTTATCGCGTCCGGAAAAGGATGCGTCTTGACGCAGGTTAAGCAGTCCGTCTCGCGGGGACGCGCGCCGCGTGTGTCGGATTGGGCCGCGTCGGACACCGCGCGCCGAAACCGCCGTTAAGGCGAGATATAGACGTTGCGCCTCGTCGCGACAACGCTGCCCGACAGCGAAAAGAGGTTTGTCAGCACGCAACCCTTCAATTGACGCACGCGGCAGAAGATCGGAACACTCCCCGCAGCAAAATGACGGAATGCAGCCTCATGACGGATCAATCGACCGGCCAGCCCGCGGAAATCATCACCGTAGGACAAGGCCATGACAGTCGGACCATCGCCGTGCGCCGACGCGATGGTGCGTTGCCCGGCCTGTTCTGGATGGGCGGATTCAAATCCGATATGGGCGGCAACAAGGCCCAGGCGCTCGACCGTTGGGCCGGCGAACAGGGCCGGGCCTGCACGCGTTTCGATTATTCCGGGCACGGCGAATCGTCGGGCGCCTTCGAGGAAGGAACGGTCAGTCGTTGGCTCGAAGACAGTCTCGCCGTGTTCACGTCATGCCGCGGGCCGCAGATCGTCGTCGGCTCGTCCATGGGTGGCTGGCTCGCGCTGCTGCTGGCGCGCGAATTGCGGCATCGGGATGCGGCGGCGCGCGGACAGGCCACGATTGCGGCCATGGTGCTGATCGCGCCGGCCCCCGATTTCACCGAAGCGCTGATGTGGAAGCAGTTTCCCGAAGCCGTGCGGCGCGAAATCATGGAAACGGGGCGCTGGCAGCGGCCGTCCGCCTATTCCGAAGACCCGTACATCATCACCCGGGCGCTGATCGAAGATGGCCGCAAGCACTGCATCCTCGGCAGCCTGATCGAGACCGGCTGTCCCGTGCGCATCCTGCAAGGCGCGATGGATGAGGACGTGCCGTGGGCTCACGCCATGGACCTCGTCTCGCACATCGCGCGCGATGACGTGGTCTTCACTCTGGTGAAGGACGGCGACCATCGCCTGTCGCGGCCTGAGGATATCGAGCGTCTGTTCCAGACGCTCTCGGAGTTTTTTTGATTCGCGCCGCAGGCATGTTTTTCTGAGCATGATCTTTTCCGAAAACCGGTTCCCACTTTTCGGGATCATGCTCTAAGATGCGCATGGGAGGATGCCCCATGCAGACTGTGGATCACACAGCGAAACGGCACAAAACGCGCGAGGAACAGCCCGGATCGGCGTCGCAACGCAAAGCGGCAGGGGTATTGCACGGCGCGGCCGTGATCGAGGCGATCCGCGCGAGCGGCCTTTCCTACGTGCTTTCGGTCCCCGATCTTTTCACCAGTTCAGGCCTGCTGGTTCCGCTCGCCCAGTCGAACGATCCGCCGTTGTTGCGGCTCTCGCGCGAAGACGAAGGGATCGGCATCGCCTCGGCGCTCTCCTATTGCGACAAGCGCGCGCTGTTGCTGATCCAGTACACAGGTTTCCATGATTCGGTGAACGCGCTGCGCGCCGTCACGCTCGATTACAAATTGCCGCTGGTGATGATGATCGGGCTGCTCGGTCACGATCCGGAAAAAGCGCCGCGGGACTCGCCGCGCCGCGGCGTGCGCCTGGTGACGCCGATCCTCGATGCGCTGGAAATCCCTTATCACGCCATCCACGACGACAGTCATGTCGGCCTCATCAAACCGGCGATCGAGGGCGCCTATGCGACGGCAACGGCGGTCGCCCTGCTGATCGCGCGCAAACCGGTGTTTCCATGATTGCGAATCAGGACGGCCTGAAAATTCTCGCGCGCCATCTCGGCGACGACATCGTCATAGCGCTCTACGACAATGCGGCCGACCTGATGGCGCTACGCCCGCATCCATTGAATTATTTTTCGGTCGGGGCCATGGGCCTTGCTGCCTCGCATGGGCTTGGCCTGGCGCTCGGCCGTCCGGACAAACGCGTGATCGTCATCGACGGCGACGGCAGCCTGCTGATGTCGCTCGGTTCGCTGGTGACGGTAGCCGAAGCGGCGCCGAAAAATTTCGTGCATCTGTTGTGGGAGAACGGCGTCTATCAGGCCAATGGCGGCCATCCGATACCGGGGCGCGCCCGCGTCGATTTTTGCGGCCTCGCCCGCGCCGCCGGTTATCATCAGGTGCACAGCATCGCGACGGCGGATGCGCTCGAACGCGAGATCGGCGATGTGCTGGCGGAAGAAGGGCCGGTTTTTGCGGCGCTCAAGATCGATGCCGGTCCGTCGGTGAAAAGAGATTTCAGCGCCACGCGCGCGCAAGGGTTGCGCGATCAATTTAGGACCGCGCTCCAGACTACCTGACGGACGGGCAGCGAGACTTAAACGCATAACAAAATGACGCGAGGGGAGGGGACGACAATGACGATGAGCCGATCGATAGAGGCGGCGCTTTTGGCGGCGGCCTGTATGGTTGCGGTCGTCGCGCCGGCAGCGGCGCAAACGCCCGCCGAATTCTACAAAGGCAAGACCGTCCACATCGTCGTCGGCTTCGGCGCGGGCGGCGGCTATGATCTCTACGGGCGCATGCTCGGTCGCTATCTCGGAAAATATATCCCGGGTCATCCCAATGTCGTTGTCGAGAACATGACCGGCGCCGGCAGCGTGCGCGCCGCCAACCATGTTTACGCCGTGGCGCCGCAGGACGGCACCTACATCGCCGCCGTCAACCAGAACATGCCGATGTATCAATTGCTCGGCGGCGACGGCGCGAAATTCACGGCGAGCGGCATGCGCTGGCTCGGCAGCATGGCCAATTCCAACGGCCTTGTTTACACGTGGAAGGCCAGCGGCATCGCCACGCTCGATGACGCGAAGAAACGCGATGTGGCGCTCGGCGCCGCAGGCACGTCGTCGGATTCCTACATCTATCCGACGCTGATCAATGATCTGCTCGGCACCCGCTTCAAACCGATCAACGGCTATACCGGCTCGGGCCAGATCCATATCGCCATCGAACGCGGCGAGGTCATGGGTCGCGGCGGCAACAGTTGGGCGAGCGTGCAGACCGGCGACAAGACCTGGCTCGAGCAGAAGAAGATCAATCTTCTGGTGCAGGTCGGCTTCAAGAAAGAGCCGGAACTGCGGAACGTTCCGCTGCTGCTTGACCTCGTCAAGACCGACGACGCGCGCGCCGTCGTCAAGGTCATCAGCCAGCCGCCGGCGATCGGCTACGGCCATTGGGTCGGTCCCGGCGTGCCGCAGGATCGCGTCGAAGCGCTGCGGGCGGCCTATGCCGAAACGATGAAGGATCCCGAACTGCTCAAGGAGGCGGAGAAGATCAACATGCTGATTCGTCCGCAGAGTGGCGCGGACGTCGAAGGTCTTGTGAAGCAGGCGGCGGGCGCGCCGCAGGCGGTGCTGTCCCGCACGGCCAAAATTCTCGGCTGGAAATAGCGCCACCCAACCGCCATAAGTCGGCCGTCCCGATCTGATCATCAGGACGACGACGAAGGCACCGGCCGCCTGGACGAAAACGAAATCCGGCCGCAACAAGAAAAGGAGTTCCGCGTGGCGGAGTATTTTGTCAGCAAAGCATCGGACATGGCGGACGGCGACCGCCACATCGTCTCCGCCGGCGAGCGCGAGATCGGCGTCTTCTTCAAGGACGGCGCCTATTACGCCTACAGCAATTACTGCGTGCATGCGGGTGGGCCGGTCTGCGAGGGGCTGATCATCAACCGCGTCGTCGATCTGTTGAACGACGACCGCACCTATCGCGGCCAGACGTTTTCCGAAGAGGTCCATTTCGTCTGCCCGTGGCACGGCTACGAATACGATCTGAAGACCGGCGAATGCGTCGGCGACCGCGCGCTGAAACTGCGTAAATTCGATGTCGTGCGCCGCGGCGACGATATTTTTGTCCTCGCCTGAGAAGGAGCTTCCGTCATGGACGCCGAAACCGGAACACAGATGCTGCCTGACGGACCGCGCAAGCTGTCTTTCAAGGAATTCTCCACCACGCAATATCTCGACCACGCCTCGCGCCAGGCGCGCAAGCGCAAGTATCAGGATTTCCTCATCGTCGATGTGGATTCGCATCACTATGAGAGCGAATCCTATGCCGAGGTGTTTCAATACATCGACAGTCCAGTGATCCGCCGTGCCGCCGTCGAATCCATGGGTCGCGGCGGCCGCTCCTCGATGATGAGCGCCGGCCAGGTCGGCTATCAGGACATCGGCGGGCGCATCACGCGACATTCGCTGCGCAAGTTCGAAAAAGTGTCGGGCGATCATCACCGCGACATCGCGACGACGAAATTCTGGATGGATGCGATGGGCGTCGACTACGCCTGCCTGTTTCCGACGCCGATGCTGTTCCTCGGCCTGCATCCGCAGGTCGAGATCGAAGTGGCGATGGCGCAGGCCTATAACCGCTGGCTTTGCGAGCGCATCCTGGCGCACGAGCCGCGCATCGTCTCGATGCTGTATCTGCCGTTCAACGATCCGGAGGCGACTTACAATTTCGTCAAGGAGTTCGGCGACCGCAAGGGCGTCACCGGCTTCATGGTCACCTCGCCACGGTACAAGTCGGTGCACGACAACGCCTATATGAAGACCTACGCGCTGCTCGAGGAAATCGGCAAGCCGATCTCGTTCCACGCCGCCTATAACTGGAACGATCGCTCGCTGGCGATGACCAACCGCTTCATCTCGGTGCATGCGCTCGGCTTCATGTGGTACAACATGGTGCACATGACCAATTGGGTCGTGAACGGGCTGCCCGAACGCTTTCCGAAACTCAAGGTGATGTGGATCGAGAGCGGGCTGACCTGGGCCTATTCGCTGATGCAGCGGCTCGACCACTCCTACATGATGCGCACGTCGGACTGTCCCTCGCTCAAGCGCAAGCCGAGCGAATACATGCGCGAGATGTATTTCTCGACCCAGCCGATGGAGCGGCCGGCCGACAATTCGATCCTCGAAGCGACGTTCAAGATGATCAATGCCGAGACGCAACTGGTCTGGTCATCCGACTACCCGCATTGGGATTTCGACCTGCCGAGCGTCGTCTATGACCTGCCGTTCCTCAGCGAAACTGCGAGGCGCAACATTCTCGGCGGCAACGCCGCACGGCTGTTCAACCTCGACACCAAGGTGGTGAAGACAATTCCCGACGTGTCAAAACAGCGTGGCAAAGCGTCGGAGCCGGAACCGCTTTACCCGGCTTGAGACGTCAGGCCGTCGCACTTTCGGGTGTGACGGCCGCCTGCCATTCTGCGCGCACCGTGTCGTCGGCGTCATCCGGTCGGCTGTCGGCAAGGGCGAGAAAATCTTCGCGCGACAGCAGTCGCGATAGCGCCCATACGGCCGCGCCGCGCACCAGCGGCGAGGCGTCGTCCAGCAACCGCATTGCAGATGTCACGAGCGCCGCATCGGCGGAATTGCCGATGGCGATGAGCACGTTGCGGAGGAAGCGATCGCGGCCGATGCGCTTGACCGGGCTTTTGCTGAACAGCGCGCGAAAATGTTCGTCGTCGAGCGTGGCAAGTTCGGCCAGCGCCGGCGCGCGCAACGCATCACGCGCCGCAAGCTTTGCTTCGCGGCCCTCTTGAGCGAATTTATTCCACGGACATACCGCGAGGCAATCGTCGCAGCCATAGATGCGGTTGCCCATCGCGGCGCGGAATTCGTGCGGAATCGGCCCTTTGTGCTCGATGGTCAGATACGAAATGCAGCGCGTGGCATCGAGCCGGTAGGGCGCCGGAAAAGCGCGCGTCGGGCACACGTCGAGGCAGTTTTGGCAGGTGCCGCAATGATCCTCTTCCGCCGTGTCGGCCGGCAGATCGAGGGTTGAAAAAATCGCGCCCAAAAACAGCCAAGAACCGCGCGTGCGCGAAACCAGATTGGTGTGCTTGCCTTGCCAGCCGAGGCCGGCGGCGGCGGCAAGCGGTTTCTCCATCACGGCGGCTGTATCGACAAAAACCTTCACGTCGCCGCCACCGTTGGCGATGAGCCAGCGGGCGATGTGTTTCAGTTTCTTCTTGATCAGCTCGTGATAGTCCTCGCCGCGGGCGTAAACCGAGATGGCGCCACGGTCGCGGTGGCTGAGTACGGACAGCGGATCGCTGTCAGGCCCGTAATTCATGCCCAACATGATGATGCTGCGCACATCCGGCCACAGCGTCAACGGGGCGCCGCGCCGCTCGCGTGTCGCCTCCATCCAGGCCATGTCCCCGTGTAATCCCTCGCGCAGGAAACGTGCGAGCCGCTCCGGCGCATCGGGAATGGTATCGGGGGTGGTGATACCGAAGACGTCGAATCCCTGCGCCCGGACTTCCTCGCCGAGCGCGGCCTTCATGTCGGCGTCGTTCAAAAATCGAGGTCGGCGTAGCTCATCGCCGCCGGGATTCCCGGCAGCGCGTCGGCCAGCAGCGGCCGGAACGACGGGCGTGACTTCACCCGCGCGTACCAGTTCTTCGCTGCCTCGTCTTCGTTCCACGGCACGTCGCCCAGGTAATCGACGGCCGACAGATGCGCGGCCGCGGCCAGATCGGCATAGCTCAGGCTGTCGCCCGCCAGCCAATGCCGCTCGCGCACCAGCCAGCCGATATAGGCCAGATGATAGCGGATGTTGTTGCGCGCGGCACGGATGGCGTCGGTATCGGGGGAGCCGCCGCCGTTTTTCGCCGGCATGAAGCGCTTGAACAGGCGCTCGTTCACCAGCGGACCCGACACTTCGGCGCTGAATTTCTCGTGGAACCAGCCCGCGATACGGCGCACCTCGACGCGCTTTTCCGGCGCCAGCGGCATCAATCGCCGCTCGCCGATGTCTTCGCCACGGGTCTCGTTGATGTATTCGCCGATGATGGAAGCCCCTGGTACCGGCGGTCGCCCGTCTTCCATCAGCACCGGTGTCTCGCCGGCCGGGTTGAGCGCCAGGAACTCGTAGCGCCGTTCCCAGAACCGCTCCTCCACGATATTGGCTTCGAGGCCATACTCGTTGAGAACCAGGCGCACGAAACGGGAATGCGGACAGAAGGGGTGATGAAGCAGTGTCAGCATGAAATTCGAATGATCGCTCAGTAAGGGCCTGACAAAAACCGTGGCCGTCGCAAGGGCCGTGTCCGCAACGCGCGCGCCGCGCCGAAGTATGACAGGCGCGCGGCCGAAGCAAGGCGACTGAAAAGGGCATCCACACAGCCCCGCGCAGCGTCCCGCATTCCGGCCAGGATACGAGCGGTCACAGACTTGACCGCAAAATGGTTTAGAAAATTGCCATCAATCTGTGCGATCGCAATCAAGCCGTATTGCCCTCCAAAAGGGCCTGGAAGAGAACAGATGCGGTTGATTCGAAGAATTTGCCGCCCCGCCCCGCGTCCAGCCTCACAACGCACATCCTTGTTAAGGAATTCTGCCCAAAGGAATTTTGACCATGACGTTCGACATTTTCAAGGCGTTGGTGCTGGGCATCATCGAAGGGCTGACGGAATTCCTTCCCGTATCGTCCACCGGCCACCTGCTGCTGGCCGAACATTTTTTCGGTTTCAGCGACGATAATTTCGGCAAATCCTTTGCCGTGCTGATCCAGCTCGGCGCCATCCTCGCGCTGCTGTCGATCTATTTCGCCCGCATCTGGTCGATTGCGACACGGATGTTCAGCGATGCGGACGCCCGGCGCTTCGTCATCGGCGTGCTCATCGCCTTCCTGCCGGCCGCGGTGATCGGGGCGGCGACGCATTCCTTCATCGTCAACGTGCTGTTCAACGTCTGGATCGTCTGCACCATGTTCATCCTCGGCGGTATCGTGCTGCTCGCCGTCGACCGGCTGGCGCTGCAGGCGCGGTATCATGATGCGACGCATTTCTCGATGCCGATGTATCTCGGCATCGGCTTTGTGCAGTGCCTCGCGATGATTCCCGGCGTCTCGCGCTCCGGCGCAACCATCATCGGCGCCATGATGTTTGGCGCCGACCGCCGCGCGGCGGCGGAATTCTCCTTCTGGCTGGCGATGCCGACCATGGTCGGCGCCTTCGCTTACGAGATGTTCAAGAGCCGCCACGAGATGAGCATGGACAACGGCCTGCTCATCGCCGTCGGTTTCGCCGCCTCGTTCGTGTGCGGCTGGATCGTGGTCAAGACCTTCATCAACTTCATCTCGCAGCACAGCTTTGCGGTTTTCGCCTGGTGGCGCATCATCATTGGCGCGCTTGGGTTGATCGCGCTCGCCTCCGGGCTGTGAGGCGGCACATCGCGGCAGGGGGAAGCAGATGACGCAAGGACAGATGGCGCGAGACCACGACGCGCACGACAAGTCCGGCGTGCAGCGGTTGGCGCAATGGGCGCTGGCGATCAAGACAGAGACAATCCCGCAAGCGGCATTGAACCAGGCCAAAGCCCTGCTGCTCGACACCATCGGCTGCGGCATCGCCGGGCGCGCCGAACACGCGGCCCAGGCTGTATGCAGCACGCTGGCGCCAACAGCAGCCGCGCACGGCTGCTCCGTCATCGGCGCGCGCGGCGTTTTTGATGCGGCAACGGCCGTCTTTGGCAATGGCGTGCTGATCCGCGTGCTTGATTTCAACGACTATGTCATCGGCAATGTGCGCGAAGGCGGCGAATCAGGCGGCCATCCGAGCGACAACATTCCTGCCGCGCTGGCTGCCGGCGAAGCCGCGCGGTGTGCGGGCCGTGACATCCTTGCCGCCATCGTGCTCGGCTACGAGACTTTTTTGCGCGGGCGCGCGCTCATCCCCGGCGGATCGCCATGGGACGGCGTGACGGCGTCCGGCTTTGCCGTTCCGGTGATGGCCGGCCGGCTGCTCGGGCTCGACGAAGAGCGCTTTGCGCATGCCATTGCGCTTGCCGCCGCGCGCGCGCCGACGCCGGCGGCCGTGCGCTCGGGCCATCTGTCGGCGGCAAAGTCCCTTGCCAACGCGTTGGTCGCCCAGGCCGCGATGCAGGGTACGGTGTTGGCCGCGGCCGGCGTCACCGGGCCTCTCAAAATCATCGAGATGGCGCGCGGGCTCAGGCCGGTGTTTCCCGCCGACGAGACCGTCGATCGCCTGACCGCGCCGCTGCCCGATCCACCGGGCATCCTTGCCGCCAATATGAAAGCCTATCCCTGCGTCGCGACGGCGCAGGCGATGGTCGATGCCGCGCTTTGCCTGCACGCGGCGGTCAAGGGACAGATCGATGCGATCACGAGCGTCACGGTGACGCTCGCCGACAGCGCGATGATGCGCCGCCAGCAGCAGGAGCCGGCTCGCCTCGATCCGACCTCGCGAGAATCCGCCGATCACAGTTTTACGTTTGCCGCCGCGGCAGCCCTGATCGATGGCGCCTTCGGCCTTGCCCAGTTCGACAATGATCGCTGGACCGATCCGGCGGTGCGGGCGCTGATGGGCAAGATCACGCTGACCACGTCATCGCGCTGGGACGAGAGCGCGGCCGGCAGCTATCCGTGCAACATCGAGATCGCATCCGCCAATGGCACGCGCCACGCGCGCGAAGTGGCTTATCCGACCGGCCTGTCGCGCGGCCGGCTCGATATGTCGGCGGTGGAGAAGAAATTTTCCGCCATCACGGCTGGCCATCTCACGGCTGGACAGCGCGACCGCATCGTCGAAGCCGTGATGGGTTTCGATGCCGCGCCCGACAGCACGGCGCTGTGGCGGGCGATCAATTCGTAGAGCACGATCCCGAAAATGCCTGCCCTCGACTTGATCGAGGGTGAAACTGCTTTCGGAAAAGATCATGCTCCAAGCAAAAGATCAGGCGACGCTGTGGCCGCCGTTTTCGCTGCCGGGTGCGCCGGGTGCGCCGGGTGCGCTGCCGCTGCTGAACTGTCCGAACTTGCGATAGCGCCAGAGGTAGGTCGGCACATTGTCCTCGAATGAGACCGGCGCGGCGATGCCGAGCCCGGCCAGCGTGCGCTGCGTCTCGATCGCCGCCTGCGAGACGACATTGTCGGTCTTGAGCAGTTCGACCTGGTCGGGTGTGAGCAGTGGCTTCGGCATAAATTGCAGCACCGAGGCCTGCAGCTTGGCGAGTCCGAAAGGCAGCGGCAGCAGCACGCGCCTGCGGCCGGTCACCTTGAGCACGAACTCCATCAATTGCCGGAACGTGCGGATATCGGGGCCGCCAAGCTCGTAGGTGGTGCCCGGCGTCGCCTTGCCGTCGACGGCGTCGGCAAAAGCGGTGGCGACGTCGCCGGCGAAGACCGGCTGGAAGCGCGTCGCGCCACCGCCGATCAGCGGCAGGAACGGCGAGAAGCGGGCCATCGCCGCGAAGCGGTTGAAGAAGCTGTCGTCGGTTCCAAAGATGATTGATGGTCGCATGATGATGGCTTTACCCACCGCGGCCCGTACGAGCCGCTCGCCTTCGGCCTTTGAGCGCGCATAGGCCGACAGCGAGTTCTCATCGGCGCCGAGCGCCGATCCGTGCACCAGCGGCAGGCCATAGGAGGCTGCGGCCAGCGCCACCGTTTCCGCGCCGGCACTGTGCACGTTCGCGAATGTCTGCCGGCCGCTTTCGAACAGGACGCCCACAAGGTTGACTACGCAATCGGCGTCACGCACCGCGGCATCGACCGAGGCGGGATAGCGCAGATTGGCCTGCACCGCGTGGATCTGGCCGACGCGGCCGAGCGGCTGCAGGTGGCCCGCCAGTGCCGGCCGGCGCACGGCGACACGCACCCGGAAGTCGCGCTTGACCAGCGCGCGCACCACATGGCGGCCGAGAAAGCCGGTCCCGCCGAAGACGGTGACGAGCTTGTCCATATTTGATCGCATCAGTCCTCCGCAGCGTGCATCGCAGCGTCTTTGGCCGAGTCGGCTGCCAAAGCGAATAGGAAGGCGAATACAACAAGCGAGGAATGCTGTACAGGCGGGCTGTACTTTCGGAAAAGAGGCGGTTTGCCGTGGTCTATCGTTGACAACACAAAAGGCCGTCCCTTATGTGACGCCCATTGCCCAGGTGGCGGAATTGGTAGACGCGCTGGCTTCAGGTGCCAGTGGCTTTACGGTCGTGAAGGTTCGAGTCCTTTCCTGGGCACCACTCTCCCTCTCTAGCTCATTGAAATCAAAAGAAATCTCTTAATATCAAGAGGTTGACCTGCCCGCGCGGTCCACGCGGGAGGTGCACGTGAGCCTGGCAATGACACGTCCGTGGAAGAATCCGAAGACCGATATGTACGGGCTGTGCAAGCGCTCCTGACGACCTGCGTGCGAAACTCGGCAAGTCGGAAGAAAAAAGAGTCTTCAGACCAAAAATCCGCAGGCCGCCAGGCGCGCTTGATTGCGGACCTCGCCGCGCTTGAAACGCGGTGGCATACCCACGGCGATCAATAGATATTTTGAACCTCGCCATCATCTTGAGTACAGGGCTGATCACTCAGGATTCAGTCGAGGGCTTTTTCTCGTCTGAGGCACCAAGGACGTGTCACGCGATTTGGATCTGTGGGCGTATCAGCGCGGCGTCACGCTAGACTTCTCCCGATCAGGCAAGCCACCAACAACGTGTTCTTGTTGATGCCGGCCATCACGTAATGGCCGGCCACGGCCGGATGCCGTCAGCGCGACCCTCGATATGACGCAAGTGCCAGCGATTGGCCGGAGGCCTCTACATGGAACGAAGTTAAAATTTAACGGCAATTGGCATTACGAAGTTTATAGGACTTCAAGAATTCATTGAAATGTTGGTGATCCTGTTGTGCCTGACGCGCGACTCCGTGAAGAGAGGCGATGGTGGGAATTCTCTCGAGGGGCGACCACACAGATCATGTGTCACTCGTCGCCTCCATACGGTCCTGCATAGTCACCCGCTCCATGAGATTGAAACGCGTAAATCGCCGTTTTATGGCCGACGCGAAAGGAGGCGTCGCACCAATGCTGGCGATCGCGCTCGTCCCCATCGTGGGAACCGTCGCAGCTTCTATAGATTACAGCCGGGCCGCGGCCGCGCGCACCGCGATGCAGGCCGTTCTTGATTCGACGGCCTTGATGCTGGCTCGTGAAGCTAAGACCCTGTCCAATGGCACCATCCAATCAGAGGCACAATCGTATTTTAACGCGAATTACAATCGGCCCGAAGTCAGCAATGTGAGTATTGCCGCGCAAGTATCCTCACCGACCCCGGGCAATTACGTCGTAGACGTAAGCGCCTCGGCCGTCGTGCATAACGCGTTCACGGGCGTAATCGGGAAGCCAACAACGGCCATCACCGGTGCCGCCCAGTCCATCTGGGGAATCAAGAAACTCAATCTCTCGCTTGTGCTCGACAACACCGGATCGATGGCGCAGAGCGGCAAAATGACAGCGCTCAAGAGCGCTGCGCACAGCCTGCTCGATACGCTGCAACAAGCGCAGTCGACGCCCGGCGATGTTCAGGTGTCGATTATTCCGTTCGCGACGGATGTCAATGTTGGCACCAACAATGTCAGTGCGAGTTGGATTGACTGGACCGAATGGAATGCCAGCAACACGACGAAGACAAAGGTCAACGGTCAAACCGTGACCACACCCAAGAGCCACGACCAGTGGAATGGCTGCGTCTGGGATCGCGACCAGAACTACGATGTGACAAACACGCCGCCACAAGCAGGCAGCGTATCGACCCAGTTCCGCGCGCATCAGGCCAGTAATTGCCCAGCGGCCATGATCCCGCTGAGCTATGACTGGACCGCGCTCAACAGCAAAGTCGACGATATGACGCCGACTGGTAACACCAACATCACCATCGGTCTGGCATGGGGTTGGCAGTCGCTCACGGACGCGGCGCCGCTCAACGCGCCCGCACCGTCGTCCGACCTCGAAAAGGTAATCGTGCTTCTGACTGACGGCGACAACACACAGAATCGATGGACGACGAGCGCGAACGCGATCGATGCCCGCACGGCGACACTTTGCGCCAATATCAAGGCTGACAACATCCAGATTTACACCGTGCGGGTGATCGACGGAAATGCGTCGCTTCTGAAGGGTTGTGCCACCAGTTCCTCCATGTATTACGAAGTACAATCTGCACCGGAACTGAACGGTGTCTTCAGTGCGATCGCACAAAACCTCGCGAGCTTGCGCTTGACCAAGTGATCCGTCGCGGCGCGCAGAAATCTATTCGCAGCGCTTCTAACCTTCGACGCTCTCCGCCGGGCAATCGGGCAAGCGTAGCGGACCTACCCGCCTCGCTAGCGGATTCCCTTTCCATTTGCCGCCGCAACGTCGAGGAGCCGGACATTGTTGGCGACGTAAGGATTTTTCGGATCGGCGGCGCGGGCGGCTGCGAATTTGGATCGCGCGCGCGCGTAGTCACCGCGCAGCATGTAGGAATAGCCCTGGTTGTTGAGCACTTCCGCCGTCGGCCCGACGATGGCGAGCACCTGGGAATAAGCGCGGTCGGCTAGGTCGAAGCGCTTGAGCCGATCATAGGCCGCGGCAAGCCCAAGCCAGGATTCGCCGTCCCGCGGATGTGCCTCCACGGCGCGACGGAAGTAGTGCTCGGCAAGCCCGAAATTGCCCTGTCGATACTGCGTCTTGGCGATGCTCAGATCATCCGAGGGATCGCTGCCGGCAAGAGCCGCTGAGACGTCCGTCGTCGCTGTGGGGCTGGTGTGAGCCCCTATGGGCGCCGCGAGATCCGCGGAAGCTGACGCAGACGTCGCGGAATCGATTGAACCATCCTGCGCAAGGCTTGGATTGCCTATTCCTGCCGTCCCGCACCCGCTCAGCGCAGTGAGGCATAAGGCGCTTACGGCGCAAATACGCACAAAACTCATACAATCGCTTCCTGCGCCGAACTTGAGACGGAGCATCGACACGCCATGACCGGTCGCGGCTTCCGATTTTAAACCTATGAGATGTTCGTTAAAAAACCGTCCTTCGATGGTGCGTTTTTACTGGCATCAAGTGACAAACTCCGGCAGCGGTCAAAACGCCGAATAGTGCAACCGGACGAAGACCGGCAGCAGGATAACCACGAAAATGACCGGGAAGATGCAGATCATCATCGGAAGCGAGAGCTTCACCGGCAGGGCATGGGCTTTTTCCTCCGCCCGCGAAAGGCGTTGGTGCCGCATGTCATCGCTGTAGACGCGTAGGGCATCGGTAATGCTGGAGCCGAGTTCGACCGATTGCTGGATCAGGGTTGAAAACGAGCGTGCCTCTTCCAGGCCGAGACGATCGCCCAAGTGCTCGAGCGCCTCGCTCATCGTACGCCCGGCGCGGATTTCCAGATTGGCGATGTGGATATTGGAGCACAGCGAGGGATAGGAGTCGCCAAGCTCGCGGCCGACACGGTCGAGAGCCGCCTCCATACTCAAACCGGAATCTGCGCAGACAACGAGCAAGTCCATGAAGTCTGGAAATCCGGCCTGGTGCTCTTGCCGAAGCTTCTTGGTGCGCCGATCAAGATAAAGGCTGGGGCCGACATAGCCGACAAGACCGCAGGCGCAGATGACAGCCCAATAGGCCGTCGCTTGAAGGTCAAGGACGAGAGGCTGAGCGAAGCTGCCCCCCAGTATCAGTATGCCGGCCAGCGCCGCGCGGATGAGAAAAAAATAGCCGACGGCACGTGGGTTGTAGATCCCCGCGAGGATCAGTCGCCGCCGCAGCACTTTCACCTTGTCGTCGTCGACTGTGGAATAGTGCTTCGTCATATACGCGATAAGCCGCTGCGTCACACCGGGGCTGGAACCACGCAGTGAATGCGCGCTGGCCGATTGCGAGCCGTCGATGCGGGCTGCCAAGGTCGACGTACGCCGCATGAGCGCGCCGCGCGCTTGCGCCAACACCATCAGCGAGAACGCGAGTGTGGCCACGGCGAGGAACACCAGAAGGCTTAGCATCATTGAAGAGCGGTCTGCGAAGACATGACCGAAAAGATCGCTGAAAAGATGAGGGGCGACGCCGGACTGCATGGCAGGTCAAATCCTGAAATTTACGAGTCGGTACATGACGAGATTGCCGATGGCCATCCATCCGCCAGCAAGACCGAGACCGATCTTGGTGAGATCGTATTTCCATACGCTGGCGTAAAAATCCGGCGACGCCATCTGAACGACGAAAAACATGCCGATGGGCAGCGAAGAAAGAATGAGCGCTGACGCACGGCCTTCGGCCGCCAGCGCGCGCACCTTGCGCCGCATTTTGAAACGTTGACGGATGACGCTGGAGAGGTTGCTGAGAATTTCACCGAGATTGCCGCCTGTTGATGCCTGTATGGCGACAGCAGTGACGAACAGCGGCAAGTCTTCTTGACCGATGCGGCAACTGAGGTTGCGCATCGCCGTCTCAAGGTCGGCACCATAAGTGATTTCGTCGGCGACGATACCGAATTCAGTACCGACAGGATCCGCCATTTCCCGCGCCACCATATTGATCGCGATCGGAACCGGATGGCCGGCGCGCAGGCTGCGCACGATGATATCCAGTGCATCGGGAAATTGCGCGCCGAATTTCTTTTGTCGGCGGCTTCGCATGATACGCAGCGTGAAATAGGGGGCGACCAGGAGACAGAAAAAGAAAGCAGCCAGCGCCTCCGTGAAGCTTTGCCGCTCGATCAGCGTAATGACGAAACCTCCGCAGGCGCCGCAGACGACGAACACTGCCAGTCTGGTGATGCCGATCGTCAATCCTGACTGCAGAATCAGTGTATTGAAGGCAATCGCGGGTAGTCGATAGGCGCCGGCGCCGGTGAGGCCGCGCTCGCGCCGCAACTGCAATAATATTCCTTCGCGATTGCCCTCCTTCTTCAACAGATTGAGACGGCGATTGATGTTTTTCCGATAGGAGGCGCCGGAGAAGCAGAGAACATAGACAGCCTCGAACAACAGCATCGCCGCCACCGCGGCAAGGCCGTAGAAAAGATAGACCGGATTGATGGCAAGGTTCGACAGCGACATGGCAGAGGGCTACAGCGGCTGTGAAGGATCAAAAAAGGCGCCGGGAATCTTAATTCCGTGTGCGACCAGTTCGGCGAGGAAGCGCGGTCGCACGCCCGTGGCCTGGAAATGGCCGACCACCGCGCCGTCAGGGGCGGTCGCCGTGCGCACAAATTTGAAAATCTCCTGCATCTGGATGATATCCCCTTCCAGGCCCGTGACCTCGGCGATGCTGGTGACCTTGCGTTTGCCGTCCGAAAAGCGAGTCAGCTGGACAATCAGTTGAATTGCACCGGCAATCTGGCCGCGGATGCTGGCTACGGTCATCGGCAGACCTGCCATGCCGATCATCTGTTCGAGGCGCGTGATAGCGTCGCGCGGCGTATTGGCGTGGACGGTGGCCATAGAGCCTTCGTGGCCGGTATTCATGGCCTGCAACATATCGAAGGCTTCTTCACCGCGGCATTCGCCGAGGATGATGCGGTCAGGCCGCATACGCAATGCGTTTTTTACGAGTTCACGCTGGCGGATTTCGCCGCGTCCGTCGAGGCTCGGCGGCCGCGTTTCCATACGTCCCACGTGCGGTTGCTGCAGTTGTAATTCGGCAGCGTCCTCGATCGTCAGAACGCGCTCCCGTTCTGAGATGAAAGCGGAAAGCGCGTTGAGCATGGTCGTTTTGCCGGTGCCGGTACCGCCCGAGATAATCGTCGTGACGCGCGCCTTCACGGCGGCAGCAAGCAGTTCCGCCATCTGAGGCCGCATGGCCTCGACCTCGACCAGCTTGCTGAGATGCAACGGCTTCTTAGAAAATTTGCGAATCGATACCAGTGGACCGTCGACTGCAACGGGCCGGATTGCGACGTTGACACGCGAACCGTCGAGCAGGCGGGCGTCGCACATCGGATGCGATTCATCGACCCGGCGGCCGACGGCGGAAACGATCTTGTTGACGATCCGCAAAAGATGCGTCTCATCTTTGAAGCGGATCTTGAGTTTTTCGAGCATGCCACGGCGTTCGACATAAACGCACTCGTGACCGTTTATCAGGATGTCGCTGATCGTCTCATCCTTGAGCAATGGTTCGAGTGGTCCGAGGCCGGTCATTTCGTCGAGGATTTCCAGGACGAAGCTGTTCAGCTCTTCGGAATTGAGCGCGAGGCGTTCGACCAGGATGTACTGCGTCACCAGTTGCTGGATGTGTTGACGCATCTCGGCTTCGGAGAGTTTTTCCAGCGCGGATAAGTTAATTTCCTCGATCAACTTGCGATGCAACCGCACCTTGGCATCGAGCACCTTATCGGTATTGAGCGTGCTTGCCGGCGCAGCGAGTTCGGCCGGCGCTTCCGGCAAGACAGACCACGTGACACCTTCCAATGCCGAAGAGGGAAGTTCTTCGAGCGGTGGAATAGCTTGTGCCGCGGAGGCGCGCCGGCTGGTGAAACGGCCACTCATGGATGCAAAGCCCATACAATATCTCTCAACAGACCGGAGCAGTTTTTGCGAAATGCCGCTCTTTGCATTTTGTGATCTGGACCTATCGGGCCGCGGTCAGCTTAAGCTTGGACAGGAACGGCGCCTTCGCCGGGGATTCAATTTTGCTGAGAAGAGTCGGCAGGATCAGCTTACGGATCTGCGCGGTCACCTTATTGCCCGGCTTGAGTTCGTCGAGCGGCACGCCGCGATCGATTGCTTCACGCACAAGAGCGTAATCGTTTGGGATCAACATCCCGAGATGGCTTCCGAGCGCCGATTCGATATCGGCGCGGCGCAAACCCGTAGCGAACATGCGATGTTCGAAGCGGTTGATAATGACCCTGGGATTGAGGTCATCGCCGAGCCGCTCTCCGATCGCCTCGACAAGCTGTTTGGCATGGCGCAGGCCCGGGACTGTGGTCTCGCTGACGATGTAGAGCTGGTTCGATCCGAGCAATACATTGTCGGTCCAGGGAAACCAGGTCCGCGGCAAGTCGAGGATGACGTAGTCAAATTGCGAGGAGACGAGGTCGAGGAGTCGCGTCACCATTTCGGGGTCAAACGAACGCATCTCCGCCGGCCTGTTCGGGGCGCTGATTACAGCGAGACCTGATTTATGGTGCGAAATCATCACCTCAAGGAGTTGGCGGTCGAGGCGATCGGGACGTGGTTCTATTTCATCCAGATTGAGCCGTGGCTCGATATCGAGATGGTCGGCGCAGGTTCCGTGCTGGAAATCGAGGTCGACCAGACATGTCGAGCCCTTTCCGCGCGGGCCGCTGTTAAGCAAGACCATCGCCGTCTGCACTGCGAGTGTGGTCACGCCGGCACCGCCGACGGCTGGCAGGAAAGTGATGATCTGTGCTTCTGTGTTCTGCTGACTTGTCGGCGCGCGCTCGACGCGCATGCAGGCCTCGGCGAGATCGATCGGCGTCACGGGCTTCACGAGGAAATCGGCGACCTTCATCTGCATCAGCGTCCGCGCGACAGATGCATCGAACGAACTGGCGATCACAATGATCGGCGGCCGGTCACCGATTGAGGTCATGAACGATTGCAGCGCCGCCATTTCCGCGTCGCCGGCCGCCCCGACATCAACGATGACGACCGTGGCGGTTTGCACATCCAGCCGGTGCGCAACGTCCGACAACGCGCCAGGAACGATTTGCAACGCAATGGTCGGGCTGGCGGCGAAGGTCGCACGGGTGCTTTTGTCAAACGCTGCATCAGGCGTGACGACAACCACTTTTGTCTTTGCAGCATTTGGGGCGGATCTACCAGAAAGCATCTACGACTCGCTTTGGCGAACTAAAGGGACCAATGCCACGGCACCGTGTTATGGCGAGGCAGCGGCTGGGGGCTGATAGGCGGCAGAACCGCCCGTGGCGCTTCCCGGGGGCGTGACTTTGTTGGTGCGATAGCGCTCGACGGCTCTCTGCATCCGCTGGCCATCGAAGGGAATGTTGCGGTCACGGCTGACGGAGGGCCAGGGATCGACCATCTGCGTCACCGCGTTGGAGGCGAGCGCGTTGCCGCCGCTTTCGACGATGGTATCGCGCCGGTCGAGATATCCGGAGCAGCCAGCCAGCAATATCATCGGCAGCACGGCTGCTGCAGTGATCGCGAAGCGGCCAGGCGACATATTAGCCTTTAACCGAGACAAGGCGAGCTCCTTTCGGAAGGTCGAGGATGTGACCGGAGAGCGGAATTCCGCCATCGACCGGGGCATGCAGCTTGGCTTTGTTGATCTCGGTCTTGCCGAGCAAGAACAGGTCCGGGTCATTTGGAGGCGTCGTGTCGTCAGCCGGAGAGCGAACGACATCGCCGGGCCGCGCGGGACGCACCAGATGCGGCGTGACAATGATCGCGAGATCGGTTTCCTTTTTCTGATAAGAGGCGCTGCGGAACAGCGTGCCGAGGACCGGCACATCGCCGAGCCAAGGCATTTGTTCGATGCTGTTGTTCGCCTCGCTCTGCAGCAATCCACCGATGACGAAGCTCTGCCCATCGCGCAGTTCGATCGTGGTCGACGCGCGGCGCACGCTGAGCGCCGGAACGAGGATGCCGGTGCCCACGGAGACGGTGTGAGTGGAGTCGATCTGGCTCACTTCCGGCTCGATCTTGAGATTGATGACGCCGCGGGTCAACACTGTTGGTGTGAAGGCCAATCCGACGCCGAAGCGTTTGTAATCGACGGTGATCTGACCCTGGGTGCCTGCGACCGGAATCGGATATTCGCCACCGGCGAGGAAGCTCGCGGTATCACCCGAAAGCGCGACGAGATTCGGCTCTGCGAGACTGCGCGCGACACCCTTCTGTTCGAGCGCATTGATGAGCGCATCGACGGTGATGTTGTTATTGCTGATCAATCGTCCGATGGCGAAGCCGAATGGCGACCCGCCGGAGATGACGCCGGCTGCGATTTCGCCCGCGGATAGCGTAGAACTATTGGGAGGCGCCGTTAGCGGCAGACTACTCGCTGGCAATCGCGAGCCGATATTGGCGGTCGCGCGGTTTCCGAACACGTTCCACTGGACTCCCAGGTCACGTCCAGCCTGACGCGCGATTTCTACGAAACGAACCTCGAGCATGACCTGTTGCGGCGCGCTGACGCTGACCGTGTTGATGATGCCCGGCCCGAATTGCTTCGCCATCGTCACGGCCTGATCAACGGTCACCGCGTCCGGTGCTTCGCCGCTTATCATCAGCTTGCCTTGTACGGCGGTGACACGCAGCTTGGCGTGCGGAAACCGGCGCGCGAGTTCCGCAGAAAGAACGGTTGTGTCATAAGAGACGGACACGTCGAAGACGCCGACCAGCTTTTTTCCTTCGCCATAGACGGACACCCGCGTTGTTCCGTCCTTACGGCCAAGAATGGACAGTGTGCGGTCGGTCAGCGGATTAACGTCGGCTATCTCCGGATCGGCGACGCTGATGTCGGTGAAAGGGACGTCGGTGCGCACATCCGCCGATTTGCCGTTCGCGATATTGACCAGTGTTGTACTGGCGCCGGCGACGTGAACGGACCGTTGCACGACACCATCTGCGCGAGCCGATGCTGAGAAGAGGGGCGAGGCCAGACTGCCCGAAAGGGCGATAAAGCACAGCGTAGATAACTTGGCACAATGCATCAGTGCTTTGGCGGCCTTATGCGACGCCGCATAAGCGCGCGTGTTGCTACCGTATTCGTCCATAATGCCAGCCCCCATCCGCCCCTGTTCAACGTCCCCAAACGTCATTCGCGTTATGACGCGTCTTTTTTAGCTCTTTGTGCATAGAAGCGACGCCGGCCTCCGCCATCAGGCTGCCTTGACTGTCGATCGGCACGTCGTATTCCTTGCGTTCGCCGCCGCGCGTGACGAAGATCTTGCGTGTCGTCACGGCGGGGTGGCTTTCGGTATCTCCATTAAGATCCGACAGAGTCACGCGGCTGGTGCTTTCAGCAGTCGTTTCGCCGGCCTTGCGCAGCAGAAGCGAAAGACTGCCGACAGAAGCTGAGAGCCATACCCGCTGCGCGTCCGCGGTCGAGACCTCGAGCGTTACGGCCTTGGCGATCGACGGCTTGATGGCACGCACGTCGGCTTGCTGGTCGACAGCGAGCACTTTGGCGTCCTGCAGTACGACCGTCGTGCTGGCCTGCGTCTTGTCAATCTGACGCGTAAGCACGACATCGACGTGATCGCCCGGCAATACAAATCCACCGACGCCTTCGACATCGTTGACGCGAATTGTCACCGCTTTCATTCCGTCGCGCACAAGCGCTGACAACGATGCGCGTTGTCCGGCTCCGGTTATCTTCACCGCCAGCACCGGTTCATCGGCTTCCATTGGAGCGATGACGACGCGTTTGTCGCCTTTGAGAATATCGGAGATCTTGGCGAAGGCGCCGCTGGGCAGCGCCCCGTCCGCCCACGGAAGTTCTCGCAAGCTCGCTGCTGTCAATTCATTGCCGAAACGCAACGGCTTCGCAGCGACCACGATGGTGCGCATTGCTACGGCTTTTTGCGGGTGACTGGCCGCAGCGCGCAACTGCCTCTCATTTTGACTGCTGAGCCAGGAGTTTGCGACGAAAACGGCGAGCAATCCGAAGAGGACCGCAAATCCGATCATGACGAATGTACTTGCACGCACTGTCGACGCCCTGCTTTTGCTTTCCGCCGTTTATCCCGTCATTGCTAATCGCAAGAGGTTTGCGGAACGTTCCTAAATATCCGACATCATGCGCATAATCGCGTTATCCTGAATGGATCTTGAATCCGTATGCTTTATGCGGGGGTAGGTCAGCGCGCTAAGTTTTCGGTAATTTTAATATTTTTTGAATCCATGCCCTGTGCTGCGCTGCATGCATTCGTTGGCATATGCCCGAGAGGGAGGCAGGCCGATGATGGCCGGCATCCGGCGATCGCGGCATCCGGTCAGCCAGCGCCGATCGCGTTGTCGCGATGGGAGCGCGCTTACTTCAACAGTAGGATTTTTGAAGAGCCTTGTCGGGACAGCACATTCGCCGTCACGTCGCGGCCATAGCGGTGCAGCCGCATATCAACCCGCGATGATCCGAGCCAAACGCTGCGAAGGACGATTTCGTCGAGGAAGTCAGGCATCGCCGGGTCGCGAAAGCGAATTTCGTCGTCTTGGTGCGCGATTTCCAATCCGAGGCAGGCGCCTAGGATGCCGAAGATCGAAGACGCCGCCCAAGCCTGCGGCGAGCAGGCGACAGGATAGGGGGTCGGGCCGCGATGCGGATGACGCGTGAAGCCGCAGAACAATTCCGGCAGGCGGCGCAATTCCTGCTGTCTGGCGGCATCGAACATACCTTCGAAGACGCGCGAGGCTTCAGCCTTCAGTCCGTAACGACCAAAACCCATCGCGATGAGCGCGTTGTCGTGCGGCCACACCGAGCCGTTGTGATACGACATCGGGTTGTAACGCGGTTCGCTGCTCGCAAGCGTCCGGATGCCCCAGCCGCTAAAACTCTCGCGGTTCATTAAATGTGCGGCGACGCGCCTTGCACGATCGGGCGCGGCGATGCCGGTGAACAGGGCATGGCCGGCATTCGAGGCGCGCACGCGGCACGGCTGCTTCTTTCCGTCCAACGCGAGGGCATAAGTCCCGAGGTCTTCGCACCAGAAAGCCGTTTCGAAATGACGCCGCACCTCCTCCGCCTGCTGAAGCAGTTTTGAGGCCAAGTCCTGATGGCCGAGAAACGCAGCCATTCGCGCGGCGTGCTGCTTGGCGGCATAGACGTAGCCCTGGACTTCGCAGAGCGCGATCGGCCCTTGCGCGTCGGAGCCGTCGGCATGGAAAATCGCGTCGTGCGAATCCTTCCAGCCCTGATTGGCGAGGCCGCTGTCGGTTTCGCGGTAGTACTCGACAAAGCCGTCTCCGTCCCTGTCGCCGTTGGTATCGATCCAATGCAGTGCCGCTTCGATGTTCGGCCAAATGCCGGCGATCGTTTCCCGGTCTCCGGTGCGAGCAAGGTACATACCGGCGAGCATGATGAAGAGCGGCGTCGCATCGACAGTGCCGTAATAGCGGCCAAACGGGACCTCTCCGAGATTGGCCATTTCACCGTGGCGCATCTCATGGAGGATTTTTCCCGGCTGGGCGTCCGACTTCGGGTCGAACTCATGCGCCTGGGTCGCGGCGAGCACCCGCAAAACTCCCTTTGCGACCGAGGCATCCATCCAGAGCATCAACATCGCCGTGATGATGCCATCGCGGCCGAAAATCGTGTTGAACCAGGGAATGCCGGCATAGGGATAGGGGCCGAGTTCGGTCCGCGTGATCAGCGTATAGACGTCGGACGTGGCCCGGCACACGACTTCATCGAACAGATCGTTCGAACTTTTCACCGTCGTGATGTGTGCGGTGGAAGCTCGCCGCGCACGGCGCGTATCCCGGTAGGAGCGGAAGAACTCACCATTCGCGTCCGCGGCGTCGGTGCGGCATTTGACCGTAACGAAAACCGAGGTCTGTTCCCCCGGAGCGAGCACGATCTCCATCGTCGCTCTGTCTTTTTCCAGCAATTTTGGAGTCGGGCTGAAATTGATGAGCGTTTCCCGGCTGATTTTATCGAGCCCCATGTAGCGGAACGCAACCTCGTCCGCCGTTGGCGTCTGCACAGTCATTTCGCCACGCCGCCAGCGGTGTGTTCCGCGGACTTCGAACAGGTCGTGAAAGTCGGCGTCGAACAGAAAATCCAACCGAAAGCGTCTTTCAGTCGCGGAATAATTCTTCAGGCAAAGGCGCTCGTGGCAGGCCGCCTCCCACAGGAATTTTGTCCGCGCCATGAAGATCGTGTCGCGCGACAGCTTGTCATGTTCGCCAAAAACAATATCGGGGTTCGTCAAATCGACCGAGAGGGCGGCTTTGTCCTCATGAACCACCGACGACAAAAGCATCGGCCGCTTGCCCTCGATGCGCAATTCGAAGTGCGAAAGAAAGCGCGTATCCCGATAGAACAATCCTTCTGCTGTCCCCTGGACGGCACCGATGTCGCCGTAACTGTCGAGCACCGAAAATGCATCGCCGTGTTTCAGATTTCTCAGTGCGCGATCGACAAGAGACGTCGTCGCCTCGATTTCGTATTCCGACCACACATTAACGCTGCCATCTTCTGGATCAGGAGACGTCTTCAACCGAGGAACAGCAGATTGCTTCATAGGCTGGGGCCTGTCGCGATTGTTTCCGGGTATGTCGCGGGAGCCAAAGGCACCACGGGCGTCAAAGTCAGGGTCGGCGCCAAAGAACCAGGCGTCAAAACGTCTTCGCCATCGTACAGCGATTCAATCTTTTCTGCGCCGATCAACACGTCATACGCCTCCAGATACGCCCGCGCCATGTTGGCAACCGCGAAACGCTGTTCGAACCGCCGCCGCACCGCCATGCGGCTTAAGCCGCGAACGTGTTCGACGGTTGTCGCGGCCTCTTCGATCGATTCGACGGAGAATCCGGTTACGCCATTATCCAGCACTTCCGGCACCGACCCCGTTCGCCATGCGATCACCGGCGTGCCGGCCGACATCGCCTCGATCATCACGAGACCAAACGGCTCCGGCCAATCGATGGGAAACAGGAGCGCGAGAGCATTCCCAAGAAATGCGCCTTTTTCAGCGTCACCGATTTCGCCGATAAACTCGATCAGTGGATGGTCGAGTTGCGGTTTGATGACATGATCGAAATACCGTTGATCGACAGGATCGACCTTGGCGGCGATCTTCAACGGAATGCCGGCGCGCTTGGCGATTTCGATCGCGCGATCGGGGCGCTTTTCGGGCGCGATGCGGCCGAGAAAAGCCAGATAGTCGCCACCGCGCGGGTTGAACGGACAGAGATTCACCGGCAACCCGTGATGGATCGTAGCCAACCAGCTCACGCCCGGCGGCATCGGTTCGCGCTGGTTATCGGAAATGGAGATGAGCGGCATGGTGGGAAAGGCGCGATAGACCGGATGAAAATCCGGCAGGTCGAGGCGTCCGTGCAGCGTCGTGATGCTTTTGTGGGCGAGTTTCTGAAACATGGGAAACTGCAGCAGGTCGATATGGAAGTGGATGACGTCGAATTCACTCTCCCGACGCAAAACCGTGTCGAGCATCACCAGCAAGTTTGCCGTGTGGTCCCTCACCCCTGCCAAGCGTAAGCCTTGGGGAACGCAGGCGACAAGCTCGGCTGACGTTTCGGAATCGCCGCTTGCGAAGAGGGTAACGTGGTGCCCCTGCCTGACCAGTTCTTCCGTCAGCCACGATACGACGCGTTCGGTACCACCATAGAGTTTGGGAGGAACCGCCTCTGCCAATGGCGCAACCTGGGCGATTCGCATGCGTTTGCTCCTTGCTTTCAGGTCCCGCTTCGAGAACGAGAAAATCCTTCAGCTAGGAGACCGACAGGGCAACGTCTCAAGGCCGGCGTGGTTCGGCCAGAATTGGTGCGCAGCACAAATATAAAAGGATTTTGCTTGGTCGGCAGCACTGGCCACCTCCACACCGTAATGACGAGCCCTTGGATGGCGCGATCTCCCCAGTCGGCCCGGTCAGTCCTGCGCGCGGCGGGCACCTGTCATGACGGGATGGGTGGACACGATTGGGGGCTTGAACGGGCTCAAACCCAAAGGCGCGCCAACTGCCGAGGAACGCAAGCATTCCAACAAGCCGAAGATCTCGCACTGATGCGCGCGGTCAGGGCTAGTCGACGTCCGGCGCACGGCCGCCGAGTTCGTCCACGAGCACCCGCGTGTTCTCGCTGTAATCGATCGGCACCGCGACGAGATGGAGGCCGCCCGCAGTGAAGGCCGCCTCCAGCGTCGGCACCAGCTCCGTGGTGGCGGCGATGCGGTAGCCGTGCCCGCCATAGGATTTGGCGTAAGTCACGAAGTCTGGATTGCCGAACGTCATGCCGAAGTCTGCAAAACCGTCGGCCGCCTGCTTCCAGCGGATCATGCCATAGGCCGAGTCGACGATGATCAGCACGACGAGATCGAGTTTGAGCCGCACCGCGGTCTCGAGTTCCTGGCTGTTCATTATGAAGCCGCCATCGCCGCACACCGCCATCACCCGGCGTTGCGGATTGAGCAGCTTGGCCGCGATGGCCGAGGGCAGCCCCGCGCCCATGGTGGTAAGCGCATTATCGAGCAGCAGCGTATTGGCGACGTGGGTGCGATAATTCCGCGCGAACCAGATTTTGTACATGCCGTTGTCGAGGCAGACGATGCCGTCCTCCGGCATGACGGCGCGCACATCATGTACGAGGCGCTGCGGGGTCACGGGAAACGCGTCGGCCTCGGCCCGCTCGTTGATATGCGCAAGGATGTTTTTGCGCAGCGTGAGCATTTCCGAATCCTGATTGAGCCGTCCGTCGAGCCGGTCGGCAAGCGCGGTGACGGTCGCGCCGATGTCGCCGATCAGTTCAGCGTCGGGATGAAACACCTGCTCGACATTGGCGGAAACGTAGCCGACATAGATCACCTTCGGGCCGCCCGCGATCCGGCCCATCAGGAAGGGCGGCTTCTCAACCGTGTCGTGACCGATGGCGATGATCAGGTCAGCGCGGTCGATCGCGTCGTGAACATAGTCGCGCTCTGAAAGCGCCGCCGTTCCCAGATATAGATTGGAGCCGCCAGTCACGGCACCCTTGCCCATCTGCGTATTGAAGAAGGGAATCCCGGTCCGCCGCACGAAATCGGAGAGCGGTGCGACAAGGCGCGGCCGGTTGCTCGCGGCGCCGATCATGATCAGCGGGCGCTTCGCGGCGAGGATCATCGCGACCGTCCGATCCACTGCGGATGGCGAGGCGACAGGCCGATCGATCGGATGCGGCGGCACAAGGGACACGTCGGCTTCTTCCGCGGCGATGTCCTCGGGCAGTTCGAGATGCACGGGTCCCGGACGTTCTTCGATCGCGACGCGGAAGGCGTCGCGTACAATGGTGGGGATCGATGCGGCGGAGATGATCTGTCGCGTCATCTTGGTCAGCGGGCGCATGGCGCCGACGATGTCGACGATCTGGAAATGCGCTTGGCGGGCGCTCCTGATCGCTTTCTGGCCTGTGATCATCAACATCGGCATGGCGCCGAGATGCGCATAGGCAGCCCCCGTCGTGAAATTCAGCGCCCCCGGCCCCAGGGTCGACAGGCAGACGCCGGGCCGGCCGGTGAGCCGCCCCTGGGTCGCGGCCATGAAGGCTGCGGCCTGCTCGTGGCGCGTCAGCACCAGTTCGATCTTCGAAGTGCGCAGCGATTCCACGACGTCCAGGTTCTCCTCGCCGGGAATGCCGAAGATGCGATCGACGCCTTCGTTTTCGAGCGCGGCAACAAGAAGATCGGAGCCTTTGGTCATCGTTTCGGTCCTTGCTTTCGCGACCAGGCGGCCGGCAGTGCCGCGAGCAGGATGAACGGGAACGGCCGGCAACGCCTTGGCGGCTGCGCCGAAGTGGTCCAGTATCCCTATCAAGACCGCAATGAAAAATCATTGCCGCGTGGCCGTGCGCCGCGACGGAGCGACCAGGGGAGGATGACATGAAGCGACGTCAGTATGGGGTCGGCGTTATTGGCTTGTTTCTGCTGGCATTGCCGATGGGGCCCGCAGCTCACGCCCAAGCCAGCACCTATCCGGCCAAGCCGGTGACGATCATTTCGGATGCGGCGCCTGGGTCCAGCCCGGACTTCGCCGCACGTCTGATCGGCGGCGGGCTCGGCAAGCTCTGGGGACCGCAGGTGATCGTGGTCAATCGCCCGGGGGCGAACGGCAGCATCGCCGCCCATGCCGCGTCCGACGTCGTTCCCGACGGCTACACGCTTTTCATGGCCTCGCTATCGACCTTTGTCGCGCTGCCCACGGTGGCGCCCAATCTGCCGCTGAAATTGCCGCGCGACTTCCTGCCGATCGGATTCACGGCCCTGCAACCGATGTTCGTCGCCGTGAGTCCAACCCTCGGCATCACGACACTGCCGCAACTCATCGCGCGCGCGAAAAAGGAACCCGGGAAAATCTCCATCGCGGTGTCGGGCGTCGGCCGGCTCACGCACCTGACGGGCGAATTGTTGAAGGAGAAAGCCGGTATCAATCTGCTGTCGGTGCCGTACACGACCGGCGAAGCCATCGCCATTGGCGACGTTGCCTCCGGCCGCGTGTCGATGATCATCGAGGGCTATTCGGGAATCATCGGAGCGGTCCAGGCCGGCAAGGTGAAGCTGATCGCGGTGGCCTCGCCGGAGCGTCTGGCGGAGTTTCCCGATCTGCCGACGGTCGCGGAAACCATTCCCGGCTTCTCCGCTGCCGGGTGGTTCGCTCTTCTGGCCCCGAAGGGAACGCCGGCACCGATCATCAGCAAGGCCAGCGCGGACCTGGCCAAGGTGATGAACGATCCGGATATCAAGAAGAGACTGGCCGCGACCGGCAGTTATGCGCGCGCGATGACGCCCGAGCAGACGCTCGCCTTCGTCAACGAGCAGCAAAAAACCTGGGAGCCGGTGGTGAAGAAGGTGTCCGCCAAATAATCGACCGTGTGAATCGATCTGAGGGATTTTTGGGCCTCATCGCAGTCATGCGATGGGGCCTCGTCCTTTCCGGGGCGCGGGCTTTTTGCGCGCGATCCTGGAATCCCAGATCATCGTCGCGACCACGACGTCCGGGCCCATGCGGAAAGATCGCGCATTCCCGGCATGGCGGCTTTATCCAAAGCCACGTGTCGCACCGGCCGGCAGCGCTCCACTAAGATTTCATTAACCATAATAATCCTACGGTGGAACGCGCGCAGGCTGGAGAGCAACACCTGTTCTCGTGCCTCTGCGGGTCAGCACGCCGGTGTGCGCGATCGCGTGATTGCCTAACGTCAAACTCCCGCTGCACGCGGCGGCTTATCTGCAGATCTGCGAGAGGGAGAGCATGGACCTGGATTCTCCCGAACCGATCGACCTGATCCGGTCGCCCTCCGCGGATCGCATCGGTTTTGCCAAGCTCACGAAAATGGCGTTCGACGGCGTCGATCTTCATCCCCTGTGGCAGACCTTGATGGACAAGGTTGCGCAAGGCACGGCCGAGGCGGGCAACGGGCTCGATCTGTCGCTGATTGCGCAGCTCATGGGCGAAAAGCAGATGGGCCTCGCCATCCAGGCAGAGGTTCTTGCCTTTCACCAACTGTTCCGGTCGCCGTGCGCCGTCGCGCAACCGCAATTGCGCGTTCTTGCGCTTGCCGCCGCCATCGATATGGGTGGCAACACGCCGATTGAATTTTTGCTGGAGGACTCCGGCATCGAACTGACGACGCTTTACGTCGTGCCGGGAACGGATTTGTCGGCAGCGTTGCCGGACCATGATGTTGCGATCGTCATCGCGTCCGATTCCGAGGAATGCCGTGATGCGCTTCGCGAAATCGAGCGCGTGCAGAAATTTTGGCCACGGCCGTTGCTGAATGCGCCGCATCGCATCGGTCATCTCGATCGCGACAAACTCTATCATCTGCTGAACGGGATCGACGGCCTGCACATCCCGGCCACGGTCGGCACCACCCGTGCGCAATTGTCGGATGTCGTGCAGTCCGGCGGCCTCGCGGATTTGGCAAAGGATTGTGCATTTCCGATCATCGTGCGTCCGCGCGGATCGCATGCCGGAGCAGGTCTCGCCAAGGTCGACGACGGCTTCGCCTTGGGCCGCTATCTGGAAGGGCGGCCGGAGCAGGACTTCTTCGTCTCCCGCTTCGTCGATTATGTCAGCGATGATGGCCAGTTCCGCAAATACCGGGTCGTCGTCGTCGATGGCCGGCCCTATGCGTGCCACATGGCGATCTCGGACCGGTGGAATATCTGGTATCTCAACGCCGGCATGGCGTTCAGCGAAAGCAAGCGCCGCGAAGAAGCGCACTTCATGCAAACGTTCGACGACGGGTTTGCGACGCGTCATCGCGGCGCGCTGGCGGCCATGATCGATCGAGTCGGGCTTGACTATTTCACGATCGACTGCGCGGAAACGAGGCGTGGCGACTTGCTGATTTTCGAGGCGGACAATACCGCGGTCGTGCACAACATGGATTCGCCGGACATCTTTTCGTACAAACCCGCGCAGATGAAAAGAATCTTCGACGCGTTCGCAGCGATGTTGCTCCGCCACGGCCGGCCAGGCGCAGTGTAACGATGACGAGGCACGAAAGACCGCAATCGTCGACCGTGGGCGAGACGCTCGATCCGGACAATTGGGATGATATCCGCGCGCATGGTCATCGCATGCTCGATGACATGCTGGATTATCTCGCAACGATCCGCGAACGCCCGGTCTGGCGGCCGATTCCCGACACCGTCCGCGCGCGGTTTCACGACGCGCTTCCGCAATCGCCCTCCGACCTTGGCGACGTCTATCGGGAATTCACCGATTTCATTGCGCCCTATGCCGCCGGCAATGCCCATCCGGGTTTCATGGGATGGGTCAATGGCGGCGGCACCGCGGTCGGCATGCTCGCGGAGATGCTTGCGGCGGGATTGAACGCCAATCTCGGTGGCCGCGACCATATTCCCGTCGATGTCGAACGCCAGATCGTCGAATGGGTGCGCCAGATGTTCGGCTTCCCGAGCGGCGCGAGCGGAATTTTTGTCACCGGCACGTCGATGGCCAATCTGATGGCGGTCCTCGTTGCGCGCACGGCGGCGCAAGGACAGTCCGTTCGGCAAACCGGTCTCGGTGAGGACGGTGCAGCCCTGACGGCCTACACCTCGGCAGCCGCGCATGGTTGCATCGCGCAGGCCATGGACCTTACGGGCTTGGGACGCGATGCCTTGCGCAGCATCGCCGTCGACGGGTCGCATCGCATTGACGTGGCGGCGCTGCGCGCACGGATCGCAAAGGATCGCGAGTCCGGGCGCAAGCCGTTTCTTGTCGTGGGCTCGGCCGGGACGGTTGATATCGGCGCGATCGACGATCTTCAGGCGCTGCGCGCGTTGTGTCGCGAAGAAAATCTCTGGTTTCACGTTGATGGCGCCTATGGTGCGCTCGGCGTTCTCTCACCTGCAATAGCGCCGCGGCTCGCTGGGCTTGAAAGCGCTGATTCCATCGCTTTCGATTTCCATAAATGGGGCCAGGTCCCATATGATGCGGGCTTTCTCATCGTGCGCGATGGCACGCAGCATCGCGATGCGTTTGCAGCGCCAGCGGCCTATCTGCGGCGCGAGACCCGCGGGCTCGCGGCCGGGTCGTCCTGGCCGTGCGATTTCGGCCCCGATCTGTCGCGCGGCTTTCGCGCCCTCAAGACGTGGTTCACCATCAAAACCTATGGGACGGACAAGCTCGGCGCGATGATCGGGCGGACCTGCGCGCTCGCGCGCTACCTGGAAGCAAGAATTCTGGCAGAACCGATGCTGGAGCTTCTGGCGCCGGTCGAACTCAACATCGTCTGCTTCCGTTATCGCGCGGCGAATGCCGACCAGGTTCATATCAACAAGGTCAACGCCGACATCGTCATCGATATCCAGGAATCCGGGATCGCCGCGCCATCGACAACGATTTTGAACGGCCAACTCGCGATCCGCGCGGCCATCGTCAATCATCGCACTGACATCTGCGACATCGACGCGCTCATCGCTGCCGTTATCAGGTTTGGCGCGGCGCGAGCCTGAACGATACAGGACGCGAAAAAATCCGCGCGGCCACAGTCTCGCCCGCCACTCAAGTCGGGACGTGCCGGGCGCGAGCCAAACGGACTCTCCGGACATGCGGTCTTGGCCTTGATCAGCCCAAAGTTCTGCGCCCGGCCGCGAACAAACCAGCCCGACAATCGTTTAACGACATGAGATCATGGGGCTGCCGTCTCGGAAAAACGGGTGCAACGATGAATTTCGAATCGCGCCACTGGCTATGGCTTTTGCTTCTGCCCTTCATCGGATTGCTCTGGGTGCCGTTTTACAATTTCCACGATCCGGTCCTGTTCGGCTTTCCGTTCTTCTATTGGTACCAGTTGGCCTGGGTGCCGGTGACCGCATTCCTCACCTGGATCGCGTACCGGACATACTCCCATGAAGACTGATATCGATCAGACCGCACTGGCGGTGTTCCTGTTCTTCTTCGCGCTGGTGACGGTGATGGGGTTCGTGGCCGCGCGCTGGCGCCGGCCGGCGACGCTGGCCCATCTCGACGAATGGGGTCTGGGCGGCCGCCAGTTCGGAACCTGGATCACATGGTTCCTGGTCGGCGGCGATTTCTACACCGCCTATACCGTCATTGCGGTACCGGCACTGGTGTACTCCGTCGGCGCCTACGGCTTTTTCGCTCTGCCCTATACGATCATCGTCTATCCGTTCGTTTTCGCCGTGATGCCGAGGCTGTGGCAGGTCGCCAAGGACAGCGGTTACGTGACCGCGGCGGATGTCGTACATGGCCGATACGGTTCCCGCGCGCTTGAACTTGCCGTGGCGATAACCGGCGTCATCGCCGTGATGCCCTACATCGCGCTTCAGCTCATCGGCATGGCCACGGCGATCAGGGCGCTCGGGATCGCCGGTGAATTGCCTCTCATTGCCGCCTTCGTCGTCCTCGCGCTCTACACCTATTCGTCGGGCCTGCGCGCGCCCGCGCTGATCGCCTTCGTCAAGGACGCGATGATCTACATCGCGGTGATCGCGGCGATAGCACTGATCCCGGGCAAGCTTGGCGGGTACGCGGCCGTCTTCGACGCGGCCGATCAGGCTTTCAAAGCCAAAGGCACAGGCGGAATTCTGCTGGCTCCGAACCAGTATGTCGCCTATGCGACGCTGGCGTTCGGTTCGGCCTTGGCGGCGTTCATGTATCCGCACACGCTGACCGGCATTTTTGCAAGCCGCAGCGCCACGACGATCCGCAAGAACGCGGTGCTGCTGCCGGCCTACACGCTGATGCTCGGGCTTCTTGCCCTGCTGGGCTATATGGGCCATGCCGCCCATCTCAAGCTCGCCAGCAACAACGATGTCGTGCCCGCGCTTTTCCAAACGCTATTCCCGAGCTGGTTCGCAGGCTTTGCCTTCGCCGCGATCGCCATCGGCGCACTGGTGCCGGCCGCGGTGATGAGCATCGGGGCGGCCAATCTTTTCACCCGCAATTTCTGGAAGGCTTACGTCAATCCTGCCATCACCGACGCGGGCGAAGCGAAGGTTGCCAAGATCACGTCGCTTGTCGTGAAGCTCGGCGCGCTGCTGGTGATCCTTTATCTGCCGACCCAGTTCGCACTCGACCTCCAGCTTCTCGGAGGGATGTGGATCCTGCAGACTCTCCCTGCGCTGATTTTCGGGCTGTACACACGCTGGTTCACCGCGCCGGCACTTCTGACGGGCTGGGTGGTCGGGATGGGTGTTGGTACATTTCTCGCGTGGATCGACGGTTTGAAGCCGCTGCACGCGCTCACCTTCGGCGACAGCACGGTCACGGTCTATGTCGGCCTGATCGCGTTTGCCGCCAATGTCGCGGCTGCGATCGTTGTGAATATCGTGGTGGTCTCGCTCGGGCGCGGCAAACAGGATGGTCTGGCAACGCCGAGGTAAATCTTCCACGTCGATCACGCGAGAGCGCGGTCGTCCGTTTTTGAATTCTTGGCGATCCGTCGCGTCGGTGGGGATTATTTGAGCATTGATTTCGCGTAAGCGATGATGTCCGGCGGCGTCTTCGCCACGCCCTCGATGACGGCCTGCAGCTTCTCGCCCGACATCGGCGAAAGATCGACCTGCAGCTTGTCTGCTTCCGCGACGAAGTCGGGATCGGTCATCATCGCGTCGAAACCTTTGCGCAACACCGCGACGGTTTCCGGCTTCATGCCGGGAGGTCCAAAAATGCCCTTGCCGATTTCTCCCTCATTGGCGAGCAGACCGAACAATTGGCGTTCGTTCGGCGTGCGGCCGAGTTCGATGATCGTCGGGACGTTGGGCAGATCGGCATCCCGCTCCCGCATGAACTGAACCAGGACGTTGATCTTCTTTCCCTTCAGCCAGTCCTTCTTGGTCGACTTGATCGTGAACCAGCCCATGGTCGCGCCGTCGACCTCGCCGCGCTCCATGGCCAGCGCGGTCTGATTGGTGCCTTCATAGCCGCTGACGATCTTGAATTTCGTCCCGAGCACCTTGTTCATCACATTCGGGTAGATGTAGACGGTCGAGCCCGCGCCGGTTGCACCCATGCTCGCTTCGAACTTTTGCGCATCGGCGATCGTCTTGACCTTCGAGGTGTGCCACGTCGTGGTGACGATGTTGTAGGAACTGATGCGGCCAATCCAGTTGAACTGGCCGGTCTTGAAGCGCACGCCCGGATTGCCGAGCAGTTCTTCCGTCGCTGCCGTCTGGGTGATGTATCCGAGAACGGTGCCGTCCTTCGGTGCGACATTGTAGAGATAGTTGGCCGCCTTGAAACTTCCCGCGCCGGGCATGTTTTGCATCAGCACTGTCGGATTGCCGGGAATATGCTTGCCAAGATGGGCGGCGATAAGACGGCCCAGTATGTCGTTACCTGAGCCTGCGCCATAACCGACATTGAGCGAGATTGTCTTGCCGGCAAAGGTCGGGCTCGACTGCTGCGCGGCGGCAACCGCCGGCGCGATCAGCAGTGCTACGCCGGCAAGCGCGAGCGATGCGAAATGCGAACGGATCATCGCGACGTCTCCTCCCTTTTACCTTGGCCGCGCACGTCTTCTGCGTGCCTGCGGCCGGCCGCTTAGCGCGGCTCAGATTGACAAAGATAATATATCGCCAGATAGTAAGATACCATATAAAAAAATGACGACGGGAGGACGCGCCGATGGCAGATATCCTGGTGTGCAAGCAGGGCGAACTCGCGGACGGCGCCGTCCGTATCCTCGAAATGGACGCGGTTGAAGTCGCCGTCATCTATCAGGGCGGGCAGTATTACGCCTACCGCAACCTGTGCCCGCATCAGGGCGGTCCGGCCTGCGAAGGCATCCGTATGCCGCGCGTTATCGACGTGCTCAACGACGACGGCACGTTCAAGGGCCAGAGTTTTGATGAGGACGACATCCACATCGTCTGTCCCTGGCATGGCTACGAATTCCATCTCAAGACCGGCGAAAATGTCTGCAACAAGCGGCTGCGCCTTAAAAAATACGATGTCGTGGAACGCGATGGAGACGTCTATGTCGCCGTCTGACACGCAGAAGACTTTCGCTGACCTGGCCAGCGAACTCTCCGCCCTCTGCGCCGAGGCGATCGACGCCGGGGACATCGATAAAGTGCCGGACGACTCGCTCGGGCAGATTTTTGCAAGCATCGTGCGTCTTTACGCCGCCAAGGCGCAATCGGGCCCGGCGCCGTTTCCGTTCGCGCGCAACAGCGGCGTGACGCCGACCGATGTCGTCATCGGCTGCACGGCCATGCTCGATGGCGTCGGGTTGCAGGTCTTCGAGCTTGGCCTGTGGCAGGACATGTCCGGCATCGGCAAGCTCGACTATGGCGACAAGAACCTGGGGCACAAGAACCCGGCTTGAAGGAGGATAATATGGATACGCAGACCGGCCCGGCCGCACGCTATCGCGACGTCGACCATTCCACCTTCAACACGACCAACGCCTTGGCGCATGCCTCTGCGCAGGCCGCAGCACGACGCTATGAGGATTTTCTCATCGTCGATGTCGACTCGCATCACTACGAAACGGAATCCTTCGCGCAGATTTGCGACTACATCGAAGATCCGGTTCTGCGGCACGAGGCCCGCACCCAGGGGCTGTCGCGCGGCGGTCTCAACAACGGAAAGGGCTCGTTCCAGGAACTGGGCGGCCGCATCATCCGCTATCCCGGCCGGCGCAAGGAACAGGTGCCGCCGGCGCCGCATCGCGACATCACGCTCATGCGCCGCTGGATGGACGCCATGGGCGTGGATATCGCCTGCATGTTCCCGACGCCGATGCTCAATCTCGCGCTGGTGCCGCGCGAGGACATCGAGACCGCGCTGGCCTGGGCCTATAACCGTTGGCTGTGCGAGACGATTTTGAGCGAGGACAAGCGCATCCGTTCGATGCTGTATCTGCCCTATCACAACGGGCCGGAATGCCTGAAGATGGTGGAAGCGTTTGCCGACAAGCCCGGCGTCATCGGCTTCATGGTGACGTCGACGCATTACCGGGCCGTGCAGGACAATTCCTACATCAAGACTTACGCCGCGCTGCAGGAGCGCGGCCTGCCGCTAGCGTTCCACAGCGCCAGTGGGACCGGGACTGAGGAAGGCATGCGCCTGCTGAACCGCTTCATGGGCGTGCATGCGCTGGGATTCACCTGGCACAACATGCTGCACATGACGAACTGGCTGACCAACGGTATGCCGGAACGCTTTCCACGATTGAAAGTGTTGTGGATTGAGAGCGGACTCGCCTGGGTGCCGTTTCTGATGCAGCGACTCGACAATGAATGGATGATGCGCAATTCCGACGCGCCGCTGCTCAAGCGGCTGCCGAGCGACTACATGCGCGAGATGTTTTATTCGACCCAGCCGATGGAGATGGTCAACAATCTCGAAATGCTCGAACTGACGTTCAAGATGATGAACGCCGGCACACAGCTCTGCTACGCGTCCGATTATCCGCACTGGGACATGGACCTGCCGAGCACGATCTATGATCTGCCGTTCCTCGACGAGCAGGCGAAACGCAACATCCTCGGCGGCAATGCGCAACGCCTGTTCAAGCTCGACCCGATCTTCTCGGACATCAAGCTGCAGCGCCGCGCGGCCCGCGCCGCAACACCGGGTGAGGGCGCCGCGGCGGCCGAGCGCCGGTCTATCGTGTGATCTGGTCGGATGAGCGGGACGGCTTCGGCCGCCCGGAGGATTTCGAACGACGCGACGCGGCTGCGGCGGTCTCAGTGGAGCGCAGGTTATCGATGACGTGCCCGAGCAATTGGTACATCTCGCGAATCTTCGTCTCGCTGAGGCCTTTGGTCGCCATGATGTTCACGTCGACCGCGTGTGCAGACAGCGGTTCTTCCAGTGCAGCACCGGCCGGCGTCAGGAAAACGCTGAGCTGGCGTCGATCCTCCTTGCCGCGCACGCGACGGATCAGACCCATGCGATCGAGGGAATCGAGCACGTCGGTGGACGACGCGGTCGTGATGCCGATGCGCCGCGACAATTCCGCCTGGTTGATGCCTTCCTCCTTCCAGAGGTTTTGCAGATGCTGAAATTGGCTGAAGGTGATGTCATGCGCGGCGAGCCTGACACGCAGCGCGGAATTGAAAGCGCCATGCGCGCCCTTGAGCAGTTTTCCGAGGCCGATGTTCTTGCGGGCTTTCCCGGGGGCGGGACTGCGGGTGACTGGCATCGATCCTCGCTGAAGTCTTGGTACGCTGATAATATGGACCCTTATAATAAGACGTCCCCCGCGAAAACAAAATAGGACGTGAGATCGCCACCGCACGTGAAAAAGCTGTAGATTGATTGGCCGCTGGAAGAACGGTGCCGGAGAGCGCCGTCTTGTAGGGAGGAAAAACCAATGACGAAAGCCGCATCATGGGTTGCGACTGTCGGCGCTTGCGTTATCGCGCTGCTTGCGGGGGTCCTGAACCCGGCTCTGGCCGAAAAGCCGTTCTACGAAGGCAAGACCATCACGCTGAGTTCGTACGGCGGAGCGGGCAACAATTACGACACCTATTCGCGACTGGTCTCGCGCCATCTCGGCAAACATATTCCGGGGCATCCGAACATCATCGTGATGAATCAGCCGGGCGCCGGCGGTCTTGTAGCCGCAAATTATACGTCGCGCATCGCGCCGCAGGACGGCACTTTCATCACGCTCGTGAGCGACGGGCTTTTGATGTTCGAGGCGACCGGACGCAAGGGCCTGCAGGATTCTTTGACGAAATTCAAATGGCTCGCCGCCCTGAGCAGTTCGAACGTCGTCACCGCCACCTGGGCCGGTTCGCACATCAAGACGATCGACGATGCCCGCAAGCGGGAGGTGAGGCTGGGTGGCTCGGGTGCCGGGGCCATGTCCTCGGTTGTGCCCGAACTTTATAACTCGTTCGCCGGGACGCGCTTTACGGTCGTCCAGGGCTATCGCAGTGCGCCCGAACAAAATCTTGCGATGGAGCGCGGCGAACTCGACGGGCGCGGCGCTGCATCGTGGACGTCCTTCAAGAATCTCATGCCGAATGAGATCAAGGACGGCAAACTGAACGTGATCGCACAAATCGGCACCAGCCGCGCAAGCGACTTGCCGGATGCGCCGCTGCTCACCGAACTGGCCGGGAGCGATCCGAAAAAGCAGGCTATCGCGCAATTCGTGTCCAAGGCGCTGACGCTGAGTCGTTCGGTTGCAGCACCCCCGCATGCACCGGACGCGCAGGTCGAAATCTTGCGCAAGGGGTTCGCGGATCTGGTCAAGGATCCGGAATTTCTGGCCGAAGCCGACCGTCTCCACCTCGACATCGGCTTCGTGCCCGGCCCCGAGGTGGGTGCCCTGATCAAGGACGTTCTGTCGACCCCGAAGGACGTGATCGACGAGACCAAGGTGATGATGAAACTGTAGGCGTCATCGTGAAATACAACAGCCAAAAAGGCTCAAGAAGAAAAGGGAAGCTCATGAGGAAGCTGATTGCCGTTGCTGCGGCACTGATGATGTCGGCGGCGAGCGCTGCGGCCGCGACCTGGCCGACAAAATCCGTGCGCGTCGTCGTGCCGTTCGCGCCGGGTGGATCGGCCGATGTCATCAGCCGTCTGGTGATGGATTCGCTGAGCAAGGAATTCGGCCAGCAATTCTACACCGATAATCGTCCGGGCGGCGGCGGCATTGTGGCGGCGCAGGTGGTCGCGCACGCTGCACCGGACGGCTACACGCTGATGCAGTCCGGCATATCGTCCTTCGTCATCGCTCCGGTCATGTCGGCCAATCCCGGCTTCGATCCGATCAAGGATTTTTCGCAGGTCGCTTTCATCGGCGGCGCGCCCAGCGTCATCGTCGTTCAATCCTCGCTCGGCGTGAAATCCTTCAAGGATCTCATTGCCTATACCAAGGCCGCGCCCGGCGGCCTCGAATACGCCTCCGCCGGCGTCGGTACGGTCGGCAATCTCATCATCGAACACATCGCCGACAAGGATAAGGTGAAGTTCACCCACGTCCCTTACAAGGCGGGCGCCGGTGCGCTGCTCGATCTCATCGCCGGCCGGGTGAAAATGGGCTCCATGAACTGGAGCACGGCGCGCGCGCACATCAAGTCCGGAAAGCTCGTTCCGCTCGCCGTATCGTCGAGTCAGCGCATGCCGGAAATGCCGGACCTTCCGACGCTGGCCGAGCTTGGCTATCCCGAACTGGCGACGACGACGTGGCAGGCGATAGCGGCGCCGAAGGGCGTCCCGGCCGATGTGGTCGATCGCCTGAACAAGGCGATCATCAAGGCGCTCGACGGCGCGCAGGTCAAGCGGCAGTTCGAGAACGACGGCGCCGAGACCAAGCCGATGACGCCGCAGGAGATGACGGCGTTCATGCGCGACAACATCGCGACATGGACTCCGATCATCAAAGCCAGCATGAAAGCAAACTGATCCGCACGGCAGCGCGGCTGTGGCCATTCCTAAGGTCAGAGCCGCGTGACGCAGGCATGGAGCAGCGCCGAGCGGCCGCCACGCACTTCGCGCAGGCAGCGGTCGATCGCGGCTTCCACCTGTTCGGGATCGGCAAGTTTTTCGCCGTAGCCGCCAAAAGCCTCGATCACTTTCGAGAAATCGACGTTGGGCGCGAGTTCGGCCTCATAGGATTGCAGCGCCTTCGCATCGCCGTCGGGATACATGCGCAAAGTCGATTCCTTCACCGCCGACCAGCCTGAATTGTCGAGCACGATGGTGAAGATCGGCAGGCCGTATTGCTTCGACACCGCATAGACCGAACTTGGATTATTCAGGTAGAAGCCGCCGTCGCCGAGAATCTGCACGGAGAGATGCTGCGGCCGCGCCAGTTTGACGCCGAGCGCCATGCCGCCTGACGCGCCGAGGCCGCCGCCGGCGACCCGCACCATGCTTCCGGCCACGGGCCGCGGAATCTGCTGTGCCATCGCCGGTCCGTTGCGCGCGGCTTCCTGCATGATGAAGTCTTCCGGGCCGATGCGCTTGCCGATCTCGCGGCAGAGATAATGCGCGTTGATTTCGCCCGGGCGCCCTTTGTTGTCGGCAAGCTTCGCCACGGCGTCGAGGCGTTTGGCGCGTTCCAGCGCGATCGTTTGCAACCGCTCGTCGGCAGCCTTGCGGAAGGCAGGCGTGGCGCGCGCTTCCAAAACCTCAAGCACCTGGGTGAGGATGCGCGCGCTGTTTCCGTTCAGCCGCAGATGGGCGGGAAAGCTCCACATCGGCGAATTGGCCTTGAGTACATCGAGATCGATCTGCGCCCAGAATAATTGCGCGTTGGCCGCCGCATCCTTTGGGATCCATGGCACGTCGCTGTCAACAAGCAGGCCGAGGTCGGCCTGCTTCATGTGCGCGGCCGGCTGGAAGCCGGAGAAACACGGGCCTTCATGCGCGATGGCATTGACCATGTTGGATTCGAAGACGCGGATGCCGGCAAACGCCGCGAGCGCTTCGATCGCTTCAGACGTTCCCGGCGTGCGGCCGCCGAATGACGTGATCAGGATCGGGTGGTGTGCGGCGAGCAGCTTTTCGACCAGCGCATCGATCAGCGCCGGGTCGGCGCCGCTCGGCACCGTTGCGCCGAAACGATCGGCGGGAAAGGCGTGGATGTCCTGCTCGTTCCACACTTCGCTCAAGGTCTCGCGCGGCAGCATCAGATAGACCGGGCCTTTGGGCTCGCTCTGCATGATGGTGTGCGCCCGCCGCACGGTCTCCTTGGCGACAACGCCGGAGGGCAGGGTCCATTCCCATTTCACGTAAGGCCGTACCAGGCTGCCCTGATCGAACGGCTCCTGCACGAAATGCACATAGTTGTCGCGGCTTCCGGCGATTTCGCCATGGGTCGTGAACGGCGCCTTGCCGGCCATGAGGAAAACCGGAATGCGGCTGCGAAACAGATTATGCATGGCGATGGACGTGTTGGCCGTCCCGACATCCACATGCACGAGCACGCCCTGGCCGCGTCCGGTGGCAAGCGCATAGCCGCCCGCCATGTGGCCCGCAGTGCTCTCATGCGGACACAGGATGATCTTTGGCAAAACCTGTCCGCGCTGTCGGCGGCCGGCAGCGGCCTCGATCAACGGCGCATGATCGGTGCCGAAATTCGAGAACAGATAGTCGATGCCGACTTCGCTGAGGGCTTCGAGGAAAAAATTGGCGGCCGAATAGCGTGCCGTGTTTGCATCAGACCGCATCTCACGAGCCTTCGCGAATGCGGTCGAGCACCGGCATGATGTAGGTTCGGAATTTTTGCGGATTTTCACACATCGCGAAATGGCCGACATCGCGCATGATCACGACCTCGGCGCCGGGAATGCGTTCCGCGGTGTCTTTCGTGTCTTCCGGCGTGCAGGAAAAATCATATTCGCCGGTCAGCAGAAACAGCGGGCAGACTTTTGTGTCGATGGCGCCGACCTGATCGCGCAGGTCGGTATCGACGCGATAGAAATAGATATCGCCCTTGAAGACGCCAGGCCCGCTCTGCATGTAGGGCCACAGCGTTTCCCAGCGCGCGTCCACGGGGCTTTGTGGCGCGATCAGGCCGGAGACGATGCCGGCGCACACTTCGCCGCCATGCACGTCGGGGCGATGCAGCCAGCTTGAATCGTACCAGCCGCGCTGAAACGCGGCGCTGTCGACGCCGATCAGCGCGCGGAATTCCTTGCCGTGGCGCATCGCAAGGCTCAGCACGATGCGCCCGCCGATCGAACAGCCCATCAGTGCTGGCTTGTCGAGCCCGAGCGCGGCGATGACGGCGCGGATCGCGTCGATATAAGCGTCGGTCGTCAGCCGGTATTCTTCGTCCTGCCATCCCGCGGGCGGCGTCGACTTGCCGTGCCAGGGCAGATCGAAGGTGATGACGCGGAAATGCCGTGTGATCGCGCTATCGCACATCATGTGGCGATACTGGCGGCCGTCGGCGCCGGCAGTGTGCAGGCAGAGGAGGGGAATGCCTTCGCCGGCTTCCTCGAAATAGATGCGGTGATCGCGTCCGCCGATACTGACATGGACATAGCGTCCGACGATGGGGTCGATCGCGGCGGTCATCGTGCGTTGCCCTCCGCGAGGGTGCGAGGCGCCGCGAGCATGTCCTTGATGAACAGAAGATGTGTCAGCAGCGGACGCATATCCCCCTCGATGCGGAAGTCGCCGCGCTTGGCGAGGGCAAAAATGTCGTGGAAGTGCGGTGGTGGCAACGGCTGCCAGAATGTCAGCCACGCGCTCTCAGCGCCACGAATGGCGAACGACCACGATCGCATGATCAGCGGCCCGCGGTCCATCTGCGCGATGCGGCTGTCGACGACTGAAATGTAATAGGGGACGGCGCCGATCTCGATCATCATCGCAAACGTCGCGTAGCGACCGCGTACTTGCAGCGCCGGATTGCCGTTGACGAGATCGGGAATTTTTTCCGCCAGCGTGCCCGCGTTGCGTTGTGCAGCGGCGTCCGCCGTCGTCACGGTGGAGTTTTGTGAACTCATGCCCATCTCATCCCGGCGGCGCGTGCGAGCCGAAAACCGGTTCCCACTGTCGCGGGTTGCACTCTAGCCGCTGAGGTTGGACAGGCAAATGCACAAGGCGTAAGTTCGTGTGACTTTTTCTCAACGAAGAAACAATAACGAAAAACCGTCATGACGCGTTCGCTCCCCCCGCTCAATCCGCTCCACGTCTTCGAAGTCGCGAGCCGCCTGGGCAGCTTCACCAAGGCCGCGCAAGCCCTCGGCGTCACGCCCTCCGCGGTGAGCCGGCAAATCGCCGTGCTTGAAGCGTTTCTCAATATCCGCCTTTTCCATCGCGGCCGTGAAGGCAACACGCTCACCGAACTCGGCGTGCGGTATTATCAGAACATCGCGCCGGGGTTCGAAATGATCAGCCGCGCGACCGACCGGATCACGCGCGGTCACGACGCCAAGCCGCTCGATCTGCGGGTGCCCTCCACCTTCGCGGTGCAGTTTCTCATTCCACGCTTGTCGCAATTTCGTTTGGAATACCCGAATATCCGCATCCGGATTACGACCGGGTTTGGTCCGGCCGACTTCGTGCGCGAGCTGGTGGATATATCTATCGAAGTGAGCGCGGCCGACCTGCCGCCAAGCCGCGGCATCCATCTCTTCCAGAACTGGGTTCAGCCTCTGTGTAGTCCGCATCTTCTCAGCGGCGCCAATCCGCTGCGCCAGATCGACGATCTGCTCCAGCATCGGCTTCTGTTTTCGAGCAATCGGCCCACCGACTGGCAGGACTGGGTTGCCGCCATCGGCCGGCCCGACTTCATGCTCGATAAAGCGGAGATGATCGAGTTTCCCAATTCGATGTTGGCCAATCAGGCTGCGGCCGACGGGGTTGGCATCGTGATCGGACAGATACCGCTGCTCGGCAAGGATTTTTCATCGCATCCGCTGGTCCCACTGTTTTCGCCGCCCGTGCGTCAGGGCTCGTATTACGCGGTCTGGCAGGAAGGCACGGAAGCCAGTCCCAAGGCGCGAAAATTCGTGGCGTGGCTGCAGCGCCAGCTCGTTCCGCTGTTGTCCGCAGCATCGGAGGCTGACGCCCGCGATGAGAGGGAAGTTGTTTCGTTGAGACGCTAGCGCGCGACACGGCAATCCCATCCGACAAGACGGTTGCGCATTTCGGATCGGCGTTTCAATGTCGCGCGCAATGAAACGAGCCATAAGGACGCGATATGAGCGAGGATGAAACCTACCATAAGGGCTTGGCGGTGCGTCGTCAGGTGCTGGGCGATGCCTGGGTCGACAAGTCGTTGAAAACGCGCAACGCGTTCAACACCGAATTCCAGGAACAGATCACGCGCCACGTCTGGGGGGACATCTGGACGCGTCCGGGCTTCGATCATCGCGAGCGGCGCTGCATGGTGCTGTCGATGATGATTGCGTTGCGCCAATGGGCGGAATTCCGTCTCCATGTTCGCGCCGGCCTGAGCAACGGGATTACCAAGGACGATATCAAGGAGATCATCCTGCAGGCGACCGTCTATTGCGGCGCGCCTGCCGGCAATCATGCCATGCACGAAGCCAGCGAGGTCTTTGCGGAATTGGGCGTGTGAATTCTGCCTCGCGTCAGAATTTGAGGCCGGCGTTCTGGATCACAGGCCGCCATTTCTGCGCGTCGTCGTGAATGAGTTTTGCGAACGCCTCCGGCCCGAGCGCGCCGGCACTGGCCTTCTGCTTCGCCAGCGCCTGCACATAGGCCGGGTCGCGCTGCGCTTTCGCGAGCGCGTCCTGCAGCTTTTTGACGACGGGCGCCGGGGTCTTCGACGACACGACAAGCCCGAACCAACTGTCGGCGACGGCTTTGGGAAGGCCCGACTCCCGCAACGTCGGAACGTCCGGCAGCGCCAAAGTGCGTTCGCTGGAGGCAACCGCTAGTGCTCTCAGTTTTCCGGCACTGACTTGCGATGCGAGCACGGATGCGTCGCCCACGATGGCGTCGACCTGTCCGCCCAGCACGTTCGGCAACGACGCGCCCGTGCTGCGGAACGGAACGTGGATGATATCGATGCCGGCTTCGCGCTTGAAAAGTTCGATCGTCAGATGTGACATCGACCCGATCCCCGCCGAACCGATGGTCACCTTGCCGGGATTGGCCTTCGCATAGGCGATGAACTCACCGATTGTCTTGGCCGGCATCTTGGGACTGGCCACGATCGCCTGTCCGGCAAACCAGATGCAGCCGAGCGGGATGAAATCGCGGCCGACATCGTAAGAAACCTGCTTGCCCGCCGGGATGACGGCGAACGGGCCGATCGCGCCAAGCAGGATGGTGTAACCGTCCGGTTCATCTTTCAGAAATTGCTCGGTCCCGATGAGGCCGCCGGCGCCGCCGCGATTGTCGACATAGACCGTCGTTCCCAACTGCTTGCCGAGGGGATCGGCCACGAGCCGCGCCGCGGTGTCGCTCGGACCGCCTGCCGCATAGGGAACAAGGATGCGGATGGTGTGGGAGGGGAAGGTGTCTGCGGCGTGGGCCGGGCAGAGAGCCACTGTGGCCAACCCAAACAGTGCGGCGACCAATATCAGCAATCGCGATGTCAGGAATCGCACGGCCGGTGTGATGGTGCGGAGCATTTTTTCGCTTCCTCGGTTTATTTTTTTGCAATCAAATAGGGTGGCGATCCTGAATACAAGAGCGCAACAAGGCGGTATCGTTGCATAAAACTCACATTGCTGTGTCGTTTAAGAAATTGCCGGGCAGCGAGCGATGACCTAACGCTCGGATAATTCATGGCCGCCAGCGATAACGGCCGAAAGCCGCAGGGAAGGACCACCATGATCGTCGACTGTCACGCCCACTTCGTTCCTCCCGCCCTTCTCGATGCGTTCCGTTCGCAAAAGCTTCCGTTTCCGTCGGTGAAGGTCACGACCGATGGCGGTGTGCGTCTCGCCTTCGCCGGCAACGAGCCGAAGCGTCCGGTGATGGCCGGAATGAGCGACGTCGATGGCCGCCGCAAATGGCTCAAGGATCAGGGCATCGACAAACAGGTCGTCGGCGGCTGGCTCGATACGTTCGGCTACGATATTCCGGCCGATGAAGGTGCGGATTGGAGCCGCTTCCTCAACGAACACATGCTCAAGGCCGTCAAGGAACTTCCGTTTTTCGTTCCGCTCGCGACGGTGCCGATGCAGTCGGGAAAGCTCGCGGCGCGCGTGCTCGAAGAGGCGCTTGATGCGGGGTGTGCGGGCGCGATGATCGGCACGCAGCCGAAAGGCGCCACCGGCGTTCTTGACGATCCCGACCTCGATCCATTCTGGGAAGTCGCGTCGGCGCGCAAGGCCACGCTGTTCATCCATCCGACATTTGGCGCGCGCGACGACCGCCTCAAAGCCTATGGCATGGTCAGCGCGGTCGGTCGCGTGACGGATACGTCCATCGCGGTCGCGCGCCTTCTCTTTTCCGGACACCTCAAACGCTATCCCGGCGTGAAGCTTGTCCTGTCGCATGGCGGCGCGGCGCTGCCGATGCTGTTCGGGCGGCTGCGCCGGAGTTTTGAAACAACGCCTGCCGATAACGCCGATCCGATCGAGGGATTCAAATCGCTCTATTTCGACACGGTGGTTTACGATCCGCGCATCGTGCGTTTCGTGGCCGAGATGGGCGGCGTCGACCGCGTGTTGATGGGCACCGACCTGCCGTTCACGATTGGCGACTGGACGCCGTTGAAGACGGTCGATGCCTGCAATTTCAGTGCGTCCGAGCGCGCCGCCGTTGTCGGCGGTACGGCTGCCAGGCTTTTTGGAATCAAGGCTTAGGCTGGTCGGATTTTGTTTCAAAGGACGCCCCATGCGATGTTGAAGATGGCTGACAAAACGCATTCCTCGCCAAACGAAGGTTCGTCGTCGTCTTCCGGCATCGGTCAACACGTTCTGCGCAAAGAGGACCTGCGGCTTGTCGTCGGCAAGGGCCGTTACACCGACGATCTTGCGCTCGAGGGGCAGGCCTATGCCATCATGGTGCGCTCGCCGCACGCGCATGCACGCATCCGCGGCATCGACGCGACGGCGGCGCTGGCGATGCCGGGCGTTATCGCCGTGCTCTCCGGCCGCGATCTGATCGAAGACGGCGTGCTTCCCGTGCCGCACAAGAGCTGGTCGCAGCATCCCGCCGAAGTTCCGCTGGTGAACAAAAGCGGCGCGCCGGTTTATGCCGCCGCGCATCACGCGCTGCCGCCGGACAAGGCGCGTTTCGTCGGTGAAGCCATCGCCATGGTGATCGCCGACAGTGTTGCGAATGCCAAGGACGCAGCCGAAGCAGTCAATGTGGATTACGAGGTGCTTCCCGCTGTGATCGATGCCGTCGCGGCGGCCAGCCCCGACGCGCCGCGATTGTGGGAAGATGAGTCCAACGTCCTCATCGACGGCGAGGTCGGCGATGCCGCAGCGACCGCGCGCGCTTTCGCAAAAGCCAGGCATATCGTGCGGTTGAAGACCTGGATTCCGCGCGTCACCGGCGTGCCCATGGAGCCGCGCGCGGTCATCGGCCAATATGACGCCGCGACGCAGAGCTATACGGTCTATACCGGCAGCGGCAACGCCGTGAAGCTCAAGACCGATATCGCCAAATGCTTTGCCGTTCCCGATGACCGCATTCGCATTGTCATTCGCGATGTCGGCGGCAATTTCGGCACGCGCGGTGCGATCTATGCGGAATTCGTTCTAGTCGCCTGGGCGGCGAAGCGCATCGGCCGTCCGGTGAAATGGACATGCGAGCGGCACGAATCCTTCCTCAGCGATTATCAGGGCCGCGATCTGTCGAGCGAAGCCGAACTCGCGCTCGATGCGAAAGGCAATTTCCTTGCTGTCCGCGGCTCCAATATCGGCAATCTCGGCGCGCTGACCGCCAATTTCTCGATGGTCCAGAAGGGCGTCGAGATCATGTCGAGCATCTATCGCATGCCGGCGGCGCATTTTCGTGCGCGTTGCGTGGTCAGCAACACGACGCCGACGCGGCCCTATCGCAGTTCGGGCCGCCCGGAAGTGATGTATGTGTTCGAACGGCTGATCGATCGCGCGGCCCGGCAATGCGGTTTCGATCGTGTCGAACTACGGCGGCGCAATCTCGTCACCGTGCCGGAAACGCCTTACCACAATCCGTTCGGCATGATTTACGACAGCGGCGATTACATCGGCTCCATGGACATGGCGCTGAGGCTCGGCGACTGGGACGGATTTCCGGCACGCCGGAAAGAGGCCCGCAAGCGCGGCAAATATCGCGGCATCGGCGTCGCCAATTATGTCGATACGTCAACCGGGTTGCCGCGAGAGCGTGCCGAGATCACCGTGCATCCTGACGGGTGGGTTGATCTGGTTATCGGGACAGTCTCCAACGGCCAGGGACACGAGACCAGTTTTGCGCAGCTCCTCACCGAATGGCTTGGCGTGGCGCACGACCATGTCCGGCTGATTACCGGCGACACCGACATCGTGAAAATCGGCGGCGGAACGCATTCCGGCCGCGGCATGCGGCTCGGCAGCATCGTTATTCACGGCGCCAGCGAGGGCATTATTGAGCGCGGCAAACGTATTGCCGCTTTTCTGCTCCAGGCGGATGTGGCCAACGTGACTTTCGCCGATGGCCGTTTTCAGGTCGGCGACTCTCAGTCCATTGACCTTTTCACCGTTGCCGCCGCGGCGGAAGAGAACGCGGATCTTCCGGCCGACCTGCGCGGGCCGTTGACGGCGTTTTGCGACGAGACGGTGACCGTGCCGGGCTTTCCCTATGGATGCCATGTCTGCGAATTGGAGATCGAGCCGGAGACCGGCGTCGTCACCATCGTGCGCCATTGCGCGGTGGACGATGTCGGCCGCGCCATCAATCCCATGATCATCCACGGTCAGACTCATGGCGGCATCGCCCAGGGCGTCGGTCAAGCGCTGATCGAACAGATTTTCTACGACGAGTCCTCAGGACAGAATCTGTCCGGATCGTTCATGGACTACACGATGCCGCGTGCCGATTTTCTGCCGAGCTACACGACCGAAATCAGCGAAGTGCCGTCGACGTCGCATCCGCTCGGCATTCGCCCGGCCGGGGAAGGCGGGACGACGCCGGCGCTCGCCGTCGTCATCAATGCGATCGTCGATGCGTTGTCGCCGCTCGGCGTCACGCATCTGGAAATGCCGGCGACGCCGGAGCGAGTCTGGCGCGCCATCCATGGACTGCCGATGCGGTCGCGTGCCTTCCCCGATACCCGCGAAGACGACGTTGAAACGCTTGCTTTCGGCGGTGAGCAGATCGGCATGGCCGACGGCGATTTTTCGCCCGTCCGCGAAGAGGGCGCCACGCATAAACGAAAGAGAGAGCACAATGTCGGTTTTCAAAAGCCGGCGTGAAAAAATTTAAAGCGCGCCATGGCGCTGCGGATGACGGGATGAGGAACGCGTTATGAAGGCAGATACGAAAGACACAGCGTTGCGGCCCAGTTCCACGCTGAGCGAGCATCTCGCCCGGCTGGAAGAAAAGGGCCTGCTCGTTCGCGTCGACGATCCGATCAACAAGGACACCGAGCTGCATCCTCTCGTGCGCTGCCAGTATGTTGGTGGCGTTCCCGAGACCGAGCGGCGCGCGTTCCTGTTCACGAACGTGGTCGATTCGGCGGGCCGGCGCTACGACATGCCGGTGGTCGTGGGTGCGCTCGCCGCTTCGCCTGATGTCTATGCGGTCGGCATGGCGCGCCCCATCGACCAGATCAATGCGGCCTGGGCCGACGCCTTCGCGCATCCGATCAAGCCGGAGCGTGTCAACGGCCCGGCCTGCCAGGAGATCATCATCAAGGGCGATGCGCTGAAGGAGAAGGGCGGCGGACTGGCGCTGCTGCCGGTGCCGGTTTCGACGCCAGGCTTCGATGCCGCGCCGACGCTGACGGCAACTCTCGTCATCACGAAGAATCCGGACAACGGCGCGCAGAACATGTCGACCAATCGCGCCGCGCTGAAAAGCGCTGATCGTCTCGGCGTGCGCATGTCGGCCCGCATCGGCGGTTCGGGGGGCTATCTCAACTGGCTGAAATACAAGGAGCGCGGCGAGCCGATGCCGTGCGCCATCGTGGTCGGCTGCGCGCCGGTCGTCGCCTATACCGGTCCTCAAAAGCTGCCTGTCGATCAGGACGAGGTTACGGTTGCCGGTGCGCTGGCCGGACAGCCGATCCGCGTTGCGCGCGCGCAGACGGTCGACCTCGACGTGCCGGCGGATGCGGAGATCATCATCGAGGGTTTTGTCGATCCGGACATGCTTGAGCCGGAAGGGCCGTTCGGCGAAAGCACCGGTTATGTCGCGCTCGAAGACTACAATATGTGCATGCAGGTGACGGCGATCACCCATCGCAAGGATGCCGTCTTCACCTCCATCATCAGCCAGGTGACGCCGAGCGAATCCAGCGTCATGCGCCGCGTCGCATTCGAGGCGCTGTTCCTGACGCATCTGCGCGAGCATCTCGGCATCAAGGGCATTTTGCGCGTCGTCATGCACGAACCCCTGAGCAATGTGCGGCCGGTGATCTTCCTGCGGTTCAAGAACGGCACGCCGCAGACGGAAATCTGGCGCGGGCTTCAAGGCGCGTCGTCGCGTCTTGCCGATTGCGGCAAGATCGTCGTCGCGGTGAGCGAGGACATCGATCCCGACAATTCGGACGCGGTGTTCTGGTCGCTCGCCTATCGCTCGAACCCGGTTGAAGACGTGCTCGTCGTGCCGCACCGTTCGCCGGGCCATGGTCCAAGCTCGGATCATTCCGGGCCGACGAGCACCGGCAAGAAGCAAAGCTCGTCGTTGCTGATCGACGCGACGCTGAAACACGTCATGCCGCCGATCGCGCTCCCCGCGCGTGAATTCATGGAGCAGGCATTCGTTCTCTGGGACAAACTGGGCTTGCGTCCGCTGACGCCGCGCGCGCCATGGCACGGCTACCAACTCGGCGATTGGACCGATGCGTGGGAGACCTTTGCGCGCAACGCCACCGCCGGGGAATGGCAGAAGAACGGCGACAACACCTTCGGCCGCCAGCGTGGCGGTCTCACGCCGGAAACGTCAGTGCGGGATATCGAGACCAAAAAGACATAAATCGCGTGGGGCCTGTCCTCTCCGCTCATCGGGCACCGACAGGAGCGACCGTCTTTCAAGACAACGTGACGGGAATGCGAAGGGGCGGGGTTCTCGCGAGACATCCCTGCGTCATAATACAGCATTGCCGAACCTTGGCGGCCGACAAGTGTTGGCCTGTTAGGGGCTGGTGTGGGCGCGGCGGCGTCTCCCGATAAAAGTGGTCTTGCCGGAGCCGGCAATGTTTGCGCCGTCTCTCGTGGTATTCTTGCAAACTATGGAGGAGTCAGATGTTTCGGATTTCAAACGGATTGAAGGCGGTCGCTTTGGGCGCCGCTGTCGTGGCGTGGACCTTGCCGGCCGCCGCCGCACCTGTCACCGCGCTTGCGCCGCAGGCGTCGGCAAATGTCGCGCAGCAGGCTGACGGTGCCGTCCAGCAGGTCCAATACTATCGGCACCGCGGTTATTACCGCCGCGGATACTACCATCACCATCACAACGGGGCCGGTGCGGCGATCGCCGCGGGTGTCGGCGCGGCGGTCATCGGCGGGATTATCGCCTCGCAGGCCGCGCGTCCGGTTGCGGCTCCCGATGCGGTTCAGTACTGCCTGAACCGCTTCCGGTCCTATCGTCCTGAGACCGGCACCTATACCGGCTATGACGGCTACCAGCATCCCTGCCCGTAGGCGCTGCGGGACCAACATTGCTGTCAGGATGGAAAGCGCGCGGCTCTTCTTGCCGCGCGTTTTTTAATGCGGCGCCTCTCCGGCCACCGCTCCGCCGCCGACGAGTTCGGTTGAAGCTGCCCCACAGTCTTGCTAGACCAGCACCGGCGGCGCGGCGGGTGATGAATTCTTAAACGGAATCAACGCTATTGTTGCCGCAAGAGAAGCATCAGGCGCGCGCGTGCGCAGGGTGCGCCCCAACGGCGAAAGCGGGACTTGAGATGACCATCCGGCTGCATCGCGGCGACCTGCCGAGCCTTTCCGGCTACACCGGCGCGGTTGCCATAGACACCGAAGCGATGGGTCTGCAGGCGCATCGCGACAGGCTGTGCGTAGTGCAGCTTTCGCCGGGCGACGGCACGGCCGATGTCGTGCAGATTCCAAAAGGCTTCCAGGACGCCCCGAATCTCAAGGCGCTGTTCGCCGATCCTGCGATCCTGAAAATCTTTCATTTCGCGCGTTTCGATCTCGGCATGCTCTTTGCGCATTTCGGGGTGATGCCGCAGCCCATCTATTGCACCAAGATCGCCTCGCGACTCGCGCGCACCTATACCGACAGGCACGGCCTCAAGGACCTCACGCGCGAACTGCTTGGCGTCGACCTGTCGAAGCAGCAGCAATCCTCCGATTGGGGCGCCGAAACACTCAGCGACGCGCAGACGGTCTATGCTGCCTCCGACGTGCTGCATTTGCATGCGCTCAAGGCCAAACTCGACGTCATGCTGGCCCGCGAAGGCCGCGCGTCACTGGCGCAGTCCTGTTTCGGCTTTCTGCCGGAGCGGGTGCGTCTGGATCTCGCCGGCTGGGCCGAAGAGGACATTTTTGCGCATGGCGTATGAGGAAGGGAGTGAGCGTAACGACCATTCGCCATTCCCTACTCGCTATTCGCCAACCGCCGCCGCAGCGGAGCCATATTTAGCCGCGATGACTGTAGGCTGGCCGCCGCGGGTAGGGGGATGGCCGTTTGACGGCAATTTTTAAGCGGGATTGATGACGAGCGCCACCTATGGGGACGATAGTCTGAGGAACCGCGCCCTGCTTGGCGACCAGCGGGGTCATCGCGCGCGCCGTTTCCGTGCGGCAGCGCGTCACAGCCGCTTCGTGCGCCTCATGCGTTATGGCGTGCCGCTCGCGATCGTCCTCGCTGTGGCAGGTTACTATCTGTCCGGATATCTCAACCCGCTGCGGCTGATAACGAGCCTGCCGGTTTCGGTCGGCGACGTCGTCGTCAGCGGGACGAAGATCAAGATGGAGGCGCCGAAACTGGCCGGCTTCACCCGCGACTCCCGCGCCTATAATTTCACGGCGGTGGAGGCGACGCAGGACGTGGCGCGCCCTGGCATCGTCGAGATGAAGGGCCTCAAGGCCAAGATGGAAATGCAGGACAAGACGGTGATCGAACTCAGCTCGGCCACCGGCGTGTTCGATACGACGACGCAGGTGCTTACCCTCGATGACGACATCGTCGTCACCTCGACGAGCGGTTATGTGGGTCATCTCAAGCACGCCGTCGTCGAAACGCAAGCCGGCAACATCACGTCCGACCAGCCGGTCGAGATGACGATGAATGACGGCACCGTGCGTTCGGACACGTTCGATGTCGTCAAATCCGGCGAGGTCATCCGCTTCAACGGCAATGTCGTCGTCAATCTCAAGTCGGTCCCGAAGACTGCCGCGGCGGAGAATGCGACAGATCCCAAGAGGTCGAGCAGCGCGGATCAGGCAAAGTCGGATCAACGGACACCGTAACCACCATGACGTTTCCCGATCGTTCTGAGAGTCATCACTCGCCCCGTTCCTGGTGGGGCGCGGCCTTTGCCGCGGTGATGATCGTGGCGTGCGCGGCGCCGGCCACGGCGGAGCCGCGCCGAAAAGCGCCGGCACCGAAAACGGCGGCCGCGACGAGCACGGGCGTGCCCAACGCGCTGCAGGGTTTTTCGCAAAACCGCGACCAGCCGGTCCAGATCGAGGCAGATCATCTTGAGGTTCGCGACAAAGACAAAGTAGCGACGTTCAGCGGCAACGTTCACGTGGTGCAGGGCGATACCGACCTGCATTCGAAATCGCTGCGCGTCTATTACGACGACGAAAACGCCAAGCCCGAGGCCAAGAAGACCGTGCTCCCGGGCGCGGGCGGGGAACAGAAGATACGCAAGCTTGAGGCCCTGGGCGGGGTCATCGTGACGCAAAAGGATCAGACGGCGACTGGCGACAGGGGCGTGTTCGACATGCACGCGAACACCGTGACGCTGCTCGGGAACGTCATCGTCAGCCAGGGCGACAACGTGCTGCATGGCGATAAGCTCACAGTCAATCTCACGACCAGCGTGTCGAAGGTCGAGGCGGGATCGTCCTCGGGTGGCCGCGTGATGGGCATCTTCAAGCGCGGTGCGCCGGAGGCGGGTGCCGACAAACCCAAGGACGGCGACAAGTCCAAGGACGGCGACAAGGCCAAAGACGGCGATAAGGCCAAGGATGCCAAGAGATAGCGCAGCCGATTTGACGGCGTGACCGCATCGGGCAATGATTCCTCGTTGAATCATGTCTTCCGGCGGGCCTAATGCCCCGCAGAAAGCCGTGTAACGGCAAACTTTCCTCCACTTCATTGAGGCACGGTGGCGAAAATTCTCGGTTTATTTCCGCGTCGTAAGCCGCCCGGTCGCAAGCCGCCTGGTCGCAATTCGCCTGCTGCGGACACGCAGCCGGACTCCTTGTCCGGCTACGGCGACGCGCCGCTTCCGGCCGACGATGCGGCCGCGTTCTATCAGCGCCAGACCGCGCACGCGTCACACGTCGCGCCTGCGTCCTACAACGGCGCTCCCGTTTATGAAGACGAGAGCGTCACGCCGGCTGCGGACGACAAGGGCTATCTCGCGGCCCACGGCGTGGAGAAAAGTTTTGCCGGGCGCAAGGTGGTCAAGGGGGCGAGCCTTTATGTCCGCCGCGGCGAAGCCGTCGGGCTGCTCGGGCCCAACGGGGCGGGCAAGACCACGATCTTTTATATGATCACGGGACTGATCAAGGCCGACCGCGGCCGCATCGAACTCGACGGCTATGATGTCACCCGTCTGCCCATGTACCAGCGCGCGCGGCTCGGCATCGGCTACCTGCCGCAGGAGGCCTCGATCTTTCGCGGTCTCAATGTTGAGGACAATATCCGTTCGGTGCTTGAGGTGGTCGAGCCCAATCGGCGCCGCCGCGAGGCCGATCTCGAGGCCCTGCTCGACGAATTCCACATCACGCGCCTGCGCAAGACGCCGACCATCGCGCTGTCCGGCGGCGAACGCCGTCGCGTCGAAATCGCCCGCGCGCTGGCGACGCGGCCGAGCTACATGCTGCTCGACGAACCCTTTGCCGGCATCGACCCGATTGCGGTCGGCGACATCCAGACGCTGGTCCGCCACCTCACCAATCGCGGCATCGGCGTGCTGATCACCGATCATAATGAGCGCGAGACGCTCGGCCTCACCGACCGCGGCTACATCATCTATTCCGGCGAGGTGCTGATGGAGGGTCTGGCCGAGGACATCGTCAACAACCCGGAGGTGCGCCGGCTCTACCTCGGCGAGGAGTTCCGGCTGTAGAATTTCTCATTGCTGGAAAAGGGCTGTATACCGGAGTACGATTCCGGCAAGCAAGATTCAGACCAGATTCCAGCGAGCCCCGTCCGTGCTGAGCCCCAGACTGCAGTTGCGCCAGAGCCAGGCGCTGGTGATGACGCCGCAATTGATGCAGGCGATCAAGCTGCTGCAGCTCTCCAATCTCGACCTTGCCGCCTATGTCGAGAACGAGATCGAGCGCAACCCGCTCCTCGACAAGGCCGTCGAGGACGACGGTCCGGCCGAACGAAGCGCCGATGATGCCATGCCGCTTACTGTCTCGGGCGGCGATGCCACAGCCGGAGACTGGCTCGGCGAGGCGCTGGAAGTCAGCCGCGCCGGACTGGAACAGGGGCTGGGGACGGAACTCGAAAACGTCTTTCCCGACGACGGTCCGCAGGAGGCGGCCATGCCGGCCGGAGAGGCGGCACCGACCTCGTTTGCCGAATGGGGGCTCTCCTCTGGCGGCGGGGCGGACAGCGAATACAATCTCGAAGGCTTTGTCTCCGCTGCCGTGACGCTGCCCGACCATCTGGCGCAGCAACTGGTACTGGCGATCGCCGATCCCGTGCGCCGCATCATCGGCCAGCACCTGATCGACATGATCGACGAGACCGGCTACCTCGCCGGCGATATCGAGGCCGTCATCGAACAGCTCGGTTCGACGCGCGCCGAAGTCGAGGCCGTGCTGGCCATCGTGCAGACGTTCGAACCGACCGGTATCGGTGCGCGAAGTTTGAGCGAATGCCTCGCGATCCAGTTGCGTGAGCGCGACCGGCTCGATCCGACCATGCAGGCTTTCCTGGCCAATCTGCATCTGCTGGCGGCACGCGATTTTGCTGCGCTCAAACGCGCCTGTCGCATCGACGATGAGGATCTCGCCGAGATGATCAAGGAGATCCGCGCGCTCGATCCGAAACCGGGCCTCGCCTTTGGCGCAAGCCCGGCCCAGCCGATCGTGCCGGATGTTTTTGTGCGGCCGCTGCCTGATGGCACATGGCATGTCGAACTCAACTCCGACACGCTGCCGAGGGTGCTGGTCAATCAAGCCTATTATGCGAAGGTCTCGAAGTCGGCGCGCGAGGTCGATGCGAAATCCTATCTCTCCGAATGCATGCAGACGGCGACCTGGCTCGTGAAAGCGCTCGACCAGCGCGCCAAGACGGTGATGAAAGTGTCTTCGGAAATCGTGCGCCAGCAGGACGGGTTCTTCGCCCATGGCGTGCGCCATCTGCGCCCGCTCAATCTCAAGACCGTGGCCGACGCGATTGCGATGCATGAATCGACGGTCTCGCGCGTGACCGCCAACAAATACATGGCGACGCCGCGCGGGATCTTTGAATTGAAATATTTCTTCAGTGCGGCGATCGCGTCTGCCGACGGCGGCGAATCGCATTCCGCCGAGGCGGTGCGCCATCAGATCAGGCAACTCATCGACGCGGAAGCGCCGCGCGACGTGCTCTCCGACGATGCGATCGTTGAAAAACTGCGCGCGACCGGTATCGACATCGCCCGCCGCACGGTCGCAAAATACCGCGAAGCCCTGCGCATTCCGTCATCGGTGCAGCGGCGGCGCGAGAAGCTGGCGCAATCTGCGGCGTCGCCTGCAGCCCATCCGTAATGACGTACCCGTGACGGGGTGCTGCGCTGGCGTGTGTGGTAGCGCACTTGGCGGTGGAAATGCTCAGATTTTCTACATGCGTTAAGTTCCGCCGGAACTGTCTTGAGCGCTCAGCGAACATTGTTTGGACCGCTCCGGAGGCCATTGACGCGGCCTTTTCCCACCCCTACGGTCCGGCGCCTTTGCAGCCGTTTCGCATTTGCGACGGCGCTCATGCAGGATAATCTGCGAATCGTTCTCGACGATCGCATAACGGGCAAACGCGGCACAGAGTACGCTTCAAGCTCGGTTCGCCGAACCTCTGGGACAAACTGGAAAAAGCGCAATGCCGCTTCCCGACTTGGTCGCACCGAATGCCGTTATTCCGGCGCTCAGGGTCAACAACAAGAAGCAACTGCTTCAGGAGCTTGCGGCGCAGGCGGCCGAACTGACCGGCCTCGGCGAGCGCGCGATTTTCGAAATTCTGATGCAACGCGAGAAGCTCGGCTCCACCGGCGTCGGTAACGGCATCGCGATTCCGCATGGCAAGCTGCCGGCGCTGCCGCGTCTCTTCGGCCTGTTCGCGCGGCTCGAGCGTGCCATTGATTTCGAGGCGCTCGACGGCGAGCCGGTCGATCTCGTTTTCTTATTGCTTGCGCCTGACGATGCCGGGGCCGACCACCTCAAGGCGCTCGCACGCGTCGCGCGTCTGCTGCGCGATCCGGAGATCGCGCGCAAGCTGCGCGAATCCGGCGATGCCGAAGCGATCTATTCGGTGCTGGCGCTGCCGTCGGCATCGGCCGCGTAAGGCGTCCTTTTTATTTAGGGCAAAAGAAAACGCCGCCGGTCACCCGGCGGCGTTTCTGATTCAATGATGATGCACGCGGATGATGCGCGCGCGATATTAGTGCACGCTCACGGCCTCAAGCTCGTTGCTCCAGGCGCTGGCGACCGCGGCCTCGCGGCTGTCGGTCAGCATGATCGGCGTGCCGTCGGCGGCGTGCAGGGCGAACAGTTGCGTGCCCGGCGCGAGCTTCGGCACCTGCGGAAACAGCTCCGCCGCCTTTTCCGACAGAATGGGTTTCACATACGCGATCTTGTTGCCGCCGAGCATGGCGAATGCGTCGGGCGTGATCGGCGTGTGCAGGTCTTTGGTTTCGACTTTATCGTGGGTCATGGTCCTCGACTCCTTTCATGAAGCGTGTCGAGCGGGGATGATCAATCGTCGATGGCGTTGATAGCGACAGTGCGGACAACGCGTTCAGGCTCGGGCCGGGCAAGATCGATCGACAACAGCCCGTGGCGCAGATCGGCGCTCATTACTTCCATGCCTTCCGCCAGCACGAAGGTGCGCTGGAATTGGCGCGCGGCGATGCCGCGGTGGAGATAATGACGGCTCTTGTCGTCCTGCTGGCGGCCGCGGATGACGAGCTGATTCTCCTCGGTGCACACATCAAGCTGGTCGCGAGTGAACCCTGCTACCGCCAATGTGATGCGCAGCCGTTCCGGCGTGTTTCCTTCGCGCGCGAGGCGCTCGATATTGTAGGGCGGGTAGCCGTCGGATGCCTTGGCGACCCGATCGAGCACCCGCTCGATATCGTCGAAACCCAGCAGGAACGGGCTGGAAAGAGTAGGAACTCTGGACATCTGCAAAGCCCTTTCGAAGCGACTTTGACATCGGGCCCTTACGGCACCCTTTACGCTCCCGGCGACTTTCGCCTGGAACCCTCCTGATATGGGAGCGGAACCGATTCAATGCAAGCCTCCGGAGCGTTGCTCCGGACGGGGTAACCCCTAGGTTAAAAAGGTTTAATTCGGGGGAACTTGATTCGGCAGCCCGAAGCCGGGTGCGAAGCCCGCGCATGCGATGCTTGCCGCAGACAGGATTTGATCGTGAAACGAGAAGGGAAGAATTGGTGGAGCCAAGCGGGATCGAACCGCTGACCTCCTGCATGCCATGCAGGCGCTCTCCCAGCTGAGCTATGGCCCCATCGGGTGCGGCTATGGGTTGTCCGCACCAAACTATCCGGCGACCCTGTTTTAGGAGACCGCCGCCGCAGCGTCATCATAAACCGTGCGCGCGCTCAAGTCTCTTCTTCCTGATCGCGCTCGCCGATGATGTCGGTGACGTCGTCGTCGCCTTCTTCCTCGTCTTCGATGAAGGTGTTGTCGTCATCATCGTCTTCGATCTCGATATCATCGTCGTCATCGACGTCGACATCCGCTGTCGCCTTCGCCTTCTTGCCGTGGGTCTCGGCATCGGCCTCCTCGAGCGGGACCAATTCGGCGTCTTCCTTCTCCGGCACTTCCGCTTCGGCGGGTGCTTTGGCTGCGGCGCGGGCGCTATCGGCGCGCGCGCGCGACGACACCACCGGCTCGAACACCGTATCGCATTTCGGACACACAATCGGAGTTTTGCCGAGATCGTAGAATTTGGCGCCGCAATTGGCACACAGCCGCTTGATGCCCAGGTCAGGTTTCGCCACGGAATTCCTCAAGCCGATGGAAAATTCGGCCTTCACTTGGACAGTTGAGAAGCCCGTGTCAATAGCGGGAATGCCGTAAAAGGACGATCCGCGCGGGCGGGTGACGTGCGCCCCGCCGGGTGCTACGACGCGCTCGCAAATCCAAGGATACCGTCGTGTCAGCTTCTCCTCCGCGATCACCGGGCGCCAATGACGCTCCTGTGTCCCCGAGCGCCCACGCCCACGGCGTTCCCGTTCCGATGCGCGCCTGCTCCGGCGCAGCGCTGCACGGCCGGGTTCGCCTTCCGGGCGACAAGTCGATCTCGCACCGCGCGCTGATCTTTGGCGCGCTGAGCGTCGGCCGCACCGAGATCACGGGCCTGCTCGAAGGCGAGGACGTGATCAACACCGGCCGCGCCATGCGGGCCATGGGCGCCACGGTCGCGCGCATCGGCGAAGGCCGCTGGATCGTCGATGGCGTCGGCGTTGCCGGCTTCGCGGAGCCTGCCAAAACCCTCGATCTCGGCAATTCCGGCACTGGAGCGCGGCTGATTCTCGGCGCCGTTGCCGGCGCGCCGATCACCGCTCATTTCGATGGCGACGCGAGCTTGCGCACGCGGCCGATGCAGCGGATTCTCGATCCGCTGCATCGGATGGGAGCGACCGTCGTGGCGGTGGCCGAAGGCGGGCGGCTGCCGCTGACGCTCAAGGGCGCCTCGCCGCCGGTCCCCATCATCTACGAATCGCCGGTGCCGTCGGCGCAGCTCAAATCGGCGGTGCTGCTCGCCGGTCTTGCCGCGCCCGGCGCGACCACGGTGATCGAGACCGAGGCGACGCGCGACCACACCGAACGCATGCTGCGCCATTTTGGCGCCGACGTCGCTGTCGTGCCGCATGGGCCGCATGGCCGCCGCATCACGCTGACCGGACAGCCCGAATTGCAGGCCGCGCCGGTCGTGGTCCCGTCCGACCCCTCATCGGCCGCGTTTCCGCTGGTTGCCGCGATTATCGTTCCCGGATCGGAGGTCATATTCGACGGCGTGATGATGAATCCGTTGCGCGCCGGCCTCGTCACGACATTGCGCGAGATGGGGGCTTCCATCGAGACGCTCGCCACCAGTCATGAAGGCGGCGAAGATGTTGCCGATCTGCGCGTGCGCCACTCCCGGCTCAAGGGTGTTGACGTGCCGGCCGATCGCGCGCCGGCGATGATCGACGAATATCCTGTGCTGGCGGTGGCCGCCGCGTTCGCAGAGGGCGTCACGCGCATGCGCGGGCTCAAGGAATTGCGGGTCAAGGAATCCGATCGTCTGGCCGCGACCGTCGCCATGCTGCGGGTCAACGGCGTGACCGTCGATGTCGACGGCGACGACATGATCGTCACCGGGCGCGGCTGCGCTGCCGGCGGCGGGATCGTTGCAACCCACATGGATCATCGCATGGCGATGGCGGCGCTGGTCATGGGTCTGGCGACGGACAAGCCGGTGCAGGCCGACGATACCGCGTTCATCGCCACCAGTTTCCCGACCTTCATCCCGATGATGCGCGGTCTGGGAGCGGATCTTTCATGAGCGTCGCCGCACATGCGTTTCACGTCCCCCTGGAGGGGGGAGGTCGACCGCGCGCAGCGCGATCGGGAGGGGTTGAACTTTCTGACTTACTCCACCCCGCTCATCGTTGCTGCGCTCCGATGAGCGACCCTCCCCCTCCAGGGGAGGGTGAAGAAGGGCCGCGGGGGACGGATCTCGCATGATCATCGCCATCGACGGTCCGGCCGCCTCCGGCAAGGGCACGCTTGGCAAGCGGCTCGCCGCGCATTTCGGCCTACGCCATCTCGACACCGGGCTGCTCTATCGCGCCGTCGCCAAGGCGATGCTCGAGGCGCATGTGCCCCTCACCGATGTCGCGCAGGCGACTCGTGCCGCCGCGCAACTCGATCCCACGGCTTTTGATGAAAATGCGCTCAAGGCCGAGGGTGTTGGCAAAGCCGCCTCCATCGTCTCGGCGATCCCGGCCGTGCGCGCGGAACTTTTGGCCTTCCAGCGCGACTTTGCCGCGCAACCGCCGGGTGCTGTCCTCGACGGCCGCGATATCGGAACTGTCATCTGTCCGCAGGCCGATATCAAGATCTACGTCACCGCCTCGCCCGAGATGCGGGCGGCCCGTCGCGTGCGCGAATTCCGCGAGCAGGGCTCGGCGCTGACGGAGGCCGACGTGCTGGCCGATATCCGCAGTCGCGACGCCCGCGACATGGGCCGGGCGGTGGCGCCGCTGCGGCAGGCGGACGACGCGCACCTGCTGGACACAACGGGCCTGACCATCGAGCAGGTGATCGCCGCTGGCATCGCCATTGTCGAGGCGCACCGCCCACGCTGATCCGATGCCCGTTCGCGCCCTCTGAGGCCTTTGAGTGTGCTCCGGCTTGCTTGGTCCCCGCTTGATCCCTTGAGCCCGTCCTTTTGGTTTGCCCTTTAATGTCTTGCCGAAAAGGCCCAATTTGGTTATAGACCCGGCCTTCCGGGTCGATCTTCTTGCTTTGTCCGTGGCACCACGCCACGCGCCATGCCGAGGCCATCCCGGATCATCTAATGTCCCGACCGTGCGGTTGATCGGGCCGGCCTGCCGGATGCGTTCCTGGACGCCTGTTCTTGGATGCATGCCTGCGGAAGCCGAAGGTCGCGGGGCCTTCGGTCCGGACGGATGGGACATCCATTTAACACGAGCCGCCGGTCGTCCCGTCAGGAGATTTCATGGCCACTGCTTCAACTGCTCTCAAGACCCCATCGCGCGATGATTTCGCGGCAATGCTCGACGAGTCCTTCACCAGCGGCAATCTGCAGGAAGGCTCCGTCATCAAGGGCACCGTCGTCGGCATCGAGAAGGATCTCGCCGTCATCGACGTCGGGCTCAAGACCGAAGGACGCGTCGCGTTGCGCGAATTCGCCGTCCCGGGACGCCCGAACGAGATCAAGATCGGCGACACCGTCGAAGTCTATCTCGAACGCGTCGAGAATGCGCTCGGCGAAGCCGTTCTGTCGCGTGACAAGGCGCGCCGCGAGGAGAGCTGGGGCAAGCTCGAGAAGGCCTTCAACGCCAATGAAAAGGTGTCGGGCGTCATCTTCAATCAGGTCAAGGGCGGCTTCACCGTCGATCTCGACGGCGCCGTGGCCTTCCTGCCGCGCAGCCAGGTCGATATCCGTCCGATCCGCGACGTCACGCCGCTGATGAACCAGCCGCAGCCGTTCCAGATCCTGAAAATGGATCGCCGCCGCGGCAACATCGTCGTCTCGCGCCGCACCGTGCTCGAAGAGACACGCGCCGAGCAGCGTCAGGAATTGGTGCAGAACCTCGAAGAGGGTCAGGTCATCGACGGCGTCGTCAAGAACATCACCGATTACGGCGCGTTCGTCGATCTCGGTGGCATCGACGGCCTGCTGCATGTCACGGACATCGCCTGGCGGCGTGTCAATCACCCGACCGAAGTGCTCAATATCGGCCAGTCGGTGAAGGTGAAGATCATCAAGATCAATCACGAGACGCACCGCATCTCGCTCGGCATGAAGCAGTTGCTCGACGATCCGTGGCAGGGCATCGAGGGCAAGTACCCGATCAATGCCCGCATCACCGGTCGCGTGACCAACATCACCGACTACGGTGCCTTCGTCGAACTCGAACCCGGCATCGAAGGCCTGATCCACGTTTCGGAAATGTCGTGGACGAAGAAGAACGTCCACCCCGGCAAGATCGTCTCGACTTCGCAGGAAGTCGAAGTGCAGGTGCTCGAAGTCGATCCGGTCAAGCGCCGTATCTCGCTCGGCCTCAAGCAGACGATGCGCAATCCGTGGGAGACCTTCATCGAGAAGTATCCGGTCGGATCGGTCGTCGAAGGCGAGGTCAAGAACAAGACCGAGTTTGGTCTGTTCCTGGGTCTCGACGGCGATGTCGACGGCATGGTGCATCTCTCCGACCTCGACTGGAAGCGTCCGGGCGAACAGGTCATCGAGGAGTACAAGAAGGGCGACATGGTGCAGGCGCAGGTTCTCGACGTCGATGTCGAGAAGGAGCGCATCTCGCTCGGCATCAAGCAGGTCGGCAACGATCCGTTTGCCGCCGCGGAAGGCGCTGCCGGCGACCTCAAGAAGGGCGCCGTCGTCACCTGCGAAGTGATCGACGTGAAGGAATCCGGCATCGATGTCCGCATCGCGGGCACCGAATTCGAGACCTTCATCAAGCGTTCGGAACTGGCCCGCGACCGCGGCGATCAGCGCTCCGACCGCTTCCAGGTCGGCCAGAAGGTCGATGCCCGCATCACCCAGTTCGACCGCAAGTCGCGCAAGGTGTCGGCCTCGATCAAGGCGCTTGAAGTCGCCGAAGAGAAGGAAGCCATCGCTCAGTACGGCTCGTCGGACTCCGGCGCGACGCTCGGCGACATCCTCGGCACCGCGCTCAAGCGCGCCGGCACCGACAAGGACGAGTAACGCAATAAAAACGCGGCCCTTCGGGGCCGCGTTTTGCTCTTGCTCATCGCCATCTGGTGGAGGCTTTCATGTCCCTTGACGCCGACGGCATCGTTGATCGCCGCCGCATCCGCCGCAAGCTGGTGTTCTGGCGGGTCGCGGCCATCCTGCTGGTGCTGATCGCCGTGATTGGCGGCGCTTTTTATGCCGCGCGCGGCCGCGCGTTCGGCGGTGGCGGCAATTACATCGCCCGCATCCAGATCGACGGTCTCATCCGCAACGACAGCAAACGCGTCGCGGCGCTGACGCGGCTCGCCAATACGAGCCGGGCCAAGGCCGTCGTCGTCCATATCGACAGCCCCGGGGGGACGACCGCCGGGTCCGAGCAGCTTTATGATTCGCTCATCAGCCTGAAGGCGAAAAAACCGGTCGTCGTCGTCATCGATGGCCTCGGCGCCTCGGGCGCCTACATCACCGCCATGGCCGCCGACCACATCGTGGCCCGTGGCACCTCGCTGGTCGGTTCGATCGGCGTCCTGTTCCAGTTTCCGAACTTCACCGGCCTGCTGAAGACCGTCGGGGTCCAGGTCGAGGAGATCAAATCGGCGCCGCTCAAGGCCGCGCCGAACGGTTTTGAGCCGACCTCGCCGGAAGCGCGCGCCGCGATCCAGTCGGTCGTCATGGATTCCTTTGCCTGGTTCAAGGATCTCGTTTCATCGCGCCGCCACATGGATGCGGCGGCGCTGGCGAAGGTCGATGACGGCCGCGTCTTCACCGGGCGGCAGGCGATCGGGCTCAAGCTCATCGACGAACTCGGTGACGAGAAAACCGCGATCGCGTGGCTGGCCAAGAACAAGGGCATCAATGCCAAATTGCCGGTGCGGGATTTTAAATTGGCCCCGCGGTTCGGCGATCTTCCCTTTATCCATGCGACGGCGGCGGTCGTGCTCGACGCTGTGGGCCTGCCGACGCTCGCCAAGGCGCTTTCAGACTGGGGCTCGACGCGCCAGCTCGAAGCCGCAAACCTTGACGGTCTCCTGGCGCTTTGGCACCCTTCCGTCGGCCACTAGATTCAGCGCGACGTTTCGCGAGAACGATTCAAGGCGGGAGGCAGCGGAATTCGATGATCAAGTCAGAACTCGTGCAGCAGATCGCGTCGCAAAATCCGCATCTTTATCAGCGCGACGTGGAGAACATCGTCAACGCAATCCTTGATGAGATCACGGGCGCGATGGCGCGCGGCGACCGCGTCGAACTGCGCGGCTTCGGCGCCTTCTCGGTCAAGCATCGTCCGGCCCGCTCGGGTCGCAATCCGCGCACCGGCGCCTATGTGTCGGTCGACAAGAAGTCGGTTCCCTTCTTCAAGACCGGCAAGGAAATGCGCGAGCGACTCAACCGTGAGAACGGCGCCGGCTGACAAGCGACGCCCTCGGCGCGCGCCGGACGACTTAAATATCCGGAGAGACGGTGATGGCCCGCAAGCTTTTCGCAGCCTTGGTGCTATTCCCGCTTGGCGTGATCTTCGTCGTCTTCGCGGTGGCGAACCGCCAGGCGGTGACGGTATCGTTCGATCCGTTCAATTCCACGCAACCCGCCTTTGCAGCGACCATGCCACTGTTCGTGCTGATCCTGGCGCTGATCATGCTCGGCGTTCTCGTCGGCGGTATCGCCGCGGGGCTGCGCCAGACCAAATGGCGCCGCACCGCCCGCCGCCTGCAAGGCGAGATGCAGGCGCTACGCGCCGACCTTGACCTCGCGCGGCGCGAGCAGGCGCTGGCCGTTGACCGGCGTGCGGCGGCGATGGCACAGGCGGGTGGGTCCTCGGACCGGTCTTTGGACCGGCCCCTGCCGCGGCTGCAGGCGCCGGTCTGAGCGCGGCGCCGTCGCTTCTCGTCAGACAGCGCGTATTCCGCAAAAGTGGTTACCGGTTTTGCGATCAGAATACGCGCAAGATATTAAGTGGGCGCATTTTCTTGCCGCTGACCGGATTCCATGAGCCGGAAATGCTCGAAGTGGCGAAAAAGCAGACAAACCGGTTTTGACGGGTTAGAACCCGCCGATATCCAATTTTCCGTCCATTAGCCTGGTGAACATGGCCCTGTTGGTCAAAATCTGTGGTCTGAACAGCGAGGACGCGCTCGATGCGGCGCTTGATGCCGGCGCCGATCTCGTCGGCTTCGTGTTCTTTCCGCCGTCGCCGCGCCATCTCGATGTGGCGCGCGCGCGCACGCTCGCCGCGCGGGTCGGCGACCGTGCCGGCAAGGTGGCGCTGACGGTCGATGCCGACGATGCGCAGTTCGATGCCATCATCGCTGCGATCGCGCCCGACATGCTGCAACTGCACGGCCATGAAACGCCGGAACGCGTCCGTGCGGTGAAGGCGGCGTATGGCCGGCCGGTGATGAAGGCGTTGCCGATCGAACAGCGCAGCGATCTCGACGCCGTGCAGCTTTATGCCGATGTGGCCGACCGGCTGCTGTTCGATGCCCGCGCGCCGCGCGATGCGACCCGCCCCGGCGGCCTCGGCAAGCCGTTCGACTGGACGTTGCTGGCGGGACACGAGACAAAACTGCCGTTCATGCTGTCCGGCGGTCTTGACGCCGCCAATCTTGCCGAGGCGCTGGCGGTGACGCGCGCGCGCGGCGTCGATGTCTCGTCGGGCGTCGAAAGCGCGCCTGGCGTCAAGGATCTGAAAAAAATCCGCGCCTTCATTCTCGCCGCGCGCGGAGCCGCGCCTGCGCCGATCACGATGAACGCCTTATGATGAGTGCAGCATGACGGCCGTCCAGCAACCCAATTCGTTTCGCACCGGCCCCGACGAGCGCGGCCATTTCGGCCTGTTCGGCGGACGCTTCGTTGCCGAAACGCTGATGCCGCTGATTCTCGATCTCGAAAAAGCCTATGCGGTGGCGAAGGTCGATCCGGCCTATCGGCGCGAGATGGACGATTATCTCACGCATTACGTCGGCCGTCCGTCGCCGCTCTATTTCGCAGAGCGTCTGACGGATCATCTCGGTGGCGCAAAGATCTATCTCAAGCGCGAAGAGCTCAACCACACCGGTTCGCACAAGGTGAACAACGTGCTCGGGCAGATCCTGCTCGCGCGCCGCATGGGCAAGAAGCGCATCATCGCGGAAACCGGCGCCGGGCAACATGGTGTCGCGACGGCGACGTTGTGCGCGCGCTTCGGTCTCGACTGCGTCGTCTATATGGGCGCGGTCGATGTCGAGCGGCAGAAGCCCAATGTCTTCCGCATGGAAATGCTCGGCGCCACGGTCGTGCCGGTGCAGTCGGGGTCGCGCACGCTCAAGGACGCGATGAACGATGCGCTGCGCGACTGGGTGACCAATGTCGAGAATACGTTTTATTGCATCGGCACGGTCGCCGGCCCGCATCCCTATCCGATGATGGTGCGCGACTTCCAGTCGATCATCGGCCGCGAGACGCGCGAGCAGATGCAGAAGATGGAGGGTCGTCTGCCGGACAGTCTCGTCGCCTGCATCGGTGGCGGCTCCAACGCCATGGGCCTGTTCCACCCGTTCCTCGACGATACGCAGATCGAAATCTACGGCGTCGAGGCGGCGGGTCATGGCCTGACGCAACTGCATGCGGCGTCCATTGCCGGCGGCCGTCCCGGCGTTCTGCACGGCAACCGCACGTATCTTTTGATGGACGAGGACGGACAGATCAAGGATGCGCATTCGATTTCCGCCGGCCTCGATTATCCCGGCATCGGCCCGGAGCATTCATGGCTTCATGATATCGGACGCGTGCAATATCTCTCGGCGACCGATGATGAGGCGCTCGCCGGCTTTCAGCTTCTGTCGAAACTCGAAGGCATCATTCCGGCGCTCGAACCGGCGCATGCGATCGCGAAAGTGATGACGCTGGCGCCGCAGAAGCCGAAGGATCATCTGATGGTCGTCAATCTCTCCGGCCGCGGCGACAAGGACATTTTTTCCGTCGCCGAGCATCTTGGAAAGAAAGTCGTATGACGACCCGGATCGACACGCGCTTTGCCGCGCTCAAGAGCGAAGGCCGCGCCGCACTGGTAACCTTCATCACAGCGGGCGATCCGACCTATGCGGATTCGCTGAAAATTCTGCAGGCGTTGCCCGGCGCCGGCGCCGACATCATCGAACTCGGCATGCCGTTTTCCGATCCCATGGCCGATGGCCCGGCGATCCAGCGGTCCTCGCAGCGCGCGCTCAAGGGCGGGCAGACCATGCGCAAGACGCTCGACATGGTGCGCGCCTTTCGCGCCGGCGACGCGACGACGCCGCTGGTGCTGATGGGCTATTACAATCCGATCTATATCTATGGCGTGCCGCGCTTCCTCGACGACGCGAAAGCTGCCGGCGTCGATGGGCTGATCGTCGTTGATCTGCCGCCGGAAGAGGATGACGAACTCTGCCTGCCCGCGCTCGCTGCGGGGCTGAATTTCATCCGGCTCGCCACGCCGACGACCGACGATAAACGTCTGCCGGCGGTGCTCGCAAACACGTCCGGCTTTGTCTATTACGTCTCGATCACCGGCATCACCGGTTCGGCGGCGCCGAACGCGAGCCGTGTTGCCGAGGCGGTCACGCGCATCAAGCGGCATACAACCCTGCCGGTCGCGGTCGGCTTCGGCGTCAAGACGGCCGAACAGGCGCGGGCGATTGCCGGTGGCGCCGATGGGGTCGTGGTCGGCAGCGCCATTGTCGATGTGATCGCCGGCACGCTGGATTCATCCGGTCATGCCTCGGCGCGGACGGTCGACGCGGTGGCGGCGCTGGTGCGCGAGCTTGCAGCCGGGCTGAAGGCGGCGCGGCGGGTGACGGACACGGTGTGAAGCCGCGACTTCACCGCAATTCGTGCTTATATGGTTGCAGCGGCAGGGTGTTAACGCGATTTTGAAAGTGATTTTGGCTCGGGTGGCGTCATGAACTGGATCACCAATGTGGTGCGGCCGAAAATCCGCAACATGCTGCGGCGGGAAACGCCGGACAATCTCTGGATCAAGTGTCCGGAGACGGGACAGCTTGTGTTCTTCAAGGATGTCGAAGCCAACAAATTCGTCATTCCCGGTTCGAACTATCACATGCGCATGGGTGCGGCCGCGCGTCTCAAATCGATTTTCGATGGCGAGACCTGGTTCGACATCGCCGTGCCTGAGGTCGCCGCCGATCCCTTGAAATTTCGCGATGAGCGCCGTTACGCTGACCGGCTCAAGGACGCGCGCATCAAGACCGGCATGAACGATGCGGTGAAGCTTGGTTACGGCAAGCTTAACGGCATTCCGGTCGTCATCGCGGTGCAGGACTTTGAATTCATGGGCGGCTCGCTCGGCATGGCCGCCGGCGAGGCGGTGGTGCGGGGATTCGAGACGGCGCTGGAAAAGAAGACGCCGTTCATTCTTTTCGTCGCCTCGGGCGGTGCGCGCATGCAGGAAGGCATTCTGTCGCTGATGCAGATGCCGCGCACCACGGTCGGCGTGCAGATGCTGCGCGAGGCGCGGCTGCCCTACATCGTCGTGTTGACCAATCCGACGACCGGCGGCGTCACCGCGTCCTATGCCATGCTCGGTGACATCCATATCGCCGAGCCCGGCGCGCTGATCGGTTTCGCCGGCCCGCGCGTGATCGAGCAGACGATCCGCGAAAAGCTGCCCGAGGGATTCCAGCGCGCCGAATATCTCAAGGCCCATGGCATGGTCGACATGGTTGTGCATCGTCATGAGTTGAAGGCGACGCTCACCGACATCTGCGGCGTGCTGATGAAGGCCCCCGCGCGCGGAAGCGGCCGCAAGATGAACGGCAAGATACCGGCCCGCGAGGTCGCCGTCATCGAGCCTGCCGCCGGCATCGCGCCGGAGCCGCCGGACGCCGTCCATGCCTGATCGCGTCACAACGGACCGCGCCTCGCCTGACTGCGCGGCGATACCGGACCGCGGACTATCAGCTTCCGAGGCATCATGGCGTCGATAGACGATATCGTCGCGCGCGTTCTCAAGCTGCATCCAAAACTCATCGATCTCACCCTCGACCGGATGCAGCGCCTGCTGGCGCAACTCGGCAATCCGCAAACACAGCTTCCACCCGTCATTCATGTTGCCGGCACCAATGGCAAGGGTTCGACCATCGCCTTCATGCGGGCGATTCTCGAAGCGGCGGGCTTGCGCGTGCATGTCTATACCTCGCCGCATCTGGTGTGCTGGAACGAACGCTTTCGTATCGGCGCGGTCGGCGGCGGGCATCTTGCCTCGGATGCGGAACTGGCAGCCACGCTCGAAGAGGTCGAGCGCATCAATGACGGCGCGCCGATCACGGTGTTCGAGATCACGACAGCCGTCGGCCTGCTGCTGTTCGCACGCAATCCGGCCGACGTGCTGCTGCTTGAGGTCGGCATGGGCGGCCGCTTCGACGCCACCAACGTCATTGATCGGCCGGCGGCCTGCGCCATCGCACCGGTCTCGCTCGACCACGCCGACTATCTCGGCGACACGGTCGCGGCGATTGCCGGCGAAAAGGCCGGCATCATCAAGTCGAAAATTCCTGTCGCGGTGGGGGATCAACAACCCGAAGCGCTGGCCGTGATCGAGCGGCAGGCGCGCCGCCTCTCGGCGCCGCTGAGTATCGCCGGCGAAGATTGGCATGTTGCCGAAGAGCGCGGCCGGCTTGTCTATCAGGACGAGAAGGGGCTGCTCGATCTTCCCGCGCCACGTCTTCCCGGCCGCCATCAGTTTTCCAATGCCGGGCTTGCGGTCGCGACGCTGCGCGCCTTCGCCCACCCGGCGGTGACACCGGCCGCCTACGAGCAAGGTATCGTCACGGCCGACTGGCCGGCGCGGATGCAGCGCATCGCGTCCGGCATCCTGGTCGACATCATCCCCGAGGGGGCCGAGCTTTGGCTCGATGGCGGGCACAATGCCGACGGCGGCCGCGCGATTTCCGTGACCGTGGCCGATCTCGAGGAGCGGGTGTCGCGTCCGCTGGTGCTCATTGTCGGCATGCTGGCCAGCAAGGACAGCGAAGCCTTTCTGCGCAATTTCAACGGTCTTGCGCGCCGCCTGTTCGGCATCGCCATTCCGGGTCAGCCGAATACGGTTGCCGCGCAGGACATCGCCCAGGCGGCGCGGCGTGTGGATATTCCCGCGCAAGCGAGCGCCAGTCTCGAAGCCGCATTGGCCTCTATTGCCGCCATCGGCTTCGCGCCGCCGCCGCGCATCCTGATCACGGGATCGCTGTATCTGGCCGGCGAGGTCTTGCGGGCCAACGGCACGCCCCCGGTCTGACCCTGCGGCGCTCGTAACTTTACGTAATATTCACCAATCGAAAAACATTCTGGCCCGGGCGATGAGCGCGCGGCAAAGCGGGCATTTCGCCGTGGCTGCCGCAACGATTCCCTGCGGTCTTGGAGGATAACATCCGCGCCGCCGCAATGGCGTGCCGCCGCGAAGGGCTGAACATGTTCTTCTCAAGATTGCGCGGCCTCAAGGCGCATTTCGCGGCACTCGAGCGCTCGCAAGCCATCATCGAATTCGCCATGGACGGCACCGTCCTGCATGCGAACTGGAATTTCCTCAACACGTTCGGCTACACGCTGGATGAAATCAAAGGCCGTCATCACCGCTTTTTCGTAAAGGACAGCGAAGCCAGCGGTCCGGCCTATGAACACTTCTGGGACGGCTTGCGGCACGGCGTCCATCAGGCCGGTGAGTTCCAGCGCATTGGCAAAGACGGAAAGCCGGTCTGGATCCAGGCCAGCTACAATCCGATCCTCAGTCCGATCGGAACGCCGCTCAAGGTCGTTGAATTCGCAACCGACATCACGGCGGAAAAGCTGCGGGCCATGGACTATGCCGGGCAGCTCGACGCCATCAACAAATCGCAGACCATGGTGCATCTCACCATGGACGGAACGATCCTCGATGCCAATGAGGTCTATTTGAACCTGGTCGGTTATGACCTCGAGACCCTGCGCGGCAAACATCATAGCTTTCTGGTGCCTGCAGAGACGCGCGACAGCGACGAATACCGGGCGTTTTGGGCCGCGCTCAATCGTGGAGAATTCCAGTCCGGGGAATTCAAGCGCATCGGCGCCGGCGGCCGCGAGGTCTGGCTGCAAGCGAGCTACAACCCGATCCTCGATGCCGACGGCAAGCCCTTCAAGGTCGTGAAGCTGGCGACGGACACGACGACGCGGATCACCAATCGTCATCAGCGCGGATTGATCCAGAAAAGCATTTTTGCCGGTCTCGGCGAAATCGAAAGCGCCATCACGTCGGCGAACACCCAGGCTGCGGGCGCCGCCACCGCCTCGCTCCAGACCTCGGCCAATGTCGAGGCCGTGGCCTCCGGCGCGGAGGAACTGGTCGCCTTCATCGGTGAAATCAGCCAGCAGGTGGCGGAAGCCTCGAAAATCTCGATCGAGGCCGTCAGCCAGGGCCTGCGCACCAACGAGATCGTCGCCGGCCTGCTCGCGGCGGCAAACCGCATCGGCGAAGTCGTCGATCTCATCAATGCGATTGCCGCGCAGACCAATCTTCTGGCGCTTAATGCCACGATCGAAGCCGCCCGCGCCGGCGAATCCGGCCGTGGCTTCGCGGTCGTCGCCGGCGAGGTCAAAATGCTCGCCAGTCAGACCGGTAAGGCGACCGACGATATCAGCAGCCAGATCAAACAGGTACAGGCTGCGACCCGCGATGCCGTCGACGCCATTGTCGATATGACCAACACGATCGACGCCATCAACGAGATTTCAAGCCGGATCGCTGGCGCTGTCGAACAGCAGGACACTGTGACCAGGGGCATTTCCGCCAATATGCAAACCGCGTCGCAGGGCGTGAAGACCATCAGCTCCAATATGAGCGAGATCGCCGCCGCCACCGCGCTCGCCAGTGAGGCGACGCGGCGGGTCAAGCAGGCGTCGGCCAAACTCCGTCGCTAGAGCAATTCCAGGAAAAGTGCGAAGCGGCTTTCCGTCCGGAATTGCGCAAGAACGAAGCGATCAAGCATTTCGTGATTCCGAAAAAAGCGGAAATGCTCCAGCGGCAGGCCGGATTTTCTCGTCACGCCGCTGCGCCCGCGCCGCCCGTTAATCCGGGCGACGATTGCGGCCTTTGGTTGCGCGCGCCGGGCGGTAGTCGGGATTGCGATAGCACTCGCCGTGATGGCCGTGCAGGCTCTGCAGGTCGCATTGCTCGCGGGTGGGGATGCTGCAGTTCGGGGTGAGATTGTCGTGCACCGCGAAGCACCAGGCGCCGACGGGATACTGCGATTGCGCCATCGCGGAGTGAGACGAGCCGATCGTCAGGCCGGCCGCGATGACCGTCACGCCGGCCAATGTCTTCATTGCTGTTGTCATCATGTTTGAGTGTCCTTCCAGAACTTGCAGAACTTCGTGGGGGCCGAAAAACCGGCCATGCGCTCTCGTTCGCGGCGTCCGTCCAGTCGTCTTCGGGGGTATTGGGCGTCCGGCTCCATCTGAGCAGGGAATACTCTGGAAAGAACCCCGCTGGGGCTTCCGTAGTTCCCGATGTCTGCTTGACGGGCGGTCGGCGGCGGCGTCCACGCCGGTGTCGCGGAGCGATCGCACAAGCCTCACATGCGTGGTTGGCATGGCTCTCGCTTCGGGCGAGGTTGAGCTTAAAGGGCCGTGATCGACGCGCGTTCCCGCTTGCACGGCGTCGCGAAAAGAAACAAAAGAGGCCGAACCTCTTACGACCGGCGCCGTCAGCGCCGCAGGCGGCGAGCCGGACATTTCAAAGAACCTGAACATAGCGCGTTTCTCACCTGTCGTGCCCCTCATTGTCGGGGCGGCGCAGTTCATGCACCAGTTCGATGGTGCGGTCATCACGACGGCTCTGCCGAGCATGGCGGAATCGCTGCACGAGGATCCGCTCAAGCTCAATCTTGCGATCACGTGCTACCTCCTGGCGCTCGCCGTCTTCGTCCCGATCAGTGGGTGGATGGCGGACCGCTGGGGCGCCAAGCGTGTCTTCACGGCGGCGATCGTGCTGTTCACGGCGAGTTCTGTGCTCTGCGGATTCAGCGATTCGCTGCTGCAATTGATCGTCCTGCGAACGATGCAGGGCATCGGCGGCGCCATGATGACACCGGTCGGGCGCGTGATCGTCGTCAAGAGCGTGCCGAAATCCGAACTGGTGCGGGCGATGAATTACATCACCATTCCCGCCGTACTCGGACCGGTGCTGGGGCCGTCGGTCGGCGGTTTCATCGTGACCTATTTTTCCTGGCCGGTGATTTTCTTCATCAACCTGCCGATCGGGCTGATCGGGATCGTGCTCGTGTGGATCTATATTCCGGACATCAAGGAAGAAGACGTGCCGCGGCTGGACCTGCGCGGCTTTATCCTGATTTCGACGGCGCTGGCGGCGCTGGTTTTCGGCTTTTCCGCGCTCGGCCGCAACGTCATCTCGAACACGATCATTCTCGTCGCCATCGCCTGCGGCGTCGTCTGTGCCACGCTCTATCTCATGCATGCGCGTCGCAAGACGGACGCCATCATCGATCTGAGTCTGTTGCGTGTGCAAACCTTCCGCGTGGCCGTGACCGGCGGCAGCCTGTTCTATCTGGGGACGACCTCGCAGGTCTTTCTCCTGGCGCTGCTGTTGCAGCTTGGCTTCGGCATGTCGGCGTTTCACGCCGGGCTGATCACATTGGGCAATGCCGCCGGTTCGGTGCTGATGCGCTTCACGTTCCAGCAAATTCTCAAATTCTTCGGCTTCCGTACGTTGCTGGTGGGTACGGCCATCCTGATGGGCTTGATCCTGATCAGTTGCGGCTTCTTCACGCCTGCGACACCGATCGCGTTGATGATGGCGATCCTGGTCGTGTCCGGCTTCTGCCGCTCGACGCAGTTCACGGCGGTACAGTCGATCGGCTATGCCGATCTGACGACGCCGCAGACCAGCCGTGCAACCAGCTTCGCGGCCATGTTGCAGCAGCTCTCGCAAAGCGTCGGGGTGGGGCTGAGTGCCGGCGTCGTGCATCTGAGCCTGCTTTGGCACGGGCGCACCGATGTGTCGCCAGCGGATGTCGCGCTGGGCTTTTTCGTCATCGGCGCCTGTTCGCTGTCGTCCTGTCTGGTGTTCTATCGTCTTCCCCATGACGCGGGCATGCAATTGTCCGGGCGGCGTCCGAGAGTTTGAGCGATCAGAGGTTGAGCCGCGCCTTCTTCCTGCCCGATCAGGGCTTCAATAGACAGCATGTCTGATAGCCAGCACAGCCGAGCGGGGATGCCGCGAGCGGGCGTGATGCCTGCGGCGCTCATCCCTTTGACGATCGTCGCGAGCGGGATGCTGCTGTGGTGGCTGTGCCGGAGCCACGACTCGATCCTGCCGTTCTTCGCCCCATGGGAATTTTCCTGGGTCGAATTCCTCGCGGCATGGCTTTCGATCTGGTGGTATGTGCGGGGGCTCGCATTGATCCCGGCCAACGAGCGCCCGTCATCAGTGCGGCAGATGGCGTTCCTTATCGGCATCCTCCTCATCTATGCGGTGCTGGAGACACGCTTTGAATATCTCGCTCAGCATCAATTCTTCTTCAACCGCATCCAGCATGTCGCCATGCATCATGTCGGTCCGCTGCTGATCGCGCTGGCATGGCCGGGCGCGGCGATTCGGCGCGGCATGCCGTCGCTGCTGCGCAAGCTGGTCGATCACCCGATTGTCATCGGCGTCGTGCATGTCGTGCAGCAGCCGGTGCTGGCGGCCGTGCTGTTTGTCGGGCTGTTCTTCTTCTGGCTGATTCCGTCGGTGCATTTCCGCGCCATGCTCGATTCCGACCTGTATGCGCTGATGAACTGGAGCATGATTGTCGACGGGATTTTCTTCTGGTGTCTCGTGCTTGATCCGCGTGCGTCGCCGCCGGCACGGGTCTCGTTCGGCGCGCGCGCGGCGCTTGCCGTGGCGGTGATGTTTCCGCAGATCGTCGGCGGCGCCCTGATCGCCTTCAACCCGCACGATCTCTATCCCTATTACGACCTGTGTGGACGTATCTATCCGGGCATGAGCGCGCTATATGACCAGACTGTCGGCAGCCTCATCATCTGGATTCCGCCGGCCATGATGAGCGTGCTGGCTTTGTTGCTTGTCTTGAATGCGTTACGACGGACCGAAGAAGGACAACCGGACAATGAAGACGAAAACATGCACGGCACGGTCATCCAATCCAGCCGATGGACCGGCTAGAGCAGGTCTTGCTGTTCTTTCTGCGTTGATGATTGGTGGCGCGATGACGGTCGTTGCGACGCCGGCAAACGCCGCCGACGTCACCATCAGGAATCCGGTGATGCGGTTGATCATCAAGGCGCGTCCGGCGGCGGGTTATTTTACGCTGCAGAACGATGGCGCGCAGGCGGTGCAACTCACAGGCGCTACATCATCGGGCTGCGGCATGCTGATGATGCATCAGAGCAAGACCGAGAACGGGGTCGACTCCATGGCGGCTGTGAAAAGCGTTGCTGTGCCGGCACACGGGTCGGTGCGGTTTGCGCCCGGCAACTACCACCTGATGTGCATGTCGCCGCAAGCCACCATGGTCGTCGGCAAGAGTGTGCCGGTGACGCTGACTTTTGCCGACGGCAAGACCGTTACCGCCGATTTTCCGGTGCAAGGCCCTGGCGGGCATAACATGTCATCCGGCGACCACCAGATGGCGCCCGGCGCCCACGATATGCATATGCCTTCGGGCGGACATTAGAGCGCCGCCGCGGCAGCCGTTCACATCACAGCCACTGCAAGAGCCGCTGCCAAAAACTCGGGTGGCCAGATTGCGAGACCAGTTGGCGCAGGTCGGCGAACGTGTCGTCAGTCTTGGCGTCTGGCGTCGCAAGTCCGCTCAGCAACAGCTTGGCCGCGCCGCTGCGGTCGAACGCATAGACTGCGGAGCTATGGGTGACTTCATAGGCCTTGCCGTCGCGGGCCGGCTGCACCGAATAGGCGAGGCGATAGCGCTTGGCGAGCGCGGCAAGCTGGTCCGGCGTTCCGCGCAGGCCCACGACCTGCGGCGCGAAGGCTTGCGTGTATTGCTTCAAGACTCCAAGCGTGTCGCGGTTCGGATCGACGGTGACGAACAGCACGCGCACGTCATCCGCCTTGGGCCCGAGCTTCGTAAGCATGGTGGAGATGCTGAGCAGCGTCGTCGGGCACACATCCGGGCAGAACGTGTAGCCGAAATACAGGAGCACGATCCTGCCCTTGAAATCGGCGGCTGTGACGGTCTTCCCGTCCTTGGCGCGCGTCATGGTGAAGGCGAGGTCCGGCATCGCGCCCGTGAGGTCGGTTGAATGCCAGGCCTTTGCGGCGCGCGGTGCGAGAGCTAGAAGAAGCACTGAAAGCATGGCGGCGAGGCACGCCGTCCACACACTCCGCCGCGTGCGGTGTTGGCGCAGCGTGGGAGACGGTGATGGGCTCATGGTGGGTTGCATCGTATCGGACAGCATCGCGAGGCGGATGGCTTTAACAGCGAGTCGAATTTGGTCATTGTGAGACAGCCCGCTTCACGCGTGGCCGAGCACCTTTGCGCCGATCTCATGGGTGAGCGTCCACAGGTCGAGGGCCTGATGGCGCAGCGGATGATTGGCCGACACCACGGTTCCCAGTTCCGCCGTCACCGTCGGCTCGACCAGCGCCACGGCGGCGATCCGTTCGAGGTCGCCGCGGCCGATGAAAAAGCGTGGCACGGCTGCGATGCCGAGTCCGGCCTCGACCAGCCGCAGCGCCGTATAGATCTGCTGCACTTCATAGAAGGCCGTGATGCCGCTGTTGGTCTTGGCGAGGTCGATATCCATGGCGACGCGCACGCCGGCGCCCTTCCAGGTCGAAATCACCGGATGCTGCTTGAGTTCGGCCCAGGCGACGCTGCGCTTGCGTGCCAGTGCGTGACGGCGCGGCGTGGCGAGAACGAATTTGCTGCTGACCAGCGGCATGAACTTGAGGTTTGCCTCGTGCGGCAGGAACGAGGTGATCCCGAAATCCGCTTCGCCGCGCGCGACCGTGTCGAATATCTCGTTGGTGGACAGGTCCTTGATGCGGATGCGCGTTTTCGGATGGCGCTGATGGAAGGCACGGATGACGTCCGGCAGCAGGAGATGCACGATCGAGGGAATCGCTGCCACCGTGACGGTGGTCGTGCTGCGCGCGCCTTCGCCTTTCGTCGCCGTCACGAGTTCGTCGATGTGGCTCAAAATGTCCTGCGTGCGCGAAAGAAACTGCTTGCCCTGCAAGGTCAGCTTCACCTCCCGTGTCGTGCGCGCGAGCAGGCGCACGTCGAGCAGCGCTTCCAGCTTCTGGATGCGCCGGCTCAGCGCCGAGGCCGAGATGTTCAGCGCGTTGGCTGCGACCGTAAAGTTGAGCGCATGCCCCACGGCGGCAAAGGCCTCGATGTCGCTGACGTCCACTTTATTGCGCATGATGCAATAATGACGTCATTTGTTGCATTACGTCAAACAGGCCCCACGCTGTAAAACGGAAGGCAGCAGACTTGTTTGCGGCCTTGATGTCGTCGTTGCGATCCTACGCTGTCACAATGGCCGGGTTCGGACAGTGGGCGCGTCACGACAATGCGGCGCGCGAGATAAGGGATGGAAACATGAGTGCGGTCGAATCCGTCGCAGCGCGCCAGTTCGTCGAAGGCATCGGCGGACGGCTGTCGGCGTCGAAAGCGAAAACCTACGCCAATGGCGTGCTCGCCATCGAAGCGCGCAACAATCCCTTCATCGGCCGCTATATGATCGCCGGCGATCTCGCCTGCGTGCTCTCGGCGCATGAACTCAGCGTCACGCCGACGCCGGACGCCAAAGCATTGGCGCGCGCGCTGATCGACATCCTGCCGCGCTGCGAACAGCTCAGCCGCGAAAGCTCGATCGGCGACATCGTCGTGTCGCGCGAATTGTGGGTGGTCGATGCCGTCGGCAAGGATGCCGGGTCCTGGCTGCATGTCGGCCGCAACCGTGCCGAAAGCCTGCGCGGCTCGCTGCCGCGCATGTTCTTTCGCGACGCGCTGCATCGCGAATACGAAGCGTTGCAGCGACTGGTGCGCGTGCTCGTCGACAAGGCCGAGCCGGTGATGGAGAACGTGGCGCCGTTCTTTCATCATCTGCAGCATGCTGGCCGCACCTCGCTCGGCGAATATCTGCTCTCGTGGGCGGCGGCGTTCGACAAGCATTTCGACCGCATTGAACAGGCCGACGCACGGCTCGATCTCGCGCCGCCGCCGAATTGCGGCCGTCCCATCGTCGTCGATCTCATCAATCGCGTCGGCACGCGGCTCGGTTTCAGCAAGACCGGCAAGCTGTGGCAGGAACTGTTCATCACCGAGGATCATTTCATCGAGCCGCTCACGGTGCTGGTGCAGATCGCGACGGGGCTTGCGCGTCTTGCCGAAGACCTGCGCCTCTACATGACTTCGGAATTCGCATTCTTCGAACTGGCCGACGAACATGCCTCCGGCAGCAGCGGCCGGCCGCAGAAGAAGAATCCGTTCGGCCTGCAGGCTGTCATCAGCGGGGCGGCGGTCGGCTCCGGCGCGCTGACGTCGCAACTTGCCGCCAACATCACCGTGTCGGAAGAAGCCGACTCCACCTATCACGCCTATCGGCTCTATGAATTCGCGCGCGATGTGGAAGCGTGGACCGATTTCATGACCGACGTGATCGCGAAAGGGTCGTTCAAGCTCGGCGAGATCGACACGAAGTCGCGGCTCGGCTTTGCCGGTGCGCGCGAGGCGCTGGACGTGCTGGTCTATGAGCATGCCGTGCCGTACCGCTACGCCCACCGGATCTGCGGCGAACTGGTGCGCGTCGCCGGCGACGGGCTCGATCATGCGGGCGTCGTCGCCAGGGTGAAGGAGCGGCTGGCGGACTTTCCGGCGGTTGACGCCGAACGGCTCGTGCGCATCGCCACCGGCGACTCCACCGAAGCGATCCATCTCAATCTGCCTGCGTTCCGCGCGGTGCATGGCGAGATCGACAGCCACCTGCGCACGCTGAGTGCTGCCGCCCGGGTCAATCCGGCGGAGCAGGCCATCACGCGCCTCGTTGCCGAGGGCGAAGTTCTCATCGCGTCCTGAGGAATTCTTGCACGTGAAGACACGCATCGTCCTCGTCCATGCCTATCTGCCGTCAATGGCGCCCATCGATACGGCCTTCCGTCAGGCATGGCCCGAGGCGGACGTGCGCAATCTGCTCGACGAGACGATCTATGCCGATGTCGGTTTGGACGGCCGCCTGCCGCGCGTTATGAACGAGCGGATCGAGAGTCTGTTCAACCACTGCATCCTGAGCGGCGCGCACGGCATCGTCTTCACCGGCGCGACATTCGGCCCCGCCGTCGACCATGCGCGCGCCCATATCTCCATTCCCGTCCTGAAAGCGGAGGAGGCGATGACCGAACAGGCCGTGCAGGCCGGACAGCGCATCCTCGTCGTCTGCACCGCCGCGCGGTCATTGCCGATCCTGCACAAGAGCCTTGATGCCGCGGCCGAGCAGGCGGGCGTCTCGCCGCATATCGATGAATTGGCCGTCAAGGGCGCCAAGGATGCGATCGTGCGCGGCGACAACGAGACGCATGACAGACTGATTGCGGAGCAGGTCGCACCGCTGGCCGGCGGCTATGATGTCGTTCTTTTCGGACAGGTCTCGATGATTCCGGCGCGCGACCGGTTGCCTGAAGCGGCGGCGCGCCGCGTCCTGACCTGCGCCGAGGCCGCTGTCACCAAGATGCGCGAACTTATCGCATGACGAGTCTTTTATGCCGTGATGGACTCAACTGAACGCAACACCCTAAAAAAACCAACAGGGAGGATCGCCATGACGTCCAAGCATCTCGTGCCTGCGCTTGCCAGCCTCGCGCTGACCTTCAGCCTGCTCTCGGCCAGCCATGCGCAGGCGCCATCCGATCCGAAACTCGCCGCGTCATGGGCCTTCATGCAGAAGGAAATGCCCGGCGTGCCCGCTAGCCTGCTCGAGGCTGCCTGCAAGGAAGGCACCGTGATGGTCTATTACGGGACCTGGGCGAGCGCGCAGGAAGACCAGATCAAGGCCTTCGAGAAACTCTTTCCCTGCGTGAAGGTCGAAAAATTCACCGCCGACACCGGCCAGCGCCGCGAGCGCTGGCTTGCCGAAACGCGCGCCGGCCGTAACATCGCCGACATCGTGCAGGACACCGATCCCGGCTTCCTCGACAAGCAGGTCAAGGACGGCACGCTGCTCTCCTACAAGATCAGCAATGACGCAGCCTTCGCCGATGGGACAAAGTCGACAGGCTACTGGTATCCGCTGCGTGCCGCGCTCGTCGGCATCGCCTGGAATACCGATCTTGTGACCGATGCCGAAGCGGAAAAGCTGAAGGACTGGAAAGGTATCATCGACCCGATCTGGAAGGGCCGCGCCGCGGTCGTCGATCCATCCGCCGGCGGCGTCGCCTTCCTGCCCTGGTACATCTGGACCAAAGAATTCGGCCCCGACTTCCTCAAGAAGATCGGCGCACTCAATCCGCGCGTGATCGCGGCGGTCGTTCCGGCCGGTGCCGCGTTGGCAGCGGGCGACATTTCCGTCATCTTCAACGCCAGCGAGACCGGCCTGCTGCCGCTGCTTGCCAAGGGCGCGCCGATCCGCTGGTCGCTACCGGAGCCGGGCATTGGCCCGATGACGGGACAGGCCATTCCTGCCAAGGCGCCGCATCCCAATGCCGCGAAGCTTTATCAGGAATATGCCTTCACCGTCGACGGCTACACGCACTGGCAGAAGCGTGGCGGCGCGCCAGCGCGCATCGGCTTCAAGGATCAGCGCGCGGTTGCAAAACAGCCCTGGTACAAGGTGCCGGACAAATTCTTTGTCTACGACACCAGGGACGCGTCCGACCAGCTCAAGCCGATCATCGCCGAATTCCGCAAGAATATCGGCGTCGCGCGCTGACGGCGAATTATGACGCGGCAGTTCGCGAAGAGCAAAAGACGGGGGCGCGGTGACAGCGCAGAATGATGCAGGGCCGATTGCGGGCAGCGGAGCGCTGCGCCGCGGCCTCGAGGCCGCGCTTGCGGGCGTGGTGCTGCTCGGCACGCTGGTGCTGGTCATCGCGCCGATCGGCTACGTGTTCTTCGGTGCGTTGCAGTCGCAGCCGCCGGGCGCGCCGGACAGCGTATTCACGTTCGACAACATCCTCACGGCCTATACCTCGCCCAGCTATCTTCTGGCGCTGTTCAATACACTGGGCCTCGCGACCACGGTCGCGGTGCTGTCGATCCTGTGCGGCGGCGCGCTTGCCTGGATCATCGCGCGCACCGATGCGCCGTGGCGGCGGCCGCTGGCGCTGCTTCTCGTCGTGCCGCTGATGATTTCGACGCTGGTGACGACGCTGGCCTGGATCGCACTCGCCGCGCCCAATGCCGGATTCATCAATGCGCTGTCGCGGGCATGGTTCGGCGTCCGCACGGTCTTCGACATCTATTCATTTGCCGGCATCGTGCTGGTGCATGTGCTGCATTATTCGGCGTTCGCGTTCCTTTCGTTCTTTGCTGCGTTAAGGTCGATTGACGCCTCGCTCGAAGAAGCTTCCGCCATGCTCGGCGCCGGGCCGCTGCGCACCGCCTGGCGCATGACGCTGCCGCTGATCTTTCCATCGATCGCGACGACGTTTCTGGTCATTTTCGTTTTTGTCTGCGAGAATTTTTCCGTGCCGACATTGCTCGGCACGCCGATCGGATTCCAGACGCTGCCGTCGCTGATCTATTTCAACATGGAGATCACACCGGCGCATCCGACGCTCGCGGCCGCAACCGGCACGATGCTGCTGTGGGTCGCGCTGCTCGGTACGCTGTGGCAGCGGCGCATCGCGGCGCGCGCCAATCGCTATGTGACCGTGGCCGGAAAGGGCGTTCGGCCGCGCGTGACGCCGCTTGGCCGCTGGCGCTATGTCGCGACCGGTTTCGTGGTGCTATTCCTCACGCTCTCGGTCATCCTGCCGTATTTCGCGCTGATCCTCAGTTCGTTGTTGAATTTTCTGACGCCGCGCATCCATCTCTCTTCGCTGACGCTCGACAACTACCGGACCTTCTTCGACGGCGACAATTTCACGCCGATCAAGAACTCGCTGCTGCTCGCGGGCGGCGGCGGGTTGCTCATCACCTTCATCTATATCCTGCTGAGCTACCTGATGCTGCGCGCGCGCAGCAGCTTTGGCGCGCTGGTCGATTACGTCACGATCATTCCGACCGCGCTTCCCGCGCTCATCCTCGGCGTCGGCATGGTCTGGACGTTTGTCGGCCTGCCGCTGCCGATCTACGGCACCATGGCGATTCTGCTGATCGCCTATTTCGTGCGCTACATCGGCTACGGTGTGCGTCACGCCAACAACGCGTTCAGCCAGGTCTCGACCGATCTAGTCGATGCCGCCCGCATCACCGGCGCGACGCCGCTGCAGACGCTGCGCGACATCCTCGTGCCACTGGTACGGCCGTCGATCCTGTCGCTGTGGACCGTGTTGTTCATCTTCATCTTCATGGAGGTGAGCGCCACGATCCTGCTCTATAGCCCGCACACGCGCACCCTGCCGACGGTGCTGTGGGTCTATATGGGTTCGGGTTCGCAGACCCGCGCGTTCGCCATCGCTGTCGTTCAGGCAACCCTGATCTTTGCCGTGCTGTTTGTCGCCGACCGCAAGTTCGGCACGCTCAAGGCGACGCTGGAATCCTGAGGCGTCAAAACGGCCACGCTTTAGATGGTTTTGATGAAGACAGTAAAGCGGTTGCGAAACGCCGTGATGTTCGGCTGTGATTCCATGTCCTTGCGCGACCAGAGGGCGATATCGCGCCGAAACGAGAGGCCGGGGGCGTGCAGGCGAATGAAACGCCGCGAATCGTCGAGATGCCGCATCAGAAAATTCGGCAGGATCGCCAGATAGCGGCCGGTCGCGAGGAGATGCAGGGTGATCGTCAGGTCGCCGGAAAATTCGATGCTGGTCTGGGCGTTCTTGAGGCCGAGGTCTTCGAGCAGGGTGGCGGTCGTCTTGCGTAACCCGGCCATCGCGCCGTTGCCAATCCAACTTGCTGTCTCGAACTGCGCAAGGGTGGGGCGCTTGCGCCCGACAAGAGGGTGGCTTTCGCCGGCATAAATGCCGATGTCATCGCTGAAGACGATGTCGCGCCGCAGTTCATCCTGCATGTAGCGGATTTCCGCCGGCGCAAGGCCGACGTCGAGCCGACCATCCCTGACGCCGGACACGATGCTCTGGGCGCCTTCGCAATGAATGCGCAGGCCGAATTTCCAATCGGCCTCAAGGCAGTGATCGACGAAGCGCGGCATGATCGAATGCGCGACCATCGGTCCAACGCCGATCCGCAACTGTCCCTCGACGCCGGAGCGCCATTGCTTCAGCGCGGACTGCGCCTCGCCGACGGCGGCGCGAACGGCGCGGCCCTCGCGCGCCATCATCTCTCCGAGTTTCGTGGCGCTGACGCCGTAACGCCCGCGCTTGAGCAGCGGCGCGCCGGTCAGGCTTTCGAGATGCTGGATGGTCCGCGTCAATGTTGGCTGGGTGACGTTGAGCGCCTCGGCCGCCCGCGTGAACGAGCCGCAATCGATGATTTCGGCGAGCAGCCGCAGCGATTTCGCATCCATGAGACATACGCTTTTGGTATATGAAGCGCTGAAAAACAAAATTTACTGATATGTCGCCGGGTGTCAAATTCCGCTCTCGACGTCGGATAACGACGCGTGCCGTACATCCGCATCGCAGCGGCGATATGCGGCCAAGCGAGGAGGAAGCGATCGATGGTTCACTTCATGCGTATGTGTCGTTTGGCCGTGCTCTTGGCGCTGGCGCTGCCGGCCGGGGCCATGGCGGAGACCTATCCGTCGCATCCGATTCGCGTTGTCGTTCCCTTCGCCGCCGGCGGGCCGCTCGACATCGTCGCCCGCGCCGTGACCGAAAAGATGGCTGCGTCGATGAAGCAGACGTTTGTCATCGACAATCGAGGCGGGGCCGGCGGCAATATCGGCAACGAGGTGGTCGCCAAGGCGGCGCCCGACGGCTACACGATCCTGATCACGCTGTCGTCCACGCTCACGGTCAATCCGTCGATCTACAAGCATATGTCGTTCAATCCGATCAAGGACCTGCGTCCGGTCTCGATGCTGGTGGACTCGCATCAGATGCTTGTCGTCAATCCGTCGGTGCCGGCAAAAACGCTTGCTGAGTTCATCGCCTACGCAAAATCCCATGAAATCAATTACGCGCATGCCGGCTATGGCAGTCCCGGTCATCTGGCCATGGAATATTTCAGCCAGGTCGCGGGCTTCAAGGCGCATGCGATTCCGTATCGCGGCAACGCGCCGCTCGTCGTTGCGCTCCTGGCTGGTGATGTTCAGGCGGGCTTCGTGTCTTCGGCTGGCGTAGCGCCGCAGGTGCGGCAGGGAAAATTGCGCGCCTTCATCACGTCCGGCAGCAAGCGGTCCACGGTCGTACCGGAGGTGCCGACGGCGGCCGAGGCCGGCTATCCGAATTTCAAGATCGATATCCAGTTCGACATGCTCGTCCCGGCGGCGACGCCGGACGCCATCGTCGCGATGCTGGAACGCGAAGCCCGCGCTGCGGTGAACGACCCGGACCTGCAGAAGAAATTCGAGGCGCTCGATTTCGAACCGATCGGATCGACCGGCGCCGAAGCCAAAAAGCGCCTGATTGCCGACACCGCGCTCTGGAGCAAGGTGGTCAAGCAGGCGGGCATGCATATCGATTAGCGCAATTCCAGGAAAAGTGCGGCGCGGTTTTCCGTCCGGAATTGCGCAACAACAAAAAGAGAGAACATTTCCGTGATTCGGAGAGAAGCGGAAATGCTCTAGAGTCGGAAAGCAAAGCCGCCGTGTCGAAACCCGTCAATTTTCTGTTCTTCATCACCGACCAGCAGCGCGCCGACTATCTCGGCTGCGCCGGTCATCCCGTGCTGCGCACACCGCACATCGACAGCATTGCGGCAGCGGGCACGCGGTTTGACCGGTTCTATGTGGCTAGCCCCGTCTGCATGCCGAACCGTGCCTCGCTTCTCACTGGCCGCTATCCGTCAGCGCACGGGCTGCGCTACAACGGCAATTACCTTTCCTGGCGCGCCAACACGTTTGTCGATGTGCTGCGCGCCGGCGGCTATCGCACGGCGCATATCGGTAAAAGCCACATCCAGCCGATGACCAATGCGCCGCCTTATCCGCGCGTCGATCCCGATCGTCTTGGGCCGATCGCAGAAGCCTGGAAGGACGACGGCGGCGATTATACGCAGGAAGAGCCGGATCGATTTCACGGCAACGATCCCGCGCCCTTCGACCGGCCCTATTACGGCTATGACCAGGTCGACATGGTCACGAAGCATGGCGACCAGTGCGATGGCCATTACTATCAATGGCTCAAGCGAAAGCGGCCGGATGCCGATGCCCTGCGCGATCACAAGAACCAGTTGCCGCATGACTATGTCTGTCCGCAGGCTTACCGCACGCCGATTCCGGAGGAGCTTTATCCGACATCCTTCGTGCGCGACCGCGCCGTCGATTTTTTGAATAGCGTCAAGGGTGATGACCGGCCGTTCTTCGCCTTCGTGTCGTTTGCCGATCCGCATCATCCCTTCACGCCGCCGGGCAAATATTGGGACATGTACGATCCCGCCGACTTCGCCGTCCGCCGGCCCTATGATGCGCACAAGAATCCGCCGCCGCCGCTGGTCTGGTCGCATGAGCGCATGCGCGACGGCAGCCGGAGCAAACAGCAGGCCGAAGAATCCTTCATGGCGCGCGGGGAGGAAATCCGCGAAGCCATGGCGCTGACCTGCGGCATGATCGGCATGATCGACGACGCGGTGGGCAGTGTGCTCGATGCGCTCAGGGCGAGCGGCCGCTACGACGGTACCGTGATCGTTTTCAATGCCGATCACGGCGACTATCTCGGCGACTATGGCATGATGTTAAAAGGTGCACTGGCGATGAACGGCATCAATCAGGTGCCATTCATCTGGTCCGATCCGGCGGACCGGACGGCGCGCGTCTCCGGCGCGCTGGCCTCCACTGTGGATCTCGCGCCCAGCATCATCGCTCGCGCCGGGCTAAAACCCTATTGGGGGATTCAGGGGCGCGATCTGTGGGATGCTGGTGCGATGGATCGCGCGGACTTGCTCATCGAGTTCAACGACAGCAAGAAGCGGCAGGGATTCTCCGAGCCGGTTTCGGTACGCACGTTGGTCACCGACGATTTCCGCTTGTCGCTCTACAGCGGCGTCGCCTGGGGTGAACTCTACGACACGCGCAACGACCCCGACGAGTCGCATAATTTGTGGGACTCGTCTGCTCACGCCGCCTTGCGGGCCGAATTGATGGAACGGCTTACCCGCCAGATGATCGACACCATGGACAAAAGCCCGCGGTCGAAACGCTCGGCCTAGCGCATGACGCCGAAAAGCGGGCGCCGGCCTTTGCGGTCAGGCTAACGCGGGCCGCTCTGCAAGGTCAGCAAGTCAGCCGCCCGTTTGGTGATCGCGGGCGGCGTCGCATAAACCTCGCTCACGAGCTTCTGGATGTCCGTGCCGGACACCGGCGTGATTTCGAGCCCGGCCTTGTCGGCGCCGGCCAGAAAATCCTTGTCCTTCATGGTGTCGAGAAAAGCGCGGCGCAGCAGTGCGACACGATCCGCCGGAACGCCGGGCGGCGTGAGGAAGGGCCACGCCATCACCTGGCGCGAAAAGACGAGTTTGAGCAGCGCGCGATCCGCATCGTTCGTCGCGCGATCGATAATCAGCGGCACGTCGGGCAGGTCGCGATGCTTCGATAGGCCGACCTGGAACAGGATGTTGAGTTTCTTCTGGCTGAGCCAATCCTGATGGATGCCCTTGACGCTGGTCCATGACCAGCCGCACCGGCCCTGCACCTCGCCGCGCTCCATGGCGAGGTCGACTTCATTGCCGCCCTTGTAACCGGTGACGATCTTGAATTTCGACCCGAGTACGGCATTGACGATTTTGGGAAATTGATAGGTGTCGGCGGTTGGGCCGGTGGCGCCGACGACGGTCTCTTTCTTGCGCGCATCGTCGAATGTGCGGATGCCGCTCGTGTTCCAGGTCACGCAGACGCTGACTTCGTTGTTGGCGCTGCCGATCCAGTTGAATTTTGTGCCGTCGAGATGCGCGGCGGTGTTGCCGAGCAGCGGATCGAACGCCGTGCCGCGACTGATGATGCCGATGACCGAGCCGTCGTGCGGCGCGACGTTGTAGAGATAATTGGCGGCCAGCAGCCCGCCGGCACCGGGCATGTTCTTGGGCAGGATGGTGGGGTTTCCGGGAATATATTTTGGCATGAAACGGGCGAGCAGGCGCGCATAGCTGTCATAGCCGCCACCGACGCTGGTCTGAATGTCGAGTTCGACGGTGCGGCCTTTATAAAAATCGGGAGTGCTTTGTGCGTTCGCGTTGCCGAGTGCGACGCATAACGCCAGGGCAGGAACCAAGCCGCGCAACGCAAGCTGGAATAACATCGCGCGTGAAAAGGGTGTGGCGCGTGGCGCGACCTCTTTCGTTCGCATGGCATCCTCCCCAGATTTTTTTGCCGATCCGATCGGACCGGCTAGTTCAGTCCAAAAAGCCGCTCCGCATTCTTGTGATAGATTTTTTCCTTGTCGGCGTTCGACAGGCCGACCGCCTCGATCGCCTCCTTGGTCGAGCGGATGTAGCCGGGTCCCTTTTCCTTGTCGAAGGGACAATCGGAGGCGAACAGCGTGTGATCGGCGCCGAAGAAGCTGATGCCGCAAACGGTCGCGGCCTTTGCACCTTCGACGGCTGTATCGCCGTAAAAATCCTTGAAATAGTCGTAGGGCCGCTTCTTCAGGCTTTTGAGTAGCGATTCATAATCTTCTTCGCTGGTGCGCGAGCCGAGTTGATCGAAGCTGTGGGCGATGCGTCCCTCGAGATAGGGGATCACGCCGCCGAGATGATGCGCGACGATCTTCAGGTCGGGATATTTGTCCATGATGCCGGAGAAGACGAAGCGCGCCAGCGTTGCGCTGGTCTCGAACGGCCAGCCAAGCACGCTGTTGATCTCGTATTTCGAGTGCTTCTCCGTCGGATAGTCCGGCATGTCGCGCGTGCGCGAGGGATGCAGCAGGATCGGGCGGCCCGATTTCGCAATGACTTCGTAGATCGGCCAGAACTCCGGCGCGTCGATCGGCACGCCCTTGGCATTGGTCGGCATCTGGATGGCATTGGCGCCATTGGCAAGGACGCGCGCGGCTTCCTTCGCCGCCGCCTCAGGCGCATTCAACGGCAACAGCGCCGAATAGCCGACGAAGCGATCGGGATATTTCGCGACGATCTCGGCCAGCCCGTCATTGCCTATCTTTGCCATTTCCGGCGCGTCGTCCGGACTCCAGATGCGCTCGATGGGGGGCAGGCCAAGGGACAGAACCTGCGTATAATCATCGAACATGTCGACGACGCGCAGCCGCTCCTCGATGTTCGACAAAGCCGGAATCTGGCGCACGCGCTTGCCGAGATCCTTCTTGCCGGCCGGCGTCTCCAGCAGAGCGTCATAGTAACGTTTCGGGAAAAAATGATTGAAGGCATCGATCATGCGCACGCGGAAAAGTCCTCCCTGATGATTTTGCCGCTTGAGCTTGCCTATGAGGCAAGGCCCACGTGGCTAAGATAAATGCTGCCGCGCGTTACTTCTTCATGTTCTTGAAATGCGCGCGGACGTCTCCCGTCCAGAAGGCTATGGCAGCATCCGCGATGTGGCAAGCACGACGGCAATGTCGCGCGCGCTGGGCGCACAATCAGCCGACGCGATATTTTTCGACGACGGAAGGATCGACAGTAATCCCGAGACCGGGCGTCTGCGGCACCGGCAACCGGCCGTTGACGGCGATCACCGCATCGCCGAGCGGATTGGCGCCGAGATCGCAGAAGCGATGTTCGCAAAGCTCTTCCCCGGGCATCGCGGCGACCATGTGAATGGCGGCGATCAAGGCCGGCCCGACAAAGGGCGAGTGGGGAACGACGCGAATATTCTGGTCCTGCAGGAAACGGATCGTCTTCCACGCCTGTGTGATGCCGCCGATCTTCGCCACGCTCGGCTGCACGATATCGACGGCGCCGGCGGCCGCGAGCCAGCGCGCATCATTGTAGTTGCCGAGATTTTCGCCGGCTGCGAGCGGAATTTTGACATGCTGCCGGATGGCGGCGGACACCTCATAGGCATCGGCGGGATAGAGCGGCTCCTCAAGCCAGGCGATGCCGAAACCCTCCACGGCTTCGCAGAACGCGATGATGTCTTCCGGCTCATCCCAATAGCAATTCGTGTCCACCATCAGCGGAATCTTTGGCCCGGCGCCTTGCCGTGCGGCTCGGACGCTTTCGACCGTGTGCTCGTGCAGCTTGATATGGCTGTAGCCGCGCGCCGCGGCATTGGCCGCAACGCGCTCGACATGATCTGGCGTGTTCAGGCGGAAGAGGCTGGCATAGGCCGGCACCGACGCGCGCGCACTGCCGCCAAGCAACTGCCAGACCGGCTTGCCTGCGATCTGCCCCGCGATGTCCCAGAGCGCGATGTCGAGCCCGGACAGCGCGAATTGCACCGGCCCGCTGCGCGCCATGCTTTGCGTGCGCCGCACCAGCACGCCCATGGTCCCGGCGATGTCGGACGGGTCAGCGCCCACAGCCAGCGGCGCGATCACCTCGCGGATGGCGGCGATAGTCACCGGCGTTGAGGCATGGCCGAACGCCTCGCCCCAACCGACGAGACCCGCGTCAGTCTCGACGCGGAGAAACAGAATGTCCTGCGTGTCCCAGGCGCCGATGCCCGAGCGGGCAGGTTTCGGTGCGCCGTGCTCATAGGGGAGCGCGACATGGATGGCTTCAACCTGCGTGATCTTCAAGGGCGCCCCGCTTATTTGTCGACCGGAACGATCTTGTTGTAGTCCGCGATCACGTGTTTCGGCGTCGCGACGGCGGTGCGCAGCAGGGCTATCACGGCATCGCTGTCGATGGGAGAAAGGTCGATCTGCGCCTTGATCGCCTCGTCACGGAAAGCCTTGTCCTTCGTCATGTCCATGAATGCCTTGCGCAGGGCGGCTGCGCGGGCGGCAGGCACGTCGGGCGGTGCGAGCAGCGGCAGCGACATGAAGAACGGCAGTTCCGCGAAATCGAGGATGGCTCTGCTTTTGTCATCATTGACCAGTTCGCGTGCGGCTGGCACGTCGGGCAATTCTTCCACGCGCGTGCGGCGGCCGAATGCGACGATCGGCACGAACTGCCTGGTGTCCCAGATATGACGCTGCGTCGTCTTGATCGAACTCATCAGCACGACCTGGCCGTCTATTTCCTTGGACTGCATCGCCAGGTGCAAGGACGGCGCGCCGGGATAGCCGCGCACGATCTTGAGAGGAAAGCCGAGCACGTCACGCGCGATCAGGGCGAAGGTGAGATTGGTCGAGCCCGGCGTCCCCGATCCGATCGTCGCCTTTTTGTCCGATCCTTTGAGGTCGGCGGCCGACTTTGCTTCGTAGCCGGGCCGAAGGATCAGCAGATCTGCATCATCGGCGAAGGACGACAGGCTGCCGAGCCAGGTGAATTTGAGCGGGTCGAATTTTGCGTTCGGTTCGCCCTGGATTTGCACCTGCGGCGTTCCCGGCTGCACCACCGCGATGGCGGATCCGTCACGCGGCGCGACATTGTAGAGACGGTTGGCGAGGACGAGACCGCCGCCGCCCGGCTGATTTTGAACGACGACGGTCGGATGTCCGGGAATGAACTGGCCGATATGTTTGGCGATCAGCCGGGCATTGGTGTCGTAGCGGCCGCCCGGAGAGGTCGCGACCATGAGGACGACGGTGCGTCCGCTGTAGAATTTATCGACCGACGCCGCATCCGGTTGCGCAGCGGCGGGCAACGCCGCGAGAAAAATAAATGCGAGACTCACAATAAGAGAGAAGGTGCATCCGCGTGGGTCGATGCATGTCAATGCATTGATTTTGAGCGTTCCCATTTTTTTCTCGTTTTTATTGCAGAAACATACAGCTTTTGCCGATGTCCATCTCGACACCGCCGGGCGGCGATGTCAATCGACGGTGTAACGCGCGATCGCTTCGTCGTTCAGCGACACGCCCCAGCCCGGCGCGTCGGATAATTTGGCGTATCCGTTTTCGATGACGATGCCATCGCGATACAGCGGCGCGGCCCACGGCATGATTTCGACGTAACCGGAGTTCTCGACATGGGCGAGCAGGGAAAGGCTCATCTCCGGTGCGACATGTGAGGAGATCGCGAGGCCGTTTGCGTGAGCGAGATCGGCGATGGCGAGGAAGGCCGATGGGCCGCCGATCCGCTGCAGATCCGGCATGATGACCGTTGCCGCGCGCTTGCCCAAAATGTCTTCGAACTCCTGCCGCGAAAAAACGCTTTCGCCGAGCGCCACCGGCATCGGTATGGCGGCTGCGATTGCGGCGTTGGCGGCATGGTCGTCGCCGGCAATCGGCTCTTCCAGCCACGCGATCGAGAGCGGCGCGAGCGCCTGTCCCAGCGCGATAGCGGATTTGACGTCGAGACGTCGGCCGGCATCGATCATGATCTCAACATCGGACCCGACCGCCTCTCGCAATGCCGTCAGCCGGCGCACATTGTCGTCGAGCGACAGCCCGCCGACCCGGACCTTGATGGCGCGATAACCGGCATCGGTAACGCGCTGCGCCGTCTTGAGCATGACGTCGAGTGGAACTTTTGGCCAAAAGCCGCTGCTGTAATAGGCGCGCACGGCGTCTCGTTTGGCGCCGAGCAGGCGATGCACCGGCTGGTCGCTGGCCTTGGCGGCGAGATCGAGAAGGGCCGCTTCGATGGCGCCTATTGCGATGGCGACGACGCCGGCATAGCCGACGTGTTTGCTGTCGTCCCGCGCACGCGGAGAAAATGTGCGCCAGTCCGCGGGGTCAGTGCCGACGACAAGCGGTTCGAGGCTGCGCATCATTTCACGCAGCACATGCATCTGTCTCATGTGCGCGCCAATCAAAACGCTCTCGCCGCGCAGTCCCGACTGCGATTCGAGAATGACGACCAGTGCCGTCGTGTGCGATCGCGCCGGATAAGGGGTGCCATAGGTGCACGTCATCGGCACGTTGACCGACGTGATGCGAAGCGCGGTGACTGTCATGCGGCACTCGGGGCGGTATTTGGGGCCTGATGCGAAGGAACGAGATACGGCACCGCCTGATCGCTGAAGAAGGCTTCCAGCGTGCGCAACACATAAGCGGCGGTCGCCGCGCTTGCGTCTGCCGTTGCGCCGCCGAGATGCGGGGTCATGACGACCGTTTCGAGCGACTGCAGGGCAGCGGAAACATTTGGCTCGCCGACAAAGACATCGAGACCGGCGCCCGCGATCTTTCCGTGGCGCAAGGCGTCAATCAGGGCCGCTTCGTCGATGACCGATCCGCGCGAGATGTTGACCACATGGCCGTCCGGGCCGAGAGCGTCGAGCACTACGGCATTGACGGCGTTGCGCGTCTCCTCGCCGGCGCGGCAGGCCACCATCAGGACATCCGAAGTTTTGGCGAGATCGAGAAGCGTCGGATGATACTGCCAGGAGACATCGGTGCGGGCCGTGCGATTGTGATAGCCGATGTCCATCTCAAGGGCAGCGGCGCGCAATGCGATTTTTTCGCCGATGGCGCCGAGGCCGAAAATGCCGAGGCGGCGGCCTGTCAGCCCGCGCTCGCCCGACGGTTTCTTCTGTGTCAGCCAATGCTTTGCGCGAATGAAGCGGTCGCCTGCCGCGATGCGGCGCACCGAGGCGATCATCAGGCCGATCGCCATATCCGCCACGCTCGAGGCGTTCGCGCCTGGAGCATGGGTCACGACGATGCCACGGTCGCGGGCCGCTTTCAGGTCGACGCCCTCGAAGCCCGAGCCGAAACAGGTGACAAGACGGAGATTCGGCAGTCCTTGCATCAGCGCCGCGGACGCGCCGACACTCCCGCTCGTGACCATGGCCCGGATTTTTGGCCGCACCGTTTCGGGAATGGCGTCCAATGTTGCGGCGCTGATGTGAACGCTCCAGCGGGTGGCGAGTTCTTCGGCGAAGGCCCGCTGCCCCTTCAATGAATACAGAACGCCGTCGTCGCTCACCGTCACGCTTGATTTCCCCCTTCGCTGGCGTGCGCCCCGACCGGACGTCATCGCGTACGCAATGGTGCCCGTGAATCATCGCGTCCGCAATTGCCGAGTCCCGATCATTTCGGCTTGAAGTTGGGCCGGCGATGCCGCAGTTTGCGTGCGAATTGACGCCATAGGGGAGAAGGACCGTTTCATGGACAAGACGCATACCGAGATCAAAGAGAAGATGATGATGGCGGGCAAGATCCTGGTCGCCGAAGGGCAGGATGATTTCACCCGCGGTCATATTTCGGTGCGTCTGCCGGACGATCCGTCGCGCTTCTTCATGAAGGCGCACTCAACCGGCCTCGACGAGATCACGATGGAGAATATTCTCACCATCGGGCTGGACGGCAACGTCATTGCCGGGACCTCGCGGCGGCACAGCGAGGTCTATATCCATTCGGAAATCTTCAAGGCGCGTCCGGATGTCCAGAGCGTCATCCATACCCATCCGGTTTACGCCACGGCCCTGTCTTCAACCGGCCGGCCGATGAAATGCTACAGCCAGCCGGCTGCGATCTTCTACGACGCGCTGGGTTTTTATGCTGACACCGTGAATCTGATCCGCACAACGGATATGGGCGCGGGCGTCGCCAAGGCGCTCGGGCCGCATCGGGCCGTGCTGCTCAAGAACCATGGCGTCGTGACCGCCGGGGCCTCGGTCGAGGATGTGGTGATCACGACATTGATGCTCGAGAACGCGGCCATGATCCAGATGATCGCCGAGGCCTCCGGGGATTGCGCGAAGGAATTTCCGCGCGAGGACATCGAGAAGCTCAAATATGATCTCACCCGGCCGGACCAGTTCCAGGTGAATTTCGACTACCTCGCGCGCCGCATCCGCCGCCGGGACGGATGAAACACGATAAATGCCATCGCGCCGGTGCTTTGCATGGCGGGTGACCGCGAAGCACCGGTGGCACGGCGTCAAATCTCCTTCATGACCTGCGCATAGGCGATCAGCGCGAACAGTGCCGTGCCGCCGATGATATTGCCGATGAGCGCCGGCGCAAAAAAGTCCGTCAGCATCGCCAGCCAGTTCAGGTCGCCGTTCAGCACCAGCAGGAACGCTTCGATGCTGCCGGCAACGATATGGACGAAGCCGCCAACGGCGATCAGGTAGCTCAACATGATGATGACGTGAAATTGCGCAGCCTCGGCGCTCGGCAAAAGCCAGACCATCGCGGCGACGAGAAATCCGGCGGCAATGCCGCGAAACAGCATCTCCAGCCAGCTATGCTCCATCAGATGACGGCTGATATCCAGCATCCCGTGCCATAAATCCGGCGTGAGAACGGGCGTGAAGTTGCAGAACAGCGCGGCAAAAAGAGTGCCCGCCATGTTCGCCGCGAGAACGATCGCCCACATGCGGCAGAGCTTCAAGATGTTCTGAAGCGTGAAGTCGGCCATCACCGGCAGGACGACGGTGATCGTGTTCTCGGTGAATAATTGCTGGCGCGACAACACTACCATGACGAAGCCGACGGTGTAGCCGAAGCTGCTGATCAGCGGCCGCCAGGGCGTGTCCGGCAAGTGTGTTTCGAGAATGGTTTGCATCAGAAGCGAGAAGCTGATCGACAGCCCGGCGGCGACCCCCGACCACCAGAGCGACGTCGCCGGCCGCGCCATCTCCTCTTCGCCGACCCGGCGCACGATTTCGTAGATGACAGGCGTGCTCGGACTTGAACGCTCCTCGACGTCGGCGACTTCCTTGTTGGTGATGCGCTGACGCGACGATTCTGTCCGGTCGTCCTGCGCGGCGCTGCGTCCGCTCTTGTCCGGGTTTCGTTTTCGATGCGTCCGGCGAGCCATGAGCGGCCTTTTCGAGCTCACATCCTGAATGGCAGCGCTTGCTAAATGGCAGCGTTTGCATCAAGGAGCCGCGAAACCCGCAGGCGCGACCATCGCCATGAGCGACCCCAACATGAGTGACCGCGAAAATTCGCGATCACGCCCGATGAAGTCAATCCAGACTTCGCGCCGGGGGCCAGCCCCGCCGGATTACAGTCTTCCGAGCAGAAGCAATACGAGGAGGATGACGATAATGATGCCCAGTCCGCCGCCGCCGTAATAACCGGTGCCATAGAAGGGGCCGCCACCGATCCCGCTAAAGCCGCCAAGCAACGCGAGAACCAGAATAATCAGAATTATTGTGCCGATAGACATGGTGCCAATCCATTTTTCAAATTTCTACCAGATCTGAACGCTGGCGCGCCCACTCGGGTTCCATTAATGGATCACATGTGTCTCGCGGTGCACAAAGCGCGGCGCCTAAAGCTTTGCGACAAGCGCCGCCAACTGGTCGGTGCATTGGCTCCAGCCCGGATGGAAACCCATTTTTTCGTGGGCTTCGCGGTCGGCGACGGTCCAGTGCCGCACGCGCGCGGTGTAGCGCGTCTTGCCGCCTTCGTCTTCAAAGGTAAGGATCACCGTCATGAACGGCTTTTCGGACGGCTCCCAGGCCTTGGTATAGGCATTGGTGAAAACCAGCCGCTCGTTCGTGACGACTTCGAGATAGACGCCGCGCATGGGCATATCCTGGCCGTCGGGGCCGCGCATGACGATAAAGTTCGCGCCGCCCGGGCGGACATCCATCTCAGCAACGGGCGTCGTATAGGGCAGTGGCGCAAACCATTGCTTCAGCAATGCGGAGTCAGTCCACGCGCGGAAGACTTTTTCACGCGGCGCATCGATCAGGCAGGTCAGCGTCAGGTCGCGGTCGGATGTCGTGGTCTGGGCGGTCATTGTCCTCTCCGTTGTTGGATACCGATTGTCCTGAATTCCGGCCCTAGGACGGCGGGGCAGCGGCCGATCCGACAGCCGTTTGATTTTTTTTTGACGATGAGCGAAGTCGTGGGCGCGGATTTCACGGCAGCGGCCGGTCGAAATTTTTTTGCATGCCGCTGTCGGCTGCGGGCATAGTCCTCCGTCCTTAGTTTACACGAGGAGCGGAACCGCGATGCAGTATGCGATCCTTTGCTACAATGACGAGGATGTCGTCTGGTCCTGGAGCAAGGAAGAGGACGCCGCCGTCATGGCCCGTCTCGGTGTGGTCCATGAGCGGTTGGTCAAGGCCGGAAAGCTCGGGCCGGCGTTGCGCCTGCTGCCGACCACCTCGGCCACGACCTTGCGCAAGTCGGACCCCCCGCTCGTCATCGACGGCCCCTTCGCCGAAACCAAGGAGCAGCTTTTGGGCTTCTACGTCATCGACGTCGCCGATCTCGACGAAGCCCTCGGCATCGCGCGCGAACTGGCCGCGGTCAATCCCGGCGGCGCCTATGAGGTCCGCCCGATCGCGCTTTATAATCCGGACCGGCGGAGCGGCGCGTGAGCGATGTCGATTGGATCAACGCCACGCTGACCGCCGCGCGCGCTCAGGCGATCGGCGCGCTGCTGCGCTATTTTCGCGACCTCGATACCGCCGAGGAGGCGTTCCAGGATGCCTGCCTGCGCGCGCTCAAAAGCTGGCCGCAGAACGGGCCGCCGCGCGATCCTACCGCGTGGCTGATCCTGGTCGGGCGCAACGCGGCGCTCGATGGCGTGCGCAAGCGCGGCAAACAAGTGACGCTGCCACCGGACGAAGCGATCTCCGACCTTGACGATGCCGAGGCCTCGCTGGCGGAACGGCTCGACGGTTCGCATTACCGCGACGACGTGCTGCGTCTGTTGTTCATATGCTGCCATCCTGAATTGCCCGACACCCAGCAGATCGCGCTGGCGCTGCGCATCGTATCGGGGCTTTCGGTTCGCCAGATCGCGCGCGCCTTTCTGGTCGGCGAGGCCGCCATGGAGCAGCGCATCACCCGCGCCAAGGCGCGCATCGCGCAAGGCGGCGTTCCGTTCGAAACGCCCGGCGCAGTCGAGCGGACTGAGCGCCTCGCTGCCGTCGCCGCGATGATCTATCTGATTTTCAACGAGGGCTATTCCGCGGGCGATGGCTCGGCGCGCGCTGAATTGTGCGACGAGGCGATCCGGCTGGCGCGCTTGCTGCTGCGCCTGTTCCAGACCGAGCCGGAGATCATGGGGCTCACGGCGCTGATGCTGGTCCAGCACGCGCGTGCGCCGGCCCGGTTCGATGCGGGAGGCGAGATCATTCTCCTTGAAGATCAGGACCGCAGCCGCTGGGACGGCAAGCTGATCGCAGAGGGGCTGGCGCTGATCGACAAGGCGATGCGCCATCGTCAGCCCGGCCCTTACCAGATTCAGGCGGCTATCGCCGCTCTGCATGCCCGCGCGGCGCGGCCGGAGGAGACGGACTGGGTGCAGATCGAGGCGCTCTATGTCGCGCTCGAGCGGTTGCAGCCCTCGCCGGTGGTCACGCTCAACCGCGCCGTCGCGGTCGGCAAGGTTCGCGGCGCGGCCGCGGCGCTCGACCTGATCGAGCCGCTGGCGCCCCGGCTTTCGGGCTATTTTCATTTCTTTGGGGCCAAGGGTGCCTTTCTGTTGCAACTGGGCCGCACGGCAGAGGCGCGCGCCGCCTTCAATCAGGCGATCGCCCTCGCCAACACGCCCGCCGAGGCCAACCACATACGCATGCATCTCGACCGGCTGATGCGCGACGGCGCGCCGGCGGGAAACTGAAAATTATTTTTTCGGGAGTGTCGGGCCGGGAGAGTCTGCATCGTCCTTGGGTCGATCTCACGTTCAACCAACGGAGGACTGCCATGACTGAGACACAGCAAAAAGACCCCGCCGCGCAGGCCGCCCCGGCCGTGAAGGGCGGCGTTGTCGCCTATCTGCAGGTCGACGGCGCGATGAAGGCCGCCGAATTCTACAAGCGCGCGTTCGGGGCCGAGATCGCCACGGCCCATCCGCCGGACGACAAGGGCCGCACCATGCACGTGCATCTCTACATCAATGGAAGCTCGGTGATGCTGGGCGATCCCTATCCGGAGCACGGGTGCGCGTTGGAAAAGCCGCAGGGTTTCAACCTGACGCTGATGGTCGATGATATCGACACCGCCTTCAGGCGTGCCACCGATGCCGGCGCCGAAACGGTCCTGCCGGTGCAGGACATGTTCTGGGGCGACCGCTACGGCCAGTTGCGCGATCCGTTCGGCGTGATGTGGGCGATGAATCAGGGCAAGCGCTGACCCGGCCAGGCAACAAACCGGGCGAGCCGCATCCCGCTGCGCCGCCCGCGGGCCTGAGCCGGGATCGGCGCTCAGCCAAAATATTGCCGCGAAGGCTCGAAAAGGCCTCGCGGCATTCTCGGACTTGAAGATATGCTCCCTTGTCCAGCCGCGGCGGGCTTCCGGCGCGCTGGAACAGGCTTTGCAACGTCAAAGCCATGTGGGCGCGCAGTGTCTCTGCCGCCACAAACATAAGGGGAGAATCGTCACAATGCCGACCCGTCTTGCAAAATATTTTGGCAGTCTTGCCGTTGTCGCGGCACTCGCGCTACCGGCGCACGCAGACCCTGTCGCGGATTTCTACAAATCCCATACGGTGACGATGCTTGTCGGCTACACGACCGGTGGCGGTTTCGATCTTTATGCGCGCAGCGTCGCGGCCCATATCGGCAAGTACATTCCCGGACATCCGACCGTCGTCGTGCAGAACATGTCGGGCGCGGGCAGCCTGAAGGCCGCGAACTACCTCTACAACGTCGCGCCGAAGGATGGCACGACATTCGGGCTTGTCCGCGCACCGGTCATGGAGCCGGTCATCGGCTCGCATGGCGCGGCTTTCGACTCCACGAAATTCACCTGGATCGGCAGCGGGACAAGCGACCTCACCATTTGCGGGTTCATCGGCAATCCCAAGATCAAGACGTTCGCCGATGCGGAAAAATATCCGGCGACGGTGGCCGGCTCCGGGCCGGGCTCCGACGAAGACATGTTCACCAAGATCCTGGACAATCTCTTCGGCCTGAAATTGCAGCTCGTCTCCGGTTATCCGGGAGGGGCCGAGATGCTGCTGGCCGTGGAGCGCGGCGAGGTCGATGGCCGCTGCGGCTGGTCGTATTCGAGCATAAAAATCACCAAGCCGGACTGGATCGCGCAAAAGAAGCTGAAGGTTCTCGTCGTCCTGGCGCTCGAACGCGCGCCGGAATTGCCGGACACGCCCGCCATCATGGAGTTCGCGAAGACCGAACGGCAGAAGCAGATTTTGCGATTGGTCCTCAACTGCCAGATCCTGGGGCGTCCTTTCGCCGCCCCACCCAACGTTCCGGCGGCCCGCGCGGCTGCGTTGCGTAAGGCGTTCGAGGACACCATGAAGGACCCCACTTTCATCGCCGAGATGAAGTCCCGGAAGATGGAAGTCAGTCCGATGGACTGGCGAAAAATCGACGCCTTGATGAAGGAAATGTATGCGACGCCGAAGGACATCGGCGACGAGACGAAAGCGATCATCGCGGGAAAGTAAGCGGCTGCATCTTCCGACCTTTGCCCAGCGCCGGAACCATTGTGTTTTCCGGCGCTGTCGGCTTATCGTCTTTCCTCTCTTTCAGTTTTTCTTCTCTCAGTCTGCGGCCGGAGACCTTGATGCGTATCGACGCCATTTCAATCGGCAAAAACCCCCCGCAGGAGGTCAATGTCGTGATCGAGGTGCCGATCGGCGGCGAACCAATCAAATATGAAATGGACAAGGACGCCGGCACGCTCGTCGTCGACCGCTTTCTCTATACGCCGACGCGCTATCCGGGAAATTACGGCTTCATTCCGCATACGCTGTCCGGCGACGGCGACCCCGTCGATGTTCTCGTCGCCAACACGCGTCCGATCATCCCCGGCGCCGTCATCGCGGTGCGGCCGATCGGTGTCTTGAAGATGGAAGACGAAAGCGGCGGCGACGAAAAGATCGTCGCCGTCCCCACGACCAAATTGACCCGCCGCTATGAGCACGTGAAGAGCTATACCGATCTGCCCGAAATCACGTGGCGCCAGATCGAGCATTTTTTCACGCATTACAAGGATCTCGAACCCGGCAAATGGGTCAAGATGATCGGCTGGGGTGGTCCTGAAGAAGCCGAACGGCTGATCATGGAAGCGGTGCAGCGCGGTCGCGCCGCGTAGCCGGGCAAATCTCTTAAGCGGCAAAGTCTCTTAAAGCGGGAAGCCGCCTAAAAATCGCATGGCTGTCAGCGGAAATGATCAAACGCGACACAAGAGTTTAGTCAGGTTGCGTAAGCCAATTTCAATGATTGCGCAGCTAAATGGCGGCGGAACTGAGCGCTGCCGCTGAAGATTCAACATTCTCCAAGCGCCGGACCAACCCCGCTAACCTCAACAGGTAAGGTAAACGGGCGATTAAATCCAAGGCCGGCCTTCGAGCGGCTATCGATGGGTCTTGCCACGGCGATCGTCATGGGAGGCCTTCATGAGAAAGCTGTCGAACATCCAGATTTTGCGCGCGCTCGCCGCCTTCATGGTGGTCGTGTCGCATTGCGGCCTGGAGATGAAGCGCATCGGCGAAGTCACCGGCGACAAGCTTTTCTTCGACAATGAAGCGCTGGGCACCGGCGTGGTGCTGTTCTTCGCCATCAGCGGCTTCATCATGGTCGCGACAAGTTACGACGGCTTCGCGCGTCCCGGCGCGTCGCTCGATTTCGCCCGCCGCCGCATCATCCGTATCGTGCCGCTGTACTGGGCCATCACCGCCTGTGCCGTCGTCGGCGCGCTGCTGGCGCCGCAGATGATCAGCGTGCCGGTGACCGAGCCGGGCTACATCCTGTCGTCCTTCCTCTTTTGGCCCGATGCCCGCGTGAACGGGCTAGTGCGTCCGATCACGACGCCCGGCTGGACCCTGAACCTAGAGATGATGTTCTACACCGTCTTCACCTTCGCGCTGCTGTTTCCGCGCCGCGTCGGCTTGGCTGTCGCCCTGTCGCTGCTCGGTGGACTGACGCTCGCACAAATCCTTGGTGTCTTCTCGCATGGGCCGCTCGCCTCGGTGCAGCTCAATTTCTGGGGCGATCCGATCATCGTCGGCTTCATGCTCGGCATGGTGGTCGGTGTGGCCTACAAGATGGGTTACAGGCTGTCCTACTGGCCAGCGCTGATCATCGGCGCCATTGGCCTCGCGCTGCTCGTTCATCCCTCGATCCCGGGTTATCCTGAAGACAACATCATCATCCGCGCGGCGGATTTCATCCCGGCCTTCATCGTCCTCATCGCGGTGGCGTTGGGACCGCAGGTCGATGGCGCGCGGCAACCCTGGGTGCTGCCGATGCTGATCGGCGATGCGTCATACAGCCTCTATCTGTCGCACGAATTCTTCATTCGGCCGCTGCGTGTTTTGTGGGTGAACAAGCTCGCGAGTTTCATGCCCTATTGGAGCTTCCTCGTGATCGGAATCATCGTCGCGCTGAGCGTCGGTTTCCTGAGCTACTTCCTCTTCGAGCGGCCGGTGACGCGTTGGCTGACACGCGGCGACAAGCGTAAGCCAGTCTCCGTTGACCAGAGGCCGCAACGCCTCGTCGGTCCGGCCTCGGCTGCGTAAAATCAAATCGCCGTGCCTGAGTCTGTCGCGGCGATCATGATGTTTTTCAGCGGCTCTGCGGCAAGCCAGCGGCGCATGTTTTCGGCAAGCATCGTATGCAGCGCGAGCCCGGATTCGTCGGCGCCCGCGCCGCCGATATGCGGCGTCAGCAGAATGTTTTTGGTTGTCCAGAGCTTGTGGTCTGGCGGCAGGGGTTCGAGCACCGAGACATCGAGGCCCGCGCCCGCGATACGGCCTTCCGCCACGGCCGCAGTCAGAGCGCCTTCGTCGACCAGCGGGCCGCGCGCGATATTGATCACGATGCCATGTGGTCCAATCGAATCGATGGCAGCCTTCGTCAGCAGCGCCCCTTCGGCCGGATCGTAGGTGGCGGATACGACGATCACGTCAGCCTCCGCACAGGCGGCGGACAATTCCGCGCGCGGACGGATCCGATCGACATGCGGCAGCGGCGCGGCGCTGCGGCTGATTCCCGTCACTCTCATGTCGAAGGCCTTGGCCTTGCGCGCGAGCTCCTGGCCCACAGCGCCGAGGCCGACGATCAGCATGTGCTTGCCGGTCAGCGAGATGACGCGTGGCGTCATCGCATCGCGACACCAGTCCTGCCGCGCTTTGGCGTGCTCGGCCTCCGCGAGTCGCCGGGCCACGCCGAGCATCAGCGCAAAGGCGTGTTCGGAAACGGTGCCGGCGCGAAGCCCGGCCGCGTTGGTGACGATGACGCCGGGCGGAATGCCGTGCGCCCGCGCATTGTCGATGCCGGACGACATGAACTGGATCCACTTCAGCGCGCGGCCGTGTCGGTTCAGGATCGCGGCCACCTCCTGCGAATAGGCGCGGTTGCCGATCAGCAGCACTTCGGCACTATCCAAGCCTTCGGTCAGGGAGACCGTGTCCGTCGCGGAGACGAAGGCCACTTCGGGAAAAATTTTGAATGCGCGGCCGAGTGAAGGCCGTCTGCCGAAGGAATCGAAATAGACGACCTTCACGTGTTTCATGATCCGCCCTTGCTGCGTCAGGCCTTTTCGCGGGCGCTGGCGATCCGTATCACGAAGCCGGTGAGGTCGTCGGTGATGTGATCGACATGCGCCGCATCGCGCCCTTCCAACTCCCACGTCTCGCGCACGATGGCGTGGCTTCCTTCCGGCACCACCAAAACCGTGGTCATGCCGAGCGCGTGCGGCACTTCGAGATTGCGGGAAAGATCTTCGAACATCGCCGCCTTGTCCGGCGCGACGCCGTGGCGCGCGAGGAAACGATCATAAGTCTGCCGAAACGGCTTTGGCTCGAAATTCGCCGCCTTGATGTCAAAAATGTCCTCGAACCGTTCGTTGATGCCGAGCCGCAGCATCACGGCCTCGGCGTGCTTGCGTGTGCCGTTGGTGAGGACGAGCTTGCGGCCGGGCAGCCGTTCGATCGCGGCGCCGAGCGCGGGATTGGGTTCGAGCGGCGAATGGTCGATCTGGTGGACGGCCTCGAGGAAGGCGTCGGGTTCGACGCCGTGCTCGATCATCAGCCCGCGCAACGTCGTGCCGTAGCGCCGATAATAATCCTTCTGGATGCGGAAGGCTTCCTCTGGCGGCTTCTTCAGCAGTGCCGCGATGTAGTCGCGGATGCGCACGTCAACCTGTTGCCACAGGTTGACGTGATGTGGGTAGAGCGTGTTGTCGAGGTCGAAGACCCACGTCTCGATATGGCCGAAGCCGCGCGGCGAAGCCGGCATGGAGATTTTGCTCTCGCGTTCACTCGCGTTCATCCCGTGGGCGCCGCGAATTCCGCAATTATTTGACGACGCATGATCTTATCCGAAAACCGGTTCCCATCCCCGATCAGGTCGAGGACAAGCTTTTCGGGATAATGCTTTAACGCATGTCCCGCAAAGGTGGGGTGTCGGTTTTGCGATCGGAATATGCGCAACTTATTTATGGCCCGCGGCAGATCACGTTGAGCAGCGCCTGACGGCCGTCTTTGGTGATGGCATTGAGCGCCCGGTCGATCGCCTTGGGCATGTCTTCGGCCTTTTCGACCCGCTCGCCGTAACCGTCAACCGCCTCGACCGCCTTTTCGAATTTCGTGCCGGGTTCGAAATAGGTCAATGGCTCGCGATTGCTCTTGGCGGCAAAACCGTCGGGATAGACTTCGTGAGTGTTGCGTTTCACCGCGCCCCACATCTCGTTGTTGAAGACGACGGTGAGCATCGGCAGGTTTTCGGCCTTGCTGACGTAATGCGCCGGCACCGGATTGCCGAACATGTAGGCGCCGTCGCCGCAGGTGGCGATCACGAGCTTGTCGGGCGCTGCGGCCTTGAGGCCGAGTGCGGTGCCGAGCCCCCATCCGAGCGCGCCGGCCGCGCCGACCGAGAAATACGTCCCCGGCTGGTTGAACGTCATGTGCTCAGGCATGAGCGGGGATTCCTTGACCACGAGCGCATCCTTGCCCTTGGCCTGATCGAGACAATGGCTGACCCAAGCCGGCGAGATCGGCGAGGACGTTTTCGCCTTCTCGAGCGCGCCGCGCAATTTCTCGCGCTGCTGCTTGCGTTCGTCGCCCCATTCCTTGCGCCGGGTGTCGACCGCGCCGTTCATTTTATTCTTGGCGGCTCCGAGCGCTTCGGTGAGCAGGCGCAGCGTCACGCCGGTCGCGCCGGTGATGGCGAGATCGGTGGTGAAGCCGCGCAGCGGATAGCCGGAGAACAAGGGATCGGGGCCGATATGGATCACCTTGGTGTCGGGATTCGGCGCGGTCTTGTTGGGAATCCACGGCACGTCGCAATCCATCACGATGACGAGATCGGCGCGCTTGAGATAGGGATCGGGATTGTAGCCGAGATGCATCGGATGATCGCTCGGCAAGGCAACGAAACGCGGCTTGCGCTGCGTCACGGGAATCGAGAACGTCTCGGCCAGCATTGCGAGCGCAGCGACATCCGCGTCGGTGCGGCCCGTGCACGAGGTGATGATCAGCGGGTTCTTCGCCTTGGCGATCATATCGGCCGCGCGATCGATCGCATTCATGTCCGGCCACGGCGCCGTTGCCGCCACGCGGCGCGCCGGAGAGGCATAGGTGTAGTCCTTGATCTCGGCGGCCAGCACCTCGCGCGGTAGCGTGAGGTAGATCGGTCCCATCGGCTCGGTCGCGGCCATGGCGAGGCCGCGATCGACGGCGGTCTCCAGCACATTGCCGCTCGGCAATTCGTAATCCCACTTCACCATCTCGCGCACCATGGCGCGCTGGTCGCGCATCTCCTGCGGCCAGTGGATTTCGCCGGTACGCGCACCCATGATGCCGCCGTCCTCGGTAAAGGGCGTGCGGCCGGCGGTGAAGAAGATCGGGATATTGCAGCGATAGGCGTTGAGCAGGCCGCACATGGCATTGGCGGTGCCGACATTGACATGCACCATCACCGCCTGCGGCCGGCCGGTCTTGAGGTAGAAGCCCATGGCCATGCCCATGGCGACGTTCTCATGCGGAACGGTTACCGGCTTGGGGGTCGGCGTGCCGTTTGCCTGCGCTTTGGCGAGCGATTCAATCAGCGGCGCGAAGTCGGTGCCGGCATTGGCGAAAAGGAAATCGACGCCGCGGTCGGCGAGCAGGGCGAGATAGGCGTCGGCGACGGTGCCGGAGGCGATGGTTTTTTTTGTCATTGGTCCTGTGCTTCTGTTCTTGATGTTTTTTCAAAAGCCGCGGGGCGCCATTGCCGGCGCGGGCGGCACGCGATCATTTCTTGATCGAAGTCTTGATGACCGGAACCCATTTGTCGATTTCGGATTTCATGAAGGCGGTCATCTGCTGCGGCGTCTTCGACTCGACCTCCACGGCGTCCTGCGCAAGGTTATGCTGCACTGTCGGGTCGTTCAGCGCGGTGTTCACGGCCGCATTGACCTTGTCGGTGATCTCTTTCGGCAGATTGGCCGGCGCCGCGATGGCCCACCACGTGGTCGCCACGAGTTCGGGATAACCAAGCTCCTTCAGCGTGGGGACATCGGGCAGGTCTTTCAGGCGCTTGCTCGACGACACTGCGAGGGGAACAAGCTTGCCGGCGCGAATCTGCGCTCCGGCGGTCGAATAACTCATCATGCCGACCTTTACATGACCGGCAATCAGGTCGGTCAACGCCGCCGCGCCACCTTTGTAAGGGACATGCACCAGCTTGAGATGCTCCTTCGACGCAAGATATTCGGCGACAAGATTGCCGACGCTGCCGATGCCGGGCGAAACGTAATCGATGTCCTTGCCGTCTTTCGCGGCGGCCATGAAGTCCTTGAAGGTCTTTGCCGGATAGGTCGGATGCACGACGAAGATGTTGGGCGCGCCGCCGAGATAGGCGATCTCCGTGAATTCCTTCAACGGATCCAGCGGCACATTCGTGTTCATCGCCGGCGCGAGAACGTGCGTCGACATGCCGACGAGCCCGAGCGTGTAACCGTCGGCATCGGCGCGCGCGATGGCGACGGAGCCGGTCAGGCCGCCGGCCCCGGGACGGTTCTCGATATAGAATTGCTGATTGAACGTCTTTGACAGCGGCTGTGCGATAAGCCGGGCGAGTGTGTCAGCCGCTCCGCCGGCGCCATAGGGAACGATGATGCGCACCGCATGCGTCGGCCAGTCGGCCGCGGTCGCCGGCTGCGCGAGAACAAGCGCGGTCACGGCGGCGGCGAACAGAGCGGCAAGTTTCTTCATCTCATTCCTCCCGAAGGCATGGCGACGGCGTGGGCGGCGCGTCGTTATTTTTTGTCTGTGCGCGACCTGCTTATCGATGGATCAACGTGCCAGCGCCATGGTCGGTAAACAACTCCAAAAGAACCGCGTGCGGCACTTGGCCGTCGAGGATGACGACGCCTTCGACGCCCTGGTCCAGGGCGTTGATACAGGTTTCGACTTTCGGAATCATGCCGCCCGAGATGGTGCCGTCAGCGATCAGCTTGCGCGCTTCGTTGACCGACAGGTCGCCGATCAGCGTTTTCGACTTGTCGAGTACGCCGGGAACATCGGTGAGCATCAACAGGCGTTTGGCTTTGAGCGCGCCGGCGATGCTGCCGGCAAAGGTGTCGGCATTCATGTTGTAGGTCTGGCCCGAGACCGAGGCCGCCACCGGCGCGAGGACGGGAATGAGTTCGCGGCCGAGGATCTGGTTGAGCACAGTGACATCGACGCGCTCCGGTTCCCCGACGAAGCCGAGATCGACCACCCGTTCGATGCGCGAGCCGGGATCGACGATCTGACGATTCACCTTGCGCGCGACGACCATGTTGCCGTCCTTGCCCGACAGGCCGACGGCCTTGCCGCCTGCGGCATTGATGAAACTGACGATCTGCTTGTTGATCGAGCCGGCCAAAACCATTTCGACGACTTCCATGGTCGCCGCATCGGTGACGCGCAGGCCCGCCTCGTAATGCGACTGGATGCCGAGCCGCTTGAGCATCGCTTCGATCTGCGGCCCGCCGCCATGCACCACCACCGGATTGACGGCGGTCTGTTCCAGCAGCACCACGTCGCGAGCGAAATCGCGCGCCATCTGCTCCTGCCCCATGGCGTGGCCGCCGTATTTGATGACGATGGTTTCCTCGTCGTATTGCTGCATATGCGGCAGCGCCTCGGAGAGGATGCGGGCTTGATCGTGCGGACTGACGGTCATGGAAGTCCCTGGACGAGAGGCGGGAGCGGGGCGCGGATGGTGCAGGGGTTTTAGCGGGCGGGCTGGGGCAGCGAAAGGGGCGTTTTCACCCGCGTGCGAGACCGACAATCGCCGCCACCGTGAGCACGAGCCAGGCGGCGATCAGCAGCATCCCGCCGCTCGGCGCGGCCATCGGGAACAGACGGTGCCCGGCGAAGGCGCGCAGCGCCACATCGGCCGAAAACAGAACCGCACCGATGATGAAGCCGAAGCCCACGGCCAGCGCCAGAGGCCGCGCCGCGAGACCCAGGGTGTTTCTATCGAGGAGGGCGACGAGACCGACAAGGGCGGCGGCATGGAACAGGAGCAGCGAGCCGGCGCTGTCGAGGCCGGCGCCGGGTGCAGCATGAGCGCCGGCAGCAAGCAGGCCGACGCCGGCCGCGCCCATCAATCCGGCCAAGGCAATGAAAAGGATCGGCAGGCTCATGACGATTCGCTCTTTGTGACCCGTTTATTCTGTTACGCGTTCGCCGATGAGCTGCACAATAGCCGCCCGCAGGGCCGGAATACCGTCCGCTGTCCGCGATGACGTTGCCACGACGTTGGGAAACGCGGCGGCGCGCCGGACGATGGCGGCTTCGGTCTCCGCGATCCGCTCAACGAGTTCAGGCGCGCGCAGCGCATCCGCTTTGGTCAGCACGACCTGATAGCTCACGGCTGCCGCGCTCAAGGTCTCGAACACCGGCTTGTCGGTTTCCTTGATGCCGTGGCGGGCGTCGATCAGCACATAGACGCGCGCGAGATTGGCGCGGCCGCGCAGGTAGGCGTGGATCAGGTCGGTCCAGGCTTCGACCTTTTTCTTGCCAACGGCGGCATAGCCATAACCCGGCATGTCGACGATGCTCAGCGGGCCGCCGTCGGAGAAGAAGATCAGTTCCTGCGTGCGGCCCGGCGTGCGCGAAGTCCGAGCCAACGCCTTGCGGCCGGTCAGGGCATTGATGAGACTGGACTTCCCGACATTCGAACGACCGGCAAAGGCGATCTCAACCGCATTCATCGGCGGCAGCGTGGCGAGCGAACTGCCGGCGGACGTGAATTGCCAGTCGCGCGCGAACAGCAGACGGCCCGCCTCGATCGCATCGCCGTCCACCGCAGCATTCATGGCGGGGCCTGTCATCTCTCGCCGTGCCCCTTTGCGTTGCGTGATGCCCGAACTCTCGGGCATCACGGTTCAAGCTTTGTCTTCAGCCTTCTTGCGCACGAACAGGCTTTTGAGATTGTCCCACAACTCCACCTTCGCACCGTGCCGGCGCATGATGATCGATTGCTGGATCACCGAAAGCGTGTTGTTCCAGGCCCAGTAGATCACGAGGCCGGCGGGGAAGGTCGCGAGCATGAAGGTGAAGACCAGCGGCATCCAGTCAAAGATCATCTTCTGCGTCGGATCTGGCGGCGTCGGATTGAGCTTCATCTGACACCACATCGTCACGCCCATGATCATCGGCCACGCGCCGAGCACGAGGAAGTGGCCGATGAGAGGAACCTGGGTCGGGTCGTAGGGGATGAGCCCGAACAGATTGAACACGTTTGTCGGATCAGGCGCCGACAGATCGCGTATCCAGCCGAAGAACGGCGCGTGGCGCATCTCGATGGTGATGAACAGCATCTTGTAGAGCGCGAAGAACACCGGGATCTGGATCACGATCGGCAGGCAACCGGCAACCGGATTGATGGATTGTTTCTTGTACAATTCCATCATCGCTTGCTGCTGCTTGACCTTGTCGTCCTTGTAGCGTTCGCGGATCGCGGTCAGTTCCGGCTGCACCGCCTTCATCTTCGCCATCGAGGCGTAGGATTTGTTGGCCAGCGGGAAGAAGATCGCCTTCACCAGCACGGTGACGGCGAGGATCGCCAGGCCGAAATTGCCGAGCAGGTGGAACAGAAAGTCGATGGTCCAGAACATCGGCTTGGTGATGAAATAGAACCAGCCCCAGTCGATCAGCAGGTCGAAGCGGTTGAGCTTGAGCTTCTCGTTATAGGCGTTGATGAGACTGACCTGCTTGGCGCCAGCGAAGAGCCGTGACTCGATCGATGTGGTCGCGCCGGGCGCGACGGTTTTGGCGTCGCCCAGATAATCGGCCTGGAAGGTCGGTTTGCCGTCGAGCGTGCCGGAGGCAAAGTGCGCCTTGAGATGGGCGGAGGGATCGGGCAGCAGCGTCGCCGCCCAGTATTTGTCGGTGATGCCGAGCCAGGCATTGGTCACGTCGAAGGGGAGGGTCTTCTTCTCCTCCATCTTCTTGTAGGTGATTTCCTGCAGACCGCTGTCGCCGAGCACGCCGATCATGCCCTCATGCAGCAGGTAATAGCCGAGCGTCTGCGGCATGCCGTGGCGCGAAACGAGGCCGTAGGGATAGAGCGTCGCCGCAGCCGTGCCGGTGTTCTGCACCTCATCGCTGATGGTGAAGAGATATTGGTCGTCGACGGAAATGGTGCGGTGAAAGATAAGTCCGGCGCCGTTGTCAAAGGTCAATTTGACCGGCTTGCCGACGGAGAGGGCGCCGCTGCCGTCGCGCGTCCACATCGTGTCGGCGTTGGGCACCTTCACGGTGCTGCCGGGCGCGCTCACCCAACCGAATTCGGCGTAGAACGGATCGGGGCTGCCCGAAGGCGACAACAGCACGATCGGCGGCGATTTCGGATCGACGGTCTCGGTAAACTGCGTGAGCGACAGATCGTCGATCCGGCCGCCTTTGAGCGCGATCGAGCCGTGCAAGGTCGCCGTCTCGATGGAAACGCGCGGCGAGGCGGCGATCACGGAGGCGCGCGTCGCCGTTTGCGTCTGTGCCGGTGTGGTCGGGGGTGCCGGAACGGACGACGGTGCGGTCGGTGCCGTGGAGGACTGGCCCGGTGTCGCGCTCGAGGCCGGCGGCGGCACATTGGTCGGCGCACCGCCCGGCTGCGGCTGTGAGCGCTCATGCGCCTGCTGCTGTGCGACCTGCTTCTGCTTGTCCAACTGCGGCAGGCCGAAGAAGAATTGCCAGGCGATCATCACGATCGCCGACAGGGCGATGGCAAGGATGGTATTCTTGTGATCGTTCATCGTTTGGATGCCATGGTTCCGGACTTGGTCTCGGGATTGGTCTCGGTCTCGGGATGGGTCTCGGGTTTGTGTCCGGACCGAACGCCGGATGCTGCAGGCTTATGGCCCGTATCTGCCGTCCCGGCACGGGCAACCCGTGACAGAACGCTCTTGAAATCCTCGACGAGGCGCGCAAACGGAACGTCGAGAGCCGCGCGCCGGCCGATCAATACATAGTCATGTCCCGGCTTAAGGCGGCCGGCCGCGTTCAGCCGCGCCACTTCGCGCAGGCGCCGCCGGACGCGGTTGCGTTCAACGGCATTGCCAACCCGTTTCGAGACTGTGAAACCGAGACGGACGGCGCCACTGTCCGGCCGTGCGCGAACCTGCAGCACCAGGCCCTTGGCCGGCGCCTTGATGCCGGCTGCGGCGGCGAGGAAATCCACCCGCCGCTTCAGGCGCTGCGGGCGATCCGCATAAACCGCACCGTTCGCGCGATCCGCGCCGGTGTCCGCGCGCTCCGAGGCGCGGGGGGACGGCACGGTGTCGGGCACGATGTCGGGCACGATGTCGGGAACCATCTCGGGAGCCATCTCGCGACGCGTTCCGTGTTACGACGCATCCTGCGCGCGACGCAGGATGCGATCGGGCAGATGTGTGCGTCCGCGGCCATCACAAGCCGCCTCTTCAACCAGGCGCGCCAACCGACCAGCGCGCCCGACAATGGCCCATCGAACATGGCCATATGAGGTCGCCGTCCTTAAGACGGCCGGTTTCGGACGGCCCGTCTCGAATCGCCAGCCTTCGGCCAGCATGGGGTGCCCGAGGTGCTATCGCGCCATCTGCGATCCCTCAGCGGAGATCGTCAAACGTCGCGGCGATCATCGGCGAGGCGAGTCGTCGTACCGAAAAATCGGAATACCGAAAATCAGGCGCTCAGCCGCTTCCGGCCCTGCGCGCGGCGGCCTGCAACAACCCTGCGGCCGCCTTTGGTGGCCATGCGGGCGCGAAAGCCGTGGCGGCGTTTGCGCACGAGTTTGCTCGGTTGATAGGTCCTCTTCACGAGTCTTCTCCGCTGATCGCAGTTCTGCGTCGGACAGTGTCACCGCAACCGAGCCCAAAAGGGCTTGGCGACACGGGACATGCCGCCGGTTCCGGGTGCCGGGGCCGACGCCTGAATTCACGCGGCTTATAAGGGAGCCTCCGCGGCCCGTCAATGCGACGCGGAGGAACCCCTTGCGTCCTGCCCCGCGCCCTGTCTTGGTTCCCGGACTTTCGTTCCCCGCGGTCCGTCGCCATGCGACAAGGGATGCCCATACCATGCCGCACGACGCCCCGCACGATCAGACGGGGGTTTCTTTGATCGGGTTTTCGACCCATCCGGCGAATCCTGCGGCGACGAGAGCCTTTTCGCTGCTGAAACTCTGGCCGTTGGGGCTGGTCGTGGCTGCGAGCCTGCTGCTTCTCGTCTCGGGCTGGTATGCGGACGTGTCCGTCGCTACCCTCGCGCGTTATCACGGGGAGCTTGATCGCGCCGTCGCCGATCATTTCATCCTCTCGGCGCTTGGCTTTATCCTGGCCTATATCGTCTGTGTGATCCTTTCGATTCCCGGTGCGACGGTGCTGAAGCTGTCGGGAGGCCTTCTTTTCGGCGCCTTGATTGGCGGTGTGCTCACCATGGTCGGTGCAACCGTGGGTGCAATGGTGATTTTCACGATTGCCAAAACAACGCTCGGCGAGGAGATTTTGACGCGCGCCGGGCCGCGGCTGACGCGGTTTGTCGACGGATTTAAATCCGATGCCTTCACTTATCTGGTGTTCCTGCGATTGATGCCGGTCATTCCGTTTGCCGTGGTCAATATTGGCGCCGCCCTGGTCGGAATTCCGGCTTCGACATTCATCGGCGCGACCGCGCTCGGCATTATCCCGGCGACATTCCTGTATGCATTCGTCGGCGCTGGCTTCGACAGCGTCATTGCGAGCCAGAGACAGGTCTATGACGCGTGTGTTGCAGCCGGCAGCGCCGACTGCACGCTCTCCTTCGATCCCACAGCCGCCGTGACGCCGGGATTATTGGCGGCGCTGGCCGCGCTCGGTGTCGCGGCGCTCCTTCCGGTGCTGGTCAAGACGTTCAAGGCGCGCAAAGCCAGGATGCGCACGGTCAAGCCAAGCATGGCCAAGACAAGCATGACCAAGGCAAGCATGACCAAGGCAAGCATGGCGCGCCGCGTTTGACCTTGCCGCTGCTGCGTCGCATCATGGGCGTTCCGCGGCACGTCGGCCAAGTGTTCCTGCCGCTGCCGCGCGATCGGCTCGGCGCACGATATGAGCGATAAAGTCAGACACGATTCGCAGGACCTGGATCCGCCCCGGCGCGGCCCCGGCCTGTCGTTCAAGCTGCTGCTGCTCACCATCCTGTTCGTGATGGTGGCGGAAATCTGCATCTATGTTCCATCGATCGCCAATTTCCGTCTGAACTGGCTCAACGATCGTCTGGCGGCGGCGCGCACGGCCGCGCTTGTCCTCGATGCCGCGCCCAAGGGCATGGTGCCCGACGAGCTTGCGCGTCAGATTCTCGACAGCATCGGCGCCAAGGCGGTGGCGATGAAGAAAGGCAACCAGCGCCGGCTGCTCGCCATTGCCAACCAGGTGCCGCCGGTGTCGGACGAATACGACCTGCGCGACACCGGCGCATGGGAATCGATCGTGGATGCGTTCGACATCCTTTTCGACATGAGCAGCATGACGATCCGCGTGGTCGGCAATTCTCCGTCCGGCGGCGGTTTCATCGAAATCGTGCTCGACGAGCCGCCTTTGCGCGACGCGATGCTGCGCTTTTCGATCAACATCCTGCTTCTGTCGCTGTTGATCTCGGCGATCACGGCGGCGCTTGTTTATGTCAGCCTGCTTTATTTCTTCGTGCGGCCGATGCGGCACATCACGGCCAACATGGTCGCCTTCCGCGCCGATCCGGAAAATCCCGCGCGCGTCATCCATGCATCGGATCGCGGCGACGAATTGGGCACCGCAGCGCGCGAACTGGCCAGCATGCAGACCGACATCGCGTCGATGCTGGCGCAGAAAAGCAGGCTTGCTGCGCTCGGCCTTGCCGTGTCGAAGATCAATCACGATCTGCGCAATCTGCTGTCGTCGGCGCAACTCTTCTCCGACCAGCTTGCGACGCTGCCCGATGAACGGGTGCAGCGCTTCGCACCGAAACTGATGCGGGCGCTCGAACGCGCCATCGCCTATTGCCAGACGACGCTGTCCTATGGGCGCGCGCAGGAGGCGGCCCCCGACAGGCGCGTCGTGGCGCTCGAACCGCTGCTCGATGAAGTGCGCGAGACGCTCGGATTGAATGAGACGTCGCCAATCCGCTGGGTCGTTTCGGTGGCGCGCGGGCTCACGGTCGATGCCGATCCCGATCAACTGTTTCGCATTCTGGTCAATCTGACACGCAACGCCGTCGAGGCGCTGGCAGCCCGCGAGAAAGGCGATCCCGGCAGCGATCAGATTCGCCTCACCGGCAAAAGGGAAGGATCGGTCACCGTGATCGAAATCTCCGACACCGGGCCGGGCCTGTCGTCGAAAGCGCGCGCACATCTGTTCGAGGCGTTTCAATCCTCGACCCGTTCGGGCGGAACAGGGCTCGGGCTCGCCATCGCCGCCGAGCTGGTGCGGGCGCATGGCGGCGAGATTCGTCTGGTTGAAGGAACCATCGGTGCGACATTCTGTATTGCCATACCCGATCGCGCCGTCTCTCTTGCGGAGCGCCGCTCCCGCGCCTGAGACATCTGGAACATTGGCCTCTCGGGTGGTGTTGGTCCTATGGGCCTGCCGCTGGGGTCTGCCGCTGACGGACCCACCGGGGGACATCCATGCATCCAGTCACGATCCTGTCGCTCGCGACGCGGGTGCCGCCGCACGTGCTGCATCAGGCCGATGTGGCCGAACGCACGCGGCGCATTTTTCCGCGATTGTTCGAACGCTTTTCCGGCCTCAACGACATTTTCACGAATGCCGGCATCGAGCGCCGCTATTCCGTCCGCCCGATCGAATGGTTCGACGAGCCGCATGACTGGAGCGATCGCACCCGCGCCTATCTCGAAGGCGCCGATGCGCTTTATTCCGCGGTGGCGCAGGATGCGCTGGAGCGGGCGGGGCTGTCCGCCGGCAATGTCGACACGATCGTGTCGGTCTCCTCGACCGGTATCGCGACGCCGAGCCTCGACGCGCGCGTGGCGCAGCGCCTGGGTTTTCGTCCCGACGCCCATCGCGTGCCAGTGTTCGGCCTCGGCTGTGCCGGCGGCGTTTCGGGATTGTCGATCGCCGCCCGGCTGGCGCGCGCCGATCCCGGCACCACGATCCTCATCGTCGTCCTCGAACTCTGCACCCTCGCCTTTCGTCCCGACCGCAACGACAAGGCCGACGTCATCACCACGGCGCTGTTCGGCGATGGAGCGGCCGCCTTGGTGCTGCGCGCGGATGATGATCGTGGCGTTGTCACGCTCAAGGCCGCGCGGGAACACACGTGGCCGGAGACGCTCGACATCATGGGCTGGTCCGTCGACCCGGCCGGATTCGGAGTCGTGCTTTCGCGCTCGTTGCCGCAATTCGTCGCCCAGCATCTCGCCGCGCCGACGCGCCGCTTCGCGGACGACTGCGGATTGTCCGGCAATCATCGCCATGTGTTTCATCCCGGTGGCGCCAGGGTGCTTGATGCGGTGGAAGAGTCTCTCGATCTGGCATCCGGTGCGCTGGCGCAGGAGCGCGCGGTGCTGCGCGACTATGGCAACATGTCCGCACCAACCGTGCTGTTCGTGCTCGAGCGCGCGCTGCGCGAAGGCTGGCAGGGGGACGGCGTGATGGCGGCGCTCGGGCCGGGTTTTACCGCAAGCTTCTTGCAGTTCGCCACTGCTGCCGGGGCGGCGTGACGGGCAACGCATGATTGACGGTATCTGGCTTATCGGTTTTGTCATCGGGGAGCGTTTGTGCGAACTGGTTCTCGCCCATCGCAACACCGCACGCTTGCTGGCGATGGGAGCCAAGGAGTTCGGCCGCGCGCATTATTCCCTCATCGTCGCGCTGCATGCGACGTGGATCGCCGGACTGATCATCCTCGGCCGCAACCAGCCGGTGGCGTGGCCATGGCTTACCGTCTTTATCATCCTGCAAGCGGCGCGCCTTTGGGTGATTGCCAGCCTGGGGCGCCGCTGGACGACGCGCGTCATCGTCCTGCCGCGCCAAAGTCTTGTCGCGCGCGGACCGTACCGGTTCGTCCGCCATCCGAATTATCTGGTCGTGGCGCTGGAACTGGCCGTCGTCCCGCTGATGCTTGGGATGCCGGTTTTCGCGTTCATCTTCACGCTGCTCAATGCCGGCGCGCTCATCCACCGCATCGCCATCGAGAACGCGGCGCTCACCTGGGCCGCCGACCCCGATGCGCCCGGCTCCGGCGAAACGGCATGATCCGAAAACGCCGCTTCTCGACTTGATCGGAAACGGAGGCCAACTTTCGGAAAAGATCATGGCCCGACACGAGAATAGGCGGCGTGGCCGATGCCGCGAGGTCGGGATCGGCCTCCCGCGTGGTAGTGCCGGCTTGCGCGGATGTGAATTCCGCGAAAAGCCCGCCGCAGGACTTGAATCCGAGGACTCGCACAGGTTTTGCGTTCGGATGTTCCCGATACGAGGCCGGAAGCCGCTTGCCAAGCCGGGCCTGAGCCTTTAGCTATCCCCCGCGGCGCCCGTAGCTCAGCTGGATAGAGCACCAGACTACGAATCTGGGGGTCAGGAGTTCGAATCTCTTCGGGCGCGCCATCTTATCGATGACTTAGCCATTGGTTATGGCCAGAGGCCTTGATTATCGTGCGATTGGGGACGAGTGGGCTCATCGTCCCCACGCCGCTTTACGTGGACGATGCACTCCTTGCGAAAATCGTAATCGGCGAGGAAGCAAGCCGTTGGGCTGGCGTCCGTCGAATCTTTGAGCGACAGGGTATGCGCAGCGCGGTGGTTGACTGGGCGGACACGGGACATCGTGGCCTCCTTCGCCTTCAACAATCCAGTTCGCTTTCTAAGTTTTGGAATTGTTCTATTTCCAGACAGCAATAAACACTTAAGCAAAATCAAACACATCTCTGAAGTTATTGGAATTGCTGCAAAAATAGATGCGAAATCATTGTGTAGCGCTAAGCCAGACACTATTGCTTTGACAGCCGGCACCGATGGTAACGGCGCTTGCGGCAATGATTTCGTTGGGGAAGCTATGTTTGATTCGATTTTGCGGTGGCGTTGCCTTGCAATAGCGTTTGCTGCGTTCAACTCGGCAATCTTCGTAGAAGGGCCGGTCGCGATGGCGCAGATCGCGACGCCGACCGATGCCGCGCCCGCTTTCAACTTGCCAACTACGACATCATCGTCGCAACCGGCTATCGATCCCTTTCATGAGCTGGAGACTAAATATATTTTCGGCTTTACATCCGGATCTGACATCGGTGCCGAAGGCGAAAGGGCAATTGAGTTCGAGACGACTGGGGCCTTCCAGAAGCGCCATGGCCGATACACTGCAATCGAGCAGGAGATCGAATTCGAGGGCGTGCCGACACAGAACTTTGCATATGAACTGAGTGCACACGGGACGTATCACGCGATCAAGGGGGTTGATGATCTCGATGACTTCACGCGAGCACAGTTCAGCGGACTGTCTGCCGATTTACGTTATCTAATCCTTGGGCGTGGCCCCGGTTCTCCCATCGGACTCACGATCGGCATGCAGCCTGAATGGTCACGGATCGACGGCACGAGTGGCGCGCGGACGACCGGCTTTGCCAATGCCGTCAAGATAATCGCAGACACAGAAGTCATCCCAAACCGCCTTTATGCCGCGGTTAACGCGAGCTACGAGCCCGAAGTCAGCAAGGCGCCGGGAGACAAGGCTTGGGAAAGTGCGTCCTCGCTTGGCCTTACTGGGGCGCTCGCCTACCGCATCATGCCGAAAGTGACGATGGGTGGGGAGGTTGAGTATTATCGCGATTACGACGGCCTCTTCATCAATCGTTTCGCCGCTCACGCGGTCTATGTCGGCCCGACATTGCATATCCAGTTCACGGGCAAAACGATGTTGGCGTTGGCATTCTCAGCGCAGGTCTATGGGCATGCCGCCGGAGAAGATGGTTCGTTGGATCTCACCAATTTCGAGCGATACCACGCCAATGCCAAGCTCGAATTCGAATTCTGATACCCGAAGCGGACGGCGCTATGAGGAAGATGAAATGAAGCCAGTTTTCACCCGGAAATCGCTGTGGAGCATTAGCGTTCTAGCTCTTTGCATATTTGCTTCAGCCCCTGGCCTCCTGGCTCAAGGTGCAACAACGGTGAATCTCACGCTCAAAAACCACAGGTTCCAGCCGGCCGAACTGCATGCACCGGCCAACAAGCCGATCACGATCAGGGTCACCAATCTTGACGCAACGCCGTCAGAATTCGAAAGCAAGACGCTCCGCGTCGAAAAAGTGGTCGCCGCCGGCGCTACGATCACTTTACAGATTCGCGCCCTTGCCCCCGGGCGGTATCGCTTCTTCGACGATTACCATGAAGATACGACCGAAGGCTTTCTGATCGTTCGATAGCGGACTTGTTATGCTCGGCGCACTGATCATCGTATTTCGAGAGGTCATCGAAGCTGGCTTGATCGTCGGCATAGCCCTGGCGGTCACACACGGCGTTGCCAGGCGCGGGCGCTTTATTGGTGCCGGTGTCGCTGCTGGTATCGTCGGCGCGTGCGTCGTCGGCGTCTTCATCAATTCGATCTCTAACGCCTTTAAAGGCATTGGTCAGGAGCTGTTCAACGCCGGCATCCTATCCATCGCAGTTGTCATGCTCACGTGGCACAATGTGTGGATGGCGCGCCATGGCCGCGAGATGGCGGCTGAAATGTACAAGGCCGGTGAGGCCGTGAAGATCGGCGCATCAACGCTGGCGGGGCTTGCAATGGTCGTTGCGATTGCCGTTCTGCGGGAGGGTTCGGAAGTCGCGTTGTTTCTCTACGGAATTTTTATCGCGTCGGAGCCGGGTTCGGGTATGAACCTTTTCATTGGCGGCCTGATCGGGCTTGCACTTGGGGCAGGCGTCACGGCGCTGACTTATGGCGGACTCGTTCGGATACCAAGCCGGTATATATTCGGTGTCACCGGCGTTCTCATCGCCCTGCTTGCCGCTGGGCTCGCCGCGCAGGCGATAGGGTTCCTCGAACAGGCCGGCGTCATTACCGCATTGCCAAACCAGCTTTGGGACTCGTCGGGCATTCTCTCAGATACCAGTCTCATCGGGAAAGTCCTGCACACGCTGATCGGCTACAGCGATCATCCATCTGCCATGGAAGGCCTCGGTTACGTTGCGACGCTATTTACGATCGCGCTTCTGATGAAGCTGTTCGGGCATGCTGGCGCAGCGCGTCAAAACACGCTGGGCGTTCCGCAGTAATCTCGACGTGCACGCTTCCGCGCGGCGCGAGAGGCGATTTTGCCGCCCTGCACCCGTCTCTGCGGGTCGCACCCGCGGACATGGCATCGCGTCCAGGATCGCCTCCGCCAAAAGGCGGACCGGCCTCACGGTATGGGAAATCAGGCCGTCGCGGGTCAGATTGCGAATGTCGCAGCATTGCGCATCGATAATCTCATCACTACCGCCCGTCGATCAATAAAGCCCACTCGGGCTGTCTCGCCGTCAACAATCCTGCGACACATATGGCTTTGTCAAAATTATTGCTCGCGATATTCCGTGTGCGAGGCTGGCCGTTTTCGGCAGTCAGGGCATTTCGACCCCTATACGGAGCCGGAAAAATTCAACACGATAACAAGAGATTTTGCCGTACTCATCAGCAAGGAGTTCGACCGTGACGATTAACAAGACAAAGCTGTTTACGCTCCTCGCCGATTACCCTTGCACGCTGCCGATCAAACAAGGGCAGGTGCATTCCGATCTCGTCGCGTTTGAGTTCGCCGATATCAAGGTGGCCAATACCGGTTTTAAACCAATGGTGCGGGAGGCCAAGTTCGACCTCGGTGAGTTGGCGATCGTCACCTATCTGCAGGCCAAGGCCTATAACAAGCCTTACGTGCTGATGCCGGCGCCAGTGGTCGCGCGCGCGCAACACCACACCATCGCCTACAACAGCGAGCGTGGTGAACTGAAGCCCGCCGATCTCGCCGGCAAACGCGTTGGCGTGCGCGCCTACAGCGTGACGACCGGCGTCTGGGTGCGGGGTATCCTGCAGGAGCAATATGGTGTGGACCTCGACAAGGTGCATTGGGTCAGGTTCGAAGATCCGCATGTCGCGGAATATGTCGATCCATCGACCGTCGAGCGCGCGCCCGCAGGCGCGGACATGGTGCAGATGGTGTTGAATGGCGAGCTTGACGCCGCGGTGGTCGGCGATAAGTTGCCGGATCCGAGGCTCAAGACGCTCTTTCCGGACGCCGAGGCCGCATCGCGCGCCTGGGCCGACAAACATGGCGCGCCGATCAACCACATGCTGGTGATCCGCAGCGAGCTGTCACGCAACCGTCCCGATCTTGTTCGCGAGGTATTTCGGATCTTCAAGGAAAGTCGCGACATCGCAATTCGCGGCGGCAACGAAAATGCGGCTCAACTGAATTATGGCGTCGAGGCCAACCGGTCATCGCTCGAGACGATCATTGGTATTGCCTTCGATCAGAAGCTGATCCCGAGGCGGTTCAGCGTCGACGAACTGTTCGATGACACGACGCGCGGACTGACATAGTCGGGCCGGGAGCCGCCGACGGCAAATGCTTGAGCATTCTTGACTTAAAATGAGAAAGAGACTGCCCCTGCGGGTCAGCCGCAGCCGAAAACGGGAGATCTAAGCATGCCCCGATTGACGATCCGCATCCTTGCGGCATGTGCAACGTTCGTAGCGACGACAGCGCCTGTCTTTGCCCAACACCTGGCGGACTTTTATAAAGCGCACGCCGTGTCGTTTTATGTCGGATCGGATGCCGGCGCGGGTTACGACGCGTATGCCCGGCTCTTGTCGCGTCACATCGGAAAACACATTCCCGGCAATCCGACCATCATCGTGCGGAATATGCCCGGGGCCGGCAGCCTGACGATGGCGAACTACATCGTCAAATCCGCGCCGAAGGACGGAACGGCCATCGCCGCTCCACAGTCGAGCGTTGCCGTGGAACGTCTGCTGCATCTTCTTTCCAAGGACGGCAGGGCGGCAAATTTCGATGCCGCGAAACTCAACTGGTTGGGCAGCGCCACGCAAGACACGTTCGTTTTGCTCGGGTCGCCGGCCGCCAAGGCCAAGTCGATACAGGATATGACCACCACCGGGTTCGTTCTCGGCGCCTCCGGACCAAATACCGATGGCTCGATCGTCGTTGCTGCCTTGAATGAATTGCTGGGCACTAAAATCAAACTCGTCACCGGATATGCCGGCACGGGCGCTCAGCTCCTTGCTCTCGAACGCAAAGAGATCGATGGCGCGGTCATGGCTTATTCGACGGCGACGACGTTGCGCCCGAAAATCCTGACTGATGGCAAGATCGACATTCTTCTGCAGATCGGAGACCGGCCGCATCCCGACCTGAAGAACGTTCCACTTTTCGCCGATCTGTTGAAGAACAAGGACGACAAGGCGCTGATCTCTCTTCTCTTCGCCAAATACAAAATGGGGCGTCCCTATTTCCTCGCACCGGAAGTCCCCAGGGACCGCGTCGCAGCGTTACGTGCAGCGTTCGATGCGACGCTCAAGGATCCGGACCTGCTCGCCGACGCCAAGAAAACGCATCTCGAAATCGATCCGGTAAGCGGGCCGGACGTTCAAAGTCTCGTCGAACAGCTCAATACGGCGCCCGAGGCGCTGGTGACCAGAGCGCGAAAGGTGCTGGCGGCCAATCGCTGAGACTACGCGATCACTGAGAAAGCCTCCGCCATGAAAATCACGCGCGTTGAACCGACGCTGATTTCGGTGCCGTTCGACGAGGCTCTGGCGTCGCCGACGGGACGCAAGCGGCAGGATGCCGTCTATGTTCGGGTCGAGACCGATGCAGGCGTGACCGGCTGGGGCGAAGCGTTCGGCTTCGGTGCCTGCGCGATGAGCTATCTTGCGCTGCTGCATGTGGTCGCGCCGTTGGCGGTCGGGCGTGATCCGACCGATATCGACACGCTCATGACCGATTTGCGCCGCCGGACCCAGAACATGTCGCGGAACGGTCCCGTCGCCTACGCCTTGTCCGCCCTCGACATCGCCTTGTGGGACATCGCGGGAAAGATTGCGGGAAAGGCTCTTCACGTCTTGCTTGGTGGGATGCGGAAGACGGAAATTCCAGCCTACGCCAGTTTGCTTCGCCTCGGCGCGCCGGATGAGGTCGCGCGGGTGGCACGGCTCGCCGTCGATCGCGGCTATAAACATATCAAATTACATGAACGCACGGTTGAAGCTGTGGCCGCTGCCCGGACAGCCGTCGGCTCCGATATCGGCCTCATGCTCGACACCAATTGCAGTTGGGATTTGAACCAAGCCGTAAAAATGGCGGCGGCGCTTCAGCCATACGATCTCGCCTGGCTCGAAGAGCCTGTCTATCCGCCCGATGACTTCGACGCGCTTGCCACGCTCCGCGCGCAAGGCGTCATGCCCATCGCAGCCGGAGAAAATCTCGGTAACATTCAGGACGTCCGTCATATTCTCGATGCCGGAGCGGTCGACATCGTTCAGCCGGACGTCGCTAAAATGGGTGGCGTTACGGAGATGATGAAGGCGCTCCCGATGGCGCGAAGCGCCGGCATCAAGGCGGAGCCGCATTCCCCGCTCTATGGGCCAGCTCTGATCGCGACGCTGCACATCATTGCGGCTCTTCCCGAGGACGTCATGTGCGAGTTCTACTTCGCGGATATGGACGCCACTCCCATTGGCGACATCGCAACGCCAAAAGATGGCGTGTTCGGTATTCCGCGTGGTCCCGGGCTTGGTATCGATGTCGACGAGGACGTGCTGAAGCGCTATCGTGTGACCCTCAAGAGCTAAAAGGCAGCATCAGAAAGGCCGTATCATATGGATGTGGATCGGAGAGCCCTTTTTGAAAAGCTCGGCGGTGAGGAAAAAGTCGCTCGTATGAGCCACGAAGCGCGCGCGGACGCGCTCGAGGATTTCCAGACTGAAGCGCTGGACAAAACCGTCGCCAGGAAAAATGCCGACCGCTATCCCACGGTCGCGGAACTAGCAAACCAGATCGACAAGCGCGATTTCCGGCGCGGCGAAGGCAAGCTTTTCTATCATCCGAATCATATCGCCAAAGGCGCGACCTATCAGGGCGCCACGGTGAAGCGTTTGCCGCCGATGCCCGAAAATCCGACCTTGACGGACTTCTTCAAGTTGCGGTTCGGTTCGGCAGCGCATCTGCTCCAGAGCGCCGCGCTCGCCAAGAGGAAGGGGCTATCGGAAGAAGTCGTGTTGGCTTGTCTGTTGCACGACATGGGCTCCTATTTGATGAAAGCCGAGCACGGCTATTACGGCGCTCAGATCATCGAGCCATACGTTTCCGAAAAGGTGACGTTCGCCGTGCGCTATCACCAGGCGCTGAGATTTTTTCCCGATCCGTCTGTCGGCTACGAATATCCCGTCGGGTACTACAAGACGTTCGGCGTTGATTATGAACCGACGCCCTACATCACGGCGGAATATGAGTTCGCGCGCAATCACACATGGTATATGGAAGCGCGCCTAGTCACGATGAACGACCTCTACGCATTCGACCCCAATGCCGTGGTCTATCTGGAAGAGTTCGAGGATATCATCGGCCGCCACTGGAAAAACCCAAAAGAGGGGTTGGGCTACGATCATACGCCGGTCAGCCACATGTGGCGCGCGATGATCAATCCCGACGCGCCTCTATAAGCGGTCCGTTCTTGTCATCTGGGACCGGCGTTGGCGCGCATTCTGCAAGATAATCTTCAGATACCCGTGGTGTTGCTGTCATCGCACCGTTGTATTCGCGGCCTAGCCGTCGTGGCGTGACGCGAGAGCGATTCGCGTCGGCAACAACGGGTGCCCGCATGATCCTGCTTGTGGCGGCAATCAGCCGGCTTTGCGCGTGGCTCTTTCAATCCACGGACACAGGCCGGGGCGCACGATGATTGCGACGAATCCAGCAAGGCGGTTGAAGGAGACCGTGGGCTGCAAGGCTCGCCTCTCGCGTGACAGCCTGCTGCATCACCTGTTCGCTCACGCTTTCAAGGGCCTCGTCTATCCGCAGATCTGGGAGGACCCGGAGGTGGACATGGAGGCGCTGGCGATCGCGCCCGACCATCATGTCGTCGCTATCGCATCGGGCGGTTGCAATATCTTGTCGTACCTCACGGCCGACCCACGAAAAATCACGGCGCTCGATCTCAGCCCCTCGCATGTTGCGCTCGTCCGTCTCAAGCTTGCGGCTGCGGCCCATCTGCCGACATGGGACGGGTTTTATCGCTTCCTCGGCGACGCCGATGAAACTGCCAACATCGACGCCTATCGTCTGCATCTGCGCGACCGGCTCGATGCCGAGACGCGCGCCTATTGGGATCGGCGCCGCGCTTTTGGGCTGGGCCGGCCGCGCATCGCGATGTTTTCCGAAAATGTCTACCGGCATGGATTGCTCGGCCGCTTCATTGGCTTCGGTCATGCCGTTGCCAGACTTTACGGGATCAAACCGAAGACGTTTCTTGGCGCGCGCTCTCTCGAAGAACAACGCCAGTTCTTCGACGTGACCGTCGCGCCGCTATTCGACAAGCCACTGGTCCGCTGGGCAACGTCTCAACGCCTGTCGCTTTACGGTCTCGGCATTCCGCCGGCTCAATATGAAGTTCTCGCAGGCGGGGCCGCCATGGCCGATGTGTTGCGCGACCGGTTGCGTAAGCTCACCTGCGACTTCAGCCTCGATGACAATTATTTTGCCTGGCAGGCTTTTGGACGCGGCTATGGCAAGCGTGCGACGGCGCCGCTTCCGCCCTATCTCAAGCGCACTCATTTCGAGAGCGTGCGGACGCGGGCAGGGCGGGTCGAGGTCAAAAATTGTGCCTTCACGGAATATCTCGCGCAGCAGGCGGCGCAATCCGTCGATCGTTTCGTGCTGCTTGATGCCCAGGACTGGATGACGGACGCGCAGCTCAACGCGCTCTGGCAGGAAATCACACGAACGGCGCGGCCGGGCGCACGGGTTATCTTTCGCACCGCCGCGGCACCAAGCCTTTTGCCCGGACGCGTCGATGAGCGCGTCCTCATGCAATGGCATTATGAGGAAACGGCATCGCGCGCATTCACGGCGCGCGACCGCTCTGCGATCTATGGCGGCTTCCACCTCTATATTCACAAAGGCAACGGGCAAGAGCCATGACTGATGCAGCCCTGTCGATGGATCGGATGTATCGCCGCCAGCGGCATGTCTATGATCTCACGCGCAAATATTATCTGCTCGGACGCGATCGCATGATCGACGGGCTCGACGCCAGACCCGGCCATCGCGTGCTCGAGATCGGTTGCGGCACCGGGCGCAATCTCATCCAGGCAGCGCGGCGCCATCCGCAGGCGCTGTTCAACGGCATTGATGTCTCGCGTGAGATGCTTGCATCGGCCGACGGCGCGATCGTTCGTGCCGGCATGACGAGCCGTATCGCGGTCGCGTGTGCGGACGCAACGCATGACAATCCGGCGCGGCTCTGGGACCTCGATGGCTTCGACAGGATTTTCATCTCCTATACGTTGTCGATGATTCCGCAATGGCGCGCCGTCGTCCGTCATTCTCTCGCTGCGCTCAATGCCGGTGGGACGTTGCACATTGTTGATTTCGGTGGCCAGGAGGCGCTCCCGTCCTGGTTTCGTGCTGGTCTGCGCCACTGGCTCGGCCTGTTCGACGTCAGGCCGTGCGACGACCTCGAACAGGTGCTCGCGGCGCATGCGGGCGCGGGGCTGATTTTCGAGCGGCCGTTTGGCGGCTATGCGCAGAACGCCATTATGAGGCGCTAGAGCATTCCGCTTTTTTCCGAATCGCAGAAATGCCCTTGTTCTTGCGCAATTCCGGACGGAAAACCGCTTCGCACTTTTTCTGGAATTGCTCTAGTGGCGCGGGATGGTGCCGTCATTCATCGAGCGCGCTGCGGACTTTTGCAGCGAGCTGTTCGATGCTGAACGGCTTGGGCAGGAAATTCGTGCCGGGATCGAGTATGCCGTTGTGGACGACGGCGTTGCGCGTATAGCCGGTGGTGAACAGTACTTTCAGGGTTGGAAGCGCCTTGATGGCGTGGTCGGCGAGCTGCCGCCCGGTCATTCCCGGCATCACCACATCGGTGAACAGCAGCGTCACGTCCTGTCCTGCTTCGATCATGCGCAGCGCCTCGGTGCCGCTCGACGCGTGCACGACCGTGTAGCCGAGGTCGCGCAGCGCCTCGACTGAATAGCCGCGGACGCGATCCTCGTCCTCGACGACGAGGACGATCTCGTTCACGTCTCCACTTGGTGCGGCGGTCGTCGTGCGCCTTTGCGCGACCGGTTCGGCCTCGCCATGGAATCGCGGCAGGTAGATTTTCACCGCCGTGCCGCGCTTGATTTCCGAATAGATCTTCACCTGTCCACCCGACTGGCGGATGAAGCCAAAAACTTGGCTAAGGCCAAGGCCGGTGCCCTTGCCGACGCCCTTCGTCGTGAAAAATGGATCGAACGCCTTGGCGACCACATCGGGCTTCATACCCACGCCGGTGTCGCTGACGGCGATCTGCACATATTCTCCCGCTGCAACGGCGAACTCCCGGGCATAGTACTCGTCGAGATGGATATTCGCGGTTTCGATGGTCAGCCGGCCGCCTTCGGGCATGGCGTCGCGCGCATTGACCGAGAGGTTGAGGATCGCGCTTTCGAGTTGGATCGGATCGGCATGGGTTTTCCAGAGACCGGGGAAGAGAACGGTCTCGACCCGGATGGCTTCACCGAGCGTGCGTGTCAAAAGCTCCGTCATGCCGGAGACCATGCTGTTGGCGTCGACCGGTTCGGGCGCCAGCGGTTGCTGCCGCGAAAAGGCAAGCAGCCGCTGGGTCAAGGCCGCCGCGCGCGTCGCACCCTCCATGGCCGCATCGATATAGCGGCTGACATTGGTGTCGCCGCGCGCAAGCCGGCGTTGCAACAGATTGAGGCCGCCGATGACCACGGCAAGCATGTTGTTGAAGTCGTGCGCGATGCCGCCTGTGAGTTGGCCGACAGCCTCCATTTTTTGCGCCTGCCGCAGTTGCTCTTCGGCTTTGATGCGGCTGGTCGTCTCCACGGCTTCCGGCACGATGGCGATGACGACGTTCTGCTGGTTCTTTACCGGACGCAGCGAAAAGTCGAACGAGCGCTTGCCCGTCGGAAGATCGACGGTGAGCGGCGTTTGAATCGTTTCCCCGCCGGCGACTTTCGCGACCGCGCGGCGAACCATTTCGGGCACGCCGGGCGTGCCGGAAAACCACCCTGCCTCCCAGAGCGGCTTGCCGATCACGTCCTCGAGCGTGGATTCGATCCCGGCAAGGGAGGACGCGTTGGCGTCGAGGATCGTGCCGTCCGGGTTGAGCAGGCCCTGATAGATGAAACTCGTCTCGAACATCGTGCGCTGTCGTGTCGCGCTTGCACGCAGGGCTTCGACCGCTTTTGACAGTTCGCCCGTTCGCTCTCTTACCTGCGTTGCCAGCGAGGCATTCAGCGCGCGCAGAGCATGCTGGGCGCGGGCGCGCTCGGCTGCATCCCAGGTGCGTTGCGCGACGTCTTCGACGAGGGCAACGTCTGCCGTGGACCAGCGCCGCGGTTTTTGTTCATGCAGATAGAGGATGGCGCGCAGCAGCCCGTCGCTGATCAGCGGTACGACGATGAGGGCGCGGCAACCGATGCTGTCCCAGGCTGCGGCATAGGCCGCGCCTGCGCGCGGGTCGGTATGGCAGTCTTCGACGACGAGCGTGCGGCCGGTGCGCAATGTGGCGATCGCTGCCGGCCCGAATCCTTCGAGACTGCGTGTTTCGCCGCCGAGACTGGCCACGGTATCATCGCGCGTCCAATCGCGTTCGATATGGACGAATTCGCCGGTCTCGTCGATCTCGCCATAGCCGGCACGGGCGCCGCCGATATGGGTGCCGAGCAATCCGGCGGCCACGAGCGTTGCCGTGGCAGGATCCGAGGTCGCGCGCAGCCGATCGTTGAGCGTCAGGAGAAAAGCCTGCCGTTCATCGGCGATCTTCAACTCGTGCACGTCCGTGCAGGTGCCGAACCAGCGCACGATCAGTCCGGCGTTGTCGCGAACCGGCTGCGCGCGAGCCAGAACCCAGCGATAATTGCCGGTACGATGCCGCAGCCGGTATTCGATGTGGTAGGGCTCGCCGGTCGCCAGACATTGCCGCCACAACTTATCGGCGCGGTCCCTGTCGTCGGCGTGAAGCAGCGCATTCAGGCCGCCGCTATCGGTCGAACCGGGCGGCGCGTCCGTGTATTCGTACCAGCGGTCGTTGAAATAATCGTGGAACCCGTCCGGTCGCGTCGACCAGATCAACTGATCGATTGAGTTCGTGATGGCACGAAAGCGAATTTCGCTTTCGTGAAGCGCCATTGTCGCCTTGCGCGTCGCCGTCACGTCCACATTGACGCCGATCATGCCGAGGAATTCACCGCTTGGGCTGAAGCGCGGTTGTGCTTCGGTCGCCATGATGCGCCATTCGCCATCGGCGCGCCGGCTGCGCGCCTCGATGGAAAATCCGCTGTGCGTCTGCATGCTGTGATTGAAGGGCTCGAGCAGCACCAGACGATCGTCGGGATACAGCGTGCTGCTCCAGTCGAATGTCGCGACCGCGTCCTCGCTGACGCCCCAGAAGGCGCGCTGGGCACGGTTGAGATAGACGCATTTTCCATCGCGGTCGCCCATCCAGAGCATCACGGGAGCGCTCTCGGCCACGAGACGAAAGCGCTCCTCGCTTTCGCGCAATATCTCTTCGGATTTCTTTCGTTGCGTGATGTCGACGACGACGCCGATGAAACGCGTGCAGACGCCATGGTCGAATGTCGCCTGGCCCTGGGTGCCGAGCCAGCGCTCGACGCCGTCCTGCAATCCGATTGTCCGATACTCCTCGACGATCCGGCCTGAGCTTCGCGGATCGGTTGCGCCGCGCACGGCCGCGTGCAGGCGATCACGATCGTCGGGATGGCAGCCGTCAAGGAACGTGTCGTAGGTGACCGTCGCGTCGGGACCGAGGCCGAACAGCGCCTTGCAGCGGTCGTCCCAGATCAACTCGCCCGTCGGAGGAAAGTAGCTCCATACGCCGACACGAGCGGCCTCAAGCGCGAGGCGTTTGTGCATTTCGCTTTCGCGCAAGGCGTCTTCGGCGAGTTTGCGCTTCGTGATGTCGAAGCTGATGCCGGAAAAGCGTAGCGGTGTGCCGTCTGCCCCGAGTGTGCAGCGCCCTTGGGCGGCGACCCAGCACTCCGTTCCATCCGACTGAACGAGACGGTACTCTTCGGAAAAGGCGTTGCCTGTCTGCATCGCGGTAGCGATGGCCTGTTGCACGCGCTGAATATCGTCAGGGTGAATGCCGCGGAAAAAATCCGAGATCGACGCGCCGGCCGACGCGGCACGCGCATCGACACCATAGAGGTGCGCAAACCGTGCATCGGCGGTGACGCGGTCGTTGACGATGTCCCAGTCCCAGGTGCCGATGCTGTTCGATGCCGATAGTGCAAGCTGAAGACGTTCTTCGCTTTTGTGCAGGGCCGTGCGCGCCCGCGCGCGCTCGTCGATGTCTTCCGTTGTGCCGTACCAGCGGCGGACCGCGCCGGTTTTCGGATCGCGCCATGGCACAGCGCGTGATCGCACCCAGCAATAGCTGCCGTCAGGCATGCGGACACGGTGATCGATGTCGTAAGGTTCGCCGCTTGCGATCGATTGTGCCCAGGCTTTTTCCAGGTCTGGGCGGTCGTCGGGATGGGTTGCTTGCGCCCATCCTCCGGAGCGAGCCTGATCGCGCGTCAGACCGGTCAGCAAGAGACCACGGTCGCTGAAGTCGATGATCCGGCCTTGCGCGTCGGCGGTCCATGGCAATTGCGGATTGAGTTCGAGGATCCGGCGCAGCTCTGCTTCGCTCTCGCGCAAAGCGGCTTCGGCGCGCGCGCGTTCGGTGACGTCGGTCGCCGCCACGAAAATACCCGTCGTGCAGCCTGTTGCATCCTTGATCGGCTGATAGACGAAATCGAGAAGGCGTTCTTCGGGTGCGGCTCCCGCGTCATGCTGGAGAACCACGGACACCGATTTTCCAATATGGGGCTCGCCACTCCGATAAACCTGATCAAGCAGATCGATGAATCCCTGGTCCACCATTTCCGGCAGCGCGTCGGCGACGGACTTGCCGATCACGTCGCGGTTTCCGATCAGAGCACGATGGGCGTCATTGGTGATTTCGAAGATGTGCGTCGGTCCACGCAACAGCGCCACGGCTCCCGGCGCCTGGACGAACATGTCGCGCAGTCGCGCGATCTCGTCTTCGCGGTCGCGGCGGGTGACGACCTGCGCTGTCGTCTCGTGACCCTGATTGAAAATGCCGAGGATGGTTCCGTCATCGGCGCGGATCGGCGTGAAGCTGTAATTCCAGTACGTTTCCTCGACACGGCCGCTGCGCTGCATCGGCAGCAACTGGTCGAAGGCGGAGAATCCTTCACCCGTTTCAAAGACCTGCCTGAACTGCGGGGCAATGACATCCCAGATGTCGGGCCAGACCTCCTGCGCCAGGCGGCCGAGAGCCCAAGGATGCTTCTCAGCCGGCACCGGAGACCACGCATCGTTATAGAGCAGGCACAGGTTGGGGCCCCAATAAATGGCCGTCGGAATGCTCGAATGCAGACAGATGCTCAATGCTGCGCGCAGCGGCTGCGGCCAGGTGTCTGGTGCGCCGAGCTGCGTCGCAGTCCAATCATGGGCCCGGATGCGCGCGCCCATTGCGCCGCCGCCGTTCAAGAAAGGCTCTTGCGAGAAAGTATCGGCTTTCAATTGTCATCCCCGCGCCGTGCGACAGAGGGAACCGTGTCGCCCGCTGCGCAGCGTGTCAAGACATGACAAAGGTGGTGTGGCACGCCGGCATGGCATCGCCGCATGCGTCCGCTGCTGCATCACCATGCTGGGTCGGTCGATGAGCGACCCAGCGGTGGTTGCTTTCGGGATCGGAATGCGTTCATCGTGGGTTGCAGGCTGCGGTCGTCATGCATGATCGCGCGTGCAAGAACCGGGAATAGACGCGCGATGTCACTGACCCTGTATTTTCATCCGCTGTCGTCGTTCTGTCAAAAAGCGTTGATCGCGTTTTATGAAAACGATACGCCGTTCACGCCGCATCTGGTTGATCTCGGTAACGAAACCTCACGCGCAGATTTTCTGGCAGTCTGGCCGATCGGAAAATTTCCAGTGCTGCGCGACGCGGCGCGAGACGTCATCGTACCGGAAGCGACAGTGATCATCGAATATCTGGACCGGTTTTATCCGGGCCGGACGCGGCTCGTGCCCGACGCGGCCGATTCTATCTGGGACCTGCATGTGCGCGACAGGTTCTTCGATCTTTATATCAATACAGTGGTGGGCAAGATCGTTACCGATCGACTGCGGCCGGACGGGGAGTGCGACACGTTCGGGGTTGCGCAGGCCAAAGCCCAGTTGCAGACGGCGCTCGACAGGGTCGAGCGCGACATGGCATCGCGCGTTTGGGCGATGGGAGACACCTTCACCATGGCCGACTGCGCGGCGGCTCCGGCCTTGTTCTACGCCGATCTCATCATGCCGTTTGGCGGCGCGCTGAAGAACACCGCTGCCTATCTCGATCGTCTCAAAGCACGCCCATCATATGCACGCGCGCTCAAAGAGGCCGAGCCGTTTCTCAAATTCGTGCCGCAAGAGAGCTGATCTTTATTCCGCGCTAGCGGATGCGCGTCCATTCGGTGCTGCGGCAGATCACGCCGCCAGCAATGCATCCGCTCGTGGTCATGTGATTGCCGCTGAGTTTCATATCGGCGCTGAAATTCGCCCCGCGTTGCGGATCACGGCCGCTGCCCTTCCACGTATTCTGTCCCGCCGGCTTCAGGTTGAGAACGATATATTCGCCAACTTTTTCGCTGCTTCCCGGTTTGATCCAGGTGTTGGTCATACACAAGGCCTTGCCGCACGACGCGACTTTTACACGGGCGACCCCGTCGCCGCGCTGCCACGCGCCTTTGGCGGCCTCTTGCGCGCGGGCGGCCGGGGCGGCGGTCGTCATTATCAACACCATCAACACCATGGCAGATCGCATCGAAGTCTCCTTGCGCGGCATGAACCCCGAACACTCTCTGTCTTGATACGCTCGAAACGCGCCGCCGGTTCACCGGCGACGCGATGCTCGGGGAAGTCTGAAGGCGCAAGAAATTATCGGTTGGCAGTGCGCGTCGGCGCGATGCTCCCGGTTACCGCCGCATGGCCGCCGAGCCGGTTCCAGTCCACACTACGGCAGACGATTCCGCTCAGCACGCACCCTGTCGTCTTCATATGGGCGCCGGAAAGCTGGAGCGTCATGTCGTAACTCATCTTGCGCTGACGGTCATAGGCCGATCCCGCCAGCTTGTTCTGCGCTTCCGGCGCCAGCGTCATGACCAGAACATCGCCGACATTCTCGCCGTTTGCTCCGGGCTTTGCGACCCAGGTATTGACCGCGCACAAAGACTTCCCGCAGCGGGAAATCCGGATATGCGACCCTCCGTCGCCCCGGCTCCAGCTTCCTGTGGCGTTGACGGATTGAGCGTGGGCGGCCGGAATGGTGACGGCCAATGCCGCAAGGGCGAGTGTGGCCGGAACAAGCGCGCGCACGCGGCGGGCGACGCGTAACGCTGTGGGAACGACCGGGTGAGGGGACGGGAGAGCAGGCGGAAAAGCGGATGTGAGAGCGGGGATCTTTATCAGATGTGTCATCAGGAACCCTGACTTGGCGTGATTGAATGAATGTTCCAATACGGCGGAACGACGAGGCAGGCACAGATCGGAGCCCCGATAGGGGGCGGCTTCTGGCGCAAGGGCTGACCGCAAAACGAGGCAGACAGACAACGAAGCTCTGAAGGCCAACAAAGCTGAGGCGCTAAAGTTCGGCACAATCCGAACCAGCGTCGCCCGCCGCGGGGCTGACCCGAATGACCGGTGAAAGGGTGTTGATTTGCCAGCAATTCGGCATAGTTACGGGAACGGCTGGCAAAAGTTTCCGGTCGGGGTCGTCGAAATTGTGGTACACGGCATCGCGTTTCTGCTACGGCCTGTCTTCGCATTGGGTGGTCCGGACTTTAAGGCGCAAGTCTTGGGTCGCGGGCTCCGGGGCTACTATCCGCGGGCCCTGTCGCGCGGGCGTCGTCGTTCGGAACCGGGCGATGCTCGCCGCATGATCCCTTTCACCGTGATCTTTGCTGCATGATCAATGCCTTGCAAACGGCTGCCAACTTCATCGACCGGAAAATCGGTTGGAGCAGAATCGGGCTCATCGTCAGCCTGACGATCATCGCGGTTGCGCTGCACACGCTGTTCAAGCTGCTGCAACATATCGACATCCAGAAGATTATTGACGCCATCCGGGAAAAGCAGGGCCGCGAGATCGCGATCGCCGCAGGCGCTGTCGCCGCCGGCTACTTCACGCTGACATTTTATGATCTGTTCGCGCTGCGTACGATCGGCCGCAGCGATATCCCTTACCGGATCGCAGCGCTGTCGGGATTCACCAGCTATGCCGTCGGTCATAATATCGGCGCCACGGTCCTGACCGGCGGTGCGGTGCGCTACCGCATTTATTCGGCGCATGGGCTCGACGCTGTCGAGGTCGCCAAACTGTGCTTCGTCGCCGGGCTGACCTTCTGGCTCGGCAATGCAACCGTGCTCGGGCTTGGCATTCTTTATGTGCCGGGTGCCGCGGCGCGCGTCGACCAGCTCCCGCCGTCGGTGAACGCGGTCGTTGCCGTCATCGCGCTCATTATTCTTGCAGCCTATATCGTCTGGGTTTGGAGCGGCCGGCGCACACTGGGGCGCGGCGGTTGGCTCGTGGAACTGCCGAACGGTCCCTCGACGCTGTTGCAGATCACCATTGGCATCGTCGATCTCTCGTGCTGCACGCTGGCAATGTACATGCTGCTGCCGGACCAGCCGCATATCGGCTTTGTGACGCTGGCCGTTATTTTCGTGTCGGCAACGCTTTTGGGATTTGCCAGCCATGCGCCGGGTGGCATCGGCGTGTTCGACGCGGCGATGATGATTGCGCTGTTGCAGTACGATAAGGAAGACCTGGTCGCCGGCCTGCTGATCTTCCGTTTTCTCTATTACGCTTGTCCGTTCGTTCTTGCGCTCGTCATTTTAGGCGTGCGCGAAATTTTGCTCGGCATCAAGCCGGTGCGGGCTGAACTGAAACGGGAGCATGCGGTGATAAAGTCCGAATCCGCAGCACAGCAACTGCCGGTCGCACCTCCGCAAGATTGACGATCGCGCCGCGCGGCAGTCCAATAAAAAAAGCCGCGCGAATGCGCGGCTTTTTCGTTTCGAGACATTCGACTGGCTTCGCTTACGTCCGCGCCGCGGGGCGAGGCCGCCGCCGGTCCGAGGCCGGCTGATAGGCGATGCGCGAGTGATAGGAGCAATAGGGCAGTTCGGCTTGGGTATTGCCGCCGCAGAAATAGAATTCCTGGCTGCTCGGATCGCCCACCGGCCAGCGGCAGGTGTGCTCGTTGAGTTCCAGGATCGTGCGCCGCTGTCCCATCGGTACAACGTTTTCGATGATCTGCTGCTCCGGCTCTTCTTCCGTGTCGAAGGAATAGGCGAGCGCCGTGTTGCCGCGTACCGCCGGCCGCGAAATCCGCAGCGTGGTGCTGCGCGGCTTGCGCGGCCGCGGAACCGCAGAGGACGGGCTTTTGGCGCGGCCCGAAAGGCCAAGGCGATGCACCTTGCCGATGACCGCATTGCGCGTGACGCCGCCAAGCTCGGCTGCGATCTGGCTGGCCGAAAGGCCATCCGCCCAAAGTTTCTTCAGGAGTTCAACGCGTTCGTCGGTCCAACCCATGTCCAGGTCTCCTCGCTTGGCTTGTCCACCTGTGCCGCGCCGCCTGATCCGAGCCGCTGAATTCCGATCCCGGAATCCTTGCGCGCAGTCCGGCCAACCGCTCGTCGCGGCTCTCCAGATTCACACGCCGATCTCTCTGACACAGGTGGCTGTCGCCCCTACGATATGCTGTAGGCGACGAGTGAAAAGCTACAATATCGCGTGACTCCGGCGCAAGGCTCAACACGCCACGTCCACATCTTCTCGAACATCTTGCCCATCATAGCGGGGGAAAAGTGGCATTCGTCTGTTGGGCTGCGCCGGCTATGTCGCTTTTTTGTCGCGCGTTGCACGCAATCCCCGGGCCGTTGACACTCCGCCACGCAATAATAAAATAACACCTTCGCTTCAAATCGCGCTCCGTGCCGCCCCGGATGGCGGCACATTTGCTTTTTAGGACCCCTATCCGAGATGTCGTCTTCCCCCTCGCCGCACCTGATGCCGACCTATAACCGGACCGATCTCGCCTTTGAGCGCGGGGAGGGCGTGTGGCTGGTGACGACAACGGGTGAGCGCTATCTCGATTTCGGCTCCGGCATCGCGGTCAATGCGCTTGGCCATGCGCACCCGCATCTGGTCGAGGCATTGCGGACGCAGGCCGGCAATCTTTGGCATACGTCCAATCTCTATCGTATTCCGGCTGGCGAACGGCTCGCTGAGCGGCTTTGCGCGGCGACCTTTGCCGACGTGGTGTTTTTTACGAATTCCGGCGCCGAGGCGCTCGAATGCGCGATCAAGTCCGCGCGGAAATACCAGGCCGTTTCCGGCCGTCCGGAACGCTACCGCCTGGTGACCTTCGAGGGCGCCTTCCACGGCCGCACGCTTGCGACCATCGCTGCCGGTGGGCAGAAGAAATATCTCGAAGGGTTCGGGCCGCCGGTCGAAGGCTTCGATCAGGCTATTTTTGGCGATATCGCGTCGGTCAAAGCGCTGATCGGTCCGGAGACGGCGGGCATTCTCGTCGAGCCAATCCAGGGCGAGGGCGGCATCCGTGGCGCGCAGCCGCAATTTTTGCGCGGCTTGCGTGAACTGTGTGACCAGCACGGTCTGCTTCTCGTGTTCGACGAAGTGCAGACCGGCATGGGACGCAGCGGCAGCCTTTTTGCCTATCAGCAATTCAACGTCACGCCGGATATCATGGCGATCGCCAAGGGCATCGGCGGCGGCTTTCCGCTCGGTGCCTGTCTTGCGACCGCGGAAGCTGCCAAGGGCATGACTGCGGGCACGCATGGCTCGACCTATGGTGGCAATCCGCTCGCCATGGCGGTCGGCAATGCGGTGCTCGATGTCGTGCTCGCGCCGGGTTTTCTCGATGGCGTGCGGCAGAAGTCGTTGCTGCTCAAGCAGCGGCTGGCTGCGATCAAGGATCGTTTCCCGGCACTCATTGCCGAAGTCCGCGGCGAAGGCCTGCTGATCGGCTTACGCATGGTCACGCCCAACACGCAGATGATCGACGCGCTGCGCGCCGAAAAACTGCTCGCGGTCGGCGCCGGCGATAATGTCGTGCGGCTGCTCCCGCCGCTCATCGTCAGCGACGAAGAGTTGGCCGATGCCGCCGCGCGCCTGACCCGCGCCTGCGAAAGCCTGTCCGCGCAGCAGACAGCGTCGGCGAAAGCCGAAATGAAGGTTGGGACCGCGCCATGATGCAGGCCCCGGAACAGCAGACGCCACGCCATTTCCTCGACCTCACCGACGTGCCGGCCAAAGACCTGCATGCCATTTTGGCGCATGCCCGGACCATGAAGGCCGCGCGTAAAAGCGGAAAAGACAAAAACGGCGCGTTAAAGAACGGCGCATCCGACAACGGCGGTGCGTCTTCGCGTCCGCTCGCCGGCAAGACGCTGGCGATGATTTTCGACAAGCCTTCGACGCGCACGCGCGTATCCTTCGACATCGCCATGCGCCAGCTCGGCGGCGAGGCGCTGATGCTTACCGCGCAGGAGATGCAGCTCGGCCGCGGCGAAACCATCGCCGATACAGCGCGCGTGCTGTCGCGCTATGTCGATGCGATCATGATCCGCACGCTCGAGCATGCGACCCTCGCCGAACTCGCCGAAAGCGCATCGGTGCCGGTCATTAATGGTCTCACGCGGTGTTCGCATCCCTGCCAGGTCATGGCGGACGTGATGACGTTCGAGGAGCATCGCGGCGCCATCAAAGGCCGCACGATCGCCTGGACCGGCGACACCAATAATGTGCTCGTATCCTGGATGCACGCGGCCGCACGTTTCGCGTTTTCGCTGCGCGTGGCGACGCCGCCTCAACTTGCGCCGGACAAGACGTTGCGCGACTGGATCAAGACCTCCGGAGCTGACATCCGTCTCGGCCATGATCCCTTCGACGCCGCAAAAAACGCGGATTGTCTCGTCACCGATACCTGGGTCTCGATGGGTGATCGGGATGCCAAGCAGCGTCACAATATGCTGCGCCCCTATCAGGTGAATGTGGAACTGATGCAACACGCAAAGCCCGATGCCCTGTTCATGCATTGCCTTCCGGCCCATCGCGGTGAAGAGGTGACCGACGCGGTCATGGACGGGCCGCATTCCGTCGTCTTCGACGAAGCGGAAAACCGGCTGCATGCGCAGAAAGGTATTTTGGCCTGGTGCCTGCGCGCGGACGGTGCATGACGGACATCAGCGCACGCGAACGATTGCCGTCTGCGACCTCGGTGGACGACACCATCCTTCCTTTCGAAGTGGCGCCGCTCGACTGCCGCGGCCGCGTCGTGCGGTTGGGGCCGGCCGTCGACAGTATTCTTGCACGCCATGCCTATCCCGCGCCGGTGGCCAAGCTTTTGGGCGAAGCCATCGTGCTGACCGCGATGCTTGGGGCGACGCTCAAATTCGAAGGCCGTTTCATCCTGCAGACGCAGAGCGATGGGCCGGTGCGCATGCTGGTGGTCGATTACACGACGCCGGGTCAGATTCGCGCCTGCGCCCGTTTCGACAAAACCCGCGTCGCCGCGGCGATTGAAAGGCAGGAAACATCGACCGGCGCGTTGCTTGGTTCCGGCCATCTGGCGATGACCATCGATCAGGGCGCCGACATGAGCCGCTATCAGGGGCTCGTCGCGCTGACCGGGGAATCGCTCGAGGAGGCCGCGCACGAATATTTCCTGCGCTCCGAACAGATTCCGACGCGCGTGCGCCTTGCCGTGGCGGAAGAGTTGCGGCCGGCTGCGCAGGGCGGACATCGCTGGCGCGCCGGCGGCATCATGCTGCAATTTCTGCCGAAGGCGCCGGAGCGGCTGCGCGGTCCCGATCTCGACCCCGGCGATGCGCCGGAAGGCGCGCCGGGGGACACCGTGCAGGAGGACGATGCCTGGGTCGAAGGGCGTTCGCTGATCGCGACGGTCGAGGACATCGAACTGATCGATCCCGACATCTCCAGCGAGCAGCTTCTGTTCCGGCTGTTTCATGAACGCGGCGTGCGCGTTTTCGACGCCGCGCAGGTGCGCGCCCAGTGCTCGTGTTCGCGCGACAACGTGACCGCGATGCTGAAGAATTTTCCCCAGGACGACCGCGATCACATGGTCAAGGACGGGGCCATCACCGTGACTTGCGAGTTCTGCAATCGCACCTATGACATCGCGCCGGATGAGGTGGGCGCCAACCCTGAAGGCTTGCCCGAAAAGTCGCCTGACGATGCCGACGCCGCCCCCTCAATTGACTGAGGGCCGCTCATACGGCGTGTCGAGCGAAAACAGGGGAATTTCGATCTCGAAGGGCTCGCCGGCGGCGCTGACCATGCCGTAGGTTCCGCCCATGATGCCGTTCGGGGTCGCCAGCGGCACGCCGCTCGTATATTCGAAAGATTGTCCCGGCTCGATCACGGGCTCTTCGCCGACGACGCCTGTGCCGTTGACTTCCTGGCGGCGGCCGAAGGCGTCGGTGATGCGCCAGTGCCGCGTCTTGAGTTGCACCGTATCCGTTCCGCGATTGCGGATGGCGATGGTGTAGGCCCAGAAATAGTAGCTTTTTTCCGGCGAGGACCGATCCGCCTGGAAATCCGGCATGACGGTGACCTCAATGCCTTTTGTGGTGGCGCTGTACATCTTTTTTCCTCAATTCACCGCCACTGAGTCGCTTGGAGCGTTTCCCTTGGCTCGCGCACAATCCGGTTAGCTGCAAGAATTATAGCCCCGAGCCATGATGCCGAAAAGTGCGAAGCGGTTTTCGGATGCACGGGGTGGGCTGTTTATGCCCGTGCGGTTCCCTTCCTATTCGTAGCCGGAAGTCGTGTCGAGCCGAGCTTTTTAGACGAGCCATTTCAAGAACCGATTCAGATCAAGCCATAGATCAGGCCATGTCGAAACAAGACGCGCTGCAGCAAGCTGGAGATGGCGCCGAGGTGGCCGTGTCGGGAGCGACGTTGCCGGCGGACGGCGCGCCGCCAACAGCCGTGTCGCCGAAAGCCGTGCCGGTCGCGTCCGCCTTCGTTCCCGGCCAGCGCGACCTGCGTCTCGATCTTTTTCGCGGCATCGCCTTGTGGCTGATCTATCTCGATCACATCCCCTCGAACATCGTGAACCGCTTCACGATCCGCAATTACGGCTTCAGCGACGCCACCGAAATCTTCATCTTCATTTCCGGCTACACCGCCGCCTATGTCTACGGCAGGGCGATGCGTGACCAAGGCTTTGTCATATCGGGCGCGCGCATCCTGCGCCGCGCGTGGCAGATCTATGTCGCGCATATTTTTCTGTTCGCGATCTATCTCGCCGAAATTTCCTATGTCGCGTCGAATTTCGCCAATCCGCTTTATGCGGAGGAAATGAACATCGTCTCGTTTCTCAGCAATCCGGACACGATGATCGTCCAGGCGCTGCTGTTGAAATTCAAGCCCGTGAACATGGACGTGCTGCCGCTCTATATCGTGCTCCTCTTCATGTTTCCGCCGATCCTGTGGCTGTTGTTGCGCAGGCCGACGCTGGCGCTCGGCCTGTCCGCGGCCCTGTACGCGGCGGCGCGCATCCTCAGCCTCAACCTGCCGGCCTATCCGGGCGGCGTCTGGTTCTTCAATCCGTTCGCGTGGCAGTTGCTGTTCGTGTTTGGCGCATGGTGCGCGCTCGGCGGCGCGGCGCGTCATGCGCGGATCGTCAAATCGCCGTGGACGCTGCTCGCGGCCTGCGGCTATCTGCTCTTCTCGATGTTCATCGCGCTGAGCTGGCGCCATGAGGGGTTGCGTGAATTCGTACCCCAGATCGTGCAGGTGATCATCGAGCCGGTCAGCAAGACCAATCTGTCGCTGCTGCGGCTTTTCCATTTCTTCGCGATTGCGGTCGTCGTCGTGAGTTTCGTGCCTTTGGACTGGCCCGCGCTCAAATCGCCGCTGCTGCGCCCGGCGATCGTGTGCGGCCAGCATTCCCTGGAGATTTTCTGTCTCGGCGTGTTTTTGGCCTTCGCGGCGCATTTCGTGGTCGGCGAATTCTCCGGTGCGGTCACCGCGCAGGTCCTGGTTAGCATTAATGGTATTTTAATCATGATCCTGACGGCGGGCCTGATCTCGTGGTATAAGGAGATCGAAGGTCGGCGACCAAAGGCGCAAAAAAAAGACATGCCGGACGCAGATTTGGCTGGGGGTGAGGTATGACCAAGGCGGACTTTGGTTGGGCGCTGGCCTGCCGACGTTCGATCGGCTGCGCCACCGTCCTCGCCGCGGCGATCGGTTGCGCGGTGCTTCCCACCGATGCTGCGGCGCAAAAAGGCGTGAACTGCAGCGTGCCCCAGGACATGATCCTGAGCGAATCCCGGCTGCCGCGCGTTACCAAAAGCGTCCACGATACCAAGGCCTTGGCGATTGCCATCCTCGGTGCGGGGGCGGCGAGCCTGCCCGGCCCGGGCGGCAAGGAAACATCCTATCCGGCGCAACTGGAAGGGGTTCTCTCGAAACGCCTGCCGGGCATTGCCGTGAAAGTCGGCGCCTATACGGTTCCGCGTCAGACTCTGAAAGAGGTGGCGCGCAACGCCAAGCGCGTGCTGGCGGAGGCCAAGCCGAACCTGGTCGTTTTGCAGGCCGGCACGGTGGACGCCATCCGCCATACCGATCTCGACGATTTTGGCGAGGAATTAGAATATCTTATCGACACCATCCAGGGTGCCGGCGCGGATGTCGTATTAGTTAATTTGCAATATAACCCGCGCCTTGAAACAATGATCCCCACGACGGCTTATTCCGGGATGATCCAGTCGATCGCAGTGGAGAAGGATGTTCCGCTGTTCGACCGGCTCGGGATCATGCGCTATTGGAGTGAATCTGGTTTTTTTGATTTCTACACGCCAACTAAGGATCCTACGATCGCCCATCAGGTGCATCACTGCATCGGTCAGGCGCTAGCCGCCCAGATTATTGCAACCGCACGGCTGCGTGCCCGCAGCGCGTCGAACTTCTGACGGACACGTATCCGATGAGAGCCAGAAAGGCGTCCTTGGAGACCGTTTGCCTTGCTGCCGCGGCGCTGATCGTGCTGGGTGTGCCTCCGGTTGCGGCACAGGCAGAGACCGGGAGCGGAGCGCATCTGCCGCGCGTGGAACACCTTGAAACATCGCATGCCGTGACATCGCACGCCGTGCCCTTGCGGGCCGAGACCCGCAGCAGCGTGCAGGCTCAGGCCTCGGCGCAGGAGCGGAGCAAACGCGAGTCCTTCAAGGCCCTGACGACCCAGGGTGTGATGCTGCACGGGCCCGCCATCAAGGATGAAGCCGCACGCACAGCCTGCATCGCGCCGCCCGACACGCTCCAGTTTCCGATGCGGTTGCGTCATTCGGCCGAAACGATCGCCGCGGGCAAGCCGCTGAAGATCGTCGCCATCGGCTCATCCTCGACGGCCGGCGCCGGCGCAAGCTCCGATGCCGCCACCTATCCGAGCCGGCTCAAGGTGGAGCTTGCAGCGCTGCTGCCGCATCAAGAGATCACGGTGCTCAATCGCGGCGTCGGCGGCCAGATCACCGCGGACATGATCGCGCGCTTCTATTCGCAGGTCCTGCCCGAAAAGCCTGATCTGGTGATCTGGCAACTCGGCACGAATTCGGTGTTGCGCGATTATCCTGTCGAGCCGGAGCGCGCGCTGGTTTCAGCCGGCATTGGCGTCCTGCGCTCGATGGGTCCGGACGTGGTTTTGCTTGATCCGCAGTTCGCGCCAAGGGTGAACGCGCGCGGGCATATCGGCGAGATGGTCGCTCTCCTCAATGAAGAGAGCAAGCACTCCAACGTCGATATCTTCCACCGCTATGATCTGATGCGTTTCTGGCACGAGACGCGCGGCATCCCCTATTCGGTCCCGGTCAACCGCGACGGGCTGCACATGTCCGACTGGGGTTACGCCTGCCTCGCCAAGGTTCTCGCCACCGCACTGGCCGAGGCCATGACGCGGCCGATCGTGTCGGCGACCAGCACGCGGCATTAGCCTGGATTCCAAATTCTCTCTTTGGCGGATGATGCTTCACGCAATGTCATGGCCGGGCTTGCCCCGGCCATTCACATTTTCGCAGCGCCATTTTGCGCGGGCCGGCTCGCGCTAGATCGCGTCGAGCGCGGCGAGCAGATCCTCGACGACGTCATCGGGATGTTCAAGCCCGGCGGAAAAGCGCACCAGCCCGTCACTGATGCCGAGTTCGGCGCGCTGCTCCGGCGTGAGGCGCTGGTGCGTCGTCGTCGCCGGATGGGTGATCAGGCTTTTCGCGTCACCAAGATTGTTGGTGATGGTCACGAGCCGCAGCGCGTCGAGGAAACGGAACGCACCCGCGAGGCCGCCATCGACTTCGAAGGCAACCATCGTTGAGCCGCCCTTCATCTGCTTGCGCACGATCGCGGCCTGCGGATGATCCGGCCGGCCGGGATAGATGAGGCGCTTGATCTTGGCGTTCTCGACCAGAGAGACGGATACGGCCGCCGCCGTATCGGTCTGCCTGCGCACGCGCACGCCCAGCGTCTCGAGACCCTTGAGCAGCACCCAGGCATTGAACGGCGAGATCGAAGGTCCGGTCTGGCGCAGAAACTGGTGGATGTTGTCCTGGATGAATTTTTCCGACGCGAGGATGCAACCGCCGAGACAGCGGCCCTGTCCGTCGATGTGCTTGGTTGCGGAATAGACCACGCAGTCGGCGCCGAGCGCGAGCGGCGACTGCCATAGCGGCGTCGCGAAGACGTTATCGACCGTGAGCGTGGCGCCGGCCTCGTGTGCGATTTTTGCAACCTCGGCGATGTCGACGACGTCGAGCGTCGGATTGGTTGGAGATTCAAGGAAGAAAATTTTCGTGTTCGGCCGCACGGCCTCGCGCCACTGATTGAGGTCCTTGCCGTCGACCAGCGTCGAGGACACGCCAAAGCGCGGCAGCAGATCTTCGACGATGTAGCGGCATGAGCCGAACAGCGCCTTGGCGGCGACGACATGATCGCCGGCTTTGACCTGGCCCATCAGCGCCGCGTTGACGGCTGCCATGCCGCTCGCCGTCGCGCGCGCCGATTCCGCGCCTTCGAGCGAGGCCATGCGCTGTTCGAACATCGAGACGGTGGGATTTGAAAAGCGCGAATAGAGGAAGCCCGGCGCATCGCCCTTGAAGCGGGCCGCACATTCTTCCGCCGTGTCGTAAGCAAAGCCCTGGGTGAGAAACAGTGCCTCCGACGTTTCACCGAACTGCGACCGCAACGTGCCGGCATGGACCATGCGGGTTTCGGGGCGATAGGTGCGATCGTTTGCAGCGGACTTTTCGACGGACATGGGCGTGGCTCCTTCAGCCAATAAAAAACCGGCCGGACAAATATCCAGGCCGGGCTCACATGTCCCCGGCCTGTTTAGCGATTTATTTAACGTGGCTGCAAGCCGGCCGGCTCAAATGACCACGGGATAGCTGGCGTCATACGCCCCACCTCCCTTCCCGTCAAGGCGCGGCTGGGGTAGCAAATCAGGGCTGGCCGCAGCACAGATAAAGAGGGAAGACACCGTGCCGCTCGCCCTGTCCGACGACAAAGGCATCCTGCCGGACCGGCTGATCGCCGATCTCGCGCGCGCGGGCGGTATCCGCCCGGCCTATGATTTCGCGCCGGATCAGATTCAGCCGGCAAGCCTCGATCTGCGTCTCGGCAATGTGGCCTATCGCGTGCGCGCGAGCTTCCTGCCCGGCCCCGGCGCCACGGTGGAAGAACGCATCACCCAGTTGAAGCTGCACGAGATCGCGCTCACCAATGGCGCGGTTTTGGAAACCGGCTGCGTCTATATCGTGCCGCTGCTGGAAAGCCTGACGCTGCCCGCCGACATCATGGCCTCGGCCAATCCGAAAAGCTCGACCGGACGTCTCGATGTCTTCACCCGCGTCATCGCCGACGAGACGCGCGGCTTCGATCGCATCGCCGCCGGTTATCACGGCCCGCTCTATGCTGAGATCAGTCCGAAAACATTTCCCATCCTGGTGCGCGAAGGATCGCGGCTGTCGCAGATCCGTTTCCGGCGCGGCCTTTGCACCCTCGATGCGACGGCGCTGGCCGCATTGCATGAACGCGAACGCCTCGTCGACAGCGACGATGCCGATCTGACCGACGGTGTCGCGGTCAGTGTCGATCTCTCCGGTCTCGGCCCCGGCGGTCTCGTCGGCTATCGCGCCAAGCGCCACACGGGTGTTGTCGATGTGGAACGCCGCGCCGGTTATGCGATCGCCGATTTCTGGGAGCCGATGGCGGCACGCGCCGACCGCAGCCTCATTCTCGATCCCGACGAGTTTTACATTCTCGCCTCGAAGGAATCCGTGCAGGTGCCGCCGGCCTACGCCGCCGAGATGGTGCCGTTCGATCCGCTGGTCGGCGAATTCCGCGTGCACTATGCGGGCTTCTTCGATCCCGGATTTGGCTACGAAGGTTCTGGGGGGCGCGGCTCCCGCGCCGTCCTCGAAGTGCGCTCGCGCGAGGTGCCGTTCATCCTCGAGCACGGTCAGATCGTCGGCCGCCTCGTCTATGAAGCGATGCTGGCGCCACCGGAAACGCTCTACGGCAGCGGCATCGGCTCGAACTATCAGGCGCAGAGCTTGAAGCTCTCGAAGCATTTCAAGAGCTAGACAGGATTCGGCCAAGTTGGCGGCCCGCCAAGACGCTGATGCCCGCGCCGAGCGCGGGCACGACGTTTCAATGCAAACGAAAAACGCCCCAAAGCATTTTCTCGTCGGGCTAGGCCGCGGCCGTCATTCCGGGATGCGCGTTCTTTACGCGCAGGCCCGGAATCCATACTCACGGCGGTGGTTGTGGATTCCGGGCTCGCTCGCAAAGGCTCGCGCTCCGGAATGACGCGGTCGACTGCTGCTAGGCCTTGCCGGTCCACGCGCCGCCGAGCTGGTCCTTCACGTAAAGTTCTTCGATCAGCATTTTTGCCGCCGCGATCAGCGGTACGGCAAAGGCGACGCCGAGCAGTCCGAACAGCGCGCCGAACAACAATTGTCCGCTCACGGCCAGTGCCGGCGGCATGCGCACGGTGCGGTTCTGGATCAGTGGCGTCATCAGATTGGATTCCAGAAACTGGACGAAAATGTAGACGCCGAAACCGTAGAGCGCGAGCGTGAAGTCCTGTGACAGGCCGGCGAGGACAATGACGACGCCGGCGATGAAAGGCCCCAGCGTCGGAATGAATGCGAGGAGGCCGGCCTGCAACGACAACAGCGTCGGATAGGGCATGCCGATCAACAGCAGGGCGGGCCACGTGAACAGAAAGACAGCAGCCACCGTCACGCATTGGCCAAGGAGCCAGAGCCGCATGACATCGCCGACCTTTTCCAGAACGGCGTTGAGGCGCGGCCGCTTCTCCTTGGGGATCAGGCTGAGAATGCCGATCTTGTAGGCCAGCGGATCGGCGGCGAAGAACGCGCCGAGAAAAATGATCGCGATCAGCGATGTAATCGCGCCGAGCGCACCGCTCAGGACCTGCTTCGCGCTGCCGAAGACGAAGCTCGCGCTTGGCAAGAGGTCCTGGATATTGACCGAGCCCGGCGGTACGAGGCCGTTTCCTCCCTCATTGAGGAAATTGTTGAACCGCGTGAACAGCCCCTGCATTGCATGCAGGAATTGCCCAGCCTGCTGCAGTAACGTCGTCCCGCCCCAGAACAGAAAGCCGACCCCCAGGACACCCATCAGCAGCACCGTGATCATGAGGCTGACGATGCGCGGCAACGGGGGACACAGATATTTAAGACCGCGCACGCCGGCATCGATCACCACCGCCGCCAGAATGCCGATGAGAACGATCAGGATTTCGTTCGCGGCATACCACAGGATGAACAGGCAGACGGTGAATGTCGCGACGACGGCGCTGATGAGGGCCGTCTTGCGTGCGGTCGTCTGCGTCTGAGCCGTTGCCATGAGGCCTCTTTAAAATCGGCGCGGCCGGTGGCGGCGCGGCGGTCAAGCGCGCGATCCTACGCGTATTTGGATCGGGCGAAAGACATTCATGCGACATTTCGCGCACTGGCGCCCTCTGGCGTCGCCCGGCGCCGCCCGTCATGTCTGCATCTGCCGGCATTCGTCAAATACGCAACAAAATGCCATCTTCCGCGAACGCGGAGGCAGTTGCTTATCCGCGTCGCTCTCCACTAGTATTCCGGCGAGGCGTTGCCTTGGGTTGCAACGATTGCATGCCAGCTCCCGCAACGCGGATCGACAACAATAACGCGCCGGAACTGGCGCGATCAGGAGAAGCCGATGTTCGCCAAAATCAATCATCTCGCGATCTGCACCAATGATTACGCGACCAATGCGCGCTTCTATCAGGCCTTGTTCGGGATGAAGGCCTCCAACGTCCAGCGCCCGGCACGTGCGGCGCCGGTGGGTGACGGCCAGATCGGCCTCAACAACATTCCCCTGCGTGACGGGCGGCGCAGCGGGCTCGATCATTTTGGCTTCGAGGTCGAGAGCATTCGGCTGGCGCTCGAACGCATGAAGAAATTCGACCCCGATCTGCCCTATGTCGAGCGCCCTTCGATCCGGCCGAACGCCGCCTGGAGCGCTGCTGATCATGACATGATCATCTACGACCTGGCGGAGCGCAATTCCGGCAAGGCGGCTGATATTTTCGCGGAAAATAGCGGCGAGCTGCCGCAGCGCTACATCAATCACGTCGCCCTGCGATCGCGGAATCCCGAGCGCAGCGCCGATTTTTATTCGACCGTTTATGAATTGCAGGTCTCGAACGAGAATGAAGATGGCAATTACCGGCTCAGCGACGGCCGCGTCACGCTGCTGATCATGCCGTGGAAGATGGAGAATTTCATCGGCCAGGATCCCGAGCCGCCGCGTCTCGATCATTTTGGCTTCAAGGTGGAAAGCGTCGAGACCTTCAAGAAGGACATGGACGAGCTGATCGGCTTCAATCCGAAGATGGTCACCAAGCCGCTCGGCTACGGTGCCGAAGGCAAGGCGCGGCTGGACGTTTTCAAGCAGTGTCCGATCGGCGAATTCCAGCTCACCGACATCGAAGGCACCTATATCGACGTCACCGAGCACTGAATGTGATCCGCGAGCGCGGCGCTCCAATCGAAAAGCGATAACAATGGCGACGGCGCGGGTATTCGATGCCCGCGCGGATCGACGCTAACGGAGAGAAAACAATGTCCTGTCTTTCGTGTCTCTTGCGTGTGTTTGGCGCGCGCCGCGTCTCTGCCGTGGCGGCGTTCGCCGCCGTTGCGATGCTCGCCGCCGGCATGACGATGGCGCAGGCTGATCCGGTGGCGGATTTCTATCGCGGCAAGTCGATCACGATCATCGTTTCGGCGGGGGCTGGCGGTGGTTTCGACACCAATGCGCGCATGGTCGCGCGTTTCTACGGCAAGCATATCCCCGGCCATCCGACGATTCTGGTCAAGAACATGCCGGGTGGCGGGCATCTCGTGGCCGCCAATTATCTTTACAATCGCGCCCCGAAAGACGGCACTTATCTCGGCACGCTGTTGCCCGCCTTCGTCTCCTATCAGGTGCTCGATGGACGGCAGGTGGAATATGATGCGGCGAAGTTCGCGTGGATCGGCGCGAGCGACGTCGACAACATGAATCTTTATGTCTGGCACACGACCGGCGTCACCTCGATGGAGGGAGCGAAGAAGCAGGTCCTGCTCATGGGCGCGACCGGTGCGGGGTCCTACACGGAGCTGTTCCCGACGCTGATGAACAATCTGATCGGCACGAAATTCAAGATCGTGTCGGGCTACAAGAGCACCAACGAAATCCACATCGCGATGGAGCGCGGCGAGGTGCAGGGCCGGGCGGGCAACTTCTTCACCAGCCTCGAGACCAATAATCCCGACTGGCTGGCGGAGAAGAAGATCAACATCCTGATGCAGATCGGCCGCACGCGCGATCCGAACTACAAGGATATTCCGCTGATGACCGAACTTGCAACCAATGACGACGACCGCCGCGTGCTCGCCGTCTATTCCGGCGACGTCGCGCTCGGGCGTTCGTTCCTCGCGCCGCCGGGCGTGCCCGCCGATCGCATCGCCGCGCTGCGCAAGGCCTTCGACGAGACCATGGCCGACCCCGACTTCCGCGCCGAGGCCAAGAAGGTCAACATGTCAGTGCGGCCGCTCAACGCGGCCGAGCTGACCGACGCGGCGTCGGAAATCCTCTCCACCCCGCCGGCTTTGATCGAGAAGGCCAAGAAGGCCAAGCTCGGCGCCAGCGAAGCCAAGAAATAACAAGAGGCGACGAGAACAAGAACGAGCAGGCGGGCCCCGGACAGACGAGCCGCAGCGCGATATTGGCCTTTCGGCCAATCTGGATGCGCCAGACCGGCACCGTACGCCGCTGTCCACAGTGTAATTGTGCACACTCGCCGCAGACTGATATCCTCCGTCTTGCATGCTTTGCGCGGTCCAGCCAGGCGGAGGATATGATGCTTGAGGACTTCAAAAAATTCGCAGTGAAGGGAAACGTCGTCGATCTCGCCGTGGCCGTGATCATCGGCGCGGCGTTCGGCGCCATCGTCGCGTCGCTTGTCGCCGACCTGGTCATGCCGATCATCGGGGCAATCACCGGCGGTCTCGACTTCTCGAACTACTTCATTCCGCTGTCGAGCAAGGTCAATGCGCTGACCTATGCCGATGCGCAGAAGCAGGGCGCGGTTCTCGGCTACGGCAGATTCCTCACGGTGGCTGTCAATTTTGCCATCATCGCGTTCATCATGTTTCTCGCCGTCAGAGGCATCAATTCCCTGAAGAAGGCGGAAGCGGCCAAGCCCGACCCGGAGCCGCCGGCCGACGTCAAGCTGCTCACGGAAATCCGTGATCTGCTCGCCCGGCAAAGGAGCGCTGTCTGAGCGGCACGTTGCCGTCGGCAAAAATCTTCCGAGCAAGACGCGGCGGATGCATGGTTTGCATCCGCCCCCGCTGGGACTTCGATCCGGCTTGCTGAATCGGATTTGTCGTTTATTTTGTTGTCGGGTATGACAGACGACCCTGCGGGCGTAGTTCAGTGGTAGAACGACAGCTTCCCAAGCTGTATGTCGTGAGTTCGATTCTCATCGCCCGCTCCAACATTCCCAGAATGAAGTGGAGCGAGATCAAGGTTTCGCTCCAGACCGGCAGTTTTGATACGCCAGGGGCCAGGCCAAGGTCGTTTTTGGCGGCAGCGTTCTTGCCGCCGGTGGGCTAACATTCCGACGTTCAATCGATCTAAATTGCTGGCGTGACCTCAATTCACCCATGTTGCCCAGGGGATAATCATGATGTTTCTCCGCCGACAATTTCTGTATCTGGCTGCGGGTGCCGCCGTTCTCCCGGCAGCGTCTCTGGTTGCAAAGGCGCAATCCTATCCAACGCGGCCGGTCCACATCGTTGTCGGGTTTGCGGCTGGCGGTGGGGTCGACATTACCGCGCGCCTGATCGGTCAGTGGCTTTCCGATCGGCTCGGCCAGAACTTCATTGTCGATGACAGGCCAGGAGCCGGAGGCAACATCGGAACGGATTTAGTCGTGAATGCGCGGCCTGACGGATATTCGCTCCTCCTCGCCACAGTCCCTAACGCTGTCAATGCGACGCTTTACGACAAGCTCAGTTTCAATTTCATCCGTGACATCGCGCCGGTCGGCGGCATCATTCGCGTCCCGATGGTCATGCTGGTGAATCCCTCTGTCCCGGCCAAGACAGTTCCCGAATTCATCGCCTACGCCAAAGCCAATCCAGACAAAATCAACATGGCCTCGGCCGGCATTGGCAGCGCGCCGCACATGGCTGGTGAACTGTTCAATGTCATGGCCGGCGTAAAAATGGTTCACGTCCCTTATCGCGGCCAAGGTCCCGCTCTCACTGATTTGCTTGCCGGTCAGGTGCAAGTCCTGTTTGCCACCACGCCGGGGACGGGCGAATACATCAAAACCGGTAAACTGCGGGCGCTTGCAGTAACCACTGCGGCGCGGGTGGAGGTGCTGCCGGACCTGCCGACAGTGGGAGATTTCGTACCGGATTACGAAGCGAGCCAGTGGTATGGGATCGGCGCGCCGAAAAACATACCCGCTGACATTGTCGGCACTCTGAACAAAGAGATCAACGCGGCTCTTGCCGACCCAAAAATGAAGGCGCGGCTTGCCACGATAGGCGGCGTGCCGCTCCCCGGATCGCCCTCGGATTTCGGCAAGCTCATCGTCGAGGAAACAGAGAAGTGGGCCAAGGTCGTGAAGTTTGCGGGCATGAAGTCGCAGTAACCCGGCCGCCCGACAAGCTTGTGGTCCCGGAGCCGCTGCGAGGATGAAGCGCGGGCATGTGCGCTTATCCGCTCAATAGCGATTGACGATATCCTTAACCTCGGCCTTGTCCTTCGGTGACAGCGACGTCAAAACCTTGTCGATCGCCTGCTGGGCTGCCGGGCCGTCGCGGAAATCGATGGAGCGCTGCGTGCGTTCGGCTTGCGGAATATGCGGCCTCCGGACTGCGATCCGGAAGCACGTTGCCACGGTGCAGGGGTATGCCCTCCAGTCCTGATCACACGACTGGCCCCGTGAAATTTTGCGGGGATACGCAAGATTTGCTTGTGGCTTTGCGGCCGGAAGGCGATGATCCGCGTCACGTCGGCTCATGATGTTCGGGTCGGTAGCGGCGATGCGGAAGGTTCTCGACACAACCGGTGGGGAAAGAATGTTGAGATCGTTTTCGGTAGTGGTGAGCGTCGTTCTGTTGCTGGCCCAAGTGACGACCGCAGGGGCGGTGGTCAGGATCGGCGACGATCGCGGCGGCCAGATTGGCCCTTATCTCAGCCGCTTCGCCAGCGTCCGCAATTCCGGGGAACTGGTGATGATCGACGGGCCGTGCCTGTCGGCGTGTACGCTCATCGTCGGCGCGGTGCCGCCGGATCGGATTTGCGTGACCAAGCGGGCTAGCCTCGGCTTTCATGCGGCGTGGAATTTCGCCACCAGCGGCCAGCCGGTTTTCAGTCCGGAAGGCACACGGCTGTTGTGGGAGCTATATCCGCCCGCCGTGCGCCGCTGGATCAAGCGTCGCGGCGGGCTGACGCCGCATATGATCTTCCTCCGCGGCTCCGAACTCGCGCACATGTATCGCCTTTGCCGCTGACCGAACGGCAGGCCCGGACATCGTCTGGTCGCAAAAGCCGTATCCACTTTTGCTCAAGAAGCGCTAAAATCGAACCGTGGCGGTCTGCGGTCGTGAACTGCTGTCTCCTGCCGCTACCCCACACCAAGGCCGGTCCGCGCCCGTGCGGGCGATGCCGGTTAGTCTTAAATCTTGGCCCCGATGCCGCATACCGATGCCCGATGAAGCGACCATAAAGCATGCCGCCGCACCGCGGACGATGCCGGGAGCGACGGCTTCCGACGTTTCCGGGTCAGGCTTTTGGCTCAACTCCTGGCCGCTTGTCGTGGCCGGGGTGGTCGGCGTTGCGCTGCTGGCCCTCACCGGAATGCTCTGGGCGCATTATGGCACCGCCGTCTTCTACGAGACGATCCTCGCCGGATTGGCCGCCTGTTTTTGACCGTCGCCTCGCTCAGCAACTCCTGATTTTGAAGAATCGAAGATGATCAGCAATCAGTCACGCATGCTCGTTGTCCTGGTTTCGTTTGTGGCCGGCCTCGGCGTCAGCCTTGGACTGCTGTTCTTCGTCACCGGGACCGGATCGGTCCCGCCGCCGGCCTCGGCCATCGGCGGTCCGTTCCACCTCGTCGATCAGGACAACAAGCCGATCAGCGATGCCGATCTCAAGGGCAAACCGTCATTGGTTTTTTTCGGCTATACGCATTGCCCCGACGTCTGCCCGACGACGCTGTTCGACATTTCCGAAATCTTTCGCGCGCTGGGCAAGGACGCGGACAAGGTCAATGCGTTGTTTGTCACCGTCGATCCGGAGCGCGACACGCCGGCGGTGCTCAAGGATTATCTTTCGGCCTTCGACCCGCATCTCAAGGCGGCGGCCGGCGATGCCGCTGCAACGGCCGCAGTCGAGAAGGCGTTTCGCGTCTATGCAAAAAAAGTCCCGGCCGAAGGCGGCTATACGATGGATCATACCGCCATCGTCTATCTCATGGACAAGGACGGAAACTTTGTGTCGCCGTTCAATCTGAACCGCAAGCCCGACGAATCGGCTGCCGCGCTGAAGAAATATATTTGAGCGGCGGATGCCATGCCGTACGGCTCGCGCGGATAAGAAAACCGCCCCGCCGCCGGTTATGGCGCGGAGCGGTTGATGATGTCGCACGAGCCTGTGTGGTTCGCGCCGATACCGCTTGATTAGTTCTGCGGCGTCAACGCCGGCGGCCCGGCCTTGTCGCCACTCAGGCTGTCTTTCTTCTTCGCATCCGTGGGGCCTTTCTCCTGGGCCCGTTCCTTTGCCGAATTGCGCTTCATCGTCCTCTTGTTGTCAGCCTTGCTCGAAAGCGCCGGCGGACCGGCTTTTTCGCCGCTCAGGCTGTCGGCCTTTTTCTTGTCGATGGCGCTCTTGTTCGCGCGCTTGGCGGCACGCTTTCTAGCGCGCTTCGAAGGCTTGGCCGCCTTACGATCCGCCTTGGCGGACAAAGCGGGCGGGCCGGCTTTGTCGCCGGTGAGATTATCCTGCTTTTGCGATGTCATCGGATCGGAGGATTGCGCCATAGCGGATTGGGTTATGGCGACGCCGGCAAAAGCCACGCCAAGCGCAAGAATGCCGACGTGTAATACTGTCAATTTCTTGGACATTTTCCAGCCTCCAAATTTGTTTGGGTCTCTTTGAATGAGGCCGGCCGTCGATGTCGGCCGGCGACGAAAAATAATGCACCGCACTTTTTCGCTAAAGCAGGACGGAGTAATGCGCCTAAGGGCTGGTGCTCACGCCAACCGCGCCGCCGCTGCTTTGTTCCGCAGAGACGATGAATCTGCAAACGGTTACGCTGATGTGATGGTCAAGCCGAAGGGTCAGTTCCGGTCGATTGATCCGGCCCTTGCCAAGGTCCAGTCATGCACAATGTTCGGTCGTGCACATTCTGCCGCGCGTCTTGAATGCGGCGCGACGATGCGTCATCTGATCGGGACGGGGACTGGCCGGCGTGTCCAGCGCTCGCACGGCGGGAGGTTTTTGCCATGCCATGGCGCGTTTTTTCCCAGCGATAGCGGTCGAACAGGAACTGATAGACGGCGCGCCATCCCGCGAGCGAAAGCAGCAACCAGTGCAGGGGAATGAGAAAGATCACCCATGCGTGTCGGTTCAGGTGGCGCCGCCGCAGACCCCACAGCCACATCACCGCTGAGCCGCCGAAGCCGAAAACAATCGTCGTCATGGTCATGGCCGATTGCAGCCATGTGAGAAGGTCCGACGGCGGCCTGCCGACATACAATCTGTGCAGCGTGTCGGCGATGAACAGCGGATAGATCAGGGCCGAGAGCACGGACCCGGCGGTGAGCAATTGAAATGTCAAAAATCCGCCCGCGCCCATCTCGCGCAGCAGAGTCCGCGGCGCGCGCATATGCACGACCCAGGTCTGCATCCATCTGATTATCAATTGATCGCAGGCGACCGCGGTCGTTCGCCTTCTAAGAATAGATATGGGGACGAAATTGGGCGCTCAATCGCGAACGGTCGCCCTCGGCCGCGTCGATCCGAGGCGGATGTTGCGATGACGTTGCGACAGTGATGAAGATTTGGCTCGCGCAGTTCGGAGGGTTCGATGAAGGCAAAATCGGCGACACGTGAGCGTACAGCGCTGACGCACCGGCTTCTAGAAACGTTAAAGCCGGAAGCTTCGGCGTTCCGCATTCCGGATGCCCGTTGCGTGGGATTGGCGGTCCGAGTGGCGCCATCAGGTGTCCTTTCTTTCGATCTTGCCTATCGAATCGCCAAGTCAAAACGGTTCCGCCGTTTGTCACTTGGGAAATTTCCCGACGTTTCACTCGAGGCGGCGCGCAGTCGCGCGAACGACCTGACACGTGCCGCGCGTGCTGGTCGCGATCTTGTCTGTGAGGAAGAACAAGCACGAGCAGCGGCCGCAGCCCGAATCACCGTCGAGGAACTGGCGAACGAGTACATCGTCCGCCGCGTGCAGGGGCGCCTCCGCACTGCCCACGAGATCCAGGGGCGGCTCAAGCGCGCTCTAGCGAGCGTTCTTGGTCGGCCTGCCGACGAACTGCGCAGGCGTGATCTGCGGCGTCTCCTGGACGCCACAATGGATGCGGGGCACCCGCGGGAAGCCGAGCAACGGCGGGTATGTCTGAATGGCCTTTTCAAGTGGGCGCTTCAGCAGGATCACATTGAGATCAATCCGATGGCCGGCCTGACAAGTTATGGGCGTTCGCCGCCGCGTCAACGCGTACTGTCAATCCAAGAGATCAACGTTCTTTGGCAGTGGCTTGCCCAAGGAGAAATCCCCCCGGATGCCGCTGATGTCCTTCGCGTTCAGTTGGCGCTAGGCGCTCGTTGTTCCGAGGTGGGAGGGATGCGGGCAGAGGAATTCGACCGAGAAAGCTGGTTGTGGACGCTGCCCCCGGAGCGATCGAAAAACGGAAAGGCGCGCGTAACACCCATTGTTGGTCTGGCACGCGAAGTCATCAGCAGACGGATCCGTGATTTCGAACATGGTCCGCTATTCACCACAGACAGCGGCCGGCCATTGACGGCTATGCATCTGGTTCACTTTCTCATGAGCCACCGGCCACCAATTGCGAAGTTCGGTACTCATGATTTGCGGCGTACGGTCGTCTCGATCATGGCCGAAGGGCTGGGTCTCCATCTGGAATTGATCGCGCGCGTCATCGGGCACACCGGTGGTGACGCATCGACGCGGGTGTTGATCGCGCATTATGTCCGTGCCGATTTCGTCGACCAGAAAACCAACGCGCTGTTGGCGTGGGACGATCGCCTGCGCGCAATCATCGCAGGCGACTATTCGCTCGGGGTCAATATTGTGGCATTGGCAGATGCCCGCCGAGCCTTAGGCTAATTAGATTCGATCGGTAGAGCCTGAGATTGAGAGCTTATCTTCCAACAAACTTGCAATGCGAGTGCGTTACTTAGCGGCACGGCTAAAATTCCAAAACTTGAGCCCCGCATGCAGTTATGCATTCGCGAGCCATCGATCTGTTTTTGGAAAGCGTGTTTGGGAAAAACACATTCAAAGCTGAGGCAACCGTGTTAGAAGTGCTTAGCGCGGATAGGACGGCCATCTGACAAGCCGATTGCACCATCGGTTTCCGCGCACTTTTAGGTGCGTCGAAGTGGTGCAGACGATGTCAGAATTTGAAAAATCTGGTCGCAAGCGAAAAAAGTATCCTGCTGATTTGGAAAAACCGTCTTTTGACCCTTTTTTTGACCATAACGGTTTCGGTATTTTGCACACTATCGCGAACCGCGGTGCTACGGCGCGGCAGGCGGAAGTTATGTTTCGCTTGCTCAAGCATTACAAAATCGATCCTGAAGGAAGTGATTGTTGGCTGAATCTAGCGCTCGCTCTTGCGGTAAACCATGTTCCCGCAATGCAGACATTGCCGATTTCCCAGCCTCGCCCCGGAAGAAAGGCGAAATGGCCAGCGGGTCGATATCATGACCTGTTGAGAGATGTCGGAAATCTCCGCAAAAAGTTCGGAATCTCGGACATGGAGGCGCTACAACGCCTTCACCATGATCCAACCAGCGGATGGAGCAAAGACACGATTGAGAGTTTGCCTACGCGATTGCGCGAGGCACGTCGCGCTCATAAATCGTCGGAAAATGTGAGGATTTATGAAGAGGAAGAAATTGCTAAAAAGGGGGAGCCTTTTGGCCCCCTGAGGTCTACTCCATCGCTCGACGAAAAATAAACAGGCCAATTTCGTCGCGACGAAAATTAAAACACGTATTTTTTCGTCGGCCAAGGCCTGTCACTCTTCCATCAACCGCCCAATTCACCGCGGTCATTTATGGAGGATGCCGGATGTTCCAATCAGCCGATAATCTAACTCAAGCTCTTTCGATATCTGAAGCCTGTGCATTGGCCGGTATTGGCCGAACCAAGCTCTATCAAGCAATCAGTGAAGGTCAGCTGATTGCGCGAAAATTGGGGAAACGAACCCTCATATTGCGCCGCGATTTGGATCAATTCCTTTCTAGTCTTCCTAGCGCGACTTAACACGCCAGAAGGCGGGAACGCTTGGCCTAATCCAAACTACGCCTTCAATCGGTCCGGATGCATCTATCCCCGTGTTCTCTTTTAGGTGCAGGTCGCTCGAAGGAGCGCGCCTAAGAGCACCTGCACGCTAATCTTTCGGAGACTTTCATGCCACCAACACATAATGCCACCGGTCGAGCCAGAGAACGATCCGGTAACATCATGATCGCTCCGCCTCAAAATACCACTCAAGTATATCGGCGAAACAAGATTGCTGGCCAGTTCGCCGCTCGTTTAATCGAGATGTTAGAATCGCCCGCATACCGGGTTATGAGCCTCTCGGCACACCGGCTGCTCGCTAGAGTTGAAATCGAAGCCGCACACCATGGTGGCCGTGACAATGGCCGTTTACCCGTGACTTATGATGATTTCGTTCGATACGGCATCGAAAGACATTGCATCGCGCCTGCGATGCGCGAAGTCGTAGCACTCGGCTTTTTGCAAATCACCCATATCGGCCGTGCGGCGAATGCAGAATATCGCACGCCGAATAAGTTTCGACTCACATACCAGCCGACCGATGCGGCTGGTCCCACCGATGAATGGAAAAGAATCAAGGTCGTGAAAGAAGCTAAGCGTATTGCACTCGTAGCAAGAACACTCAGCCAAATTAACGCAAAGGCAATCGCGTCAAAAAAGATAAATTCCGGTGCGGAAAAATCCTCCTTTCAGTGAGGGAATATTCGTCGAACATTGGAGGTCCGATGTGGGAATCCCCCACCACACCAAAGATGGAAAAATCCCCACTACTTTCTATAGTTTGGGGGATATAACGGAGTTTAGAGAATGCTCGACAGAAGTGCACGACATGACGACGTACTTGTCCTCGATACGGCGGCGGCACTGTCCGACAGTTGATGAACGCAAGGCCAGCACCCCCTCGCTTTCCCGCACAACCGCTAACATCCAAGACAATCGCGTGCGCGAGCGGCGCAGCTCTATGGACATCCCCGAGCATCGCCAGATAGCGGCCTGCCTTCGCGCGGACACCTGCGGCTGAGCCTCGAAAGACGATCGGCGCCCCCGCGTAATCTGGGCGCTGGCGAGCAGAAAATTAGACGTCATTTGTTGAAGCTTATTCTTCGAGGGGAATTGGTCCAGAAGGATTTCCCTCGTGCGCAGTTAAATCAGCTCATTTTCGAAATTACGCGCACAAGAATGCCAAACTAGGTAAATATACGCACATTTTTGGAGGGCCATAGCGGTTCGGATCAATGAATTTGCCAAATGATTTCGATAACGCAACAGGGCACGAATTAATGGCGAGGGTTTTCCATAGGCGCGAGCGCTGCGAGTCCTGTATCTCGATAGACGTGCGCTGCTGGCATCGCGAAGGCTTGCTTGGCCAACATTTTTTGTGTTCCTGGACATATAGAAAAAGGCCCTCAGGCAGTGTCCGCGTCCGTCCGGAGCGTGACGCAGTGGTGTTGACCTATCCATCGTTCAATTGGGATGGCAGTGAAGAGAGAGTCCTCGAACAACGTGTATCCGTTGTCCAAACGGACTGTCATTTCGGCGGCCAGCGAGCCTGGTTTGTCTGTCCTGGATTTCCCGTGGGCCGACCCTGCGGGCGGCGAGCGGCGCTGCTTTATTTTGGCCGGGGACAATTTGCCTGCCGCCTGTGCCTGAATTTGGCTTACGAGGGCCAGCAAAGAGCGCCGGAGATTCGATATTTGAACCAAGCGCAAAAAATCAGAATGAAACTCGGGGGAAGCGCCAATATGCTTCAGCCTTTTCCCGACAAGCCTTCGGGAATGCATTGGGATACGTATTTTCGTTTGCGCGAGCGATCCGAGGCCGCAGCGAACAACTCCTATGTCCTGACTATGCAATGGTTAGATCGGCGTGACCTTGGTCGAAATGTCCCGGATAATCTCAGATGACTGCCGACTGCCTGGGCGAGCACCGCTGGCATCATTTCGTCGCAGATCTTCAGGGATTGCCTCGATTTGCCCATCGAGGACATGGCGCCGTTTGCGCAGGATGTTGCGATACCGTTGCTACGACGGAGCGTGCCGGCGCATTGATCTGGCTATTGCTTTCAAAAGGCGAGCGGATCGCGCTCCAACAAAAGGAGGTGCTAGCCTTTGAACCGTCCCTGCCTTGATGCGAAAGAAGGGTTCGTTTCTCATTGCACTCAGACAGCGTCCGCGTCCAAGAGGCAGGCGTGGCCGGCCATGAAATCCGGCCGGCGCGCCAGGACGAGGCCCTGTGGATCACATTCATCCGGCAATTCACACCGTTAAGCGGAGCTTCGTTCGGCGATCGGGCCCGGCAAGCTCCGCGCCCCAATTCGTTGTATAGTTTCGATGTCACCCCCAGCATCATGGCGGGGACGATGTGCCACTGGTCAAGCCACTGCTCTGCACGCCAGTGCTGGGCGCTGTTCCTGTTGCAGTTTTAGAAAACACCCTTGATCCTTAGCATGGATGTCAAACGGGTTTTCCATCTCTGTAGAATGTCCATCAAAGGGACAAATGACCGAGGAGAAAGTTATCATGAAGGCGATCGTGGTGACGGACCAGGCTGCGGGAACATCCGGGATGACGCTGGTGGAGCAGCCCGAGCCGCGGGCAGCAATAAATGACGTCGTCGTTCAGGTTCATGCGTCTGGGTTTGTCCCGACTGAGCTGACGTGGCCCTCGACCTGGACCGATCGCGTCGGTCGTGAACGGACGCCATCAATCCCCGGGCACGAGTTTGCCGGAGTGGTCACCGTCCTTGGCTATGGCACGACGGGGCTGTCCGTCGGACAGCGGGTGTTCGGCCTCACCGACTGGTATCGCAACGGTACCCTGGCGGAGTATGTATCCATCGATGCACGCAACCTAGCGCCGCTGCCGGGGGATGTCGACTTCACGGTGGGCGCGAGCCTGCCGATCTCGGGTCTCACCGCGTGGCAGGGGCTGCTCCAGCACGGCCGCCTTCAGGCAGGGCAAAGCGTCCTCGTGCACGGTGCGGCCGGCGCAGTCGGTTCGATGGTGACGCAGCTCGCACGCGAGTTCGGCGCTTACGTCATCGGCACCGGACGCGCCGCCGATTGTCAGACGGTGCTTGATTTCGGGGCTCAGGAGTTCGTCGATCTCGAGAACGACTCCCTGGAAGATGTTGGCGGAGTCGATCTGGTGTTCGATGCCATCGGCGGCGATATCCAGAAGCGCTCCGCAGGTCTGATCCGTGCCGGAGGAACACTGGTGTCCATCGTCGGGCCGGTGGAAGCGCGGCCCGCCGAAGGCTTGGCGGTCGATTTCGTTGTCGAGTCTGATCGCACCCAACTGGATGAAATCGTCCAGCGAGTGCGGGACGGGCGACTACGGACAAACATCGGCAACCTCTCGACTCTCGATGACGCCGTCGCGGCCTTCAACCCGACCGTGCGACGCACCGGGAAGACCATCATCTGCGTTCGTCCGTGAAGGCTTCGAGACGGCGAGCGGTTCTGCCCTCATTCGGGCTTCCCATCCCCCCAACATTGGACGGCGGTCTGGCTTCTGCTTGTAGGAAAGAAGGGCATCCTTCTGGCACCTGACCAGTGATGACCGCGGGCCAGTGACCGCACCGGGCTCAATTGTTTCTTTCGTTGTCCTGCCGCCAACGACGGCAAGGGCCATCAGGGGAATGTCAGATCTCTGCGCGGTTGGATCCAAAAGCGGTCTGTCGGCAATTGGCCCCGTGTTGGCCGTTGCGATGACTGCACAACAGCCACTTCTGGCGCAAAGCGGTCCTTGAGGACCGTTGCAAACCACAGGGAATGGGCGCTCGCGCTGGCAGCGGCCTTCATGCTGGCGGCCGGACTTGCGCAGACGGCGCGACGGGGGGCGCTGGGCTGGCGACCGGACGCCAGGGGATCGCTCATTCCCGTTCTTGACGTCGGCTACGATTTCGTGCCCTTCGGCTTTCTTATTCTCGCTGCCGCAGCGCAGTTTCCTCAGGTAGTCCCAATCATTGCCGGCATCATGCATGGACTTTGAGAGCGATTGGCACGATGACGCTTGCTTGCGATCATAACCCGCGCCAGTTCGGACCATGCTGCTTTACGCAGCCGCTGCGCGGTCCGGGGTTTTCGATGTTCGCGGCTGGTTACGGCCCGTTGCTGGCGCGGCGACGGAAAGCCCCCAAATGAAGCGTGTGCTCTGAATTGAGGACAGGGGTTATGGCGAAGCGAATTTCTGCAAACGAAATCAGATTGAAACGTGTCTACCAAAAGCCTGCCGCCAGTGACGGGACGCGTGTTCTGGTGGATAGGCTTTGGCCCAGGGGAATGAAGAAGGAGAATGCCGCGATCGACCTTTGGTTCAAGGAGATCGCGCCCAGTACCGAATTGAGAAAGTGGTTTGGCCACGACCCGGATCGGTGGGCGGAGTTTCGACGGCGCTACATGATGGAGCTCCGCGAGCACCCAGAGCGGCTCGCCGAGCTCCGAAAGCTCGCTCGCAGTGGACCGCTCACCCTCGTTTATGCAGCTCATGACGAGCTGCATAACGACGCCGTTGTTGTTCGGAACGTGCTGACGAGGTAGCACACTGATACCCGCGCATCAATCTGCGAAATTTCGGCAGCACTCGATAAGGGGGCCGGGCTCATCAGTGTTCAAATGGGTCGTGAGGAGGAAGGAGGAATCTTCCAGGCCAGTGATGGAATGCGGCGCGCCACCTTCCAGGTAGACCCATTGGCCGGCGGATAGCTAGATTGCGGAGTCGTTTAATCCGAGCCGCACGCGGCCTCAAAACAGTGCAAGGAGATGGCGCCGGCGACCTGGCGGGGAGCGGTTTGCTCCTGCTGCACTTCGATGAAAAGACCGAAGCGTGGTGATCAATTGCCAATATCAGGCTGAGCTATTGGCACCCCGATAGACGATATTTCCATCGATTATCGCGCATTACTTCTACCGTGATAACCAAGTCCGTTGGCGGGGGATTTGTGGCCCATTTGATAGGGTGTCGCGACCATAGGACCTGCGACCGAATATATCGAATTTGAGCGGGTGGGCTCGGTTGGCAAAGTAGCGGCCATCTGAGCTGCCGGCTTTTCTACAGGAACGGGAAGCTGACCGATCGTTGCGATGCACGCGTCAAAACTCGCGCACCGGCCTGTCACAAATGTTCCACTAACGCGCGCGCCGTACCATCCTTGGTCAATACCCAGTCGCTTGGCCTCAGCTTGTTCGATGAGCCGCGGGATCGGATTTTCCATCTTATGAAGACCTATTTGCGTCCGTTAGATTTGGGCCCGGCCTGGGCGTGAAGGGTGCAGATGCTTCAGGTTTTGCAGCAGATTCGGCGGGATGAGGGTTTTACCCAGCAGGTTCGCGTTCGAGGGCTTTCGACGCGCGTACGGCTTCGACCACGGGATCTCGTTGCATCGATGTCTGCTGTTCAACGAAACAACTTTAGATGATAGTCGGCTTTATTGGTGCCTGATGGACTTCGCGCATATCACCATGATGCACTCTTGCCACCTGACCGTTGTCCCAAGCAATCGTGACAGCATCCCAACTCGATTCAATCACGCTGCCATGGTCGGCAGTATCGCCTCGCCAATAGACATTACTTCCCTTCTTGAGGCCCTTGGATTCGGCGGCAGTCATCCAACCTTCCTCATTTTAGCTCCTCATCGTCTGGCAAAACCTTAACTTCGTCGATGCTGTCGGCTGCCTCCTCGTCGAGGCTTTCGACGGCCCGTTGCGCCGATTTTTCCTCCTTCTTTCGCTTTTTCTCCTCGTTCCGTGTCTGCGCCGCACGATTGCGATCAGCGCGTTGGAGACCATAATTCGGCTTAAAGGCCATGGAGTTCCTTCCGGAATTGAATGCTTTGCATAATGGCGAACTGACGAGTCGCAGAGACGAAGATCGAACGAATATAAACTATATCCTCTTGACGGCGCCTAGGAGCCAAAGAAAGTGCTTTTACTCCAAACGATACCACGGTTCCTTCCGTAGGTTCCGCCCAGCGAGCGGTCAGCCGTCCATGGTTCTCATTAACGAAGCGATGTCGATCGTCGCAAAGTTGGAGAATGTATCCGAGACCGCGTAGGGCAGGATGATCTGATCGTTGTGCCGCATTGCGCCGCATGTATAGACGACGTTCGGGACGTATCCTTCGCGCTCCGAAGGATCAGGTCGAAGAAGGGGCTCTCGTGATCGCGCGAGAACTTTTGAGGGGTCATTCTTGTCCAGTAGCGCAGCCCCAATCGAATATTTCCGAACCGGACCGACGCCATGGGTCAGCAACAGCCAGCCGCTATCCAGTTCGATCGGCGATCCGCAATTGCCAATTTGCACGAATTCCCACGGGAATTGAGGCTTTAGGATCGCCCGGCCGCCGTCCCAAGTGTACAGATCATCCGAATAGATGAGATAGAGATTTTCATTATCCTGTCTCGCGATCATGGCGTATTTGCCTTCGATCTTGCGAGGAAATAGAGCCATTCCCTTGTTTCGGGCAGCGCTACCGTTCATGGGCAGCATTCGAAAAGATAGAAAATCCGACGTCTCGATCAATTCCGATCTTATCGCCCGGCCGCTGTATGCGGTGTAGGTCGCATAATAGGCCGTCCCTGCCCCATCCCTGAACTGCACGAAACGCGCATCCTCGATTCCATTCGATTGCGCTTCGGTGACGGGAAAGATCACACGTTCGCTGATGTCTTCCTCCGGTCTGAAAACAACTTCGACATCTTCACCGCTTGGGCCGGATATCCGGGTGCGAATCGTGGGACTGGATGCTAGGCGCGCTGTGGAGTCGACACTCACGCTACCGTCGACCGCGATCAGCCCCGAACGAAACGTCAAAGAAGACACGTGGCCTTCACCGACGGCGCGAAGACTCAGGACAAAGCGGACGCTTCCTTTTGGCGTCCCGGATTGGTTAGGGTGCGCCACGATACTTGGGTTGAACAAGGCCGAAGCTTCGAACGAATATTCATGCAGGAAGTAGGCGCCGACCAATTGACGCTGTATCGTCGTGAACGCTGTATGGGCCGCAAAAGCGTCCTCCATGTCATCGGCGCGTGCCTCGAAGGTCTGAAGCAGATTGCGATGGCGGCCTTGGAAGTTCTCGAGAACGTCTTCCAACTGGCTGGCGGCGGCGTCGGGATCAAGCGCCAGGACGCGATCGACGATATGGTTCGCTCGGGTTTTGTCCGTGGGATTAAGGTCGCGCGGCTCGGTTGCGGGTTTGAAAGGCCGCACGATGACGCGAGCGGGGTCGGGCCTCAGATAAAGGGCCTGGCGATTCAGGAACGGAAATTGTGACAACGCGTCCTCGGATGTTTGGCGGGGATAATGACTGTTCGTGTCGCTAGGCGGCGCGGGGCGTGGTCCTCGGACGGCTTTCGCTCAGGCGTGCAATTTGCCGGATCTCGGATAGACCGAGAAGATAAGATACGACAGACTCTCCCCCGCGGTTCTCGTTGGGACGATCGGGATGCAAACCATCACGGCAACTTCCGGTTTCCAAATCGATCAATGAGACGGACAAGTCATTGCTGCCGAGAAACCATGCGAATACCCGTGCAGCTTCAGCCTTCCACTCGACCTGGTGATCGGCGTGCCACGCCGCGAGACAGGCCGAGATCGTCGCCGCCGCCTCAAGCGGTTGTTGATCGAACACCTGGAGTTGTCTGCTCGGCTTGCCAAATCCCTCGGTGCCGACCGGCCTGAATTGACCCGCGCGGGTTGTTTGCTGGGTCACGAGCCATCGGAGCGATCTCACGCCGGTCTCGACATAGGCCGCTTTTTTGGTGGCAATGCCGGTCACGATCAGAGCCTGGGGCAATCGCGCGTTGTCGTAGGCCAGACTTTCCTCGAACCACACCCAGTCCTTGGATTCGACCACATCGAAAATGGAAATCAACCTGTCAGCAAGAAGAAGACGGAGTCGCGCAGCCTGAGAATTGTCCGGAACGGCGGCACAATAGGCATCCAGCCCCAGCAGCACGAATGCCCATGCGCGCGGGGAACGAAACGTCTCGGCGGTTGGCATCGCTTCGGCGAAGAGAGAGGCGGCCCACGTTCGTCGAGACAAATTTGCATCGCTCAACGCGCAGACGCCCAAAGCCCACAATGTCCGCCCGTGGCTATCCTCCGAGCCGCTATCTTCAAGCCAGCACCGATTGAATCCCATAAAATTCCGGAACCGGCGCGTGTCCGGATTCCAGGCGTGCTGAATAAATGCAGCGAACCGGGTCGTTAGCACCTCCGACAGTCGCTGCTCTCCGGGATTATTAAGCGCGCATGCCAGTAGCAACGCCCGAGCATTGTCATCGACGCAATAGCCGTGAGAACGATCCGGCACGCAATGAACTGCGTGCTGGAATAGGCCGGTGTCGTCACACATTGATAAGAAATGGCCGATCTCCATTTCCGGCGGAGCGCGGCTATCGCGCAGCAGCGTGCTTGTGTCCAGCCGGGCAACCGTCTTGAGTTGATGTCTTCGTTCAGCACTCTCAAACACCGACATGTAGCGCTCGGCCGTTCGCTCCCAGATCATGGAGCGGCTGCTCGAATAGGCCCGCTTTCGCATCGCCTGCCGCAGCGCATCGTTGGTCAGCAATTTCGCAATTTCATTTCCGATTGCAAGAGCGTCGCCAAACGTAACCAGAATGCCGCGGCCGTCCGCCAGCAATTCGCGTGCATGCCAGTATGGCGTCGAAACAACGGCTTTCCCCAGCCCAAAGCTGTAAGCCAAGGTGCCGGATGTCATCTGGGCTTCATTGAGATAGGGCGTGACATAGACGTCGCTCATTGAGATGAAATCGAGCAGCATCTTTTGATCGACAAATTGATCGAGAAACACCACATGCTTCTCGACCCCAAGTTCGCGCGCGCGCGCCATGAGAGATTCGCGATAAACCTCGCCCTGATCCCGCAAAAGATTGGGATGTGTCGCGCCGAGAACGACGTAGATCGCGTCTGGCCGGCTTTTTAAAATCAACGGCATGGCGTCGATCATGACTTCGATGCCCTTATTGGGCGAGAGAAGGCCGAACGTTAAAATGACGGCCTTGTCACTGAAGCCAAGCTTGGCCTTGGCATCGGCCGGTTCGACGAATGCAAATTCGGGGATGCCGTGCGGGATGACTTCGATCTTTTCGTCGGGCACTTGATACAGCAGTCGCAACAGCTCACGGCCCTTTTCGGCCATAACCACAATTTTCGACGAGGCCGCGACGATGCGAGCGAGGACGTCGCGCTGCGCCTTCGTAGGCTCGGATAGAACCGTGTGAAGCGTTGTTACGATCGGCATGTTGAGGCGCGAGAGCAACTCCATGAGGTGCTCACCGGCCTCGCCACCGAAAATGCCGAATTCGTGCTGCAGGCAAACGACCTCGCATCGGCCGTTATTAAGGAATTCAGCCGCGCGGACATAATCCTCAATGCGACTGTCGTTGATTTGGAAGCCAACGGAAGGGGGATAATCGTAAGCCTGGCCATGGTCGGTCATGGCAACGATGACGGTTTCCAGATCCGCGCGCGAGGCTGCCACTGCGTGCTGCAGATCGGTGGTGAACGTTGCGATCCCGCATCGGCGGGGCAGGGAATTTCCGATGAATGCTACACGGCTGAGCGCGGTCACGTTCGCGCCTCCTTTCTTTTGAGCAGCAGTTGCCCAGATGCAATTGGTGGGAGCGGCGCGCATGAAGAAGCTTGGCTAGCGACATCGATGCTTGTGCCGCGCTGTTCTTCGAGCCGACCTGTGTCCAGATTCGGCCCCAAATAGACCAGCAGCGCCTTCATGCCGTTGGGGCCAACCTCAATCCCGGCGCGATCCGTGTCCAAGAAGATGGCATCTCCGAGAGATGCGCGCGTCAGACCGATAGCGGCGTCGCCACTCAGGACCAGGATCCAGGTTTCTTTCTTCGCCTCGATCGCCCAATTTGAATGGGGAGACAGATCAATTTTCTCGAGCACGAAATGAGGGCTGACGACGAGTGCAGTTCTCGCTTCGGTCAGTTTTTCAGGCTCGGGCTGTAGCGGAGCCGGCGTTGCATGCGCGGCGGCCACAGCGTTATCCGCGTGCAATCCCCGTTGTCGTCCATAGTCGAAGAGGCGAAAGGTAACGTCGCTTCGCTGTTGGATTTCCGCCAGAACGATGCCGGGACCGATCGCATGAATTGTACCGGCAGGCACAAAGATAACGTCGTCGGTGCGGACCGGGCGCCATTGCACCATATCGACAATCGAGCCGTCTCCAATCGAAGCCCGCAACGCCGTGGATGACAGCGGATATTTTAAACCGACCGCAACCTGAGCGTTGGGTACAGCGGAAAGAATGTACCACGCCTCAGATTTGCCATTTGGCAGGCCGATCGCCTGCGCGAACGCGTCGTCCGGATGAACCTGAATGGATAGCGGTTCGGTTGTGAACAGCAGTTTGAGCAGGAGCGCAGACTCCGGGACAGCCGCGGCCGGCCGCTGAAACCAAACTTCGCCAATCGCGCCGTCGTCCGTAGATGCCCTGCTCCAGGGCAGAAGATGAGTGCTCCCCCAGGGCTTGCGTTTCATTTCCTTAACGGATCGTTCAATTGTCATGACGGCTTTCTGAGCATTTAGCGCGCAGCCGGGCGAAGTGAGACTCGTCCGCTGGCCTCTTTGCTCTCGGTTCCACAATCGCGTTGCAAGTGTCGGTAGCGATTTGGCGCGGTGTCATTTCAGCGTCGCGGGACGGGACAGCTTATTTACGGAAATCAATGCCGCGCAGGATGATCCCCGGAGGCGTGCCCTCAAGTTCGGCGTCCTGAAATTTTCGAATCGCTTGCTCTGCGATTCGGTCTCTTAATCTCATGAACTGATGCTCGCGCTGAGCCGGCGGGGTTCCGCTGGATCCTTCCAGATGATCCATGGCATCTGTACTAATCGCGCACGAAATCTTCGCTTCATCATTCATCATCGTGAACAGGACGACCATTCGATTGAATTCGTAAGCCTGAAATTCACATTGCATGAGAGCCATTTCGTAAATCCATCCGTCTGGGTGCACTCAGTGAGAAATAGCGGTGTGCTATTTGGCGTGCACATGCGGGCTGCAAATCCCATGGGCCCTGCTGTGGGGTGCCTGTTTAAGTTAGAGCGGTGTTAGAAAGATTCGAGAACGGGAACGTCCGCATGCTGCGGAAAATGTCGTATTCGAATTTTCTATAGACTAGCTGTCGAAGCAATGCGGAAAGGGTGGACCTCTGCGCCTCGGATAAGCGTGAGGTCAGCCTGCGCCTTTTCAGATCAATTAGCCATGGCTGTCTTCGATACGAAGCGGTCTGCCGCATCACAAACGAAACCCAGCAGCTTTGTTGCCGACCGGCCCGGTTATTGTTGACGATCCATCGAGTTCACATCAGGCCGTTTCAAAGATCCCGTTGCGTTTTGGAGATCTCAAATCGGTCTGTTGTCAAACTGCGCGAAGATTTTCGGCGCTTGTCTTACCGCGCATGGGGTCCGCCGTAGCTTCGAATGAGAGTTTCTGGCCTTCATTGAGAGAGCCCATGCCTGCTCGTTCTACGGCGCTGATATGAACGAATACATCGGTGCCGCCATCATCAGGCTGAATAGAGCCAAAGCCTTTTGTCGCGTTGAACCATTTAACTGTTCCGGTCGTCATGTACCCTCTCCAAGAGGTTAATCGCGCTTTGTTCGCACGATCTTCGTGCAAACGTAATCCGATCTCGACATGTCTTGCGGATGAACCAATTGCGGCACGGTCAACCAGGCAGACCGATGATACGCATAAAACTTACATATGCTATTTAAGGAGGCTTACAATGCCTCTGCTACTTGAAATTCTTTGAGGGAGAGCTAGCTATATTGCGCGACTTAACGCGGTTCGGCGCGGGGAAGATAACGTCCGGACGTATCGAAAAAAGTTGGATCTACTTCAGAAATATTGAGAACAACGCGAGCCCGATGAATCGCACCTCATTACGCTCCGCGCTGGGACGCGCCATCGGCTTGGCTTGGCCAAACGCGGCTCGCAGCACTGAGTGGCGGAACGGGTAACGGCGTCGCGCTGGTGCCGCTGGGGTTGTGGTTCGTGACGTCGATCATTGCGCATGCGAGGAGGGCCATCGCCTTCCTGCTAGGTGCGGCGATGAGCCGCGCCCAATCTGCTTTAACAGCAATATCGCGCAACTGCCCGTCCGCGAAAAAACTGAGTGTCCGCACGGTGGTGGACGGAGAGACTAGAACCACGGTAGAAACGCTCCCAAGGCTCCCTTTCGGTCAAAGCTGAAGGCCGCTGCACGTATGTTCTGATGAGGCAGGGTGGTCTACGAGCCGGCGGCGCTGGTAGAGGTCGCCGCGCCTGTTGCCGCAGATCATTGACCACCTTGGACCCGATCAGGCCGGTACCGCCGACAACGACGATCTTCATGATGTCACCTCCGTTGACCGTTTCTGAAAAACAATGACGCCATCGCGTCGGCTCAATCAGTGCAGTGATCCGCTGGCGTTATTTGCCTCGCGTGCCATGCGTATTATGGCGCGGCGCTAGACGCGCGGCTTGGTGCGCTCCAGCGCTTCAATGAACGATTTCGCATCTGTCGAGAGCACGTCGTTGTCGCGCCAAATCACTCCGATGGGCCGTGACATCAACGGTGAGTGCAACTCGATGAAGCCGAGCGTGCCGGCGACGACCTCGGGATCTACGCCGAGCCTCGTCATGATAGTGATGTGATCGCTACAACCGATGATGCCCTTAAGAATCGTTGGCGCACGTGACTGGATTGTCGCAGGAGGCAGCGTCAAGCCTGCCTCCTCGAAATAGCGCTCGATCCGGCGATGGTGCCACGTCCGGCTTTCGGAATGCACCCATTCGTATTGCATCAAATCTCGTGGCGTAACGCGTCGCTTTTTCAGGAGCGGATGATCGGTGCGGCAAGCAAGGACGAGGCGATCATTGAAAAGAAAATGCTGCGTCAGTCCTTTGACGGCGATGCTGTCTTCGATCACCGTGATGACAAGATCGTACTTCCCGTTGGCTAAACCTTCGATAAGGCCATCATTTTGTGCAACAATCCGAACGTGGGAGGCGGGACGCTTCTTGTTGAAGACCACAACGGCGGCCGGAAACAGTTGCGAGGCCAATAGCGGTGCGGCAGCGATAGTCAGGCGTGCGCCTGTCCCTTTTCGCAGCGTTTCAATCTGCCGTGCTGCTTGCCCGAGAGAAAGCATTGCGGTCTGCGCGTAGGGTCGCAGGATTTCACCGAATTCAGTCAGCGTCATGCCCCTGGCGTCGCGGCGAAAGAGTTTCACGCCGTAAGTCTCTTCAAGGCGCTGGATGCTTTTGGTGAGGGCTGGCTGGGACAGCCCGAGCCGCGCCGCCGCCTTGTTCAGGCTTCGGGTTTCGACGATCGTCAGCAGCGCTTGGATTTGACGCAAGTCCACGCAATTACCCCTATAACTCCCGGTTATAGCCTTCGGACATTTATATATTAGCGATCCCGGCCTCCTTCGCGCAATGTTGAAAAAAATGAGGAGGTCTCGCCCATGTTTTGTCTGCCCGCGTTTCCCACGGCCGCATTGGTTCCGCGACTCCGCTGCGGCTGGATGAGGTGCGATGGAATCGCGCGCGGGGTAAAACGGGCGCAAGGAGTCTTGCTTGCCGTTTTCTTGGCGGCCGTTTCGGTGAGCGTCGACCACGCTCATGCGGAAAACAGCGTGCAGGACTTTTACGCCAAGCACCAAATCCGTTTCGTGATTGGGTCTGCTGGCGGCGGTGGATACGATTTTTACAGCCGTCTCGTCGGCCGCTACATGACCAAGCATTTGCCGGGTCATCCCACTCTGGTGATGCAGAACATGCCGGGTGCGGCCGGCGTTACTGCAGCGAATTATCTCTACAATGTTGCGCAGCACGACGGTTCTGAGATCGGCATGGTGGGCCGCGCGGTCGGCACTTTGCCGTTGCTGGATCCCAAGGCGAAGGGACCACGCTACGTCGCCACGAAATTAAATTGGATCGGTTCGCCGCAACAGGAGGATGGGTTGGTTTTGGCCCGGACCAGCACGAACATTAAGACGCTGGACGATCTCAAGACACGCCAGCTTCTCGTGAGCGGCACGTCGAAAGGATCGCCCCCTTCGTTTTATCCGAACCTGTTCAATGCGCTGTTCGGCACGAAATTCAAAGTGATCGAAGGGTATAAGGGTTCACAGGCTGCGCTACTCGCCTTGGAGCGCGGTGAGGTCGAGGGCCATGTTTCGGGAAGCTCGGCGGCGCCGTTTCGCGCCCGCATCGCGTCATGGATCAAGGATGGCAGCGTCGGGATCGTTGCCCAGATCGCGCTCAAGAAGGACCCCGAATATCCCGATGTCCCGCTCATCCTCGATCTCGCAAAGACCGAGCAGCAACGAGACATCATGAAGCTTGTCCTGACGCAGCAGGTCATGGCTTGGCCGATCGTGGCGCCGCCGGATGTTCCGGCCGAACGCGTGGCGGCTCTGCGCAACGCGTTCGATGCGGTTATGAAGGATCCCGAATTCCTCGCCGAAGCAAAAAAGCAGAATCTCGTCATCGATCCAGTGAGGGGGACCGAGATCGCGAAGCTTCTCGAGCACGCCTACGGAGCGCCAAAAGACATCATCAATCCGATCAGAAAGGTTGCAGAAGAAGACTGAGTTCTATCGGAAAATCGTCGAACGATGCGCGTAGCTACTTAGTCTCGAATTTCAGAATGTCGCACACAATGAATAAGCCAATCGACGCTGCCGCTGTTGCAGATCATCCGTCAAACCAGATGTCGCTTGATGAGGCCATGGGCGATCTACGCGTCTTTATCAAGCGCGCGGAGGCGGAGGGCGAGCTTTGCCGAATTAGGCAAGCTGACCCGAATCTTGAAATCGGCACTCTTTATGAACTGAGTCAGGAGGGAAAATATCCACCAGCGCTGCTGTTTGAAGCAATGAAGGGATGCGATCCGGCGTTTCGTATCCTGTGCAATATCCGCAATGCGCATTTCGTCGTCGGCGATCTCACGCTCGACACATTGAAGGCATATCGCGACCGCCCCAAGGAGAAGAAGCAGCCGATCCCGGCGCGCGAGGTTGAGAGCGGCCCGTTGTTCGAAAACATCGCACGCGGCGACGCTGTCGATATTCTGAAGTTTCCCCGTCCGCGCTGGCACGCGGGCGATGGCGGTGATTACATCGGGACGGAATGCTTGGTCATCATCAAGGATCCGGACAGCGATTGGGTGAACATCGGCACCTATCGGGTCATGGTGCATGACGCGCGCACGCTCGGAATTTTTATCGAACCGGGTAAGCAGGGGGATGTCCTGCGCCGGAAATATTGGGAGCGCGGGCTACCATGCCCCATGGCGGTTTCGGTCGGCCAAGCGCCGATCCTCGGTGCCGTGGCGGCCACGTCGGTCCGCGCCGGTGAATCGGAATATGCCGCGGCGGGCGCGCGGATCGGCCGCCCCATTGATGTCGTGAAAGGCAAGGTGACCGGTTTGCCGCTGCCAGCGGACGCCGAACTTGTCTTCGAAGGCTACATGCCGCCGCCGGACGTCGAGAGCCGCGCGGAGGGGCCGTTTGGGGAGTGGCCAGGCTACTACGCCTCGGACGGTCCGCAGCCGGTCTTGCGAGTCGAGGCAACGTATAATCGTCACGACGCGATCGTCATCGGTCAGCCGCCGACCAAGCCGAACTATCCGGGACGACAGGTGAAGCTGGCAAGCCTCGCCGCCATGTGGGACGCGCTCGAAGCAGCCGGCGTGCCGGAAGTACGCGGCGTCTGGAATCTGCAGGGCGGCGGCTACCGTTTCATTCAGGTCGTCTCGATCAAGCAGCTTCATCCGGGGCATGCCAAGATGGCCGGTCTGGTCGCGGCCGGATGGGGCGGATCCTATATGACGCGCATGATCGTCGTCGTCGATGAAGACGTCGACATCACGAATCCGGCAGAAGTGATGTGGGCGATGGCCACTCGCTGGGACCCAAAGACCCAGACAGACATCATCGACGATTGCTGGACGGGTTATATCGACCCGCGTCTCTCACCGGAAAAGCGTGAGAATGGCGACGTGACGATGAGCCGGATTGTCATCTACGCAGTTCGTCCGTTCCACTGGAAAGCCGATTTTCCGAGGGTCATTGCCATCGAAGCGGATTATGCCGAAAGCGTGCGTCAGAAATGGGTGGACCAACTGCCTTTCCTGCGTTCCGGAAGATGCTAGCCGGATAAACGCCGTAAGACAGGATCGAAAATACCGGGGAGAGGATATGGCAAAGCGCAGCGGACCGTTTCAGCAATGGGTGCGGGATACGCGGATGCCCGAACCGCCGCCGCCGCCGAAGAGCTGCGATTGTCAGTTTCATATTTATGAGGATCCGAACAAATATCCGCTCGGACCTGCGGCGACCTATGACGCCATTGATGCGACGTTTTCCGACGCGGTGAAGATGCATCAGGCGCTCGGTTTCGAGCGCGGCGTTATCGTCCATTCCTCACTCTACGGATCGGATCATCGACTGCTGCTCGACACCCTTGAGAACCTGCCACCGGATTTGCGCAAACGCTATAAGGCGACATCGATAATCGACGACAGCGTCAGTGACGCGGAACTCGATCGACTCGATAAAGCGGGCGTCTGCGCCGCCCGTTTAAATATCGCAAAGATGTTCGGTGTCACCCCCACGAAAAGTGCCGCGATGCGCACGATCGATCGCGTGCGCGAATTGGGTTGGCATGTTCGCCTCCACGTGCGCGGCAACGATCTTCTCGAGTTTTCCGAGGTTCTGGAGTCGGTCGAGAATATCGACCTGCTCATTGACCATCTGGGTCATGTCGATGTCGCGAAGGGCCTCGACCAGCCGGTGTGCCGCTGGATTTTGAACATATTGAAGCGGGAAAACTGGTGGATGATGGCTTCGAACGGCAACCGCGATTCAGCCATGGAGGAAGGATGGGACGATGCCGTTCCCATCGGCCGGGCCTTCATCGAAGCCGCGCCGGACCGCACGGTATGGGCCACGGACTGGCCGCATCCGATGTGGATGAAGCGGATGATGAACGACGCCGAAGAAGTCGAGCTGCTTTATCGTTACGTCGATTACGATGAAACCTTGATCCGGAAGATACTGGTCGACAATCCGGCGCGGCTTCACAAATTCGAGGATTGACCGTTGGTTCGTCCGATTCCCCGATATCTTATGGAGGAGCCACACCATGCATGTTGACCGGAATGATTTTATCGTCAACGTTGGCGGCGAAGACGCTGTGGCGAAGATGGATCACGAAGCGCGGGCCGATGCGCTGGAGAATTACTTGTCGGACAAGCTCGACGAAGCCGTGACGCAAAAGGCAAAAAAATATCCGACTGTGGCCGAGCTTGAAGCAAAGATTGATACGCGCGGTTATCGGCGCGGCGTGGGTAACCTTTTTCTTCATGCCCGCAGCAATAAGCGTCCGGATGAAGACACGACCGGCCTCACGGTGAAACGCCTTTTAAAAATGCCGGCGGAGCCAACTCTGGCGGACTTCTTCAATTATCGTTTTGCTCCTGCCGCTCATCTCCTGCAAAGTGCACGGCTGGCGCGGAAGCAGGGCGCGTCGGAGGAAGTCGTGCTCGCCTGCCTGCTTCACGACGCGGGCGTTTCGCTGATGCGAACGGAACACGGCTATTGGGGTGCGCAACTGATCGAGCCCTATGTGTCGGAGCGAGCGGCCTTTGCCGTGCGCTACCACCAGGCTCTGCGCTTCTTTCCCGACCCATCCGTAAACTACGAATATCCGCAGAACTATTTGCAGACATTTGGAACCGATTACGTGCCGTCACCGCACATCCAGGCGGCCTACGAATATGCGCGCAATCACAAATGGTACATGGATGCGCGGCTGGTTACCCTAAACGATTATTATGCGTTTGATCCGACGGTCGAAGTGTCAATCGACGAATTCGAAGACATTATAGGCCGCCATTTCAAGCAGCCGAAGGAAGGTCTTGGTGTCGATCATTCGCCAGTCAGCCACATGTGGCGAACAATGATCAATCCTGATGCGCCTCTATAAAATTTGTTTGCGCGCGGGCCCGGCGAGTCGGCAAGACAAAGCTTTTAGGACCAGGGGCGAGAAGCTAGGACGCAACCGACCGCGGTGCTGACCCCGAGTGCCTCTGCCTTTTTGGCACTGGCGGAACGTCATGCGAGAAGCCATGCCTCCGCGCTGCACTTGTCGATAAGCAGACTGACTGTAAAGATCCGCAGTGGGACTACCGCAACTGGCCGACATGGGCACTCCCCTCTAGCCGGTGGAAGGAGTCTCAGCACCTAGTCAGGGGCGTGATGCTGCCTTCATTCGCGGCGTCCGTAAGTGATTCTACCAACCGGTACAGGTCATTTCGCAAAATTAGAGTCCGTTTCCCGAATTTAGGCCTTAAGCCGCCGTTCCGGTTTTGCCGGTCTGCTTTCGCGCTCTTCGAGGTTTAATCCTGCGGACGACCGCAGTCCCGGTACAAAATCTGCCCCAAGAGCACATGCGATTTGGTGCCAACGCGCGTCAGTGATTTGGGGTCGATGCTTGTAGGAAGGCCATCCTATCTGCCTTTGCAGATTTATAACTTGTTTGAATCGAGCAGAAAATGCGCGGCATGGGCGGACGGGGTAATTATGTCCCGCCGCAAATCCGTACCTGCACGGTTGTTGCGACCACGTTGCGATAGGATGGAAGCGTCCGAGCAAGGAATTTGGAAGAGGTTGATAGTTCGAGAGTAATCGAGGCAGATGACGAGGCGGGTCGAGCCCTTGAACCGCGTTCTCTGTCTGGGATGATAGGATGTGCACGGCGAGGTGATCTTCCCTATGACCACGTGAAATACCCCGTTGGCTCTGGGCGGGTGCGAACTTTGCAGAATCGCGTGCGAGCCAACGGATGTCGGCCGGTCATAAGCCATCCACCTGACTTGCCCCGAGTCGCATTCAGGTCGCCTCAGTGACGGGCTAATGAGTCGGCCCAAACCTTCGACCGGCTAGAGGATGTACTAGCCTTTGAACCGTCCCTGCCTTTGATGCGAAAGAAGGATTAGTTTTCTTTGCACTCAGACAGCGTCTGCGCCCAAGAGGCAGTCGTGGCGGGCCATGAAATCCGGCGGGCGCACCAGGACGTGAGCCTGCGTTTCGCTTCAGACAAGGATTGCAGTTCAGGCATGGATGTCTTGCCGCAGCCTCAGCGGGGATGACCTTCTCTTTCCCAGTACACATACGTGTCAGCATGAGATGTCGAACGGCCTTTCCGTGCAAGCAGCATTCCCGCCAGAGAGACAAATGACCGAGGAGACAATTCCAATGAAAGCAATTGTGGTAACGGATCAGGGTGCGGGGACGGCTGGGATGAAGCTGGTGGAGCGGCCCGAGCCGCAGGCAGCGATAAACGACGTCGTCGTTCAGGTTCATGCGTCAGGATTTGTCCCGACTGAGCTGGAGTGGCCTTATACCTGGGCCGACCGCCGTGATCGTGACCGGACACCATCGATCCCTGGGCACGAACTGGCCGGAGTGGTCACCGTTCTAGGTTATGGCACGACGGGGCTGTCGGTGGGACAGCGGGTGTTCGGCCTCGCGGACTGGCATCGCGACGGCACGCTCGCAGAGTGTGTAGCCATGGAGGCGCGCAACCTTGCGCCACTGCCCGGCGACGTCGACTTCACGGTGGGCGCGAGCCTTCCAATCTCGGGCCTGACCGCGTGGCAGGGACTCTTTCAGCACGGCCGCCTTCGGGCGGGCCAGAGCGTCCTCGCTCACGGCGCGGCTGGCGCGGTCGGTTCGATGGTGACGCAACTCGCACGAGAGGCCGGTGCCTTTGTCATTGGCACCGGACGTGCCGCCGACCGTCAGAAGGCGCTCGCCTTCGGTGCAATTGAATTCGTCGATCTCGAGAACGACGCCTTGGAAGACATAGGTGGAGTCGATCTGGTGTTCGATGTCATCGGCGGCGACATTCAGAAGCGGTCCGCAGCCCTGATTCGAGCCGGAGGTACGCTGGTGACCGTCGTCGGCCCGCCCGAGTCGCGGCCTGCGGATGGCATGGCCGTTGACTTCGTTGTCGAGTCCGATCGTGCCCAACTGAGTGAGATCGTCCAGCGGGTGCGGGACGGACGACTGCGGACCAACATCGGCAAAGTCTCGGCCCTCGACGATGCCATTGCCACCTTCAACGCGACCGAGCGCCGCGCGGGGAAAACGGTCATCCGCGTTCGGCTGTGAGAACTCAACGAGAACGAGGATATTCGCAACCCCCGCACTTGCAACGTATCTGCTTATCAGATTGGTCCCCGCGATCGTTGGATGATGCGCCTTATCAACGATCGCGCCGATGCGGTCATTTCCGACCGCCATGAGCGTCTTATCGTCTGCCAGAACGGCAGTTTCCCATGATCAGACACCAAAATCGGACAGTCGGGTTTCGGCCCAAATGCGACATTGCGCGATCGACGCGGTGAGGACAGCATATGGCGCAGTGCGGGCCTTCACAAAGCTCGCTTTTGACCCGAACGCGAATCGCCCACTGCATCTCGAATGACCGTTTTGCGCCCCAACTCGGTCGTTCAGCTTGGGCGAGGGCTAGCCTGGAACCTGTCGTTCGTTCATCTTGCGTGCAGTAGCGTTGACGAGCTGATTTTGACCGTTTCGCGCGCCGGCACCATTGCGCTGTGAGTTCGGACTGGAGGTGGGTTGCGGACAGTCTGCTTCTAAGGCGCAACCTACATTTTTGAAGAAGGGTGCGCCTGAAAACCCTCCCTCATTACCAGCCAGCAAAGCTCTCGGCCTTGCCACGGGCAACGTCCTTTTCATAGGACTTGAGCAGAAGAGACGAGAGCTCTTCCACCTGCTTGGGGCTTTTCAAGTCCGCCTTGTAATCAAACGCTGGACCTTTTTCTTGGACCTCGTAGTTCAGATCGATAACCAGCGTACCTACGATGTCGGCGCACTTTCTTAGGAACTCCGTTTCCCGTTCTTGAGGGAGCGTGCTCGGATCCCGCATAACATCCCGGGGCCCCTCAGAGCTACGAAGTATTTTCGAGAGTAACGAGGCGAGGAAATACTTCGTGAGCGCGTAATGGGCCAATGACCTAACTTCAATGCCGTCCAGTTTCTTCTCAATTAGCCACATGATTCGCATAATGAAGATGACCCTGGCCGCGTCCACTTCTTTGCGACCAAAAATATCGGCGTATTTGTCGTCGAACACCTTGTAGATCTGGTGGCATGACCACGGTTCAAGAAGGTCAATCGCCAACATAGCCCGTCCAGCCGCCTCATTGCTGATGGTTATCCGATTTGCCGGGGGCACCTCACCGCGCTTGATCTCGAAGAAGAACTCGTTTGATTTCTGATTCATCTCCGACTGCAGGCGAGTCATTACAGCGTGGTTCGAACGCAAGTCCCTAGGTTTGATAGCGTTTTGGTTATTGCTGTATTCGGTGATCTTCCTCGCCAAAGCGTCATTTTGCAGCGCGATGACCCTTACAAGCACCCGCAAATCGTCGGTGAGTTTAGCCTTGGTATTGAAAAATGTTGTGATGCTCTGCGCGCCATTCACCACTGAGTAATTGTCAATCTTAAGAACGTCACCTTGCATTTCGGCCGTTTCGCAAAGGATGATCACGCCGTTATGGAAGAGTGGGAAATTTCGGTGCTCGGCTTTAGTCTCGATCGACCCTCTTATGGATTTGTTTACCGGAGTGTTGCCAAGGTCGTACCGGACGTTCTTGGTAAACAGGCTAGTGTCCGCGATTCCTCCAAGAGCCACGAGTTCACGCGCCCGAGCCGGGAAAACAAACACTTTCGCTGCGCTATCCGCCCCGATCGTCATTTCCAGCGGAGCTACGTAGCTAACATCGAAATCGAAGCTCCCCTGCACACCAGCGGCTTGATCCGAGTCGATGAAATCGGTGGCAATTGCATGCCGATCAAAAATCCGGAGCCGCGGCTCTATGGCGGCATATGCTCTGGCCGCATCATCAGAGCTTTCGTTCGAAACGTACATGCCTACTGGTTTGTAGCCTTTCTGGAGAAGATCAGGGACCGCCAGACGCTCTATCAATTTCTTTAGGCCAACGTCTGCATTCCCTCCGAGGATCGCCGCCACTTTTTCGCTGGTGTCGAATTGTGCGACGGACGCCATAAAGGTCTTGGGTGAGACATCGCCAATTGTGCCGTTGTCATTCTGCCGAATCTTGCACTGGAAGAAGTGGATCTCTTCGTTGTTTTCATCGACGTAGATTGCATCGATGCCCTTATCATTCTGGCTGTCACATACGGCATCGTCAGCCGAGACCGAGTCCAAGCGATAAATGTTCTCAAGAAACCAGTTCAAGAAGGTGACCGACTCTGTCTTTCCTTTGACAGCAAGAGGCGCAATCAGCTGGGTGAGGTTTGCGTATTTCAAATCGTCGGGTTGCATGTCCGCTCCTTCAAGATAGCCATAGCATATATTGCGCTTCGCAGAAGCTAAACAGACCTATCGCAATGAAGAGCTGAGGTCCGCTTCCGGCCATGCATGGACAGTCCCTGAATGACTGATTTGGGTTCGCTTGCCGAAGGGCAGCTATGGGCTGGGCTTGTCCCAGAACCTGACGGGCCGCTGTCGGCCGCAAACGCGACATTGCGCGATCGACTCGGCAGCGACGGCATCTGGCGCAAAACGAGCCTTCACGAAAGTTCGCTTTTGACCCATAGCGGACATTCCTCCCTAACGCGAACTGAAGTCGTACACGACCCACGAACGGGCGGCTGCTGAAGGAAACAAAAAAACACCTCTTTCGGGGGTCGCGGATGCGACACGCACATCAAATCCCGCCGGTGGAATAGATTACGTCCTATATCGGAAGGATCGAGTGCAATTTGTGACGGGGCAGGAGTATCTCGAAGATCACCGGCTCAAGCCGGTGTCGCTTCCTTAGCGAGCAAGTGGGCCGGTCACGCGGTAAAGTGAGAGGACTCGTTAACTAATGGAGCCGCCTTTTTTCACGGTGAAGTTAACTTGATCAGGCGCGCTTCCCTGAGTCCTTTGGGCCGAAAAGCGATATTGTGTGGTCCTCACTGGTAGCGGTGAACGTCGCGATCTTTCGGTCGAATTGCCATAGCTCGCCACCCATTTGGTCATTTTGATCGCCACGCTGCATCTTTAAATGGAAGGAATGGGTTGGGTCGACTAAAGCAGCTTTTGGGGCGATGTCTTCTACGATTGTGTGCAAGTCGTTTATTCCTCAGTAATTCGAGATTTCATGAAGCTTCCACCTTTGAAATCCATTCGGGCGTTCGAAGTGGCTGCGCGTCTGGGCAGTTTCACACTCGCGGGTGAGGAGTTGAATGTGACCCATGGTGCGGTGAGCCGCCAGGTCGCGATTCTCGAAGAATGGCTCGGCACATCGCTGTTCACGCGGCTCAATCGCCGTGTCGTGCTCACGGCGGAAGGTCGTACGCTGCTGGCCGAAGTGGAACCGGCGTTCAACCGCATCGCCCTTGCGGCCGCGTCGCTTGCCGTGAACCGCAAGATGACGACGCTTGCGGTCAATGCGCCGCCGACTTTCACCATGCGCTGGCTCATTCCCCGATTGCCCAAGTTTTTTCGCGAACATGATGCGATCGATGTCCATCTCACCACCTCGATCCGGCCGGTCGACTTTGCCAGCGGCACCTATGACGTTGCTATCCGGCGCGGTTCGGACACCCATAAGGATCTTCATACGCGCGTCTTTTTGCCCGAAGTGCTGGTGCCGGTATGCAGCAACGCGCTTTATCGAAGCGTGAAACTCACGACGCCGTCTGATCTGACACGTCAGGTGCTCATCCACACAGAAACCGCGCCGATGGCATGGCCGGACTGGTTGCGGTCCGCAGGCGTAACCGGACAGCCGGCCGATCGGTCGCTTCGCTTTGAAGAGATGTTCTATGCCGTTGAAGCCGCAACGAACGGGCTGGGCATTGCCCTGGCGCCTGCAGCGCTCGTCGCCGACGATATTTTTGCCAAACGGCTAGTGATGCCGTTTCCAGTCGCCAGTTCACGACAGCACGATTATCGCGTGCTGTATCCGAAGCGCTCGAAAAAGCAGGCGGCGATCGAAAGTTTTTCGGCGTGGCTCGCGCATGAAGGTCAGCAGTCCGTCGCCAGCCTCGATCGCCTTTTCCAGCGGCCAGGCCGGGCCGACAACGATGCGTCATCGAGTCACGTGAAAAATCGTCGATAGACGCGGCCAAAAACCTCGAAAAATTTAGGATTTTTTGATTTCGTATGAATTCTACTCACACGAAGGTCAGCCTTATTCCCTTTCCCTTCGGCGTTGGTCCTGCCAGCGTGACGTGTCGCGGCAGCCGAATAAATCAACCCGGCCGTCGCGATCCCGCTGGCCACAAAGGCCGTCGGGCGAATTTGGGAGGACGGCTTGCTCGGTTCGGTACGTATTCTCGACTTGACCTGGGTTTTGGGTGGTCCTTTTGCTGGACAGCTTCTGGCGCAACTTGGTGCCGAGGTGATCAAGATCGAGGGGCCAGGTGGCGATCTTTCGCGCGCCGTCCCGCCGCATTTCTTCGAAGGCGATTCAGCCTTCTACCTCTCGGTCAATCGCGGAAAACGCGGCATCGCCATCGATCTGAAGCACCCCGACGGCCTCGCGACATTCTACGACCTGGTGCGCAATGCCGATGCGGTAGTCTACGGCTTTGCACCGGACGTGCCGAAACGCCTTGGCATCGATTTCGAGACGCTGTCACGGATCAATCCGAAAATTGTCGTCGCCGAACTTATCGGACTGCATGATGAGGGCGACTACGCGCGTGCCCCTGCTTACGACCTGATTGTGCAGGCGCTCGGCGGCATCATGAGCATCACGGGCGAGGCTGGTGGCGCGCCCGCACGTGTCGGCTATCAGATCGGCGACCTGGCAGCAGGACTTTATCTGGCGCTCGCCGTTGCCGGTGGTCTCGTAAAGAGCGCACGCGAAGGCAAAGGGTCGCGCGTTCAGATTTCGCTGCTCGACTGCCAGATCGCATTGCTGACCTGGCACGCGCAGAATTTCCTTATTTCGGGCGAGGTTCCCTCGGCCATCGGCTCGCGCAATGCGGTGCTGGCGCCGAGCGAAGTCTATCGCTGCGCGGACGGCCGTTATCTCGCGGTGTCTCCAACAGGGGATCATTTCTGGCGAAAATTCTGCGCCATGATCGGGCGGCCGGATTTCGTTGACGATCCGCGTTATGCGACGCGCGCCGCCCGCATCCAGAACGTCGATAGCCTGTCGGCGGCGCTTGGCGACATTTTCGCGCGTAAGACTGCGAAGGAATGGACCGACGAATTTTTTGCCGAACGGATTCCCGCTGCAAGCGTGCTCAGTGTCGAGGAAGCGCTGACGCAGCCAGTGTCGCAATTGCGCGGGATGGTGGAAGAGGCGATCAAGCCGGAGTCGGGTAATCCGATGAAATTCGTCGGCAACCCGTTCAAATATCCGGAGCGTCAGCCGTTGAGCTATCCGCCATCCTACGGAACGCAGACCAACGCCGTGCTGCGTGAGGTGTGCGGCTACGGCAACGACAAAATTCAATCTCTCATCGGTAACAAGGCAATCTTCGAAGGAGCCAGCAGTGACAAGACCGTCTGACGTTAAGCCCAGGGAGGGCGATCGGCCCGGCACCACGTGGGATCAGTACATTCTCGGTGATGAACTTCCCGAAGTTCGTTTCAAGATCGCGCCGGATATCATGCGCGAATACGCGGTGGCGGTGGAAGGCGACCCCAAAGGATATCCGGTTGATGGCCGCATGGCGGCGATCCCCTCGGTGCTCGCCGTCTATCTGATGTCGGTGCTGTACCGGAAATATCCCCCGCTGCAGGGCGGCATCATGGCTGGCAACAAGTTCAGCTTCTTCAACCCGATCTGGGCCGATGAGGAAATCGAGATCGTCGGACGTGGCAAGATCGAAGAGAAATTCGAGAAGAAGGGCCGCAAATACATCCGCTATTCGGCGCATTTCACGCGCACCGACGGCACGCCCATCGCCACCGCCGTCAACACCAGCACCTTTCCGCAGTGAGCCCGATATGAACCGCAAGATCAAAATCACCCAGCCGATGATCGACCGTTACGGTGTCATCAATGGCGACAACGATATCCTGCATTACGATCACGACTATGCCGTCCAGCGTGGCTTCAAGGGCACGCTTGCGCACGGACTTATGGTGCTTGGCTATGCGGTCGAACTCGCGACGCGCAAATGGGGCGCGGATTGGCATCATCGCGGAGAACTCGAAGTGCGCTTTGTCGGTCCGGTCATTCCCGGCGATACGGTCGAGGTCGATATCGGCGACGATGGTGCGCTGATCGCCAAGGTCGAAACCGGCAACACCATGGTCGGCAAGATCGGGCTGCGTCCGGCGTCCTAGTGTCTGTAGGCTTGCGCGGCTTTTTGGAGGATTTTTCGAAAACGACCAGGTTCGCGAGCGCTGGCGGCGCAGGACAAAAGATCAAAACGATAAATGGGATCGACAAAGATCCCGGTCATAGGAGGAAGTGATGACGAGCACAGTCCGGCGAGTGATCGGAGCGACACGGCTTCTCTCGCTCGCAGCAGTTTGCATCGGAACCCTGATCACGGGTGCCCATGCCGAGGATTGGAAGGCGATCGAGGCGGCATCGCAGAAGGAAGGCCGCGTGTTGGTCTATTCGACGTTGCGGCCCGAGAACTGGAAGCCGATCATCGCCGCATTCCAGGCCAAGTATAACTGGCTGAAGCTGGAGACGTTGCGCGTCGGCAGCCACAATGAAGCGTTCGAGCGCTATCGGGCGGAAGCCGCCTCCGGCACGCGCACCGCCGACATCGTGCTTGCAAGCTCGGTCGACCGCTGGTCGAAGCTGTCGACGTCGCACCAGCTTATCGATTTTACGCCCGAACATATCGGCGATGTGCCGGAGCCGTTCAGGCCTAAGGAGAAGGGCTATTACACCTTTGCCGTCGAGCCGCAGATTTTCGTCTACAACAAACTGCTGCTGCCGCCAAATCTCGCGCCCAAAGGCATGAACGATCTCGCCAACAAGGTTGCCAAGAACCCCGCCGTCTTCAAGGGAAGGATTTCCAGCTACAATCCGCTCGTGTCCCCCTTTGCCTATTCGATCTACTGGTCGCTGCTCAAGCACCACGGCGCCGATGAGTTCTGGAAGGACATGAATGCGCTCGGGCCGGCCATGAAGATGGAGGCGACCACAGGGGCACAGGTCGACAAGATTCTGACCGGCGAATATCTCGTCGGCTTCGTTCTGCCGGAGACATTGCTGCCGAAGCTCGATGCCACGCGCGGCAAGGTTTTGTCGTTTGTCTATCCCGAGGATGGAACGCCGCTCTCGCCGCGCAGCATGGCCGTGATGAAAGGCGGCCAGGATCCGAACGCAGCGAAATTGCTGATCAATTTCCTGTTGTCGCGCGAGGGGCAGGTCGCGATGGCGAAGGGCGGCACAACCGTCTATTGGCCCGGAGTGGAGAAAGAAGCCGACTTGCCGACCCTGGCGGAATTCATGGCGTCTGCGACCAACACCAAAAAGATTGCCGACGTGACCTTCTTCCCTGAAATGGAATCGCAGAGGCAGGATTTCACTGCCAGGATGAAGAAGGCGCTGGGCCAATAATTTTGCGAGTACCCATACAAATCCGCGGAGCGTCGGCGAATAACGTGCAACGCGTCATCGAGAAGTGGCTATGACACTGCTAGCCGGCCGGGACGCGACTGCCACGGATGGCGACATCCGCGCGGTGGTGGTCCGGTCCTTCCGGTCGGAAAAATGGATTCAGTGGGGCGTCGCCATCATCGTCGCCCTGCTGGTGCTCGCGCCGCTGTTGCCGGTTCTCTATCAGTCTGTCGCCGACAAGGCGCTTTATGAGCGGCATGTCGGCCTCACTCTGCAGAATTTTTATCACCTTGTGTCCGACGAGGCGTTTTTGACGGCACTCGGCAATTCCCTGATGTTCGCCATTCTCGGCACTTTGATCGCACAAGGGGTTGGCGGAATCATTGCCGTGCTGGTCGGACGCACCGACATGCCGCTGCGCGGCGTCGTTGCGGCGCTTATCATCTGGCCATTGTTTCTGTCCCAGCTCGTGATCACGACCGGCTGGATGATTGTCTACGGGCCCGCCGGCTATGTCACCACGTGGGTAAAAATCCTCGGCCTGCCGATACCGTGGAATCTCTACACAGTACCGGGAATGGCCGTCGCCGCGGCCGTGTGCCAGGTGCCGATAACGTTCATCTATTGCCTGACCGCGATCCGCTCATCCGATCCGGCGCTTGAGGATTCCGCGCGGGCCGCCGGCTTGCGCCCATTCCAGATCTTTCGCCGCATCACGCTGCCGTTGTTGCGTCCCGCGCTCACGATAAGCGCCATCCTCAATGTTGTGATGCTGCTCGAAGCTCTGTCGATTCCACTGATCCTTGGCCGCCCCGCCAATATCGATCTGTTGATGAGTTTTATCTACACGCGCGGCATGTCGGTCTCGAACCCCGACTACGGGCTGATCGCGGCGTCGGCAGTTCTGCTGATGACCATCGTCATCGTGCTCGCCAGCGCACAAATCCTGCTGCTGCGGCGACCGCAGCGCTTCGTCACGATCGGCGGCAAGGCGAACCGCCCGCGTCCGTTTCTGCTCGGGCGTTGGCGTTGGGCCGCGTTCGGCGTCGTGGGCCTCTATCTCGTCTTTCTCATCGCGCTGCCGTTGATCGGGCTGATTACTTATGCCTTTGCTTCGTTCCTGACGCCGCTGGTGCCGATCATGGATGTGTTGACGCTGGATAACTTCCGCCGCATCATCGACACGCACGAATATATGAACGCCCTGACGAATTCGCTGATCATCGCGACATGCGGCGGCGCGAGCGCGACCGTGCTGATCACATTGCTGGCCCTCGTGGTCCATCGCTCGCGTTTTCCGCTGCGGCGTATGCTCGACATCGGGGCGCTGCTGCCGCGCGCCGTTCCCGGCATGATTGCCGGCATCGGTATATTTTATACGACGATTTTGATTCCACCGCTCGGCTGGTTGCGCGAGACGTTGGCGTTGATCATGATCGCCTTCACGATGCGCTATATTCCGCTCGGCTACGGTGTCGTCGCTGCCGCGACCCTCAAGCTCGATACGCAGCTCGATCGCAGTGCGCGCGTGCTCGGCGCGGACTGGTGGCTGACGATGCGGCGGATCGTCATTCCACTGTTGTTGCCGGCGATGATTTCCGCCTACGGCATCCTGTTCATATATTTTTTCAAGGATTACGGCACCGCCGTGTTTCTGTCCTCGCCGGGCAGCGAAGTGTTGGGCACGACCATGCTGCAGATGTTTCTGAGCGGGCAGACCGGGCCCGCGGCCGCGCTCGCGACCATCCAGATCGCGATCACGGCTGTTTTTATCCTGGTGATCCGCCGCGTAGCCGGAGTGTCTCTGCATGACTGATCTGCGGCTTGACTCCGTGTCGCGCGCCTTCGGCACTTTCGAAGCGCTGTCCGTCATCAATCTGCATGTAAAGCAAGGTGAATTCGTCTCACTGCTCGGCCCTTCGGGATGCGGAAAATCAACCACTCTCGCGATCATCGCCGGGCTCGATAGCCCCACAAGCGGCCGCGTATTCATCGGCGATCGGCTCGTCGCGGATGGCGAGGCGGGGATGTCCGTTCCTCCTGAAGAGCGCGGGCTCGGACTTGTCCTGCAAAGCTATGCGCTGTGGCCGCACATGACGCTGCGCCAGAATGTCGGGCTTCCCCTTGCCATCCGCAAGGTTGCGAAGAAGAAGCGCGAGGCGCTTGTCGAGGAATATCTGGCGCTCGTTGAACTCGGCCCCTATGCCGAGCGCTATCCGCACGAACTGTCAGGCGGGCAGCAGCAGCGGGCAGCGCTCGCTCGCACGCTCGTTTACAAGCCGGCGATCCTGCTTCTCGACGAGCCGCTATCCAACATCGATGCGAAACTGCGCGAACGCGCGCGAGGCTGGCTGCGCCGTCTGCACAAGACGTTCGGGCTGACGACCATCTTCGTGACGCACGATCAGGCCGAGGCGCTGTCGATGAGCGATCGTGTCGCGGTAATGGAACGCGGCCGTATCGCGCAGGAAGGCTCGCCGCGCGAACTTTACGCTCATCCTAACTCCGTCTTTGTCGCCGACTTCATCGGATCGAGTAATTTTCTCTCTGGCGTTCTTGTCGAGCGGGTCGGAGATGACGCGGGCATCGTTATGATCGAAGGCCAGCGGGTCAAGGCGGTGCTTCGGGACGAGAACATTCCGGTCGGCGGTGCCATCGTCGTGTCGGTCCGCCCGGAAAACGTCTACGCCGCGTCAGGAGACCCCCTGCCGGGCAGCAACGTCGTGAATGTCGAAATTTTCCATGGAGATTTTCTCGGTGCGCGGACATTATTCCACGCTCGCTTCGGCAAGCAGACCCTGCGCTTCGAGTCGGCCGGTCCCGCGCCGGACGCGCATGCACGGGTTGCGTTTTTGCCGGAAGACGGCTTCGTTTTCCAAACCGAAAAATTACAAGCTCTGCCAAATATAGAGGAAGCCGCTGTTTGATCCTCTGTCAGCAAAACGGAAATCGCAATGACTGAGATCGTGACTCACATCGCGACATCGAACGCCGACAGCGTCACCGTGCGCGGGCGCGACCTCGTGTCTGACCTGATGGGCAAACACGGTTTTACCGAGGTCTTTTATTTTCTCATCTGCGGACGCATGCCCACGCGGACGGAGCATCGTGTGCTCGACCTCTGCCTCGTCACGCTGATGGAGCACGGCTTTACGCCCGCCTCGGTCATTACGCGTCTGACGCAGGATGCCGTCCCGGGAGAAATGCAGGTCGCTATCGCATCGGGCCTGCTCGCCGTCGGCAGCGTCTTTGCCGGCACGATGGAAGGATGTTCGACGCTGCTGCGCGAAGGGATCGACGCTGCCGATCCGGAAGCATATTGCCGCGACGTCGTTGACGCTCACAAAAAGGCCAAGCGCCCGGTGCCGGGTTTCGGTCATGCGTTTCACAAGCCGGACGATCCACGCACGCCGCGTCTGTTCGCCGTCGCGCGCGAGGCCGGGATGGAGGGCCGCTATATCACGCTGCTTGAGACGCTCGGCCGCGCGGTCGACGAAGCCGCCGGCAAGCACATCACGATCAACGCGACTGGAGCCATCGGCGCGCTGCTGTTGGAGATCGGCATTCCGTCGGAGGCAAGCCGCGGCGTCGCGGTCGTCTCCCGCTCGGCCGGTCTTGTCGGTCATGTCCTCGAAGAGCAGCAAACGCACTCGGCGCGAGCCATGACCAAGGCGATCAAACAGGCGATTCCGTATAGGGAGCCAAATTTGGGTCAATGAGGCTCCGCGCTGACGGCAGAAGGAGTCAGGGAAGGTGGAGAATGTGGAACCCATTCCTCTCCCTCCGCCACGGCCCAATCGAAACAGTTCCTCCGCATCGAAACAAACGCGACCATTATGTACTCGGAGGAGCGAGAGAGACCGCTTTTGGCGCGAGGCGGACACTGCTAATGGCTATCCGTGCTGCCATTCGGCGTTTCGACGTGCGGAAGGCCATTCTGGCGCGTAAGGTTCAGGTCTCGGCCCATCGCCATCCTGCGTTGGCGCGATGTCTCCCCGTCCGATTGCCGTCGAGACTGGAGAAGAACACGCAAGGCCTGCGGCGAAAGGCTCCGTCAAGGCATAGTCGGCATAGTTGCGAAAGCCCCGCACCCGCCAATAGGTGTTCGGCGACGGTTCTACATTTCTCGCCTTTCCTCGAAGACCGCCAAGCGCGGAGATATGTTCATAGCCGATCTGCCAAGGCGCCAGCGTTTCGGGAAGGCTGTCGCCGTTGAATTGCGGGTTGGTGCGCGACCGCGGCATCGATCTCACGTCAACGACGAAATCGACGTGGGACTCCCGAAGCAGATCGACGAATTCGGCGATCGTCCTGGTGGAATGGCCGATGGTGAAGAAGGTGTTCGTGTCGACTCCGATGACATGGCGAAAGCGTCAATCGCGGCGGCATCACCGCAGAATTATGTCAAAACCACTGTTTCAACCCGGGCTTTAGGCGCATGATACGCTCGAAAAGTCCTGTTTGTGCCGCCTCGACGACCCCAAGCGCAACACGCTGCGCGGAAATGCTCGTGAAAAGCAAGTTCAAGATCGGCGATCATGTGGGTTGGAACTCGGAGGCCGGGCGTGTCAGCGGCACGATCGTTCGCGTGCATACCCGTGATTTTGAGGTCAACGGCTACACGCACCATGCGAGCGCGGAAGCGCCGCAATATGAGAGCAAGAGCAGTAAGACCGAGCACGTCGCCTTCCACAAAGGCGCGGCGCTCACCCGACTTCGCGACTGACACTCTGCCAGGCGCGATCGATGACAGAAAGCGATCGCCCGATGCCCACGACTTCCCAGCCTCCCTCGCCGGAGCCGCTCCGTGCAAGTCTCAGTGATGCGGACGACCGTATCCATCTCAGTCACTGGATGCCGCCGCAACAGGGAATTTTTCCCCGCATTCGCATTGGGAGCCGCTGGATCAATACGCTATGGGCGCTGCCGATCGGAGCAGCGGCGCTGCTGTGCCTGATCGCGCTCGCGCAAAGCCTGCGCGAGCTTTCGAGCGTGACGACCTTCATTCAGAACCATCCCGGCATTGCGCAGTCCGCCCCATCTGTGGACTCTGGCTTCCCGTGGTGGCTTCAGCTTCAGCATTTCCTAAACATGTTCTTCATGCTGTTTATCATGCGGGCCGGCCTGCAAATCCTGGCCGATCACCCGCGGCTCTATTGGGGCCGCGACTGCACGCCGGGAACCGATTGGTTCCGGTTCCAGGTTCCGGTCCCGAAGGGCCGTATCTGGACCGCCAAGGATGATTCCGTCACTCTGCCAACCTGGCTCGGCATTCCCGGATTGCGCCATACGCTTGGGCTGTCGCGCTGGTGGCACTTCTCGGTCAATCTGCTGTGGCTGATCAACGGCGTCGCCTTTTACCTATTGCTATTTTCGACCGATCAGTGGCGCAGGCTGGTGCCGCTGACCTGGGAAGTCTTCCCGGCCGCGCTCTCGACCGCAATCCAATACGCCTCGCTGAACTTTCCGGTCGATGACGGCTGGACCCGCTACAACGGCCTCCAGCAGCTCAGCTACTTCGTTACGGTGTTCGTCGCGGCACCTATCTCGATCGTCACCGGGTTGATGCAAAGCCCGGCGATCTCCAATGCGCTCGGATGGTTCGGCCGGCTGTTCAACAGGCAAGCGATGCGCTCGGTTCACTTCCTGTCGTTCGCCTGGTTCGTCGGTTTCATCCTGGCGCATGGCGCCATGGTGTTCGTCACCGGCATCCGGGAGAACACCAATCACATGTTCGGTGGCGTCGATGACGCCTCCTGGACCGGATTCCCGCTGTTCCTCCTCGCAATGGCCATCCTTATTATAGCCTGGCTCGTCGCCTCGCCGTTCACCATCCGTTACGCGCGTCTCGTGCAGCGCACGGGCGCATTCATGATCGGCTGGCTCATGGGGCTGGCCGAAGGTTGGGACCCGCGCTCGCAGCTCACGAAGAAGGATATCTCGCCCTATTTCTGGCCGAACGGCACGATGCCGAACTCGAAAGAGTTCGATGATCTCGTGGCGGGCCATTTCGACAGCTATCGGCTACGGATCAGCGGGCTGGTGGAAACGCCCCGCGAGTTTTCCCTGGCCGACCTAAAGGCGATGACGAAGCAAGAGCAGATCACGACGCATTTCTGCATCCAGGGTTGGTCCGGCGTCGCCGAATGGGGCGGTGTCCCCATGCGTGACATTCTCGATCTGGTGAAGCCTGAGCCGGAGGCGCGCTACGCCGTCTTTTATTCCCTGGCCGACGGGGCCGACGGCGGCCGCTATTACGACGTCCACAAGATCGAGAACATGCGCCATGAGCTGACGATCCTTGCTTACGAGATGAATGGCGCACCGGTCAGTGTTCTGCATGGTGCGCCATTGCGGCTGCGCTGCGAAAACGAACTCGGCTTCAAGATGGTCAAATGGATCGTGTCAATTGAGTTCGTCCGTGACTTCGCTGACCTTGGTGCCGGCCAGGGTGGGTACAATGAGGACCACGAATTCTACGGCTACCGGATGCCGATTTGATCCTGGGGGCGACGGTCTGGCCGAAAGGCTTGACCGGGGAAAAGAGCGATGCGGGAGCTGGAACGATGATCGTCAAAAAAATGCTGCTGCGCGCGCCCGAACGCCTGGCCAGGATTCAAGCGCAAGCGCCTGTGAGAGGCGCCGCCGCGCTGATGTCCAAGCCCCATGCCGATCTTGTCGACGTGTACGATCACGGCGACATGGTCGATGTTCTGACGAAGACCGACATCGTCGGTCAGATTGGTTTCTGTACGGGCGCCGGCTGCACGGCCAGAGTGGACAGCATCATGACGCGCGACGTCACCTCCTGTCGGACACACGAGACATTGCTCGACGTCTGGTCGATAATGAGGAAACGCGATCTGCAACGTGTTCCGATCGTCGACGAAGCACGCAGGCAACTCGGCATCATCTATGCGCGGGAAGCCTTGCAGACTCTGCTGTCCGAATCAGAGAACGAGGATGAGTTGCTTCGCGACTACATATCCGGGGTCGGGTATCGGTAAACTAAGCCGAATGTCCATCGCCAGTTCCGACTATCGACCGACGTGTATCTGAGCCGACCACAAATATTTCGAAAGGAGCCCGCGATGCCCCACCAGAATTCAGAGTCCTCCAGCGAGGCCCTCCAGCGTCAGCAGGCGCTATCAAGGTGGGAAAACGAAGGCGGGGCCGCTGGTCCCGACGGGGATTTCGCGGCTGATAAGGAACAAAATCACGCTCCGGAAATGAGCAACGCCGATCTTGTAGCGCTGCGCGTCCGGGTCATCGCGCTGGAGAATTTGCTGATTTCATTGCTCTCCACGGCATCGGACCAGCAGCTCGAACTCGCGCGCGAAATGGCCGGTTACATCTCGCCGAGGCCGGGCTTTACTCATCATCCGCTGACTATTCATGCCGCGGCCCACATGATTGATCTCATCGAGCGATCCTCCCGCTTCCGATGATGTGGACCCTTGTCGATCCACATGACGACCATCTCCGTGCACGGAGAAGGCACGTTCGTCGACCTATTTGAAACCGTAACTGGTTACGTTCAGGCTGCGTGCGGGATGTGAGACGTGAAGGTCGCCCGGGTTGCCGAGACCGTGGTGCCGCCGGGATTGCTTGCGGCGTCCATTCGCGCACCGGACTGACGGACGAGAGCCTCGATAATCGCTGTTCCGAGGCGCCGGTTGTCTCGACAGTATTGGCGCCCTTTCCCGATGCCGTTGTCCGATAAGATCAGTTTCCAATCCTGGCCGTGAATCTCGTAGCTCATTAGAATCGGGCGTCAGGGGTCTGCTGGACTCAATAAGATCAGCTTTATGGTGCGAAGCGGACCTACATCGGCGTCTTCTTCTGACCCATTGCTGACTTTCGCAGATCCCTCCGCGGACGACCGCGTTACGCCCATTTCCGGTCGTTCGTTCGCTACCTGACCGGATAAAACGTTGGCCCTTGGTTACGCTGACGCGGAAAACCCTAGAATAGTTCGGGAAGCCGTCTGAAGTCGATATAGCTGGAGGCTGCGAACAAGCCTTCGAAATTCGCGTGGTATCAGGGCGAAATCCGTGGCGCGCAAATCCCACTCGGATCAGTGCATTGTCATGCGGCCATTAGCAAAGATCACGCAGAGCGAACTCGCAAAGAGTAAGACGAGATTTTGGCGAAGGCTGACGCGAACCGCGCCCATCGCCCATACTGAACTTCCCGCGTCCCCGCGCGAGAAGGTGGGCCAGTAACCCACGGGCGGTCAGACCGATCCTTATCGGTATTTTGTGGCCGGGAAAGGTTGCTTTGGATGATCTCGAGCGAGCTTCCCGGCCGGTGAATCTCGGCACCATTTATAGCAATGTGCCCGACCGACCGCGCGGTCGTCCTCCGCGTTCCAGATGGCCGGGCTTGTGCGGCGCGGTCGTCGGCCCAGCGTGCTACTTTGTTACGGACTTTGCGGATGTGCTGAGCGGATTTTCGCGCCGCAAAACAAAATTTTTGCCGATACCCCCTTGCCAAAATTTCCGCCAAAAACCACATCGCTCACCGCCGGATGCCAAAAATGGGTCCGGTGCGGGCGTCGGCAGCGCCACGCCCCGCTTTGTACCCATGTTGCTCATTGGAGGATGTGGCTATGAGGACCTTCGACTTTGCCCCCTTGTCTCGGTCAAGCATTGGCTTTGATCGGGTTTTTGATCTCCTCAACAATGCTCAAATGTTGGAAGATTCCGGATATCCGCCCTACGATATTGTTCGGACGGGCGAGGATTCCTATCGTATCGCTATTGCACTCGCAGGGTTCAACCCGGACGAGATCGCGGTTACCTCGCAGCAAAATCTGCTAACGGTGGAGGGCCGGAAATCCGACGAGGAAGGACATAACTTCCTTCATCGAGGAATATCCTCGCGCGCTTTCACCCGCCGCTTTAATCTCGAAGATCACGTCGAAGTCGAAAAGGCCAATTACGAAAATGGCCTTCTTCAGATCGACCTGGTCCGACGTATCCCCGAAGCCATGAAGCCCCGCCGCATTGAAATTAGCGGTTCCGGCCCAAAGAAATCCTTGGCGGCATAGACGCTAAAAAGGGCTCGGCGCGCGGGTTGCGCGCCGGGTCGTCTGCCAGATCGATCCATATGAAAGGAGGAAAAAATGGATGGCGATCGACTGTGCCACGAGCTGGATTCCCTACTCCACCCAAGCTCCGCCTTCGGCCACCCCAAGAAGGTGGTGAACGATCCCGATCTTACGCTCAACGAAAAGCGAGCGATTTTGTCAGCCTGGGCATCTGATGCCTGCGCGACCGAAGTCGCCCCTCATATGCGACCAACCGCAACTGGCGCTCTCGTGGCTTGGGACGACATCATTGATGCGCTCCGCGCCCTCGATAAACAAAGCGGAAGCCTGGCCAAGCTCTGCCGACGAAAACCGCGGTGGAGGAGAGGCAGCGGATCGACAGGAGAGACAGGGAAGCAGGCCTACTAGTCCACGTGCTGCATTCAAGTGATTCAAGCTAGATTCACCATGAGTACAAAGCGGACTGAGGAGAAAGATACCGATAAAGTGCAGCCAACCCTGAAGGCTGAGAAGGCGATTGAGGAGGCACGCGAAAGAACGAGCCAGCTCCTGAAGCTGCTCGCCGGTCTTCTTTCGCCACCAAAGTAGAGGCTAGCGACGTTCGCGTGCGGCCTCCGATCGCTAATTAGCTTGCGGCTTTTCGGTTCACGCCCTTGCGCAGCGCCACTGTGTTCAGTTTGGCGTTGGCGGCCTTCTCTTCGTTCAGATTGGTGGTGAGGAGGCGGACGACCTCGTCGTGACCGAGTTCTTCAGCCCAGGCGATGATCGTGCCGTATCGGCAGATTTCGTAATGCTCGACGGCCTGAGCATTGGCGATGATCGCGGCGTCGAGCACCTGCTTGTCGTCAATCTCACCGGCCGTCGCATCGGCTTCTTTTATGATGCCATCGATGGCGGGGCAGTCGGTGCCCTTTGGCTGCATATCTAGCTTCCTGAAAACTTGATCGAGCCGGTCGACCTGTTTTTTGGTCTCTTCAAGATGGTTGCGCAGGGCCGTTGCCAGGTCGCGGTTCGTGGCTTTGTCAATCATTGTCGGCAATGATTTCAGGATCTGATGTTCCGCGTAGTAGATGTCCTGCAGCTCGTGTTGGAAAAGGTCTTCCATCGTTTTGATGTCTTTGGTGAAAAGGCCCATCGTGATTGCTCCTGATGAATGGTTATCGGCTGGTGGCTTTTCGTCGTGTCGCTGCCGGGCGTCGAGCGGGCGCCTTCGGCTGAAGCGGCGGGGCTTTACGCCGCGTGGTGGGTCCTTCGCCCTTGATGCTGTTTCGCAGCGCTTCCATGAGATTGACGACCTTGCCGGAGGTTGGGGCTGACGGACGATCCTTCGGGATCGGAGCGCCGGCGCGCTTCTTGTCAAGCATGGCCACGAGCGCTTCCTCGTAGCGATCGGTAAATGTTTCCGGCTCGAATTTCCCGGCGCGCTGCTCAATTAATCGCTCGGCAAGTTCTCGCATTTCCGGGTCTATTTTGATGGGGACGATACCGGCGAAGACCGTGCGGGCGGCGCGTACCTCGTAGGCATAGTGCAGTGTCGTTGCGAGCAGTCCGTCTTCCCAAGGCTGGATCATGACAATCCGTTCCCGCTTGTTGAGAACGATACGGGCGAGCGCAACAACGCCTTTGCCGCGCATGGCTTCATGGATGACGGAGAAAGTCTCTTGGTCGCCGTCCTCGTCAGGAGCCACATAATAGGGCGTGTCGTGGTAGCGGTCGTCGATGGTGTCGTGGCGCACAAAGCGTTCGATTGAAACCGTGTGGCTGCTCTCGATCGCGACACTGTCGATCTCCTCGTCTGTTACGGGAAGATACACGTTCTTCGCGATTTCAAGACCGCGCCCCTTGTCAGCAGCCTCGACTACTTCCTTCGTCTGGTCGTCAATAAGTTGCTGGCGCAGCCGATTGCGGGTTTTAAGGTTGATCTGCCGGAACGCGGTTCGCTCGCTACTGCTGGTGGCCGGATAGAGTACGATCGGACAACTGACCAGAGAAAGTTTCAGATGACCCTTCCAGGTCGGGCGGGCGGCCATGGGTTTACTCCAACGCAACAGAACAGGGACGGACTCAAACGACTCCAATGGCCCTGGCGTTCCGGCCGATTCACGATGCGTTCCTGCGATATTCTGAATGTTTGACCACAGGCAGCAAGTCGCCGAACCGCGGCGCTAAGGCTTTCCGTTGCACAGAGGAACATCCGATCAGGCGTTCGTTCCCGCGGATTCCCGCTCCGTTCGGTCTATTCGATCCCACTGTTCACAACACACCGTTGCTGAGACACGGAGATTCTGACATGGCAGAGCTTATAGGTGCGAGCCGCGCCGCTGGCGACATCGCACTCCAAGCCCTGATTTTTGCCCTGATCGAAACGGTCGCAAATAGCTATGAGAACCCGAAAGAGATTCGCGAAATTATGCGAACGATGCCGAAGAATTGGCTGACCGGAGCACGGTGCCGGATATGCCGCCGGAAATGAAAGGGCAGGATCGCGTCGTAAGGGAGAAGGCCAAGGTCCTGATCGGGATCCTCACCTCGGGCGGTGTTGCGCCGCCAGCCAACTAGCGCTCAATTCGCTTCTCGCGATGCGCGCCGCAGTACCAGCGCGTCTCCGCCTTGATCGCGTAACCGAATGATCCCCATGCCCTACAGCCAGGATATTCACACCAGTGCTCATCATGGACGCCGGCCGCTTCGGGTGTCAGCACTATCGGCGCGCCGTCTGCGGGTTTGCGATTGTCCATATCAGCTCCAAAACGCATAGATGATCGCGGCCAACGCCGCGATGCTGAACGACGAGAGGATGATTGAGCTTGTCATATCTGCCAGTCTCTCGTGGCACGTCAAACGTCGCAGCGCGACAATGGATTCCATTCGTGCTTCCGGTTCATGCTTCGGCATTCCCACTACCCTGTTTTGGAATGCCGACGGAGATGTGCGGCGCGCCCTCATCGCCTGTCAGCAAGCCGAACAGTTGATCATCGCGCTGCTGATCGACGGCCATCGTGGCGGCGGCGATCTGCTCAAGGTCATCGGCCAGTTTTCGATAGGTTTTAGCGAGGTCAGTGAAAATCCTGCGCTTGGCATCGCTCGTTGCGGTTTGACTGATTGTCAAACAAGCCTCTCCGTCCACGCGAAGTTTGTCGACGTAAAATTTGATATCCTGCAAGGATCTCACTCCTTGTCGCGAAATCTTTAAAGCAACTCGCGGCTTCAGCGAAGCCTGCGCGTTGGCCTCATACCGGCTTATATTTTAACCGCTATCGTGCTCGGCAGGAAGATGGCGGGGATCGCCTCTGTCCAATTTTTCGTTGCACCCGATCTGCCGGCGCACGATGAATCTTTAATCAATCGCTGTCGCACAACGAACCCGCATCACAGCCGCGCGGTCGGCCTTCGCAACGACAGTTAGTTGATTACCATGTTGCGTCGGAACGGCTTCACAAACCAAGTCATGTCCTTGGCGCCCTTGTCGTTAAACGATCCGGGAAACTCCAAACAAGCTTTTCGATGTCCTTGCCGAAAAGAAAGCCTGCCTCCAGTGCTAGTGCCTCAAAATCTTCGCTGTGAAAATAATGGCCGTCTGGCGCTTGGGGCCCTTCATCGAAGACCGCGCGTGCCTTCATAAAAACGCCCATCTCCGGTCGAAGAGTTGTTGCTTTCGGTTGCCCTCGTTGGTTCGCCATTGAAGCCACGCAATGATGGCGACGGTGACCCCGATGACCGGCGTCAGAAGCGCGTCAAGAGTAGATACCCCAAGCGGGGCCTGCATCGCAATTCTCCAAAACGAAAAAGTCGACGTTATTCAATAGGTCTTGGAGCCGGGATGCTCGCACCAATGCTCGGTATGAACACCTCTGCCTGGCACGATGATTGGGGCGTCGTCTTGTGGTTGCTCGGTCAGAATCGTCCTCATTAGAAATAACGCACTGACATCGTTAACTGCATGCGCGAGTCATTCACGCTGAATTCAGTAACGGCCGGCGTGCGTCCTTGGTCAGGCGGTTGTCGGAAGCCGCGAGGCAGAAACTGATAGTCGACACAGTATTTCATTGTGAACGATCTGTTTAGAGCAATTCCCCTTGGGGCTCGCCGACGACCACGGGCTCAATGAGCGTCGCATCCTCACCCGGTGTCCGCGAACTGTTAATCCGCCTCGACACCGACGTGCGCTGCAGAGCGTCGTCATTCGCCGGCTTTAAAATTTCAGTGCCTGCATCGCCGGACAGCCACGCGTCCCACTGATCTTTTTCCAGAATGACTGGCATGCGGTCGTTGATCTCGGCGACGAAGTTGTTTGGTTCGGTAATGATCATCGTGCACGAGCGGAGAACTTCCCCGGTCTCCCGGTCCGTCCATCCATCCCAAAGGCCGGCCGTCGTGACAATCTCGCCGTCGCGACGCGTGAAGTACCAGGGCTGCTTTTCCTTCGCGATGGTCTGCCATTCGTAATAGCCGGAAACTGGGATCAGGCAGCGGTTGCGATTCCATGCCTGACGGAAGAGGGGCTTGGTGGTGACGGTCTCGGCACGCGCATTGAACGTGGCGAGCTTGACGTCCTTGATCGTCTTCTGCCACCAGGACGGCACGAGACCCCAGCGCATCTGTGCCAGCGAACAGCCTGAGCGGTCGCGAGGATCACATCGACAATTTGCGTAGGACAAAGGTTAAAGTTGGATGGCGGAGCCTGCTGGATTAGCTGGTACATTCGGTAAATCTGCTCCCACGTATAGTCGCGGGTATAGCGGCCGCACATCGCTTCAATCTTTCAATTACTTCATTTCTTGGGCGGCCATCTAGCGTTGAGCTATGCATTTTCAAGCCGAGTGCACAGTCAAAGCGAGTACGGTAATTGATTGGGTAATTTTTGAACATTTTACGGCCGCCCTCGTTATCGAGATGAACCGTATCGAGATACCCAGGTCAGGGGAAGTAGGGGGACGCGTGGACGACTCCCTCGCGCCGCGCGTCCCCACTTCACAAACAATCAGCCCCTTTCGTCGGACCAATTGCTTGCGCTCGTCCGAAGGAATTGCATGCGAATATGCGCATATCGTGACAGCTTCGGTGAAGATAGAGAATCTCGTTGCTAAGGCTCGCCGCTCGCGAGCCGCGCATCAAATCTACTCTTCTGCCGCTGGGCGCGCCGAGAACGGGTTAGACCTCCACGCGTACCGATGCGTTGTTGCCGCAGCAAGAAACCGGCAAAATAACTGCGTCTGTCGTCCCCATTACGACCGGTTGTCACCCGGCGCAGGTTTCGAACGTCTCATGCGGTTATCTAGTTCCGATACATTGCCCCCCAACATATCTGCGAACATCTTCCCCGTTGCCGCATCAGCGAAACACCAGCGCGCATAATCGCGGTCGTTCTTCCGTGAGCCGGTACCGGGCCTCTCTGGCACGCCGTTCCAAGTATGCCATTGCATGATGCAGCGGAGCGCGCCGCCGCCAAAGCCGCCCCACTCGGGAACGGGGATGTCCGCGAAGTAGGGAAATTCCTTTTCGTTGTGGCGCCGGGTCCGTTCGCCTTTCCGATAGAGCACAGCCCCACCTCACGCTTGACGCATGTTCTCTTTTCGTTCTTATATCGAGCCATGGCGAACGTTACGTATTTTGTCGCGATGCCTTTCATGATTTTGGACGACGGCTCATACGCAGCCGGCGAGGCGAAAGAGTTGCCCAGCGCGCGTGCAGCGTTATCGCGGGCGAACGCCATGGCTTTGGAGGAAGGCAACAGCGGCGCCATCGCCTTCAGCCGCACCGGCGATCCGATGACGGGGGAATTTTCCGATGCGGAGATTCTGCAGAAGTTCGGCGATACGCCGGACGACTTAAATCTGATTTGATGACGGCGGGAACGACGCGCGACTGCGGCGACCTGAATGCGACGCGGGGCAAGTCAGGTCCATCGCTTATGACCGGCCGACATCCGTTTCACTTGGTCATAGGGAAGATCAACTCGCCGGGCACCTCCTATCCTCCGAGACAGAGAACACGGTTCAAGGGCTCGACCCGCCTCGTCATCGGACTTGATTATTCTCGAATTATCAAGGTCTTGTAAATTCCCTCTTCAGACGTTCTGATTCTGTCGCAACGTGATCGCAACAACCGAGCGCCTGCAGACTTGAAACGGGATAGAATGGCACTCACCGCCCCTGCTGCGCGCATCCGGGCGCCCACGTTGATGCGGGCCTTGGCCGCAGCATGGGCCGCTGCGCCCGCAAGCGACACCGGCCAAGTGGACTTTTTAACAGTGCGAGCAATCGGTCGCGAATGAAATGCGTTGACGGTGCAAACGTGTTGGTCTTCCTGGGAGTATTGCTTATGCGTGAAAAGCGCCGCGGAACGATGAGATCGAGATCGTCCTTCGCTCTTCAGCAAATATCGGATGCCACTCCCTCACTCGCGCTAGAAAAATCGAGGGATCGGACCATTATGCGGTGTCATATCCCCTGAAAGGTCCATCATAACCTCGTCCACAAAGCACCATCCCCATCCTTCGGGTGGATCGTAAGCCTCGATGATCGGATGCTTTGTACGGTGATAATGCTTTGTGGAGTGTTTGTTCTTGGACTGATCACAGCAGCCGACGTGCCCACAGGTGCGGCAGATTCGCAGATGAAACCATTCATCGCCCTGTCTAAGACATTCCTCGCAGCCGAGCGCGCTGGGCTTAACGCGGCGAATAGTATCCAGATGAGTGCAATCGTCTCCATGGCCATCTCTATTCTGCGGCCGCGGCGGCCGATACCTGAGATGGGCACGACCCCGCGGCGCCGAACTCGGCGCCCGGACGACAAATTCGCACAAGAAAGGAGACCCACATGATTTCCGGCGTTAAAATTCCTGACAGCAAGATCGCGCGTAAGGCCGCCGAACTGGTGCGACAACACGAATCCGAGTTGTTGTTCAACCACTCATTTCGTGTCTTCTTATTTCGGAGCGATGAAGAGCATCCGCCAGAATCTAAAATTCGACTCTGAACTGCTCTTCGTTGCTGCGCTGTTTCATGACTTAGGACTTGTTGACGCCTATCATACCGAGACAAAGCGGTTTGAGGTCGATGGCGCCGATGCGGCGCGCGAATTTCTCAAAAGCCATGGCATCCCCGAGTTGAAAGCAGATCTGGCGTGGGAAGCGATCGCCCTACATACTACGCTAGGAATCCCTCAATATATGCGGCCCGAGATTGCTCTCACTAACGCAGGTGTCCTAGTGGACGTCGTCGGAATTGGATATGATGAATATACACCGGAGCAGCGGGCCCAAGTCATTGCCGACTTTCCCCGCGGTGATTTCAAAAATGAATTTATCGAGGTTCAAACTTGCTCGGCCTTGCGGAAGCCGTTGATGACTTTCGGTACGGTCAACTTCGACTACCTCGAATATCGCGACCCAACGTTTCACAAGCCAAACGCATGCACTCGGATTCGCGACACTGCTTGGCTTAGCTGAACCATTGTGCGCGGTTATTCAAACCCGGAGTACGACCCCCGTCCAAACGACGCCGATGCACGGACTCGTCCTTCATACGCGATGCTGCATGCGGCTTTGTCTGTCGCGCGGAGACCCCGTGCCTGAACCGGGCACCCGCCGCATTCACCTTATCAAGCAAGGTTACTCCTGACCAATCGATGGGTTTCAGCCCGCTCACTGGCAGCATTCTATTTTTCTGCAGACTTTTTTGATCCCGAGGGATCACGACGTGAAATCCAGCCGGGAGGATCACTGGCTGGAAAGGATTCCAAGGATGCCTGCGCTACGACGTCAAATTCAATACCGTCGCGAGGAAAGAAAGAGGCATCTTTTTCGGGTAAGGGCTTATCAAGTCTTCGCTTCCGCTCATGTTCAGTCATGGCGATTGCCTTGCTCACCGAGTGGTCACGGTACATGATCGAACAAATTTTCACCTGCGTATAGTCGTCCGATGAGGACATCGGCCTATGGTGAATCCAGGCCAGCAGGAGTTCGACCGCGAAAGGCCTATGGCACCGACGCGCTCTCCCTGGAGCCCGTTTCGGCACAAGGTTTATAGACTGCTTTGGATTGCGACCGTCGCCTCGAATGTCGGGGCGTGGATGTATAGCGCTGCCGCAAGCTGGCTCATGACGAGCCTCAATCCAGATCCAGTCATGGTTTCGTTGGTGCAGGTCGCTACAAGCTTACCAATGTTTCTCTTCGCTCTTCCAGCGGGGGCTCTGGCGGACATTATCGAGAAACGCCGGTTCATTATACTTTTGGAAGTTACGGTTACGGCTGTTGCCGCTCTTTTCGCGACGCTGTTGTCGCTGGGCTTCGTGGGGCCAGCGACCCTGCTCATTTTCACTTTTCTTGGTGCTACATGCTCGGCTTTGGAAGCCCCCGCCTGGCAGTCCATCGTTCCTCAACTGGTCCAAAGTGAAGACCTTCCCGGCGCCATCGCCGCAAACAGTGTCGGCGTCAACATCAGTCGCGCCGTAGGGCCCGCGTTAGCGGGAATCCTTATTGCGAGCGTCAGCCTAACAGCTCCATTCTGGATTGATGTTTTCAGCAATATGGGCGTGATCGCTGTATTCCTCTGGTGGCGCCCCAGCCCTCAACGCTCGAGTATCTTGCCCGCCGAGCGGTTTACAGGCGCCATTCGAGCGGGCTTTCGGTACGTGGCGTACAATCAACCGTTTCGCGCAACGCTGGCGCGCTCCGTGGGCTTCTTCCTGTTTGCGAGCGCCTATTGGGCTCTTCTTCCGCTTCTCGCGCGCAACCAACTCGCCGGGGGTCCTGAGCTTTATGGCCTCCTACTTGGCGCGATTGGAGCAGCCGCTGTCGGTGGTGCTTTCGTTTTGCCGCGACTAAAGCGGACGTTTGGGGCAGACGGGGTGGTCATATTGGGCGAGTTTGGAACGGCCGTCGCCCTTATTCTGCTTGGGATCGCACGAGAGCCGGCAGTCGCGGTGCTCGCATGTGTTTTCGCGGGAACGTCGTGGATCGCTGCTATCGCGAATCTCAACACATCGGCTCAGTTGTCCTTGGCCGACTGGGTGCGGGGCCGTGGGCTTGCAATGTACGTCACTGTATTTTTTGGAAGCATGGCGGTGGGGAGCATAATCTGGGGCGAGATCGCTCGCACAATCGGGCTCGCCGCGGCGCACTTTGTTGCGGCGGCAGGGGCGCTTGCTGCAATACCGTTGACGCTGCGATGGAAGTTGCAATCGGGCGCGGTGCTCGATCTCACGCCATCGATGGACTGGCCCGAACCGGTCATAGAATCAGAAGTCCAAATTGATTCTGGTCCGGTCCTTGTTCTTGTGGAATATCGGGTGGATGCGATTAATCGCAAACCGTTTCTTGAAGCACTAGCCGCGCTCGCGCAGGAACGCAAACGCGACGGTTCTTACGACTGGGGAGTATTCGAGGACACCGCGGAAAATGGGCGATTTCTCGAAACGTTCCTCGTCGAATCTTGGCTGGAGCATTTGCGCCAGCATGAACGTGTCACGAAGGCTGACCAGGTCATTGCGAACAAGGTGCATCACCTCCTTCGCAGCCCGCCGGTTGTGACCCACTTGATTAACGCCGAGCCGCAGCAAGTTTCTTGAGATGAGGGAAACCCCAGAATTAAACGGGCGCCTAAACCCGAAGCTACTCGCTCCACGTCGTGCGCGTCCCAACGGGTTTATTTCGCCGCCGTAAGGCCGTTGAGCCAGAAAATAAGCGCCGCACAAGTCCGGCTCAGCATTATCCGCTTTCAAACCGCCGGCCAATGACGCAGGAACAGCCTACGAGCAAATTACTGCTTTCCCTCGTCTTCCGAGACATCCGTTTCTGCACGCCCTCGTGCGGAAAGATGCGCGACGGGCAAATGCCAGTCGTATCTAATCGCCACGAAGCGGAGACCAAAGCACAAAGTACCGCCCGCCAGCGCCGAGGCGCCGTAGGGGAGACCCAGTAAATGGCCGATGACCACGATGGAGGCGCCGGCCAGGGCCGCAACGGCATAGAGATCGGAACGCAGCACCTGTGGAATCTCTGTAAGGAGAACGTCGCGCGTCATGCCGCCGCCGATGCCGGTCAACATGCCAAGGAGAGCTGACATAACCGGGCCTAATCCAAACTCGATCGCCTTTTGTGCGCCGGCGACGGCGAAGAACGAAAGACCCACTGCGTCGAACAAGAGCACGGGACTGCGCAGCCGGTCGACACCGGCATACGAGAAGAAGGTGATCAGTCCGGCCAGGACAGAGACTAGCAAGTATCGTCCATCGGTCAGGGCCGCCGGCGGCACCGCACCGATCAGCACATCGCGGGTAATCCCGCCGAAATTGCCGGCAACAAAGGACAGAACGAGAATGCCAAAAATGTCGAGTCGCCGATTGACTGCGGCAACCGCTCCACTGATCGCGAAAACGAAGGTACCGCCCAAGTCAAGAATATGCACGAAGGTTTCGATGGTGATCATGACGGCTCCGCCCCGAAAGCCTACCGCATCGGGCCGGCCGCACGAAATGATAACTGGGATAAATCGGATCACCGGCCACCGGACGAGCGCCACTCTCGCAACGTACTCGGTTCGCAGCGGAGGGCGGCGTAAAAGACGTCAGCTTGCGCCGAGCCAAGCCAGCGCGCCGACGACCAGCGCTTCGACCCCGGTCTCTATGGTCGGATGTAGGACCGGCGCGAATTGGGGGCTGTGATTGACGGGCAGTTCATTCAGCTTACCCGCAGCCTTCGCCTTGGCATAGATTTTGGGATCGTTGCCGCCCACGAACCAGAACACCGAAGGCACCTGCCATGCGGTGCCGAAGCAGCCGAAATCCTCGCTGGCTGGCGCCGGCCCCGTGTGTTTCACCCGATCGGCAGAAAAGTAACTGCGGAAAGCCTCGGCGATGCGGTTGCTCGCGGTCTCGTCATTCACATTGAGCGGATAGCGGTCGAGCGGTGTGATCTCCGGCTTGCGCGGCGCCCCAGACGCTTCAGACTCGGCATTGACGATCCGTTCAATCGCGGCAAGCACGTGCTTTCGCACGCCTGCATCAAATGTCCGAACATTGAGCTTGATGATGGCATCGTCGGGGATGACGTTTTCCTTTGTGCCTGCTTGCAACACACCGACCGTGATCACTGCCGCGTCAGTCGCGGCAACTTCGCGGGCGACGATAGTTTGCAGCCGCAGGACGACAGATGCAGCCATGACGACAGGATCGATGCTGGCCTGCGGCATGGAGCCATGCGCTCCGCGCCCGAACAGACGGATTTGCAGGCTGTCCGCCGCGGATGTGATCGGTCCGGCGCTTCCGGCAACCGTACCGGAAGGGCCGACCATAACGTGCTGGCCCAGAACGACATCTGGCATGGGGCAGCGTTTGAGCAGGCCGTCGTCGATCATGGCCTGAGCACCTTGCGCGGTTTCCTCACCCGGCTGGAAGACGGCCATTAACGTGCCCTTCCAGGCATCGCGCGCCTGCGACAGCAATGTCGCCGCACCGACCAGCCAGGCAACATGCATGTCGTGGCCGCACATGTGGCCCACCGGCACGATATTCCCTTCAGCATCCTTCGCGGAGACCTTGCTGGCATAGGCAAGACCGGTGTGCTCGGCGATCGGCAGGGCGTCCATATCGGCGCGCAGCATCACCGTCGGCCCCTCGCCGTTGCGGAGCAGTCCAACCACGCCCGTCTTGCCCACGCCGCTCGTAACCTCATAGCCGGCCGTTTTGAGTCTATTGGCGGCAATGCCAGCCGTTCGCGTCTCCTGCATCGACAATTCGGGGTGGGAGTGAATGTCCTTATAAAGCGTCTCGAGATCGGGCAGCAGTCTCCTCAAATCTCGTAGGATGACGGAAGACTTTTGAAGCGAAGCCTGCGCGGCCATGGCGACCTCCGGATCAAGGCTCGGCTCTTCTCTGGAATAGCCGAGAAGGATTGACGACGATCATCACGCGCATCGGCAGTAACCGCAAGGCCGGCTTCTACCGCAAAGCACCATCTCGGCAAAAACCACCATCTCGGCAATTGGATAAGAATGGCCATTGTCCGAGGCGGCCTTGTTTTGGCTGGCTTTGTTGATTGTCGAAGCACAATCAGGATGACAGCCGGCTTGAAGAGGCAAACAATTGCGCGGACACGCAATACGGACGCAGCGGACTTGGACGTTCACCCAACCCAGGAGGCACTCATGACCACGCATAAAGTTGGTTATCTCATCGGCAGCCTCGCCAAGGGCTCGATCAATCGCAAGCTCGCCAATGCCTTGGTGCTGTTAGCCCCACCGGAACTTGAGATGTCGGAAATTTCCTTCAAGGATCTGCCGCTTTACAGCTACGACTTTGACGCCAACTATCCGCCGGCGGGCAAGGCGTTCAAGGATGCGATCGCGGCTGTCGAGGCCGTGCTGTTTGTCACTCCCGAATACAATCGCTCGATACCCGGGGGACTGAAGAACGCGATCGACTGGGCCAGCCGCCCTTATGGCACCAATTCATTTGCGCGCAAGCCTTCGGCAGTCATCGGGACCTCACCGGGCGCGATCGGAACCGCCGTCGCCCAGCAGAACCTGCGGAGCGTACTCGGCTTTTGCAACTCGCCCCAGATGAACGCTCCGGAAGCCTATATCCAATTCACGCCGGGCCTCATCACCGACGACGGGGAAGTTACCAACGACAGCACAGCCGAATTCCTTCGCAACTTCATGCAGGAGTTCCATATGTTCATCGCACGGGTTCGCTCCGTGCTGCCGAAGGACGCGTAGCGCATGTTCGCCGGGTTGGCCTCCGGTGGATCGGAGCTGAGCGACGGCGCCTGACTCAAAGCTGATGTACTTCGCAATCCACGCGGTACCCAATCAGTGCCAAGATATCTCCGGGCACGTGAATTGAGTTGCGGACGCTCAATAGGATTCGCAGCGCAGTCCACGCACCTGAGTCTGCACATAGTCTTGATTCTTATGCCGCTGCTTTTCCTAGACACTGCACGGACACGCGATCGGTTAGGCGACCTTCTGAGTACCCGGTGGTCAGCTCCGATTTTTCGACTCATCGCTCGCATTGCGCAGTCAAAGACAATTTCCTTTTGTCGTTCGCGATGTCACAAAGAGTCATGAGCGAGCACGGACGATTGTCTGCTTCGCGCCAAAAGCTGTCTCTGACAAGTCGATGGCACAATGTCGCCTTTTGGGCCGACAGCCGTTAGCATGTTGGCGCCCATAATCGCCCGGTGCCGGCACGACAGACACCCGATGGCGACAACGCTTTCAACGATACCCATACTCGGAAACTCAAACCCAGCCATCGCAGAAGCCCGCGACGGGCTCGACCCTGAGATATGTGGTAGTTGAGCAGGTGCTCCAAAACACCCGTCCGATGGCGAGTCACCCGCGCGATCGCCCCGATTGCCCCGGCCGCCTCCGCTTTGGTCGGTCGAGTCTTGGTTCTGCCACCTTGCCGCCGACGCTGAGGCAATAGCCTTTGCCTCCGCACTTTGCGCAAGTACTACCCTGGAACTGCCCGGAGGCTGAACATTGTTCGCACGGAACTGGCAGCTTCTCGTTCATCGTCGTTCCGGGTACGAGAAACCGGCGGGGTGCTACTTTTTAAGGACCCTATTGTCTCGGCCGGCATCTCTTAAAATGGTGTGTTCAGGAAGCCCTGTGAAGGGGCGGCGGCGCACGTCAGCGGGCGGGACGTTTGACTACCCGAATAGTCGCACTGTGAACTCCCTCGTGCCTCCGTTGATGCTCTCCCGGCGGGGGTTTCATCTCGTTTGGCGCATCGCAGTATCGGAACCCGCTTGGGCCCGATCGGATTGTTCTCCTTAGAAAAGGAGTAAACGCCATGACCTACGACCCCAATAATCCAAACGACATCAATCGCCGCCGCGCCGCTGGCGGGCTGGGCACTAGTACCTGGGTTGGAATTGTAATCGTATTGGCGATCATTGTTCTCGGCGCGATTTACTGGGCGGGCCAGGGCAACAAGTCGGCCGTCACGGCGAACAATCCGCCCGCCACGACAAGTGAGACCACGGGGTCTGCACCTTCAGGAAAGTGATTCCTTGAATGTGGCATACCGTTTTTGAAAAACGGAACGCCGAGACGCTACCGCGATCGCGGCCGCGTAGCCATGTTTTGAATTGGCTCACGGGCTCAGCCGGATCTTCCGGAATTCCCAATTCTTTTCGCACTGTGGCGATGGAGTCGCCTACTTTTTCGACCGCGCTAATAATTTCTTCCGGCGAGACACCAAGATGCTTCGCCAGCGCATGAAGTTCTTCAGCGTCTTCAACTTTCACTAGGCTAAACCGTATTTACACGCTGCGATCGGCGGCGATGCGCGTCTTTACAATCTGGCGTGGTCACCGGCGCTCGGCAAGCTGCGTCACAGGATAACTGCCTTAACGTTGAACGTTTTCCAATCGCCCCCGTTATCGAGGGCGAACCGTATCGCGATAACCAGGTCTTGGAAGTAGGAGGCGCGTGGGCGACTCCCTCGCGCTGCGCGTCCCTCCTTTCCAAAAGGGTCACGCCATTGCTTTTTTTGACGGACCACGATGCAATCACTGCGGAGGTGACATCATCATCCCGGCGGCCGACCCCGATAACGGTCGAAAGATCTACATATGTTTCGACTGCGATTGGTGGGGAGAAAGCCCAAACAACATCGTTTTCCCGCTTCCGTTGAATGCGAAACTTGGGATCATTTGGTCGGAAGAAACGAATGGGATGCCGTTTCCCGGAACCAAGAAGCCGCCGTGTCGGTAGTCGGCCCCACCCGAAACGGAGTCCACGGTTGGCGTGCTTTTCATTCTCATCCACGCCTTCTTGATCTGGAGCGTGATCTTTAGCCGCGCTGAATGACGCGGCCGAACCGCATCTGGCATTCGACTTGGTTTTGTCGATTTTGTCGAGAGGCAGCGAAAGAAAGGCGAAAAGCGGCTCTTTCCGGAAGCGGAGCGAAACAACGCGGGCAGATTGCTGCTTAGTTCTCGCGACTTTGGCAGATATCTACAGCATCTCAAGATGAAATTGGGCAGAGGATTGAGCTTGTATTCGCTGCGACACGGATTTGTCGACGCGCTGCGGCGGGCGAAATATCTGGACGAAGCGTTCAGTTTTTTGCTCGGCCACTCGCGGCCAACGATGACGGCGCAATATGGGACACTGCCGCAGGGAATGTTGCGCCAACGTGTCGACATGATCGAAAAAATCGCCTATCCGGCGCTCGAAATATCGCACCTTTATCGCGCCACAAATTAGCCGTGGGCCACGCGCTATTTTGCAACTTGCTGTTGGCTACGTCTTTAGAGTTGTTGACCGGGATACGCACGTTCCTATGCTTCTTCTGCGGGCTGGGTCTCACAACAGAGGAGACTAGCGATGCAAAAAATCACCGTAGCAGTTATCGCGATTCTGGCCACGGCAGCGTTCAGCCCAGCCTCGGCCGCGCCGCCGCGTGCTCGTGCTATCCAGGCGCGAGATCAGACGTTGCTTCCTTCGACGAGCTTCGACAGGTGCCGCGAATTGGCCGTCCAACGTGGTGAACGGCTTTTTTCAAAGGGAAAAAGCTATGGGGCATTTCTCACCCAGTGCCAGCAGGGCTTGATCCGATGAGCGTCGACAGTCGCATAATCCTATCAACTAAAGGCCCCGGCTTTTGGGCCGGGGCCATTCCCCAATATGAGAACATGCCACTAGGGGCGTTCTGAGCAGTTTTCACGCTTCCTCCAAAAAAAATTTGCAAATCCGTACAGTGACGGATTTAGATTAGTCACTGTATTTGGAGATAAGTAAGCGCTGACTTATAATGATTGTCAGTTAGTCAAAGGTGAGCAAATGCTTTCCGATTTCGACGGCGCTTGTTAAGCGCCAAGGCGCGTGCGCCTATCCAAAGAAGATGCCTCTTTCGTTCCTCGCGACGGTATCGAGTTTGACGTCGTAGCGCAGGCACCCTTGGAATCCTTTCCGGTCAGCGATTCCCCCGGCTGGATTTCACGTCGTGATCCGCCGGGCTCAGAGTCTGCAGAAAAATAGAATCTGCTTCTGGTTCTCCCGGTGAGCGGGGCTGAAACCCATCGAGTCGACGGATGGCGAGCAAGTTATCGAGTTGGGCGGAACAATGCCGTATGCGATTGGCCAGGAGTAACCTCGCCCGATAACGTGGATGTGGTGGGCGACATGAGGTGGGATCGCCCTTATCCTCTCCAATGGTGGCAACCGTCCGTTTGCGGACCTTGCGCGAATGACCGCAATTGAGGCGCAAAGCGGTCAATCGTGACACCGGGAGCGTAAGTCGCCTTCCGGGACATCAGCAGACTAGCAGCCTCTGCCCGTCGTAAGCGAATAGCGGACGCTCAACGATGGGCGTAGAGGCTCAAAGTGGCCCATAGCCGACCATTGAAGTTTCCCCTTCGACTGGGAGAGCGGACAAGGACATGATTCTCACAACTGGTCCGAGGGCAACACCATTAGCCGTCAGCCATTCTTGCGCTATTGCAATTTCCGGTGCTTTCCGCGACGGCCGCCGCTTTGCGGGCTCTAACGACTGCATCTTCCATGTTTTGTCGGAAGCGTACGCGTGGCGGCTTCATGCCATGGATCAAGAGCGTGCGGCGAACCGCCGGCGTCGCGCCTACCACAAAGACGGCGGTGCCGCGATGGCTAGCCTTGCGGACAAATCCTTCGATCGTAGTGGCTCCCGTCGAATCCAGAACGGAGACCGCTGACAGGTCAATGATGTAGGCCTTGGGCTGATCGCCGATGCGATCCAGAGCTGCCCCGACAGCCGCGGCAGCACCGAAGAAGAAGGCGCCCGACACACGCACGAGGGCCACATCTGGATTTGTAGCAAGTCCGACGTCATAGGCCCTGCGGCCATTGCCGTTGACGCTATCGGCCCTGTCTTCCTCCACCAAGGGCCGGCCGTTCTCCACGTCGACAGCTTGTGCCATGCGGTGGATGAACAGAAGCGCGCTGACGGCAAAGCCGACAAGGATTCCTTCCGTCAGATCTCGGAAGATCACGAGTAGGAAAGTGACGAGCAGAACGACCGCATCGCCCCATGAGGCACGGATCAGCGCCATGAGTTCGTGCTTCTCGGCCATATTCCAGGCCACGCTCGCGAGCACGCCGGCAAGCGCCGCGAGTGGAATATAGGAGGCAAGTGGCGCTGCGACGAGCATGAAAAGCAGCAGGAAAGCCGAATGCAGAATGCCCGAGATTGGTCCGCGTGCGCCGGAGCGCACATTGGTTGCGGTGCGCGCGATGTTGCCCGTCACACAGATGCCTCCGAACAGCGGCGAAGCAATATTGGCAAGCCCCTGTGCCACCAGTTCGCAATTGGAACGGTGGCGCCGGCCGGTCATGGAATCGGCCACGACCGCCGACAGGAGGCTTTCGATGCAGCCGAGCAGCGCAAAGGACAATGCATTGGGCAGGACTGCCACTACCCGCGCATAGGAGATTTCCGGCAGATGCGGCATCGGCAGCGTTTGCGGTATGCCGCCGAACCGGGTTCCGATTGTTTCGACCGGCAGGCCGAAAAGCACGGCGACGCCGGCGGTGACCGCTACGGCGATGATGAAGGATGGCCAATGCGGACGATAGCGCCGGATCGCAACGATGATGCCGATGGCGGCCAGAGCGACAAGCACCGCTGCCGGACTGACCGTCGGGAGTGCACGACCGATTGCCTGCAGCTTCGGCAGCAATGGTCCCGGCTCCTTTTCCAGATTGAGCCCGAGCAGATCCTTGATCTGGCTGGCAAATATGATCACCGCAATGCCGGCGGTGAAGCCGACTGTCACCGGATAGGGAATGTACTTGATGAACGTCCCGAGCCGCAGCAGTCCGACAGCGGTCAGCATTAGCCCCGACAAGAAGGCCGCGAGCAGAAGACCATCGACGCCATGCTGCGCCACGGTTGCTGAAACGAGCACGATGAAGGCGCCGGCCGGCCCGCCGATCTGAAAGCGACTGCCGCCGAAGGCCGAGACAATGAAGCCGCCGACGATGGAAGTGTACAGACCCCTGTCCGGCGTAACTCCCGAGGCGATCGCGATCGCCATGGAGAGCGGCAACGCCACAATAGCGACCGTCAGGCCGGAGAGGGCGTCCGCCTTCAGGCTGGTCAGTCCATAGCCTTCCTTTAGGACTGTAAAAAATTTGGGCGTATAGAGTTCGAGAAATCCTGGCTTTATCGTCGCGGCAGCCATGATGATTCTTTCCTTGCCGCCGTCCGTGGCGGGATCGTCGGCCGCCTAGCGGTCAGCGTCGCTCTTTCGTTTAATCAGCCAGCAAGGCTCAAGAAAGAGGAGCTTTGAGGCGAACCCCTCGTCCCCCACCGGTGCTCACGGCATTGTTGCCGATCAGCTCAATACCTGCCCTGTCGAGGGCCTCAACGAGTTTGGTCAAAGTCTCGATCACGCCGCGCACGTTGCCTTCGCTCGCCTCCATGCGCTGGATGGTTGGCACGGACAGACCAGCCAGCTCCGCGAGCTGGCGCTGGTCGATCCCGAGAAGAGCGCGCGCGGCGCGCATTTGCGTGGCGGTGATCAGGAAGAGACTCACTTGTGAAGGTGCAATTTCGATATACAATGCCTTACTCTTGATGTCTAGACTATCAGAGCGAGACAGTGGGCCTTACCATCAGCGACGAGCCTCAACGATGCTCAGAATGTCCGTTCCTGACGCTGCGACCGCCGCGCCGATACCCGAGCCTGCCGACGGCCGCCCCGGATAAGGAGGATCTCTCGATGGCGAGCGTGGCGATCGCCGTCCTCGCGAGAGCGGATGGCGCGGAGGTTTCCTGTCGCCTTGTAAATCATTGATGCTTTTGTGCCACGAAGCGAGTGAGCGCCAGACTCCTCCGGACGCAAGCCAATCGCAGTCACCCATTCATCAACCATTCGGGTGCAGCGGCCCAAGTTGCGCGAGTCCACTCGGTTAAATTGCGCGTCATCGCAGAAAGGTGCGGTAGCTTCCGATGAACACAGCGCACTTTCCCTTAATGTTCGCGGCCGCGGCGAGTATCGCCTTTCCAGCCGCTCGCGCGGCAACAGCGCCGAAGTCCATCAATGAATTTTGCCAGGCGAACCCAAATCTCGATTTCCCTGACCGTGCCTTCTACGGGCCGCATTACAAGAATGGCATCCTTCCCCGGGACGTGGCGGCGGTCGGGGCGACGAACTGGCGCTGCAGCGATGGCAAGGTCTATGTCTGCGCCGGCGGGGCGTCGGGAAGCGCGTGCAAGAAAATGAATCCGAGCCGCGAGCCTTCCCAGGATATTCGGCAGACCTGCGAGGACAATCCCGGACAGGATTTCGTCGCCACCGCTACCATCGGCAACTCCTCGTCGACTTGGCGGTGCCAGGGTCCGACCGCGAAAATCATCGCGACCGTGCCGCTCGACGACCGCGGATTCATGGCGCAGACTTGGGCTCCCCTCTTCGACGCGCGCGGCAAACTCAATACCGGCGTCGAGCTAGGCGCCGATCCCAGATAGCCCCGGCAACAGCTCAGCCCGACACAGCGCGGTTGATGGAGTGACGAATGAAGTCAATGATCGTACCGGGACTGGTCGCGCTGATCGCCCTTGGTCCTGCGTCGGCCGTTCACGCCGAAGGCAATTCCACGACGGTATTCACATGTTCGATCGGCAAGAAAACGGTTTCCGTGACGCACGCCGACGGACGGCTCACCTATCATTACGGAACTGGCATCAATGACGAGATGTCGATCGTCGGTATCCCAGCCTCGGGAAACGTATTCCAGATGACCCAGCGGATCGCCGGCATGGAATACCAGCTTCGGTTCAACAACGGTGAATACAGCTACATCGTCTATAATAGCGAGGGCAGCGGTCGGGTGGGTGCCGCAGCGAGTTCGGGCCTTGTGATCATGCAGGGCACGAAGCAGATCTCCGACCGGCCCTGTGCGCGATTTGCGGAGTTCGCCGTCTCCCTCGACTCTCTTGGAATTCCAGAGGACACAGACGTTTATTCTGCAATGTAGACGGCCGGCGGCTTCCACCAGCGATCGAATTCCATCCGGTCGACTGTGCAGGGTATCCACGCGCATGACGCTTATAACGGCACTCTGCATCTCTTGCGCAACTGTCGCATTCGGTCTTGCCGCGCTCGTCTTCTACGCAGGAGAACCGAGCCGTCCAGGATGGTGGATAGGAGCACTGATTGGACCAGCAGTCGCGCCTTGCCTGATTGCGAACCATAAATCGCGACAGTGGTTCTCCATCACGATGTTTCTGTATTTCGCAGTCTTCAGCATCTTCTCAGGGTTCGCCTACTATGATGCTTTCTTTCGGTCGAAATCTTCAACAGCGGCTTTGACGCTGGTTTTCATCCCGTTCTATCAATGGCTGGCGATCGCCCTTCTGCTCTTGCTTTGCTTGGGCATTCGCCTGAGTCGTCGCGGCATGAAAAAATGGAGGTCAGGGGCGCAGTGAAGCCGCGCAGTAGCGGTGGCAACCAGTCGGTCGGGAGCGGTCTACCGGCTAGGTCGAGCATGGCGATCCGTCCTGGCCCCTTCGCGCCAAAGATATGGAATGCCTTGCATACCGCAGCCACGATTCGCGCACCTGGAGGGGTCCGCTTTCGGGATTGGGGAAAGCACCGCCGCACCGCTGACGTAAGGGCGCAAAGCGGTCATTCGCGATGCAGTGGGCGCAAGTCGCCTTCGGGTCAGAACTTGCCGTTCATGCGGAGGTCGAGGCGCTGCTGTCGAATTCCGACGCAGCTTCTTGTTGCGCGACTGCCGCGCACTTTCCGATCCTACGGACCTTTCAGATCCGCAAACAGCCGTCGCAGCGTTGCCGCCGGTGTTTTCGAAACGTCATGCAACATTGCGCTTTCGTCATGTCCGCGACGAAATTCGGCCCGCACGAATCCAATCACTCGGCCTTACTTTTGGAGCTTCTGTCACCGGCCGTCACCGTCGGATTTTCGAGGTCTTGCAACTAAGTGCTGGCGCGTCCGAAGAGATTCGAACTCCTGACCCCGGATTCATAGTCTGCTGCTTCGACCGAAATTGTTGCGATAGTGTTGCGATAGCGGTGGAAGACCGTACAAAGAAATACAAAAGCCTATTCAATTTCATTGACTTAGGACATCGTTTGACAAGGCGCATCCAGCCTTTGAACCAGCGGGTGCGCTGGCGAAGCCAGGGACGAAGCGTCGATGGCGCTTCCTCATAGGTCGAGGACGAAAAGACACCGCAGCGCAGGCGGAGGCGGCCCAGTCGCATGCCGAGATCGGCGTCTTCAGTCACGTTGTAGGCGTCCCACGCGCCGGCGAGGCGCAACGTTGCGGTGTGGAAATGGTTGGACGATCCGCCGAGCGGCAGCGGCAGGCCGAACGTCGCCAGCCCCGGCAGGAACACGTCGAAATGCCCGGCATATTCGGCCGTGAACAGTTTTGAGAGCCAGCCGTCATTGGTGTTGTCGATGGTCAGACGCGCCTGCATGCAGACGGCATCCGGGCTTTCTGCAAAGGCCGCGAGCGCACGGCGCAACTGGTCGCGCTCGGGCCGATCTTCGGCGTCATAGATGACGAGATAACTGCCGCGCGCAAAGGGCAGCGCCGCATTGAGCGCTCGCGGCTTGGTCCGTGGTCCGCCGGGCGGCACGACGACGATTTCGAACGGCGTTCCGAGATGCAGGCGCGCAAGCGCGGCCTTTGTTTCCGTGTCGTCAGCTTCGATGACGATCTTGATGTCGAGCTTTTCAGGCGGGTAATCGAGGTGTCGCAATGACTGTACGAGGCCTTCGACCGCGCCGGCCTCATGATAAAGAGCGGCGATCACGGTGTAGGTCGGCGGTTTTGCCGGCAAGGCAATGCGCGGCCCCGCAGCCAGAGGTGCAGCGCAGGAACGGCGATGCATCAGCGCCGCGCCCAGCCGCAACATGACGCAGGCGATGAAGATCACCGAGAGCAGGGTCTGCGCCGCCAGAGACGCAGCGCCGGGCATTGTCACGGCAAGCCCGGCGGATAGTAAGAGCAGCATCGCCGCCAACGCCCAAGGCGTTGTCCGCCCCGGCCGAGGGGCTGCCGAGAATTGCGGGGCGTTGTGGTGCAAAGCCTCGGCGGCGTGCCGCGCAAGCGTCTCGTCGGCATGGCGGTGGACGAAGCGCGCGAGGGAGGTTTTCGTGGTCAGGACGAAACGCTCCGAAATGGGAGCGTGACTGAGGGCGAGACGGGCGAGATGGTGACTCCCTCGTTCCTGAGGAGCCTGCACGACGATCAGGCCGTCCGGCGTGTGCAGCGGAAGAACGCCCGCGGCGACGGCTGCAATCAGGCGGTCTGCGCTCAGCGGGCAGGCGCTGCGTGGAACGGTGTCTAGATCGATCACGCGGCATCCGAAAAAAGCGGAAAAGCGCATCAGGTAGCTATGCTCGCTGATCGCGCCGCCGGCGATCAGCACCTGATCGGCCCCAACCCCGAGGCGGGCCGCACGCCTGGCCGCTGCCGTGAGCAATGCTTCGGGAAAACTGCCGCGAAGGAAATCGATCTCGGGCGGCAGATCGGCTTGCTGCAGCCGGCCGAGGACGGGCGGCATCGGCGCTTTTGGTGCGCCGGCTTTCGATCCGCGATGACGATCGGGTTTTCGGACGCTGGAATGAGGAGGCAGGTCCCGGAGCTGTGCCGGAGCGGTCAGCGGGGCCGGTGGAATCCCGTTGCCCTCGCCGGACAAAAAGGTCCGGCCTCGACGCGCACCCCCGCCTTTAAGCCGTTCGGCAACGGTCGTGACAAGACCGCTGGCCTCCCCCGGAACTTCCATGCCGCGCCCTTGGTCCGCCTCATGGTGCTGGCACCTCTATGCAAAACCTCTATAAGCGGCGGCGCAAGGAATCTTTCCTTAAAAAGTCATCTTTCATTAACCGAGTTGCGGAACTGATGCTGACCAGAGATGCCCGGTCATTGCTGCGAGATGGTGAGCGCATGGATCGTGTCGCCTTCGCGCGCCTGTTCTGTCGGCACACGCTTCCGGCGTTGTGGGCGAGGATCGCGGTTGTCCTGTTTATTGTACTGGGCTTTGCCGGGACCGCGCTGGCGCAGCCGGTGCCGGAAATTCCCGGCGACGCAGCGGACAGACCGGCGGCGGAAAACCCCGCCGCCGCGGGTGGCGCCGCTCATGCCGTGCCGAGTTTCTGGGATCCGCGCCGGCGCCCGGAGCAGCCCGACCTGAAGCGCCTTGGCACCATCCGCTTTCTCACCGAAACCGATTATCCGCCGTTCGACTTCGCCGGTCCCGACGGCAATCCGATCGGCTTCAACGTCGATGTGGCGCGCAAGATTTGTGACGAACTCAAGGTCGCCTGCACGATCCAGATGCGCCGCTTCGACACCCTGCTCAGCGCCCTCGCCGAGAACCGCGGCGATGCGGTCATCGCCTCGATCGCGGTCACGCCGGAGACGCGCAAGAAGGTCGACTTCACGGCGCCGTATTACCGCACGCCGGCGCGTTTCGTTGCGCTCAAGGACAGTCCGCTGACCGATATCCGGCCGGAAAAGCTCGAGGGCAAGAAGGTTGCGGTGATCACGGGCACCGCGCATGAAGCCTATCTCAAGACCCTGTTCAAGGAAGTGACGCCGGTGCCCTATCCGAATGCGGATGCCGCGCGCGAGGCGCTGCGCCGCAGGGAGGTGGACCTGTTGTTCGGCGACGGCATTGCGCTTGCCTTCTGGCTCAACGGCACCGATTCCCAAAACTGCTGCGCTTTTCGTGGCGGTCCGCTCTACAGCGGCCGGTTTTTCGGCGAGGGCGTGGGTATCGCCGTCAAGCGCGGCAACGATCAACTGCGCCCGGCGCTGAACTGGGCCATGTACCAGATGTGGGAGAAGGGGACCTTCACCGAGCTATGGCTGCGCTATTTTCCCATCGATCCGTTCTGAGCGTTTGACCCCCGCCGCCGCCAGTGGCACATCACCGCCATGAATGACGTTTCTACAGACGCAGCCGGGCTTCTTGCGCTTGCGGAGCAGTCCACCGCGTGGCCGTTCGAAGAGGCGCGCAAGATCGTCGCGCGCCTGAAGGCGCGGCCGAAGGACGAGATCATCTTCGAGACCGGCTACGGGCCATCGGGCCTGCCGCATATCGGCACTTTTGGCGAGGTCGCGCGCACCAGCATGGTGCGCCACGCCTTCCGCGTGCTGACCGACGACAAGGTCAAGACCCGGCTCATCGCCTTCTCCGACGACATGGACGGCTTCCGCAAGGTGCCGGACAACATCCCCAACCAGGAGATGATGGCGCGCCATCTCGGCAAGGCGCTCACGCGCGTGCCCGACCCTTTCGGCACCCATGAGAGCTTCGGCGCGCACAACAATGCGCGGCTGCGCGCCTTTCTCGACACCTTCGGCTTCGACTACGAATTCGTGTCGGCGACCGATTGCTACACGTCCGGCCGTTTCGATGAAGCGTTGCTGCGGGTGCTTGCCTGCTACGACCCGGTGATGAAGATCATGCTGCCGTCGCTGCGCGAGGAGCGCGCGCAAAGCTATTCACCGTTTCTGCCGGTGATCGCGGAGACCGGCATGGTGCTGCAGGTGCCGGTGATCGCCCATGACGCGGCGGCCGGCACCATCACCTATGAAGACCCGGAAACGCATAAGCCGGTCGAGACGCCGGTCACCGGTGGCCGTTGCAAGTTGCAATGGAAGCCGGACTGGGCAATGCGCTGGTATGCGCTGGGCATCGATTACGAAATGGCCGGCAAGGACCTCATCGATTCCGTCAAGCTGTCGGGAAAGATCTGCCGCGCGCTCGGCGGTACGCCGCCGGAGGGGTTCAATTACGAACTCTTCCTCGACGACAAGGGCCAGAAGATTTCCAAGTCGAAGGGCAACGGCCTGACGATCGACGAATGGCTGCGTTATGCCAGCCCCGAAAGCCTGTCGCTGTTCATGTATCGCGAACCGAAGGCGGCCAAGCGGCTGTATTTCGACGTCATCCCGCGCCATGTCGACGAGTACGCGCAGTTCCTCGCCGGTTATCCGCGCCAGGACGGCAAGCAGCGGCTCGGCAATCCGGTCTGGCACATCCATGCCGGCGCACCCCCGCAGGGCGACATGCCGGTGACGTTCCAGATGCTGCTGACACTGGTGTCATCGTCGAACGCGGAAAACGCCGAGACGCTTTGGGGCTTTATCGGCCGCTACCGGCCCGGCGTGACGCCGCAGACGCATCCGAAACTCGATGCGCTCGTCGGCTACGCCATCCAGTATTATCGCGACTTCGTCCTGCCAGCGAAAAGATTCCACGACGCGTCCGGCGACGAGCGCGCCGCGCTGCTCGACCTGCGCGATGCGCTGGCCGAATTGCCTGATACCGCCTCCGCCGAAGACATCCAGAATGTTGTCTATGAAATCGGCCGGCGCGAGCCGTTCCTCGATACCAAGCGCACCGGCAAGGATGGCAAACCGGGCGTCTCGCTCGAATGGTTCAACACGCTCTACCGTGTGCTGCTCGGGCAGGAACAGGGGCCGCGCTTCGGCTCGTTCGTCGCCGTCTATGGTCTCAAGAACACGGTTGCCATGATCGACGGCGCGCTGGCGCGTTCAGGGTAATTCACAGTTGCGCGTATTCTTTTCGCAAAACCGGTATCCACCCCGGATCAAGTCCGAGGGCAGGCTTTTGCGGAATGCGCGCGGAAGAGTGATTGAGGACTGATGTCTTACGCCGATCTCGCCATTATCGGCGCAACGATCTTCGCATCCTCGTTCTTTGCAGGCATCTTTGGGCTCGCCGGCGGCATGCTGCTGCTCGGCGCGCTGCTCGTCTATCTCGACGTCGTCACGGCGATGCTGGTGTTCTCGCTGATCCAGCTTTCGAGCAATGGCTGGCGCATTTTGCTGTGGCGCCGCTACGTGCGGCTGCCGATTTTCTACGGCTACCTCGCCGGCGGCATTGTCGCCTTTCTGGCGATGCGGCTCGTGTCCTACGTGCCGGACAAGCCCACGGTGTACCTGACGCTCGGCCTCGTGCCGTGGGTGGTCGAACTCATTCCGCGCAACCATCGCCCGCACATCGAACGGCGTTTCGTACCGGTCCTGTCGGGCCTTGTGACGACGACGCTGCATCTCATCGCCGGATCGGGCGGCCTCTTCCTCGACGTCTTCTTCCAGAAGAGTAAGCTCGACCGCCGCACCACGGTGGCGACGAAGTCGCTGTGCCAATCGGCCGGGCATGTTTTCCGGCTGATGTATTTCGGCAGTGTCGGCGGGCTTGCCGCGAGCCTCGACGGCAGCCACGGCTTTCCGCTCTGGGCCTACATTCCGGCGATCGCTTTTGCCATCGCGGGAACGTCGCTGGCGCCGTTGATCCTCGACCGGATGACCGATGACGGCTTCCGCACCTGGACGCGGCGCATCATCTTCTTCGTCAGCTTCACGTATCTCGCCCGCGCCGCGTGGCTTTATTGGCAGGTCTGGCACGGCGGCGCTGCGTAAACCAGTCGCAACGTCTTGCGCTTACTGGCTGGCCCAGACGATGCGTGCGATCCACACGATATCGGTCACCGCGAGCGTGCGATCGCTATGGGCGACGTTGAGCGATTTCAGCTCGATGGTGCGGCTGGTGCGACGCTTGAGCTCCTTCACCATCACCTCTTCGCCGGTCGTGCGCACGACAACGCGGTCGCCGCGGCGGATCGGCGCCGAAGGCGAGACAATGATGACGTCGCCGTCGCGATAGGCCGGCTGCATCGAGTCGCCGGAGATTTCCAGTGCATAGGCGTGCTCGTCATTGACCGCCGGGAAGGCGATCTCGTCCCAGCCTTTGCCGACGGGAAAGCCACCATCGTCAAAGAACCCGCCGACGCCGGCCTCGGCAAAGCCGATCAGCGGTACCGCCTGGGTCACCTGCTTGGCGCTGTTGGCGATGAGCGCGATGAAAATTTCAATGCTGGTGCCGGTGGCGGCCAGCGCCTTGGCGACGGATTCCGTCGATGGCCAGCGTTCGCGCCCGTCCGCCGTCACCCGCTTCGATCGGTTGAAGGTGGTGGGGTCGAGACCGGAGCGCTTGGCCAGCGCCGACGGCGAAAGACCGGCGCGCGCCGCGAGCCGATCGATGGCCGTCCAGATCTGGTCGTGCGTCAGCATGAAATCCAGCAGTCCGATTGCGTAGTTCGATTGCGTTTCTTAGGCACACGCGGAAAGTCTCCGGATAGAGACTTTTATCCGGTATTAGGAATATAACCAGATATCCGCAGGATTGGGAATCGCGAAAAAGGAGGTATCCGTAAGGAGCAGGCCCGCGTCGGGCGAGCCTCTCAATAAAGATACGATACGGCTTCTTCCCGCGTCCGCGGGCGCCCTGCAACTTGAGCGAGTGTAGGGACAGGCAACCAGAACGGCCCCTTCAGGCCCGTCTGCTGGGCGCTTTCATCAGCCGCGCGATCAGCCAGAGCGGCAGGACGATGGCGGCCCCGAGCAGGAAATAGCGCCACAGCCAGCGGAACAGGTCGAAACCCATATTCCACAGGTGCTGGGCGAGATCGCGCAGGCTCAGGAAGATGTTGAGGGGATCGAGGCCGAGCGCATGCAGGACGACGCCGACCAGGACCGACAGCAGGATCAGCCGGCCGACGACCGCCAGCGGCGAGCCGCCCATGAACCGTTCGACATTGCCCGCCATGCGCTGCTCCTTTTGCCGCTCGTAGGGTTCGTCCCGCACGTCATGGCGTCCGTCGTGCCCCAATCCAGTCCCGACAGGCCGCTCGGGCGGCGTCACTTCGCCATCGATGCCCTGGTCCATCCGACACTCCGTCCTTGTCCTTTGCCGATCCGGCAGGCTCCGCATCCTAGCGCGTCTTTATCTTAGCGTGTCTTGCCGCGGCCGTCAGGCAAGTGGATACCGATCATGTCCGATTCGGGGCATTGCGTTTATCCAGCATGCGCGAAAGGGTTTCCAGCCGGTCGGCTTCCCCCGGCGGCTTGTCCCAGCGCAGCCGGTTGATGCGCGGAAAGCGCATCGCCACGCCGGACTTGTGCCGCGGCGACCGCTGCAGCCCCTCGAACGCCACCTCGAAGACGAGCCCGCGATCGGCTTCATGCACGACTTCACGCACCGGGCCGAAACGCTGCACCGTGTTGCGGCGGACGAAACGGTCGATCTGCGCCAGCTCCTCGTCGGTGAAGCCGAAATAGGCCTTGCCCACCGGGACCAGTTCGTCGCCGCCGTCCTCGCCTGCCGCCCAGCAGCCAAAAGTGTAGTCGGAATAAAACGACGAGCGCTTGCCGTGGCCGCGCTGGGCATACATCAGCACGGCATCGACGAGATAGGGATCGCGCTTCCATTTCCACCATTGTCCGCGCGGCCGGCCGGGGAGATAGGCGGCCTCGCGGCGCTTGAGCATCACGCCTTCGACGGCTTCGGCATCTTCGCCGGCGCCGGCTTGCGCCGGATCGGCGCGCGCTTGCGCGAGCGCCTCCCAGGTATCGAACGGCACCATCGGCGAGATGTCGATGAACGGCGTGTCGAGACGCGCGATAAAATTTTCCAACCGCTTGCGGCGTTCGATGAAGGGCAGCGCGCGCAAATCCTCCGCGCCGTCGACCAGCAGGTCATAGGCGCGCAGATGTGCGGGAAATTCCGCCACAAGCTTCGGCGTGATAGCCTTGCGGTTGAGCCGTTGCTGCAGCACGTTGAAGGTCTGCACGCGACCCTCGCGCAGGATCAGCAACTCGCCGTCGAGCGCGCCCTCGATTTGCAGCGCGTCCATGAGATCGGGAAAGGCGCCGGAAATATCCTCGCCGGTGCGCGAATAAAGCCGTGCGGCCTTGTGGCCCGCCTCGTCGACGCCGGCCACGGCCTGCACGCGGATGCCGTCCCATTTCCATTCGGCGACGAAATCCTCCGGCGCGAGATTCTGAAAATCCGTCTCCTCGATGGCATGCGCTAGCATCACCGGGCGGAACGGTGCCGGATCGATATTGACCGGTTTCTCGGCGCGGCCTTCGAGCCACGCGAAGAGGTCGCGATAGGGCGGCGCGAGACCGGGCCAGATCAGTTCGACATCGTGCGCGTCCTTGTTTCCGAGTGCTGCTGCGGCGGTTTTCGCAAGCCGCGCCGAGACGCCGATGCGCAGGCCGCCGGTGACGAGTTTCAGCAGCGCCCAGCGCCCGGTCTCGTCGAGCGCATCGAGCCAGCGCGCAAGCTGGGCAGGCAGTTGCGTCTTGCCGAGAGTCGACAGCGTCTCGATCACGTCGGTGAGGGAGGGTGTCACATTCGGCCGATGGCCGGAATTCGCCGGCCACAGCAGCGCGACGGTTTCCGACAGGTCGCCGACATAATCATACGAGAGGCCGAACAGCACGGGATCGGCCCGCTCCATGATCAGTGTGCGGATGATGTTCGGCTTGGCGTGGGCGAACGACAGTGCGCCGGAAAGCGCTGCAAGCGCCCAGCCGCGTTCGGGGTCGGGCGTCGTGCGCAGGTAATCGGTGATCAGCCGCAGTTTCGCATTGCGGCCGGGTTCGAAAGCGATGCGGTCGATGAGATTGGCGAAGCGGTTCATGCGTCGCTTTCTTCACCTCTCCCCGTTGGGGAGAGGTCGGATTTCTCGCGCTCGCGCGTGGAATCCGGGTGAGGGGATTTAGGCCTATCGAGAGCTTCAATCCCCCTCACCCCATCCCTCACCCCATCCCTCTCCCCATTGGGGAGAGGGAGTCTGGTCGAACCCGTTGCGACCTCTTCTTCTCTAATTTCGCCCGTGGCGGCGTCTTCGTTATCGTCATCGCCGTAGCCGACGATGTCGAGCGGGCGCGCCTTCAGCCCCTGCGTCTCGCTCCAATGCACGAGCGCGTCTTCCTGCCCATGCGTCACCCAGATTTCGCCGGCGCCGGTGGCCTTGATGGTGCGCGTGAGCCCGTCCCAGTCAGCATGATCGGAAATCACCAGCGGCAGTTCGACGCCTTTCTGCCGGGCGCGGGCCCGCACGCGCATCCAGCCCGAGGCAAAGCAGGTGACGGGATCGGGAAAGCGCCGCGCCCAAAGGTCCTTCATCGCCGAAGGCGGGCACAGCACGATGGCGCCGGCGAGTTTTGCGCGATCGGCGAGACGCACCGGCGTCAGCCTGCCGAGCGCAACGCCGCGGCTTTCGTAATAGCGTGTGAGGGATTCCATCGCGCCGTGCAGATAGATCGGCGCGCCGTAGCTGGCCTCGCGGATCAACGCCATCACACGCTGCGCCTTGCCGAGCGAATAGGCGCCAACGAGATGCGCGCGATCGGGAAAGAGCGTGACGGACTTCAGAAGTTTTGCCACTTCGTCGGCGGCATCTGGATGACGGAAGACCGGCAGTCCGAACGTTGCCTCGGTGATGAAGACATCGCACGGCACGAGCTGGAACGGCGCACAGGTCGGATCGCGCACGTCCTTGTAGTCGCCGGAGGCGACGATGCGCAGGCCGCCGTGTTCGACCGCAATTTGCGCCGAGCCGAGCACATGCCCGGCCGGATGGAAGGTGATGCGCACGCCATTGAGATCGACGCTTTCGCCATAGCGCACCGCTTGCGACGTGCCGGCGAATTGCGACCCGTAGCGCAGGCGCATGATGTCGAGGGTTTCCTGCGTCGCCAGCACCGCGCCGTGTCCGGGCCGCGCGTGATCGGCATGGCCATGGGTGATCACAGCGCGATCCACCGGCCGCAGCGGATCGATATGGAACCCGCCCGGCTTGCAGCACAGGCCGGATGGCGTCGGCATCAAAAGGTCTTCGGGGCGCATTCTTGCTAGATAAGCCGGATTGCGGCGGGCGCGAGGGACCTCGACCCCGGAGGCTCGGCGCATTACTTGTTGGCCTGTGACCGCCATCGACACCGAGGTTGAGACTGCCGCCGCACAGGCGCTACCCGCGACCTTTCGGGACTGGTTCCGGAGCCGCGGGTGGCAGCCGCGCGTGCATCAGCTCGATCTGCTCGCGCAAACGCAGGCCGGCCGTTCGACCCTGCTGATCGCGCCGACCGGTGCCGGCAAGACGCTCGCCGGATTTTTGCCGAGTCTTATCGAACTCAGTCAGCGAAAAACGCAACCCAAATCGCCAACGACGAAATCCGAGGTGAGCCGTCTGCGTTCGACCGGGCGCGGCGTGCGCCGCGACGGCGGATTGCACACGCTCTACATCTCGCCGCTGAAAGCGCTGGCCGTCGATGTGCATCGCAATGTCGAGCGGCCGGTCGCCGACATGGCGCTGCCGGTGCGGCTCGAAACCCGTACCGGCGACACGCCGGTGTCGAAGCGCCAGCGCCAGCGCCGCGATCCGCCCGACATTCTGATGACGACGCCGGAACAGGTGGCGCTGCTGCTGGCCAGCGCCGACGCGCCGTTCCTGTTCGGCTCCCTGCGTTGTGTCATCCTCGACGAACTGCATGCGCTGGTGACCTCGAAGCGCGGCGATTTGCTTTCGCTCGCGATGGCGCGGCTGCACCGGCTCGCGCCGGGCCTCGTGAGCATCGGTCTTTCCGCAACGGTGGCCGAGCCCGACGACCTGCGCCGCTTTCTCGTGCCGCAACCGATGGAAGGAGAGGCGCTGGCCTCGCTGATCGTGGCACAAGCCGGCGCGCCGCCGCATGTCACCCTGCTCGACACGGCCGAGCATCTGCCATGGTCGGGCCATTCGGCGCGCCATGCGCTGGCGGAAATTTATGAGCTGATCAGGCAGCACAGGACGGCGCTGTTGTTCGTCAACACCCGCATGCAGGCGGAAAGCCTGTTTCAGAGCCTGTGGCACCTCAACGACGACAATCTCGCCATCGCGCTGCATCATGGCTCGCTCGATGTCGGGCAGCGCCGCCGCGTCGAGGACGCGATGACGGCAGGAAAGCTGCGCGCTGTTGTCTGCACCTCCTCGCTCGACCTTGGCGTCGACTGGGGCGATGTCGATCTCGTCGTCAATGTCGGTGCGCCGAAAGGGTCGTCGCGGCTGCTGCAGCGCATCGGCCGCGCCAATCACAGGCTCGACGAACCCTCGCGCGGCATCCTCGTGCCGGCCAATCGTTTCGAAGTGCTGGAATGCACGGCGGCGGTGGCTGCCGTTGCTGCGAACGCGCAGGATACGCCGCCGGCGCGCACCGGCGGGCTCGACGTGCTGGCGCAGCACATTCTCGGCTGCGCCTGTGGTGAGCCGTTTCTGGCCGAGGATCTTTTTGCCGAAGTGCGTTCGGCCGCGCCCTATGCGGGTCTCACACGCAAGGATTTCGACGATACGGTCGATTTCGTCGCCACAGGCGGCTATGCGCTGAAAGCCTATGAATGCTTCGCGAAAATCCGGCAGGGCGTGGATGGTCGCTGGCGCATCACCCATCCGCGCGTCGCCCAGCGTTATCGCCTGAATGTCGGCACCATCGTCGAAGCCGACATGCTGAAAGTGCGGCTCGTGCGCGCGCGCGGCGCCACCGGTCTCATTCCGCGCGGCGGACGTCTGCTCGGCGAGGTCGAGGGATATTTCATCGAGACGCTGACGCCGGGTGACACCTTCGTCTTCGCCGGCGAGATATTGAAATACGAGGCGATCGCGGAGAACGAAGTCTATGTCTCGCGCTCGACCGCGACCGAGCCAAAAGTGCCGTCCTATGCCGGCGGCAAATTTCCGCTTTCGACGTATCTCGCTGAACGCGTGCGCGATCTGCTCGCGCATCCGCGCCAGTGGCGCGCGCTGCCCGATCAGGTACGCGAATGGCTCGAAATCCAGAAGCGGCGTTCGCTGCTGCCGGGGCTCAACGATCTTTTGGTCGAAACCTTTCCGCGTGCGGCACGCAATTACCTCGTCTGCTATCCGTTCGAGGGACGCCTCGCCCACCAGACGCTGGGCATGCTGCTCACGCGAAGGCTCGAACGCGCGCGCCTGCGTCCGCTCGGGTTTGTCGCCAACGAATATGCGCTCGCCGTCTGGGGTCTTGGCGATGTCGAACAGGCGCTGCGCCGTGGCGACCTGTCGCTCGACACGTTGTTCGCCGAAGACATGCTCGGCGACGATCTCGAAGCCTGGCTCGACGAATCGGCGCTGATGAAGCGCACGTTCAACCATTGCGCCATCATCGCCGGCCTGATCGAACGCCGGTTTCCCGGCGAGGAGAAGAACCGCAAGCAGATGACGATCTCCACCGATCTCGTCTATGACGAGCTGCGCAAGCACCAGCCCGACCACATGCTGCTGCGCGCCGCGCGCGCGGACGCAGCAAGCGGGCTTTTGGACATAAGACGGCTGTCGACAATGCTCTCGCGCGTGCGGGGGCGAATCGTCCATAAAGCGCTGGAGCGGGTCTCGCCGCTTGCGGTTCCCGTGCTGCTGGAAATCGGCCGCGAGCCGGTGTTCGGCGAGGCGGCGGATTCGCTTCTGGCCGAAGCCGCCGACGAATTGGTGAAAGAGGCGATGCAGTGAATTTGTTTTCTCTTCCGGTCTCAAACGGGGAAGACAAGCAAGAGGATCGCAACTCTGCTCTCTCTCCCCTTGCCGGGGAGGGTTGGGGAGGGGGGTATGCCACGCGCGCGGTTTCACCCGATCCGGAAAAAGCGCCTGCACGCCAGCCCCACGACATGACCATTGCCGGTGCCGCGCTGATCGCCGATCCCGCTGGTGCGCTGTATTGGCCGGAGCAGGGTCTGCTCGCGGTTGCCGACCTGCATTTCGAGAAGGGATCGAGCTTTGCGCGTCGCGGCATGCTGCTGCCGCCCTACGATACCGCGGCGACGCTGGCGCTGCTTACCGCGCTGATTGCGCGTTACGCGCCGCGCGTCGTCATCGCGCTCGGCGACAATTTTCACGACGGCGACGGCCCGGCACGTCTGGGTGATCGCGATCATGACACGTTGCGCGGTTTGCAGCGCGGCCGCGACTGGGTCTGGATCGCCGGCAATCACGATCCCGAACCGGCGGATAATATCGGCGGCAATTTTTTCGCAGTGCTGTTAGTCGGCGCGCTGACCTTCCGGCACGAACCGTCACGCAAGGCCAGCGACGGCGAGATCGCCGGGCATCTGCATCCCGCCGCGCGCATCAGCCAGCGCGGGCGCGCCATCGCGCGGCGCTGCTTTGTCGAGGACGGCCGACGCCTCGTCATGCCGGCGCTCGGCGCCTATACGGGCGGACTGAATATTCGTCACCACGCCTTTCGCGCCGTTTTCGACGCGCTGGATTTTCGCGCGCATCTTTTGGGGCCGGACCGGCTCTATCGGTTTCCCGCGCGCCGCTGTCTGAGTGATTAGGCGCGCGCCTGAACCCGCGTAGGGGTCACGCGTGCGGGCGGCTCAAGCTGCATGGCATTGATCTTATCGAACAGCATGATCTTGACATCGTTGGCATGTGCGGAATCGAGTTCGGCGCTGATCGTCAGTTCGACGACGCCCGCGTCGGGCTTCGACAAATCGACGATCTTTGAAATTGCCGCCGTCGGCGGGACAGCGCGATCGACGCGTGGATCACTCTTGAGCACTGCCAGCAGATCACGCCGCATTTGCTCCACCGTTTCGCCGGCGAGAACCGGAAAGGTGATGTCGATTTTGCCTTTTTTGACCGGCTCGGCGACAGGATAGGTCGAGCGGTTGATGATCGCCTGTCCCCAGACCGACCCGTTGGGCAGCAGGATCTGGACGTTATCGGCGTTCACGAGTTCGGTCAGGAACAGCGAGAGCGATTTGACCTTGCCGGCCTTGCCGCCGACTTCGACATTGTCTCCGATCCTGAATGGCCGGAACAGCAGCAGCATGACGCCGGCCGCGAGATTCGTCAGCGTGCCTTGCAAGGCGAGGCCGATCGCAAGAGAGGTCGCGCCGAGCACCGCGACGAGACTTGCCGTCTGAATGCCAAAGAGCTGCAGGACGGCGATCGCAACGATCGCCAGCACGGAATATTGCGCGAGGCTGGCGAGGAAGTTGACGACCAGCGGATCGACGCGCCGCGCATGCCGCGTGCTGCGATAAACAAATCGCTCACACACACCCGAAAGATACCAGCCGAGCCCGAGCAGGACGACGGCGTAGCCCACGTTCAACCCGTAAAAGACGAGCGAGGCCCAGAGCGTTTCGTAGTTGATTGTCACGCGTTCATCCCGGTTATCGGCGGCACATCGGCACAAAACGCCTGGCGCGTGGAATTGATCCTCCATCAGGACTGCTTTTGCGCATGCCTCAGGGTCCCTGCGCGCGGAGCCTGGTTAATCGCGCCGGAACACGATCGAGGCAAGCCAGCCGGTCACCAAAGCCATCAACGAGGTGAGCAGCCCGTACAGGATACCGTCATTGACGGCCGCTGTGGCGACATATTGTTCGAAGCCGACCTTGATGACTTCAAGCGCGGAATTGCCGCGTGCGATCGGCTTGCCCTCGTTGAACAGTTCAGCATCGATTTCGTATGTGCCGATCGGCGCATTGGCGGGCAGCGGGATCGTGGCGCGAAACAGCGTCGGCGTGAAGAAGGTCACGCCGTTCGGAATCTCGAGATAAAGATCGCGCTCCGTCTTGAGCCGGATGAAGGCTTTGCGGAACGGATCGTCGCGCACGACGTCGGCGACATCCGGCCCGATCTTCTGCGGCAGCATCGTGTTCTCGACGCCGAGTTGCAGGCGCCGGCGCGTCAATTCGTCGGCAATCGCGGCCACCGGCCGGTTCGACAGCGAAACCAGATAGCTCGGCACATCGATGAAGGCGCGCGAATCCACGTTCATCCAGATGCCGAGGACGCGCTGCTTGCGCCGCGTGCGCTCATTGTTGCGTGGCCCGATGACTGTGACCACGAGATCGTAAGGCTGTTGGCGCGGCGTGGCGCCCTTGTCCAGCTCGACGCTGCCGAACAGGACGACCTCGTCGCCGACAAAGTTCGACGAGACGCTGACGCGATGATTGGACAGAGACGTGATCAGCCGTTCCGCCGCCGCTTCCTGGGGCAGCATCAGGGCGGCCAGAGCCAGCATGACGAGGCCGCGCGCCAGGCTCACATGGACCGGGCTCATGGCGCGGTCTCCAGGAGGCGGACGGAATAGGGGTCGACGGGCTGGATAACGAGATCGTAGGCAAAACGCAGGCCGACGGCGAGGACGAGCAGGCCGAGCATGAAGCGCAGTCGCTCGGGGCTGAGCTTCTGCCCGGCGCGGGTGCCGAATTGTGCGCCGATCGTGCCGCCCACCATCAGGATGAGCGCCAGCACGGCATCGACGAGATGATTGGTGGCCGCGTGCATGATGGTCGCGCTCGCCATCGTGACCAAAGTGAGCACCATCGAGGTGCCGATCACCGTCGCGGTCGGCACGCGCAGGAAGTAGATCAGCATCGGCACCAGCAGGAAGCCGCCGCCGATGCCGAGGATGGCACCGATAAAACCTATGCTGCCGCCGATGGCCAGAACCGGAATGATCGACACATAGATGCGCGAATGCTTGAAGCGCATCTTCAGCGGCAGGCCGAGAAACCAGGCGTGGCTCCCTGCGCGCCGGAGCGGCACCGGCGTGCCGCCACGCGCGCGCAGGATGGCGCGCAGGCTCTCATTCACCATCAGCCCGCCGACGACGGTCAGCAGCGTGACGTAGGACAGGCCGATCAGGAGGTCGAGCTGGTCGACCTTGCGCAGGAAAGTGAACAACCAGACGCCGGCCGCCGTTCCCAGTATGCCGCCGGCGAGCAGCATCAAGGCAAGCGAAGTGTCGATCGCATTGCGCCGCCAATAGGTCATGGCGCCGGAACAGGATGAAGCCGCGATATGGCTGGTGACGCTTGCCACCGCCACCGCAGGCGGGATGCCGATGAAGATCAGCAGCGGCGTCATCAGGAAGCCGCCGCCAATGCCGAACATGCCCGAAATGAACCCGACCGCCAGTCCCATCCCCAGGATGAGGAAGATATTCACCGGCAGGTCGGCGATCGGAAGGTAGATCTGCACGGATGGTTTTCCGTGTTCGTGCTGTTCGAGGGGCTGGAGAATTTTCCGGCTCAGTGGATCCGTTTAGCCGAAATAAAATACTCCCGTTAAAAGCTGGCGCACGTGTTCGATTTCTTGCGCCTTGCGCATGCAGTGACAGATTTATCCTTGCAGGACAACCGTGCTGCGCGCCCGGCGGCCTGCACGATGCGGTAACGAACAGGATTTGCGCGAACGAAGCGCCGGGTCAGCGTGAGCCGAGGCGCACCGGCAGGGTCTGCATCGGCAGATATCCCGTCGCCGGCTGATCCCAGCCGCCGGCCGGCGCCGGCGCACGGATGGCGTCGGTCGGCTGCATCTGCGGCACCCAGTTTTCGGTCGCTGTGCGGGCCTGCGCCATCTCTTTGGCGTCGAGCTTTTGGGCGACGTCGTCCTGCTTCTTGCCCGCTTCCTTGTCGCCCTGGGCCGCGGCAAGCGCGAACCATTTATAGGCTTCGACCATGTTCTTCTGCACGCCGATGCCGCGGGCATAGAGGATGCCGAGATTGTATTGGCTGTCGGAGACGCCATAATTGGCGGCCTTCACGAACCACTTGAGCGCCTCGCTATAGTCCGGCTTGCCGCCGTCGCCGCCTTCGGCATAGAGCACGGCGAGATTGTGCATCGCTTTGGCATTGCCCTTTTCGGCGGCCTGCTCGTAGAGGCTGCGCGCGGTTCCAAGGTCCTTGGTGACGCCCTTGCCCTTCTCATAAAGCGTGCCGAGACGGAATTGCGCGACGACCACGCCCTTCCTGGCGGCGCGTCCGAGCCAGTCGGCGGCCTTGGCGTTGTCGAGCGGAACGCCGTGCCCTTCCGCATAGCGCGAGCCGATCTCGTATTCAGCGCCGGCGTCTCCCTTGACGGCGGCCTCGCGCAGCGGCTTGCCGCCGAGCGCCGGCGGCAGTTGCGCATCGAGCGCGGCGGTGGCGGCATCCGGCGTTGCACTGTCCTGATTTGGGCGATCCTGTGCCTTACCGGATGTCTTGGACGGCGCTCCGATGCTGCCGGTCACGTCATTGGATGTGGAATCGGCTGCCTGCGGCGGTTTCGGTGCGCCCTGTAAGCCGGTGGGAACGAAGCGTGAGCTGTCGAGGGTCGACGCGGTGCCGGGCGTGCGCGAGCCGGATGCGGCCACGTGTTTGCCGGTGCGCGGCTGTGTGGCCGACGTTTTTTGCGTGGCGGGTTGGGTGGAACTGTGGGGGTCGAACAAATTCAGCGCCACGCGCACGACCCCGCCGATCAGCAGGATCACGGCGGCGCCGACGAGAAAAGTGCGGATACGCTTCGAGAGGCGGCCGACCCCCTCCGTGGGAGCTTCGATCGGCGCTTCCGGTTGCGGCCGGACGGCGCGAACGACCGGCTCCGTTCCTGCGGCAGCCTGGGCGGCACGGCGGGCCGCTTCGATGAAATTCTTCTTCGTCGCGGCATCGGCCGGCGCCGCCTTGTCGGCCGGCGTTGTCGCGCCACCCAAGGCGGCTTCGGAGGCTGCAATGCGGGCAGCCGCGGAGCCCGGCGTGGGCGTCAGACCGCTCTGCAGGCCGCGGGTCGCCCCCGGTTCGAGCGGCTGGTCGGGTGGAAGGCTCGGATCGATCGCCGGCCTCGTGTTCGCGGGACCGCGCGTTGCGACGGCAACGGCCGCGGCGGCGCGAACCGAGGGAGGCGAGTCGGATTTCCGCGGCGCGGCATTTGCGCTCGGCACGACGGCGATTTGTGCGGCCTGCGGCATGACCGTCGGCGCCGCAGACGGGGCGATAGACGGAGAATGAGAAAACGCCATGGCCGGCGCGCCGGATGCCGCCGCCATGGCGAGGGGCTGCCCGGCCGCAGCGGCGCGGGCGTGTTTTTCCTGTTCGAGCGTCGCCAGCCGGTCGACGACATGACTGAGCGTCTCATGCACCGCTTCGAGCGAGTCCTGGGTGCGCGCAAGTTCGCGCTGGAACGCGTCCGAACCGGAGGAGTCCTGTTCGCGGCGCTCGGCGACGTAAGCGAGCACCTCGGCAAGGCCGCGCTCGAGGGTATCGAGATTGCTCGGCCGCGAGCCCATGGTTTCGAGCTTGTCGGCAAGCGCGTCGATACGGGTCTCGAGCTTGGCGATGGCGCCCATGCTGCCGGTATCGCCTTGCACCCGGTCGATCTTGTCGCTCAGCCCCTGGATGACGGATTCGAGCCGCGGATGGATATCGTCGGCGCTGTGGGTCTGGCTGTGGGCGTCGATCGTGTCGGTGAGCGCGAGGATGCGCTTTTCGATCGCAGCCAAAGTCTCGGCGCCGCCTGACGTGGCGGCAATCTGCTCGATCCGCTCGCCGAGCGCATGAACCTTGTCGGACAGCGCCGCCAGCGCTTCGTTCGAAGCCACATTCGAAATGACGCCGCGCAGCACGTTGATGGCTTCTTCAACCTGACTGAGCGCGCTCGGATCGGCGCGGGATTCGCCGATGCGGTCGATCTTCTGCGCCAATCCGTTGACGGTCACGAAAACATCGCTGAGGTTTTCGATCGGGGTCAGGGCGCGCAGCGTGTCGCGCACTTCGTTCAAGCTTGTTTCGAGCGTGGCGAGTTTGCTTTCGTCGATGCCTTGGCCCTGGCCTTGGCCGCGGACGCTGTCAATCTTCTCGCTCAGCCGCCGGACGTCAGCTTCCAGGGCCTCGATGGCCTGACGCGGCATGGCATCGATCAGGGTGCGGGCGATCTCGCGCAATTCGTCGCGCAGCGCTTCCACGGCGGCGGTCAGGTCGGGCCGGGCAAGGGCTTCGATCTGCTCGGTGATCTGGCGCAGATGCCGCTCAAGACCGAACATGTCGACCGCCGCCGGAGAGGCTGTCACGGGCGGCTGATCGGCAATGCGTTGCGACGCGGACCTGTCGCGATGGACGATCGGGTTTTGCGGCAAAGGCGAAAAAAGGTCGTCTTCGGCCGAGGCATCCAGCGATTTTTGACGCGCCCGGATGTCATCGAGAACGGATTGCGCGGCGGCAGGACTGTCCGTCGGGGCCTGCGGCAGACCCCAATCGCGGCCGACCGTATCCGGACGCGCGAAAGCGGGGAGCGGGCGGGCAATCGGCGCAGCGGCGTGCGGCGGCTCGGCCATGCGGAGCTGTTGTTGCGGGGGTTTTTGATGCTGGAGCGGCATTGCGCGCCGCAGCGGAAAGGCAGCCTCGCTCTTCCCTGAATTCTCGGCCATGTCCGATGTCGGAACCGCGCCGAAGGCATCGACGGTCGCGGGCGCGACGACGTTTTGCTCACGCTTTGCAGCGTCTTTCGCGGCAGCGTCGCGCGCTGCGGTCTGCGCCGTGATGCGGGCCGCGATTTCTTCGGTAATCTTTGCGGTTTCGGCTTCGCTCATGCGGCGCGCATGCGCATCCCTGGAGGACGCTGCGCGCAAGAGAGCCTGCCGCTCGGCGTCCTCGCCAGCGCGCTGGCGCAGAATGGAATCGAAGCGCTGGTCGATGCGGGCGATCGCGGCGTCGATCCGATCCGAGAATAGCGGCGTGGAATCAAGCGCGGGGCCGGCTGAAATGGGCGTTTTGGGATCGGGTTTCGAACTTGCCGGCGCGGTGGCGCCGGCCTTGAAGGATTTTGATTCGGCGATCACCCCGACCAGCGATTCCACGTGCTGGGTGAGCGCGTCGAGCCGCGCGTGCACGGCATCGAGGTCGTCCGCGCGACCGGCGCCGGCATCGGTCTCGTCCTGGGCATCGGCGTCCGAATCGCGGACGACACTGTCGAGCCATTCGCGCAGGGACAGGCCAGACCGGCGTGCGGCGTCGCGGGCTGCATCCCGCATTTCCCGGCTCAACCCTTCGCTGCCTTCGCTGTCGCGCAAATTGCCTTTTCTCATCCGACACCAAGCCCTTGCCGACACAGCCCTCGAGGGGGGAGCAACACGATCGATGCGACGGTCCGGCGGTGCGCGCCGCCTAAGCGGCGAAAGCGGTCAGTCGATGTTCGATCCTCCAGGACCCGACATTCAGGTCTTATGGTAAACAAGCCGTTAAGCGCGTGCGGAACGTGTTTCGGATTGACGCAGTTTTCGGACGCCGCGGCATCGATCGCGCGCTGCCTCCCGGATATGGCCGGGTGATGCGCACGAGGATCGTGGGGGTTTTAAAAAAGTTCTCGATTAATAAGTTGCGCGTAATCTCGGGGCACGTTGACGCCGCACCGGTCGCCATTGCGGTGAAGGTGGCCCCATGAGGCCGGATCGTCAGGCCGGATCGTTCGGAGGACTGCATGCCCATCTACAAGGCGCCCGTCGAAGACGTGATGTTTTTGTGGAACGACGTCTTTCATGCCGAGCGCTACGACAATCTTCCCGGATTTTCCGACGCATCGCCGGATATCGTCGAAGCCGTGCTCGGCGAGGCGGCAAAACTCTGCGAAGAGGTGCTGGCCCCGCTCAACCATTCCGGCGACGTCGAGGGCTGCAAGCGCCATGACGACGGGCATGTGACGACGCCAAAAGGGTTCAAGGAAGCCTACGCGAAGGTGGTGGAGGGCGGTTGGGTCGGCATCTCCGCGCCCGACACGTTTGGCGGCCAGGGATTGCCGGCGACGATGACGGGTATCGTCAACGAGTTCATGTGCTCGGCCAATATGGCCTTCGCGATGTATCCGGGGCTGACGCAGGGCGCCATCGCCGCGCTGATCGAACACGGCTCGGATGAGCAGAAGAAAAAGTATCTGCCCAACATGGTCGCCGGAAAATGGACCGGCACCATGAACCTCACCGAAGCGCATTGCGGCACCGATCTCGGCCTGCTGCGCACCAAGGCGGTGAAACAGGCCGACGGCAGCTACAAGATCACGGGCCAGAAGATTTTCATTTCCGCCGGCGAACACGACATGGCGGAGAACATCATCCATCTCGTGCTCGCGCGAATCGAAGGCGCGCCGCAGGGCACCAAAGGCATATCGCTGTTTGTCGTGCCGAAAATCATGGTCGGCGATGACGGCGCGCTCGGCGCGCAGAACGGCGTCTCCTGCGGCTCGATCGAAGAGAAGATGGGCATTCATGGCAATGCCACCTGCGTCATGAATTACGATGGCGCGACCGGCTGGTTGATCGGCGAGGAAAATCGCGGCCTCGCCGCGATGTTCGTGATGATGAACGAGGCGCGTCTCGGCGTCGGCATCCAGGGCCTGTCGCTATCGGAAGTCGCCTATCAGAATGCTGCCGCCTATACGAAAGAGCGCTTGCAAGGCCGTGCGCTCACCGGCGCAAAACATCCTGACAAGCCGGCCGATCCGATCATCGTGCATCCCGACGTGCGGCGCACGCTGTTGACCATCAAGGCGTTCAACGAAGCGGCGCGTGCACTGCTGGTCTGGGCCGGTCTGCAATCCGACATCGCGCATCGTTCGGAGGATGAGAAGCAGCGCCAGGCTGCCGACGACGCCATGGGTCTGCTCACGCCGGTCATCAAGGGCGTGCTCACCGATCAGGGCTTTGCCAACGCCGTCATGGCGCAGCAGATGTATGGCGGGCACGGTTATATCCGTGAACACGGCATGGAGCAGTTCGTGCGCGATGCGCGCATCGCCATGCTCTATGAGGGCGCCAACGGAATTCAGGCGCTCGATCTCGTCGGCCGTAAACTGCCGCGCGATGGCGGCCGCGCCGTGATGGCGTTCTTTGGCGAGGTCGGCGCCTTCGCCAAGGAACATGGCGGCAATGATGCGATGAAACCGTTCGTGACGCCGCTCTCAACCGCGCTCGGCCATCTGCAGCAGGCTACCGGCTGGCTGATGCAGAACGCGCTGGCAAAACCCGACAATGCCGGAGCTGCCGCGACCGACTACATGCAATTGTTCGGCCTCGTGACCTTCGCCTATATGTGGGCGCGGATGGCCAAAGTGGCTCAGGACAAGATTGCGGGCTCCGGCGCCACGCCCTATCTCTCCACCAAG
>DATJHH010000010.1:0-2249 GCA_035494115.1 Xanthobacteraceae bacterium
CGCGATACGGTAGCCCAATCGAGGCGGCCGGGCGGCAACGTGCAGGTCGGCGCCCGGGGGACGACCACATGCGACCCGCCGGCGATGTCGTACATCCGCACATTGCCGGGCAACGGCTGATCCGTGGCCCCGGATTCGCCGGTGCGGCCCAGGGAGGCGCGTAGCGAGTAGTAGTCCGAGGTTGAACTGACCATCAGCATCTTCGGCGGAACCTCGCCCCGCGCTTCGACCTTGGCGGTGATCTCGCCGATCGTGAGCGGCCCGTCATTCACGCCGGGAAATCGGGATTGTCGAAGGTCGGAGCGCCATCGCCACTCGATTGCGGTCCGGTCCCCGTCTGCAGGATCGGGAGCAGGCCGGCGCCCGAAACAAAGACGTGCATTCCATCGAATACGCGACGATCGTTCACCATGTTGAAGCCGTTCAGCAGAAAGGTCTTCAAGAATCGTCCGTCCTGGGACTTTCCGCTCGCCAGCGTGCGGTTAATCGCTCCCTTCAGCGGATTCGGGGTTCCTGCGCTGTCAGCGGCAGCGTGCGCGAGAAAGTCTGCGGCATCGCGAACGATCGCGAAGCCTGCGCCTTCGACGTAGCGTGTCTTGCCATCGGCATCGACGAACGAAGGCAGATCAGCGCCCTTGCCCAACTCCCAGTATACCTCGGCGACCGTGAAGCCATGATCTTGAAGGAAGCCGGTGCCTTGCTCGATCGTGCCGGACAGAAACGGCACGTCGCGCGGCGAGTTATAGAGCGCCTCGGCGTAGGCATGGCCGCGGTTGGGCACGTCGACCAGCAACGCGCCATTGCCCGTGCGAGGTGCCGACGGCATGAAGAGAATGATCTTTGCGGAATAGGGGACGCGGCCTCGCTCGTTGCGCGTCGCCTTGTCGATGCCCGGAATGGCCTCCTGCGGCGACAGATCGCCGTGGATCTTGCCCTGCCAAATGACATAGTCGCCCGCGCGGAAAGTACCGTAGGGCTGCTTCGATGTGAACTCGATGCGGGTGACTTCCGCGCTCGCAGATCGGGCCGTGGCAATCAGGCTGAACAGGCAGAACAGAAACGTAGCGATATGCCCGCTTTTACGGTGCAGCATTGAATCCTCCCGGGGACGTCGACCATGACGTTCCGGTGTTACCCGCGGCATCGTCACGTCTGCTTATTGAATAGCACCTGCCAGCATAACCAGCCGGCACGGCGTTAGACAATGCCGTAACTGATCCAGTGAACCCCGATGGATGAATGCCTGAGTTGTGCCAGCGCGAGAGCGAACCAGCGAAATGGTTTTCTTTTCGCGCCAGCTTTTGAGATAACAACCGAGCGACGGCCGCGCGTTGTTGGCGCGGCCGCCGCTCGACGGCTCATATTCTTGTGGAATTAGAATCCGGTCGGCCCGACCGAGCCGTACCAATGCTTGACCTTGGTCGGATCGGCCTTGTCCATATAGAAGAAGTGGGTCATCACCGGCCGCACCGTCGGCAATTTGAGATCGTCGAAGGTCATCCTCACGACGCCGCGGAAGATCTTCAGCGCTGGGCTGTCCCAATATTCGACCACGTCGTGAAGCGCGGTAAATCCCTTGTCGATGAAGGCGCGTAGATTGTTGCGGATCGTTTCGCGCCCCTGCCAATCGGCGACGCCGAGATTGCAGATCGCATCTTCGGCAAAGCAATCGAAGCCCTTGCCGAACGTCTTGTCGTCAATCTCTTTCCACATGTCGAGCAGCCATTGCGGCGGCGCGGTCTTGGTGAACGTCATGGTCGTCATGTCAGTCTCCTATCGATTGTTGGGGTTGAATCTTATCTGGCGTTCGAAGCCGGGATGTTGATGCCGAGCCTCGCTGCAGCACGCCGTGCAGTCGCCTCGCGCTGCGCTGTGATGGCGGCCACCGATTGCCGTGCATGGGCCAGGATGGTGGGAGGTGCCGTTTCAGGGGTGCCGCTGTTGAACGGCGGCTCAGGCGCATAAGCCATGTAGAGCTGGATCGCCTGCGCGGCGTCATCGCCGCGAAGCTGTGCAGCTAGCCGCAACGCGCCATCGATTCCGGCGGTGACGCCGGCGGCAAATATCCAGTCGCCGTCGACGACCACGCGTTCGTTGAGGGCGATTGCACCGAACAAGGGTAGCAGGTGCAGAGATGCCCAATGCGTCGTCGCGCGGCGTCCCCGGAGCAGCCCGGCCGCGCCGCAGAGCAGGGCGCCCGTGCACACCGAAAAGACGGTTCGTGCGCCCTTGGCTTGTTGCGCTATCCA
>DATJHH010000011.1:0-103146 GCA_035494115.1 Xanthobacteraceae bacterium
AAACCGATCTTCAGCTCTCGGGCGCGGACGACACGTTCGCGCCGTGGAAATTTTCCAATCCCTGGTTCGGCAGCCTGCGCGGGCGCATCGGCGGCGCGATGAACAACGTGCTGCTGTATGCCACCGGCGGTCTGGCCTATGGCAGCGTGCGCGGCGCGGGATTTGGCTTTTCCGATTTGCACACGAATGCCGGCTGGACGCTCGGCGCCGGCCTCGAAGTCGGCCTGACGCAGAACTGGTCGGTAAAGGCGGAGTATTTGTATTTCTCGCTCGGCGAAAGTTTTTACCCCGCCACCAATGTGCAAAATGGCTTTGATGGGAACGTGCTGCGCCTCGGCGTCAACTATCACTTCTAATCGCGCGCGGGTTCGACGGCCGATCTGTAACGACGTACCGCGAACCGCCTGATCATCGAACCAGACACTCTGTTTGCAAAAATCTCGCCCCGCTTCATGCGGGGCGTTTTTGTATCGGCGAGACGTTCGATGGTACCCCGCTCACGGCCACATCGATCACCGCGCGCACTTTTTATTGCAGATCATCAAAACTCGCTCACATCCGCCGGCCGCCAAAGTCTTTTCACAATCAGGGCCTGTTGCCGTCATGTTTCGGCTTTCTGGTCCGCCGCAGAAAGAGGGTGGCTGATCGTCTGGCCGATAGGCCGAACGATGGAATTGAGCTGCAGTCTTCTACAGCGTGACGGTGCGGACACGATTGTCGATGCACTTTTCATGAAACGGCTTCCGGGCGCGTCATAACGCCCAAGGAACCGGTTCTGGACAATCACGTTGGTGGTGCAATCGGTTTCACCAAACCGTGTCGGGGACGACAATTGGTGAATCCGTGTGGGACTTGAGGGAGTAATGAAGTCATGAAGCGTTTGTTTTTTGCGGGCGTCGCGCTCGCTATACTTTCCGGAACTGCGTTCGCGGCTGATCTTCCGCAACGTCCGCAGGTTTATACAAAGGCTCCGGCCTATGTCGCACCGATCGCGTACAACTGGACTGGCTTCTATCTCGGTATCAATGGCGGCTACGGCTTCGGCAACTCCAGCTTCAGTGGGGCGCCCGGCACAGGCAACTTCGACGTCAACGGCGGCATGGTCGGTGGCACGCTCGGCTACAACTGGCAGGCCGGGCAGATGGTCTATGGTCTCGAGACCGATATCGACTGGTCCAACATCCGCGGCAGCGCGGCGTGTGGGGCCTTCAGTTGCGAGACGCGCAACAATTATCTCGGCACCGCGCGTGGCCGAATCGGTTATGCCGCCGATCGCTGGCTGCCATACATCACCGGCGGTCTGGCTTATGGCGACGTCGAAGCGCGTGTGCCCGGCATCGGCAGCGCCAGCGACACGCGCGTCGGCTGGACTGTGGGCGGCGGCCTGGAATATGCGCTTGCGCAGAACTGGACGGTCAAGGCCGAATATCTCTATGTCGATCTCGGCAAATTCGACTGCGGCGCGGCCTGTGGCGGCACGCCTCCCGACAATGTCGACTTCCGGTCGCACGTCGTGCGCGCCGGCCTGAACTACAAGTTCTAAAGTTCGCCGTCATTGCCGGATCCAGTCCGGGAATGACGAATAAATATCAACGCAAAAAAGCCCCGGACACGTCCGGGGCTTTTCTATGCGTCCGAGAGCAAGCTCCTGCAGAACGCGCTATGCCGCTTCCTGCTCGTCAAGCGGCACATTCCACGCATCGTAACCGTAGAGCCACGAGGTATCGTTGGCGCCGGCGCCGTCTCGCATCCACGTATTGGCGCTGGAGATTGCCTGGATTCGCGACGTGCGCGGCTTGCGATGCGCCTCGTAACGGCGGAAGGCGCCGGGAAGATCCTCGCCGTCGACGGCCTGAATGCAGCGTGCCAAAACAGCCGCGTCCTCGATCGAGGTCGCAGCACCCTGCGCCATATACGGTGTCATCGGATGGCATGCATCTCCGAGCAGCACGACATGGCCGTCGCTCCAGCGCTGCAGTGGCTCGCGCTCGAGGATCGCCCATTTGTGGCAGTCGGGCGTGGCGCCGAGCACATCACGCACGTCGGGATGGAAACCTTCGTAGGCGGCGCGCAATTCCCGGACATCGCCTTTTGCCGACCACGACTCCTGCGTCATCCAGTCAGCAGATTCAGGCACGCTGGTCACGAAGTAGATCTCGGATTTTTGCCGCGTGATGTAATAGATGACGATGTGCCGGTCCGGACCCCACCATTTCGTTCGCGAATTGCCGATGTCGCGCCCGAGCAGCTCGGCCGGAAACACAGCGCGGTAGGCGATACGGCCTCTATGAATCGGCTTATCCGGTCCGACGACGATCTCGCGCACCAGTGAATGCACGCCGTCGGCGCCGATCACCGCATCCGCTTCGGCCTTCGAGCCGTCGGCGAAACGCAGCGACACGCGGCCGCCCTTCTGGTCGAGCCCGGTCAATTCTTTGTTGAGGTGGATGATGTCGGACGGCACGACCGAGGCCAGCGCCTCATGCAGATCGGCGCGATGCATGCACAGATAAGGCGCGCCGAAAAGGGTTTCGGGCATCTGCAATTCGGCCTTCACCTCGCCCGTGTCCCAGACGCGGTTGAGATGCGAATAAGGTGCGAAGGCGATATTCCGCAGCCGATCCTCGACGCCAATACCGCGCAGCACCTTCATCGAATTCGGCATCATCTGAATGCCTGCGCCGATGCGCGCAAATTTCCTGGCTTGTTCGTAAACCTGGACGTCGACGCCGATGGCGCGCAGCGTCGCGGCGGCGGCCATACCGCCCATGCCGGCTCCGACGATTGCGATGGACACTTTCACAGGCATTCCCTTCCTGATTGCATTACGCGGCCCGCTTTTGACGGACCGCGCAAGATAATGCTGATAATCAAGTCCCTATCAAGACACGGATCGCTGATCCATCCTGTCAGGACGCGATCATGCCGCCGAGATTTGCCGGCAGAACCATATCCTTCGCCGGCGGCGCCTTGGTGAAGACAGACCCGTCTTCAGCCATGTCGTCGAGCGCATTGGTAAAGCCGTCGAGATGGATGGCTCCATCCTTGGAGTAGAGCGCGGTTTTGACGAAATAGTCGTTGTACACGGGTTCGAGCAGCTTGGTATCGAGCTTGGTATATTTCGCGAGGATGGCGATCGACTCCTTCTTGTTGTTCGGGTCCCACATCCATTCGTGACCCTTCTTGATCGCCGCCGCTGCCCGCTTGCCGGCATTGCCCTTCGCGGCCCAATCGCGATTGACGCAATAGAGAATGGGCGGATAGGCACGCAGATCGGCGTACTTCGCGAGCCCGGCGAGACCCTGGGTTTCCGCAACGTCGGCCGATGGCCGGAACAAGACCGCCGCACCGATCGAGCCCTTGAGAAGGGCGGCGACTTTCAGGGGCGAAACGCCAGACTGGATGAAGTTGAATTCACCTTTTTTGAGGCCCGCTTTTTCGAGAAGGCGCGTGGTGAGCCAGACTTCGCTGGTGCGCAGCGACGAAACGCCGATGACCTGCCCCTTGAGATCGGTGAGCTTGTTCACACCCTTCTTGCCACTCAGGATCCAGTCGGCCGCATTCATCGGTGCCGCGATCGCCGCGACGTTCTTGGCGCCGTGCGCCCATGCGGCGGCGAGCGGCTCGGGCTGGGTCGTCGCAAGCTGGTAGCCGCCGGAGATCAGCGACTGCATCGCCTGCGGCGAATTCTGCATCGTCGCGCCCTTGGCATCGAAGCCGGCTTCTTTATAGAAACCCTTCTCAAGACAGACGCTCTGGATCCAGTGGATGGCATTGCCCGGCACGTAGCCAACGACAAGAGGCTCAGCCGCAAACAGGATGGCGGGCTTCGCGATCAGCGTGGTCGCGGCCGCGGCGGCACCGACAAAGGTACGGCGTGTCAAATTCATGAGGTCCTCCGGTCATACGTGGGGTCAGTTGAGCGACCAGGCTCTCGGGCCTGTTTATACCACCATAACGGCCATAAAGGACCGCGTACACGGGGCAAATGGACCCGCTTCGAAGGGCGTTCGCGCCGACGCGCAGCACCTCGCGTGGTCTGCTTGCATGCCGTTGGAATCAGGTGTGAACTGTCGCCGCGAACCGGTGTGACCTTTGGGATGGTGATGCCGCGCAACGCCAACAGCCGCTACGAAAAACGGCGCACATGATGGGAGGCGACACCGATGACGAACATGATCCGTTCCAGAAAGCCGCGACGCGCACCGTGGCAATGCAGCCTTGCACTTGCGGCCGGCGCCGCTCTCTGGGCCATGCCGGCGCTGGCTGATCCGATCCCGCCGGGCTGGCAGGCAAAGAAACTCGACCTCGTGGGATTCACCGGCCTCAACGGACGGCCCGGTGCGTTCAAGCTGGCACTCAAGCATACCAAGGACGACAAATGGTACCTTTATGCCGGGCACAGTTTTGACCTCGGCTGGAGCATCGTCGACGTCACCGACCCGAAGAACCCGCGCTACGTCAAATTCATTCCCTACGAGTCGAAGGCCAAGGGCATCCTCACCGCGCAGGTGACGATCCACGGCGACATCATGATCACCGCAATCGACAAGAAGTCGGCGACCGATCCCGCCCTCCTGATTTGGGACATCAGCGACCCCGAAAATCCCAAGCGCATCGGCGAGTGGAAAGGCGCCGAAGGCGGATCGCACCGCAATTCCTATCCCGGTGGCAAATACGCCTATCTCGCGACCTTCGCGAAAGGCTATCAAGGCCGTGGCCATGAATTCGTGATCCTCGACGTCAGCGATCCGAAAGCGCCGAAGCAGGTCGGCGTGTGGGCGCAGCCCGGACAGAAGAAAGGCGAGGACCTGCCAAAAGAGTTCGCGCCCGGATTTCACGGGCCGGCGAATATCAGCCCCGACGGCAAGACCGCGACCATGGGCTATACGCCCGACATCGTGAATATCGACATTTCCGATCCGGCCAATCCGAAACTCATCGGACGGCTGACCATGGTGCCGCCGTTCATGTATGCCGGCAACCAGTCGGTGCATACCGTTCTGCCGATCTGGGACCGCAAACTGATCTACGCAAGCTCGGAAGCAAGCAAATGGGGCTGTGACCAGACGCCGATGAACTGGGCTGCGCTGGTCGACAACAAAGACCCGAAAAAGCCGCGCCTGATGTCGGTTTTCCCGCCGCCGCGCGATGTGCCGCCGGGCGCGACCTACAAGACCTTCTGCGAGAAGGGTGGACGTTTCGGCCCGCACAACACCGTGATGGAGCAGCATAACGACGCCGTGCATCCCATCGGCAACACGCTCTACATCACCTGGTTCAATGCCGGCCTGCGCGCCTACGACATCAGCGATCCGTATTTCCCGACGGAAACAGCGTGGTTCCTGCCGGCGGAAAATCCGAACGCTCCACAGCATGAAGGGCCGCATGCGGCGCCAAACAACTGGATGGAAGACGTCACGCAGGACACCCGCGGCTACATCTATGCCGACGACGACAAATGGGGCATCTGGATCCTGCGCGATCCGAACGCAAAGTAACGGCGGCGGGATCGCAATAGCGACATGAGAAAGGCGCGGGGTCTGCCCGCGCTTTTTTGCGGTCCGCAGCATTCATCCCGGAGCGAAAATATAGAGATCATTCTGCGGCGAACCCGATTTTACTGACCCGCAAAATACTCTAGGTTCCCGCGATGCAAACAAAGCTCAAAAACGCGGATGAAGCGACGGTCGACGGATTCGGGCGTGAGTGGTCAGCGTTTCGCCAGACCAACGACGATCTGCCCGACGACGAACGGCGCGCAATTTTCGATGGCTATTTCGCGATCTTCCCGTGGGATGCGCTGCCGCGCGAGTCCGTCGGCGCCGACATCGGCTGCGGCAGCGGACGCTGGGCGGCCGTCGTCGCGCCGCGCGTCGGCACGTTGCATCTGATCGACGCAAGCCCTGCCGCACTCGACGTGGCGCGCACCAATCTCGCAGCGCAGGACAATGCCGCATTCCATCATGCGTCGGCTGCCGCGCTGCCGTTTGCGGACGGCACGCTCGACTTTGCCTATTCGCTCGGCGTCCTGCACCACATGCCGGATGTCGCCGGCGCGATCACGCATATCGTCACCAAGCTCAAACCCGGCGCGCCGTTCCTGGTCTATCTCTATTATGCGCTGGACAATCGCCCCGCCTGGTTTCGCCTGTTGTGGCAAGTGTCGGATACCGGCCGGCTCGGGCTGTCGCGCATGCCGCACGGCGTGCGCATGGTAGCGAGCCAGATCATCGCCGCGACAATCTATTGGCCGCTCGCACGCATCGCCGCTGCACTCGATAAATTTGGCGCGCTTCCCGCAAGCTGGCCGCTCGCCTTCTATCGCAGGCACTCATTCTACGTCATGCGCACCGACGCCTTCGACCGGTTCTGCACTGCGCTGGAGCAGAGATTCACACGCGAGCAGGTGCGCGCGATGATGCAGGATGCCGGCCTTGAGGCGATCCGCTTCTCACAGCATGAACCCTATTGGGTCGCTGTCGGCACGAAGGCGACGCCATAGCCCGCCTTCACCCGCAGCAGGCGTGATGTTTATTTTGCGTGCAGCGCTGCGACGGTGCGCGCCACGATGTCGGGCGGCGTCGCCGCAACTTTCTCCGCCAGCGCCTGCAAAAACTCGCCGCTCTCCGGCGTGAATTCCGAACGCGTGCGCGCGATGTCGGCGAGGAATTGCGGATCGCGCGTCGTCGCCATGAAGGCCGCTCGCAACGCCTTCAGGCGATCGGGCGGAATGCCGGGCGTGCCGATCAACGGGCGGCTGACGGCGGCCGAACTCGTATAGAGCGCGAGCGCGGCGCGGTCCTGATCGTTCTGGCCCATCTCGACCACCGTCGGCACATTCGGCAATTCCTTGGTGCGCTCCAGCGCGCCCTGCACCAGAATGTTCATGCGGCCGTCGGCAAGCTCCGCTTTTTTCGTGCGAACCAGCGTGCTGTAGGAGGTCTCGAACGAGTCGAGTTCGCCGGATTCTAGCGCCAGCATGGCATTCGTCGAGCCGGGATAGCCGGAGACGATCTTGAATTTCGTGCCGGCGAACGCATTGAGCAGACGCGGAAAACCTTCCGTCGGCGAAGTCGGGCCGGTGCCGCCCGTCGCCGTTTCGTATTTGCGCACGTCATAGATCGTCTTGGCCTTGGCCTTGCCGGAGGCGATGATGGTTTCCAGCACCGCGGTCATGCGGCCGATATAGTTGAACTCCGCGGCCTTGTAGTGCACGCCCTGCGTCTTGAAGAGGTCCTCCAGCATCAGCGTCTGCGTCACGACGCCCAACGCCGTGCCGTCCTTTGGCGCGACGTTATAGATGTAATTCGCGGCCTTGAGGCTGCTCGCGCCGGTCATCGTCTGCACCACGATGTTCGGATGGCCGGGAATGTATTTCGACAAATATTGCGCATACAGGCGCGGATAGAAGTCGTAGCTGCCGCCCGGCGCGAAACCGACATAGATGTTGATCGTCTTGTTCTTGTAGAAGGCTTCGACCGGGTCCGCCGCATGAGCCGGCGCGCAGAGGCCGGCGGCAAAAATGCCCAGCCCCGCTGCAAAGGTGATGGCGAAAAGGGAATGACGGCGGGCAGACATCGGCGTGGTCCTTGCTATTCTTGTTTTGCGGCCAAAGCTTCTACCATCGAACGTCTGCGTGCGAAGGCTTCAGATCACACCACATCGGCTATCGGTTAACAACGGACCGTTCCAAAAGGCCGCGCCGCGGAAGAAACACGCAATCAAAAGGCCCATGCACAGGTTGCCCCATGCATGAGCCCCTAAGCACCCCCGACAATGGTGACTTTTACGGCGGTGCTCAGTGCGATTTATCGGTGATCGCTTCGTTCAAGTCCTTGTATTCCTCACACTCCCGGTTGCCGCAGATCGTCTCGATGCGGGTGAGGAAAACCTTGGCTTCTTCGAGATTGCCCCGCTCCACTTGCCACTCGCCATAATATTCCATGGTGCGGATGTGCTTGGGATCGGCAGCGAGCGCCTTGTCGTACCATCGCTTGGCGGCATCATAGTCGCCCATTTTACGGTGAGCGAAACCGATATAGGTCGCGACAGAGGGGTTGTCGTCGCGCTTGAGCGCCTGGAACGCGGCGAGACCTTCCTTGTATTTTCCGCCTTCGACCAGATTGCGCGCCGCCTGATAGCGCTTTTCGAATTGCGCGTCGGACCGTTTGTCCTTCTTGGCTTTCTTGCGTGGGGTTTTCGTCGCGCCCTTCACGGTCGTCTTGCCTTGCGTTGCGGACGTGCCGCCCGAAGGGGCTGGCGCCGGCGACGGCGAGTCATCACCAGCCGCAGGCGCAGCGGACACGCCAAGCGCAAGAACGAACAGCGATGCGGTTGCAACGGTGAGCAATCGGTGCAGACGATGGTGACGCATGCGAACCTCCAGACGGTTTTAGGGCTGATAGCACCAGAACACCGGGCGCCGTTGCGCATTCCGGGCATGTCATCAAGACGCCGTGAGCAGCGGTACGCCACATTCGGATTTGAGGCAGGATGCACGCGTCCTGGTAGCAAGGCGCAACGAACTGCATCTTTCGGGATGCTTCGTGGCTTCCCATCTGATCGACAGGCGACCTGATTTTCGTTTCCAGCGCGCAGGGAGAAATCGAAATGCCCACGAAATCACCACACACCTCCACGCCCGCGCACGCCGTGCGTCCGCCGTTGCCCGCCCACACGCTGTCGCGCGACAACATCTGGCCGGCGCTGCCGCTCGACGACTGGAAAGACACCTATGCAACGCTGCATCTATGGACGCAGATCGTCGGCAAAATCCGCTTCGCGCAGACGCCGTGGCAAAACCATTCCTGGCACGTGACGCTCTATGTCTCGACCTGCGGGCTGACCACCGGGCCGATCCCGTTCGGCGACCGCACGCTCGCCATCGAGTTCGATTTCCTCGAACACGTGTTGTGGCTGCGCGCGAGCACCGGACATTTCCGCCAGGTGATGCTGATGCCGCAGACGACGGCGCGGTTTTATGCCGAACTGATGGAGCGGCTGTCCGAACTGGGCTTTGCCGTGAGCATCGACGAGCGGCCGAACGAAATTCCCGACGGCATAAAGTTTTCCGAGGACAAGATCCATGCGGCCTATGACGCCAGAGCGGCGACAAAACTCTTTCGCATCCTGACGCAGGCGAACCGCCTGTTCACGACGTTCCGCTCCGGCTTCCTCGGCAAGGCGAGCCCGGTGCATTTCTTCTGGGGCAGCTTTGATCTTGCGGTGACGCGTTTTTCCGGACGCACCGCGCCGCGCCATCCCGGCGGCGTGCCGGCGCTCCCCGACGCCGTCGCCTGCGAAGCCTATTCACATGAAGAATGCAGCGCCGGCTTCTGGCCCGGCAGCGGCCCTGTCACCGAGCCGGCGTTTTATTCCTACGCCTACCCCGCGCCGGAAGGCTTTGCCGCCGCGAAAGTGAAACCCGACGCGGCTTATTGGTCGAAGGAACTTGGCGAATTCATCCTGCCCTATGACGCCGTGCGCAAAGCCGACGATCCGGACGCGATGCTGCTCGACTTTCTGCAATCGACCTACGATGCCGCTGCGGATTTAGGAAAATGGGACCGCAAGACGCTCGAATGCGCCATCGGCCGGCCGGGCGTGGTGCGGAAGATTTAGCAAGAATGCCCGGCCCTGACAGAGCCAAAAGCCGGGCACCCACCCCGACAACTCAAAATGCTTATTTCGGCTTCAACGCATCCGCAGTCCGCTGGATGATCGCGGGCGGGGTCGCCGCAACCTTCTTCGCCAAGTCCTCCAGATATTCTCCGCTTTCTGGATCGAATTCGGCATGCGACTTGGCGATCACGGCCAGAAATTCCTTGTCCTTCGTCGTCTTCATGAACGCATCGCGCAACGTTTTCAGGCGATCGGCGGGAATGCCGGGCGGCCCGAGCAGCGAGCGGCTGACCGCGGCCGAGCTTGTATAGAACGTCAAGGCGGCCTTGGCCTCCGGCGTCGTGCCGAGTTCGATCAGCGTCGGAACATTCGGCAACACCTTGCTGCGTTCGAGCGAGGCCTGCACAAGGATGTTCAGCTTGCCGCTATCAAGCTCCGGCTTTTTCGAACGGATGATCGAGACGTAGGAGTTTTCCGTCGAGTCGATTTCGCCGCGTTCGATCGCGAGCATCACGCCCGACGTGCCGTCGAAGCCCGACACGATCCTGAATTTCGTGCCGGCGAACGTATTCAGAAGCCGCGCATAACCTTCCGTCGGCGAGGTTGGCCCCGTGCCACCCTGGATCACCTCGTGCTTGCGCGCGTCCTCGATCGTCTTCGTCTTCGGCGACCCGGAAACGATGGTCTCCAGCACCGCCGTCATGCGCCCGACATAGCTGAATTCGGCGGCCTTGTATTTCACGCCTGGCGTCTTGAACGCATCTTCAAGCATCACGGTCTGCGTGACGACGCCGAGCGCGGTGCCGTCCTTCGGCGCGACGTTATAGATGTAGTTCGCGGCCTTGAGGCTGCTCGCGCCGGTCATGTTCGAGACGATGACGTTCGGATTGCCCGGAATGTATTTGCCCATGAATTGCGCGAAGGTGCGCGCATAATAGTCGTAGCTGCCGCCGGGCGAGTAGCCGACATAGATCGTGATCGTCTTGCCCTTGTAGAATTCATCCGGCGACTGCGCCTGCACGGCCGTGGAAAGGCCTGCGAAAGTAAGGCCCGCGAGACTGAGACTGAGCGCAAGCACGGTGCGCCGCGAGCTTCGATAACGCTGTTTCATTGGCTTTATAATCCTCACCCGGTTGACGTCTTGACGCGCCGCTGCCGGTCGCGCCGTCGTCTGACCTGCAACCGCCGTGCCAAATTTGGCACAGTTGGGCGGGAGTGTCACTATACTTTTGATCCCCGCACTTGCGGCATTTGCGGCAACCGAGGGCAGCGCTGCAGCCGTGACAGGCGCCGCTACCCCGAAAATGGGACAGTGGGAATTGGTGTCGCCGCGACAAATTCGTTTTCACGTGCCGCAGAGTTAGCGGGGGACGCGACTGGTTTATTGCCGAACGCGCGGTAACGCGCTTGCACGATTATCTCTTTTTTGCTATAAAGGCTGAAATGCAGTGGACCTTCCAGACACTCAACGCCGGTGTTGATCAGGAAATCAGGTCCCTCCCGCCAGACATGCAGGCACGTCTCCTGCGTTTGGCCGAGTTCATTGAACAGGCCGGTTTGCAGGCGCTGCCGCGCGACAGCGTCAAGCATCTCGAAGGCAAGCTATGGGAGCTTCGCATTGCGGGGCGAGATGGAATCTCGCGCGCGATCTATGTCACGGCGGCGGGACGCAGAGTGGTGGTTGTGCGGGTCTTCACCAAGAAGACCCAAAAAACACCGGCGCGCGAGCTTGAACTCGCGCGACAACGCGCCAAGGAGATAAAATGACAAAGCTGAAGGATTTGAAAGCGTCGCTATTGAAGGACCCTGATGTCCGCAAGGAATACGATGCGCTTGAGGAGGAGTTCGCGCTCGCTGCCGCGGTTGCGAAAGCGCGGCTGCGCGCGGGCTTGAGTCAGATACAATTGGCCAAGCGCATGAAGACCACGCAGAGCACCGTGGCTCGGCTGGAAAGCGGACGTGGCAAGCCTTCGACGCGCACACTGGCACGTTTTGCCAAGGCGACCGGACATCGGCTTAAAATCAGTTTCGAACCAATGCCGGGAAGCCGCGCGCGATAACGGGAAGGTCGAATGAGCGCGTCATCTGTAGCCAAATGAGCGCCGCGACATCTGGGCCAAGGGTTTAAGCAGGCAATCGATCAGCTCCTCCTTCATGGCCGGTCTTGGCCCTGCTATCCACGCCTTATTCGACGCATCTTCGCAAAGACCGTAGATGCCCGCGCCAAGCGTGGGCATGACGAAGTGTATAATCTGGACAAACAAACCGACTCGTTCTCCACCCTCAACGTTAGGAGCATCGACGATGGGGTTGCTAAACCAATATTTGGACCAACTTCATTCCACCTTCGACTTGGCATCGCTATTCGACGCTGACGTAGAAGCGATCGAATCGACCACCTATCAACAACCGTTAATCTATAAATATTTCTCGTCGGCTAGACATACATTTTTTGAAAAACCTCAACTACGCTTTACCCAACGAGACGCGTTAAATGATCCGTTTGAGATGACACGGCGCTGGAAAGAAATTGCCACTACCGAACTCGAAGGTTTTTTGAAACATGAAATGGAACAGAAACTGCCAATCATATTTTCGGATGCTGATTTTCTATCAAAATTAGTGGAAGAAAATTTTTTGGAAAATGGAGCCAGTCTCGAACAAATTGGACTGGCACAAGAATTTATCACGAGTGACGTTGGCCGATCCTTTGTCGCATCCCAGTTACCAGCCGCCCAAGCTCTAGTCAAAATCGCTATCGATCACTTATTTGCCGGGGTGGAGCAGCAGTTCGACGGCATAATCAAATCGATCGTAAGTAAAATGGGAATTCTGTCTCTGACGGGAAACCCTCTAAATTTGCCAATGTGGGCGCATTACGGCTCTCAAGGAAACGGCTTTGTAGTTGGACTAGACATGCAGGATGACATTTTTTGGTCTCATGACGGACAGAAGCGGTCGTTACTTCGCAAAGTTCTCTACACTGATCAGATCACGCCCAATTTTTGGAAGAATCCATATTACCTTTTCTTGGTTAAGATCTCGGCTTGGAGTTACGAAGAAGAGTGGCGCGTAATCCGGAAGTTATCGACTTGCGACCATTGCGACATCATTTCAGGTCAGGACATATGCGTCGTCGATGTCCCGCCTGCCTCTATTAAAAGCGTGTATTTTGGATACAACTATTCAAAACAAGAGGCTGAAGACGCTATAATTAAGCTGAATGAGATCGGAGCTAATCCGATCTGCTATGCCGTAAAAGTTGATCACGTCTTGAGCCGATTGGACGTTGAAAAGCTTTCTAGATAATTTTCTTTGAGGTCCTCCATGAACGCCCCTTTCAAGACGTCCACCCCCGTCCCGCCCTACAAGCATACGCCGCTGTTTCCGCTCGGGCCGGACAAGACGCCGTATCGCAAGCTCGATGTCTCCGGCGTGCGCGTGGAGAAGGTGATGGGCGAGGATGTGGTCGTGGTCCCGCGCGAGGCGATGCGGGCGCTGGCCGAGGCGGCGTTCAACGACATCAACCACTATCTGCGCCCGGCGCATCTCGCGGGGCTGACAAAAATCCTGAGGGACCCGGAGGCCTCGGACAACGACCGCTTCGTCGCCTATGACTTTTTGAAGAACGCCAACATCGCCGCCGGCGGCGTGCTGCCCATGTGCCAGGACACCGGCACCGCGCTGATCATGGGCAAGAAGGGCCGCCTCGTCTGGACCGACGGCGAGGACGAAGGCGCGCTGGCGGAAGGCGCGCGCGACAGCTACCTGCGCCGCAACCTGCGCTATTCGCAACTCGCGCCGCTCTCAATGTTCGAGGAGAAGAACACGGCCAACAACATGCCTGCGCAGGTGGAGGTGTTTGCCGAAGGCAAGGGCGCGAACGACAGCGCCTACAAATTCCTGTTCGTAGCCAAGGGCGGCGGCTCCGCCAACAAAGCGTTCCTGTTCCAGGCGACGCCTTCGATCCTCACGCGCGAGCGCATGCTCGCCTTCCTCAAGGAGAAGGTGCTCACGCTCGGCACAGCCGCCTGCCCGCCCTATCACCTCGCCATCGTCATCGGCGGCACGTCGGCCGAAATGACGATGAAGACGGTGAAGCTCGCGTCCTGCAAATATTACGACGAACTGCCCACGCACGGCTCGGAAGACGGGCACGCGTTCCGCGACATCGAGATGGAGCAGGAAATCCAGAAGATGACGCAGTCGCTCGGCGTCGGCGCGCAGTTTGGCGGAAAATATTTCTGCCACGACGTGCGCGTGATCCGGCTGCCGCGCCATGGCGCGTCGCTGCCCATCGGGCTCGGCGTGTCGTGCTCGGCTGACCGGCAGGCGCTTGGCAAGATCACCAGGGACGGCGTCTATCTCGAACAGCTCGAGCACAATCCGGCGCAATACCTGCCGGAGATCGACACCTCGACGCTCGGCGGCGCGGTCGTGGCCGTCGATCTCAACAAGCCGATGAAGGATATTTTGGCGCAGTTGTCGCAATATCCGATCAAGACACGGCTCTCGCTCAGCGGGCCGATGATCGTGGCGCGCGATCTTGCGCATGCCAAGCTGCGCGAGCGCATGGAAAAGGGCGAGCCGCTGCCCGATTATTTCAAAAACCACCCGATCTATTACGCCGGTCCCGCCAAGACGCCGGAGGGTTACGCCTCGGGCGCATTCGGGCCGACTACCGCGGGGCGGATGGATTCCTTCGTCGCCGATTTCCAGGCCGCCGGCGGCTCGATGATCTCGCTCGCCAAGGGCAACCGCTCGTCGGCCGTGCGCGACGCGTGCAAGAAATACGGCGGCTTCTATCTCGGCTCCATCGGCGGCGTCGCGGCCAACCTCGCCGAACACTGCATCAAGAAGGTCGAGTGCATTGAATACGCCGACCTCGGCATGGAGGCGATCTGGCGCATCGAGGTCGTCGACTTCCCCGCCTTCATCGTCATCGACGACAAGGGCAACGATTTTTTCAAGGAATTGAATCTCGGTTAAGCCACCTTCCCCGCGACATGCGGGACCAGCGGCGGCTCTATTCCCGGATTTCGCTGCGCTCATCCGGGCTACGCAACCGCCTTCCCCGGACGCGCGGCGCAGCGTGAAACGGTGCGCCGCAGAGCCGGGGTCCATTCTTTTCCAGCGTCCGATGCTGCATGGGGTCCTGGTTCTGCGGTGCAACGAAGCCGCTGCACCGCGCCGGGACAGGAGCGCCGTAAACGCCGCTCTACCGCTTCGGCGCGACCATGCTGAACATGACGCCCTGCGGATCGAGACACTGCACGATCCACGCTTGGCCGGGGACTTCCGACGGGCCGTGGATCACGGTTGCGCCCTTCTCCGTCGCGCGCGTCACCGCGGCGTCGAGCGACTCGACATTGATGTAGAAATTCCACATCGGGCCGGGTCCGCCCGGCATCTTGTTCATCATGCCGCCGATATCGACGCCGTTCGCCGCAAACAGTTGATAGGTGCCCATCTCGCCCATCGGCATGGCCGTTGATTTGGTCCAGCCGAAGAGTTTCGAATAGAACGCGAAGGCCTTCTCCCAGTCGTCATTGGCATAAAGCTCGTGCCAGCCGACGGTGCCCGGCGTGCCCGGCGCGGGCTGCGGCGGCATCGGTCCGTTGCCTTGGAACATGAAAAAGATCGCGCCCTGCGGATCGCGCGCGATCGCGAAGCGGCCGACATTAGGAATGTCCGTCGGTTCGCGCAGGATCGCGCCGCCTTCCGCCGTCACGCGCTTGACTGTCGCGTCGATATCGGCGACGCCGACATGGCCGATCCAGCCGGGCTTGGCGCCTTCGACGCAACCTTGCGAGGGCATCGTCATGCAGCCGGCGACGCGCGTGTCGCCCGCTTTCAGCAGCGTATATTTCATGCCCGGCATACCGGCGTCTTCGGTCTTCCAGCCGACGACATGGCTGTAGAAGGCTTCAGCCGCTGGGCCATCGGTCGCCATCAGTTCGTACCAGCAGAAATTATTCGCCTTTGCTGTCTGCTGCTCTACAGCCGCTTTTTGTGCAGATCCGGCCATCGCTGTTTACTCCCTGCTGTTGATTGGCTTTAACGTTGATATCAACGTAATCGCTACTTGTCAAAGCCGCCTGATCATACCGCACGATGATCAGGCCATCACCCCCATTGCAGGCGCGACACTACTGCCTTGAAGAAATTGAATTTCGGAGGAAACCCAAACCCTTAGATCAGGGACCGTTGCTTGGTCGCGGCGTCATAAATCTGAACCTGCAACATCGGAAACTTGCCCTTCAGATCGCCAGCGGCTTTTCGGGCTACCGCTTCGTCCTCGTATTGCGTCTTGAGGCGTCCATCGACCACCAGGGCAAAACCGGTGGTCGGCAGAATGTCGGCTCGCTGGATGACTCGCGGTGTCTGCTCTTCATTGAGCGTCATGGGTTTCTTCACGTCAGCCTCTCGAGTCTAGAGATAGACCAATCGTGAATGCCTTCGCGGTTGTTGCGCCGGGCGTTCGCTTCAGCGCCTTGGCGATCTTGGCAACCGGTGTCTTCTTTTTTGCGAGGGCCTTCAATTCACGAAGATCGTCCTTGGTCCATGAACGACGGACCTGCTTTTTCGCCTTCTTCACCATCAACTCTCTCTTTTTTTCTATGAAAAATGCCGCTACGTCCAAAAGACCTGCAGCATTGACAACACTAAATGCAGGACTTGGCCGAAAAGTGACCTAAGCAATGCTATGTGCTGCTTCGATATGGGTGTTTGCAGCAATAATTAAAGGTGCCGTTTCCTCTTGACACTGGTGTTTCGTGGACTGTTGACAGTCGCGTGCAACGATCTGCAGGTGCATAAGTATGGTCACGTTGAAGGCGTCGTGACATTGAAGGCTTGCGCACGCGCGAGCTGCCAGGCTTCGCGGAAACGCTCGTCCTTGGTGCCTTCGAGCAGTTCGCCAGGACGCAACGCCGGATAAAGCTGCGCGAAAGTGCGAACGCCGCCGTCGTTCATGCGCCGGCAAAAATGCGACGGAATGAATTCGCTCGGATGATCGAGCCCGGCCGCGGCCACAAGTTCGGACAGCGTCGCCAAAGTCGAGCGATGGAAATTATAGACCCGGTCGATCTTGTCGGGGACGACGATGGCGCGGCTGCGCGTCTCGTCCTGCGTCGCGACCCCTGTCGGGCAGCGGTCGGTGTGGCAACTCAGCGACTGGATGCAGCCGATCGAAAACATGAAGCCGCGCCCGGCGTTGCACCAGTCGGCGCCGAGCGCCATGGCGCGGGCGATGTCGAAGGCGGAGATAATCTTGCCAGCCGCCCCGATCTTGATCCGGTCGCGCGCGCCGATGCCGATCAGCGCGTTGTGAACGAAATTCAGTCCCTCGCGCAGCGGCATGCCGAGGTGATCCATGAATTCGAGCGGCGCGGCCCCGGTGCCGCCTTCCTTGCCGTCGACGACGATGAAGTCGGGATAAATGCCGGTCTCCAGCATCGCCTTGCAGATCGCCAGAAATTCCCATGGCTGGCCGAGGCACAGCTTGAACCCGGCCGGCTTGCCGCCGGACAGCCGCCGCATCTCGCCGATGAATTCCATCATTCCGATCGGCGTCGAGAATGCAGAATGCCGCGCGGGAGAAACGCAATCGTATCCGACGGAAATGCCGCGAATGGCAGCGATCTCCGGCGAGACCTTGGCGGCGGGAAGAATGCCGCCATGGCCGGGCTTGGCGCCCTGGCTCATCTTCAGTTCGACCATCTTCACCTGATCGATCGTCGCGGTCGCGGAAAAGCGCTCCGCATTGAACGTGCCGTCGGGATTGCGGCAGCCGAAATAGCCGGAGCCGATTTCCCATACGAGGTCGCCGCCGTTCTCGCGATGATACGGGCTCAAGCCGCCCTCGCCCGTGTCGTGCGAGAAATTGCCTTTCTTCGCGCCGCCGTTGAGCGCGCGGATGGCGTTGCGGCTGAGCGAGCCGAAACTCATGGCTGAAATGTTGAAGATGGACGCCGAATACGGCTTCGTGCAGTCCGGCCCGCCGACGGTGATGCGGAAGGCGTCCTTGGCATGCGGCCGCGAGGCTACCGCATGCTGGAGCCACTCGTAGCCACCTTGATAGACGTCGTATTGCGTTCCAAATGGCCGCGTGGAGAGCTGCATCTTGGCGCGCTGATAGACCAGCGCGCGCTTGTCGCGGCTGAACGGCATGCCGTCCTTTTCGCTTTCGAAAAAGTACTGGCGGATTTCCGGCCGCACTTCTTCGAGAATGAAACGCATATGTCCCGCGATCGGATAATTGCGCAGGATGGCGTGGCTCTCCTGCATGATGTCACGAAAGCCGAGCGCCGCGAGCGCGCCGAAAATCACGGCCAGCACAATGATCGGGTCGGACCATCCGGTGAGCGCGCCGATCGCGAGCAGCATCAGCGTCAGGATGACACACGTCGTCAAAACGACGTAGCGTGGCGTCAGCGCCAGTGCGATAAACCCCATACGGCGCTCCCTCCCCTCCCGCTTGACGATCTCGAACGTTCCCGCGGCGGTCTCGTCCGGAATCGGCCGCGAACAGACCACGCCCGAGTGAAGACGACGACTGTAAAACGCGGATGAAAAGGACGCGGGTTTATATTCAAGAATCGGTTGCCAAGAATACCGCGAAGCGATGCGCTTGGATATCGGCGGCCGGCAGCCCGGACCGCGACTTCCCCGCCTCCCCAGCCTCGAAAACCCTATTTTGCCAGCAGGGCGAGACCGCTGACGACCAGCGTCCCGGCGATCAGCCGACGGAAGGTGGTCTCGCTCAGTCCCATATGCAGCCGGTCGCCGATAAAGATTCCGGCAAACATCACCGGCAGCGAAATCACGAAAAGCTCGAGCGCTTCACGGCCATATTCATCGACGGTCCAATAGCCGAGCGCTCGCGCGATCGACAGCGCAACGAGCAGCGCCGTCATGGTCGCGCGGAATACGGTCTTGCTGAGCTGTCTCGTGTCGAAATAGATGGCGTAGAAAACGCTCGCCATCGTGCCGAACGTGGCCCCGACGACACCCCCGAGGAAGCCGACGAGCGGCGCCAGATATTTCGGCGGCGTGATCGCGCTTTCGGGCGGCCGAAAGCTTTTCCAAAGCGCGTAGCTGCCATAGAGAACGACCAGCACGCCGAACCCACGGCGCAGATTGTCCTGGTCGAGCCATATGAAGATGTAGGTCCCGATGGCGACGCCGACCAGCGTCGGCAGCGCCATCCGCGCGATGTCACGCCAGGCGATGTGGGCGCGGCCGCGGCCGAACAATGTGATGCCGGCGACAAGGCCGATCAGCGTCCAGGCCGGAATCAGCGTCTTCGTCGGAATGACGAGCGCGAGGAGCGGCATCGCTGCCGCAGCGCCAAAGCCCGCGCTGCCACGCAATGCGTAGCAGATCAGGACCACAATGCTGCAATAGGCGATCTGGAAGGGAGAGAGGGACAGGTCGAGAATGCGAAAAGCCTTATCGTGTGCATGCGACCACAGATGTCGCACATCATGGATAGCGCGATGACGGGTGGGGGAACAGAAAATATTGCGCCGTTGCGACCGATGGTCCCCGGTCCGGCGGCATCATGTCATCATGGCTTCGCTGGCGCTTGATTGTCCCTTCCGGGAGATGCACCGGGCGGCACGGCCTCCTGGCCACCATTCTTGCCGTCGCGCGCCCGCACTTTCAGGCCTTTGGCAAACGCACCTATTGTGATCGCGCGCGCGACATATTCCGCAAGACAGGCGTGATTGACCTGCGAGCGTTCGACCTCCTCCGGGAAATTGCTTGCGTCCGTGCCGCCCGTCGATGCCTTGTTGATCATCTGCATGGCATCGTCGCGCCGAATCATGATGACATTCTCGTCCTGCGCCACCTTTCGCAGCGCATCGCGCACGGCGATGTAATGCTCGTTGCGCTGCATGCGCTTGACCGCCTGCAAGCCGACGAGGATGACGTCGACTTTATGCTGCCGCAGCCAGCGGACCGTATCGACGACCGTCGACACGACCTCGTTGACGGGGAGATAGGCCAGCGCATCATTGGCGCCGACCTGCCACAAAACGAGATCGGGCTCGTTGAGCGCGACTTCGGTGCGGATGCGCATCGCCGCATCGGCGGCCAGCTCTCCCGAAATGCCGCGATTGACAATCACGACATTCAGCCCCTTGATGGCGCGCGCCAGGATTTTTTCGATCTCCTCGCGGTAATTGCCGTGGCCATAGCGGCCGGGCCGCGGCGATGAGCCGATGGCGAGAATGCTCAACGTCTTTCCGGCTTCCAATGCCGATGCGACATTCGGCAACGGCGATGTGCTTTGCACCTCCTTGTCGCCAGTCTGGCACTCGCGTGTGTAAGGGGTGATCGGCGGCTGCGCTTCTTCGGCGGCGGCCATGGCACGCGGCGCACAGGCAAGAGAGGCGAAAACGGCGATGGCCGCCGTCGCAGCGAGAATGGCCGGGGTCAAGACAGTCCGCCTCAACCCGCGGGACTTTGTTGTCTCTTTTTCCATTGTGCCGCTCTGTCGCGCCATTCATTGAGCCATGCGGTCAATGCCATGACGGCGACACCCAAAATTACCACGATCGTGTCGACGCTGAAATAGCCCTGCCAGACGAAGCGGATGATTTGTCCCGCCAAGGCCAACAACGATCCGACGCAGAACACCGGTAGCGAATTGCGCCCGAGCAGCGCGAAGAAGCCCACAAGCCGGGGAACGAACGGCTCGATATAGCGGTAAACGGCCGAAAACACCGCGACCAGCGCCAGAAACTGGAAAAGCCGGATTGGCGTGATGTAAGTCTTGTCAGCAATGAAAAACAGCCGCGGCCGTGGCACCGTGGTCGGATCGGGGAGCTTGTCCGCGAGCGAAAAATAAAGACCGACAGCGATCACCACCAAGCCGATAATCCGCAGAACAGAAATGTTGCGGCGCAAAAATTCACCGATCACGCCGTCCTTGCGCGCGATCACGAAGCCGAGGACGAAAATGAATTGCCACGCCAGCGGGTTGAAGAACCACGCGCCCTCCACCGGCCATGTTGGAGGGTTGATCTGGAACGTCAACGCCAGGACGTAGATCGTGAGCGACAAAGGCAGCAGCAGCCACGGCGTGTAGCGGTCGATGATCGCGATCAGCGGCGCAAACAGCATCAGCACGACGTAGAGCGGCAGGATGTCGAAATAACCGAGTTGGTGGGTGATCAGCACGAGCCCGAGATGCGTCGGAACGGGATCGAAGAACACCGATGCCGCGTTGTGCCATTCCAGCAGCAGCGGGTTGTCGAGGATGATCGCCGCGAAGGCAAGCATCGCGATCGCAAGCGCCGTGATGAAGACCTGCGCGACATAGATCGTGAATGATCGGGCGGCCAGCCGCATCACCACATAGCGTGTCGGATTACGGCGCGCGTCGGTGCCGACCACGTAGCGCAGCGACCAGCCTGCGAGAAAAACGAACAGGTCGGCCGAATCCGCAATCGAGTAACTGCTGAACGTCCAGCGGGCATAGACCATGCCCGGCACATGATTGATAAAGATCGTGACAAGCGCGAACCCGCGCCACATGTCGATGGCATTGGCGGGACGGGTCATGGATGCGGTCCGGAACCCGAAGGCGAACTCAAGCGTGTCATTCGGGCATTCCAACGAGCCTGCGAGTCGGTGCAGAATGATCCGCAAAGACAAGTATGGTCAAGGAAGCGGCGACACAATATTCAAGTTTCCATAGAGCATTTCACGACATGGAACCGACGCTGCGGCACGAAGCAAAATCACAAGGATGGTGTTGATGACCGAGACGAGCGAAACAAGGACTGCACCTCAAACCAAGCGCGTGACCGGGCCGCTGGTCTATCGCGACTTCGATCAGCTTGCGCTCGACGACGCCTACGATCAGGCCGTTTACGCCGCAAACCGCGTACAGGTCACCGGGCGGCGCGTGCAGGCCAGCGCCCGTGCCCGAAAAATCCTCGGAAATCCGCAGCGCGAGGCTTATGGGCCGACCGAGATCGAGCGGCTCGACATCTTCCGGACCGACAAGAGCGACGCGCCGGTCAACATCTTCATTCATGGCGGCGCCTGGCGAAACGGCGAAGCCGCGAACTATGCCTACCAAGCGGAGATGTTCGTCCGCGCCGGCGCCCACCATGTCATCCTCGACTTCATCAATGTCGATGCCGCGGGCGGCAGCCTTTTCCCGATGATCGAACAGGTGCGCCGCGCCATCGGCTGGGTGCATCTCAATGCGCGCTCCTTCGGCGGCGACCCGGACCGCCTTTACCTCACGTCGCATTCTTCCGGCTCGCATCTCGCCGGCTGCGCCCTGATAACCGACTGGGACAAGGCCGGCCGGCCGCGCGACATTATCAAGGGCGCCCTGCTGATCAGCGGCATGTACGATCTGGAGCCGGTCCGGCTGTCGAAGCGCTCGAATTATGTGACGTTCACCGACGCGATGGAGCACGAACTGTCCGCCATGCGGCATCTCGACCGCATTCACACGCCGGTCATCCTCACCCACGGCACGCTGGAGACGCCGGAATTCCAGCGCCAGACGCGGGATTTCCATCGCGCGCTGCAGCAAGCCGGCAAGCCGGCGGAGCTGATTGTCGCCGAAGGCTACAACCACTTCGAGATTCTGGAGATGCTCGCCAACCCCTATGCCCTTCTCGGCCGCGCGGCGCTCTCCCAGATGGGGTTGGGCCCAAAGGCCTCTGGCTCGAAAGACTAGCCCATACAAAAAAGGCCGCCCTTTCGGGCGGCCTTTTACTGTCACGCAGGCGAAGGCTTAGTAGCCCGAATACGGCTTGCAGACGCCGTCCTGAATGGAAAAGCCCGGTCCGCAGGCAACCGCACGGCGATACTGACGATAGGTGCGCGGCCCATAAACGCGCGGACGCACGTAGTGGCGACGATAGTAACGATGATGACGATAATGAGGACGATCGCCAACCCCAATATAGACGCCCTGGGCGGCGGCCGGCTGGACCGAAACGACGCTGAACGAACCAGCCATCACGACTGCCGCGACAGTGGCCAAGATCAATTTCTTCATTACAACCCTCCTTTGAAACAGCCTCGGTATTGGTAACAAAATGCCGGAGGGCGGCGCTAGTTCCAAATGCGTTGCATAAAAATTTGGTAAACCATTGAAGCTGAATGTTTATTCAGGCTGGCGCTGCGACAGCATGGCCGCGCATCGCATTTTGCCAAGCGCCGTCCCCATGGCAGGCGTCCGCCACGTCGCCACCAAGTCGCAATCAGATCGCTATCGCAAAAACGATGCGCTGATTTCCTGCGCGACGGAGGCCAATGCGGACACGTATCGCGCATCATAAAATTCAAAGTCGATCAAATAGAGCGCCGCCAGAACGACGCTCACACGGAGGATCGTTTGCATGGAAAAATTATGATCGCGACCCCTTACACATTCCTTAATCGCGATGTCAAAAGACGCATGCTCCGGTCCCGATCCCGATCGCGAACCGAGCCGTTTCAATACCCGCGATACGGTTTGCAGACGCCATCCTGCACCGTGTAGTGGCGCGGACAACCGTTCCATTGACGATAGCGGTCGCGGTATATGCGGCGCTCGTATCGGTCATCATCGTAGAAGTAGCGATCGCGGTACCGCGGCCCGTAGTACGGGCTCGGATCGACGTAGTACCCGTCGCCGTCGTCATAATAATAAGTTTGAGCGAAGGCAGTCCCGGCCGTTCCTGCGAGAGACGCGATCGTCAGAATCGCCAGAGAAAATTTTTTCATGGTGGCCTCCAGAGTTTTGAATCCGAAGAATTTGCACCTGAGGAGAATTAAACGCGGCGGTATCGGATCCTGTTCCTGCGCCCATCTTGTTCCTTCGTCGATGAACGGCTGCAAAACGAAATGCGGTGCTTGCAAGGCATGCGTACGCAACGGTCGAAATCCGGGCAAGTCACGCCGCTGAAATTCCCGCTGCACGCGCATGCATCCAAAAAGAAGAAGCATGCGGGCCTGGCGTCCCAGCCTGTCGCAGGATGCGATATAACCGAGGTGGCAAATTGATAAGGCCCGACGATATCCGAAGGATGTGAGGATTTGCGATGAGCTTTACCGACACACCGGATTGGTCGGCGATCCCCGCACCAAAGGATGACGGGGCAACGCGGCATTTGGTTGGAGCAACGCTCGTCTCCGTTCCATTGCCCGCGACGGATGGCAGCGCGGTTGACCTTTCGGCCCTCAAGGGGCGCACTGTCGTCTATGCTTATCCGCGCACCGGAAAGCCGGGGATCGAAAACCCGCAGGGGTGGGACATGATACCCGGCGCACGCGGCTGCTCACCCCAAAGCTGTTCCTTCCGTGATCACTTCGCGGAACTGAAACGCTTGGGGGTTCAGAACCTGTACGGACTTTCCACCCAAGACCCCGACTATCAAAAAGAGGCTGCAGAGCGGCTTCATCTTCCGTTTGCGGTTCTGTCGGATGAGCGTTTGGCTCTGACTAAGGCAATGAGTTTCCCAACATTTGAAACCAGCGGCATGACTCTTCTCAAGCGCTTCACGCTGGTAATTGATGATGGGGTTGTGCGTCACGTTTTCTATCCGGTGTTTCCGCCGGATCAGAACGCCACCGAAGTGATTCAGTGGCTCCGGAAATCGAATGAGGACACGTAAGCCGTGAGGTCGCCAACAGCGTGCCGGGGCATATCTCGACCAGCGATGTCGAGCGTCAGAACCTTACCATGCGGATAGGCTCCCGCCGCCGGACGCGGCTCGCCAACGGCTTCTCAAAGAAACTGGACATCACGTGGCGGCAATCAGCTTGTACGTGGTCACCAACCTATGCCGCGCCCATGAGGCTCTGCTGACCTCGCCGGCGGTCGCCATTGGCGTTGCTGATCGGGTCTGGACCATAGGGGATTTGCTGGACGCCGTGTTGGAACTGGAGCCGAACCGTCCAGTCCGCGTGAAGCGCAATTTCACGGTAATTGAAGGTGGCCGCAGGAGCTAAGCCGATTTGCGGCGGCGCTTCAGTTTAGATCGCGGTTGCGGAGACACTAAAAGAGGTTCGTCCATTGGGAGCGATTCCTGAACCTTCGTTTTTCCTCCTCGGATTCCATATCTGAAGGGCGGAGACGCCCTAATCTCCGCCGGAGTTGGAGTGCGTGAAGGTCTTTTGCGTTTCTCAGTTTTGGCGGCAACCGCAACCTGTACCGTATTCAGATTAGTGATGATGCCCAAATTGGGGCCAGCAAGCAGATCGGCTAACGTCACAATTTGAATGCGAGGACGGATGCCTCCCGGCAATTCAATATTACGACCAGTTGCGGCCTCTGTTCTCATGTCTCTCGACGGCTGATCGAGGCAGACAAAAACTCCCATTTGCGCACCTTCACGCTCAACGGTGCCCTTTAGTGCACGAACCATATCCGGATTGACATTTTTACCGGCCTTAACAGAGACGATAGCTCGGCCATAATCCTTGGAGCCGCGCATAAAGATGATTTCGCCGTCAATACCTCGATCGGCACCCTTGCCACGAGGTTGCCCACCGACACGTCCGACCGCCCACAATTGAAATTGATACGGGTCGAGAGCTGCCAATTTTCTGCCCGAAAGTTCATCGCGAGGTATCCCATCTACTTCGTACTGCGCGCGCGGAAGCCAAGTTTTGAATCGATCTTGTATCACTTGAATAGCAAGGTAGGTTACATCGATGCCAATCCAACGACGTCCCATTTTCTCAGATGCATGAATCGCCGTACCGCATCCGCAAAAAGGATCGAGAACAAGATCGCCCTCTTTACTTGAGGTAGCGATTATCCTTTCGAGAAGTTGCAGCGGCTTTTGAGTCGGGTAATGAAGACGCTCTTTAGCCTGCGAATTTATTGCACTGATGTCGTTCCAGTCGTCGCTGACCGTGACGCCTGGCATCGTATCCAGGTATCTCTTGAATCTAGGAACGGCTCCGGGGCGCGGTTGGACAATTAATCCTTTCGATATCAGATCGTTCATTCTCTCACGCGAGTACCGCCAGTATCGGGTCACTCCCATTACTTCATATGCGGGATTACCCTTTGCCGCGCCGCCCGGACCTGTGATGTTATCAAGTTGATATGCCCTCCCGTCAGGGTCTTTAAGGCCATACTTTTTTGCTATGTATGCTTCATCATATGCAGCGAACTGCTGCGTGAAGGTGGCGGGGGCGCTAGTATCCTTCCGATAGACCAAGAGCACATCCCGCACGCGTGGATAATGTGTCGCGCCCTGTGCATAGTCTGATTTCGCTGTCGTTCGCTTCCAACTGATTTCGTTTATGTAGCCGTGACCCTCGAACACACAATCAAGCAGCATTTTTAGATAGTGGCTATTGCTCGGGTCACAATGCAAATAAAGGCTTGCGGTCGGCTTCATAACGCGCCGCATTTCAAGAAGCCTAGGTGCCATCATGGCCAAATAAGCCATTACGTCGCCCTCTTTCAAAAAGGTGCGACGAAGAGCGTCTAAAAGTACGAAGGTATCGAGACTGAGCTTCCGAACGTGATCGAGGGCACGCTCCGCTCCATTTTCCCAAGTCCACGTATCATCGAACGCTGCTATTTGCGACGAAGCGTCCTCTACAAGCGGGGAGCGAAATAAAACGTTGTAGGTAGCGTTAGAATTAAAGGGGGGGTCTAGGTACACCAAATCAACGATGTTTGATTCGATCCTTTGCAACCAATCAAGATTGTCACCAAAATACAATCGATTGCTCGGCGCATTATTGGACTTTGGCACCACACCCTCCCGCGACCCACACGGGAATCGAGTGTCCTCCGCAACCTCTAACGGTCGATTTTCGTCAACCGGGTAAGCGTTGTTTCCACCGAACTCGTCGAGTTCGTGGTTAGCAAATCGTAAATTTTCAGACATACATCAACCCTGTCCTAATTTCAGGGTGCGAATGTTCTAAAGGACAGCACCCTTTTCCCATAAGAACATATTGCGAACGGAGAACAAAGAGTGTACAGTGCTGCTTCCTCGCCGCCCCGGCCTGGTGCTGCAGCCGGTCCTGCCCCAACACAGGTCCAACCGTCGCACTCAGTCCTGCGGCCAAGCCTAGGGACAGCGGGGAAAGCTTGCGTTGTTTGCCCCGCGAATCCCGGCCATAAGGAGCCTGATCATGCCTGCTGCGCCCCTGCGTATCGTTGAAGGTAATTCCATGGACAAGACCAAGGCCCTTGATGCCGCGCTCTCCCAGATCGAGCGCGCGTTCGGCAAGGGCTCGATCATGCGGCTCGGCAAGAACGACAAGCTGGTCGAGATCGAATCGGTGTCGACTGGCTCGCTCGGGCTCGACATCGCCCTCGGCATCGGCGGCCTGCCGCGCGGCCGCGTGGTGGAAATCTACGGGCCGGAATCCTCCGGCAAGACGACGCTGGCGCTGCATTGCGTCGCCGAGGCGCAGAAGAAGGGCGGCACCTGCGGTTTCATCGATGCCGAACACGCGCTCGACCCGATCTATGCCCGCAAGCTCGGCTGCAAGGTCGACGAGCTTCTGATCTCGCAGCCCGACTCCGGCGAACAGGGACTGGAAATCGCCGACACGCTGGTGCGCTCCGGCTCGCTCGACGTGCTTGTCATCGATTCGGTCGCCGCCCTCGTGCCGCGCGCCGAACTCGAAGGCGAAATGGGCGACAGCATGCCCGGCCTGCAGGCGCGGCTGATGAGCCAGGCGCTGCGCAAGCTCACCGCCTCGATCAACAAGTCACACACCATGGTGATCTTCATCAACCAGATCCGCATGAAGATCGGTGTGATGTATGGCTCGCCGGAAACGACCACGGGCGGCAATGCCCTGAAATTCTATGCCTCGGTGCGCCTCGACATCCGCCGCATCGGCGCCATCAAGGATCGCGAGGAGGTGGTCGGCAACCAGACCCGCGTCAAGGTCGTGAAGAACAAGCTCGCGCCGCCCTTCAAGCAGGTGGAATTCGACATCATGTATGGCGAAGGTGTCTCGAAGATGGGCGAACTCGTCGATCTCGGCGTCAAGGCCGGCGTGGTCGAGAAGTCCGGGTCCTGGTTCTCCTATGACAGCACCCGCATCGGCCAGGGCCGCGAGAACGCCAAAACCTTCCTCAAGAACAACCCCGAGATGGCGACGAAGATCGAACTTGCGATCCGCCAGAATGCCGGGCTGATCGCCGAGAAAATCCTTGCCGGCGAAGAAACCGAAGAAGATGACGAAGGGTGACAGCCGGCAGGATGTGCGCCGTCGACTGAGCCGTTGCCCCGGACAGACGCGCGAAGTCCCTGCCCCAGGAGGCCCTGCCCCAGGAGGCCCTGCCCGAGAAGTCGGCATGCGCGATCAAGGCCCAACATAGAGCCCCGACAGAGAGCCCCGGACTGCGTCCGGGGTTTTTTGCTGATATCCGGCCTCCATTCCGGTAACGGCGGGACGGCCTTCAATGCTTGCGCGGCGGGAGCATCTCCCGTCCCGGCGGGTCCGCCACTGTCAAATTCGCCGGTGCGCCGTGTATGGCGGCCTCGCCTCCCGCCTTTTCTGGACACTCCCGACCGGCGTCGGTAAAACCCCGGCAGCAACGGCGAAAATCGTCGTCACATCAGCTTTCTGGGCGCCTCCCGCAGGGACGGTTCCCGAGACGGCATGTCAGACAGACAGCGGACGGCAGAAGCGGAATGAGCGGCGTCAATCAGATACGGTCCAGTTTTCTCGAGTATTTTGCCCGCAACGGCCACACGGTCGTGCCGTCGTCGCCGCTCGTGCCGCGCAACGATCCGACCTTGATGTTCACCAATGCCGGCATGGTGCAGTTCAAGAACGTCTTCACCGGCCTTGAAAAGCGCCCCTATGTGCGCGCCGCCTCGTCGCAGAAATGCGTACGCGCCGGCGGCAAGCATAATGACCTCGATAATGTTGGCTACACCGCCCGCCACCACACCTTCTTCGAGATGCTCGGCAATTTTTCCTTCGGCGACTATTTCAAGGACCGCGCCATCGAACTGGCCTGGAATCTGATCACCAAGGAGTTCGCGCTGCCAAAGGAGCGCCTGCTCGTCACTGTTTATGCCGACGACGACCAGGCCTTCGGCCTGTGGAAGAAGATCGCCGGGCTGCCCGACGACAAGATCATCCGCATCGCCACATCCGACAATTTCTGGGCCATGGGCGAGACCGGCCCGTGCGGTCCGTGCTCGGAAATCTTCTTCGACCACGGCGAGAAAATACCCGGCGGTCCGCCCGGCAGCGCCGACGCCGACGGCGACCGCTTCATCGAGATCTGGAATCTCGTGTTCATGCAATACGAGCAGCTCGGCAACGGGCCGCGCCTCGATCTTCCGCGTCCGTCCATCGATACCGGCATGGGGCTCGAGCGCATTGCCGCGGTGTTGCAGGGCACGCACGACAATTACGCCATCGACCTGATGCGCGAACTCATCCGCGCGGTCGCCGAATACACCGGCGTCGATCCCGACGGCCCGAAAAAAGTCTCGCACCGCGTCATCGCCGACCATCTGCGCGCATCCGCCTTCCTCATCGCCGACGGCGTGCTGCCGTCGAACGAAGGCCGCGGCTATGTGCTGCGCCGGATCATGCGCCGCGCCATGCGCCACGCCGAACTGCTCGGCGCGCAGGAACCGCTGATGTGGAAGCTGGTGCCGACGCTGGTGCGCGAAATGGGCCAGGCGTTTCCCGAACTCGTGCGCGCCGAAGCGCTGATCGCGGAAACGCTGCGGCTGGAGGAAAAGCGCTTCCGCCGTACGCTCGAGCGCGGCCTGTCGATCCTCGAGGACGAGGCGCGCCATCTCAAGAGCGGCGACCGGCTCAAGGGTGAGACCGCGTTCACGCTTTACGACACCTATGGCTTTCCGCTCGACCTTACGCAGGATGCGTTGCGCCCGCGCGGCATCGGTGTCGACACCGATGGCTTTGGGGCGGCGATGGAGCGCCAGCGGACGAAGGCGCGCGCCGCGTGGTCGGGCTCCGGCGACGCCGCGACCGAAGCCGTCTGGTTCGGATTGCGTGAAAAAGTCGGCGCGACAGAATTTTTAGGCTACGAGACCGAAAGCGCCGAAGGCATCGTCACGGCGATCGTCCGCGAGGCCACGGAAGTTGCCGAGATCAAGAAGGGCGAGAGCGGCAGCATCGTTCTCAATCAGACGCCGTTCTATGGCGAATCCGGCGGCCAGGTCGGCGACACAGGCGTGATGACTGGCGATGGCGTGCGCTTCCGCGTCACCGAAACGCACAAAAAGGCCGGCGACGTCTTCGTGCATACCGGCGTCGTCGAGGAGGGTACGATCAAGGCCGGCCTCGCGCTACAGCTCGATGTCGATCATGCGCGCCGCTCGGCCATCCGCTCCAACCATTCGGCGACGCATCTTCTGCACGAGGCGCTGCGCCAGGTGCTCGGCGATCATGTCGCGCAAAAGGGTTCGCTGGTGTCGCCCGAACGGCTGCGTTTCGATTTCTCGCACCCGAAACCGCTCAGCGCCGACGAGCTTGAGCAGGTCGAGGATATTGCCAACACCATCGTGCTGCAAAATGCGCCGGTGACCACGCGGCTGATGGCCGTCGATGACGCGATCGCCTCCGGCGCGCGGGCGCTGTTCGGCGAGAAATATGGCGACGAGGTTCGCGTCGTCGCCATGGGCCGGACAACAGACGCAGCCGGTGACGGCGCTACGCCCAACACCATGGGCTGGTCGGTTGAACTGTGCGGCGGCACGCATGTGCGCCGTACCGGCGATATCGGCATCGTCTCAGTTACCGGAGAAAGCGCCGTCGGCGCCGGCGTGCGGCGCATCGAGGCGCTGACCGGAGCCGCGGCGCGCCGCTCCGCGAATACGATGCTGCGCACCGCGAAGGCGGCGGCGGCTGAATTGCGCACGTCGCTCGACGAACTGCCGGCCCGCATTGCCGCCTTGCAAGACGAGCGTAAGCGGCTCGAACGCGATCTGTCGGACGCGCGCAAGAAACTCGCCATGGGTGGCGGGGGCGGCGCGTCTGCCGGCAAGGGTGTCAACGGCGAGGCGGAAGGCTTGCGCACCGTTGGCGACATCAAGCTGATGGCGCGCGCGGTGACCGGCATCGAGATGAAAGACCTCAAGAGCCTCGTCGACGAAGGCAAGAAACAGATCGGCTCCGGCGTCGTCGCCATCGTTGCCGTTGGTGATGACGGCAAGGCCGGCATCGTCGTCGGCGTCACCGCCGATCTCACGGCGCGGATCAATGCCGTCGATCTGGTGCGCACCGGCGCGGCAACCCTCGGCGGCAAGGGTGGCGGCGGCCGGCCCGATATGGCACAGGCCGGCGGTCCGGACGGCGCGAAGGCCGATGCCGCACTCGATGCGGTGGCGGCGGCACTCGGCGGCTAGCCTTGGCAGCAGAACGAGACGCATAAAAAAGCGCGGCCTAGGCCGCGCTTTTTTATATCGTGTTTGATACGGATGTTTACGCCGCCATCGCCTTCTTCAGGTTCTCGTCGATCTTGTCGAGGAAGCCCGTAGTCGAGAGCCACCTCTGCTCGGGGCCGACCAGCAGCGCGAGGTCCTTGGTCATGAAACCGGACTCCACGGTGTCGACGCACACTTTTTCCAACGCCTGTGAGAACTTCATCAGATCCTGATTGCCGTCGAGCTTGGCGCGGTGCGCGAGGCCGCGGGTCCAGGCGAAGATCGAGGCCATCGAGTTGGTCGAGGTTTGCTCGCCCTTCTGATGCTGGCGGTAGTGCCGGGTGACGGTGCCATGCGCGGCCTCGGCCTCCACCACCTTGCCATCCGGCGTCATCAGCACCGATGTCATCAGGCCGAGCGAACCAAACCCCTGCGCCACGATGTCGGACTGCACGTCGCCATCGTAGTTCTTGCAGGCCCAGATGTAACCGCCTGACCACTTGAGCGAAGCCGCAACCATGTCGTCGATCAGGCGATGCTCGTAGGTGAGTTTGCGGCTGTCAAACTCCGCCTTGAACTCGGCGTCGAAAATCTGCTGGAACAGTTCCATGAAGCGGCCGTCGTACTGCTTCAAGATCGTGTTCTTGGTCGAGAGATACACCGGATAGTTGAGCGCGAGTCCGTAGTTGAACGAAGCGCGCGCGAAATCGCGGATCGAATCGTCGAGATTGTACATCGCCAGCGTCACGCCCGAGCCCGGCGCCTTGAAGACCTCGCGCTCGATCACCTTGCCGTCGTCGCCGACGAATTTTATCGTCAACGTGCCCTTGCCCGGAAACTTGAAGTCCGTCGCGCGATACTGATCGCCATAAGCGTGACGGCCGATGATGATCGGCTTGGTCCAGCCCGGCACGAGGCGCGGCACGTTCTTGCAAATGATCGGCTCGCGGAAGATCACGCCACCGAGGATGTTGCGGATCGTGCCGTTGGGCGAACGCCACATCTCCTTGAGATTGAATTCCTTCACGCGGCCTTCATCCGGCGTGATGGTGGCGCATTTCACCGCGACGCCAACCTTCTTGGTCATCTCGGCCGCATCGATAGTAATCTGGTCGTTGGTCTCGTCACGCTTCTGGACGCTGAGATCGTAGTAGAGCAACTCGACGTCGAGATAGGGATGGATCAGCTTGTCCTTGATGAACTGCCAGATGATCCGGGTCATCTCGTCGCCGTCCATCTCGACGATCGGATTCCTGACTTTGATCTTCGCCATTTAAGAATTCACCTTGAGAAAGTTGGATCGGCCTGCCGCCGGACTCCGCGTCAGAGCGCGGAGAGCGCGGCATTCAGCGTGGCGCTCGGCCGCATCGCAGCCGATGTCTTCTTGTCATCGGGCAGATAGTAACCGCCGGTGTCGACGGGCTTGCCCTGCGCGGCGATCAGTTCTTCGTTGATCTTGTCCTCGTTCGCCGTCAGCGTCTCCGCCAGCGGCTTGAAGCGCGCGGCGAGGCCGGAGCTGTTGTCGCGCCGGGCCAGCGCCTTGGCCCAGTAGAGCGCCAGGTAGAAATGGCTGCCGCGGTTGTCCAGTTCGCCCACTTTGCGCGCCGGCGAGCGGTTGTGTTCGAGGATTTCGCCGTTGGCCTCGTCGAGCGTCTCGGCCAGGGTCCTCACGTCCTCGTTGCCGCTGACCTGCGCGAGATGCTCCAGCGAAGCACCGAGCGCAAGGAACTCGCCCAGCGAATCCCAGCGCAGATAACCTTCACCTTTGAACTGCTCGACATGCTTGGGCGCGGAGCCGCCGGCGCCGGTCTCGAACAGGCCGCCGCCTTGCAGCAGCGGCACGATCGACAGCATCTTGGCCGACGTGCCCAGCTCCATGATCGGGAACAGGTCAGTCAGATAATCGCGCAGCACATTGCCGGTGACGGAGATGGTGTCCTGCCCCTTGCGGATACGCTCGAGCGAGAACTTGATGGCCTCGACCGGCGGCAGGATACGAATGTCGAGGCCCTTGGTGTCCTCGTTTTTGAGGTACTTATCGACCTTGGCGATGAGCTGCGCGTCGTGCGCGCGTTTGGCGTCGAGCCAGAACACGGCCGGCGTGTCGGTGAGGCGCGCGCGGCGCACGCCGAGCTTGACCCAGTCCTGGATCGGCGCGTCCTTGACCTGGCACATGCGGAAAACGTCGCCGGTCTCGACCTTCTGGGTCATCAGGACTTTGCCGTCCTCGGCCACCACATTGACCGTGCCGTCAGCGGCGATGCGGAAGGTCTTGTCGTGCGAGCCGTATTCCTCGGCCGCCTGCGCCATCAGGCCGACGTTCGGCACGGTGCCCATCGTCTTTGGATCGAACGCGCCGTTGGCTTTGCAGTCGTCGATGACGGCCTGGAATAGCGTCGAATAGCAACGGTCAGGAATCGCGGCGATGACGTCGTGCAGCTTGCCGTCCGGACCCCACATCTTGCCGGACTCGCGGATCATCGCCGGCATCGATGCGTCGATGATCACGTCGCTCGGCACATGCAAATTGGTGATGCCCTTGTCGGAATTGACCATGGCGAGGCCGGGCCGCTTCGCGTATTCGGCCTTGATGTCCGCCTTGATCGCCGCCTTCTCGGCCTCCGGCAGAGTCTCGATCTTGGCCATCATCTCGCCGACGCCGGTGTCGGGATCGACGCCCAGCTTTTTCAGCGTGGCGCCATGCTTCGCGAACACGTCGGAAAAAAACACCTTCACGCAGTGGCCGAACAGGATGGGATCGGAGATCTTCATCATGGTCGTCTTGACGTGCAGCGAGAACAGGATGCCGTCCTTCTTGGCGACCTCGATCTGCGCCTTGAAGAAGGCATCCAGCGCCTTGGCGTTCATCACCGAGCAGTCGATGATCTCGCCGGCCTGGATCGGCGTCTTCGCCTTCAGCACGGTCACCGCACCGTCCTTGCCGACAAATTCGATCCTGGCATTGGTCGGCGCTGCAACTGTGGCCGCGACTTCCGAACCATAGAAATCGTTGGCGGTCATGTGCGCCACGCGGGTCTTCGAATCCTTGCTCCACGCGCCCATCTTGTGCGGATGGCTGCGCGCATACGCCTTTACGGCGCCGGCGGCGCGGCGGTCGGAATTTCCCTCACGCAGGACCGGGTTGACGGCGCTGCCCAGCACCTTGCCGTAGCGCGCCTTGATGTCCTTCTCGGCGTCGGTCGTCGGGTTTTCCGGATAGTTCGGAACGTCGTAGCCCTTGCTTTGCAATTCCTTGATCGCGGCCTTGAGCTGCGGGATCGAGGCGGAAATATTGGGGAGCTTGATGATGTTGGCTTCCGGCTTCACCGCCAGCTTGCCGAGCTCGGCAAGCTCGTCGTTGATCTTCTGCTCGGGCTTCAGCTTGTCGGGAAAGTTGGCGAGGATGCGGCCGGTCAGCGAAATGTCCTTCAGCTTCATCTTCACGCCGGCCGTGGCCACGAAGGCCTCGACGATCGGCAGCAGCGAGAACGTCGCAAGCCCGGGCGCTTCGTCGACCTTGGTCCATTCGATTTCGAGATTTGACATGCTTGCACCTCTGGTCGCGGGCGTGTTGGGGCCGCCCGGAAACTGACCATCGATGGCGGGGGCAAGCGTCTCCCCCCAAGCCCTCAAATGCATTGTTCCTCGGCGCGGAGACCGCCAGCCGTGGATTCGGCTGACGGAAATTCGGTGCGCGCCCTATAGCATCAGCACCCCGCTGATAAAAGCCTTGTGCATAGGTGTGATCGCGGTACCGGCGGGCCGCAGGACCAAGAGCGCGTTATCGTTCGGGCGCAGTGTCGTTCGAGCGCGGCGGTCGCACGCAGGATCCGGCTTGAGGAAAACAGGCGCACGCTCGAAAAACGCCGCCTCGGCGCCGGATAGCCCTCGCTATAGCATCCGGGCGCCCCCGGAGAAACGCCGCCTTCCCGCAATCTGTGCGCCTCATTCGAGCCGGCGATCATGACGTCTTTCCAAGGCCCTGCCGGCACGGCTATACCCACGCAAGGTTTTTCTTCAGGGACCATGATTTGGATACGGACCGAGAGCAGCGCGGCAGCCAGGACCGCTCCTTGCGAGGTGCATTCGATCGCTGGCGGCGGGATTTGCGCCGCCGCATCCTGGAGCCCGTGCTTGTCGGCAACCGGACCTTCCGGGAAACGGTGCTCAATGCCCTCGCCGCCCGCGGCCACCTGATCTACTGCGAGGTGGCCGAAGGCAGTTTCTTCGTCGATCCCTCCGATCGCGTCATCGCATCATGGATGATGTGGCACGACGGCTGGCAGCGCGAGGAACTGGCGGAGGCTGCGTCCGCGCTCGCCGCCGCCGGCCGTCTCAAGTCCGGCGCGGTGTTTGTTGATGCCGGCGCCAATATCGGCACGCATACCGTCTATGCGCTCAAGAGCGGACATTTCGCGCGGGCCGTGTCGTGCGAACCGGAGCCGCGCAATGCCCGCCTCCTGCGCATGAATATCGCGGCCAATGATATTGCCGCGAACGTGACGGCGATCGAATGCGCCCTGGGCGGCCGCGACGGCCAGGCGACGCTGCATCTGCATCCCCGCAACAAGGGCGCACACACGGTTGGCACGGCCGCGGCCGTCGACGGAACGCAGGCGATCACCGTGCCGCTGAAGCGGCTCGAAACCGTGCTGACCGAGGCTCATATCGCGCCGTCCGACATCGGTCTCGTATGGATCGACGTCGAGGGCTCCGAACCCGATGTCATCCACGGGCTCGGCACCTATCTCGGGCAGGCGCCGCTTGCCGTCGAGCATGATCCCGCGCGCCGGACGCCACAGGAACGCCGCGCCTTTCACGATCTGCTGTCGCGGCATTATACGACGCTCCGGCCCATCGGCGCTGGCCGCGGATCGGCACGGCCGATCGCCGCGCTTTCCGACATCAAGAGCGTGACCGACATCCTCATCTACTAAGGCGGCCACCATGCGCCGGGCGGCTGCAATCGACAGCCCGTAACGGATGCGCTAGGGCCTGCATTCGATCGTGACAACGGACGGTGGCATGGCGGGCGCAGGAACCGACAAGACGAAGAACTGGATCGCAACCGCGGGGCCCGTGGTCGTGCTGGTCGAGCCGCAACTCGGCGAGAACATCGGCGCCGCCGCGCGCGCCATGGCGAATTTCGGCCTGTCCGAATTGCGGCTGGTGAAGCCGCGACAGGACTGGCCGAACCCGAAAGCGCACATGATGGCAGCCGGTGCCGACATCATTCTCGACGCGGCGAAACTCTACGACAGCATGGGCGACGCGATCGCCGACTGCACCCTGGTGCTCGCCGCGACCGCGCGCGGCCATGATCAGGCCAAGCCGGTGATCAGCGCCGTCGCGGCGGCCGAACAGGCGCAAGCGCACCTTGCCGGCGACGGCCGGGTCGCCCTGGTGTTCGGGCGCGAGCGCAATGGGCTCGAAAACGACGAGATCGCCCTCGCGGACGCCATCATCACCCTGCCCGTCAATCCGGCCTTCGCATCGCTCAATCTCGCCCAGGCGATCGTGATCGTCGCCTATGAATGGTTCAAGCGCGCGACCGATCACGCGCTGCCGTTCAAGGCGCCGGACAAATCGCCTCCGGCGCCGAAACAGCAGTTGCAGACTTTCTTCTCATCGCTCGAACATGAACTCGAGAAGGTCGAATTTTTCCGCCCGGCGGAGAAGCGCGAGACGATGACCATCAACTTGCGCAACATCATCACCCGCATGCGGCCCACGCAGCAGGACATCCAGACGCTGCATGGCGTCATCATGTCCCTTGTCGAAGGCCGCAAGGGGCCGGCGCGCGGCGGGGTGCTCGACGGCGAGGAGGCGCAGATGCTGCGCACCCTGCTTGCCGAGCATGGACAAGGCGGCGGACGGTCTGACGGCGGCCCGGTGCGCGGCCTCGCACGGCTGCTGCGCCGCAATCCGACCGAAGCGGAGCGCATTTTGTGGGATGCGCTGGTCAAGGACCGGCGGCTCGCCGAATTCCGCTTCAAGCGGCAGGTGCCGATCGGGCCGCACATCGCCGACTTCGTGTCATTCCCGTTGCGCACGGTGGTCGATCTGGTCGGCCCGGACGAGTCGGATGAAGCCGCCGCTGCGCGCACGCGCCGCAATGCCTGGCTCGCCGCGCGCGACTACACCATCGTCAGCGTCCAGACCCGCGACGCTGAAAGCGACGTCCAGGCCACGCTCGACCACATCGCCGCGATGTTAGTCAACCGTTAACCTCGACCGCGCCCGGCAGAACGCAGCCGCCGGCGGAAGCCGATTGGTAAGTATCTTTCCGTAGAATCCGAGCCATCGATCACGTTGGAGACTGTGTGGATTCCCGGCGATGTCATCCGAATGGAACAACCTGCGACGCGCCAAACGTCAAAACCTGCACTACGGCTGCCGCGTCGTCGACACGTCCGGAACAGTGCTCGGCACCTGCACGATTTGCGACATCTCCGATGGCGGCGCGAGGCTGCAACTGCGCGATAAGCTGACCGTGCCGGATGCCTTTATCCTGCACCTGTCCAACCAGGGGACACCGCGCCGCTGTTGCCGCGTCGTCTGGCGCAAGGACACCGAGATTGGCGTCTTCTTCGAAAAAGACGGCGCCGCGCGATCCTAATCCGCCAGCGTATCTTTCACCGCGGCGACGAGTTGCTTCAGCGTGAACGGTTTGGGCAGGAATGCGAACTTGCCGTTCTCTGGCAGGTTCTTCTCGAACGCGTCTTCCGCGTAGCCGGACACGAAGATGATCTTCAGGTCGGGATTGCGTTTGCGCAGTTCGGCGTACAGCGTCGGTCCGTCCATCTCCGGCATGACGACATCGGAGACGACGAGGTCAATATCGCCGTCGATGCTTTCAAGCACCTCAAGGGCTTCGACACCGTTGCCAGCCTCAAGAACCGTGTAGCCGCGCGATGCAAGCCCGCGCGCATTGAGTTTGCGCAAACCTTCCTCGTCTTCGACAAGGAGAACGGTCTCCTGTCCGGTCAGATCGGCGGATGCCGCGCTTTTGAGCGCGTCGGCCGCTGATTCCGTCGCCGCAATAGCCGGCGAAGTCAGATCCGGCAGCCTGGCGGGTTCGCTCTCCTCGGCGCTCGGCACATGCCGCGGCAGGAAAATGCGGAACGTCGTGCCGGTGCCGATTTCGGAATCGACATAGATGAAACCGCCGGTCTGCTTGACGATGCCATAGACGGTGGACAGGCCGAGGCCCGTCCCCTTGCCGGTCTCCTTGGTGGTGAAGAACGGCTCAAAAATCTTTTCAAGATTGGCCTGCGGAATACCCATGCCGGTGTCGGACACTTCGATGGCGACGTAATCGGCCTCCGGCATGCCCTTGGCTTCATAGGGCCGCGCATCGAACGCCGCGACATTGTGCGTGCGAACGATGAGCTTGCCACCCTCGGACATGGCATCGCGTGCATTGACCGCAAGATTCACGATCACCTGTTCGAACTGCGAGATATCGACTTTCACCGGCCAGAGGTCGCGGCCGTGCACGACATTGAGCGTCACCTTCTCGCCGATCAAACGGCGCAGCAGCATCGTGAGATCCGTCAGCGTCTCGCCGAGATCCAGCACCTGCGGCCGCAGCGTCTGGCGGCGCGAGAACGCCAGCAACTGCCGCACGAGGCTGGCCGCGCGATTGGCGTTCTGCTTGATCTGCATGATGTCCTGGAAGGACGGGTCCGTCGGCTTGTGCGCGTTGAGCAGAAAGTCCGTCGCCATCATGATGGCGGAAAGCACGTTGTTGAAATCGTGCGCGATGCCGCCGGCAAGCTTGCCGACCATGTCCATTTTCTGTGACTGCGCGAACTGCTTCTCCAGCCGTCGCTGCTCGGTCGTCTCGAGCGCATAGACGATGGCGCTTTCATTGTCGCCTTCGTCGTCCTGAACGGCGGCGACGAAAAAATGCACCGAACGGTCGGCATCGACGACAAGCGTCGCCTCAACCGGCGCGATGTCGCCGCGGCCTTCGGCGGCCTGATGGATCGCCGCTTCGAGCGCCGCGCGATCGCGCTCGACAAGCGCTGCAAGGATCGAGCGCGCCTCGCCCTGGCCATCATGGGCCTTGAGCGCGTCATGGAAGGTGCGTGCGAACAGACCATTGTTGCGCACGATGCGGCCGGCCTTGTCGACCGTTGCGATCGCCATCGGCGTGTTGTTGAAGAAGCGCACGAAACGCACTTCGGCGTCGCGCTGTGCATCCGGCCCGTTGTCAGCCGTGCGATTGAGCACCAGCGTGCGCGATGCGCCGGGCGTGCCGTCGGCGCCGAAAGCGAGCTTGTGATAAAGCCGCACCGGCAACCGCCGGCCGTTGCGGGTCTTGAAATCGAGATCGAATATTTCCGTCTTCACGTCGCCGGGCGCGCCGCCGACCGCCGTGAGCAGCGCCGCGCCGTCGCCGGACACGATGTCCTCGAGCTGCAATCCGCCGGAGCCGACCTGCGCGAGATCGTAGGTCAACCACTCGGCCAGCGTGGCATTGAGATAAGTCACGCGGCCGCCGGCTTCGAGCGAGAAGAACCCGGCCGGGGCATGATCGAGATAGTCGATCGCGTGCTGGAGATTTTGGAAAACGTTTTCCTGCCGTTCGCGATCGCGCGTCACATCGACGATGGTCCACACAGTGCAGCGCGCTTCATGTTTTTCGCTGCCCAGCGGCCGCACCTGCAATTGCAGCCAGCGCACCGGCTCCTCGCCGGGGCCGGCGATGCGCACTTCCTCGCGCAACCGCCGCCCTTCACGTCCGGCCTTGAGCAGGCGATAGACCGCCTCGGAAATATCCGGATCGCCGACGAAGACGCGCTCGATCGGCCGGATATCCTGGGCGGTGTGCGCACCGATGAGTTGCGCATAGGCCGCGTTGGCGTAAAGGACGTGACCGGCATGGTCGGTGACCAGCAATCCGTTCTCGTCGCGGTCGGCCAGCACCCTGGCAATGGGGCTTCCCTTTTCGCGTCCGGCAACGGCGAGAACGCCCGCCGCAAGGGCGAACAGGGAGAACACGCCGACGGTCGCGAGCACGGAGAGGACGGCGAGGATATAGGGGGCTGCCTGGCTGCGCCCGACGAAGAGCAAGACGACGGCGGCGCCGACGATCGCGAGCGCCACGATCAGGACGAGGCCGATGCTGCCGCCCTGGGTCGTCGCTGTCTCCATTCCCGCAGGTTGGACAGGCCGCGACGCCGCGGCCCGCTCCCGATCGCGCTCCGGACTGCCCTCATTGCGTACAGTCATAGCCAGTCCACTTTTCGCCACACCGGGTTCGCCGCAGCATCACCCTCCTGAGTGCCCCAGCGAAGCCCCTGCGCGCAAGGGCTTGTTGGGCTTTTGCGCAACATCGTCACGCCCTTTTCCGACGCAGCCGCATCACGAAGCTGATGACGTCGGCCACCGCCTTGTAATGCTCGGCGGGAATTTCCTGCTCGATCTCGACCGTCGCGTGCAACGCCCGTGCGAGCGGCGGATTCTCGACGACGGGGATGTCATGCTGCTCCGCGATCTCGCGGATCTTCAAGGCGACGCGATCGAGCCCCTTGGCGACACAGACCGGCGCGCTCATGCCGCGGTCGTATTGCAGCGCGACCGCAAAGTGGGTCGGGTTCATGATGACGACCGAGGCCTTCGGCACGTCCGCCATCATCCGCTTGCGGCTCCGCTCCAGGCGCATTCTCCTGAGCTTGCCCTTGATGTGCGGATCGCCTTCGCTTTGCTTGAACTCCTCCTTGAGATCGCGCAGGGACATTTTCTGCTTTTCATGCCAGACGCGGTATTGAAAGAGATAATCCGCCGCCGCGATCAGCGCCAGAACAGCGACGACGAAGCCGAGAAGCTGCAACGACAGCGATTTCGCCATGACGAGCACGGCAGGAATGTCCATACGCACAAGACTTTCGAGCCGGAACCGTTCCGGCCAGAGCAGCGCCGTCATTACCGTCCCGACAAGCCCGAGCTTCACCAGTCCCTTGACGAAATTCATCAACGACTGCTTCGAGAACAGCCGCTTGGCGCCCGCCATGGGCGAGACTTTTTCGAGCTTCGGCATCAAGCTTTCGGTCGACCAGACGAGGCGGTGCTGAATCAGGTTGCCGCCGAGCGCCGCCAGCATCAGCAGCAGGAACGGCACGGAGACGGCGGCGAGGACGGCAAAATCCGTCCGGCGCAACACGGCCATGAGGCCGGGGCCATCGGCGGGCATGGTTCCGGCATTGGCCAGGAAGCCGACAAACACCGCCGTGAGCCGCGCGCTCATGGCGCCGGAAAAACTCATCAGGATCAGCGTCGCGGCGGCGATGATGAACCAGGTGCTGACCTCCTGGCTTTTGACGACGTCGCCACGTTCGAGCGCGTCGTCGAGCCGTTTCTGGGTCGGTTCTTCCGTGCGTTCTGAATTTTCTTGTCCGTCGTCGGCCATCGCTGAACGGTTTCCCCGGCGCTAGTGCGGCGATATCGACGTGAGCACGCCGTCGAGATAGCTGATGAACGTCGTCATGATGGCGCCGATCACGAACACGAGAATCAAAAGGCCGCCGAGGATCGACACCGGCAGACCGATGAAGAACACCTGCATCTGCGGCATCAGGCGCGAAAGAATGCCGAGCCCGACATTGAAGAGAAGGCCGAACACGAGAAACGGCGCCGAAAGCTGGATGCCGATGCGAAACGCGATCGCCATGTTGTGCGTCATCAGCGCGGCGACGTCGCCGAGCGGCAAGGTCGTGCCCGGCTTGAACAGATTGTAGCTGTCGTTGAGCGCCATGATGATGAGCAGGTGCATGTTGGTCGCGAAGATCAACGTGATGCCGAGCATGGTCAGGAAGTTGCCGATGATGACGCCCTGCTGGCCCTGACTCGGATCAACGGTGGTGACAAAGCCGAGGCCGAGTTGCTGGGCGATCACGGCACCGGCGAGTTGAAGCGCGGAAATCGTGAATCGCGCGGTGAGTCCGAGCACGGCGCCGATCAGCAGTTCCTGTGCGAGAGCGACCAGAACCGGACCGTACTGCGTGAGGTCCACGGTGTAATCGGCGCGATGCAACGGAAGAATAATCGCGGTCAGCACCAGCGCGAGCGAGAGGCGCACGCGCGCCGGCACGCTCATTTCGCCGAGGCCCGGCAGCAGCATCATCAACGTGCCGATGCGGGCAAAGACGAGGATGAACGTCGCACCGAGAGACGGCAGGAAGGAAACGTCAATCCGCATGGCGCGCCGTGCGGCCCCCTTTATCCGCCGACGATATGCGCGGTGATGCGCATCATGTGGGCGTGCAACTGATCGGCCATGAACGGCAGCGCGATCAGCATGGCCGCGAAGATGGCCAGGATTTTCGGCACGAAAGCGAGCGTCATTTCCTGAATCTGGGTCAAGGCCTGGATCAGCGAGATCGCAACGCCGACGACCAGCCCGACGAGCATCAGCGGCGCGGAGACGATGACGAGGGTCATGATCGAGTCGCGCGCGACGTCGAGAACTTCCGGTCCGGTCATTTTACTTTTGTCCTGATACAGAGCGTCGAGCGAAAGCCTGGCCGATCAGATCGGCATGCTCATGATTTGCTGGTAGGCCGCCACGACCTTGTCGCGCACCGAGACAAGAGCGCTGACAGCCGTTTCGGTTTCCGCTACCGCCGTCACCACATCGATGACATTGGACTTTCCGGTCACCAGACCCTGCGTCTGCGCATCGGACTTGTGGCCCGCCTCGACCACCGAGCCGAGCGCGTCGGAAAGCATGCCGCTGAAACTCTGACCGGCGCCGGACGTCGCATCGGCCTTTCCGAGCATGCCTGCGGGGTTCGTCAGGTTGGCGAGACTGGCGTAGCTCTTGGCGGCGATCGCAGGCGTTGTCATGCGCGGTCCCTGTGTCAGGATTTGAGGATGTCGATGGTGCGCTGAAGCATGCGACGCGTCGCGCTGACGAGATTGATGTTGGCGTCGTAAGACCGCTGGGCTTCGCGCATGTCGGCCATCTCGACGATGGAATTCACATTCGGATATTTCACATTGCCATTGGCATCGGCAGCGGGATGGCCGGGTTCGTATTTGCTGCGGAAATCGGATTGATCGATGGCGACGCGTCCGAGTTCGACGACCTGCACGCCTGACGCGCGATCCAATTCAGTGTGAAAGGTTGGCATGCGACGGCGATAGGGTTGGCCGTTCGGTCCCGGCGCCGTCGAATCGGCATTGGCGAGATTTTCCGAAATGATGCGCATGCGCCCCGCCTGGGCGCGCAATCCGGACGCGGCGATGGTCAGCGATTTCATGAAGTCGGTGGCGCTCATGACGTCAGTCTCCCGAATGGAATTCTATCGCGGCGCGCGCGAGCGCTGCCGGCGTTTTCATTAGTTCCCCCCACGCGTCTCATCAGCCCCCCTTGCCGATCGCGAGCTTGATGAGCCCGAGACTGCGGCTGTAGAGCGCGGTCGCCGACTGGTAGTCCATCTGGTTGGCTGCAACCTTCATCATCTGATCTTCGAGGTTCACGCCGTTACCGTCGGGCCGCACCTCGAATTTCCCGCGACGGTTGACGGCAAAGGTCGTCTCGCCATCGCTTGCCAGCGTCAGATGATTTGCGGAGGTCCGGGCGAGCGCGAGGCTGCCTGTCGTTCCGGGTAGAGTGTTACCATTATCGAGCGGCGCGAGGTCTTTTGGCTGGAAAGACGGCGTGTCGGCGTTCGCGATATTTTCCGCCAGAACGCGTTGGCGTTCCTGCAGCCAGCGCATTTGCGTCTTCAGCGTCGAAAAAAGGGGAATATCCGTGATTGGCATGGCCCGTGCCTCGGCGGTGTGTTGGTTCCGCTAGGCAGACTTTGCCGGGCTTATGGTTAACGACCGGTTAAGAGGCGTGGCGGCGAAAGACGGCCGTTCATTTTGCCTTTACCATGGTAATGCTTGCAACATGCGGCTTTTCGTGGCTGGTTGGCCCTCCGTATTAACCTTTTGTTAGGATTGCCGGCGGCAAACATTGCCACAGGCGTTAACCAATCGGTTCGTCCGGCGCTTTTTCTGCGCCATGAGCCGACGACGATTCGCAATCGAGGATCTTGGGAATGCTGGAAACCGTGTTTGGCCAAAACATACCGCCCGCAGCGAAGTTTCTGATCGCGTTCGTGGTGGTGTTGGCGCTGATCGCGCTCACGGCCTGGCTCGTTCGCCGCTTCGCTTCCGACCGGTTCGGCGCCTCCACCGCGCGCGGCCGCCAACCGCGCCTGGCCGTGATCGATGCCGCCGCCGTCGACAGCCGCCGCCGCCTCGTGCTGGTGCGCCGCGACAATGTCGAACATCTGCTGATGATCGGCGGACCGAGCGACATCGTCGTCGAACCCAATATCATGCGCGTGCCGAACGCCATGCGCGAGCCTGGCCGTGTGCCGATGCAGCCCGAGGCGGCGCGTGCTGTCGCGCCGAACGACGGCTCGATGTGGCCGTTGCAGCCGCAGAACGATACGCCCGCGGTGATGCCGGAAGTGACGTCGCGTCCGGCCCGCGCCCCGAACCTGGATGCGTTGCTGCCGCGCACGCAGGCTGAACCGCCTGTCATGACTCCGCCGTTGCGGAGACGCGCCGAGACGCCACCGCCGATGCTTCCGCCTGAAGAGCGGATGGCCCGACCGGCCGATGCAAAAGTTCCGCCGCTCCGGCCGATGAGGATGGCGACGCCGACCGTGAACAGGACCGAACCGGCCCTGACGGCGCCGCCCGTAAACGCGCCACAGCCGCCCGCACGGGCGATACCGCGGCAGCCCTCCCCGCCTCTCGCCACCGGCTTCGACAGCGGGTCGTCCGACGGCGACCAGGACAGCCGGAAAAACGCCGAACCGAGTCAGGCCGAGCAGAACCGCGCCGACCAAAGCCTCGCCGAGATGGCGCAGAAGCTGGAACTGGCGTTGCGGCCAACGCCGCCGGCTCCCGCCAGCACCGAATCCAAACCCGCGAGCGCAAAGCCACCCGCCCCTGCTGTCGAGGCCGTGAAGAGCGCTGCGCCTTCGCCGGCCAGTCCGCAGCCCTTCGGCCCCGCCGTGTCGGGCCCGCCACCCGCGCCGAAACCTGAAGTATCCAAACCTGACGCGGCAAAATCCGATTCAGCAAAGAGCGCGCCGCCGATGCGCGGACCGGATACTTCGCTCACCAATCAGCCCATCGCGCCGGAGCCGCACCGCGCACCCGCCGTCCCGCCTATGGCGGAGCCGGCCAGCGAAAAATCCAAGGACAAAGCGCCGAACGAGTCGCTCTACGATAGTCTTGAAAAAGAAATGGCGAGCTTGCTCGGCCGTCCGCCAGGCAAGACTTGAGCCTAGGCTGCAACGGCCGCCGGGTTCGTCTCAGGACGGTGGCGGCTGGAGTAGGTCTTTATAGTCTCGCGATTCTCGCTGCGTCGCTGGTCCTGTCGGGCCATGCCTTCGCTCAGGACATCAGCATCAATTTCGGCAATGGCACCGGCGCCGGTGGCGGCGGCCTGACCGAACGCGTGATCCAACTCATCGCGCTGCTGACGGTGCTCTCGCTGGCGCCATCGATCCTCGTGATGATGACGGCATTCACGCGTATCGTCGTCGTGTTGTCGCTGTTGCGCACCGCGCTCGGAACAGCGACAGCGCCGCCCAACACGGTGATCATCTCGCTCGCATTGTTCCTGACCGCCTTCGTGATGGGGCCGGCGCTGCAGCAGTCCTACAATCTCGGCATCAAGCCGCTGATCGCCAACCAGATCACCACCGAACAGGCGTTTGAACGCGCATCCGGTCCGCTGCACGCGTTCATGCAGAAGAACGTCCGCGAGAAGGACCTTGCGCTGTTCACGAGCATGTCCGGCGAACCGCCGGCGGCGCGGCCGGAGGATATTTCGCTCCGCGTGCTCGTGCCCGCGTTCATGATCTCCGAACTCAAACGTGCGTTCGAAATCGGCTTTCTTCTATTCCTGCCGTTTCTCATCATCGACCTGGTCGTGGCCTCGGTGCTGATGTCGATGGGCATGATGATGCTGCCGCCGGTCGTCGTCTCACTCCCGTTCAAGCTGATCTTCTTCGTGCTCGTCGACGGCTGGAGCCTGGTCGCCGGAAGCCTGATCCAGAGCTACGGCAGTTGACAACAATCATCCGGGGTTTGTCATCGCCCGCGCAGGCGGGCGATCTGAAATGCGCATCATCCTGCGAGGAGATGCCCCGCCTTCGCGGGTCATGAGATTGGTGTTGGCAATCGTCTCCCGCGATCGCGCGCGTATTCTGCCCTACGCACCCTCGAACTGCAGCCGCGCGAGGCGCGCATAAAGACCGCCCGCCGCCGTGAGTTGGTCGTGCGTCCCCTCTTCGACGATGCGCCCGTGATCCATCACGAGAATGCGGTCGCAATTGAGCACCGTGGCAAGCCGGTGCGCGATGACGAGCGTGGTGCGTTTTTCCATTAGCCGTTCAAGCGCCGCCTGCACCAGCGTTTCGCTTTCGGCGTCGAGCGATGATGTCGCTTCGTCGAGCAGGAGCAGCGGCGCGTCGCACAAAATCGCGCGCGCGATAGCGATGCGCTGGCGCTGCCCGCCGGACAGCGTAACGCCGCGTTCGCCGATCAGGGTGTCGAATTTCTCCGGCATCCGCAGGATGAACTCGTCGGCGAGCGCAAGCTGCGCAGCTTTTTCGATGTCCGCATCGCTCGCGTCGGGCCGTCCGAAGCGGATATTTTCGCGCACGCTTGCACCGAAAATCGCCGTCTCCTGCGGCACCAGGGCGATGTGGCGGCGCAAATCCGTGGGGTCGGTCTGGGTCAGCGTGACGCCGTCAAAGCTCACCGCACCGGACAACGGATCGTAGAAGCGCAGCAGGAGATTGAAGATCGTGCTCTTGCCGGCGCCGGACGGTCCGACGATCGCGACCTTCTCGCCGGGTGCGACGGCGAAGGAAATTCCCGCCAAGACCGGCGCATCGGTCCGCGTCGGATAGACGAAATGCACGTCGCGAAAGGCGACATCGCCGCGCGCCTGCTGCGGCAGCGCCACCGGATGCGCCGGGGCCTGTATCGCCGGGCTGACCGAAAGGATTTCGAAAAGACGTTCGGCGGCTCCTGAGGCCTGCGCCACCTCGCCACCGACCTGAGAAAGTTCACCGAGCGCGCTTGCGCCAAGCACCGCATAGAGCACGAACTGGCTCAAGCGCCCGGCTGTCATCGCGCCGCTCTCGACATCCTGCGCGCCGACCCACAACACGACAACGACGCTCGCAAAGACGAGGAAGATCGCAATCGCCGTCAAAAAAGCCCGCGCCTTGATCGATTGGCGCGCCGCGTTGAACGCGCCCTCCACCGCAAGCGAAAACCGGCCCGTCGCAATCCGCTCGTTGGTGAAGGCCTGCACGGTGCGGATCGCCCCGAGCAGTTCGCTGGCGTAAGCGGACGCATCCGCGAGCGTGTCCTGCGCCAGACGCGAACGCCGTCGCACGGATCGGCCGAAGGCAAACAGCGGCAGCACGATCACCGGAATGGCGGCAAGCACGAACAGCGACAGACGCGGGCTCGTCACGAGCATCATCGCCACCGCGCCGATGAAGAGGAAGAAGTTGCGCAACGCCACCGACACGGAGGAGCCGACGGCGGCCTTGACCTGTGTCGTGTCCGCCGTCAGCCGCGAGATGAGTTCGCCGGTCTTGGCCTGATCGAAGAAGGCCTGCGAGAGCATCGTGAGATGGCGGAAGACGTCGCTGCGCAGATCGGCAACGATGCGCTCGCCCAGCGTCGTGACGAGGTAGTAGCGGCTGGCGCTGGCAAGCGCGAGCACGGCGACGACCGCGATCATCACCGTGAAATAATTATCGAGCATCGAGGCATTGTCGCGGGAAAAGCCGAAATCGATCATCCGGCGCACGGCGAGCGGCACGGTGAGCGTCGCCAGCGCCGCGACCGTGAGCGCAACGAGCGCAAGCAGCGCCCGTCCGCGATAGCGGCCGATATAGGGAACGAGCGCCATCAGCGGGCGCAGGCGGCCCTTGCGCTTCGGCACCGTCTTGCTTTCGGCCGGGATGGAAATGGACTGCTGGACCCGTTCAGATTCGCCGAGCACACTCATCGTTCACAAAAAATCCTTTATTCGCCGATGCATAGGCCCCGTCGGCCGGACAATGCCCGCATTGACCGGCAATGGCAATCGCGCCAAAAAGGCTTCAAAGCAAGCACGAGGACCTGTTTAGGACCTGCATTGGGAAACGCGTCTTGTCACGGTTGCACCGCTGCGCTATACCGCCGCGAAATCTCATTCCCCTCGATCGCATTTGCGCGACGGTTGACCGCGCCGGACATCAAGCCATGAAATCTGAAATCCATCCTGATTATCACACCATCACGGTCAAGATGACCGATGGTTCGGAATTCAAGACGCGCACGACGTGGGGCAAGCCCGGCGACACGCTGCATCTCGACATCGATCCGAAATCGCATCCGGCCTGGACCGGCGGCCAGCAGCATCTGCTCGACCGCGGCGGACGCCTCTCGCGCTTCCAGAAGCGGTTCGGCGGCATCGGCCAGAAGAAATAATTCGCACCTCAGGTTGCACGCGCAGAAATACGAACCCCCCGCACGCGCGGGGGTTTCGCTTTTTAAACCCTTTTGTCATCGCTCGCCAACGGGTCCGGCTGGAAGCCGGCCCGATGATAAACTCCGGCGGGCGACCCTACGAGACTGAGCGACGTCTGCGGATGCCCCGCTTCGCGTGGCATGACACTGAGAGATGCCCTGCCTTTGCGAGGGCATGACACTGGTGCAGGTGCTTTCGGAAGAAACAGTAGATTCAGAACGGCGTTCGCGCGTCCGGCGCGTCAGATATCGTCGTGTTCGAAAGCGGCCTTGAGCAGCCCGAGCTGTCGCTCCACCGGATTGACCGGCGGCCGCTCCTTCGGCGCGATGCCACCGTGAATGGTGACATCAAGGCGTCGCACCGCAGCTTCGACGCGTCGCGATTCCGCGATCAGATGGCGCAATTGTTCGGGAAGCAGTTCGACATTGTTCTGTTCGCTCGGCGTGCCTGTGGAGAGTTTGACCTTGGCCTTCTCGCGATTGGCCTGCGCGAGCGACATCTCGCCTTCCTTCACCGCCCGGTGCAGCAACAACCACGAAGCGAGCTGCATCAGCCGCGTCGTGAGCCGCATGCTCTCGGTGGCATAGGCGAGCGCAGCGCCACGCGGCAGCGTCTTGGAATCGGTCCGTCCCTGTCCGTCGAGATAGGAGGCGGTCTCCTCGACGAGCGCCATGCCCTCACGAAATACGGCTGCAAATGCCTCGGAATTCGCAAGCCTTTCCCCGAAGGAAACAGGGCCCGAACCGCTCGGAGACTTTTCAAACATATTCACTCACGCCTCACCCCGCCGCGCACTCGCGGCCGCGCAGAGAATGGCGGCGTGCGCGGCGTCTGTCCAGAAGCCTACGCCTAAAAGTAAAGACATAGTTTAAATGCGAGGGACGCGGCCGGCCACCTGCCTCAAATCGGCACAGGTCGGATGATGTGCACCGTACAGCGCAACCTGTTGATTCCGCGCTTGTCGAGACCCTGATTTCAGGCTCAACCGGCGAAAATTGCTCCCGCAGATACAAAAAAGAGCCGCCGATACGGCGGCTCAAGTGATAACAGGGAGGCGTCAAACAGAGTGGACAGGAGCCACTCGATGTCCAAACAAATTGGACGATTTCTGTAATAAAGAAGAAAGCTTAACAAAATCCTAATAACGCTCCGCTGTTAGCTCAGACATCGCGATCTCTACGTGTGGGGCGAATCGGGCGGAAAAGCATGGCCTTGGAACAGCCTGGCTATTTCTTGAAAAACAGGTCGGCGGCCCCGCGCGAGGCTTCTTTTCCACGCGTTGCCGTCTCCAGCCGCTCGATCTCCGCCTTGAGCGCCGCAATCCGCTCCGACAGCTCCCCGATCGACAGCAGGCTGAGGTCCTGGCCGATCTCATGCACCTTTTTCACCTTCGGCCGGTCATCTTCGTCCATGGTCGTCACCTCCGGGCACAAAATTTAGCCACAGTGGCAGGCGTTGTCATTGGGGCTGCCAATCGCTTAAACCATTTTGCGCCGATACGAACCGCGCGCCCGACAAGACCTATTGCTCATCCGGATACCGGCGGCTGCATTTTCGCGCGGCCCACGCCGGTGACAGCAAGACCCGCTTCAAAAAGAGCGCAGATCCTCGAAAGGACGCCATGAACGCCGCGCCGACCTCCATGCCGTCTTCCCTCCCCAGCAAGATGACCGCTATCGGCATCCCGACGCCCGGCGGTCCGGAGGCTCTCGTCCCGGAGCGGCGCGACGTCCCGGTTCCCGGCAAGGGCGAAATCCTTGTGCGGGTCGCGGCCGCCGGTGTGAACCGGCCCGACGTGATGCAGCGCAAGGGACTTTATCCGCCGCCGAAGGGCGCCTCCGATATTCCCGGCCTCGAAATCGCCGGCGAGGTCGCAGCCCTCGGTCCTGACGCCAAGCGCTGGGCGATCGGCGACAAGGTGATGGCGCTCGTGACCGGTGGCGGCTATGCCGAATATTGTCTGGCTCATGAAGGCCACGCTCTGCCGGTGCCGGAAGGCCTGTCCATGGCCGAGGCCGCGGCGGTGCCGGAAACCTTTTTCACCGTCTGGCACAACATTTTCCAGCGCGGCGGCCTCAAATCCGGCGAGACGCTTCTCGTTCATGGCGGCACGTCGGGCATCGGCACCGTATCGATCCAGCTTGCCAAGGCTTTTGGCGCGATGGTGATCACCACCGCCGGCAGCGATGAAAAATGCGAGGCCTGCCGCAAGCTCGGCGCCGACGTCGCGATCAACTACAAGACCGAGGATTTTGTCGCCGTGACCAAGGACAAGACCGCGGGACGTGGCGCCAATGTGATCCTCGACATGATCGGCGGCGACTACATCGAACGCAATTACGAAGCCGCGGCAGTCGAAGGCCGCATCGTCCAGATCGCGTTCCAGGGCAGCGCAAAGGCGACCGTGAATTTCATGCGCATCATGCTCAAGCGGCTGCACCACACAGGCTCCACGCTGCGCTCCCGTTCGGTCGAAGACAAAAACGCCATCGCGACGGAAATTTCCGCTAAGCTCGTGCCGCTGCTCGCCGCGGGCAAGGTCAAGCCGATCATGGACAGCACGTTTGCCCTGACCGACGCGGCGAAAGCGCATGCGCGCATGGAATCGAGCGCGCATATCGGCAAAATCGTCCTGACGGTGCAGTGAGGCGTACGACGCAGTTGCAGACGAAACGACACCACCGGACACGGCGACCCATCGCAACGACTGCGCGACACGGACTATGTGCCGTGCTCGCGCTGCTCGGGCTTGTCCTCTATTCCGGCGCCGCAAAGGCTGTCGACGCCGTGAACGTGCGCGTCGATGCGTCCGCGATCGACCTCACCGATGCGGTCGAGATGGTCAAGACCGATGTCGACCAGATCCAGGTCTCGGCCGCACCCGGACCGGACGGGATCGTGCGCCGCATCCAGGTGCCGGCCCGTGAGGGCAACAAGAACTGGGCCGTGTTCGCGCTCGCCAATACCAGCGACGAGCAGATCGACCGGCTCATCGTCGTGCCGCACTACAAGATGGCCGGGTCCGGATTGTTCTGGCCCGATCTCGGCCTGTCGCGCATCGTCTATATTCTCTCGAGCGGCGAGCCGCCGGAACGCCTCGACACGTCCGACGCCGACGTTTTCCGCACGACGCTCGATCCCGGCGCGGTGATCACCTTCGTTGCCGAACTGCGGACCGACCGGCTGCCGCAGATCTATCTGTGGGAGCCGGACGCCTACAAGGACAAGATCAACAGCTTCACCTTCTACCACGGCATCGTCATCGGCATCGCCGGCCTGCTGGCGCTGTTCCTGACGATTCTGTTCGTCGTCAAAGGCAGCGTGATGTTTCCCGCCGCCGCCGCGCTCGGTTGGGCGGTGCTGGTCTATATCGGCATCGATTTCGGTTTCTGGGGCAAGGTTTTCGATCTCTCCACCCACGCCGAACAGATATGGCGCGCTTCCGGCGAAGCGATATTGGCGGCGACGCTGCTCGTCTTTCTGTTCGCCTATCTCAATCTCAGTCGTTGGAATATGCGCTACGTCCACATCACCGTGGTCTGGCTGCTGTGTCTCTTCGGGCTTGTCGGGCTGGCGTTGTTCGATCCGCCGGTTGCATCGGGCATCGCGCGCGTCTCGCTGGCGCTCGTGGCCGTCGCCGGACTCGTGCTCATCATCGTCCTGGCGCGACACGGCTTCGATCGCGCAGTGCTGCTGATCCCGACCTGGCTGTTGCTGGTGATCTGGGTCGGCGCGGCGGGCGCGACCGTGACCGCGATGGTGACCAACGACATCATCGCGCCGGCGCTGCTCGGCGGCCTCGTGCTCATCGTCATGCTGATCGGGTTCACGGTGATGCAGCACGCCTTTGCCGGCGGCGCCAGCGTCGGCATTGTCAGCGATGTCGAACGCCGTGCCCTCGCGCTCACCGGCGCCGGCGACCTGATTTGGGACTGGGACGTTTCGGCCGACAAGGTTTTCACCAGTCCCGAGACCGAGCACATCCTTGGCCTCAAGCGCGGCACGCTCGAAGGACCCGCCGCCTCGTGGCTGGAGGTTCTGCACCCGCTTGACCGCGACCGTTTCCGCGCCTCGCTCGACAGCGTGATCGAACAGCGACGCGGCCGGCTGACGCAGGATTTCCGGCTGCGCACGCCCGACGGCCACTATCTCTGGTTCGCGCTCAAGGCCCGCCCCGTCGTCGGCTCCGATGGCGAAGTGGTCCGCCTTGTCGGCACCCTCACCGACGTCACCGAATTCAAGACCGCAGAAGAGCGGCTGTTGCACGATGCCGTGCATGACAACCTCACCGGCCTGCCGAACCGGCAGCTTTTCATCGACCGGCTCGAATCCGTGCTTGCGCTCGGCAGGGCGGACAACGCCGTGCGGCCGACGATCATCGTCGTCGATCTCGACCGCTTCAAGCAGGTCAACGACTCGGTCGGCATGGCGGTCGGCGACTCGATCCTGCTGACGCTGGCGCGCCGCCTCGGCCGCCTCCTGAAGCCGCAGGATACGCTGGCGCGTTTGTCCGGCGACCAGTTCGCGCTGATCCTGTTGTCGGAGCGGGAATCGAGCCGCATCATCGGCTTCGCGGAAACACTGCGGCGGGCGCTGCGCGCGCCGATCGCCTTCAACGACCGCGAAATTTTCCTCACTGCATCGATCGGCATCGCGCTCGGCGATACGCTGCCGGCGCGCACCGAAGAAATCCTCAAAGATGCCGAACTGGCGATGTATCACGCCAAGCGCGTTGGCGGCGATCGCATCGACGTCTTCAAGACGACGATGCGCGCACACAAGACCGACCGGCTGACGCTTGAATCCGAATTGCGCCGCGCCCTCGAGCGCGAAGAGATCAAGATGCACTACCAGCCGATCGTGCGGCTCGAAGACCGCTCCATTGCCGGTTTCGAAGCGCTGGCGCGCTGGGATCATCCGAAACTCGGCCGCATGTCGCCGTCCGAATTCATCTCGGTGGCGGAGGAGATCGGCCTCATCGTCGATCTCGGGCTGTTCGCACTGGAGCGGACGGCGCGACAATTGGCGCAATGGCAGCGCGCGGTGCGCTCAAGCAGCCCGATCTTTGCCAGCGTCAACGTCTCTTCGAGGCAGTTGCTGCGGCACGATCTCATCCAGGACCTGCGCTCGGTCATGAGCCGCAATGGCATCGCCCGCGGCACGCTCAAGCTCGAACTGACCGAGTCGCTGGTGATGGAAAACCCCGAACATGCGGCGCAGATGCTGATCCGCATGCGCGAACTCGGCGCCGGCCTCGCACTCGATGATTTCGGCACCGGCCATTCCTCGCTGTCTTATCTGCAGCGTTTTCCGTTCGACACGATCAAGATCGACCAGTCCTTCGTGCGCACGACAAATCGCGGCACGCGGCCCGTGATCCTGCGCTCGATGATCGCGCTCGCGCACGATCTCGGCATGGAAGTCGTCGCCGAAGGCGCCGAGACGGATTCCGATGCGGTGGAGCTCTACCAGCTTGGCTGCGAATTCGCCCAAGGCTTCGCCTTCGGCGAAGCGATGACGGCGGAAGCGGCGACCGAAATGCTGATGCGAGACCGCCTCGAACTCACCCGGTAATCTTTAGAGCCAGGACTGTCTTGGATCGGAGCGGTCACCTCTGCTCTGCTCCCTCTCCCCGATGGGGAGAGGTGCAACAAGTAACAGCACCATTGATTGATCCGCCTCAACCAAACATGCTTCAGGCGTGGCCGGCATCGCTCGACAGCATGGCGAGATCGATGCCGATCTTGCGCAAGGCCAGATTGTATTTCCGCTCGGTGTCGCGGCCGAAGATCAGATCGGGATCGGCGTCGCAGTGCAGCCAGCCGTTGCTCTGGATTTCGGACTCGAGCTGTCCCGGCGCCCAGCCGGCATAACCGAGCGCGAGCACCGCGCTGTTGGGTCCCTGGCCTTTCGCCATCGCCTTGAGGATGTCGAGGGTCCAGGTCAGGCAGATGCCGTCGTCGATCGGTAGCGTCGAATTCTCCATGAAGAAATCCGCGCTGTGCAGCACGAAGCCCCGCTCAGCTTCGACAGGGCCGCCCTTGAGCACGCGGATTGCCTCCGTCTCCGACGGAAGTTCGATGCGCGCGTTATCCTGAATGACCTGCAGTTTGACGAGGAGGCCGGGGAAGTCGATGTTGCGCACGGGCTGGTTGACCACGATGCCCATGGCGCCCTCGGAGGAATGCGCGCAGACGTAGATCAGGCTGCGCTCGAAACGCGAATCCGTCATCGACGGCATCGCAATGAGCATCTGCCCGTCGAGATATCCTCGTCCCGTCATTTTGTCCGCGTGCAAACGACCCAGGCGCATTCAGAAAGATTATCCGATTTGTCCGTCCCTGATCTACCCATCCTTGAAAACGAACAGTCTCGCAAAAAGTTCATCGGGCCACGATGAGCGGGCCACGATGGCAAGCGGGCTCGGATTCCACATTGCTCCTGGCTCTTTTTTCAGTCGTTTACCCGGCAACACCGTGTTGCGATTGGTCCTGTCACGACGAATTCAGTGGCTCCCATCAGCCGCGAGCATTACATCCAGCGCATGAAAATCCCGCTTTTGAATATGACACGCCCAAAACTCTGGTTCGTTTGCGGCATTTTGTTGATGTCGGGCCTGTCGCAGGCCGCCGCGGCCGACGCCTCCGCCTGGGACAAGGATACGCACTCGGCCGTTCGCCTGATCGCGGGAAATACCGCCGCGGGTAGCCAGACGATGCAGGCCGGCGTTTCGCTGGCTATCGAAGATGGCTGGAAAACCTATTGGCGCTACCCCGGCGATTCCGGCGTGCCGCCGCGCTTCGATTTTTCCGGCTCGGACAATGTCGGCGCGGTCACTGTCGCCTGGCCCGCACCGCAGGGCTTCGAAGACGGCGGCGGGATTTCCATCGGCTATAAACATGATGTCGTCTTTCCGCTGAAAATCACGCCGCGTGAGCCGGGCAAGCCGGTGGTGTTGAAACTCAAGGCCGAGTACGCGGTGTGCGAGAATCTCTGCGTGCCTGCGACCGGTAAAGCCGAACTCACGCTCGACGGTCGTCCCTCCTCTCTCGCCGGCGCGGTCGCTGACGCGCAGGCAAAAGTGCCGCAAGCCGCCGCACCGGGCGCCGCCGGCGACCTGTCGCTCGTTTCGCTTCACCGCGAGAACGGCACGCCGAAACAGCAGGCGATCGTCGATATCCGCGCCGCGCCCGATGAAAAGCTGCAAATCTTTGTCGAAGGACCTTCGCCGGCCTGGGCGCTTCCGCTTCCGCGCCAGCAGTCCGGCGCGCCCGCAGGCCAACAGCGTTTCGTGTTCGCGCTCGACGGGGTGCCGAGCGGCGCCACGCTAAAGGGCACGGAATTGCGCTTTACAATCGTCGGCAAGGACAACGCCACTGACGTTCGCGCCCGTCTCGACTAATCCGATCAATGCGCTAGAGTCTGATCCAGCTTCGCTGGATCAGACTCCTCGCTTATCTTTTATAAGGGGCATGATCCTTTCCGAAAACCGGTTTCCACTTTTCGGGATCATGCCCTAGTCTGCGCCCCGAAACGGCCCCGCGCCGCTTGCACACCAACGATACTTTTTCAGTCCACCCATCCACTCAGTCATTTCGATACCAACGAAAAAAGGACGACACCATGACGATCAAGGTCGGCGACAAACTCCCGAATGCCAAATTCCGCGTGATGTCCGGCGACGGCCCGGCCTGGAAAACCACCGACGACATTTTCAAAGGCAAGAAGGTCGCTTTGTTTGCCGTGCCCGGCGCGTTCACCGGCACTTGCAGCAAGCAGCATCTGCCGTCTGTCGTCACCAATCTCGACGCCCTCAAGGGCAAGGGTGTCGACACTATCGCCGTCACCGCCGTGAATGACATTTCGGTCCTCGACGCGTGGAAGAAGTCGGCCAATGCCGACAAGGTGGAATTCCTGTCCGACGGCAATGGCGATTTCGCCAAGGCGATCGATCTGTCCGTGGACCTCTCCGGCGCCGGCATGGGCGTGCGCTCCAAGCGCTATTCCATGCTCGTCGACGACGGCGTGGTGAAGCAACTCAATGTCGAGGAGTCCGGCAAGTTCGACGTCTCGAGCGGCGATACCATGCTCAAGCAGGTGTAAGCTGCACCTTCAAAGATTCACGAAAAACGGCCGGAGCAATCCGGCCGTTTTTTATTGGAGCATTTTCGATTGGAGCACCGTTCTGCCCGATGGAGACTCCCTCTCCCCGCTGGGGAGAGGGTTGGGGTGAGGGGCACTGGAAAGATCGATAATCTGATTGCCCCTCACCCGCTCGCTGCACTCGCGACCTCTCCCCAACGGGGAGAGGTAAAGGAAGAAATCGATTCAATCAAAAGCAGCGATGCCCTAGGAACGCGCGGCACTTCGGATATCGGCGATGGCCTGACGCGCGAGCACGTCGGCACGCTCGTTCATGTCATGACCGGCATGGCCCTTCACCCAATGCCACTTCACATCGTGGGAGTGGAGCGCGGTGTCGAGCCGCTGCCACAGGTCGACGTTCTTGACCGGCTTGCGGTCGGCCGTGCGCCAGCCGTTGCGCTTCCAGTTGTGGATCCAGCCGGTGATGCCGCCGCGCAGATACTGACTGTCGGTGTAGAGCGCGACGGTGCACGGCTTTTGCAGCGCTTCGAGCGCGGAGATCGCCGCCATCAGCTCCATGCGGTTGTTGGTCGTCATCGCCTCACCGCCTTTAAGCTCCTTCTCGCGGTCGCCGAAAGTCAGGATCGCGCCCCAGCCTCCGGGGCCGGGGTTTCCCGAACAGGCGCCATCGGTATGGATCGTCACGTGCGGCAAGGCCATTTAATTGGTCAGTCCGTAATCGCCGACGCCGCCGACGGTCTGGTGAAAACGCAACTTGCGAAAATATTCGAGCGGATCCTTCGGACGCACGAGCGCGCCCGGCGGCACGTCGAGCCAGTCGGCAAGGCGCGTCAGCAGGAACCGCAACGACGCGCCACGGCATAGCAGCGGCAACGCCTCACGCTCCGGCGCCGTCAGCGGCCGCGCCTTCTCGTAGCCCTGCAGCATGGCGCGGCCCTTGGTGACATTGAACGAATGATCCGGCTCAAAGCACCAGGCATTGAGGCAGATCGCGATGTCATAGGCGAGCGTATCGGTGCAGGCGAAATAAAAGTCGATCAATCCGGACAACCGATCGCCGAGAAAGAAGACGTTGTCGGGAAAGAGATCGGCATGGATCACGCCTTGCGGCAGGTCACGCGGCCAATGCCGTTCGAGATACGCAAGCTCGGTCTCGATTGTCTCGCGCAATCCGCGCTGCACGGAATCCGCACGCGCGCGTGCGCCATCAAACAGCGGCGCCCAGCCTTCCACCGAGAGTGCATTCGCTCGCTGCATGCCGAAATCAGCACCGGCGCGATGCATCTGCGCCAGCGCCGCGCCGACCGCGCCGCAGTGATGGGCATGCGGCCGCCGCATCCACATGCCATCGAGAAATGTCACCAGCGCTGCCGGCCGGCCTGCGAGCGTACCGAGCGCCTCGCCATCGGCATTCTTCACCGGCTGCGGGCAATTCAGCCCGCGCGCGGATAGATGCTCCATCAGATGGATGAAGAACGGCAGGTCGTTTACGGCGACGCGCTTCTCATAGAGCGTGAGAATGTAATGGCCGCACGATGTATGAACGAGAAAATTGGAATTCTCGACGCCCTCCGCGATCCCCTTGGAGGACAGGAGTTCGCCGACATCATAGCGCGCGAGAAAGCGCGACAGGTCTTCGGCTGAGACGTCGGTGTAAACGGCCATGGACAAATGAGGCGCGGGTGAAGGGCGATTCGTTCGTTCGAAGCAATGTTAGAGCATAAACCGGCGTCAGTTGGCACGGCCGGCGGCAGACTCCCTGCGCTATTCCGCCGCCTCGTGGTCGCGCAACGTGCGCGGCAGCGGAAAGAACATGTTTGCTTCGTCCGCAGCCACGACGGTCTCCACCGTGAGGGCGCGATGGGTGGCGAAGACCGCCATCACCTCCTCCACCAGCGATTCCGGCGCCGATGCACCGGCGGTGATGCCGAGACGTTCGACGTCCTCGTAGCGTGCAAGATCGATATCACTGCCGCGCTGCACGAGAACCGCGAAACGGCACCCTTCGCGCTCCGCGACCTCGCGCAGGCGCTGCGAATTGGAGGAATTCGGCGCGCCGACAACGATCATGGCGTCAACCAGCGGCGCGACCCGCTTCACCGCTTCCTGGCGATTGGTGGTGGCGTAGCAGATGTCTTCCTTGTGCGGCCCGATGATCGCGGGAAAGCGATCCTTGAGCCGCGCGACGATCGACGCGGTGTCGTCGACGGAAAGTGTCGTCTGGGTCACGAAAGCGAGGTTGTTCACGTCGCGGGGTTCGAGCCGGTCGACATCCTCGACCGTCTCGACGAGGGTCGCCGCGCCCTCGGGCAACTGGCCGAGCGTGCCGACCACTTCAGGATGGCCTTCATGGCCGATGAGGAGCACCTCACGCCCGCGGCGACGGTGGATTTCCACTTCCCGGTGCACTTTGGTCACGAGCGGACAGGTCGCGTCGATGGCGAGCAGGTTGCGGCGGTTGGCCTCTTCCGGAATGGCGCGCGGCACGCCGTGGGCGGAAAAGATCACCGGCGCGTCGGTCTCCGGCACTTCCTCGAGTTCCTCGACGAAAATCGCGCCCTTGGCACGCAGGCTGTCCACGACGAAGCGGTTATGGACGATTTCATGCCGCACATAGACCGGGGCGCCATAAAGCGCGAGCGCGCGCTCGACGGAATCGATGGCGCGCACGACGCCGGCGCAAAACCCGCGCGGCGAGCACAAAACGATCTTCAGCGGCTTCATCCCGCCGTCACGGTCCTGGGGGGCCGCGACCGACGGTTCCGCCGCGCCTCGTCCCGGTGCTTCTGCGTTTGCCTTTGAAAAAGTCATTTTGGCTGTTTCATCCGTACCTTAGCCGACCGGCCTGAGATGGCCTCGGGGGCCCGTGAAGTCAACCGGCAGACCGAGAATAGCGCATTCCGGGCCATTGCGCAGGAACGGGTGAGACGCCTATATTCACATCACTTTCCGTCATCACCGATGACCGCAGGCTTCGCCCCCGAGGGGCGGGCGAAGCATAGAGGAGAATTTGTCATGCAGGACGCGCCCTTGATGCCGAAGGCGACCGCCGTCTGGCTGGTCGAGAACACCGCCCTTTCCTTCGATCAGATCGCGGATTTCTGCAAATTGCACCCGCTCGAGATCAAGGCCGTGGCCGACGGCGATTCCGCGCAGGGCATCAAGGGGCTCGATCCCATGCAGACCGGGCAACTCAGCCGCGAAGAGATCGATATGGCGGAAAAAAATCCCGATTACCGGCTCAAACTGGCGGTTTCCAAGGTGCATCTGCCGGAAGGCAAGAAGAAGAAGGGTCCGCGCTACACGCCGGTCTCGCGCCGCCAGGATCGGCCCAATGCCATCCTGTGGCTCGTCCGCAACCATCCGGAACTCAAGGACAGCCAGATCATGCGGCTGGCCGGTACGACAAAATCCACCTTGCAGGCGATTCGCGACCGCACCCACTGGAACGCGTCCAACCTCACCCCGCTCGATCCCGTAACCCTGGGCCTGTGTTCGCAGATCGAACTCGACATGGAGGTCGCGCGGGCTGCGAAGGAGAAACCGGCTCAACCGCAGGACCAGGGCGCGACCCTGCTGTCGGCGGCGCAAACCACGGCGCAGGACGAAGCCGAAGCTGCGGAAGAAGCCGCGAAATCCGGCGGCGACCTCAACGTCGAGGCGGTGTTCGCCAAATTGAAGAAGATCGGCGGAGCCAAGCCCGAAGAAGACGCCGAGTGACCTTTTGCGGCGGCGGCACAACGTCGCCGCCGCAACACCCCTCCCCGGCGCTATGTGATGATGTGCGCACCGCACGATATCAATTGCTTGAAGGTATCCGAGTTCGCTAGTTTCGCCCCGCACTGAGGGGACAAGAATGGCGACCACGTCGGCGAAGACGCCTTACGATACCGATCTCGACCGCAATCCGGCGAATTACCAGCCGTTGTCGCCGCTGTCCTTGCTCGCGCGCGCGGCGGCGACCTTTCCCGCGCACACGGCGATCATTCACGGGCGGAAGCGCGTGAGCTACGCGACATTCTATGCGCGCAGCCGGCAGTTGGCTTCGGCCCTCACCCGGCACGGCATCAAGCGCGCCGATACGGTTTCCGCTGTGCTCGCCAACACGCCCGAGATGCTCGAAGCGCATTACGGCGTGCCGATGACAGGCGCAGTGCTCAACACCATCAATACGCGGCTTGATGCGCGCACCATCGCTTTCATCCTGGACCACGCCGAAGCAAAAGTTCTGCTCACCGACCGTGAATTTTCAAAAGTCGTGAAGGAGGCGCTCGCGCTCGCCAAGGTCAAGCCGCTCGTCATCGACGTCGACGATGCGGAATTCACCGGCGATGGTGAACGGCTCGGCACCGTGACCTACGAAGACTTCATCAAGGACGGAGACGCCAACTTCGCCTGGACCCTTCCGGCCGACGAATGGGACTCGATCACCCTCAACTACACATCGGGGACAACGGGCGATCCGAAAGGCGTCGTCTATCACCATCGCGGCGCCTATCTCATGGGCTACAGCAACGTCATCAATTGCGGCATGGCCAAGCATCCGGTGTATCTCTGGACGCTGCCGATGTTCCACTGCAACGGCTGGTGTTTTCCGTGGTCGCTCTCCGTGGTCGCCGGCACGCATGTGTGTCTGCGCTGGGTGCGCGCCAAGGCGATCTACGAAGCCATGGCCGAGCACAAGGTGACGCATCTGTGCGGCGCGCCGATCGTGATGTCGACGCTGCTCAATGCACTGCCGGAAGACAAGCGCGAGCTTTCGCACCAGGTCGAATTCGTGACCGCAGCCGCACCGCCGCCGGAAGCGGTGCTCGCCGGCATGAAGACCGCAGGCTTCAACGTTACGCATGTCTATGGCCTGACCGAAACCTATGGGCCGGCGACGGTGAATGACTGGCACGAGGAATGGGACGCGCTTTCGCCGCAGCAACAGGCGGCAAAAAAGTCGCGTCAGGGCGTTCCTTACGTCGCATTGGAAGGCCTTGATGTCATCGATCCGGAGACGATGCAGCCGGTGCCGCGCGACGGCGAGACCATGGGCGAGGTCATGTTTCGCGGCAACATCGTGATGAAGGGCTATCTCAAGAACCGCAAAGCCAGCGACGCAGCTTTTGCCGGCGGCTGGTTTCACTCTGGCGACCTCGGCGTGATGCACAAGGACGGTTACATCCAACTCAAGGACCGCTCCAAGGACATCATTATTTCCGGCGGCGAGAACATCTCTTCGATCGAAGTGGAGAACGCGCTCTACAAACACCCCGCCGTGCAGGCCGCCGCCGTCGTCGCCAAGCCGGACGACAAATGGGGCGAGACGCCGTGCGCCTTCGTCGAACTCAAGCCCGGCAAGACCGCGACCAAGGACGAACTGATGGCGTGGTGCCGCGACAATCTCGCCGGCTTCAAATGTCCGCGCCACGTGGTCTTTTCCGAACTGCCGAAAACCTCGACCGGCAAGGTACAGAAATTCAAGCTGCGTGATTTGGCGCGCGATTTAGCCAAAGACGTCTGACGCGATACGCGGCGCTTGGACGCAGGCCGCAACGCAATGCGCGGCCGTGCCACATTCTGTTTTCCCGACATCGTTCCTAAGTTATAACAACGGATAAAGCGCGCTGTTGAATGCGCCAGATTTTCAGCGGGAGGATAGTCATGCGAGTTCGTTCACGCCCACGCGCGGTCAAAGCCGCCACACTGTCTGTCGGCTTTGTCGTTGCGGCGTTTGCGGTCAACACCCCGACGGTGGCGGCGGATTATTATGCGGGCAAAACAATAACCTTCATCGTTGGTGGCAATTCCGGCGGCGGCTATGATGTCTATGCCCGCACGATCGCGCGCCATCTCAACGATCACATTCCCGGCCATCCGGAGATCGTCGTGCAGGACATGCCGGGCGCCGGAAGCGCAAAAGCCGCAGCCTTCGCCTACAAGAAAGGCCCGAAGGACGGCACCATGCTGCTGGCGGTCTATCCCGGCGCGCTGATGAATCCGCTGCTCGGCGTCGGTCCGCAGGGCCAATACAAGCCGACGGAATTTCAATATATCGGCACTGCGGACAACGGCACGCGCATGTGCATCACCTGGCACACGTCGAAGACCAAGACGTATGAAGACGCCATGAAGCACAAAACGGTCCTCGGCGCCTCCGCGAACGGCGGCTCGACCGTCGACTATGGACGCATGAGCAACAATCTCACCGGCACGAAATTCGATATCGCCGCGGGCTACAAGGGATCCGTCGATATCCTGCTCGCCATGGAGCGCGGTGAAGTCGACGGCATGTGCGGCTACGACTGGTCGAGCCTGCGCGCCCAGCGCCCTGACTGGATCCGCGACAAAAAAATCAATTATCTTCTGCAAACTGGACTTGAACCGCAGCCGGACCTGACAAAACTCGGCGTTCCGCAGATGTGGAAATACATTCACAACGAAGAGGATCGCAAGGCGGCTGAACTTATCGTGACGCAACAGGTTTTTGGCCGGCCGTATTTCATGCCGCCAGGCACCAATCCGGAAGCTGTCAAAATCGTGCGCAAAGCCTACGACGAGACGATGAAGGATCCTGCCTTCCTGGCCGACGCGAAAAAGGCGCGGATCGACATCGAGCCGCTCAGCGGACAAAAGGTGCAGGAAACGGTCGATAAATTATACGCAACGCCGCAGTCCGTCGTCGACAATGCCAAACGGGCGACCACGGCCGATAAATCAAAAGAGTAATCCCCGAAAAGCAGCGGGTGGCGACCTCTGCGACAGCGGCACCCCCGTGCGGCTGTCGCTTTTCTTTGCAATCCGGTTACAAACGCCTCGTTTGGCAGCACGCAACGCGGGAGTCGTTGTAAGGCGCGGCGCGCTGCAAAACCGGGCCACTTGCGGATGTCATGCTGCGGAAGCCCGACCATAAAATCCAAACGAACAATGGCGGGCATGGCCGATTTCCGTTAGAGATTGCGGGCTCAAGCTATTCAGCCAGCGTTCGAAAGCATCCATGTCGAAATCGGACCAGACCTCGCTCACCAATCCCGATTACTGGGAAAAAACGTGGACCCGCTCGATGTTGCCGCCGCAGGTGAACATCGAGAACCGCAGTCTGCGCAATCACGCGACGCGCGGATGGCATCGCTATTTCGAGTCGCTGTTACAGCCGCTTGCGGGAGTCCGCAGCGTTCGTTTTATCGAACTCGGCGCGGCAACGTCAAAATGGTTGCCGTATTTCGCCAAGCACTGGGGATTTGAGGTCAGCGGTCTCGATTATGTCGAGTACGGTTGTGAATCCGCCCGTCGCATGCTGGCTGACGCGGGGGCCGAAGGAACGATCGTTCAAGGAGACATTTTCGATCCTCCTGCCGATATGAAAGACCGCTTCGACGTCGTTTATTCCGGCGGCTTGATCGAGCATTTTGAAAACACCGCGGACGCGGTTTCGGCTTGTGCGCAATTTGCCAAACCCGGCGGCCTCATCATCACGACCATACCGAACATGACAGGCGCGATCGGCAGCCTTCAAAAAAAGCTCGACCGAGCGGTCTATGACAAGCACGTCGCACTCGACGCTGAACAGTTGCGCGAAGCGCATGTGAAAGCCGGTCTGTCGATTGTCGATTCACGCTATTTCCTGTCGGCTAATTTTGGCGTGCTCAACCATCCCGCTGTTCGTCCGCGCATCCTCAACAAGGCAATCCAAGCAGCAGAATCCGCGGCCACGCTATCGGTCTGGCTGGCGGAGTCAGCCGTTGCGATTCCTCCTACACGGTGGCTTTCGCCCTATGTGGGCTGCGCAGCACGGAAGCCGCTGGCGTCGTGACGCGGCGGCCCGGCGCGTTCATGCGCATGAGAGCCAGATCCAGCCTCGCTGAATCGGGCTCTCACGCTGCTGGGGTTAACTCGCGGCCTTGCGGTTGACCTTGCTGTTGGCGATCGTCGTCAGCTTCTGGTCAGCGCCCTTCTCTTCCTCGAGTGTCTTGTGGAGAATGGCGGCGCAATCATCGCGGCCCAGTTGCTTGGCCCACGCGCACAGCGAACCGTAACGGGTGATTTCGTAGTGTTCGACCGCCTGCGCGGCCGCAATCAACGCCGCATCAAGGACTTCCTTGTCGGCCACTTCACCGCTGATTTCGTCGGTCTCCTTGATGATGCCGTCGATCGCCGGGCAGGTCACGGCTTTGACGTCCGCTCCATGCAGCTTGAACACCTGCTTGAGCCGCTCGACATGCGACTTCGTCTCTTCAAGGTGCGCCGTGAGACCCTGCTTCAGCGTCGGGTCCGTGACTTTTTTGATCACGCCCGGCAACGCCTTCAGGATCTTGTTCTCCGCATAGTAGATGTCCTGCAGCGTATGCACGAACAGGTCGTCCATTGTCTTAATGTCTTTGCTGAAAAAGCCCATTTTCCGCTCCTTTATGGTGTGAGAGACGCGGCGCTCTTTTATCGGAAGCGCAACACCTATGAGTTGGAAGCTCGTTTGAAAATTTCTTCCGCGCGGAACCTCGTATTTTACGGCGCGCGCGGCTCGTGCGTGTCCAACCGGCAATGACCGTGATGGTTCCTGCGATCACGCGGTTAGGGCGAGGAACCCGCGCAAGACGAGCGCATGACACACAATGATGCCAGCGATGGTCTGGTTTCACACAATCGCGGGCAAAGGTGCGGCGCAGGCGCGCAAGCGCCAATGCAAAAAGAGGCCACCTGCCGGTGACCTCCTTCAGTTTCAAAATGCGGCATTCAAGATGCCGCGCTCAAAATGCAGCGCGCAAATCCGGCGCTTACTTGATCTTCGGCACGTGCGCTTTTTCCATCACATCTTTCCAACGCGCGACGTCTTCCTTCATCGTCTTCGCGGTTTCTTCAGGTGTGCCGCCGATGGGCTCGGCCGTGTAATTCGCAAGCTTCGCGAGGATCGCGGGATCCTTCAGCGCTTCGTTGATATCGGCATTGATCTTGTCGACGATCGCTTTTGGCGTGCCGGGCGGCGCGACGACGGCATACCAGGCCGATGAATCGAATCCCGGCAGCGTTTCGGCGATGGTCGGCACGTCCGGTAGCGCCGCGATGCGCTTCGGCGACGCGACCGCGATCAGCCGCAGCCGTCCGGCCTTGGCTTGCGGCAGAGAGACGCCGAGATTGTCGAACATCGCATCGGTCGTGCCGCCGACGAGGTCGTTCAAAGCCGGCGCCGTGCCGGTATAGGGGATATAGGTGAACTTCACGCCGGCCATCATCTCGAACATCTTCGAGGTGAGATCCGACGTCGTTCCGTTGCCCTGGATGGCCGACGTGATCTTGCCCGGCTCGGCTTTTGCGCGGGCAATGAATTCCGGCAGCGTTTTCACCGGGACGTTCTTCGGATTCACCATCAGCGAATTGGGGATGCGGCTGATGAGGATGATGGGTTCGAATTTGGCCGGATCGAACGACAGCTTGGCATAAAGATTTTGATTGATGACGAGCGGCGGCGGCGGCGCCGACAACAGCGTGTAACCGTCGGGCTTGGCCTTGAAGACTTCGTTGGTGCCGATATTGCCGGCGGCGCCGGGACGGTTCTCGATGACGACCGGCTGCTTCCACTTGCGCGACAGCCAGTCGCCGATGAGGCGCGGCATGCCGTCGGCAGAACCGCCGGCCGGGAACGGCACGATGATCTTCACCGCGTGGGTGGGATAATTTTGCGCATGGACCGGACCGGCCAGCACTGCGGCTGTCGCCATCGCGGCCATGCTTGCGAGCAGCAGGCGCGTCTTGAGACGCCTCTCGCGTGTCTCCGGTATCATGATGATCCTCCCATGCGTTAACAGCGCCGGTAACCGGCGCGCATTCAGGCCACAAGCGTAGCGGGTCAACGATGGGGTTTCCAGCTTTGGAACCCGGAGAAATGTCGAATTATCAGTCTCGGAGCGGGCCAAATGCCGCAACGGACCAGACGTCGCAACGAGTTGCACAGCGAAAACTCCCGCCACAACCGGCCGAATGGAACCGCACCTCAGTGCCGCAAACTCGCCGCCTTTGCCCCACATAAGGCGGCACAGCGACCAACGTCGTGGAGACCCTAGCCGAACGGAGCCCACATGCATCACAGAAAAAGCCTCATCGCTGCGATTGCGGCATGCTCCGTGTCATTGTTCTTCGTCGCCTCCGTCTCCGCCGCCGAGCGTTCGCATGAACAGTTCGATGCTCTCATCGCACAATATGCTGCGGCCAACGGCGTTCCCGTTAGCCTCGTGCATCGCGTCATCATTCGTGAAAGCCGCTACAACCCGCGCCTCATCGGTCGCGGCAGCGCGATGGGGCTGATGCAGATCAAACCGGCGACGGCACGCGGCGTCGGTTATCATGGCAGCGCTGCGGGCCTTCTCGATCCCGAGACCAATCTCACTTACGCGGTCCGCTATCTCGCCGGCGCATGGCGTCTGGCCAATGGCAGCGAAAGCCGCGCCGTCAGCTATTACGCGCGCGGCTATTATTACGCGGCCAAGCGCCGTGGCCGGACGATGGAAAATGTCGCAAGCGCCAACTGAGACGCTTTCGGCATTCAAGTCCGGTCAACACGCGATCTACACGAACAGAAAATCGTGGATGCCAAGGTGTGCGACCGTGGTGTTCTGGATTTCGACCGTGTTGTGATCGTCATAGGTTATGACGACGCTGGTCCCCTGCTGCGTCATATGGGACTGCACCGCGCTGAAATCCGCAAACAGCGTGTGGTCGAACTGCAGCACGTCCTGCTGGCCATTCGTGTTCTGGAAATCCGTCACCACGTCCTTGCCGAAGTTCGGCAGGAACACGAACGTGTCGTTTCCGCCGCCACCTTTCAGAATATCGTTGCCGGCGCCCCCGGACAGCATTTCATTGCCAGTGCCGCCTTGAAACGTGTCGTTGCCGTCATCGCCGAACATCTGGGTCGCCGCGGGGCCGCCCTTCAATACGTCGTTGCCGGCGCCGCCGTGCATGACGTCTGCACCACCGCCCCCGGATAGATAATCGTTACCGTCGCCGCCATTGATGGTGTTTGCAACCCATCCGCCGTAAAGCTGATCGTTGCCTGCGCCGCCATCGAGCAGCGCACCGACATCGCCATTGCCAGCCTTGATGATGTCATTGCCGGCGTCGCCATAAAGCTGGTTGGCCGCGCCCGGCATACCCGGACCGCCGGTGATCATGTCGATGCCATCGCCGCCGTGGATGACATCGGCACCGGCACCGCCGTGGATGATATCGTCGCCGGGACCGCCATCGATCGTGTCGTTGTCGGTGGGTGAACCGAAGAACAGATCCTGGTGACCGCTCATGTCGTAATGGATCGCCTTGTTCTGGTAGAGGTCCCAGGTCCCCGGTGAACTGGGATTGGTCGCATCAGATGCGGTCAGATGAGACCCGTTGACTGTGATGTCCTTGACATAAAGATTGCGATCGCCGCCCGAACTGACGACGTCGTTGGTGAAGGCGACATCGAGACTCGCAATCGTCGCGGGATTGTGGAAGGTGAACGTGTGGGTCTGAAAGCCCGACGCATCCGATGCGCTGTGGAATTCAGTCGTATCTCCGACCTGCTGGCCGTTGACCAGAAGCGCCATTTTCGCGCCGACGCCATCGACGACCGAGCCATAGCCGGTGACGGTCACCGTAGTGTCCGCGAGTTTCGGAATCGTGTCCGGGCCACCAATGATGGTGTCGTTGCCTCCGCCGCCGCGGATCACATCGTTCCCTAATCCGCCGTTGATCGTATCATTGCCACCGCCGACATCAATGAGATCGGCGGTGGGCGAACCGTCGATCGTGTGTCCCGGGGGCTGGTGGAGTCCGCCATACCAATCGGTGATGAGTTGCTGCGCCGGTTTTCCCATCGGCGAATAGCCTGTCGGTGAGTAAGTATTGTTCGTGTCCCAATTCCAGATTTCTGCGCCTTTGAACCAGATTCCGCCCTCCGAACTCCAGACCTGGAAGAAAGCGTCGAACGCGTCGTGCTGCTCCTGCACGTCGGGCGTGGTGCCGGTCGAACCACCGGGCCTGATATTGGTGCCGTCGACGCTGCGATAGCCGGTTTCGGTGAACAGCACCGGCTTCCCGTAGTCGAGCGAAAGCGAATGGAAGAAATCGACCGGCGATTGGTGGTTCATCACCTCGGCCCAATAGTGATCGGTCGAGACGCTATTCCAGGCCGTGACCATATCCTGGACCGTGGGATTCAATGAATTCGTCAACGGCGGATAAGCATTGACGCCGATCTCGTCGAGCTGATTCCAGAAGCTGACATGATTGGCCTCATCGGTCGCCGCCGCGTAGGTGATCTGCCCGTGATAGACCCCGCGCACGGCGTTGATAACGTCGGTCCACTCGCTGTGGTATTCCGGACCGGTCAGCTTGCTCAACTCATTGCCGATTGAAAATGATTCAGCGCCAGCCTGCTCCGCGATGCCGGCGAGATGCGTGATCTCGGCCGTATAGGACGAAAAAAACGCGGCGGCGTCGCTCGGTGTAAGCTGGCCCTGATTGGTGCCATCGAGACCCGTGACCATCGGCTTGACCAGAACCGACATCCCAAGCGCATGAGCATTGGCGATCGTTGCGGTAAGGTTGGCATCGCTCTCGGTCTTCGCCGGATCGGCGATGACGTCGTTCGATGTTTTGGTCTGGGTGAAAATGCGCGGCGACAATTCGAGCGAGTTGGCATGAGTGCCGGCAATGTCCTGCATCGCGGTATGCGCCGCGTCGGTTACGAATGCGCCATTATAATTCGACGGAAAGCCGAAACCCTGAATCTCGAAGACACCTGCCATTACGTCGTTCCCCATTTCATTGCCAACAACTGTCGCTCAGGAGCCGCAGTCGCGTCGCCGACTCGCGGCTACAATGGGATGAAAATCTGTCCTATTTGCGAATCCTGATCGCTTCCGGAAAATCTTCGGATGGTACGGAGATGCAACGCCGGACGCCGACGCTGCTGTGGCGCGGTCGAAAAGGAGAGGTCGTCGCGCCGCGCGCGCGATGGTGCGCTGTCACCTCAGCGTTACACGCGCGGCGCATGCTACGCCTACGAATCAACGGGACATCGATCGCCGACGTGAAAACGGATGCTCCTTTCGGCGGTGCGCAAATGCGCCGCTTCCGCACCCTCTTCCTCTCCGACATCCACCTCGGGATGAAGGGCTGCCAGGCTGAGCGTCTCCTCGACTTCCTCCGCTGGCACGAGGCCGACACCATTTATCTCGTCGGTGACATCGTCGATGGCTGGCAGATGCGGTCGTCCTGGTACTGGCCGCAATTGCACAACGACGTCGTGCAGAAACTTCTGCGCCAGGCGCGCAAGGGCACGCGCATCATCTACACGCCGGGCAACCACGACGAATTCCTGCGCGACTATTACGGCACGCATTTCGGCGGCATCGACGTCGTCGAAAACGCTGTTCATGAGGGCGCCGACGGGCGCCGCTATCTCATCATCCATGGCGACATTTTTGATTTCGTCGTCACCCAGGCGCGCTGGCTCGCCCATCTCGGCGAGAAGGCCTACGACCTCGCTCTGACCATCAACACAATCTTCAACCGGATCCGGCGGCGGCTCGGCTTTCCCTACTGGTCGCTGTCGCAGTGGGCCAAGCTCAAGGTCAAGAACGCCGTCAATTACATTGGCGATTACGAAAAGACGATCGCCGCAACGGCGCGCCGCTCCGGCGTCGACGGCGTGATCTGCGGACATATCCATCATGCCGCGATCCACGACGATTTCGGCGTGCGCTACATGAATTGCGGCGACTGGGTGGAGAACTGCACCGCCCTGGTCGAACATAATGACGGGCGTTTCGAGATCATCGTGTGGACCGACACACGCGAACTCCGCAAATCCGCGCCGCGACTGGCCGCGCCACAAGCTGCATGATGAACATCCTCGTCGCAACAGATGCGTGGCACCCCCAGATCAATGGCGTCGTGCGCACTCTGTCGGCGGTGACGGAAGCCGCGCGGCCCTTTGGCGCGAGCCTGCGCTTCATCACGCCGGATCAATTCTTCCAGATCCCGCTGCCGGGCTATGCGGAGATCCGGCTCGGTCTTGCTTACGCGCAACGCGTCGAAGCCCTGATCGCGCAGGCGCAGCCCGACGCCATCCACGTCGCCACCGAAGGTCCTGTCGGCCTTGCCGTTCGGCGCTATTGCATCCGCCGCGGACTTTCGTTCACGACGAGTTTCCATACCCGCTTTCCTGATTATCTGGCGGCGCGCTTTGCCGTGCCCGAACGCTGGACCTGGGCCTGGCTGCGCCGCTTTCATGCCGCCGCCGCGACGACATTCGCCGCGACACCGGGGCTCGGCGCCGAACTCACGCGGCGCGGCTTCCGCAATGTCGCGCTGTGGCCGCGCGGCGTCGACACCAACGTCTTCCGGCCGCGGCCGGGCTCCGATCTCGGACTGCCGCGCCCGATCTTCCTGTCCGTCGGCCGCGTCGCGGTCGAAAAGAATCTGGAAGCCTTCCTCTCGCTCGACCTGCCCGGCTCAAGCGTTGTCGTCGGCGACGGCCCGGACCGCGAGAAGCTCGCGCGCCGCTTTCCCAATGCGATCTTCCTCGGCAACCTGACCGGCGAAGCCTTGGCCGCGATCTATGCGGCCGCCGACGTCTTCGTTTTTCCAAGCCGCACCGACACGTTCGGCCTTGTCCTGCTGGAAGCGCTGGCGAGCGGCCTGCCCGTCGCCGCGTTCCCGGTACCGGGACCGCTCGATGTCATCGCGGATGCGCCCGTCGGCGTGCTCGATGATGATTTGCAAACGGCGTGCCTGAAGGCGCTGACCATCCCGATGGCGCCGTGCCGCGCTTTCGCGCTGCGCCGGAACTGGTCGGAAAGCACCCGCGCCTTCCTCGCAAAGATCCAGCCGATGCGGCCGCAGCCGCAGCACACGCTGCGGATCGAGGCTGAAGCACCCATCGTGCGTGCGCGTGCGTCGGCGTGATCGAGCATCTCTGTCGTCCCCGCCACCGGGTCCGACCAATGGCCGGCCCGATGATCAACTCCAGCGGGGACCCAGCGTTGGCTTCTCGATCCCCGCATCGCGGATACGGCCCAAGAGCTGGATGCCCGCGTTCGCGGGCATGACAACCTTTTTCGAGCAGAACCGCCCGAACTGCGACAGAGCTGGATGCCCGCCTGCGCGGGCATGGCAATCCGGGTAGTGACAACCCGAGTTATGACAACTCAAGTCATGACACGCCAAGCGGCGAGAGTGTTGCAACAAAAACCCCGGCCGAAGCCGGGGTTTTCTTTTTTACACTTCGGACTTTTGAAGATGCGTTGCTCAGAAATTCTTCTGCGCGCGCATGGTGACCGTGACGATGCCCTGATCGCTGAGGTCGTAGATGCCCGCCGGACGGGCGCCGGCGGCCGGTAGCGTGGCAAGACCGCTGAACGCCGTGTCGACCTGCGAATACATCACGTCGAGACCGAGAGAGAGGTCCTTGACCGGATGCCATTCGGTCCGCGTGCCGACATAGAAGACGCTGTAGTCGGGGCTGCAATGAGCCGCCGTGGCCGCGTTCAGGACCGTGGCCGACGTGCAGATCAGGCGCGTGGCGTTGCCGCTGTAGTCGATGTGGAGGTAGGCGCCGTAGATCGAGGTCGCCCAGTCCGGCGACCATTTGTGCTCATAGCCCGCCGTGACGCTCGACACCTTGGTCAGTTCGACATCGGTGCCGGGCGCATAGACGCCGTCGGTGATCCAGCCGAGCGCAACCTGATTGCCGGAGCCATAGAGGCCGTGCGCGGTATCGGCATAGGTCGCGTAGCCGGCGGCACCGTCCGAATAAACGAACTGCGCGCCGATGCGGTCGCCGGGTCCGAACAGCGGCAGCTTCAGCTCACCGCCGATGCCCGCGGCCCAACCGATCGCATCGCCCGGATGGCCGGTGGTAGTCGTCGCGCCGTAATAGCCGCCGCTCGCGTCATGACCGACCGCGAACACGCCGATGTTGCCCCAGGCCTCTTTCCAGCTCAGCACGCCCTCGAAGTCGGGGAAACGCTCGCCGTTCGACGCGTTTGTCGCAGCCGACCCGATCGCGAACGAACTCGCCGTGGCCAGGTTGACGACGGGCTTCTGCCGGCCGCCGCCGCGTTCCTCGATCCCGAGCAGGAGCGAGAGACCGCCGCCGAATTCCATCGTGTAAGAGGCGGCGTTGACACCGTTGCCATCGGTATCGGCGCCGATCCGCGGCGTGCCGTACTGATAGCTGTCGAGCGTGAAGATGTCGGTCGGGGACTGGACCCGGCCGAAGGTGAAGCCCGCGAATTGCACGAAGGCGCGGTTGAAGTAGATCGACGGCGACGACGAGCCCTGCTGGTTTTCGTTCTGGAAGCCGATGCGCATATAGGAGCGCACAGTGCCATACGCCGACTGCGAACGGGCGTCGACGCCGACCCATGCGCGTGCACGAGTGGCGAAGTCGGACGTGTCGGTCCGCGTCTGGCGGCCGTTGGCGCCGGCGTAGTTCGGCGTGCCGCCGCCCTGGCCATTGTAAGTGTAGTCGGCACGGACGTAGCCGCCGATCTGCACGCAGGTGTCGGTGCCGGGAATGTAATAGAAACCCACCCCGTAAAGACTGCAGATCTTGACGTATTGCGCGGCAACCTTGGCCTTCACCGGCAGATCGGCAGCCTGTGCGGCGCTGATCGCGGCAAGCCCCGCTGCCGAACCCAGAAGAAGAGCCTTTAGCGTCTTCATTTTCTCATCTCCACAATGCCGACAGGGAGCGGAGTTGCCGCCGCAGGCGACCGGCCCCACCCCACATCGAGGTCAATTTGGACAGCGCCCCCCGCAGAGGCCTTGATGGCCCGCGTCGCGAAAAATGCCGAACCGTGACGGAGACATTCCGTCATGGATATCGTGTAACGGAAGTCCCTTTGACTTTTGTGACAATCGCGTGAATGGCGCGGTCACACGCCGATTCAGTCATGGTGTCGCAAAAAAGCCACACGTTCAAACCGCGCGGGACGGATCAGGACCGCGGTCCGCGTGGGATACCAAGCCGGCCCGTCGCACAACAAAACCACGCCGCGCATCCGTCGGCGGCGCCGGCGAGCGATAGGCTCGCGAAAACTGTTGCGGCAAAGCGCGACATCACGCTTCGGACTTTCGGATGATGAATGACGGATGCGGCAGTGCACATCATCTGCAAAAAATTTACTGCAAAAAATTTTGGAACTGAAATGCGCGGAGTGCACGGAACGAGATGCCTGGATGCATTCGCGTATCCACCTACTGCACCGCGACGATTTGCACGAGACTTGATCGGTAAAAGGGTGGCGCACCGGGAACGATCTGAGCCGTGCGCGCGTTGGGCAAACAAATCACAGTCGTCGTGCGGCTGCCGTCCCGTGCGGAGAAATTTTTGTAGCGTTTTTCGTGCGGCGTGACGCTGTGATTTACGATCCCAATTGCAATTCCATTATGGAACATAGGAGAGCTTACAATGAAACGTATTGCGATAGCGATGGCGACGACAGCGATGATGGTGCTTCCGGCCATGGCGCAGACATCCACGCCGCCGACCGCGACGCCGCCCAGCACAATGAGCAAGCCCGCGACATCCGCTCCGTCGAGCGGCAGCATGAGCAAGCCGGACTCGATGAGCAAGCCGGATTCCATGAGCAAGTCTGACGCCAGTACTGCTGCCCCGACCTTCATGGACATGCAGGCGCAGAATGAGTGGCGCGCGTCGAAGCTCATCGGCACCAAGGTCATGGGGCCGGATGACAAGTCCATCGGCGACATCAACGAACTGATCCTCGACGGCAGTGGCGCCGTGCATGGCGTCGTGATCGGCGTCGGTGGCTTCCTCGGCATCGGCGAGAAGGCTGTGGCCGTTCCGTTCAAGTCGCTCAACGTCCAGCGTGACCAGAAGGGGACCGCCATTCAGAAGGTTTCCGTGAGCTTCACGAAGGACCAGTTGAAGAGCGCGCCGACCTACAAGTATCTCGGCGACAAGTCTTCGAGCGAGACGACGGCTTCCGGCAGCCGTTCGACTACTCCGGCAACACGTGGCGGCGCGGCTCCCGCGAACTCCAAGTAACGGCTAGTCCTATAGTAAGGGGATAGGCTGCAAGTTGAGTGAAGGCGTCTGCGTCGCAGTCATTCGCACGCAGACGGAATGAGCAAGATCGGCGTCCGGAGGTCCGGGCGCCGATTTTTTATGCTTTTGGCCCGAAGGAGCCCATTTTCCGTATCCGAGTGCCGTGGTTTGCAGCAACTTTGGCGAATTTGCCTGCGACAAATTGGAACGCCTCGGACAGCCATGCGTTTTCAAACCGACGCACGCCGCGCCATGCATCGATCAACGGTAAAAGGATGAACGATATGAAACGCCTCGCCCTTATTCTCGCTGCAACCGCCTTCCTCGCCGCGCCGGCCCTGGCCCAAACCGACGAATCCGGCACCACCACCAATGCACCGGGCGGATCCAATAGCGGCGTCTCGACTGGTACCGGCGCTCCGGCCGGAAGTGTAAACAGGACAGGCTCCGGTAAATCCATGAGCAAGAGTGCGATGGGCAAGAAGTCCATGACCAAAAAGAAGAGCGGCAAGAAAGCAAAGAAGTCGAAGAAGTCAAAGATGAAGATGAAGAAGAGCGCTCCGGCTGAGGACTCTTCTGCACCGATGTAGCGTTTGACGGTTTTAAAAGCCTCGACCGACGTGAAAGCCCGGATGAAAGTCCGGGCTTTTCGTTGAGCGGCTCCGGCCAGGCGAGGCCCGCGTTGCGGGCATGAAGCCGGCCCCGCCTTGACGGCATGTGGCGCGCCGCGCCATCGTCACCGCGCCAATGGCAAACGCCTCTTCCTCACCCTCGATGACACTTGGACGGTCCCTCCGGGGACCGATCCTGTACGGCCTGGCCGTACTCGCGTTGCTGTGGCCGGCCTTTTCCAATCGCTTTCCGATCGTTTTCTACGACACCGGCGGCTATCTCGGACGCCCGTTCGAAGGCACGCTCTTATTGGGACGCTCGGCCTTTTACGGCGCGTTCCTTGCGGCCGGCGTTCCGACGCGGTTCTGGCTCGACATCGTCGTGCAGGCAGCGGTCGTGGTCTGGATCATCGCGCTGGCCCTGCGCACCCATGAAGGGCCGTGGTTCGGCGCCCGCGATGCGGCGATGCGCACGTTCGCCGTCGTCCTGGCGTTCAGCGTGCTGACGGGCATGCCGTGGTTCGTTGCGCAATTGATGCCGGACATTTTCGAGCCGCTGGTGGTGATCGCGCTCTATCTTCTCGCCTTCCGCAATTCCCGTCTGCGGCGCGCCGAATGCATCGGCCTCATCGTGCTGATCGGATTCGGCATCGCCAGCCACATGGCGATCCTTGCCATCGCTTGCGGCCTGGTGGTGGTGCTGTGTGCGCTGCGGCTGGCTCTGCGTGTCAGGGGCGGCACTTGCGCGGCCGATATGCGGATGACACGGCCGGCGCTCGGCGCATCCTTCGCCGCGCTGCTCTGCGGTCTCGTCTTCGCACTGGGCAGCAATCTGCTGATCGCCGGCGCGTTCGGCTTCACGCCGGGCGGGACCTCCTTCATCTTCGCCCGTATCCTGCAGGACGGAATCGTCGCGCGCTATCTCAAGGACACCTGTCCCGACCCGACACTCCGCCTCTGCGCCTATAAGGATCAATTGCCGCAGACGACGGACGACTGGCTGTGGGACGATCCGAGCCCATTGAACAAGCTCGGCGGCGCCAAGGCTTTCGAGCCGGAAGCCCGACGCATCCTTCTCGATACGCTACGCCTCTACCCGGCCCTGCACCTGACCACGGCGCTCACAGCCACTGCGGAACAATTCATCAGGCTGAAGACCGGCGACGGCCTCACGTCCTATAATTTTCATGTCGAATACATGCTGAAAGAGCACGCGCCCGGCACCGTGCCGGCCTATTACGCGTCCGTTCAATATTCGACCGACTTCGACTTCGCCTGGCTCAACGTCGTCCAGTATCCCATCGCACTGTTGTCCGTCCTCGGACTGATCGCGCAGGCCGCGCGGTCGTGGCAAATCGGCGCGCGGCGCGACACGACGCGCGCGATGTTTTTTCTGATTGCGCTCGCCGGCAACGCCTTCATCTGCGGCGCACTGTCCAACCCGCACGATCGCTACCAAAACCGGCTGGTGTGGATTGCGCCGCTGTCGTTGCTGCTCGCGCGTATTCCGCAAAAAACTTGCCCCCGGATTTGATCCGGGGGCGGGACCGGCTTTGCGATAAGGATACGCAGATTCTCTTCGCCGCCTCTATTGGCGGCGCTCCGGCGTCCGCACGTGCTCCGGCTGCACGCCGAGACCGATGATGCGGGCCGGAATCCGGCGCAGCAGTGGAAACTTCGCGAACAGGCGCAGCACGAAGGGCGGCTTCGGCGCGACCTTGCTTTCCAGCAGCCGGCTGATGAGACGATCTTGAATGAAAAGCTGAATCCGCTGCGTGATGCGGGTCGGCCATTCGCGCCGCATCTGCACCGCGCGCAGGTGTTCGGTCGCAACCGCGCCGGACGCGAGCGGCGCCGCCAAAATATTCGCCGCCGCAACCGCGTCCTGGATCGCCAGATTGATGCCGACGCCGCCGATGGGCGACATCGCGTGGGCGGCATCGCCGATGCAGAGAAATCCCGGCCGATACCAGCGCCGCAACCGGTCCACCGTCACCGTGAGCAGTTTCACGTCGTCGAAGCTTTTGATCTCGCCGACACGATCGGCGAGCGCTGGCGCGAGCGCCACGATCCTGTTGCGGAAGGCCTCGATACCCTCGCCACGGATTTTATCGTAGCCGCCCTTCTCGATCACCAGCGCGCACTGCCAGTAGTCGCCTCGGTCGATCATCACGAACAGCCCGCCGGCGCCGGCATGGCCGAGCGCCTGGCTTTCGTCGTTCCCGTGGCGCGGCAGGCGCAGCCACACCACGTCCATCGGCGCGCCGAGGTCATCACCGACGAGGCCCGCGCATTGGCGCAGGGTCGAGTGCCGGCCATCGGCTGCGATCACGAGATCGGCCCGGATGGTGACAGGTCCCTGCGGACTGTGCGCCTTGAGCCCGACCGTGTGGTCGTTTTCAACGATGAGGTCGTTCGCCTCCGTTTTCATCATCAGATGAAAGGGCGCAAACCGGCGACCGTAATCGGACAGGAAATTGAGGAAATCCCACTGCGGCATCAGCGCGATGAATTTGCAGACTGTCGGCAGATGCGTGAAATCGGCCATCTCGACATGCTCGGAACCGAATTCCGCCCCGATCGTGCGCGCTTCCTGGTGCGGGCGCTTGAGAAACGCCTCCAACTGTCCGAGTTCGTGCATCACCTGCAGGGTCGAGGGATGGATGGTATCGCCGCGGAAATCGCGCAGGAAATCAGCGTGCTTTTCCAGCACGACGACATCGACGCCGGCGCGCGCCAGCAGCACGCCCAACATCATTCCGGCCGGTCCGCCGCCGGCGATGCAACAGCGGGTCGTGATGTCGGCAGAGGCGGCTGGATTGTCGGACATGCTGGTTTTCCTGCGGGCTTTCCTTTGCGGCGGCGGCACAATGCGCTGACGGAACTCGTGACCCGCCCATAGACCTTCTTACAGGAATTCGCGCCCCTATTTCGCCGCAGCCGGCATGTTAAACCCCTCCGCTGCGCGCTCAACCCGTGGACCGACTGTTGTAAAGACCGTCGGAACGACCATGAGGAACGGCTGCAGCGCTTCGTTTCTCCGCTGCGCGTCGCCGCCTGCTGCCTCGCCCCGACGGAAGGCACGGCCGGCCCAAACAGCCCGCACAAGACAGGCCGCTTGATGACACTCCGGTTGAAAGTGTTTGCTTCGTTTCCGCTCCCGACGCTGGCCTTCGAATCGCGGCGACGGTCTCCAGCGGCGCGATGGATGCTGGCCGGATTGCTGCTGCTGACGAGCCCTGTTGTCGCCTTCAACAGTCCGGCCATGGCGCAGATGGAACCTGGCGCGCCGCCTCCTGTCGCGGACCCCGCTGCGGCTCCCCCGGCCCCATTGCCCATCGCCCGCGACCTGCACATCGCATGGGAAGTCAAAAATCGTTTCCGCTTGTTTCGCAGCGAAGCCGACTTCCAGCGGCAGGTTGCTGCGTTTCGCGGCAACGGCGTTCTCGGCGCCGAAGATCGCCTTGAACTCGCCGGCGACGGTCGCGGCTGGGCCAAGGACGTGATCGACCGGCTTTGCGTCGATGTGACCGGAAAACTTCTCGACACCTGCCAGCGCGACAAGGTGCGCGAGAATTATCTCGCGCCGGAGGACCACGCCGTCGGCGTCGTGCTCGCCGGTCCTGTTACGCCGGGATCGACCTGCGGCTGGAGCTTCAACGACGGCACCATGCCGCCGCAAACGGTTTCCACGCCGTGTGGCGAAGCGGTGAACCTGCGCGTGCGAGCGGGCGGCCCGACAGTCGCCAGCGTCACCATCACCGCGCCGGACGGCACAGCCCAGCAGGCGACCACAGAAATCGCGGTGCACGACTATCTCATCGCCGGGCTTGGTGACTCCATTGCGTCCGGCGAAGGCAATCCCGATCGTCCGGTGGTGCTCTCCGATGATGGATTCTGTTTCCGTCGGTTTCTCGGCGCCTCGACCAGCGAATATTATCGGCCGGGCCGCGCCGGCTACACCGGCAACAAGACGTGTTCCGATAACCCGACCGACAGCGGAACGAATGCCGCCAACTGGAAGCGTTATGGCGCACGCTGGATGAGCGCGGCCTGTCACCGTTCACTTTATGGCTACCAGTTGCGCGCCGCCCTCGCCCTCGCCGTGCAAAATCCGCAAATCGCCGTGACGTTCCTGCCGCTTGCCTGCAGCGGCGCCACGATCGACGCCGGCATTCTCGGCTCGCAACCGGTCCGCGAATGCCCATTAGCGTCCGGCGCACCGTGCCCGTCGAATTCGCCGGCGCAGATCAAGGAACTGAAACAGCTTCTCGCCAAGGCGCGCAAACGGCAACGCGATCGTTCGCTCGATCTCGTCCTGCTGACGGTCGGCGCCAACGATGTGCGGTTCTCCGATCTCGTCGCCGATGTCATCATCAAGCCGGGCACCGAGCGCTCGGTGTTTAATCGCGCCGGCCTTATTGCGACGCCGGCTCAGGCCAATCGCAATCTCGACACCAAGCTGCCATCCGAGTTCGCCGAACTGCGCCAGGCGCTCAAGCCGCTTGTCGGTGGCTCGCTCGAACGCGTGGTCTATGTCTCCTATGGCGATCCGGCGCTGGCCGGTCCCGGGAAGGCCTGCGCCGGCGGCACCGACGGATTCGACATTCATCCCGTGTTCGACGCCAATCCGGAAAAGCTCAAAGAGGTGACAGCGTTCGTGGAAGGAAAATTCCTGCCGCAACTGAAAGCACTGGCGCTGTGCGAGGGCGGCGTTCTCTGCAACGCACCCGACAAGGATCGCATGACCTTCGTCGATTCACATCAGGCGGCATTTGCCCAGCACGGCGTCTGTGCCCATTCGGAGGACGATCCGACCTTCGACAAGACCTGCTTCCTGACAAACGGGAAGAGTTTTGATTCAGACCTGTCGAACGCCGCCCAGGCGCCGCTCGTGTGTGGCTTGCGGCCGAGCCGGTTCCGCCCCTACGCTCATCGCGCGCGCTGGATCCGCACGGCCAATGACAGCTACTTCACGGCCATGACCTATCCGACCGGGCTACCGAACACGATGCAGCCGGCCGACATCCACGATGCCTTGTGGGGCGCGACCAGCGCGGTGCAAGGCGGCGCGATTCATCCGACCGCGGAAGGCCACGCCGCCATGGCCGATGCGGCACTGCCGGCGATGCGCGCGGTTCTTGATATCGCGCAGCCGCCGGAGGTTGATGCCCAACCGCTGCCGCCGATCAATGCCAGTGCGCCGGCTGTCACGCTGCCGCCCGCACACAACGCCGGCCCGGCCCGGCCGGCACCGCAGCGCGAGCAAAGAACCGCGATCCCGCAACCGGTCGAGCCGCGTATGGCACGGCCGGAGGTTGTCCCGCAGCAGCGCCAGTTAGCGCCGCAACGCTCCGCAATCCCGCAACCGGTTGAGCCACGTATGGCGCGGCCGGAGGTCGTCCCGCAGCAACGCCAGTTAGCGCCGCAACGCTCCGCGATCCCGCAACCGGTCGAGCCGCGCACCCTTCGACCGGATGCCGTTCCGCAACAACAACCGGTGCAACGCTCCGAAGCGCCACCGATGGCGCCGCCTATCGTGGTGCCGCAATCCGTTGCGCCGCAGCAGCTTCCGCCACCACCGGAGAGACGCGAGAGCTTGCCGCCACCGCCAGCACAATCACAGCGACCGGCGCCGCCGCTCGACATCGCACCGCCGATCCCGCCAGGCGATGTGCCGGGGGGTCAATAGCGCGGATTCGTGAGGGATCAGACTTTGCGTTGCCTGTTACGGCGGCGAAACCATGCATACAGGCTCGCCGCCGAAAGCGCGTAAAGCGGCCATTGGACGGCGTCGTTCACGGACTCCGGCAAGACGAACGCGGCGATGCCGAAACTCAGCGACGCCATAAGCGACAGCGGGCGCCACGGAATCTCAAAATTCTGCCGGCGCGCCCGCTTCCATTGCCGCAATTCGTCATCGAGCGACGGCGATGCCGATTTCTCCGGGAGCGGAAAAGAACGTGCGACCGCCTCGAGGGACTCAAGCCTTGGTAGCTCAAGCCTTGGCGACGCGATCTTTGGGCTTTGCGCGCGTGCTTCGACCGCCTGCATCGAACCGTAGGGCCGCTGCAGAGGATCCCTACGACGGCCGAATGATTTCTGGTTCGCCACTGATCCGCTCTCAATGAAGAGCGAAGGCTCCCATAACCGGGTTAGTGGTCGTTTAACGGCCTCCCGAAGATTTGGGCATTCAGCGCTCAAAAGAGGCCGTCACGCGACGCCGAGCTTCTTCTTCAGGCTCGACGATGACGTCGTGTACTGGAACGTCAGCTTCTTGTCAGGGTGCACGTAGTGGTGCGCGCGTTGCGCCATCAGCGCGCCCTCATGGAAGCCTGACAGGATCAGCTTCAGCTTGCCCGGATACCAGTTGATATCGCCGATGGCGAAAATGCCGGGCTTGTTGGTCTCGAACGTTGACGTGTCGACCAGCACCAGTTCTTCCTCATGCAGATCGAGGCCCCAGTCGGTCACCGGCCCGAGTTTCATGGTCAGGCCGAAGAACGGCAGCACCGCATCGCAGGCCAGCGTGACATTCGTGCCATCGTTCTGCTTGAGCACCGCGCCGGTCACCTGACCGTCGCTGCCTTCGAGCGAGACGACCTGGCCGAGAGCCAGATCCATCTGCTTCGACTCGACCAGCGCATGCATCTTGTTGACACTATCGGGTGCGGCGCGGAACGCATCGCGGCGATGCACCAGCGTCACGTGGCTCGCAAGCGGATGCAGATTGAGCGTCCAGTCGAGCGCAGAATCGCCGCCCCCGACGATGACGAGCCGCTTGCCGCGAAACTCTTCCATGCGGCGCACGGCATAATGCACCGAACGGCCTTCATAGTCTTCGATGCCGGCGACCGGCGGCCGCTTCGGCTGGAACGATCCACCGCCGGCGGCGATCACGACAGCCTTGCAGATGAAATCCTTGTCTTGTTCGGTGTGCAGGTGAAAGCGTCCGTCCTCAATACGCTTGATCGCCGTGATCATTTCGCCGAGGTGGAATTGCGCGCCGAACGGTTTGATCTGTTCCATCAATGCATCGACGAGGCCCTGTCCGGTGACGAGGGGCACGGCGGGAATATCGTAGATCGGCTTTTCCGGATAAAGCTCGGCGCACTGGCCGCCGATCTTGTCGAGGATATCGACGAGGTGACACTTGATGTCGAGAAGGCCAAGCTCGAACACGGCGAACAGACCCACAGGGCCGGCGCCGACAATCACAACATCCGTTTCAATCGGATCACTCATGCTTTTCGTCACTCTTAATCGTTATGCTCAGGCGAGATAGTTATCCGGCAGGCGGATTTCGATGGCGGCCAAGGTCGTGAAGATCGCTGGCCCTGCACTTATTGATGTTTGCTCGGCTTGTCCGGATCGTGTCCCGGATCAGGCTTGAGGCCGAGTGCGTTGCCGGCCCGCGACACGGCAAGATAACCGGCCGCCGACACGGTGATCTCGACGATTTCCTTGCTGCTGAAATGCGGCGTCAGGCCCGCGAACAGCGCCTCGTCCACGGGCTCGTTTTTCGCAAGCGCATCGACATAGGCAAGCATCGCCTTCTCCTTGGCATCGAACAGATCGCTTGCGGCGAAATGCGGGATCGCCGCGACGCGTTCGCGGCTCGCGCCCCAGCCCATGGCGAGCGGGACGTGGCGGGAGCGGACGTAGTCGCCGTGGGCGATGTCCGCCACCTTGAGGATGATCAGTTCCTGCGTGTCGCGCGGCAGGCTGCTCTTGAAGCGGATCGCAAGCGTCAGCTCGTTGACGATGTTGAGCATCTCGGGCGCATGCGACAACGCCTTGTGCAGGTTGAGCGGTTCGCGGCCGCGCTTGTAGCTGCGCTCGTAGCAGGTGCGCGCCAGCGGATCGGTCGGCGGGTCAGCGGCAAGCGGCAGGCGCGAAACCGGCGGGCGGTCCTGTGCTGTCATCTGTCTTCCTCTAGGCCTGACGTTCCGGTGTCGTCACGGTCAACCCGTCGATGTCGTCGACGACCTTGATCTGACACGACAGGCGTGAGGTGGAACGCACATCGTAGGCGAAATCGAGCATGTCTTCTTCCATCGGCGACACCGGCGGCAGACGCTCGACCCAGTCGTCCGCGATATAGACGTGGCATGTGGAGCATGAACACGCGCCGCCGCACTCGGCTTCGATGCCGGGAACGTCATTGCGGATCGCGGCCTCCATGACCGTCAAACCGTTGTCGGCGTCGACCGTGCGGGATGCCCCCCCTTGGTCAATGTATGTAATTTTCGGCATGTCCGGCGTGTCGTCCGGCCGCGCTGGCGGCCCATCAAAAAGGGTGGCTGGAAAGGGCCTCGAGCCCCGGCATTCCTATAAAGCCTCTGCCGCGCGGACGCCAGTCGGATAGCAGCCGCACGGCGTCATAGGCCGGAACCGGCGGAACTCCGAGATTTCAGGAAATGGAAGCGTTTAGTTGGCGCGCAGCCGGCGCGCGATCGCCTTGCGGGCTTCGGCAACCTTCTCGGTCAGGGCTTCGAACGCCGCATCGGTCGCCTCGCGGCTCGACGAGGCGGCCGCCAGTTCCAGCGCCTGGGCGACGCGGGCGATGGTCCAGGCGCCGATGCCGCGCGCGGACCCCTTGAGAACGTGGGCGGACGCCGCCATCGCCTTGGGATCTGCGCGGCGCATGCGGTCGATCAGCATCGCGGCCTGGCGCTCGAACAACTCAAGCACCTCGCGCTCGAGGTTGTGGTCGCCGAACGTCATGCGTTCCAGATGTACGATATCGAGCACCGCCAGCGCCGGCGTTTCGCCGTTCGCGCGACTGGTCGGCACTATGGCAACGGACTCCATCATCAGGACTTCCCCGAGGGCCTTTGCCCTTGGTGCCAGTCTCCCATGACAGTCCCAAGACGCCGTAAAAGCGACCCCCGACCGGGGCAGCGCGCGAGGAAAATCCGGCATCATGGTTAACGCGCCGTTAATGAGAAATTTTGCTTTTTCACTGTCCGCGCAAGCATTCGGAGCACCCCGGAACGCGATGAAATGCCCAAGAGGCAGGCCCTTACCGCGCCCTGCAACCCCGTCGGACAGCCGATCCACAACGCGCCTCATTGCCGGCACTTTTCCGGCGCAATCCGAAAAGGGATGCGGGGCCGTTAACGATAATTAAAGAGACCTTACCCGCGCCCGGTTCTTTTCGGTCCGCCGAGACGATAGGATCGGCCGCGGCGAGCCCGGCTTCCGCCGACCATGGAGGAAGATGCGCCTCCATGCGTGTTGGGAACCGGCGGCCGCGTGCCGCTTGCCTGTCTTGAGTAACCTGCGAGGCGACGTCAGATAATGAACATTCCCAAAAAAGCTGTCGATCCAACCGAAGCCGCCCTCTCCGCCATCCGGGAAGCGCTGGCAGTCCGCGACGCCGACCAGATCTCGGAGCGTCCGGGAACGGCGGATCCGCGGGCGGGAGGCCGCCCCGAGACGACGGCGAATGGGCATCGCCCGGCCCCGGCCGCCGAGGACGAACTCTTCGTTTCTTCCGCAGACCGGCAGCCGCGCGGCGATTTTTCCATGTCTGACCGGCCCATGTCGGATCGGCCCATGTCGGATCGGCCCATGTCGGATCGGCCGATGTCTGATCGGCCCACATCTGATCGCCTAACGTCTGATCGCGCGCCGCGCGGAGACGAGATCGGACCACGCCGCCCCGCCAATGACGATCGTCAGTCCATCGGCCAAATTTTACAGGCGCTGCAGCGGCGTCCGTCGCGCACCACGTATGGCGTCGCGACCGTGTTCGCGCTGGCGTGGATCTGCGCCGGCTTCGGCCTCGCGTGGATCTACATGCCCGACCTGCAGGCGACGCTTGCAAGCGGCACGGCCTCGGTGCCGGCGCTGATCGGAATCGGCGGCATCTTCCTGGTGCCGGTCATCTTCTTCTACACCATGGCGCACATGGTCTGGCGCTCGCAGGAATTGCGCCTGATCGCGCAATCCATGGCGGAGGTCGCCGTGCGGCTTGCCGATCCGGAGACGACGGCACGGGAATCGCTCGTCACCGTTGGTCAGGCGATCCGCCGCGAAGTCGCCGCGATGGGCGACGGCGTCGAACGCACGCTGGCGCGCGCCGGCGAACTGGAATCCCTCGTCCAGAACGAAGTCACCGCGCTCGAGCGCACCTATAACGACAACGAAGTGCGCATCCGCGCGCTGCTGCAGGACCTTACGCATCAGCGCGAGACGCTGCTGGCGCAGGGTGAGCAGGTGCGCAACGCCATCACCAGCGTGCATCTCGACCTCACCCAGGACATCAACAACGTCACCGAACGGCTCGCCGAGCGTGTCAGCGACACGGCCAATCGCATCACTCGCACGCTTGCCGACAAGGGCGAGCAGATCACGCTCGCGCTCGACCACGCCGGCGGCACGATGATTTCCTCGCTTAGCGAGCGTGGCCAGGAATTGCTGGTGCGGCTGAGCAGCACCAGTGAAGATACCACGCATGCGATCGAGCAGGCCGGTCAGCTTCTGACCTCCAACCTCGAATTCAAGACCGATCATGTTCACGAGCAGTTTTCGTCCATCGCCGACAACCTCAAGCGCGACGTGGAAAACCAGCTCAACGGCGTGATCGAAGAATTCGAGCGTCACACGAATACCGTCTCGGAAACGCTCGCGGACCGGACGGGACAGATGACGAGCCGCCTGACCGAAGCCGGCGACGGCATAACGGATACGATTGCGCGGCGCGTCGAAGACATCAGCGAGACGCTGAAATCGATCGGCGAATCCATCGTCCTCGACATGGGCCTGCGCGGCGGCGCCGTAGTCGGCAATCTCGAGAACAGCGGCGCACGCATCGCCGATTCCATCGCCGCGAGCGGCGAACGGGCTCGGCAGATGATCGAGGAAAGCACCGAAGACCTGTCCAAACACGTCGACGGACGCGGCGAAGTCCTCAAGAACATGCTGGCCGCACGGCTCCTGGCCTTCGAAGAAGTGTTCAGCCACGGTGGCACCGAACTGGCCGAGCGCATCGCGCGCGACAGCGGCAATCTCGGCGGCCTGATCACACGCCATCTCACGGAGTTCGACCGCACGGTCAAAACCTATGGTGGCGATCTGGTCGACCGTCTCGAACATCGGGCGCAGGCCGTGTCGGAATCGATGCGCCAGGCGATCGACAGCTTCGATTCGCGCGTCCAGACCAAGGGCGACGAAGTCGGCAATTCACTCGACGCACGGCTCACCGACTTCCACGAAACGCTCGAGACACGCACGCGCGCGCTCGATGAATCCCTCACCGCGCGCATGCTCGATATCGCGGAGACAATCGCCGGCGGCGGCCGCGAAGTCGTCAGCGCGCTCGACCAGCGCCTTAGTGACGTGTCGACCGCGATGGACGAGCGGGCCGAAAAGATTTCCGGCGCGGTCTCCACCCGCATCGTCGATCTCGACAAGACCCTGTCCGGCCATTCGGAATCGCTGACCGGCAATCTCGACAGCCGCATCGGCCAGCTCGAAACCTTGTTGATCGGGCGTACCGAGGAAGTGACCGGCCAGATCGAGACCCGCACACGTGCGGCAGTCGAAGCCCTGCACGGTCGCTTCGAGGAGTTGAACGCGGCGATCTCCACCAACACCGCGGACGCCGAACGCTCGATTACGACCCTGACCGAACGCGTCACCACCACGATCACCGGCAATACGGCCGATACCGAACGCACCCTGACAGCCATCGCGCAACGCATCGCAGCGACGATCGGCGGCAACGCCGCGGACGCGGAGCATCTGCTGGGCGCCGTCGCGAGTCGCATCGCTGCGACGATCGTCGGCAACGCCGCCGATGCGGAGCAAAAACTCTCGGCTGTTTCGGAACGGATTGCGGCAACCATCGACGGCAATACCGCAGACGCAGAGCAGAGACTGACGACTGCTTCAGAGCGCGTCGCCGCAGCAATCGGCGGCAATACCGCGGACGCGGAACGCACACTCGGCGCCGTTTCCGAACGCATCGCGGCAACCATCGGCGGCAATGCCGCGGATGCGGAACGCGTGCTTGGCGCCATCTCCGAACGGATCGCGGCGGCCATCGGCGGCAATGCCGCGGATGCGGAACGCATTCTCGGCGCCGTCTCGGAGCGGATCGCCGCAACGATCGGCAGCAGCGCCGCGGACGCGGAACGTTCGCTGGGTACAATTGCAGAGCGGATCGCGGCCGCCATCGGCGGCAGCACGGCCGATGCAGAGCGCCTGCTCGGCGCTCTCTCCGATCGTGTCGCGCTTGCGATCAGCGGCAATGCCGCCGATGTCGAACGCAAACTCACCGGACTGTCCGAGCACGTCGTCACGACGATCTCAGGCCAGACCACCGATGCCGAGCAGACACTCACGAGCCTATCCGACCGCGTCACGCGGATCATCACCGCCAATGCCAGCGAGGTCGAGCGTACTCTCATCGCGGTCTCGACGGAGGTTGCACGCAACTTCATCGGCAAGGCGGACGAAATCTCCAAGGCCGTGAACGAGCGCTCGACCGAGATCACCCAGGTCCTCGACACCAACAGCGGCAGCCTCATCGGCGCGTTGTCAGACAAGAGCCAGGCGTTCTCATCGGAAATCGCCCGCGCGACCGACGCCGCCATCAAGGAGATCGAGGCCAAGGGTCTCACCTTCACCACGGCGATGACCGGCAATGTCGACGAGATCGCACGGCGCATCAACGAAGCGAGTGCCGGCGCCTCGAACACGTTCAACCGCGCCCTCGCCGGCCTGCATGAAGTGACCGAAACGGCGATCGAGAAGTCGAAACAGGCGGCTGTCATCACCGTCAGCGAGATGCATGAGACGCACAGCATGCTCGCCAACGACTCCACCGCGATGTTCGAGCGGCTGCGTGAGGCCAATATCCTGCTGCAGGAAGTGCTCAGCGGCGCCCACGACAACATGAGTTCGATCGAGCAGACGATGGTGCATCGCGTCTCCGAATTCGTGGCGACGATGGAGAAACTGAACGACCGCAGCGGCCAGGCGAGCGACCAGGTGCAGAGCAGCATCGGCCAGTTCAACACGGTGACCGGCCGCGTGCTGTCCGATCTCTCGGGGCTCGCAAACCAGTTCCAGGCTCATGGCCGCGGATTGGCCGAAGCGGTGCAACTTCTCGACAGCAGCAATCGGCGCGCCGACGGCCTGCTCGGCGAGCGCAAGCAGTCGCTCGAAGGCTTGCTCGGCACCCTCGACACCCGCACGAACGATCTCGAACAGCGGCTGCGCCGGTTCTCCGGCATGCTTGACGAGTCGATCGAGACGGCGACGGTCCGCGCCAACGACATCGCGACGGTCGTCAGCGAGGCGACGAGCGAGTCGACACGCGCGATCACCGAGCAGTTCGAATCCGCGCGAGCGAAAACCGAGGAAGAACGCCGTCGCACCAGTTCTTCGCTGCATGCGATCTACGAGGAAGTGTCGGAAGACGCCCAGTCGATGTTCCGTCAGGCAACCGAACGCTTCTCGGAAATCCTGCACGGCATGAAGCATATGGCCGCCGAGATGCAGCGGGAACTCGAGACGACGCGCGGCGAACTGCGTCGCGGCATTCTCGAATTGCCGCAGGAGACCGCGGAAAGCGCGGCGCAGATGCGGCGCGTCATCGTCGATCAGATCGAGGCGTTGGCCGAACTCAACCGCATCGTGGCGCGACATGGACGTGGGCTCGATGTCGTCGACAGCGCACGTCGCGGCGCGACGCGCGAAGAGGCTGCGACATCCGAACGGCGCGAGCCGGCGCGCGTGGCATCGCGGTCCGACGTCGGCGCACGGCTCGACCTCAGCAACCAGCACGGGCCGCGTCGTCCGGAGCAGCCGACCGCTCCGGCCGCCAGCGGTCGCACCAACGGCTGGCTCTCCGACGTGCTCAATCGCGCCTCGCGCGACGAGCCGTCCACGGCATCGGAAGCGACCTACGACGCGCCGCGCGATCCGTCGCGGCCGGCCGAAGAACGCCCGGTCCGTCACAGCATCGAGTCGCTCGACTCGCTCTCCGTCGACATCGCCCGGATGATCGATCACGATGCGGCAACCGAATTGTGGGAACGCTACAAGCGCGGCGAACGCAACGTGTTCACGCGTCGTCTCTACACGCTGCAGGGCCAGCGCGCTTTCGACGAGATCCGCAAGAAGTATCGCGGCGATCGCGAATTCAAGCAGACGGTGGACCGCTATATCGGCGAGTTCGAGCGTCTGCTCGACGAGGTCTCGCGCGATGACCGCAGCCAGGTGGTGGCGCGTACCTACCTCACCTCGGAAACCGGCAAGGTCTACACCATGCTGGCGCATGCAGCGGGACGCTTCGAGTAACACCCTCAGCGCAGATCAGAATGATCACACTAAAAACGCCGGCCAAAAGGCCGGCGTTTTCATTATCGTGTGTGTGCTAGACGGAAAAACTAAACCAGCCGGGCGGCCCAGCGCACCAATCCGACCACGGCCTTGCCAAAGGCGGCATCGAGCGCGAACGCCGCCGCCTGCCCTTCGGCGGACGTCGCCGGGGCGCTGGCGTGGAAGACATTTGCGGACACGATGCGGCCGGTCTGGCCGCTGACGATCTTTGCCGTGAACTCGACCTCGGCCACCGGCGTATTGGTGACGCTGATTTCGAAACGGCGGATGTCGATGATGAGCTGGTAGTCGCCGGTCAGATTATTGGCCGGCACGCCGACGCCGCGCATGCGATGCGCGTTCTCGAAGGTCTGGACGATGCGCTCCTGCATCAGCTTGGGCAGCCGGTCGCGCCACTGCGCGCCACCCGCGGTCGCGATCTCGCCGGACGGCGCACGCACGACGATCTTGTCGCTGTCGAGCACGGCCAGCGCCGTCGGCTCCGTGACGATCAACTGGCCGCGCGATCCGCGAAAGCCGGTGCCGAAATCATGCGGCGCCGTGAGGTCGTAAGCCGGCGACGGCGCGGCTCCTCCACCGAGCAAGGCGCACCCGGACAGGCCGACCAGAAGCGCAGCACCCAAGAGGCCACGCCGAATATGGGAAACACGCCCCCGACTTCTCAAACCGATCCCCGCTTCATTCTCAAGGCCCGAGCCGGCGCGATGGAACCCCAGCGCCGGAAAACCCCGCCGTCGAACATAAGAAACAACTGCGAAGACGGTTCCATGACCGATTCGCAGACCCCCTATAACGCCTCACCGGCCATTGTACTGCCTGACCGTGCTGGCGCTACCTCCTGTTATGATCCGCGACGGATTGCTGTCCAGATTGCGCACGGCGCGGTTCACCGTGCCGAGCGTCCGCTGACCTTCCGAGGTCAGCGAATCGATGCGCCGCGCACCGGTGGCCGTCAGGCGGTTGATGCCGGCAGCGACAGTCTTCAACTGCTTGTCGAGATTGTCGGAGAGCTGGCGGAACGACTCCGCGGTCTTGGTCAGTTCGCCCTTCTCGCCCACCGTCGCATCAAGTCCGGCCATGATGCTGTCGATATGCTGGGAATTGCGCGTCAAAGTTTCCGTAAAGGAATTAAGGCCCGAAATCGCGCTTTTCAGCGCCGCCGAATTCTCGGTCAGCACTGAATTGACGTTCTGCAGCACTTCGCGCGCCGATGCGACGACGTCCTGGCTCAGTGCCGGATCGGCGATCAGCAACGGCGGCTGCGCGTCGTTGCCGGCGATGCGCTTGGCCGTGCCGCCGCCGCCCTTGAGCGCGATGGCGGCAATGCCGGTGAGGCCCTGATACTCGAGACCGATCTTCGTATCGCCGCTGATCGGCGTCGCCTTGTCGACCTTGACGGTGGCGAAGACCTGATCGGGCCGTTGCTGGCTCAGCCTGAGCGCAGCGACCTCGCCGACACGCAGGCCGTTGAAGTTCACAGCCGAACCCGGGCGCAGGCCGGACACGCCATTGTCGAAACGGATGCTGTAGGTGGTGCGGTCTGATCCCGATCCCGCACGCTGCATCCAATAGATGAAGACAAAGCCGGAGACGATCACCGCCAGCGTAAACAGTCCGATCAAGACGTAATTCGCCCTGGTTTCCATATGCTCGCTACTCCGCAGGAACGGCAACCTTGCCGTCGTATGCACGCCCCCGCTTGCCCCGGAAATAAGCCTTCAGCCAAGGATGCTCCGACGCCAGCATCGTGGACATCGGACCCGACGCAATGACCTTGCCCTCGAACAGAACGGCAATGCGGTCGCAGATCGCATAAAGGCTATCCAGGTCGTGCGTTACCATAAAAACCGTCAGGCCCAAAGTCTGCTGCAGGGTCTTGATCAGTTCATCGAATTCGGCCGCTCCGATGGGGTCGAGACCCGAGGTCGGCTCGTCGAGGAACACGATGTCCGGATCGAGCGCCAACGCACGCGCCAGCGCCACGCGCTTGATCATGCCGCCAGATAGTTCCGAGGGTGACTGATGCCGGACCTCCGGCTTGAGGCCGACAAGTTCCAGTTTGGCGACCGCGATCTCGTCGAGCAGGCGATCCGACAGCCGCAGATTCTCGCGCAGGGGAAACTGGACGTTTTGTCCGACCGTCAGCGACCCGAACAGGGCGCCGTGCTGGAACAACACGCCCCAGCGGCGCTCCACCGCCTGGCGCTGCTCGTCCGGCGCACCCGCCATATCGACGCCGAGCACCTCGACGTCGCCCGCGCTCTTGCGGATGAGACCGATGATGGTGCGCATCAGCACCGATTTGCCGGCGCCCGATCCGCCGACGAAGCCCAGCACCTCGCCGGTCATGACATCGAGCGACAGTTCGTCGAGCACCGTGCGCTGCCCGAAACGCACAACGACATCGCGCACGCTGATGATCGGGACCTGGCGCGCGTCGCGCTCCACCTCGTTCCAATGCGTATCGAGATCGCTCATGCGTCAGATCCCGATCGCGCCGAAGAACATGGCGAAAAACCCGTCGAGCACGATGACAAGGAAGATCGACTTCACCACCGACGATGTGGTGCGCAGGCCGAGCGATTCGGCGCTGCCCTGCACTTCAAAACCTTCGGCGCAGGCGACGATGCCGATCACCAGCGCCATGAACGGCGCCTTGACCATGCCGACAAGAAAGCTCTGCAGTGAAATCGCTTCCTTCAGTCGCGAAATGAACACCGTGGGATCGAGCCCACCGTATCCCCACGACACCAGCAGGCCGCCGCCGATCGCCGCCATCGAACCGATGAACGTGAGAATTGGAACCGAGATCATGAGTGCGACAATGCGCGGCAGAACCAGCACGTCGATCGGATCGAGGCCCATGGTGCGCAAGGCATCGACCTCCTCGCGCATCTTCATCGAGCCGAGTTCGGCTGTGTAGGCGCTGCCCGAGCGGCCAGCCACCATGATGCAGACGATCAGGACGCCGAGTTCGCGCAGCACCAGGATTCCGATCATGTCGACAACGAAAATGTCGGCGCCGAATCTGCGGAAATTGAAGATGCCTTGCTGGGCGATGATGCAGCCGATCAGGAATGTGATCAGCGCGATGATCGGCACCGCATGCCAGCCGACGCGGTCCATGTGGTGCACGGTCGACGTGAAGCGGAAGGTCCACGGTTTGATCGCCGCGCGGATCATCGCGACCGCGACCGCGCCAAGCATGCGCATGATGGCAATGAATTCCGCGCCGATGAAGGTCGTCGTGCGCCCGACCTGATCGAGCGCATAGACCAGCGCGTGGCGCTCACTCGGGGGCGGCGACGGATCGGCCGACACGTGGCGCACTTCATCAATCAGCGGACCGTAGATGTCGGCAAGACCGGTGACTGTTGGCTCGCAGCCGCGCCGCGTCAGGCCGCGGGTCAGGCGCTCGAGCAGCCAGGCGCCGAACGTGTCCATGCGCGCGATGCCGCCCATGTCGATCGTGATCGCGCGGAAGGCGCGCACCTTGCGCGTCAGCCCCATGATCTCGCGTTCCAGCGCGTCGGCATGGACGGCCGTCCACTGGCCGGCCGCCGTCAACACCAGACGGTCGCCATCGGGCGTGGCAGTCAGGAACGGCTCAGTCACTGTGGGCGAGGCGCGATCGAGCATGGCTTCAGGACAGTGCCTTGCGTGTGGCGCGCAGAACCATGACGATCAGTCTCCGAAAGATTCAAAGGATGCGACGGCAGCCAACAGGCGACGCGGCCACTCTATGCCAATATGGCGTGATTCTCGCGCTACGAGGCCGCGCACGAGCCTCGTTTCCATAGTTCATTTAGGCGGAAAAAGCATGTCTGTTTCGCTCACCGTCACGGTCGAAAAATGGCCGATTGCAGGCGCCTTTGCGATCAGCCGGGGCGCGAAAACCGAGGCGGTGGTCGTCGTCACCGCCCTGAGCGACGGAACCTGGACCGGCCGTGGCGAATGCGTGCCCTACGGCCGTTACGGCGAGACGGTCGAAACCGTCACCGCGGCCATCGATGGCGTGCGCGCGGCGCTGGAGGCGGGAGCCGACCGCAAGGCGCTCCAATCCCTGCTGCCCCCCGGTGCCGCCCGCAACGCCCTCGACTGCGCGGCCTGGGACCTCGCCGCCAAACAGGCACGGCGCAGCGCCGCAGCGCTGGCGGGCGAAGCACCGCCGCAGCCTTGCACCACCGCTTTCACGATTTCCCTCGGCGACCCGCAGGCCATGGGGGCGGCCGCCGCAAAGGCCGCCCATCGCCCGCTGCTGAAAATCAAGCTCGGCGCAGAGGGCGATGCTGCACGCATCGCCGCAGTGCGTGAAGCGGTCCCCAGCGCCACGCTGATCGTTGACGCCAATGAAGGCTGGACCGCCGACACCCTGCGCGACAATTTCGAAGCCTGCCGCCGCGCCAGCGTGACGCTCATCGAACAACCATTGCCGGCGGACGATGATGGCCTGCTCGGCGAGATGGCCCACCCGGTTCCCGTCTGCGCTGACGAGAGCGTACACGGACTGGCCTCGCTTGCCGCGCTCAAAGGCAAATACGACGCGATCAACATCAAGCTCGACAAGACCGGCGGCCTGACGGAAGCGCTGGCGCTGGCCGCGCGTGCGCGCCACGACGGTTTTCTGGTGATGGCCGGCTGCATGGTGGCGACATCGCTGTCGATGGCACCGGCCATGCTGATTGCGCAACATGCCGCTGTGGTCGATCTCGATGGTCCGCTGCTGCTCGCGCGCGACCGCCCCGATGGGCTGCGCTACGACGGCAGCGTCGTGCATCCGGCTTCGTCGGCGTTGTGGGGATAAATTACGCTTTTTGTTCGCGCATGATCTTGTCCGAAAACCGGTTCCCACCCTCGGATCAAGTCCGAGGGCAAGCTTTTCGGGATCATGCTGCGTGCGGCGCACGGAAAAGCGTGAGCGCAACGGCGATGCCGCAGGCGGCAAAACCGGCCATCGCGAAATAGGCGCCAGCGCCATGGGACTCATAGAGAAACCCGGCGAGCATCGTCGCGAGCGCCAACACCGCGCCATTGGCGATGGCAAGCGAGCCCTGCGCCGACGCGACAAGGCCGCCCGGCACCACACGCATCAGGAAAGCCACGGTCCCGAGATAGGTCGCAGCATAGCTCAAGGCGTGCAACGTTTGCGCTGCAAAGAGCAGCGGCCCGCCCGGATCGAAAGCGAGCAGCATCCAGCGCAGCACGGCACCCGCGCCACCGAGGCAGATCAGGAATGCCGGCGGCACACGTGGCGGAATGCGGCCGGAGAATGCAAACAGCACGATCTCCGCCGCGACGCCGGTCGCCCACAGCAAGCCGACAACGCCGGCATCGTAGCCTTCGGAACGCCATTGGAGGACCGAGAAGCCATAAAAGACGGCATGGCTCGCCTGGATAAGGCTCGCGGCTAAAATGACCCGCGCGACTCCCGGCAGTCGCAACAGCCGGCTCGGCCGCAGCACCGGCGCATCCCGCGGCACCGCGTCAGGCGACAGCGGCACCAGCAAAAAAACGCTGAGCGTCGCCAGGACAAGCGCCGTGACAATGAGCCAGATCAGATGACCGGGCGCGATGATCTCAGCCACCAGCCCGCCGCCGACATTGCCGAGGATGAAAGCCGCCGAACCCCATAACCTGACCGGTCCGTAGGACCAGCCGCGTTCGGCCAGCCCTTTGAGGGCATAGGCATCAAGCAACGGCGACGTCGGCGAATAGGCCAAGGCATAAAGGCCGATGAGGATGAAGATCATTGCGCGGCCGACGCCGAGGCCGAGCAGCGCGGTCAAAATCGCCGCAGTCCCGACGCAGAGAATCAACACGCCGCGCAAGGTGCCGCGACGGTCCGCCTCCCAACTCACGATAGGTATCGAGACGATGCGCATCGTCATCGGCAATGCCAGAGCAAGACCGATGTCGCCGGCGTCCAGTCCTTGCGACGACAGCCAGAGTGGAAAGAAGGGCATCTGAATGCCGATGAAGGTGAAATTGGCCGCATAACACCCGGCCAACCGCGCCGCGAAACCGGCGGACGACACCGGCTTCGCCGGACCCGCGAAGATTTTTGAGAAGAACTGGGGATGTCGTCGCATGGGGCCCGCGCACAGCAAACGGGATGATCCGTTCATCGCGCATTGCCCGTTATGATCGCACCATGTCAGGCGATTCGTCGATCCGATCAAGCGCGCTCGCACAGGAGCAGATGGGGGAGGACATCGTGACAGAGGCCGAATACGAGGCCCTGCACGCGACCTTGTCCGCGACGGCGCGCGGCCGCTCGTTCCTGGCCGAATTCGCCCAGCGCAGCCGTCACGCCGATAACACGATGCTCCTCGCGGCGGTCGGCCGCCTGGAACAGTCGCTGGCGGGCCGCCAGACGGATAGCCAAACCAGCAACGGCGAGGACAGCGAACGAGACGCTCGGCTGCGTCATGAATGGGACGGCCTTGCCTCTGCGATCGCGCGGGCGCGGCGCGATTTCGCGCGAGCGCATTTCGGTCCTCCCGATCGCGAAGATCGCATGATCGCCGACAATCTCGCATGGCTGACGCATCTGACGCAGGCCCGCGCCGGCGTCATCGACCAATCCGCCGAACGGATTCAATCCGTGACCTGGACCCTCCGTGAACAGGGTGTCGACTTCCACCATTGCGATCAGGTCGATCGGCAGGCGCGCGACATTCGCAACGCCTGCGCCGATCAGGACGAGGCCGCGCAATCCATCGCCATCGCCATCACGCTGCTGCGCGAAATCGAAATCAGGCTCGCGGCGATGAACGACGCGCCTGCGGACACGCCGCATGAATCGACAGCGGCTTCGTTGTCACGATCCACTGCGCTTGCAGAGCCGGAGACATTGCCGCCGGCAACGAGCAACGAGTCACAGAGTGCGCCGGAGCAAGCGCCAGACCCACTCGCGCCATTGCGCGCACTGACACCGAACGAGACCATCGCGCTGTTCAGTTGACAGGCGCTTGCGTCTTACGCAATCAGCTTGAAAAACACATCGGCATCGACATTGCCGCCGGACAGGACGACGACCGCCGTCTTGCCACGGGCATCGATGCGGCCGGTCAACAGCGCCGCCAACGCCACCGCGCCGCCCGGCTCGACGACGAGTTTCAACTCGCGAAATGCAAAGCGCATCGCCGCGCGCACATCGTCATCGCTGACGCTCACGCCCTGCCCCACCAGCCGCCGGTTGATGGCAAACGTGATGTCGCCTGGTGTCTGCGCCATCAGCGCATCGCAGATCGTGCCGGAGAGCGCCGCATTGCTTTGCCGCGTACCGCTTGCAAAAGACCGGGCGTGATCGTCAAAACCGTCCGGCTCGGCGGTGACGATCTGCGCATGCGGCCACGCGTCCTTGATGGCGAGCGCGATGCCTGCCGTCAGTCCGCCGCCCGAAGCATTGACCACGACCGTGTCGGCGGCGAGGCCGGTGCGCGCGAGATCGTCCACGATTTCGATGCCGACACTACCTTGCCCGGCAATGACTTGCGCGTCGTCATAGGGCGGAACCAGCGCCGCGCCACGCTCCGTCGCTATCCTGCGCGCGATCGCCTCGCGGTCTTCGGTCTCGCGGTCGTAAAGCACAACTTTGGCGCCGAGCGCCGCCGTGCGTTCGCGCTTCGATTGCGGTGCATCGCGCGGCATCACGATCACAGCCGGCAAGCCGAGACGTGCTGCGGCAGCGGCGACGCCCTGCGCATGATTGCCGGAGGAAAACGCCACGACACCGGCCGCATGCGCGGCACGCGGCAGCGATGCGATTTTGTTGAAAGCACCGCGAAACTTGAACGAACCGGTGCGCTGGAAAATCTCCGCCTTGAGAAAGATGCGACCGCCGGTCAACTCATCGAGAACAGGCGAGGTCAGCAGCGGCGTGCGGATCGCGACATCGGCCAGTCTTTGCGCCGCCGCCTTCACGTCGGCGATGGTTGGTACGTTGCCAGCCACCTGAGCGTCATCCGTCATTCTCTCAATTTCCCTTCGCATAGATCGTCGAGCAGAAATCGGACAACACCTCGGCAAGGCGGCGCGTCGCCGGGCTTGCTTCCGCGGCGACGACCAGCGCGATCTCCGTGTTGGTGATATCCGGAAAACCATCGGCCGGTTCGAGTACGCGATGATGGTCGGCCAAAATCGCGACATCCGGCAGAATGCTGATGCCGAGACCGGCCGAAACCGCGGCCTGAATACCGGGAAGGTTCGGGCTCGTATAGGCCGTATGCCAGGCCCGACCGGCGGACTCCACGGCATGGATCATCCGATAGCGATAAAGACAGCCTTGCTCGGACATCACGAGCGGCAAGGGATCGCGGTCGAAATCGACCGGATGCCGGCGGCTCGTCACCCATTGCAGCCGCTCGGGCCACGCCGCAACGCCGCCGCTCTCGCCGGCGTCGCGTTTGTACAAAGCAAGATCGAGGTCGCCGTTGTCGAGCGTCCGGCGCGTCTGAACACTGAGGCCGCAGCGCACGTCGAGGCGCAGACCGGGACGCGAGCGCGCGAAGTCCGACAATAATTCGGTCAGCCTGTAGGCGGCGAAATCCTCCGGGATGCCGAGCCGCACGATGCCATCGCCGGCCGGCCGCGCAACGACGTCGCGCGCCTCCTGCTCGAGCGCCAGGATGCGCCGCGAGTAGGACAGCAGCCGCTCGCCCTGCTCTGTCGGCGTGGCCTGTTTTCCGTTCCGGCGCAGCAGCGGATAGCCGAGCGTTTCTTCCAGCCGCCTGATCTGCTGGCTCACCGTCGACTGGGTGCGGTGGACGCGCTCGCCAGCGCGCGTGAAGCCGCCGGTGTCCACGACCGAGACAAAGCTGCGAAGAAGATCGAGGTCGAGCATGGCCGCACCATTCGAATTTCCACTGATCAATATTTTATCATTTAATTTCCAAATGGCAAGGCGTGGGCCTATGTGAGGGCGCAGAAGGGAAATTGATCCATGACAATCGCCAGCATCGCTCTCCCCCGTCCCGCCACACGTATTCCATTACCTCTCATGGTGGCGGCATTCTGCTTTCTTTGGGCTTCGGCTTTTTCCGTGGCCAAGCTCGCCATCGCGGATTGCCCGCCGCTGCTGCTGCTCACGTTCCGCTTCCTGCTCGCCGGCGTGCTGATGCTCGGCGCCGCTGCAATCAATGGCGTGCCGCTAAAACTCAGCCGTCGCGATCTCCTGCTTTTCGCGGCGCTCGGCATCGCCAATCAGGCCGCCTATCTCGGTCTCGGCTATATCGGCCTGAAGAGCATCTCGTCCGGCCTGTCGGCGCTAGTCATCAGCGCCAATCCGGTGTTGACCGCCGTGCTCGCCGCCACATTCCTCGACGAGCGGATCACATGGCGCAAGGTGATCGGCCTCTTGCTCGGCGTCGGCGGGGTCGCCTACGTGGTCGGAAGCCGGCTCAACGGCGGCGTCGACCATGTCACCGGCATCATTTTCACGCTCGCGGCGCTGGTCTCGCTGGTTGGCGGCACGATCCTGTTCAAGCGTTTTTCGCCCACCGGCGGCCTCTGGGTCGGAAACGGTGTGCAAAGCGTGTCGGCCGGTCTCGCGGTCCTGCCTTTCGCATTCAGCTTCGAGAACGTCAGTGACATCGTGCCGACGTGGCACCTGTTCTTCGCGTTCGCCTATCTGGTGCTGTTCGTATCGGTGTTCGCCTATCTGATCTGGTTCCACCTGCTCATGGTCTCGGGTGCCACAGCGGCCAGCTCCTATCACTTCATCATGCCGCCACTTGGCATGCTGTTCGGCTGGTTTCTGCTCGGCGAGCATGTCGCGTTGACTGATCTCATCGGCATCGTGCCGGTTGCGGTCGGCATCTACCTCGTGACGCGAGCTGCGCCCGCGTCAGGAATTTTGGACACGAGAAATCCGGACACGAGAATTGCGAATGCAAGCGCACGACCTGATCTCGGCTGTTGCGGACATTCGAACTAGCGCACCTCCCCTCCATGGCGCGAAATCCCATCCATGCCCGGCATTGACATGCCTCGCGTGGATGGGGACTTTGCCGACTGCATTCGTCAACGCGAGAGGACAGCGCATGGATTTGGGAATCGCCGGCCGCAAGGCCATCGTCTGCGGGTCAAGCGGTGGCTTGGGACGCGCCTGCGCCGAAGCGCTCGCCGAAGCCGGTTGCGAGGTGGTCATCAACGGCCGCAATCAAGAAAAGCTCGACGCGACCGCCAAGGCGATGGAAGCCCGCACCAAGTCGAAGATCATCGCGGTCGTGGCCGATGTCGGCACAGAAGCAGGCCGCAAGGCGCTGTTCGCCGCCTGTCCGGAACCGGACATCCTGATCAACAACAATAGCGGCCCGCCGGTGAAGGATTTCCGGAAACTCTCGCACGAAGACATGATCAAGGGCATCGAAGGCAACATGCTCACGGCCATCGAGATGACGCAGGCCGCGATCGACGCCATGGTGCGCCGAAAATTCGGACGCATCGTCAACATCACCTCTGGCTCGGTGAAGATGCCGCTGCCCGGACTCGATCTGTCATCGGGCGCGCGCGCCGGCCTCACGGCGTTTCTCGCCGGCGTCGCACGTTCGGTCGCCGAAGCGAACGTGACGATCAACTTCATGCTGCCCGGCACGTTCGACACCGACCGCCTCACCTCCAATCTGCAGGTGTGGGCGAAGAACGGCGGCATCACGGTGGAGGAAGCCCGCGCCAACCGCACCAAGACGATCCCCGCCAGGCGCTTCGGCGAGCCGGCGGAGTTCGGCGCGACCTGCGCGTTTCTGTGCTCGGTGCATGCCGGCTACATCACCGGCCAGAACATCTTGATGGATGGCGGCGCGTTTCCCGGCGCGTTCTAAGGCAAACATCAGGCACCAAACACGGCTGTCATTCCGGGATGCGCGTTCTTTACGCGCAGGCCCGGAATCCATAGTCCCGGCGGTGGTTATGGATTCCGGGCTCGCTCGCTAAAAGCTCGCGCCCCGGAATGACAAGCGGGTGTGATTCACGGCCGTTCGGAACATCTCCACTGGCTCTTGGAACCAAAAAGGCCGGCATGACGCCGGCCTTTTTCATGACGTTTGCAAGCGGCCGTCTCAGCCCTTGCGATAAAGCACGGGATTGGCCGGCGTCGGATCCCACTGGTAACGCAGGCCGACCGAGAACAGATTGATCTGCGTCTCCGCATTGCCGACGTAGGTCACCACGCCATTGAAGCTCGGATTGCCGGACGTGGCCGAAATATCGATCGGTGCCCTGTCGACAAAGATGTGCGCATAGGAAAGATCGAACTTCAGACCCTTCCAGATCTCGTGGCTGACGCCGGCCGTGATCCAGAAGCGATCATTGTCCGGCAGACGCGGCGTGCGCACAGCATCGGTGATCGGCGACTGTTCGAAGGCCGCGCCGATGCGCAACGTCGTCTTCGGCGACCACTGGTAGTCGGCGCCGAGGGCGTAGAACCAGCCGTCCTTGTATTCGAACGGAATGGTGACCGGCAGACCGCCGATGGTCGCGGGGCCACCGTTGCGCTGATCGATATGAACCGTTCCGATCGTGTCCCAGTGGGTCCACTCGATCGTGCCCTTCACGGTCCAGAAGGCATTGAGCTTATGAATGACGCCGAGGCTCACGGTATCGGGCAGATCAGCCGACAGACTGACCGGACCGAGCGTGCTGCCGCCGACGATCGGCGATGAGAGCAACGTACCGGAGAGGTCCTGCTTGATGCCCGAACGCCAGCCAAGACCGACGGTGGTGACAGGCGACGGCGTCCAGGTGGCGCCGGCTGTCGCACCGAAGCCGAAACCCTCAGCGTTGAGATTGATGTGAGACCCAGGCGCCACCGCAAAACCGCTGTTGAAATCAGCCGTCGCGTATTGGGCCTGGAAGCCGACGCCAAAGCTCAATTCGTTGTTGAGGCGGAAGGCAAGGCTCGGCGTGGCGTTATAGGTGCGCAGCGACGTCGACTGGGCATAGCTGCGGCCAGCCCAGAGATCGGGGAATTGCAGGTCGAGGCCGAAAGGCGCGCTGGTCGAAACACCAAGCCAGATATTGTTGTTGAGCTGATAAATCGACGATGTCGATGGCACAAGGCTGGGGTTGGTTACCGTCGTGCCGCCCAGGAAGCCCAGCGTAGAACCCGCGCCAACGTTTTCGTTCGTATGCGGGTTGATCACCGTGAACGTGCCCTCGAAAGCGAGGCCGGAGAACTGGGTCATGATCGCCGGATTCCAGAACAGCGTTCCCGGCGTTCCGCCCGCCGCCACGCCGGCGAAGGCATTACCGAGGCTTGCCGCGCTCTGTTCGCGGATGGCGAAGCCGCCGGCCTGCGCCGCCGTCGCCCCAACGAAAACGCCGAGCGCCGTCGTCGACAGCAGCATGAATTTCGTGAACCCGTCACGCATGGAAAATCCCCCCAAGCGGCCCCCGCCGCGCGAATAACTCAATCTGACAATCACTTTGCAGTGTGACAATGAAAATTAGGTCGCGAGACGCCCCGAAACGGGCGCGGCCATAGAAATCTTGAATGCTGTGTCCCGTACGTCACAGGAGTGCAGGCTGCAAAGCACTGGGCGTGAAGACTTTATTTACCCAACCGCGACGCCCGCGCGACGGCTGGCGCGAGCACGAACACTTCTCTAAAACTCCCGCGGGTGCCGACCGATTGCCCGCCCAATGCATTGAAAGGACCTTTGAAATGAAGCTTCTGCGCTATGGCCCGCCCGGCCGCGAAAAACCCGGTATCCTCGACGCCGAGGGCAAGATCCGCGACCTCTCCGGGCTGGTCCCCGACATCGCCGGCGACACGCTCAGCCCCAAGGGGCTCGAGAAGATCCGCAAGGCCAAGCTCGACAAGCTGCCGCTGGTGCGCGGCACGCCGCGAATCGGCCCCTGCGTCGGCAAGGTCGGCAACTTCATCGCCATCGGCCTGAACTATTCCGACCATGCGGCGGAGACCGGATTGGCCCTGCCGAAGGAGCCGATCATCTTCAACAAGGCCCCGAGCTGCATCTGCGGGCCCAACGACGACACCGTGACGCCCAAGGACTCGACCAAGCTCGACTACGAGGTCGAACTCGGCATCGTCATCGGCCAGCGCGCCCGTTATCTGAGCAAATCAAATGCCCTCGACGTCGTTGCCGGCTATTGCCTCGCCAACGACGTATCGGAACGCAATTTCCAGATTGAGCGCGCCGGACAATGGACCAAGGGTAAGGGCTGCGAGACCTTTGGTCCGATCGGCCCCTGGCTGGTGACGCCCGACGAGGTCCCGAACCCGCAGAAGCTTCACCTGTGGCTCACGGTGAACGGCGAGAGCCGCCAGAACGGTTCGACCAAGACGATGATCTTCAGCGCCGCGCACATCGTCTGGTACTGCTCGCAATACTTCGTCATGGAGCCGGGCGACGTGATCATCACCGGCACGCCGCCGGGCGTCGGCCTCGGCATCAAGCCGGAGCCGAAGTTCCTCAAGGTCGGTGACGTCGTGAACCTCGGCATCGACGGTCTTGGCGAGCAGACGCA
>DATJHH010000012.1:0-227655 GCA_035494115.1 Xanthobacteraceae bacterium
TGACGCTGCAGCCGGCGAGCAGCGACAGCGCGCCGAGGCTGAGCGCGCCGCGCAGCAGTTTGCGGCGATCGATGTCTGCAAGCAGCGCGCGGTTCTCGGCCAAAAGGCTCTGGTCGATGGGCCCCTTCGGCCGGAACAGGGATGGTCGCCTCATGATTCCCGACATCGCCGGTCTCCTAGAGTTTGGCTTGCTGAGGAAGAGGCCGTTCATCTTGTCGCGGCTCGGCCGGCACACGCGGACCGCCGGTGATCATCGCCAGCAAGGAGCGCGGAACGAGCAGCGCAAGCGAAACATGCACGAGAATGAAGCCCACGATCGCGGTCATGCACAGGAAGTGCACCAGCCGCGCCGTCTGAAAGCTGTAGAAGATGCTGGCGAGTTCGGAGAACTGCACCGGCTTCCAGATGCTCAGTCCGGACAGCAGGATGACGATGCCGACCAGCATGACGCCGACATAAAGCACACGTTGGACCATATTGTAGTGGGTGAGGTCGTCGTGCTTGAGGCGGAAGAGCAGCGCGTCGCGCGCGGTCTTGAGCACCCCTGAAATAGAGATCGGCAACAGCATGGTGCGGAAGCGGCCGGAGGCGAGGCCGTAAGTGAGATAGCAAAGTCCATTGATCGCAAAAATCCACATGCCGAAAAAGTGCCATTGCAGGCCGTGCTGGGCCCAGGGCCCGGGCAGGATGGCATCGGGAAAATGCAGCCAGCCGAACAAAACTTCGTCGTTGTAAATTTTCCATCCGCTCAGGATCATGATGAAGATCGCGATGGCGTTGACCCAGTGCATGATGCGCAGCGGCAGCGGATGCAGCCGCCGCGTCGCGATCCGCTCATGCGGCGCTTGCGAATGGCGTGCTTGTGATTTGACGACTGCATCGGTCATTGTCGACTGTCCGTTTGAACGGTGCGTTCCGCACTGCAGGGCAACGTTGCGAAGGAATCTGCTCGTGTCTCTTGCAGAATCGTTGATAGCTCAATTTCGCTCCAGCCGTGATTTGGTTACACCCAATTTGACAACACGCCTTCGTGTAAGGAAGTCGGCCGAGCCGGCGATCGGGGTCGCCATGCTGGCTTTGCTGTGGGTGCCGCCGCTTCAGGCCCAGAGCCAGGACAAGGACCAGCCGCCCGCCGCATCATCAGCCGGCGGGATGTCTAACCCGAGCACTGACAATCAGGACAAGTCCGGCAACCCGGCGCAAAAGGATACGTCCCAAAAGGATGAGCCGCCGCAAAACAGGGTTCGGGCCGAGCAGGCGAAGGGCAACCAGGACAAGGGCGACACGAAAGAAAAGGAACTGACGCCTGAGGAAAAGATGAATCGCCGCTTTCCGCAGCCGGTCCGCGTCGGCGTTCTCATCGGCAAGCCGGTGCTTGATGGTGACGACCAGACATTGGGTTATGTCCACGACGTCGTCCGCGCGCCCGATGGCAAGATCAGCCTGATCGTCGATTACAGCGCCTGGTTCGGCTGGTTCGGACATCCCGTTGCCGTGCCGATCGAGGTGGTTGCGTCGATCGGAAAAAGCATTGCGGCGCTCGACATGCCGCCCGAGGAGTTCGCCAAGGCTCCGACCTGGACAAGCAAAGACGAAAAGCCGATTCCCCACGACGAGATGATCCGCATCGCCGTCGCGCGACGATAACGCGGGCTCCTCGCGTCTGCCGATCACGCGGAAATGCCGAGAATCGGCAGCACTGCGCCGTGGCCAAACCGTTCACGAATCCGAGAGCGCCTGTAACTTTGCCACACCCGCCGCGTAATAAATTGTGGCGCTGCGGGCTTTGAGCGACATAACAGCAGCGCGAATCGGCTGGAATGATGAAAAAAAATCTCGGCGGTTCCGAGTGTGTTCCTTTGTCTGAGACATCGACGTCTCAAAAATCGACGTGCGGCATCGCCGTCATGGCGAAAGCGTCCCGCCCCGGTCTCACCAAGACGCGTCTGGTGCCACCGCTGAGCTATGAGGAAGCGGCGTCGTTCAATACCGCATTTCTGAAAGATGTATCGCGCAATATTCTCGCTGCCGGCATCGACTCGTCTGTCGCCGGATATATGGCATTCGGGCCGCCCGGATCGGAAGCGTTCTTCAAGAACAATCTGCCGGCTGAGATCGGATTGCTCGATGTCTGGTTGCCGAATTTCGGAGACTGTCTTTTCAAGGCGATTTGCGATCTGCTGGATCGCGGTCATGCCTCGGCGGTGGTCCTCAATTCCGACAGCCCGACATTGCCGACCTCGATCCTCATCGAGACCGCGCGGTTGTTGGCTGAGCCGGGAGATCGCGCCGTGCTCGGGCCTTCCAATGACGGCGGATATTACCTGCTCGGTTTGAAGCAGAAACACCGCCGGCTTTTTGAAGATGTAGCGTGGAGCACGGAAACGGTTGCGGACGAGACGCGTGCGCGCGCGCGCGAGATCGGCCTGGAATTATGCGAACTGCCGACCTGGTATGATGTGGACGATGCCGCCGCGCTGCGCATGCTGCATGGCGAAGTCACGGGACTGGGCGCGTTCGATGCCACACTGCGTTCGCACGATGCCCCGAATACCGCCGCTTTATTGTCTTCACTGATGCAGCGGCCGGAATTTTGCGAGCGCCTGGGCATTCGCCGGACGCAGCCGGAAAGGACGGCAAGCGTGCCGGCATAACACGCGGGAGCGCGCGAAACGACGTCGTGACGCGCGCATCGCGGATTTGATTTGAGCTGTCACATGGAAGCTTCAGGTGTGAACGCCTCGGTTTAGGGATTTGCCATTGATGGAAACGACAATCAGCGATCAGACGCAGACGATCGATCCGCGGCGCTATTTCGAAAAGGTCGAGCGCAAGCGTGCGCAGGAGCAGAAGCTGCCGGTCTGTCTCTATCTGGAGACGACGAACCGCTGCAATCTGCTCTGCACCACGTGTCCGCGCACCTATGCAGAACTCGAGCCGCCGGCCGACATGAGCTGGGAGTTGTTCACCTCGATCGTCGATCAGGTGCCGAATCTGCAACGCGCCGTGCTGCACGGTGTGGGCGAGCCGATGCTGGTCAAGAATCTGGCGAAGATGGTGCGCTATCTGAAAGACCGCGGCACCTATGTGCTGTTCAACACCAATGGCACCGTGCTCAACGACAAGAACGGCCGCGCCATGATCGATGCCGGTCTCGACGAGATGCGCGTGTCGCTCGACGCGGCGAATGCAAAATCCTATCTCGCGATCCGCGGCAAGAATTATTTCAACCGCATCCTGAAGAATGTCCGCACATTTCGTGAGCTGCAGGAGCGCGAGGGTCATACCAAGCCACGCGTCTCGGCCTGGCTTACGGGCTTGCGTGAAACAGTCGAGGAATTGCCGGATTTCGTACGCGTTGCGGCGGATGCAGGCGTTCGGGAAGTCTATCTGCAACGTCTCGTTTTTTTCGAGACCGACGCCATCGGCCGCGCGCGGCCGGACCAGGCGCTCTACGAGCAGCTTTCCCAGGACGAGGCGATGTATATCGAGAGAGCCGAAGAGGTCGCGAAGGAGTTGGGCGTCACCTTCAGCGCATCGGGCGCCGCGTCGGAGCCGGGCATGAGTCTCAAGCGCCATGACGACGGTTCGCCGTGGTCGATGTGCCGGCGGCCCTGGTCGGTGATGTATTTCACCGCCAACGGTCGTGCGCTGCCGTGTTGCATCGCGCCGTTCTCCCAGCACGGTTATGAGAACTATACGCTCGGTGATGCCACGCAGGGCACGCTGCGCGAGATCTGGAACGGCGAGGCCTACAGCGATTTCCGCGATGCGCTGATGTCCGATAAGCCGCCAACGGCTTGTGCGAATTGCGGGTTGCGGTGGAGCCTGTAACCGCCGCCGGAAAGCAGGACACCATGCAACAGGACACAGCGCGGCAGGACACCATGCGAGTCGCCGTCGTCATTCCGACGCTCAACGAGGAAGATTCGATTGGTCCCGTCGTCGCCGGTTTGCCGCGCGCTGTGGTCAGCCGCATCATCGTGGCCGACGGCGGCAGCCGGGACGCGACCGAAGCGCGCGCACGCGAAGCCGGCGCGGAATTTCTTTCCGTCGGGCGTGGCTATGGCCGCGCCTGCCTGCGCGGCGCCGAGGCCGCGAGTGACTGTGAGATCATCGTGTTCATGGACGGCGACGGCGCTGACGATCCCGGCGCCATCGAAGCGCTTGTCGCACCGATCCGAAGTGATCAGCAGGATTTCGTCATCGCCTCGCGCGCCAGCGGCGAACGCGACCCCGGCAGCATGGGATTTCATCAGGTGGTTTCAGGTCTTGCGGCCGGTTGGGTCGTCGGCCTTCTCTATGGCGTGCGCTACACCGATATGTGCGCCTTCCGCGCCATCCGCCGCGATGTGCTCCTCGATCTCGGCATGCAGGAACTCACCTACGGCTGGAATCTCGAGATGCAGATGCGTGTCGCGCGCGCGGGGCTGCGCGTGCGCGAAGTGCCGGTGCCGTATCACCAGCGCGTCGGCGGCGAATCGAAGGTGGCCGGCAGTCTGCGCGGCACGCTGGTTGCGGGCAGCCGCATCATTTCGACCTTCGCGCGTGTTTCTCTTGAACCGTTGCGCAACCGGATGTCGGGCTGAGCCGCAAGTCGCTGCAGGTCGCCGTATGTCTTTGCAGAAATAATTTCAGTACAGGAGTTTGTTTTGTGAACTTCGACCTGCAAGTGCCGCTTCAAACCGGCCATGACGATGATGTTTTGGACCGCACGTCGCGCGATCCTGTTACGCCACACCATTCGCCGCTGCTGGCGCGCGAGGATTATCATCGTCCCTCTGTCTTCCTGCCGGAGAACATGCTGCGCGAAGCGCGCCGGCAGAAGGGCCTAAAGGCCGGTAAGCTCCCGCCTGTCTGCATTCTCGATCCCGACGGCGATGTCGTGGCGTTCGTCCAGTCCCGTCACGCGGCCAAGCGGTCCAACAACTGGGCCTGTTACCACACGCATCTTTATGAGTGGGACGAGCAGGGGATCCGGTGCGGCATCGTCGGCTGCGCCGTCGGCGGCTCATTTTCTGTGCTCGTGGCCGAGCAGTTGTTCGCCTGCGGTTGCGAGCTGCTGGTCAGCATTTCTTCTGCCGGGCAGATCACCGCTGCCGGGCCGCCGCCCTATCACATCCTCATCGAGCGCGCGCTGCGCGACGAAGGGACGAGCTACCACTATCTTCCGCCGTCGCCTTATGTCGAGGCCGATCCAGGGATGGTGGCGTTTGCGGAAGGCGCGTTGCGCCAGACGCAATGCGAGGTCCACAAAGGCGCGACCTGGACGACGGATGCGCCGTTTCGCGAGACCGAGCACATGATCGCGGAGCGGCGGCGCGACGGCATTCTCGCCGTCGAGATGGAGGCCGCAGCGCTTTATGCCTTCTCGCTCGCGCGCGGCTATCCCGTCATCTGCTTTGCGCATGTGACCAACCGGCTCGGCTGCGTCGACGGCGATTTCGAAAAAGGCAACGACAACGGCGCGGCCTGTTCGATTGCACTCGTGCGCGCGCTGCTGCGGCGGTGGCCGGCCACCCGCCGCGCCTATTCCTAGCCTATCCCGAAAGGGTAGCGGAGTGCGGCCGTGCACGGGCGGCGCCGGTCGAAAGAACGGCGTCCGGCCCTGTTGCAATGCAGCGCGGCACATACCACATTGCCTCCAGCCCGCGCACCGCGCGGGTTATCCCGTCATTCTGTCCAATCATTGCGCATGCTGCCTGCCATTTCGATTTCCCATCTGTCCAAGACCTACGCCTCGGGTTTCCAGGCGCTCAAGGACATCAATCTCGACATCGCCAAGGGCGAAATTTTTGCGCTGCTGGGGCCGAACGGCGCCGGCAAGACGACGCTGATCGGCATCACCTGCGGCATCGTCAATCCCACCGAAGGCAGCGTGACGGTGGAGGGCGAGGACATCCTGCGCGACTACCGTTCGGTGCGCGCCAAGATCGGCCTGGTACCGCAGGAACTGACGACCGACGCCTTCGAGACCGTGTGGGCAACGGTGTCGTTCAGCCGCGGCCTGTTCGGCAAAAAGAAAAATCCCGCCCATGTCGAGAAGGTGCTCAAGGCGCTGTCGCTGTGGGACAAGAAAGACAACAAGATCATGACGCTGTCCGGCGGCATGAAGCGCCGGGTGCTGATCGCCAAGGCGCTGTCGCACGAGCCGCAAATCCTGTTTCTCGACGAACCCACGGCCGGCGTCGATGTCGAACTGCGCAAGGACATGTGGGACGTCGTGCGGGAGCTGCGCGAATCCGGCGTCACCATCATCCTGACCACGCATTACATCGAAGAAGCCGAGGAGATGGCCGACCGCATCGGCGTCATCAGCAAGGGCGAGTTGGTGCTTGTCGAGCAGAAGGCCGAACTGATGCGCAAGCTCGGCAAGAAGCAACTCTCTATCCATCTGCAAAAGCCGCTCGACGTGGTGCCCGATGCGCTGGCGGCCTACCACCTGATCCTGTCTGAAGACATGCACGAACTCGTTTATACCTACGACACCCAGGCCGAGCGCCCCGGCATCACGTCATTGCTGACCGACCTCAACACCGCGGGCATAAGGCTCAAGGACATCAGCACCACGCAAAGCTCGCTCGAGGACATCTTTGTCGACCTGGTGAGGAAGCAGGCATGAACATCCAGGCCGTTCGGGCGATCTATTATTTCGAGATGGCGCGGACCGGACGCACGCTGCTGCAAAGCATCGTGTCGCCGGTGATCTCGACGTCGCTGTATTTCGTCGTGTTCGGCGCGGCCATCGGCTCGCGCATCACCGAGATCGAGGGTGTGGCTTATGGCGCCTTCATCGTGCCGGGCCTGATGATGTTGACGCTGCTGACCCAGAGCGTCGCCAACGCCTCGTTCGGCATCTATTTTCCGCGCTTCACCGGCACGATCTACGAATTGTTGTCGGCGCCGATCTCGTTCTTCGAAATCGTGCTCGGCTATGTCGGCGCGGCGGCGACGAAATCGATCATCCTCGGCCTTATCATCCTGGCGACGGCGGGCCTGTTCGTGCCGCTGCGCATCGCGCATCCGGTCTGGATGCTGGGCTTCCTCGTGCTCACCGCGGTGACCTTCAGTCTGCTCGGATTCATCATCGGCATCTGGGCGGACGGGTTCGAGAAGCTGCAACTGGTGCCGCTGCTGGTCATCACGCCGCTGACGTTTTTGGGCGGCAGTTTCTACTCGATCCATGTGCTGCCGCCGATCTGGCAGACGGTGACGCTGTTCAATCCCGTGGTCTATCTCGTCAGCGGATTCCGCTGGTCGTTCTTCGACATCGCCGATGTCGGCATCGGCATCAGCATCGCCATGATCGCGCTGTTTCTGGGCATCTGCCTCGTCGTGATCTGGTGGATGTTCAAGACCGGCTATCGGTTGAAGTCGTAAAAACCTCGTGTGCGCTCATATTGTCATCCCCGCGTAAGCGGGGATCCAGCCCTTCATGCACGGTAGAGGCATGCAAAACGCTGGGTACCCGCTTTCGCGGGTACGACGGCGGAGATGTCTGAGCGGTTTTTCAGCTAGTCTCGCCGCGCAGGCGCGCCGTCGCGTCGCGATCGAGTGAAAAATCATCCTTGAGTGCGACCTTGTAAATCGCGCGCGCCGCGTCGCGGCTGACATAGCCGTTGCGCACATCGTCAGCGACGCTGCCGGGATCGCGCGTTGCCGGCGCGCCGAGGCCGCCGCCGCCAGGCATTTCCACGACCAGCCGCTCGCCCGCCGGAATGGTCTGCGTGCCGCGCGAGCCCAGTGCCTTGCCCGATTTGAGTTTCACCGTGCCGGCCGCGCCATCGTCGCCGCCGTTGCGCCCGCGCGCCGGATAATCGACGCGCTGGAAGCGCGCAAAAATCGCGAACGGTGCATCCTCGCGGCTACCGATCTCCATGACCTGACCGAGGCCGCCGCGCCGCGCGCCGGCGCCGCCCGAATCCTGGCGCAGTTCCTTCTTCCAGAACACGGCCGGCGTCATCGCTTCGGTAATCTCGATGGCGATCGATTTCACGCCGGACGGAAACGGCGTTGCCGCGAGCCCATCGAGTTTCGGATGCGCGCCCATGCCGCCGCTCTGGAACGATTGCGAGGTGAAGGCCGTGAACTTGCCCCCTGTCGGCGGCGTGATGCCGGGTCCTGCGCCGAGCCGCAGCGTCCAGCTTGCGCCGGTGCCTTCCGCCGGCGTTGCGTCAGGCATCGCTTGCGCAAAACAGCCGAACACGGTGTCCGGCAGCATCTGGCCGATGACCGCGCGCGCCGTGACCGGCGCAGGCGAGGGCGCATTGATGAGGCAGCCTTCCGGTGCCGTCACCTTTATGCGTGCAAGCACGGCGGCGTTGTTGGCGAGCCGCGGCGCGACCAGGCATTTGACGCCGAAGCTTGTGTAAGCATCGGTGTAGCACATCGGGCAGTTCACGCCGTAGCGCGAGACCGGCGACGTGCCGGTGAAATCGATGCGGATCACGTCCTCTTCGATGGTCAGCGTGGCGACGAGATCGAGCGGCTTGTCAAAACCGTCGATGGTCATCGTGTTCTTCCACGTGCCCTTCGGCAGTTTTGCAATGGCGTCGCGCATCGCCTTGTCGCTGGCGGAGAGAATGTGCTCGCTCAGCGTCGAGAGATCGTCGAGCGCGTATTCTTCCATCATGCGCACGAGGCGGTTGGCGCCGGCCTCGTTGCTGGCGACGAGCGCATAGACATCGCCTTCGAGCCGGTCCGGCTCGCGGCTGTTGGCGCGCATCAGGTCGATCAGCCACTTGTTCATCTCGCCCTTAAGGCACAGCGGCATGATCGGGATGAACAGTCCTTCGGCAAAAACATCACGCGACGTCGGATCGGGGCCGTTGCCGCCGATGTCGGCGACATGCGCAGTACAGGCGAACAGCGCCACCAGCTTGCCGTTGTGGAAGGTCGGCGTGACGACGGTGAGGTCGAACAGGTGGCCGGTGCCCTTCCACGGATCATTGGTGATGTAGGCGTCGCCCTCGCGCATGGTCTCCGGAGGGATCGCGTTGAGAAAATGCCCGACCGAGCGCGCCATGGAATTCACATGGCCGGGCGTGCCGGTCACAGCTTGCGCCAGAAGCTTGCCTTCGGCGTTGAATATTCCAGCGGACAGATCGCCGGCCTCGCGCACCACGGTGCTGAAGGCCACGCGCATCATCGTGCGCGCCTGTTCCTCCACCACATTGATCAGGCGATCCCACATCACCTGATTGCGGATTTTTTCGAAATAGTCGCTCATGCCGTCACCCGCCGTGTGAGCACCAGATGGTTGTGCGCGCTGACATGCCCGGTGAATTCGCTCGGGACATAGGTGGTGGTCTGATCCTCGACGATCACCGCAGGTCCGGCGAAGGTCATGCCCGGCTCCGCCGTGTCGCGCCGGACAATGGCGGCATCGACGAAGCGGCCAAGCTCCGCGTCGAACACGTTGCGTCGGCCCGCGACGGGCGCGGCCGCGCCGCTACTGGCAGTCTCCACGACAAACTCTGCGGCGTCCTCGCGCGCATGCGAGAGCACGAGCGTCCATGTCAGCGCCTGCACTTTCAGGTTGGGAATCGTGCGGCTGTAGTTCTTGCGGTACTGGGCGTGAAACAGCTCCTCAAACAGCGGAGCGTCGGCATCGGTATAGTCCCGCGCGGGCAATTCGACGCTCAGATCGTGGCCCTGGCCGCGATAGCGCATGTCGCTCATCCGCCGCTCGGTATAGCCGGTGTGTTCGCCGGCAAGCCGCAGCACGGCCTCCGCCTCCTTGCGCAGATCGGCAAAGATCGCGTTGATCGCGGCGGCATCGAAGCGGTCGAGCGAAACAAGTGTCGAACGCACGGCCTCATAAGCAATCGGCGCGCGCAAAAAGCCATGCGCCGAGCCGACGCCGGCGCCTTCCGGGACAACGACTGTCTCGATGCCGAGTTTCTGTGCGATGCGCGCGGCATGCAGCGGCGCCGCGCCCCCGGTCGCGATGAGTACGCGCGTTTCGACCTGATCGCCGTTGTCGGCGGCATGTACGCGCGTGGCATTGGCCATGTTCTCGTCGACGATTTCGATCATGCCGGCCGCTGCGGACGGCACATCGATGCCGGATGGCTGGGCGACAATACTGTCGATGGCGCTGCGTGCCGCGCCATCATCGAGCGTCATGGTGCCGCCGGCGAACGCATTCGGATCGAGCTTGCCGAGCACGAGATCGGCGTCGGTCACGGTCGGCCTCTTGCCGCCGAGGCCGTAACAGGCCGGTCCCGGCGCGGCGCTCGCGCTCTCCGGACCGACCGTGATGCGTGTGAGCGCGTCGACCTGTGCGATCGAGCCGCCGCCTGCGCCGATCTCGATCATGTCGATCACGGGGATGCGCAGCGGCAGTCCGCTGCCGGGCAGGAAGCGATAGATGCGCGCGACTTCCATCGCGCGGCTGTGGCGCGGCTCGTAATCGTTGAGCAGGATGATCTTTGCCGTGGTGCCGCCCATGTCGAAGGCGATGGCCTGCCTGGCGCCAAGTTCTTTGGCGATGTGCTGGCCAAGAATGGCGCCGCCCGCGGGGCCGGATTCGACGAGACGGATGGGAAAGCGGATCGCGGTTTCGACCGAGGTCAGCGATCCGGCCGACATGATCATCAACAATGGTGAGGTCAGGCCGATGCCGGCAAGGCCCTCGCGCAGCTTGTTGAGGTAGCCGGCCATTTTCGGCTGGACATAGGCGTTGGCGACAGTGGTCGAGGTGCGATCGTATTCGCGGATCTCGGGACAGACCTCGTGCGACAGGCTGATGTAGAGATCGGGAATTTCTTCCGCGAGGATGTCGCGCACGCGCAATTCATGGTCGGCGTTGCGATAGGAATGCAGAAAGGAGACCGCAACGGATTCAATGCCAGCGTCCTGGATCCGGCGGCACAGCGTGCGCACCGCGCCGTCATCGAGCGGCAGCAGCACGCTGCCGTCCGCCGCCATGCGTTCGGGCACTTCCAGCCGCCACGGACGCGAGACGAGCGCCTCCGGACGCTGCATCTCAAGATCATATTGATCGAAGCGATGACCGAAGGCGAATTCGAGCGTGTCCTTGAAGCCCTGCGTCGTCAGCAGCGCAGTGACGGCGCCACGCCGTTCGATGATGGCATTGGTGGCGAGTGTCGTGCCGTGGATCGTGTGCTCGATCGCGGAGGGCGCGACGCCTGCTTTTCTCAGCAGGCCATTGATACCATTGATCACGCCGTTTTCCGGCGCATCCGGCGTGGTCAAAACCTTGCCGGACACCGCGCCGTCCGGCGTTTGCAGCACGACATCGGTGAAGGTGCCGCCAATATCGACAGCGAGACGAAAAATACCTTTTTGCGTCATTTTTTCTTTTTTTGTTCGAAACAAGCGGACAGCAGACGACGCTCGCCGTCTCCCGGCGTCGTCTTCCCATAGACGGGGCGGTCTTGTCTATCCGCGCTTGTCAGTCGTTTTTGGCCAAAGCCTTGGCCACGCGGTCGACCACGTCTTTCGGCGTCGCCAGCACCTGCTTGATGATCTCCTCGACCTTCACGCCGCTGATCGGATCGATGTCGATATTGAGCTTCTTGGCATCCGCCAGGAAAGCCGGGTCCTTCATGGTCTCGTCAAAAGCCTGACGTACCGCTTTGACGCGCGCATCCGGGACACCGGGCGGGAAGAAAAACGGCCGGCCGTATTCGAGCCGCGCCACCATCAGCCGCAGCGCCTGTTTGTCGGCTTCGTTTTTTGCAACGCTGAAGACGCTCGGGACGCCCTTCAGTTCCGGATCGTCGCTGTGTTCGTTGAACATCGCGATGATGTTGACCTGCTTGTCCTTCACCCAGTCGGAATGCAGCACCTTGAGGCTGAGCCAGCCATTCGAGCCCATGCCCTGCACCTCGCCGCGCTGCATGGCGAGATGGATGTCGGTGGTGCCCTTGTAGCCGGAGACGATCTTGTATTTCAGGCCCAAAATTTCGCGCGCCACTTTTGGATAGTCGACCTGGGTGGTGCCGGGATTGGTCGCGCCCACGAGCACTTGCGTGGTGAGAAGGTCGGACAGCTTTTTCACCGGCGCCGTGTGCCACATATAGGAGACTTGCGTGTCGCGATTGGTGCTGCCGATCCAGAGCAATTTTATCGGATCGAAATGCGCCGCACTCGGTGTCAGTAGCGGACCTGTCGGCGCACCGTTGATCGCGGCGCCCATCACGGTCCCGTCGCGGGGCGCGGCATTGTAGAGCGCGCTGACCATTTTCATGCTGGCCGCGCCGGGCTGGTTCTGGACGATGATGTTCGGCTTGCCCGGAATGTGGTCCGCGAGATGTTGCGCCAGCAGCCGTGCGTTGAGGTCGTAGCCGGACCCGGCCGCCGAGCCGACCACGAGCTTGATCTGTTTGCCGTGATAAAATGCCGCGACGTCGTCTGCGGCATTTTGCGCATGTGCGGGCACCAGCAACAGCGTGGCGAACAAGCCGACGACCGCCGCAGCGCGCGTCGCCACGCCTGCCGATCCTGCGATCCGTGACATTCTTTTCATTGGCAATCCTCCTGCGCGCCCGCGGTTCGAGCTTGTTGCTTATGGCGGTTTTGTAGAGGGCTTTGCCCTGTTTGGCCAGCGCCTTTGGCCCATGAGCGCCCAGCGAAGGAATGGCCACCATTGTCGCGCCGGGACGCGGGAAGCCGCGGCGGATGCTTCACCGATTATGATCCGGTTCGAAAACAATGCTGCTTTTGTCTATGCGCAAGCGCTTCGCCATTTGCATGCAAAGCCGCTAGAGTGTCCGACACAAAAAAGGGGGACGCCGGCATGATTTTTTATCGAACGAATACACGCAAAACTGCTCTGGCTTGTTTATCGGCGGGATTGCTTTGGGCTGCGAGCGGAGTCACGCCGGCCCATGCCGATGATTTCTTCAAAGGCAAGACGATCACCATCAATATCGGTTCGTCCGCAGGCGGCGGCCTCGATGTCTATGGACGTCTGGTGTCGCGTTATTTCGGCCGGCATATTCCCGGCAATCCGAACGTCGTGGCCTCGAACCTGCCGGGCGCCGGCGGCAAGGTCGTCGCCGGGCGGCTGTTCAACGTCGCCGCGCGCGATGGCACGCAGATCGGCATCGTGTTTCCCGGAATTCTGGTCGAGCCGTTGCTGCTGGAGCACGTGCGCAAGGAATACGACCCGACGAAGTTCAACTATATCGGCAACGCGCATTCCGAGGTCCTGGTCTGTTTCATCCGCAACGACGTGCCGGCCAAGACGCCGGCCGATCTCACCGCACATGAATTGATCATCGGCGCGACGGCGCCCGGCAGCACCACCTGGGATTATCCGGCCGTCACCAACAACGTGCTGCACACGAAGTTCAAGATCGTCACGGGATACAAGGGATCGCGCGAAGTCACGCTCGCGGTGGAGAAGAACGAGGCGCAGGGCATCTGCGGTGTCGGCTTTTCCACGGTCAAGATTCAGTATCCCGACGCGGTCAAGGGGAACGGCTTTGCCCGGATTTTTGCCCAGGAAGACATGAAAGGTCATCCCGATCTCAACAAGGCCGGCGTGCCTTTGATGCTCGACCTCGTGAAGAACGAGACGGACCGCAGTGCGATGCGCATGCTTTACGCCCAGAGTTCGTTCGCCCGGCCGCTGATCCTTCCGCAGGATGTTCCAGCCGATCGGGTCGCGATCCTGCGCAAGGCGTTCAATGAAACGATGAAGGATCCGGAGTTGCTCGCGGAAGCCGCGAAGATGAATATCGACGTGCTGCCGAGCACCGGCGAAGAGGTGCAGATGCATGTCGCGGAAATGTATCGCACGCCACCGGAGGTCGTTGCCCGCGTGCGCGCGGCGCTCGGCCGCAAGTAAGAACGCGGCGATAGGTGCGGATGCCGCGCAAGCATCCGCACATCTCCCGTCCGTAATCGACCGGAGGACGGATTTTACGCCTCGTTAAAGCGGGTTTGAAAGCCTGCGTCTCGTGGCGACCGCGGTCCGCGCTTCATGCGCGTTGCATCATCTGCGGCCGTCCGGGAGGTCGCATCGATGACCAGCATCTTACGTTGCCGTAGCGGAACGGCGGCGGTCGAATTCGCCATCGTCGTCCCCGTTTTCATGGTGATGCTTTTCGGCATCATGATGGTCGGATCGTATCTCACGGTCGTCCATAGCGTGCAGCAATTGGCTGCCGAAGCGGTCCGCGCGTCGGTCGGCGGCTTGAACGACACGGAACGTGCGGCGCTGGCGCATGCCGATATCGATCAGAACATCACCAGTTATCCGCTGCTCTCGGCGAACAAGCTCGCCGTCAGCATCGTTACCGAGGCCGCGTCGCGCAGTTATCAGGTGACGCTGAACTACGACGCGTCTAGCCTCTGGATCTACGCGTTCAATGGCCTCGTTCCTGCGCCTGACCCGCATATCGTACGTTCGGCGGCGATTCAGTACGGCGGCTATTGAGAGGCCGCGATGAAGCGATCCCTCATCACGCGTTTCTGCAAGGATGAGCGCGGTGTGGTGGCGGTGGTGACGGCGCTCATCATGGTCGTCATCATCAGCTTTGCCGCGCTGGCGATCGACGTCGGCAAGGTCTTCACGGATCGGCGCGTGGCGCAGGGCGCGGCCGATCTTGCGGCCATGGCGGCGGTGACCGATCTCAGCCATGCCGAGGACGGGGCGCTGGCGACGCTGCATCGCAACAGCCGCGATCCGCAGGCCAACCTGTCGGTCGAACTCGGCATCTATACGCCCGATCCCGCCGTGCCGGTGGATCGCCGGTTCGTCGTGGCGTCCGCGAGCCAGGCCAATGCGGCACGCGTCACCGTGCATACCAACAGTCCGCTGATCTTCGGGAAGGTCATCTCGGGCCTCGATTCATTCGCGATCACCACGAAAGCCGTGGCCACGCAATCGGCATTCGCCTCTTTCGCCATCGGGACGCGCCTGGCCTCGCTGAACGGCGGCGTGCTCAATGCCGTGCTCGGCGGTCTGCTCGGGACGACCCTGAATCTCTCGGTGATGGACTATTCCGCGCTGGCCTCCGCCCGCATCGATCTCTTCGACTACGCGCAGACATTCGCCAACCGGCTGTCCGTGACCGGCGGCAGCTATGACAGCCTGCTCGACACCAGCGGCAGCACGTCCGCCGCCGCGTCGAGTCTGCAGCAGACGGTGGCCGCGAGCTATGGCAGTTCCGCTGCCGCCAGCCGTGCATTGGCCGCGATTGCCGGCGGCCTCAACGCATCGAATGGCAGCGTGTCCCTGCGCGCCCTGATGGATTTCGGACCCTACGGGACCATGAGCGTCGGCCAGAAGCCAAAAATTGCGGTCTATGCCTCAGTGCTCGACATGCTCACGGCCATCGCTCAGGTTGCGAACGGCGCGCATCAGGTCCAGACCGCTCTCAACCTCGGTCTGCCGGGCATCGCCGCGGTGAACCTCTCCATGACGATCGGCGAGCGGCCGCAGGGCACGAGCTGGATCACCGTCGGATCGAAGGGCGCACAGGTCCACACAGCGCAAACGCGCCTCCTGCTCACGGTGTCGCTGCTCGGCGGATTCGGATTGCCGGGCGTCACCCTCCCGATCTATGTGGAGCTTGCTTCCGCGACGGCCGAATTGAGCGCCATCAATTGCGCCTTCCCTGACGCCACGCAGTCGACCCTCACCCTGAACGTCACGCCCTCTGTCGTCGACGGCTGGATCGGCTCCGTTTCGGCCGCCCAGATGACGGATTTCCGCAATCCACCCAATCCCGCGCCGGCGCGGATCGTCGATGCGGTCCTGGTCAAGGTCGATGCCCGCGCCCACGCGACATTGACCAATCTGCAGCCAACGCCGGTCCAGTTCACCTACGCCGATACGCTGGCCGCGACGAAGAAAACCGTCGGCGTGCATGACGCGACGGCGTCCCTGGTCAACGCGTTGATCGCCGACACCAGCCTGACCGTGACGGTGGCGGGCCTCAATCTCGGCCTGTCGCAGGTGACGTCTGCCGCTGTCGGGCAGTTGCTGCGTGGCGCTGCCTCGCCCATCGACACGGTGCTCGACACGGCCCTCGCCGCGCTCGGCGTAAAGGTGGGCGAGGCGGATGTCTGGGCAACAGGGTTGCGCTGTGACGGAGCCGTGCTGGTGAATTGAGAGGGCGCGAACGCGGCTATTCTAAATCGTCGCGCCACGCTCCGCGACGACCGCCGAATCGCAATCACACGCGAATCAAAGCGCAGCATTTTACGCTAAATGGAATCCACTTGAGGCGAAGCGATGCGTTATGAGCTGCGGCGGCCCGCAGTTCGCGGCACCGCGGCGCGCATCGCGGCTTTGGTGCGTGCTGCACGGCTCGGCGCCTCGTCACTGCCAAAGGCATGGGACAGGCTATTGATGATGTCGCGGACTTCAGGCCGCGCGATCGTATAGAAGATGTTCTTGCCCTGGCGCCGGGCGGCGACGAGGTCGTCCGCGCGCAATCGCGCCAATTGCTGTGATACGGCCGGTTGGCGGATTTTGAGGATTTTTTCGAGGTCGCTGACGCTTTTCTCGCCACTGACGAGCAGGCAGAGAATCACGAGCCGGGCTTCGTGGGCCAATGCCTTGAGGAGTGCCGTTGCTTCAGCGATATTGTCTTTGAAAATGGCCCCATTGCCGTCTGCCCCTGGATACAAGCCTTTTGTTGAATCCAGTCGGCCCATCTGAAGTCATCCTTATCTGCGAAATTTAGTCTGATTTTCTTGTCCTCCAGAATGCCGCGCGCATTAAGACTGAAGGTCGACACGCGTGTGAGTCACGAATGCGCGCCGGAGATTAGCATTCTGATTCCGATCGCCAAGCAAATTCGCACCGCATGTGGACTCACTAAGGCGAAGTGCACATGAGAGGACGTATCGCATAAATTAGATACATGCGATGATTGTACTCGCGCTGCGTCAAAGTGCCCGATGCCGATATCCGTTAGCGATGATCGATGGCGACCGATGACGCGCATGGTGGTTTCTACTCCAAGTGTAGCGTTTTTAGAATCCTTGACGCTCTCGCGACGCGCAGAGGGAACCGCGACTGCGTCGAGCGAAAGCGTGACATGCTTCACGCGCGGGTCAGCGCCGCCCTTATCGTGGATGAATGAACGTCAAAAGCCTGCCTCGGGACGAAAGCGGGCGGTCGTTGGCCTTGACGCTAGGCCACGCGGACGCGACAACTCCCGCCGCCCCTCATTCAATGTGTCTCTGAATGGCCGTGCAGGCCGCGTCTATCTCTAACCGTCCAGCGAAAGCAGATTCAAATGACCTCATCAGGCAATGTCGCGTCGATGCGCGACGGCACGAAAATCGCCTACACCCTGCACGGTGACGGCCGAGCGCCGGTGCGGATTGCTCTCGTCCATTCGCTCGCGATGGACCGCCATTTCTGGGATCCGGTGGTAAAGGCGCTCACAGACAAGGCTTCGGTCCTGACCTACGACTGCCGCGGCCACGGCGAATCCGACAAGCCGGCCGGTCCTTACAGAATAGAGCAGTTCGCCGATGATCTCAGCGACCTCATGGATCATGTCGGGTGGACGTCGGCAGTCGTTGCCGGCGCGTCCATGGGCGGATGTGTGACGCTGGCCTTCGCGGCCGGCCATCCGCAGAGGGCGCCGGCGCTCGGCTTGATCGACACCACGGCGTGGTACGGCGCGGATGCGCCGAAGCAATGGGCCGAACGGGGAGAGAAGGGCCGCAGCGAGGGGCTTGCGAGCCTCGTCGGTTTCCAGACGACACGCTGGTTCAGTGACGCCTTCCGCCAACAGCAGCCGGAAGTCGTGAAGGCCTGCGTCGACGTCTTCGTGCGCAACGATCCCGAGGCTTACGTGGCGACATGTCACATGCTCGGCGCTGCCGACATCCGTCTGGCGCTGCCGCACATCACCGTGCCGGTGGCGATCCTCGTGGGCGAGGAGGATTACGCCACGCCCGTCGCCATGGCCGAGGCGATGCACAAGGCGATGCCGCAGTCGACGCTGACCGTACTCGAAAAGGGCCGGCATCTGACGCCGCTCGAGCAGCCCGAGCGGATCGCCGCGGCGCTCAGTAAGCTGGCGGCTCAGGTAAAGTAGGGGCGTTCTCAGCAACGTCGTTGTAGTACTGAAGGTCGATGTATTTTTCCGGGTTCACGAGCTTGGCCTTTCCGCTGCCATAGGTGCTGCGCAGATCGAGCACAGTCTGCACGCCCTCATGCAGGATCGCGCCATGCGGCGTCAGTCCGGATTTCGGCGACAGCAGGCTCTTCATCACGGCACCGGCGACCGCAGGCTTGATCTCCGGCATATTGCGCAGGAGGATTTGCGTGCCTTCCTCCTGGTTCTGCGGATCGAGGGTCCAGTCGAGACCGGCGAGATAGCCCTTGATGAATCCCTTCAAGGCATCCGGATTCTTCGCCGCCCATGACCGGCGCGCGGCAAAACTGCCGCCCTGATAGGACGGATATACATTGCCGCTGGTGTCGAGCACGTTGAAGCCCTGCGCCTTGGCGATGCTGGTGAAGGGTTCGATGGTCAGCGTGCCGGCATGGGTGCCGGCCTTGACCGATTCCCAGCGCTGCGGCGTCGCACCCACCGCCACCATCTCGTAATCGCTCTTCGTGAGGCCGTTGCGCTTGAGCATCTCGTAGAGCACGAAGGCAAAGCCGGTCGAGAGCGCATCGAGCGCCAGCGTCTTGCCTTTGAGGTCGTTGTAGCTCTTCACGTCGGGCGCGGTGATGAAGGCGAGTTCGATCTGGGTCGCGCCCATGAAGGCAAAGAAGTCCGGCGGACTTTTGAGCGTCACCGCGCCCTGGCCCTCCTGATAGGCGACGACATTGTCAAAAGCCGTGCCGGCGATCTGGAATGTTCCGTTCGCGAGATTTTCCGCCTGATAGGCTGAGTTCGGTGTCGTCGTGAGTTTGATGGTCACGCCAGCCGCGTCGAAGAAGCCTTTCTCCTGGGCGACGAAAATCGGGAGGTTGGGGGCTCCCGGAAAACAGATCAGATCAAGCGTCTTGTCGGCATTATCGGCCACGTTTCAAACTCCTGCTTTCGCTGCGGCGGGTGTGGCCGCTGATTTGGCTTTGGCATCCTGGATCGTCTGCCAGATGCGGTAAGGCGTCGCCGGCATTTTGATGTCGCGCACGCCAAAATCCTTGAGCGCATCGACGACGGCGCTGACCATCACCGCAGGGGCTGCCGTGGTGCCGCCTTCGCCGCCGGCCTTGATGCCGAGCGGATTGGTCGGCGACAGCACCTCGAAAATCTCGGTCTTGAACGACGGCAAAACGTCGGCGCGCGGCATGCCGTAATCCATGAACGAGCCGGTCAGCGGCTGGCCGGAATCGGGATCGACATGGAAGTCCTCCCACATCGCCTGTCCGACGCCCTGGGCAATGGCGCCATGGGTCTGGCCATGCACGATCAGCGGATTGATGCAGCGCCCGACGTCATCGACAGAGGCGTAATTCACGATGTCGATGTCGCCGGTGTTGGGATCGATCTCGACCTCGCAGACCGCGCAGCCGTTGGGGAAGACCGGATCGTGCATCTCGTTGTCGGTAAGGATGGTGAGCGCGTTTTTCAGATCGTCGGGCAACTCTCTTTGCGCGGCTTCCTTTGCCATCTCCGGAAAATCGAATGTCTGATTGGTGCCGCGTGCGCTGAAACGGCCGTCCTCGAACTCGACACTATCGGCCGGCACGTCGAGAAGATGCGCGGCGAGGCGCTTGCCCTGTGCGATCAGGCCGGTCGCGGCGATGGAGAAGACGGTGGCCGCGTGGCGCATCGAACGGCCGGAATGGGTGCCGCCGCCGGCCTTCACCACATCGGTGTCGCCCAGAATGATCTTCACCGACTTTTCCGGCACGCCGATGAGATCGGCGACGACCTGCGCAAAGCTTGTTTCGTGGCCCTGGCCGGCGGGTTGCGTGCCGATGACGACATCGACGATGCCGTCCGGCTTCACGGTGATGCGGGTTTCTTCCATGGGCGAGCCGATCGAAGACTCCACGTAATGGGCGAGGCCCAGTCCGCGCAGCTTGCCGCGCTTCTTGCTGTCGCGCAGTCGCGCCTTGTAGCCGTCCCAGTCGGCCAATCTCATGGCGGTGTCGAGCGCGTCTTCATAGCGGCCACTGTCGTAGAGCATGCCGACGGCGTTGCGATAGGGCATGGCCTTCGGCTTGACGAGATTCTTGCGCCGCAGTTTGATGCGATCGAAGCCGAGTTCGAACGCAGCGTGCTCGATCAGCCGCTCGATCGCAAACGTCACCTCGGGCCGGCCGGAGCTGCGATAGGCCTGGGTCGGGGCGGTGTTGGTATAGACCGATATCGAACGCAGCGATGCCGCGGGGATGTCGTAGGAGCCGGTGATCAGGCCGGAGCCCTTGCTCAGCGGCGACAGGGACACGCAGCGCGCTCCCGCGTTGCTGATATTGGTCGCGCGCATCCCTAAAAATTTTCCGTCCTTGCGCAGCGCCAGTTCGACCTTGGTGACGAGATCGCGTCCCTGATAGTCGGACAGGAAGCATTCCGAGCGCGTGGCAAGATATTTGACCGGCCGGCCGACCTTCTTCGAGGCCCATACGACGAGGCCGAATTCGACGAAGACGCGATTGCGCGTGCCGAAATTGCCGCCGACGTCGAAGGACAGCACGCGCACCTTTTCGGGATCGACCCCGAGCACGGTCGCGATCTCCTGCTTCTGGCGCACGGCGCCGCCGCTGCCGGCATAGAGCGTGTAGTGGTCGTTGTCCTTGTCGTAGATGCCGAGCGCGGCGCGTGGCTCCATCGGCACGCCGGTGACGCGATCGACATGGAAGCGATGGGAAACCACATGGTCCGCTGCGGCGAAGGCGCGGTCGGTCGCCGCCTGATCGCCGAAATGCGTATCGACGAGGATATTGTTGGGCACTTCGTCCCACACGAGCGGACTGCCGTCCTTCATCGCGTCTTCGGAATGGACGACGAAGGGAAGTTCTTCGTAATCGACTTCGACGGCTTCCGCAGCTTCCAGCGCCTGATCGCGCGTCTCGGCGATGACGATGGCGACGGCTTCGCCCACGTGCCGCGCCTTGTCGGCGGGAAGAAGCAGATGCGGCCCGATGAACACCGGACCGTTGTTCGGTCCGTGCAGCTTCATGTCGAATTTCGTCTTCGGAAGCGGATTGTGCGGAATGGCCGTCAGGTGGTCGGCCGCGCAATCGGTTCCCGTGAACACTGCGAGAACACGCGGCATTGCCTTCGCAGCCGCAGTATCGATGCCGCGGATCCGGGCATGGGCGTGGGGCGAGCGCACGATCGCCGCATGGACCTGGCCTTCGACGCTGAAATCGTCGGTAAAACGGCCCTTTCCGGTGACAAGGCGCTGGTCTTCGTTGCGGCGGACGGGTTTACCGATAAAGCGGAAGCCGCTGTCGTCTATATCCATTTCAAGTCCGTAGGGTTCGACATTCCTGGGGCTGGCAGGCTACTATCAACCAGAATTCGTGCCGCGCTGGAATAGCGCATTTCTCTCCGATATCGGAACCATCCAGCGAGGCTTGGCGCCTCCTTTTACCAATGGATTACGCATGAACGCTCCCGTGCAACTCGATGCACCCCACGACCTCCGCGACCATCTCGACCGGCTTGAAAAGCGCGGACTGCTGCTGCGCATCGACCGGCCGATCAACAAGGACACGGAAATCCACCCGCTCGTGCGCTGGCAGTTCGTCGGCGGCCTGCCCGAGGAGGCGCGCAAGGCGTTCATGTTTACGAACGTCGTGGGATCGAAAGGCGAGCACTACGATATTCCGGTGGTCGTGGGGGCGCTCGCGGCCTCGACCGAGATCTATGCCATCGGCATGGGCGTACCGGCCGAAGAGCTTGGCGATATCTGGATGCGCGGCATTGCCAATCCGATCGCGCCGGAACGGGTCGAGGGCAAGCCGCCGTGCCAGGATGTGGTGATCGAGGGCGAGGCGCTGAAGCAGGGCGGGCTCGCCACGCTGCCGATCCCGATCTCCACGCCCGGCTTCGATGCCGCGCCCTATCTCACGGCGACGGTCTGCGTGACCAGGGATCCCGACACCGGCGTGCAGAATCTCGGGACCTACCGCGCTCAGCTTAAAGATGTGGATCGGCTCGGCGTGCGCATGGCCTCGCGGCTCGGGGGCGCCGGCGGCTATCTGCATTGGCTCAAATACCAGAAGCAGAAGAAGCCGATGCCGGTCGCCATCGTCATCGGCTGTGCGCCGGTCATCGTCTATACCGGCCCGCAGAAGATCAACGAGGACCAGGACGAAATGGCGATCGCCGGCGGCCTTGCCGGCCGGCCGATGCGCATCACGCGCTGCCGCACCATCGATCTCGACGTGCCGGCCGACGCTGAGATCGTGATCGAAGGGCTGATCGATACCGACATGCTCGAGCCCGAAGGCCCGTTCGGCGAAAGCCATGGCCATATCGCGCTCGAGGACTTCAACATGTCGATGCGCGTCACCGCGATCACGCGGCGGAAAGATGCGATCTTCGCGTCCATCATCAGCGAGGTGACGCCGAGTGAATCGAGCGTACTCAAGAAGTCGGCCTACGAGACACTGTTCTTCGCGCACCTGAAAAACCATCTCGCGGTACGCGGGATCAAGAAGGTGGCGATGCACGAGCCGCTCACCAATCTGCGCAAGGTCCTGTTCCTGCAATTCGTGCCCAACACGCCGAAGACGGAAATCTGGCGCGGCCTTTACGGCGCGATGACGCTGCAGGCGCAGTGCGGAAAAATCATCGTCGCCGTCTCGGAAGATATCGACGGTTCGAATGCGGATGCGATCTTCTGGTCGCTCGCCTATCGCTGCAACCCGATCGAAGACATGAAGATCGTGCCCTATCGTTCGGGCGGTCACGGACCGAAGTCGGGCGGCGACACCGAGGAATCAAGCCTCCTCGTCGATGCGACACTGAAATTCCCGATGCCGCCGCTGGCGCTGCCATCGGAAGGTTTTATGCGCAATGCGCAGAAGATCTGGGAAGAGCTCGACCTGCCGCGCCTGACGCCGCAGCCGCCGTGGCACGGCTACTCCCTTGGCGACTGGTCGGAAGCATGGCAGAACTTCGCCGATAATGCCGCCAAGGGCGACTGGGCCGTCAACGGCCTCGATACCTATGCGCGGCGCCGGAGCGGTTTGAAACCGGAAACGCCGGTTCGTTCCGTGGAGCGCAATGACGGCGCGGGCAAGAGCGGCAAGAAAACGTAACGCGTCGCGCACCACGGATCATCACGTAACAAATCTCGTGCAATGTCGTGAGATTTAGAAAATGCGTATCGGAGAAAGAATGATGGTGAGAAAATTTCTACTAGCCGCAACTGTCGCCATGGCTGCGGTCGTGGGACTGAGCGCCACCCGGGCATCCGCGGAGACGCCGCAGGAGTTCTTCAAGGGCAAGACGATCCGCATCCTGATCGGCCATCCGCCCGGCGGATCGTATGACGTGTATGCCCGGCTCGCGGCCAATCACCTCAAGAAATTCATGCCCGGCCTGTCGAATATCCTCGTCGAAGGCCGCCCCGGCGGCGGCGGCGTCCTCGCTGTTCAATACTTCTATCATCAGGCGCCGCACGACGGCACCATGCTCGGCGTCTTCCCCGAGGTCATCGCCAACCTGCAGTTGACCGATCCCAAGATCGGCAAGTGGGACGTTGCGAAAATGCGCTACGTCGGCTCGATGGTGCCGGTGACGGCCATCTTCGTGATGGGCAAGACAGCCAAGGCGCGCACGCCCGAGCAGATGAAGACGGTTGCCAACAGCGTCGGCTGCACGGGGGCCGCCTCGCAAAGCTATCAGACGGCGGCGCTGATGAAGAACCTGGCGCATTTCAAGTTCAACGTGACGTGCGGTTACAAGGGCGGCGCCGAACTCCTGCTCGCCGTGATCCGCGGCGAGGTCGACATGGCGTCCTCCGCCTGGCCCGCGCTCGTCACCGAGCATCAGGCCGATCTCAAGAGCGGCGCGCTGACACCGGTCATGCAGTTCGGTCTCAAGCGGATCAAGGAACTGCCGGACGTGCCGTTGATGCAGGAGGTCACCGACGATCCCATCGCCAAGAAGGGTATCGAATTCATGGCCGGAGGATCGGAGATCGGCCGCGCGCTGATCGCACCGCCGGGAATTCCGGATGACCGGTTGCAGTACCTGCGCGATGCGTTCGACAAGATGGTGAAGGATCCGGATTTCCTGGCCGAGGCCAAGAAGATCCATGCCGACATCGACACCAAGACCGGTGCCGAGACGCAGAAGATCGCGGAAGACATTCTCGCCACGCCGAAGGATGCGGTTGATGCCGCCACCAAGGCCATGGTCGCTGGAAAATAGGCGATATCGTTCGCGAGCGGCTTCCGTTCCGGGCGATTTTTTTGGTCTTCGATAAAAATGGCCGGACATTGTCCGGCCATTTGCTTTTTCGGGGGGTCTTTTCCGAATTATCGCAAAAGTCGGCCCCTGCGTCAGCAATACAACTTGCCGCCTCGCGTCAGCCCGGTAACATTGCAATCTGGTTCGCATAAAAACGGCAGGCCGCAACGGACCTGAACAAAAAAACCTGCGTCAATGCAGGACGATCCGATGGGAGGAAGTCATGAAAAGATGGAGTGTCCTGCTTTCCTGCATGTTTGCCATGGCCGCGACATCCGCATTGGCCGATCCGATCGCGGATTTCTACGCCGGCAAGCAGATGAAGATGATCATCCGGACAGGACCGGGCGGCGGCTACGACCTGTATGCGCGCATGCTTGCAGCCCATATGGGCAAACACATCCCCGGCCATCCGTCGATTCTGCCGGTGAACATGACCGGTGGCGGCGGCATCAAGGCGGCGACCTATGTCGCCGAAGTTGCGCCGCGCGACGGCACGATCCTCACCATCGTCAGCCAGGGGCTTCCGGTCACCCAGGCGCTGGGCCTCAGCCCGAACTTCAAGGATGACCTGCGCAAGTTCAACTGGATCGGCAACATGACGTCGGCCAACCAGGTGACGGTGGTATGGCATACGTCGAAGACGCAATCCTTTGCCGACATGATGAAGCGCGAGACGATCATCGGATCGACCGGCGCGGGATCGATTTCAGAACAGATTCCGGCAATCTACGCCAACGTGCTGGGCGCCAAGGTCAAGATCGTGGTCGGCTATCCGGACGGACCGGATGTCAATCTCGCCATGCAGCGCGGCGAAGTCGATGGCCGCGGCACGAATCCCTGGGCGAGCTACATCGCGATGACACCCGACCTTGTGCGCGACAAGAAGATCATCCCGATCGTCCAGATCGGTATGAAGAAAGATGCGGATCTGCCGGACGTGCCGCTGCTGCGCGATTTCGCCAAGACCGACGAGCAGAGACAGATTCTCGATTTCATCTCGCGTTCGGTCACCGTCGGCCGTCCCATTGCCACCACGCCGGGCGTCCCGCCGGAACGGGTCGCGGCGTTGCGCAAGGCGTTCGACGAGACATTGCGCGATCCCGCGTTTCTGGCCGATGCGAAAAAGCAGCGCGCGGACATCGATCTCATGACCGGCCAGGAACTTGCCCAGCTCATCGACGATATCATCAATGCGCCGGCTGATATTCGCGACAAGGTGCGCGAAGCCATCAAGCCGACCAATGTCGTGAAGGCGCCCAAGGAGAAAACGAAGAAGGGCACCGGCAACGAAGCGGGTAAAGAATAAAGTTGCCATAAACCCGCCGCCAACCGCAGAGAGGATCACGGCCCATGGAATTTATTTCGGGGCGCGTCTATCGCGCCATTCCCCGCACGGTTGCGATCGCGACGCTCGCAGCTTTTGTCTTGGGCGGCACCGCGCGGGCGCAGGATGCCGCGCTGATTGCCGCGGCGAAGAAGGAAGGCGAGGTCGTCTGGTACACGACCCTCATCGTCAATCAATTGGTGCGTCCGGCTGCTGCCGCGTTCGAAAAGAAATACGGCGTCAAGGTTCTTTTCACTCGCGCCAATTCCTCCGCGACGGCGATCAAGATCCTCAACGAAAGCAAAGCCAACAACGTGCAGGTCGACGTCTTCGACGGCACCGCGACGGTCGAAGCGCTGCAGAGACCCGGTTATGTCCTGCAATGGATTCCGGAATCGGCCAAACGCCTGCCGCAGGAATACCGTGACGAGCAGAATTATTGGGTTGCGACCAATCTCTACATCATGACCCCGGCCTACAATACGAGCCTCGTTCCCAAGGGTACGCAACCCAAGACCTATCAGGACCTGCTCGATCCGAAGTGGAAAGGGCACATGGCCTGGGGGGCGTCCGCCTCAAGCTCCGCGGGGCCCGGCTTCATCGGTACCGTGCTCAAGGAACAGGGCGAAGAGAAGGGCATGGCCTATCTCAAGCAACTGTCGAAGCAGAAGATCGCGGGGATTGCTTCGTCGGCACGGGAAGTGCTCGATCAGGTCGTGGCCGGCGAATATCAGGTCGCGCTCAACATCTTCAACAATCATGCGGTGATCAGCTCCAAGAAAGGCGCGCCGGTGGAATGGATCCCGATGTCGCCGGCGACCGGCGCGGTCTCCGCGATTTCGATTCATAAAAGCGCACCGCATCCCAATGCCGCGAAGCTGCTTGTCGATTTTCTGGTATCGAAAGAGGGGCAGGCGCTGTTCAAGAAAGCGGATTACATTCCGTCCGATCCCGAAGTGCCGCCGAACGAGCCCGCGCTCGTGCCAAACCCGAAGAACGGCTTTCGTGCGGTCTTCTTCTCACCTGAAGCTGTCGCGCAAGGCATGCCAAAATGGCTGAAGATTTTCGATGACCTTTTCCGTTGAGACGACGAAGGCGGCGATATGACGAGTTCGGCGCTGCCTGAACGCGACAAGGTTCAAGAAGGCGGAATCGGCGGTGGAGTAGGCGGCTTCGCGGCCTGGGTGAATGCGCGCGGCGGCCAGCGCGCGTGGCTCGCCGCCGTGCTGATCGCCTTGCTCGCGCTCCTCGTCGTGCCGCCACTCCTCGTCCTGATTCAGGGCAGCCTCACCGAGACCGCCAGGGACGGAACGGCGCATCTGTCGCTGCGCAATTTCTCCGACATGGTGGGCGACAAGGAATTCGTCGCAAGTACGATCAATTCGCTGATCTTCGCGGCCGGCAGCATGACGATCGCGCTGCTGATCGGCTGGATCAATGCCTGGATTGTCGAGCGCACGGACGCGCCGCTGCGCGGGCTTGCTTATCTGACAGCAATCGTCTCGCTCGGGACGCCTTATGTGCTGTTCGTGACCGCCTGGCTGCTGCTGCTCGGCAAGGCCGGCCCCGTGAATCAGGTTTTGCGCGACCTGACCGGCACGCACGATCTTTTCGTGAACATCTATTCGATGACCGGCATGATCTTCGTCGAAGGCATCATCTGGTCGCCGATGGCGTTCCTGCTCGTCGCCGCCACGTTGCGCAACGCCAATCCGGAATTCGAGGAAGCCGCGCGCATGAGCGGTGCAACCGGGGGCCAGGTGTTTCGCCGCATCACCTTGCGGCTGTCGGCACCGGCGATCGCCGCGCTCGCGATGCTGATTTTCGTGCGCACACTCGAATCCTTCGAGGTGCCGGCGCTGGTCGGCCTGCCCGGGCGCGTTTATGTCCTGACCACGGACATCTACAGCCGGGTCTTTGCCGTGGCGCCGCCCAATCTCGGCGGGGCGAGCGCCTTCTCGATCCTGCTGCTCGGCGTCGTCTTTGTGCTGCTCTATTATTACGGCCGCCTGTCGAGCCGCGCGGAACGCTTCGGCACGATCACCGGGAAAAGTTTCCGGCCGCGCCCGTTCGACCTCGGCCGCTGGCGCGGGGTCGCTGCTGCCGTCATCGTGTTCAATGCGTTCCTGCTGCTTGTTGTGCCGATGGCCATGCTGCTGTGGACGGCGCTGCTGCCGTTCTATCAGCCGTTCAGCCTGCGCGCGCTCAAGTTCCTTACGGTGGCGAATTTCGGCACGGTCCTGTCGTCCGACCACTTTGATCTTGCGATCAACACGCTGATCGTCTCCGTCGTCGCGGCGACGGTGGTGATGATCCTGACCATGTTCGGATCGTGGCTTTCGGTGCGCCGTCAGGCCGGAGGCTGGATCATCGAGCGGCTGTCCACGGTGCCGCTGGTTTTTCCCGGCATCGTGCTCGGGGTCGCGGTGATGCAGATTTTCCTGCGCCTGCCGATCCCGCTCTACGGCACGGTCTGGATTCTGGTGTTCGCCTTCGTGATCAACTACCTGCCCTACGGCATGCGCTACAGCGCCTCGAGCATGATCCAGATCCATCGCGAACTCGAGGAGACCGCTTCGGTGTGCGGGGCCACGCCGCTGACCACGATGCGACGCATCGTCGTGCCGCTGCTCGCACCGGGGCTTATCGCCGGATGGCTCTTCATCTTCCTGATGTCGGCGCGGGCGCTATCGCTCGCCATCCTGCTCGCTGGGCCGCGTTCGCAGACCATGGCGGTTGCGATGTTCGACCTGTGGAGCAACGGACAGAGCACGGAACTGGCCGCGCTCGGCCTTTTATGGTCCGCGGCCATGGCTTGCGTGGCGATTGCGTTCTATGCACTGGCGCGGCGCGCCAATGTCGGCATCTTCAGTCAGGGGTGACAAACGAGCATGCAAGATCAAGAACAAAATGATGTCTGGGCGACACTGCGTGCGGCGCGCGCCAAAGTCGAGGCACTGCTCAATCCGAAAAACATCGTCATCATGGGCGCGACCGACAAGCCCGGCAACTGGCCGCAGCGCGTGTGGCGCAATCTCGCGCGCTACAACTTTCCTGGCCCGGTCTATCCGTTCAATCCCGGCCGCACGGAGGTGTGGGACACGATCTGCTATCGCTCCTTCGACGAACTGCCGGAGCGGCCGGATCATCTTGTCCTGCTCATTCCCGCGGCGCATGTGCCGGATGCGCTGATCGCCGGCGCGGAAGCCGGTGCGCGCAGTGCCACGGTGATGACCGCCGGATTCGGCGAGGCGCATACCGACGACGCGACGCAATTGGCGGAACGGCTCCAGGCCGTCATACGCGAAACGGGTTTGGCCGTGTCGGGTCCGAACTGTCTCGGCAATCTGCATGCCGCGTCGGTGTTGATGACCATGCCCGACGACAGGCCGCAGCGCGTCGCGGAAGGGCCGGTGGCGATCGTCAGCCAATCCGGCGGCATCGCCATGGCGATCAAGCGCACGCTTGAGGAGCGCGGCATCGACACCTCGTCTGTCGTCACATCGGGCAATGAAGCGGGCCTCGCCACCGCCGACTACATTGCCTATTACGCGACGCTGGCGGGCATCCGCGTCATCGTCTGCTATCTCGAATCCATCCACGAACCGGGGCCGTTCCTCGCCGCCTGCCGCATGGCCCAGGCCGCCGGCAAGCCGGTGGTGGTCGTAAAACTCGGCGCATCGGCCGAAGGCCGCGCGGCGGCGCTGGCGCATACCGGCGCGCTTGCCGGCGCCATGGAAGCGTTCGAGGCGATTGCTGGACCGGCCGGCGCGATGCGCGTGCGCACGCTCGACGACGTGGTCGAGGCGGTCGAATTTCTGCTGCATGCGCCGCTGCCCAAGGGGCGGGGGCTCGGCGGCATCACCTTCTCGGGCGCGCTGCGCGGCTTGCTGCTCGATGGCGCGGCGGCGAATGGACTGCATTTTCCGGCGTTGGCGCCGAAGACGACGGCAGAACTCAAATCGTTCCTCAGCGTCGGCACGGGCGTCGGCAATCCGCTCGATTCCGGCTTTGCTGCACTCAGTAGCGCCGACGCCTATCTGCGCTGCGTTGAGATCATGCTTGGCGATCCGAATGTCGATGTGCTGCTGCTGCAGGAGGAACTGCCGCGCGCGCCGGGCACCGAGCGCAAGGAGGCGAACCTGCGCGCCGTCAATGCGCTCGCCGCCAAGGCCGGCAAGCCGATCATCTTCGTCACCATGATTTCACACGGCCTGACCGATTACAGCCGCACGCTACGCGCCGAGTTGCCCAACATCGCCTTCCAGCAGGAGGTCGACAAGACCATGCGCGCCGTGCGCGCGGTGGTCGATTATGCGCAGCACGGCGCAGCTAGCGCCGCGCGTCGCAACGAGCGGCCGCCGGCCGCGGTCGCGAAACGTCCCGCCATTCTCGATAAATTATTGCGGCCGCGCGACGGCGCGACGCGCTTGCTCAATGAAGTTGACTCCAAGGCGCTACTGAAAGCCTACGGCATCCGTGCGCCGTGCGAATTCGTCGTACATAGCGCGGACGATGCGGCACGCGCCGCCAAGCGGCTCGGCTTTCCCGTCGTTGCCAAGGTTTTGAGCGCGGCCGTCGGACACAAGTCGGATATCGGCGGCGTCGTTCTCGGCCTCGATACCGCCCGCGCCGTGCGCGACGCCTATGCGCGCATCACGCGCACGTTCCGGCGCAAGGCGGGCGTGGCGGCGGATGGCGTCATCATCGCCGAGCAGGTGTCGGGCGGCCTCGAAGTCGTGCTCGGCGCCAGCCGCGATCCGGAAGCCGGTCCCGTCATCCTGTTCGGCTCCGGCGGCGTGCATCTCGAACTCTATCGCGATGTGGCGCTCGCGCCGGTGCCGCTCGATGAAGCGGCGGCTGCGGCACTGATCGACAAGACGAAAGCCGGCGCGCTGATCGCTGGCTATCGCGGCAGCGCGCCGCTCGACAAGCAGGCGGTGGTCAAGGCGCTGGTCGGCCTTTCGCGGCTGATGGCCGACGGCGGCGATGCGATCGAGTCGATCGACATCAACCCGTTCCTCGTGCGCAAGCGCGGCGGCGTCGCGCTCGATGCGCTGGTCGTGCGCGCGAAACCGCACACGACCTAGCGCGACAGGGTATCAGTCAACCGGCTCGATCTTTGCTTTCTTCGCGACCTCGGTCCACGTCTTGATTTCCTCGCGAATGAGCGTGCGGAATTCGTCCGGCGTATTGCCGACCGGCTCCGCACCCTGGGCTGCGAAGTATTTTTTCGCCTCGTCGGAGTGCAGCAGCGTCTTCAATGTGTCGTGGAGCTTGGCGACGATCGGCTGCGGTGTGCCGGCGGGCGCCAGAATGCCGAACCACTGTTCCACCTTGTATCCTGGCAGGCCACTTTCCGCGATGGTCGGGACATCCGACATCTGCGGGGATCGTTTTGCGCTCGTCACGCCAAGCGCCCGCAGTGTCTTTCCATCGACCTGCGGCTTTGCCGACAGAATGTTGACGTTCATCGCTGCGACGCGCCCGGCGACGACATCGGTGAGGGCCGGGCCGACACCGCGATACGGAATATGGCGGATGTTCACGCCCGCCATGCTGTTGAACAATTCCATGGCGATGTGCGGATTGGTGCCTTTGCCCGCCGATGCATAGGTCAGTTCGCCGGGCTCTTTCTTGGCCAGCGCGATGAACTCCTTGACGGTCGTCGCCTTGACCGAAGGATTGACGATCAGCACGTTGGGCATGACGACGATCTGCGTGATCGGTTCGAAGTCCTTGAGTGAATCATAGGGCAGGTGGCGGTACATCACCGGATTGATCGTCAGCGTGCTGGCGGTGACGAGCAGCGTATAGCCGTCGGGCTTGGACTTGGCGGCGGCGTCCGTTCCCAGAACATTGCCGGCGCCGGGCTTGTTCTCGATGTAAAACTGCTTGCCCAGCGCTTTGCTCAGCAGATCGGCGACGTAGCGGCCCACCGCATCGGTGCCGCCGCCGGGAGCGGAGGCCACGATGATGCGGACCGGCCGCGTCGGGTAAGCGTCGTCGGCCCGCACACCGGCGGCCGACAGCAGCATGGCCGCACAGGCCAGCATGATCGTTTTCAACATATGTTTCCCCCGTGTCCGGCCTTTCGGCCTTTGTTGCCGCCGCTCGCCGACCGTGTCGGCGCGTCAGCCCGTCGCTGAAAACGCCTTGTCGCCGCGCTTCACCGGATCCGCGGCCACCAGGACGAACGCGATGGTGCAGGGCTTGTCGCCGCGGTTGATCCAGTTATGGATCGTGCCGCGCTGGATGAGCACGTCGCCCTGCTTGAGATGGACGATCTCGCCGTCGATATCCATGTCGATCTCACCGTCCATCACTATGGCGTAGTCGATCGACTCGGTGCGGTGATTGCGCGGCTCGACATTGGGCTCGTAGTGGACGATGCGGAAGACGGTGCCGTTCGGGTCGGTGAAGCCGACGGTTCGCGTTCCGCCGTCAATCGGGTCGTCGCAATCGGTCGGGAACGAGCCGGTCGACCAGACGACGCAGGCCTGATGGTTGCGGCGCCCCGAGGTAAACTTGCACATCTCGTCGATCTGGACGACAGCCTTGCCTTTTGCGTCATGACCGGTCACGACGCGCCTGATATTCACGGACATTTCCACTCCCAAAAATCGCAGCGGTTCGCTGAATCCGCCCTTGAAATCAATGTTCAATTGGTCTCAAAGCTAGCGTACAGTGTTACGGAACAACGCCGCAACCGCAGAAATCAAGAAGGGCAAAAACCCATGCATGACCTCACCCAGGGTTCTCATTGGCACGAACCGAAAGCCGGCGAAAACGCCGGATTGGGCAGCTTCAAGCGCCCGATGATGCCTTATGACCGGTTCATGGAAGACGAAGGCATTCCCTGCTATCGCGGCATCGGCGTGCGCCGCGTGCAGGACCTGCAACTGGAGCCGTGGAAGCGCACCGGCGGCAAAGGCAGCTACATCCAACTCTACGGCACCGAAGGCCTGTGGGGGATGTATGTGGTCGAAGTGCCGGGCGCCGGCGCGCTCAATGTGGAGCGGCACCTTTACGAAAAGAATGTTCTTGTCGTCGAAGGCCGCGGCACGACGGAAGTCTGGCAGGAAGGCCAGACCAAGAAGCATGTTTTTGAATGGCAGAAGGGGTCGCTGTTCTCGATCCCGCTCAATTGCCATCACCGCATCGTCAATGCCGGCAGCGCCCCGGCGCTTCTCCTGTGCGGCACCACGGCGCCGAACATGATGAACCTGATCGACAACCCGAAGTTCATTTTCGATTGTCCGCACAGCTTCAGCGAGCGATTCTCCGGCGCGGAGGATTTCTTCAAGCCGAATGACGATGTCGAGCCTGATCCGGTGCGCGGCCTTGCCATGCGCCGCACGAACCTCGTTCCCGACGTCGTCAATTGCGAGCTGCCGCTCGATAACCGGCGCTCGCCCGGCTATCGCCGCGTTGAGCCGACAATGGCGCGCAACCGCTTCTATCTGTGGGTCGGCCAGCACGAGACCGGGCGTTATTCCAAGGCGCACAAGCACGCGTCAGCGGCGGTGCTCGTCTGCCTCAAGGGCAAGGGCTACACCTACACGTGGCCGGAAGCGCTCGGCATGCAGCCGTGGTCGAACGGCAAGGCCGAATACGTCATGCGTCAGGATTACGAATATGGCGGCATCGTCTCGGCCGCGCCCATGAGCGGCGACTGGTTCCACCAGCATTTCGGCATCAGCAAGGAGCCGCTGCGCGTGAGCGCGTGGCACGGGCCGAACAACCAGCGGTCGCGCAAGGCCGGGCGTCCGGGCGAACAGCTTCTGGATTACGGCGCCATCGACATCAGCAAGGGCGGCAGCGCCATTCCCTACTATCAGGAAGACCCGTATCTGCGGAAGGAATTCGCCGAGACGCTGGCCAAGGAAGGCGTGCAGAGCCGCATGAATCCGGAGTTTTATGAAGGCCCGATGGCCGATGGCTCCGAGCCGGCGCAAGTGATGTAAGCAAGTAAGCGGGCATGTGATCCGCGCTTCTTCTTCCTGCGTAATAGAGAGGGCCGCGTCACCGCGGCCTTCACGCTTTGGAAGGCGAGGTTGCCCATGGCCATTTATGGCGTTGCGTACATCATCGCGCTGCTGATTTTCGCCGCGATGGACGGCACTTGGCTGACGGTGATGGGCAGCCGGCTCTATAAGCCGACGCTGGAGCCGCTGCTCCTGCCCACCGTGAATATCGGTCCTGCCGTCGGCTTCTATCTGCTCTACACGGTCGGGCTTGTCGTCTTCGCCATCACGCCGGCGCTCAAGGCGGGATCGGTGATACCCGCGCTCGTCTTCGGCGCGCTGCTCGGCGCCGTGGCCTATGGCACCTACGACCTCACCAATTTCGCGACGCTGAAAGTGTGGTCGTGGCAGATCACGATCATAGACATCTGCTGGGGCGCTTTCGCGTCGGCGGTCATCGCGGCGTTGACGACGCTTGCGACGCGCGCGCTCGCTCCGCGCTTTGGCCTGACGCTCTAGGGCATTTTCGATTCTGCTCGAATAACACCCACATTGTCATTCCGGGGCGCGCGCTCTTGCGAGCGAGCCCGGAATCCATAACCACCTTTAGAGCCATTTCGATGTGTCGTACCCGCGTAAGCGGGTACCCAGCGCTTTAATTTTAGCGATGCCTGCGTTGACGCGCGAAGGGCTGGATGCCCGCTTTCGCGGGCATGACAGCGGAGGTGCATAAAGACGCGCATCCCGGAATGACGATCGTGTTTAGGCTGCGTGTTGAGCCGACAGGAAAAAGTTTTCGTCTAAAAGCGAACTGTCCGTTCGGCAGCATTCAAGTCGGCGCGAGCCGGTAATGGCTCACGCCCCAGACGTTGCAGCCGGAATAGCCGAACAGTCCCTCGGTCGCGAGGAAGAACAGCCGCCAGCGGCGATTCCACAGCTTCGCGTCGGCGCCATAGACGCGCGCTAGCACGGGCTGGATCACCGCCTGGTTGCGATCGTAATTGGCCAGCCAGTCGCGCGCGGTCTTTGCGTAGTGCTCGCCGCTCCAGCTCCATTCCTCCTCGACGCGGAACAGGTCGCCGAAATGCTGCAGCAGCGTGTGGCTGGGCATGATGCCGCCGGTGAAGAAATGCTGCGCGATCCAGTCGGTCTTGTCGTCCAACTCGAAACGATAGGGCGCGCTGCGATGGGTGAAGACATGGATGAAGACGCGGCCCTCGGGCTTGATCCAGCCGCGCACGCGTTGCAACAGCCCGCGCCAGTTTGCCATGTGCTCGAACATCTCCACCGAGACGATGCGATCGAATTTTTCTTGCGGCTCGAAGTGATTCATGTCGGCGGTGATGACGTGCAGATTGCCGAGGTTCTCGGCCACGATGCGGCTTTCGATGTGCCGGCGCTGGTCGGCAGAATTGGACACCGCCGTGATCTGCGCGCGGGGAAAATTACGCGCCATCCAAAGCGACAGCGAGCCCCAGCCGCAGCCGAGTTCGAGGATCGCCTGGCCATCGGCGAGATCGGCATGGCGCGCGGTTTCGGCAAGCGCGCGTTCTTCCGCCTGCGCCAGTGTCGTGTCGCCTCTGTCGTAGAGGCAACTGGAATATTTCAGTTGCGGCCCGAGGATCGGCACGAAGAATTCCGGCGGCAGTTCATAGTGCTGGTCATTGGCTGCGTCGGTATGTTCGGCGATCGGGTAGTGCTCCATGTCGCGCGCGAACTGCTCCTCGCTGCCGCGCGGCGCATGGGCGAGCTTGCGCGCGGTCCGTCCGACCAGTGCCTTGATGCCGAGGCGTGTCAGGCTATCGGGCAGCGGCAGGCGCTCGGTCGCGGAGATCAGGGATTCAAGCGCGCTCATGATATTGCTTATGACCTTGAGGGACCGGGAAAGAAGGCATTGGTGCGGCGCTGATAGGCGCGAAACGCATCGCCGCGGCTTTCGAGCATGTGCTCTTCGAGCGGTGGAATGCCGGAGATGTAGACGAGCAGCCAGTACATGCAGGCGGGCGCCGCCAGCGAAAGAAAGCCCCACGGATAGGCGCCGGTGAGATCGATGGCGATGACGCAATAGGCGAGCCAGCCGAACCATTCGAAGAAATAATTCGGATGCCGCGACGTGGACCACAGCCCGACGTCGCAGACCTTGCCTTTGTTGGCAGGATCGCCCGCGAAGCTGCGCAGTTGCGCATCGGCGAGCGCTTCGCCGCCGATCGCGATGAGCATGATGAGGACGCCGAGCCAGTCCTGCAACCGCAGCGCAGGCGCGGGATTATGCGCCGCGAGATAGATCGCGTAGGCGAGCGGAATGGAGACGATGGCTTGTTTCTGCGCCAGCAAGAACATCTGCCGCGCCGCATCCGCGCCGTAGCCTTCGCGCAACTTGGCGTAGCGCGGATCGTCGGTGATGCCGCGCGTGCGGCGCGCGATGTGCAGGCCGAGACGCAAGGCCCAGACTGCGACGAGGGCGATCACCAATTCCTGACGCACCGCAACGCCGCCGGGCAGCAAGGCGGATAGCGCGCCGACGATGGCGAGGCCGAATGTCCATGTGACGTCGATCCAGCCTGCGTTTCCGGTGCGCTGCTCAGCCACCCAGGCGCAGGTCATGGCGATGACGAGCCCGACGATGATGGCGATGAGCGCGAACAGCGGAGATGACGCCATGAACAGGAGACCTTTAGATCAACGTGCGGACAACCCTTCGCGACAACACAGCGCCAGAATCGAAACGCGCAATGAAATGAACGAATGCGTCAACGGGCCTTGGAGCTACGCTGAACGGACGCCGAAGTTTCATTGACGAATGCCGCCACGTCGTCGCCGATCGGAGCGAGCCCGCTCAGCGCGCCGGAGAAGGCGCCAACGATGGTGATGTGTCCGACATTGTCATAGGTGATGGTTTTCACCTTGTCGCCGACCGACCGCATGCGTGCGGCAAGCCGGGCGGTGTTGCCGGGATCGACGATATTGTCGTTGCGCGGCGCGATCAGCAGGGCTGGCGGCTCGCCGCCTTTGACGTAGGAGATCGGCTGCGTATCGGGATTTTTGGGGCCGCCAAAAATGTCGATGAGTTCGGCGGAATGCAGCGGCAGGAAATCGTAAGGACCGGCGACGCCGATCCAGCCCTTGACGTCGCGCGCGGGATCGAGCCCGACGGCGTGCAAAAAGCTGCGATTGATGTCGAGCATGGCGGCCGTATGCGCGCCGGCCGAATGCCCCATGATGAAGAACTTATTCGGATCGCCGCCGTATTGCGCGGCATGGCTTTTCGCCCAGGCGACGGCGCGGGCGCTGTCCTCGATGAATGTCGGATATTTGACGTCCGGATAGATGCGGTAATCAGGAACGACGATGACAAAGCCGCGTCGCGCCATGGCCGATGCAAGGAAGAAATAGAGATCCTTGCTGCCGCTGTCCCAATTGCCGCCGTAGAAGAAAACGATGACCGGCGCGTTGCGCGCATTGTCCGGCCGATAGACGTCGAGCGTGCCCCGCGAACCCGGCATATAGCGAACCGATTTGTCGACGGAGAAGCCCGACTTGGGCGCGAGCAGGTTGAGCGGGTCGGCCGGCGAACATCCGGCGAGCAGAAGGACGCCGAGCATCCCGCCGATCCGTCGCAAGGAAAACAGGCTGATCACGCGGCTAAAGAACAACGGCGATCCGATCATCAGAAACGAACGAGGGGTTGCAGCAGCCGGCCAACGAACCCCTTGAGCTGGAGCTGACCCTGCATCGCCACGAGGCAGATGCAGACCTCACCCTTTTCGACGATCGGCCGATGCGTATCGCGCGAATTCGCGCACTCGAAATCGCCGCATGCAAAACGTCCGCCTTCGTCCGCATAGGCGCCGGCCAGAACGGCGGTCAGTTCAGTGCCGGTGTGGGTATGTTCGGGCATGCGCATGCCGGGCTCGGCCTTGAGCAGGAACGCGCGGGTTTCACCCTCTCCGCCGACGTTCACAGGCCGCCAAAGCAGGCCCGGACCGGCCCAGTGCCAATCGCCCATCGGGACGGTGCGCAATGTCGGCGCCAGCCGGCGCGCCTCATCATCCTGGAATGCAATATCTTGCCGCACATTGTCCGGGATGACGATGTTGCGGGGAGAGGGCGGCGCTATCGCGGCTTCGGCATCGATGCGCGCCAGCGCCTGCGCGTGAGCGTCCGCGCTCATCGGTGCGACAGCCAGTGCTTCGAGCATGGCGCCGCCGGCTTCGTGCAACGCGCGCACCACGGATCGGCAATGCGGGCACAGAGCGATGTGGGTTTCGACCAGCAAGGTCTGGGCGGCATCCAGCCGTCCGCCGAGACAGTCGAGCACCAGTTCGCCGGCGGGATGATGTTGGATCGTCATAGCGCGTCACCGAGAAGCGTGCGCAGCCGTTGCAGGGCCAGACGCACGCGCGATTTCACCGTACCGAGCGGAAGCCCAAGCGCGGTGGCGATATCCGAATGGGGCATGTCCTCGAAGAAAGACAGTTTGATGACTTCCGCCTGATCGGGCGGCAAGGCTTGCACCGCGTCGCGCATGGCTTCCGCCGTTTGCGTCATCGCGAGAATAGCGTCGGGCTGCGGTTCCTCGGCCGGTGGTTCGTCGAGAACGACGGCAAGCCGGTCGCCGCGCCGATCCCGGCGCAATCCGTCGATGCGCAGGTTGCGCGCGATGGTGTAGATCCATGCCGAAGCGCTCGCCTTTTGCGGATCGAACAGGGCGGCCTTGCGCCAGACCGTGACCATCGTCTCCTGCGCCAGTTCCTCGGCGCGATCCGGCGATGTGCCCGACTTCATCATGAAGGATTTGAGCCGCGGCGCGTAGTAATCGAACGCGCAGGCAAAGGCTTCGCGGTCGCGGCGGGCGATGGCCTGCAGCACCTGCACCGCATCGCGCGGAAACGACGAACCCGTCACGCGCAAGGATCCTCGAAAAAGAGATGAGCGTGCGACACGCGCCCATGGTTCAGGGGCGCGGTCCGGCCACAGGCCCTCGTGCCGCCCCGGCGCAGGCGGGAAAGCGGCCGGAAAGGCAAGCGGCGCGACAACAGGCGACGCGTTGGCAAAATGGGCGCTGGCATTCATGCCCTCAATTACGTGCGAGCGATCCGGGTGGATCACTCGGGATCCCGGTCAAGGCATCGATATCCGCCGTCACCATGGTGTGACCGGCGGCGTTGCATCGCACGATGGAACTCGCCCGCTGATCCATCCGGCCCTGACGGTCGTAAGAAGATAAACCGGGTCAACGGCCGACGCCAAGTTTTCAAAGTCCGGAAGCTTTGGGCGCAGGCCGATCCCCGGATGAGCAGGCCGCGATGGCCTGATGGATAGTGAAAGCGTTGAAAAGCGTATGACGGACGACGACAATCAAACTGGCCGCCCCCTCCGGATCGCCGTCGTCGGCACCGGCATTTCAGGCATGGCGGCGGCGTGGCTTCTGGCGCAGCGCCACTCTGTCACAGTCTATGAGCGCGCGGCGCGGCTGGGTGGCCACACCAACACGGTCATGGCGAACACGGCCAAGGGGCCGGTTCCCGTCGACACGGGCTTCATTGTCTACAATGAGCGCAACTATCCCAATCTCGTGGCGCTGTTCGCGCATCTCGATGTGCCGACCAAGGCTTCGGACATGTCGTTCGGTGTCTCGCTCGACGATGGCGATTTTGAATATTCCGGTGGCGACCTTGCCGGTCTGTTCGCCCAGCCGGGCAATATCCTGCGACCGCGCTTCTGGCGCATGCTCGGCGATCTTCTGCGTTTCTATCGCAGCGCGCCGGGCCACGCGCCGGACCTCGATCCGACCCTGACGCTGGGCGACTATCTGGCGTTGCACGGCTACAGCCGGTCGTTCATGGACGATCACCTGCTGCCGATGGGCGGCGCGATCTGGTCGATGACCGTCGACAGCATGCTGGATTATCCGGCCGCGGCCTTCATCCGCTTCCACGACAATCACGGACTGCTGCAGGTGCGCGATCGCCCTGTCTGGCGCACCGTCTGCGGGGGCAGCCGAACTTACGTGGAGAAGCTGACCGCACTTTACCAGGATCACGTGCGGCTCAAATGCGGTGTGCGCAAGGTCGCGCGCGAAGCCGGCGGCGTGGTGGTCGAAGACGACAACGGCGCGCGGGAAGATTTCGATCATGTTGTGTTCGCCTGTCATGCCGACCAGGCACTTGAGACGCTTGCCGATCCCAGCGAAGCGGAAACGACGCTGCTGTCGCGTTTCCGCTACAGCCGCAATCTGGCGGTGCTGCATCAGGACGATTCCCTGATGCCGCGGCGGCGTAAGGCGTGGTCGAGTTGGAATTACGTCGCCGGTGCGGGCCGCGAGGGCGAAGCGTCCGTCACCTACTGGATGAACCGCCTGCAGGGCATCGACGACAATATTCCGCTGTTCGTTACCCTCAATCCCGGCGGCCCGCCGCGCGCCGGAACGCTGCTGCATAGCGAATTGTACGAACATCCCATTTTCGATACGGCTGCCGTCGCCGCGCAGCGAAAAATCTGGAATCTGCAAGGCCAGCGAAACTCATGGTTCTGCGGTGCGTATTTCGGATCGGGTTTTCATGAGGACGGGCTTCAGGCCGGTCTGTCGGTTGCCGAAGCATTGGGCAAAGTCAGGCGACCTTGGACGGTTCCCAACGAATCCGGACGGATCACGATCACACCCGGCGCATCCGCGCGGCGTGAGAACCAGATCGAGGAGGCGCAGGTCGGGACATGAGTTCGCAGGCGGCTTCCGCACGAGAAAGCTTTGCGTCATGTCTTTACACCGGCACGGTGATGCACCGCCGGTTCAAGCCGCGTGCGCATAAATTGCGCTATCGTGTTTACTGGATGCTGCTCGATGTTGATGATGTTGAGGCGGTGTCGAACCGGCTGAAACTGTTCTCATGCGGCCGCTTCAACCTTTTCAGCTTTTTCGCGTCCGATTACGCCTCGGGAAGCGGCGCGCCATTGCGCACGCAGGTCGAACGGCATCTGACAGAAGCCGGCGTCGATCTCGACGGCGGGCCGATCCGCCTGCTGACCATGCCGCGCGTGCTCGGCTACGCTTTCAATCCGATCAGCGTCTATTTCTGCTATCGCCGGGCGGGGCCGCTCGCCGCCATTCTTTACGAGGTCAACAATACGTTCGGCGAGCGTCACAGCTATCTCATCCCCGTTGCGACGCCCGGCGCTTCGCCTGTCGAGCAGCACTGCGAGAAGGATTTTTACGTCTCGCCGTTTCTCAATATGCGGATGAACTACGATTTCCGCGTGACCGATCCGGGCAGGACCATCGCCGTCACTGTCCATGGCAGCGATCAGGATGGGCCGATCATCACGGCTTCGCTTGCCGGCGAGCGCGAGCCGCTGACTGACGGCGCGTTGCTGCGCACTTTTCTCACGCATCCGCTGCTGACCCTGAAAGTGGTCGGCGCGATCCACTGGGAAGCGCTGAAATTATGGACCAAGGGCGTTCGTCTGGTCGATCGGCCGAAGGCCCCCGAATGGCCCGTGACGATTGTCCATCCAGCAACTCATTCCGCAGAGACGTAACGCGCCTATGTCAGTATCAGACCGATCCCGTGACGTACCCGTTGACCTGATGCGCCGCCGCAATTCGCCTTTCGGCGCCGTGCTGATCTCGCTGTTCAAGCGGTTTCTGCCGCCGCTGGACTATGGCCGCCTCGTCGTTGAATTCCCGTCCGGCGAACGCGCCGAATTCTGCGGCCCGCAGCCGGGGCCGGATGCGCTGCTCATCATCAACAACTGGCGCTTCCTCTGGCGCAGCATGACCGGCGGCGAGATCGGCTTTGCCGAATCCTACATCGCCAACGATTGCACGACGCCCGACATCGCGACCTTTCTGCATCTGATCGTGATGAACGACCGCTCGTTCCAGGTCGGCGGCGGCGTGATGCTGTCGCGGATCGTCAATCGCTGGCGCCATTTCTGGCGGCGCAATTCGCGCCGCGGCAGCCGGCGCAACATCGCCGCGCATTACGATCTCGGCAATGCGTTCTACGAAAAATGGCTCGATGCCGACATGCAGTATTCCTCGGCGATCTACGCGACCGGCTCGGAATCCCTTGAGACTGCGCAAAAGGCGAAGCTCGAACGCATCGTTTCGTTGCTGCGGCCGGAAAAGGGCGATGCCGTGCTTGAGATCGGCTGCGGCTGGGGCGGCCTCGCTGAGGAATTGCTGCGCAATCAGTGTCACGTGACCGGACTGACTTTGTCATCGGAGCAACTCGCCTACGCACGCGCGCGCCTGAATCAGACGGGTCTCGCTGAACGCGGTGATCTGCGCCTGCAGGACTATCGCGACGTACAAGGTACGTTCGATCGCATTGCCTCCGTGGAAATGGTCGAGGCGGTGGGCGAGAAATATTGGCCGCACTATTTCGCCAAGCTGCGCGATAGTCTGCGCCCCGGCGGCATCGGCGTGATCCAGGCCATCACCATCGACGAAGATCGCTTCGATGCCTATCGCAGCCAGCCGGACTTCATCCAGCGTTACATTTTCCCCGGCGGCATGCTGCCAACGGTTACGGCGCTGCGTGCGGAGATCGCGAAAGCGGGGCTGTCGCTGATCGCGGTCGAGACGTTTGCGGAGAGCTACGCAAAGACATTGCAGGAATGGCGCATCCGCTTCCTGCAGGCGTGGCCGTCGATCGAGTCGCTCGGCTTCGATCCTCACTTCAAGCGGATGTGGGAATATTACCTCGCCTATTGCGAGGCCGGATTCCGCGCGCAGACGGTCAATGTCGGACTCTATCAATTCCAGCGCATCTGATTTCAGGCGACGTGAATTCGCTTTTCAGTGTGCCTCGCGGCTGCGCAAAAAATCGGCTGTCGGCGGCGGGCCCCAGTGGATGCCGGCATCCTCTCGCTTCCACACCTTGGGCCGCTGCGGCTGGTCGTCGTGCCACGGCCGCGGTTCGAAATAGCCGAGCGCCTCATCATACATGACGTCGAGTTCGGTATAAAACTCCACGATCTGATCATCGGGGTTGCGATGATAGGTGAACACGTTGTGGCCGGCGCCGTGACGGCCGGGACCCCAGATGATCGGGATCTTGCTCTGTGCGAGCAGCTCGCAGGCCGACTGGATATGCGCCATATCTTTGAGTTCAAAGGCGTAGTGATGCAATTTCACGGCGCTGCCGCGCACGAAATTCACGGTATGGTGGTCTGGCCCGCAGCGCAGGAACGAGAAGAAATCCTCGATCCAGTCCGACACGCGAAAACCCAGCACCTTGCAGTAGAATTCGGTGATCGCCTTCGGGTCCGGCACGACAAACGCAACGTGGCCGAGCTTGAACGGCCCGACGCCTGAAACCGGAAGATGCTTGCCGAGATACGTTCGCTCCGCGAACAGGTCGAGCCGCGTGCCCTTCGGGTCGAGGAACGACAGTGTTTTGCCGACACCGGGGATCGCGTCGTTGCGTTCCTCGCTGGCGACGCCATCGGCCTTCAGCGCCGCCGCCATGTCCTTGAACGACGCATCCGGCGCGACCTCGAAGGCAAGCTGCGTGCAGTTCGCCGCCGCGCCTTTTTTCAGATGCAGCACGAGCTGGCCCAGTTTGCTGGCGAGAAACGCCTCGTTCTTGTCGCGCTGCGCGACGACAAGGCCGACGACATCGGTGTAATGCGCCAGCGTCTTCTCGATGTCGGGGGTCTCGAACGTGGCGTGGGCGATGCGGTTGATCTTGATCATGTGAAACCCCGGGCTGTGACGAAAGGCGCCGCATTTTTAGCATGACGGCAAGCCGCAATGCCAGAACGCGGCCATGCGGATGCCGCGCTTGCCAAAGCAGGGCTTTCGCGGTTGTGTCGGCGTGAAAAATTTTAAGATTCTGGCAAAAGAATTTGAGGAGGCGCAGATGGCCGGCTATCGCTTGGCGACCTATCAATCGGACAAGGGCCCGCGCGCGGGCCTCATCATCGGCGAGGGTCTGGCCGATGCCGCTGAAGCCACCGGTAAACCGGTCTACGCCACCGTGCTCGGCATTCTGGAGGATTGGGCGCAGGCCGAGCCGGCGCTGCGCAAGGTCGCGTCCAGCACGGGCGCCAAGACCGAACCGCTCAAGGCGGTGACGCTGCGGGCGCCGGTGCTGTGGCCGTCGGCCATCTATTGCGCCGGCGCGAATTACAGCGATCATGCCGCAGAGATGGCCAAACGCGCCAACCGTCCGCCGGAGCCGGACCCGAAAACGCTGGGGCTGAAACCCTGGCATTTCATCAAGGCCTCGCGCACCATCGCCGATCCCGGCGCGACCGTGACATGCGCTGCCTATTCTGAAAAACTCGATTGGGAAATCGAACTCGCCGCCGTCATCGGCCGCACGGCGCGCAATGTGCCGGTGGACAAGGCACTCGATTATGTCGCCGGCTACACCATCGCCAACGACCTGTCGGCGCGCGACCGCTCGCGGCGTCCACATATCGCGGAGAACTCGGCCTTCAAGTCCGACTGGATCGGGCAGAAAAGTTTTGACGATGCCTGTCCGCTGGGTCCGTGGATCGTCCCCGCCGCCGATATCGGAAATCCGCATGACCTCGCCATGACGCTGTCGGTCAATGACGTGGTGAAGCAGGATTCAAATACCGGAAAAATGATTTACGACACTGCCGAGCAGATTGCGCATCTCTCGTCGGGTATCACGCTTCATCCCGGCGACATTATCCTCACCGGCACGCCGTCGGGCGTCGGCTCGGCGCGCGGCGAATTCTTGAAGGCCGGCGATGTCGTGAAACTGTGGATCGACCGGATCGGCACGCTGACCAATACGATCGGGTGAAGCATTGTTTTAGCGCATACGCAGATTCACATGCTGTCATGCCCGCGCAAGCGGGCATCCAGCCCTTGATGCGCACGCTAAAAGCGCTGGGTACCCGCTTTCGCGGGTACGACATAAGGGGGCGAGAGCACTCCTGCAGCCAAACAGGTTTTGCCGAACCGAATGCTCCCTCACTACCCATTGCCGTTTTTTACGGCTCCTGCGAGTCGATGAGGATGAAGGCGATGCGGCAGGGCTCGGTGCCGCGATTGACCCAGGCGTGATTGGTGCCCTGCTGGATCAGCACGTCGCCTTTCTTGAAATGGACCTCGCTGTCGTCGAGCAGCATGTCGATTTCGCCTTCGAGGATCAGCGCATAATCGACGGTGCGGGTGCGGTGCATTTGCGGATGGCGCGGCGGACGGCCGCGTTTGGGCGCATCCGCGCCTTGCTCCTTGTGATGGGCATCGGCGGGCAGGGCGGCGACTTCCGGCGGCGTCGGCGGAATGTCGATGATGCGGAACACGCTGCCGCCCTTCGGCGGTGAAATGCCGATTTCGACTTCGCCGCGATCCTTATTGCCGCCGACATCGGCCGGCGTTTCCGATGTCACCCAGATGCGGCGCGAGACGGTCTTGCGCACCGGCCGCACGACCTTGTGTGGATTGGCGCCGTCGAACAGCACGACGGCCTTGCCGTCGTCGTCAAGCGCGGTGACGACGCGGCGGATGTCTTCACTCAAAGCCATGCAGAAATGCCTTGTGTTCGAAACGTAATGATCAGCGGCAGCCCTTCAGCTTGCTGGCCGCGTTGCTGACCGTGAACGGTCCCAATTCCTTCGCGGCGTTGGCCGAAAAACTGGCATCGACGAGCTTGTCGCGTGGCGCGATCTTTTTGATGATGTCTTCGTCCTTGAAGAAATTCTGCATCGCCATCATCGAGGGCAGACTGAATTCGCCGTTCGGGCTGCGCGCCTGCCATTCCATCTTTGTCAGCAGGTCGCGTTTGCCGCGCACCTTGTTCTTGACCATGATGTCGACGACTTCCGCGCGGTTCGGACCGTGATGATAGGCCTGACAGTAGTCGCGGTTGGCCTTGGCGATCGCAAGAAAGAATCGCTTGGCCACATCGGGGTTCGCCTTGATCCAGTCGGTGTTGGCGACATAGGCCACATTCGTCATGGGCAGGTCCTTGATGTAGCCGTCTTCCGGATCGATCCATGCAGTCGCGAGATGCTGCTCGACCGCGATGTCGGTGAAAGGCGCGACCTGCAGCGCGGCGTCGATGGCGCCATTGGCAAGCGCCGGCGCCATCTGCGGGAACGAGACATATTTGATGTCGACGTCGGACAGTTTCAGCCCGCCCGACTTGAGCACCATCCCGACTTCGTAAAGCGTCGTCGAGCCCGGCGACGACACGCCGATCTTGCGGCCCTTGAGGTCGGCAACCTTCTTGATCGTGTCCTTCAACTCATTGCGGATGAGAATCCTGTGGTATTGCGGCGTCGATCCGCTGTCGAACGCCATGACCAGCGGCAGGCCGGTCGCGACGCTGTTGAAATAACCGGCGTTCAATCCGCCCTGGCCGACCTGGAGCTTGTTGGTGGCGATGAAGGCGATGACCTTGCTAAGCGAATTGATCTGCTCGATGGTCACGTCGAGACCGGCGTCGCGGAAATAGCCCTTGTCCTGCGCGATATAGGTCGAGGCCGACGGCACGGTCGGCACCACGGCGATGGAGACCTTGTCCGCGGCGCGGGCCGCCGTTGCGTCAAGCGCGCAGGACGCGATGGCGAGACAGGACAATGCAAGGGCCGCGGTGGTGATGCGCACGAAATCCTCCCGTTTTATTTTTCTCGTTCCTTGAAGCGGGATGTTACCCGAACGGTGAGATGGGTAAAGCCTGCGGGTGATTATGTCGCCGCGCTCTAAAGCCGCGCGCGCTCCACCTCGTCCTTGAGATGGCCCCAGATGCCGTAGACGATTTCGCCGTAGCGGCGGTCGTTGCGCAGTTCGAGCACGTTGCGCGGGCGCGGCAGGTCGACATCGATGATCGATTTGGAGCGGCCGGGGCTCGCCGTCATCACCATGATCTTGTCGCCCATCGTCACTGCCTCGTCGACGGAATGCGTGATGAAGACGACGGTCTTCTTGTCCTCCTCCCAGATGCGCAGCAATTCCTGCTGCAGGATGGTGCGGTTCTGCTCGTCGAGCGCGGAGAACGGCTCGTCCATCAGCAGCACCTCCGGATCGTTGGCAAAGGCGCGGGCGATCGACACGCGCTGGCGCATGCCGCCGGATAGTTGATGCGGATAGAGCTCGGCAAAGCGCGCGAGGCCGGTGCGGTCGAGATAGCGCGCCACGGCATCCTTGATCTCGGCCTTGGGCACGTGGCGCATCGTCAGGCCATAGGCTGCGTTCTCCCACACCGTCATCCAGGGAAAGATCGAGTCGCCCTGAAAGACGATGGAATATTGCGGACGGCCGGGTTTCGGATCGGCGATCTCGGCCTGGCCACTGGTCGGCGTCTCCAGCCCGCCGAGGATGCGCAGCAACGTCGTCTTGCCGCAACCGGAGGGGCCGACGATGACGAAGAAGCAGCCTTCCGCGATGTCGAGCGTAATGTCATCGACGGCGGTGACGGCGCCGAAGCGCTTGGTGAGTTGCGCGATGCGGATTTTTGCCGCTGCTGCGGACACCGGCCTGCCGTCCACCGCGTCGCCATCCGCCGTCATTCTCGCCGTCATGCTTCCGGCTTCCATCGGATGATCCGGCGCTCGATTGCATTGAGCCCGAAGCTGATGAGAAAGCCGATGATCGCGATGACGAACAGCCCGACATACATCTGCGATACGGCAAATGTCTCCCATGCGCTCCAGATCATGTAGCCGATGCCGCTCTTGGCGCCGACCATTTCCGCGATCGCGATAAGGACGAGGGCCAGCCCCGCGCCGAGTTTGATGCCGGTCATGATGAACGGCAATGCGCCGGGAAGCGCGATGGTGCGGAACGTGTCCCATCCGCCCGCCTTGAAGCTGCGGCCGACGTCGCGGTAGATAGGGCTGATGTTCAGCACGCCGGCGGTCGCGTTGATGGCGATGGGAAAGAACACGCCGATCGCCACCATGACCACTTTCGACATCTCGCCGAGGCCGAAGATCAAAAGGATCAGCGGCAGCAGCGAGCTTTTCGGAATGGGGTAGGTCGCGGTGATCAGGGGCTCGACGAAGGCGCGCACCGGCCGCGATATGCCCATCAGGATTCCGATGATGATGGCCGGAATGCCGCCGAGCAGGAAGCCAAGCACGAGGCGTTGCAGGCTGATGAGGATGTCGTCCTGCAGTTCGCCGGATTGCGCCAGTTGCACCAGCGTCACCAGCACCGAGGACGGCGCAGGGAAGAACCGCGTGTCGATCAGGTTGAATTGCGCCGCGGCTTCCCAGGCCAGCAACAGGCCGAGCGGCGAGGCGATGCTGATCAGCCGGTCACGCCGCCGCGCCGACAGGCGTGCGGCCTCGGCCAGATCGACGGGCGCGGAAGCCTTGCCGGGCAATTCCGCTGTCGTCATGGTGCGCTCCCCGTTTTCGTGTTGTTGATGTGGCCGCAGTCTAGAGTATTTCCGTTTTTCCTTGAATCATGGAAATGCTCGATCTTCTTGTTCTTGGTGCGCTGCCGTCGCTGCAAAGCCGAACGCGGGAGCGCTCATGTGTCAAGATCGCGCAGGGCCGGCATCACATGTTCGGCGAACAGCGAGATCGAGTGCTTGGCTTCGTCGAGGCTCATGTCGCCGAAGGCGAACTGGCCGACGCAGTAATTGACGCCGGATTCGCTCAATTGCTTGCGCAACTGCGTGATCACGCTTTTCGGCGAGCCGGCGATGCCGCGCGCGCCATTCGTCGTCTCGTCGAATGTGGCGGCGCGCTCGCCGCGCCGGGGCGAGACACCGCGCGAGCGGTAGAGCGTGTGGAAACTGTCGTGCCAGACGCGATAGGCGCGCCGCGCGACGTCCATCGCCTGCTCATCGGTTTCGCCGACCACGATCATGCGGGCGACGCCCAGTTTCGGCATCGGCGCGGGGGTGGCGAGGCTCTTCCAGGTCGCGCGGAAGCGATCCGAGATCGCGCGCATCTCGGTGGTGTTACCGAGGCCGACGACGTTGTGGCCGTTGCGGGCCGCGCGTTCGGCGCTGTCAGGCGAGCCGACGCCGAGCCAGATCGGCGGATACGGCTTCTGCACCGGCGCAAGCTCCATCGGCACCTTGCTGAACGCGTAATATTGTCCCTTGAAATCGACATGGCTGCCGCCGAGGCCCTGCAACAGGATTTGCAAAACTTCCTCGAAGCGGCCCTGCCGTTCGTCGGGGTTGAGCGCATAACATGATGCTTCGACCGGCGAACTGCCGCGGCCGACGCCGACCTGATAGCGCCCGCCGCTCATCTGGTCGAGCATGCAGATCTCTTCGATCAGCCGCAGCGGATGATAGAGCGGAAGCAGATAGACCAGCGGCCCGAAGCGCAGGTTTTGCGTGCGCTGCGCCAGTGCGGAGAGAAACATGCCGGGCGAAGAGGCAAGCCCCAGCGGCGTCGCATGGTGTTCGGCGACATGATAGCTGTAGAACCCGTGCCGGTCGTAGAGTTCGGCGAGCTTGAGCCGCATTTCGTAGGTTGCGTGCAGCGGCAGGCCGCTGCGGTCGAGATGATCGAAAATTCCGAAATCCATGGGCCCCCGGCGACTGCTTTTTGCTTGTTTTTGCGCGCGGCACCCTAGAGCATTTTCCGGCTCAGTGGAATCCGGTTAGCGTCAGGAAATGTTCTAGCGTTTTCCAGTCGAGTGAACCCTGGTCCAAATCAACAACCGTCATTCCGGGATGCGCCACTTGGCGCAGGCCCGGAATCCATATTCCCGGCGATGGTTATGGATTCCGGGCTCGCTCGCGAAGAGCTCGCGCCCCGGAATGACACCGTGGATGGGCCAGCCGCGATTGAACAGCCACGCAGGGCTGCCGTTCAACACGAACGACTAAGCCGCCGCGGCGGCCTTCCTGCCGGTGAGGAACGGGATCGTCAGTTCGTGCATCAGGTCGGCCGCGTCCCACGGCACAAGATGTTTGCAGCCTTCAGCGAAGTGCAGGTTGAGCTGGGGATAGCGTTCCTTCAACAGGTTGGCGCGATCCTCGGCGCGGGCGCGGTCGTTGCGGCCATAGATCAGCAACAACGGCATCTTCAGATCGACGAGCTGCTGCCACAGCGGCTTGCCCTCTTCCTTGCGGCCCTTGTTGCCTTGCTCACCCGCCTCGTGGCGCGCGCAGAACTCCTCGAACGCGACGCCGATGCTGTTGTCGTGACGCAACTGCAATTCCTCGTCGGTGATCAGATCGTGGTGGTAGAGATTGGCCTCGAGCAGCGCGCGGGTGTCGGCAAGCGTCGGCTCCTTGCGCACCATGCGGTCTTCGAGCCGCGATTGGGCTGCGGCCTCGCGTCCGCCGACCTTGCCGCCGCCGGCGCTTTCGAGCGGCGGCAGCAGGCTGCCGGTGCCGAGCACCACGAAGTGGCTGATGCGGTCGGGGTGGGCCATCGCGACCGACATCGCCATGTTGCCTGACGCCGAATGGGCGATCAGCGCCGCCTTGTCGAGCTTGAGCGCGTTCATGACGCCGAGAATGAATTTCTTGCGATAGCCGGCGCCTTGCTGTTCGGCGCGGTCGCTCTTGCCGTAGCCCGGCAGATCGAACGCGATGGCGCGGATGCCGTTTGCGCCGAGAGCCGCCAGATTGCGCCGGAACACATCCGCCGAGGAGCCGAGCGACGCGCCATGCAGCAGCAGGGCCGGCACGCCGCTGCCGTTTTCGATATAGCGGATCTTGCGGCCATCGACGGTGACGAACTTGTCGGGATAGGTCTTGGACATGGTACTGGACATGGGGCGGCTCCGGGCTTTCGTTTCTTGTTGGGCGCAGGGGCGGGGCGACAAAATGTATCACACGTGTCTTGTGCGGTTCAAACCGGGGGCAACGCCACGCGGCCGCCGCCCGAAACTCGTTCCGCACGGCGGGATGCCGTTGTATAACCGATGCAAGCGGGCGCAAGAAGCGCCGCATCGCCACGCTGATAAGCGCTCAAAACGCGACCAGAAAAGGGAGGATGACAATGAGAAGAAACGTTTCGCCGCTTCGGCCCGTCACAGGGCTGGCCTGTGCGCTTGCGATCGGCGCCGGTCTGATCGCGCTCTCGCCGGTCAGGGTCCGCGCGCAGGACACCCCGGAATGGGCGCCCAAGGATCTTCTCGCTGCGGCCAAGAAGGAAGGCAACGAAGTCGTCGTCTATGGCTCGATGAACGAGCAGGAGGCGCTGCCATACTGGAATCTCTTCCAGGACAAGACCGGCATCAAGGTGCAATACGTGCGCTCGTCCGACACCGGCCTGCTCGCGCGCATCGCCATTGAACGCAAGGCCGGCAAGAAGTCCTGGGACATTATCGCCACTACGGCTGTCAATCGCATGCCGTCGGCCTTTCTCGCGCCGGTCGATCTGCCGGAAGGCAAGAATCTCCCGCCGGAAGCGATCGCCAAGGACAAACGCTGGTATGGCGTTTATGCCAATTACAACACGCCGGCCTACAACACCAAATTCGTCAAGCCGGCCGATCTGCCGAAATCCTATGAGGAATTCGCGCAGAAGAAGGAATGGGCCGGCAAGGTCGCGATCGACAACACCGACGGCCAGTGGCTCGCCGCGCTCTATGAGATGTACGGTGAGGCCAAGGGCAAGAAGATCGCCGAGGACATCGCCAAGAACATCAAGCCGGTGCTGACCGACGGCCATCTCGCCATGGCGCGGTCTGTGGGCGCGGGCGAATATTGGGTGGCGCTCAATAACTACACGAATCTTGCGATCAACGTGAAGCTCAAGGGCGGCACCATCGACTACTGGGCGCTCGATCCGGTTGCGCTGTTTTATGGACAGGTCGGCGTCAGCGTCGATGCGCCACATCCGAAAACGGCAATCCTTGCGGCGAACTACATGCTCGGCAAGGATGCGCAAAAGCAGTTGACCGTGGCCGGGCGCATTCCCGCGCGCAAGGACATCACGCCGAACCCGCCGGATACGGTGACCAAGCTGGGCGACAAGAAGGTCATCGTCAAAGAATTGTCCGGCCCGGAAGACAAAAAGTGGCAGAAGCAGTTCACGGCGATTTTTGCCGGGCGCTGAGGTTTCGCGTGACTCGTTTCCCCGGGCGCAGCGCAGCATGGACATGGTGCGCTGCCGACCCGGGGCCCAGCTTTTAACATTCAAGCGGGAACCCGCATCCGCGGCGCATTGCTTCGCTGGGCTCGCGCTGCAACGCGCGCAGGCGGCTTGTGAGTGCGGAGCCTACCCAATTTCGTAAAGCTTCTGTTCGCTCGTGTGCATGTGAGCGACCGAGCCGTCGTGATTGATCATGAAGTTGTCGCACAGGAAGACGAAATTGGTCTGCGTCGTCACGCCGGGGTGCACGGCCATGCACATGCCGGCTTCGATGGTCATGGTCTCGTCGTCGCGCACCAGCGGGCGCTCGACCAGATCGTAGCCCTGACTGTGGCTGAAGAGCCGCTGCTCCGGCGGCAGGCCGCGCGCGGTCATGAACGCGTTGTGCGCCTCGTAAATCTCCTTGCATGACGCGCCGGGCTTGAGCCGCTTCACGGTCGCGACCTGGGCTTCCTTCACGGCTTCGAACTGATCGACTAGTTCCTGCGAGGCCTTGCCGAGCACCATGGTGCGTGCGAGTTCGGCGTAATAGCCGCCGGGGCCGTTGTTCTCGATCAGTAGCGTCATGTAGTCGCCGCGCTGGATCACACGGCCTTGGAAGTGGCGGCCGCGCAGCACCGCCGGCTGGCCGAGCGGCGCCGACGAGCAGCGGAACAGGCCCTGTTCGCTGCCGCGCAATTCGCCTTCGTATTGCGCCAGCGCGGCGACATGGCTGTCGCGCATGCCGGGCCGAAAATTCTTCAGTACGGCCGCGAAGGCTTCGTCCTGCATCCTGGCCGATCGCCAGATCAGGGCGATTTCCTCTTCGCTCTTGACCGCCTTGATGCGGTCGACGAAGTCGCTCGCATCGACGATCGCGAGATTGGGCACGCGCGTCTTCACGGCATCGACCAGCGCATAGGGCATGGCGCCGCCGCCGAGCAGGCCGAGCGTGCGATAGCCGCGTTTCTTCAACTCATCGACAACAAGGCCGGGATCGTAGTCGTTGGTGTAGCCGACGGAGAAGAACGGCGCGCTCCAGATCCAGTCGCCAACGCCGGGGTTGAACGGATCGCTGCCGTCAAAACTGGTGCGGCGGCCGCGCGCGCCCATTTCGAACACGGTCATCAGCCCGTCGCGATGGAAAATCGCGGTGCGCGGATAATGATTGTGCGCCGGCACGTCGGTGAACCATTTGACATAGCCGCCGAGAAAATCGTTGGCGTTCTGCATCAGTAGGGCGTCGATGTTGCGCGCGCTCATTTCCTTGCGCACGGCGGCCCAGCGGCGCTCGAGTTCCTTGCGGGACATCGCAGCTTCGACGCGTTCGGTTCCGGCCATGGGTGGTCCTTTTTCTTGTGCGTTTGAATTATCGCTGCACGACGAAACGGAGCGCGTCGTGATGACCCGCCGCGTAGGCGGAAAGATTCTCGATCAGGATCGGGAGCACCTGTTCGGCATAAATATCGCTCATGCCGCCCACATGCGGCGTGACGATCACATTGTCCATCGCCCAGAGCGGACTCGACGGCGGCAGCGGCGTCGTCTCGAAAACATCGAGGCCGGCGCCGGCGATGCGTTTTTCGCGCAGCGCGTCGATCAGGGCTGCGGTATCGACCAGTTCGCCGCGCGCGATATTGATGAGGAAGGCGGATGCGCGCATCGATGTCAGCACGTCCTTGCCGACGAGATGACGGGTGTCGGCATTGGACGGCGCGAGGACGATGAGGAAATCGGCGCGCGCGGCAGCGTCTGCAAGCTGGGTGCGCGGAAAAATCTCGTCGAAATGCGCGACGCTGCGGCGCGATGAACTGACGCCAAAGACTGTCATGCCGAACGCCTTGCAGCGCAACGCAAGCTGTTCGCTCGTCGCGCCGATGCCGACGATCACGGCGGTCTTGCCGTAGAGCAGGCTTTGCGGGCGGCGCTCCCACTTTGCTGCGGCCTGATTGGCGAGCACGGTTTTGATCCGCCGCGCCAGCGACAGCATCAGCAGGAACGCCAGTTCCGACATTTGCGGTCCGTGGAAGCCGCGCGCCGCCGTGATGATCACATCCTTCGACAGACCAGCCAGGTGTTGGATGCCCGACGTGCCGGTCGTCAGCGCCTGGATCCATTTCAGACGCGGCATCGCTGCGATCAGGCCGCCGAAATCGTCGAGATCGCGGGCCAGAAGAATTTCGCAGTTCGCGGCGAAGGGCAACGCGTCGGCGGCGGTTGTCGCGCCTCTGTAATGGAATGCGGGGACCGCTTCGGCAAGCTTTTCTGCAAAGAAATCGGCCTCGCGCGCAAGAATGAGAACTTGTTTGCGGTCGCTCATGGTCGCTCAGGCCCGGCCCGGAAACAGCGCCAGCGCGTTGTCGCGCGCGATGCGGCGGCGCTCGGCATCGGTCAGCAGGTCGGGCGACACGAAATCCTTGATCTCCTCGGCAACGACGCTTTCATTCGCGAACGGCCAGTCGCTGCCGAACACGATGCGCTCGGGCGCCGCGACGGCTTTCAGCGCACCCATGGCCGCCGGTCCGCAGGACAACGCATCGTCGTACCAGAAATGCGCAAGGCCCTGCATCACCTCGTCGCGCGACATCGGCCGCAGGCGCTTGTCGATCATCGGCGAGACCGACAGCCGCCAGGAGAGGTAGGGCAGCGTGCCGCCGGCATGCGGCAGGATGAAGGGAATATGCGGCAACCGTTCGAGCGTGCCGGAGAATAAAAGGTTCACCGCCGCGCGCGTGGTATCGAACACGTATTCCACCATGAAGCCGGGCCAGGGCAGGTCGAGGGTGAGGCTCGTGGGATGCAGCACGGGGTGAATGAACACCGGCGCGCGGCGCGTATCGAGATAGGCGAGCAGCGGCTCGTAGAACGGATCGCCCAGAAACTTTTCGCCGTAGCTCGCGAACAGGCAGATGCCTTCGAATTTCAATTCTTCGAGACAATAGCGCGCCTCGGCCAGCGCCGCCTCGATGTCGTGCATCGGCACCAGCCCGAAGGCGCCGAAGCGCTGCGGCCATTGCTGGTTGAGATCGGCGGCGTAATCGTTGCATTGCCGCGCCAGTTTGAGCGCCGCCGGTTTGTCCAAAAATTGCACGCCCGGCTGCGCCACCGAAGTCAGCGCGACGGCAATGCCATGCCGGTCCATGATGTCGAGGGCAAGCGCCGGCGACCAATCGGGATAGCGGCCGATGGCGGGACCCTTGCCGGCCGCATAGACGGCTTCGCGATAGAAATCCGGAATGAGATGAAAATGGACATCGATCTTGCCGGCGCCCGCGTCGGCATCCTTGGTTCGGCTTGCGGCTGTATCGGTCATGCTCATTGCCACGCGCGTGTTCCCGTCCCTTCGCGCCAGCCGGGCGCACTTTTCCTAGAATTGCTTTAGGCCCATACCATAAGCATGGCGCACTTTGTCGCGCAAAGCTGCCGTGCAGGAGTGTCGCATCTCCATTGCGCCGGGGGGTTGTCCGGGCCGGAGAGATGCGCCAAGACTCATGGTCGGTCACGCGTGGTTCGCAAAGCACATCGCCGCGCGCCGAGACATAAAAAGACCAGCCGGATGGGAGCGAGCGTGACATCAAAGCCAATTCTGATCGTGGGCGGCGGTATCGGCGGGCTGGCGACGGCGCTGGCGCTGTTGCGCAAGGGATTTGCCGTCTCGCTGTTCGAGCAGGCCGCCGAACTCAAGGAGATCGGCGCTGGCATCCAGCTCGGTCCCAACGTCTTCAAGATGTTCGAGATGCTGGGTCTGACCGACGCGATCCGCAAGCTCGCGTCCTTTCCCGACGGCCTTGTGATGAGGGACTCGATCACGGCCGAGGAGGTGACCAGCATCAAGCTTGGGCCCGAATTCGATCGCAAGTTCCGTTATCCCTACGGTCTGATCTACCGCGCCGACCTGCATCGCGTGCTGCTCGACGCCTGCAGTGCATCCGACCTCGTCACCCTTCAAGCCTCGCACAAGATCGTCGGCGTCGACGACCGCGCTGATGGCGTCACGATCACCGATCAGGACGGCAAGACGCATGACGGCGTCGCGCTGATCGGCTGCGACGGCTTGTGGTCGACGGTGCGGCCGCTGATCGTCGGAGACGGCAAGCCGGTCGTCTCGGGCCACGTCGCTTATCGCGCCGTGCTCAAGACGGAAGACATGCCGGAGGCGATGCGCTGGCCGTCCATGGTGATCTGGTGCGGGGAAAAGGTGCATCTCGTCCACTACCCGATGCGCGGCGGCGAACTGTTTAATCTCGTCGCCGTCTTCCACAGTGCGCGTTTCGAGGAAGGCTGGAACACGTTCGGCGATGCCGCTGAATTGCAGGAACGTTTTGCACAGACCTGCGAGCCGGTGCGCACCGTGTTGGCCAAGGTCGAGACCTGGCGCATGTGGGTGCTGTCCGACCGGCCGCCGGTGAAGAACTGGACCAAGGGCCGCATGACGCTGCTCGGCGATGCCGCGCACCCGATGCTGCAATATCTCGCCCAGGGCGCGTGCATGGCGATCGAGGACGCCGTCTGTCTCGCCGATCAACTGGAGAAGCATGGCGGCGATTACAATGCCGCGTTTCTCGGCTATCAGGCGTTGCGCTACCTGCGCACCGGCCGCGTGCAGATCATGGCGCGGGTGTATGGCGAGTTCTATCACGCCGCCGGTGTCGCGCGTGAACTGCGCAACCAGATGCTCGGCGGTCGCGACCCTGCGGCCGCGATGGAATCGATGGAATGGCTTTACGGCGAACAGGCCGTGCTCGCCGCCACCATCGGTCCCGGGCCGCGCACGCAGAAGGCGGCAGCGGGTTAAACCAAGACAAAAAACCGGGGCTCAGGTGACCGAACGCCCGCGCTATTTTCTCGGGCTCAAAAGTTGTGTCGCCTCCTCGACGATGGCCGGCGGCGCGGCATACGCTTCCTTCAACAGCGCCTCGATCTCCTCGCCCTTCAGCGGGTCGATCTCGAGCAGCAGTTTCTTGCTCTCGGCGAGGAAGTCCGGGTCTTTCATCGTCTTGTCGAAGGCCATGCGCAGCGCCGCGATGCGGTCGTCGGGTGTGTCCGGCGGCGTGGCGAAGGGACGGCCCATCTCCTGCCGCACCAGCGCCAGCTTGAGCGCGCGCTTTTTGTCGGGGTTGGTCATCAGGTCGATGAGGCTCGGCACAGTCTCCAGTCCCGGGATTTTCTTCATACCGACTTGCAGGATGACATTGAGTTTGTCATCGCGGATCCATTCCGGGTTGCGCGCCTTGAGCGTCGACCAGGACAAGCCGCAGATTGCCTCGACTTCGCCGCTCTCCAGCGCCAGCGTCATGCCGGTGCCTTCCTTGTAGCCGGTGACGATCTTGAATTTCGTGCCGATCAGGTCGTTCACCATGGCCGGGATAACGGCCGAATTGCTCGACGCCGATGCCCCGCCGACGACGATCTGGCGCTGCTTGACCTGATCGATGCTGGTGATCGGGCCGCCCTTCCAGCTCACGCAGACGTTTTCCTGTTTGCCGATGCTGCCGATCCAGCCGAATTTCTGCGCATCGAATTTCGCAGCCTTGTTGCCAAGCAGCGGATCCATCGCGATCTGGTTGGTCAGCGCACCGATGGTCAGTCCGTCATGCGGCGCGACGTTGTAAAGGTTATTGCCGGTGATCAACCCGCCCGCGCCAGGCAGGTTCTTCGGCACGATAGCCGGACTGCCGGGAATATATTTCACGACGTAGCGCGCGAAGGCGCGGGCATAGGCGTCATAGCCGCCGCCGGAACCGCTCGCGATCAGCATCGTAATCGTCTTGCCGCGATAAAATTCCTCCGCGGTTTCTGCGGAGGCGCATGTGAGGGCGGGCAGGGAGAGAGCGACGGCCGCCACCAATGTCAGGCGCTGTCGCATGCGGCGCCGGGATGTCGTGCGGCGCCGTGATAATTTGATCGTCATTGGTCTCTCCCCGTTTTTTGGGACCTGCGTTTTTCGGGACGCAGGCGCTTTTCTTCGCAATTCGGCGCCGCTTCAATGGACGTTGTATTTTTTCTGCATGGCGTCGAAGAAGCCCTCCGTCTTCAACTCGTCGAGCAGGCTCGTATCAACATACTTGCCGGCGCTCGACAAGGGCATTCCCATATTGTTGAGAATGCCGTCGATCGCCGGCTTGGTCGGCTCCAGATTTTTTGGCGATTGCGCCTTGAAGTCCTGATAGGTGATGTCGACCACCTTTGGATCGGTGATCTTCAGTTCCTTGGTGATGATTTCCTTTGCGCGCTTCTCGTCGGAGAGCGCCAGATAGTTGCCTTCGATGGTCGCCTTGAGGAAATTCTTCATCAGGTCGCGGTGGGCGGCGAGATAATCGGCCTTCACGACCACGCCGCTGAACAACCAGGGAATATGATCGGCGACGAGATCGGCCATCACATGCACACCCCGCTCGCGCGCCAGTGTTGCGGTGGGTTCGTTCACCGACGTCGCGCGGGCCTCTCCGTTCTTTAGTGCAGCCATGCGATTGCGCCCGCCGCCGAATTCCTTCGGCACCACGTCGGCGCGCGTGAGGCCGAGTTTTTTCAGCGCCATGGTCACGGTGGCGTCGCTTTCGGAGCCGAAGCTGCTGACGGCCACGATCCCGCCCTTGAGATCGGCCGGCGTCGTCACGCCTTGCGCGGAGAAGAACGTGAAGCGGATGACGTTGCTCAGCGACCCGATAAGCCGGATGTCGCCGCCGCTGTTGTCGATCTTGACCACCGATGACAGCCCGACATGCATCACCTGGATGGCGCCGGACTGGATCATGGCCGCGCCGCGGCTGCCGCCATTGGTGCTCTTGATCTCCGCGTCGATGCCGTTGGCCTTGTAGAAGCCGGCGGCGTCCGCCATCCACATCGCGAGGACGGTATTGACCGGGTCGGAGATGCCGACCTTGACCGCGGTCAGGGATTGCGCGGCTGCCATGCGTCCTCCGTACAGTTGCGTCGAAGCCAGAAGCCCTGCCGCCAGGATGATCGTTGTCGCCCGTTTTCGGGCCGCTTTCGCCTTGAGCATGGTTTTCCCCAGTTTGTCTTTTTGCTAGGCCTTGCCGCCGATGCGATACTAGTCTCGCGCGGCGTGGCCGCAAGGTGCATCGCCGCCGCGCCAATCATAAGTGCAATGCGAAAGGCCGACCCTTGAACTCCAGCGATCTTTTGAAAAAAACGCCCGCCACTGGCATGTACGGGCGCCGCGCGCGCATCGGCTACACGTCGCCGCCGCTCACCACCGAAGTCTTTCCCTACGAATTCTACAAAATGGTGCCGGACGGCGTGTCGCTGGTCATCACCACGCTGGCGATCACCGACCGCAGCAAGGAAGAGGTTGACCAGTCCTACGACATCAGCATGAAGGCGGCGCGCGAGATGGCGGCGGCCGGCTGCGACCTGATCATGCTCGGCGGCGTGCCGATCAATCTTTCGCGCGGCTACGAGAACGCCGACAAGATGATCGACGATCTCGAGGCCGAACTCGGCGTCAAGGTCTCGACCAGCGCCTCGGCGCAGAAGAAGGTGTTCAAGCTCCTGTCATCGAAGAAGATGGTTGTCGCCCACCCTTACGAGAAAAAGGACAACTGGCGCTTCACCGAATACGGCACGAAATTCGGCTCCGAGGTGCTCGACGTGCTGGAATGGGGCAGTCCGTTCAACCAGATCGGTCGCATCCCGCGCGAGGCGGCGCTGGAGCTTGGCCGCAAGGTCCTTAAGAAGAACCCCGATGCCGACACGATGATGTTTCCCTCGCCGCACTGGCCGGTGATCGATGCCATCGCGCCGCTCGAAGAGGAATTCGGCGTCACCGTGCTGAGCAGCATCCAGATCATCATCTGGGACGCACTGCGCCGCACCGGCATCGACGACAAGTTCGATGGTTTTGGCCGGCTGTTCAAGGAATTCTGATAACGCTTACTTCTTCGTCGTCATGGTGTTGTAACGCGCGATGATGTCTTTGGGCGTTGCCGCCGCCTTGACGAGCAGGGCCTTCACGGCTTCTCCGCTTACCGGGCTGATGTCGAGTTTGCTGCGCTTGGCGTCGGCGAGGAAATCCGCGTCCTGCATCATCCGCGCAAAGCCGCTTTGCAGCGCCGTAGCCCGATCCGCCGGCACGTCCGGCGGAGCCATGAACGGCAGCGCCATCTCGAATGGCAGTTCGGTGAATGCGATGATCGCCAGAGCCTGCGGGTCGGAGGTGAGTTCGCGCGCGGTCGGCACGTCGGGCAGGTCGGGATGGCGCGTCGTGCGCCCGAATTGCACCAGCGGCCGCACTGTCTTGCCTTCCCACACCGCACGCTGATTGGCGCGGATGGAGTTGAGACCGATGATCTGGCCGTCGAGTTCGCCGCCCTGCATCGCCTTGAAGATATTGGCGGCCCCGCTGTAGTCCGGCGACACGGACAAATTGTAGCCGAGCGTCTCCTTGGCGACGACGCCGATGGTGTAGTTGGTCGAGCCGATTCCGTCGGCGCCGAATTTTGCGGGCGGACCCGGCTTCTTCAGGTCGGCGGCCGTCTTGGCGGGATAGCTGGCATTGACCACGATCATGTAGGCGTCGCCGGCGAAGGACGAGAGGCTGCCGAGCCAAGTGAATTTGAGCGGGTCGAATTTTGCTTTCGGATCGCCCTGGATCGCAAGCTGTGGCACCGCGCGCTGGATCACCGCGATCACCGAGCCGTCGCGCGGCGTGGTGGAGGCGAAGGCATTGGCGGTGCCGAGGCCGCCGCCTTCCGGCACGTTCTTCACGGTGATCGTGGGGTTGCCCGGAATGAAGTGGCCGAGATGGCGCGACACGAGCCGGGCCGAGAGATTGTTGATCCCACCCGGCGAGGTCGGGATGATCAGAGTGACCGTGCGGCCCTTATAAAAACTCTCGACGCTCTGGGCGGTTGCCGCATACGGAAAGGCGAGGATGGCCGCCACCGCCAGCAGCGATAACGTTATGCCCGCTCGCGGCAGGAAACGAGATGCTGAAAGAAAGATCGCGCGGTGGAACGCCATGGCTGTTTCTCCCTGCCGTGGCGCCCGCTCCGCCACATGTTATTTTTTTAACAGCTTACCCGTATTGCCCGACAGGATCTGTTCGCCGTCCTTGCCGAGCGCGCGGATCTCCTTGACGAAATCGCGCACCGGCCCGCGCTCGCGGATTTCCTGCGGGTAGTCCGTGGCGAAGATGATACGCGAGGCGGGGATTTCCACCAGTGCCGTTTTCAGCGAACCGATGGCGCCGCAGAAGCCCGCGGTGTCGAAAAACAGGTTGTTGCGGATGTAGTGGTCGAATTCCTTGGCGCCTTTCGCGCCGTGGCGCTTGTTGTCGGCAACGCCCCAGAAATTCTTATCCTGATAGCCGCGCACGCGTCCGAGCACCGAGGCGATGCCGCCGGCGAGATGCGCCATGTGTACCTGCAGGCTCGGATGGCGGTCGAACACGCCGGAATTGATCAGCCGGATCATCGCCATCTGCAACGAGAATTCGCGCCCGACCGAACGCGCAAGATCGTAGCCGTCGAACTGCTTTGAGAAATTCAGTCGCAGCGCGGGATGTACGAAGACAAACAGGCCGAGTTTTTCGCATTCGTTCCAGAACGGCTCGAATTCCGGCGCATCGAGAAACAGGCCGTTGGCTTCCGAGGTGATGACGACGCCCTGATAGCCGAGGTCGTGAACGCAGCGGTTGAGTTCCTTCATCGCGTCCGCGCCGCCGAGCGGATTGGCATGCGCCGCGCCGATGAAGCGGCCGGGAAAATCCTTCTCCGCCTGCTTGGCCTTGTCGTTGCAGATTTTCGAGGTTTCGAGATCGGCGCACATGCCGGCGGCGCTGGTCAGGAAGGCCGCGTCGATGCCGGCCTCGTCCATCATCTTCACATGCTCGTCGAGTTCGTAGAGCAGCTTATGGATGGTGTAACTCGGCGCGCCGTTCTCGTCGTAATTCACGATCATGCGGTCGCCGGGGTCCTGCTTGATCAGTTCGCGCGGCGTGAAATGGTGCTGAAAATCGACGATCATGGACGAGTGCTCCGGTCTTGCGTGCGCAGCCGCGCCGGCTCTTGCGCGCGATGTTTTCTTTGTTCTAGGCCCGATGCCATGCCCGTAACCGCCGGTCAAATCAAGGTGCCGGTGGTGCCGCAGCCGGAAAAGCGGCTTGACGCCGCATGCGTGCATGCGCAATTTGCCTGACCTTTCCTCCTGATTTCTGGGTGTTCATGTCCACGCTTCGACTCGCGAGTTTCCGCCGCAACGGCAAAATCAGCTACGGCGCCGTCACCGACGACGGCGGCATCGTCGATCTCGGCAAGACGATGGGCGGCAAATATCCGACGCTGCTCGATGTCTTCCGCGCCGGCGCGGTCGGCGAAGCGCGCGAGGCGGCCAAGGGCAAAGCGGCGGACTGCAAGGTCGTGGATGTGGAGATGCTGATCCCGCTGGTGCCGGAAAAGATCATCTGCGTCGGCATCAATTATCCGGAGCGCAACGAGGAATACAAGGACGGCCGGCCGAAGCCGAAATATCCGAACCTGTTCGTGCGCTTCCCCGGCTCCTTCGTCGGGCAGAACGGCAAGCTGGTGCGGCCGAAGGTTTCGGACAAATTCGACTACGAGGGCGAGATCGTGCTCGTCATCGGCAAGGAAGGCCGCAACGTGCCGCGCGAACAGGCGCTCGGCATGATTGGCGGCCTCACGCTCGGCAACGAGGGCAGCGTGCGCGACTGGATCCGCCACGGCACGCTCAACGTGACGCAGGGCAAGAATTTCGACGATTCCGGCAGCCTCGGCCCGTGGATCGTGCCGTCGGACGAGGTCGATCCCGGCAAGCCGCTCACCGTTTCGACCAGGGTCAATGGCGAGCCGCGGCAAAAGGATTCGACCGATCGCCTGACTTGGGATTTCGCCGAACTGATCCGCTACATCACCATGTTCGCGACGCTCAAGCCCGGCGACATGATCATGACCGGCACGCCCACCGGCGCAGGCGGCCACTTCGATCCGCCAAAGTGGCTCGTTCCCGGCGACACGCTCGAAATCGAGGTGCCGGAAATCGGCGTGCTGAAAAATACCGTCGTCGACGAGAAGTAAATTGCCTGCCATTCCGGAGCGTGAGCCCGGAAGCTAATGCTCGTTTTAGATCGATACGGGTCCCCTTGAGCGGCGCGCTCCCTCTCCCCTGTGGGGAGAGGGTTGGGGTGAGGGGTACCCGGATTATCGATAATCAATCGCCCCTCACCCGGCGCACGATGTGCGCCGACCTCTCCCCAACGGGGAGAGGTAAAAATGTCCGCTTGCGGCGGCTTCCGAAATGACAAGCCAATCGGCGTCGCCTCAATGCCCGTCGAGGTAATGCGGTGCGATCTTGAACGGGGTGATGTCGAACTCCGTATAGACCCCGTTGACGACCCAGGGGTCGTCCTTGAGCCAGGCATCGAGGTCCGCCCGGCTGTCGAAACGGGCGATGACGGCGGAGCCGGCCGGATTGCCGGCGTCGTCGAACAGGGCGCCGCCGAGCACCAGATGGCCGCGCTCACGAAAACCCGAGGCGCGCTCCAGATGGGCCGGCCGCCATTCCGCGCGTTTGCGCTGCAATTCGGCGTCCTTGGGGTCGCGCATGCGCATCACGACGAGGAAATCCATTCATCATCCTCCAAACATTGGCCCCGTATCCGCGAAGGCATCGGGCCCATGCGGCATAGCGGGCTTGCGGCCTCCGCGCAATTTTGGGAAGGAAGGGGCAACATGCGGCGGCCCTTAGGCAATTGCCTGCCCGGGTCCGTGCGCCAGCTTCGATTTGTCCAGGAGGAGCGTCAAGAACATGGCCGGCTTAAAACTCAATTTCGCATCCGCGCTCTACGACCGCATGGAGCCGCTCTATACCGGTGAGATCAAGCCGGAAGGCATCGACCTCAATTTCATTCCCATCGAACTGCCGCGCCCGATTTTCGACCGGATGTCAGGCGGCGACGAATTCGACGTCGCGGAATATTCAAGCTCCGAATATGTCCAGCGCTTCGCCGCCGGAAAATGCAACTTCGTGGCGCTGCCGGTGTTTCCGTCGCGCTCGTTCCGCCACGACGTCATTGCCATCAACAAGAAGTCGGGCATCAAGACGCCGAAGGATCTTGAGGGCAAGCGCGTCGGCGTGGCGCTTTACACGATGACGGCGGCGCTGTTCATCCGCGGCCTGTTGCAGCACGAATACGGCGTCGACCTGTCCAAGATCAAATGGGTGCAGGGCGCGATCAACTCGGCCGGCTCGCACGGCGACCCGCACGTGCTGCCGCTGCTCAAGAAAGTCGACATCGAACATATCGCGCCGGGCAAGTCGCTCGACGACATGCTGGTTTCGGGCGAGGTCGACTGCACCATGGGCACCAGCGTGCCGCGCTCGATCCTCAACAATCCGAACATCGGCCGGCTGCTGCCGAACTATTATCAGGACGAGAAGGACTATTACGCGAAGACGAAAATCTTCCCGATCATGCATCTCGTCGCCATCCGCAAGGATATCTACGAGAAGCATCCCTTCGTCGCGACCAGCCTCTACAACGCTTTCGTGCAGTCCAAGAACCTCGCGCTGAAGAAGATGTTCTCGACTCGCGCGCTGCGCTACATGATGCCGTTCCTGCCGGCGCAGCTCGACGAAATCCGCGACGTGTTCGGCGACGATCCGTGGCCGTATGGCGTCGAGGACAACCGTCCGACGCTGGAGGCGCTGGTGCAGTACATGCACGACCAGCATTTCATCGCCAAGAAAATGCCGATCGAAGATCTGTTTGCGAAAACCTATGGTCATACAGAGCCGGCGTACTGATCGAAAATCATTGCGGGAGAAACAACAACAATGAGCAGTCTCGATAATCTGATCCAGGACCTCGTCATCGCCAACCGCATCCTCGCCAAGGAGGACGTGGTCGACGCCTATGGTCATGTCGCGGTTCGCAATCCGAACAATCCGAACACGTTCTTCCTGTCGCGATCGCTCGCACCCGAACTGATCGAGAAGGACGACATCATGGAGCACGATCTCGACGGCAACCCGATCGACAAGAACGAGAAGCGTTCGCCGTATCTCGAACGGTTCATCCACGCGGCGATCCTGAAGTCGCGCCCGGAGATTCAGGCGACCGTCCACGCCCATGCCGAAGACATCCTGCCGTTCGGTATCGCCAATGGCACGAAACTCGAGCCGGTCGTGCATTCCGGCAGCTTCATCGGCAAGAACGTGCCGGTGTGGGACATCGCCGACAAATTCGGCGACACCAACCTGCTGGTCACCAACATGGCGCAGGGCACCGATCTGGCAAAGACACTCGGCGGCAACAATGTCGCGCTGATGCGCGGCCACGGATTTGCCTCGGCCGCCAAGTCGCTCATCGAAGTGGTGCGCATGTCGGTCTATCTGCCGCGCAACGCCCGCGCGCTGATGCGCGCCAAGGCGCTCGGCGGCACCATCAAGCCGCTGAGCCAGGGCGAGATCGACGCGCGCAACGCGGGCTACTCGCCGTATTCGACCGAGACATGGCGCGCCTGGCAGTTCTGGGCGAACAAGGCCGGTTGCAGCCATATGGTCACGCGCCCGGACGGCGGCGAAACCGGTCACAAGCATGACCACGGTCATGATCACAAACACAAATAAGGCTTAGCGTATGAAACTCGCGAGTTACGCAGTAGACGGCAAACCCGCTTTCGGCGCGGTGGTCGCAGACGGCGTCGTCACGCTCAGCGGCAAGGTCAAGCACGCCAGCTTGCGCGACGCGCTCGCGGCCGGCGCGCTCGATGAACTGCGCAAGGCGGCGGATGGCGCAAAGCCTGACCATCCGCTGAAAGGGTTGCAGTTCCTGCCGACGATCCCGAACCCCAACAAGGTTCTCTGCGTCGGCATCAACTACAAGTCCCATGCCGCCGAGCAGGGCCACGACGCGCCGGCGCTGCCGAATATTTTTACGCGCTTCGTCGACACCCTCGTCGCTCATGAGCAGCCGATGCTGCGCCCAAAAGTTTCGACCAGTTTTGACTTCGAAGGCGAGCTTGCGCTGATTATCGGCAAGGAAGGCCGCGGCATCAGCGAAGCCGATGCGCTCAGCTATGTGGCCGGCTACACCTGTTTCTGCGACGGCAGCGTGCGCGATTTCACGAAATACTCGCTTGCCTCGAGCAAGAACTTTCCGGGCACCGGACCGTGCGGGCCGTGGATGGTGACGGCGGACGAAATCCCCGATCCGTCGAAGCTCGTCCTGCAGACGCGCCTCAACGGCGAGGTGATGCAGAAGTCGGGCACCGACATGCTGATCCATTCGATCCCGGCGATCATCGCCTTCTGTTCGAAATGGACCAAGCTTTCGCCCGGCGACATCATCGCCACTGGCACGCCGGACGGCATCGGCGCCAAGCGCAATCCACCGGTGTGGATGAAGAAGGGCGATGTGCTGGAGGTCGAAGTGTCGGGCATCGGTACGCTGCGCAATCCGATCGCCGACGAGGCGTGAGTCCTTGTCATCGCCCGCCAACGGGTCCGGCTGAAAGCCGGCCCGATGATAAACTCCGGCGGATGATCTGTGGCGTATGGGCATTTCATATTTGGCAGATGCCCCGCCTTCGCGGGGCATGACACCAGAAGAACTCTGCACAAACAAAAACGCCGTCCTTTCGGGCGGCGTTTTTTTATCGCTCGGCGCAAACCTTACTGGACGATCTGGATGACCTTGCCGGACTTGTCCTTGCCCTGCGCGCGGTACTGGCCGATGTTGCGCATCAATGCACCGTCGTTGACGGTATAGAGGATGGCATCGTCCTTGCCGGTGTTGACGTGCTTGCGCCACAGGAAGTTCGGCATCACGATGATGTCGTTCTTCTCCCACTCGTACTTCTTGCCGCCGATCTCGCTGTAGCCTTTGCCGTCGATGACGACCATGAAGGTGGACGAGGTCTCGCGCTTCTCCAGCGTCTCTTCGCCTGGGCGCACGAGTTGGGTGAAGTAATCCAGCGTCGAGAACACCGGCTGCCCGGTGACCGGATTGACGAGCTGCAACTTGATGCCCTCGTAGGGGTCGCCGACTTCCTTGCGCAGTTTGTCGAGCGCGTGGCGGATTTCCTCGCCGCGGAAGTGGATCATCGGGGTCGGATTGCGGCCCCAGCCGCGTTGATGGTTCACGAATGTCGGCATCAGGCCGCCATTGCCGTAGAGGCGGCCGGAATGGCCGTCGGTGTAGAGCGTGTCCTGGCTCTTGGCATTGCTGCCGGCCACGCCGGGGAATTCGAGATCGACCCAGGCGGCGTCGAGGAATTCCATCAGCGGCCAGTCGAGCATGTCGATCCAGATGACCGGCGAAGAATCTTCATTGCCGTGGTCGTGCCAGGTGCCGTTCGGCGTCAGAACGATATCGCCGCGCTTGGCTTCGCAACGCTCGCCCTCGACATTGGTGTAACCACCCTTGTCAGAGAGGATCGTGCGGCTAGCGTTCGGGCTGTGCACATGCGCAGGCGCGATGTCGCCGGGGTTATAGATCGATATCGCGCAGCGGATGGTGTTGGTCACCTGCAGGCGGCCGCCGAGACCGGGATTGGTCAGAAGGATGCTCTGGCGGTCAGCGAATTCGATCGGCGAGACGTCGGCCGTGCTCGCGATCGAGGCGATACGATCGAGGAATTTCTTGTATTCGGTCCACTTCCAATGACACGGCTGGGTCTTGAGCTGGTTCATCGAGACGCGGCCGGTCGCCATCTTTGCGTCGCCGGCGAGACCGCCCGTGTCGGCGAACCACGGCCGCTGGGCCGGCGCGTTCATTTCGGTCCGCACCCACACATTGTGCGATGCAGCATCCGTGTTCAGCTTCTCCATGAGCTCGCGTGCCTTGCTCGACAAGGCGGGACGCGATGCTCCCTCATGTTTCGAAGCTTCTTTGGCTTGAGTAGCCACGGCCATTTTATCCTCCTGTGAAGCCCTTCGAACCTTGAAACGAGAAACGATCAGGATTCGTAAGCGCGAAAGCTATTTGCGAATGCGCCCCTTTGCGGGAGCGCGAAAATTCGTTCCCAGGAATACAACCAAATCTCAGGCGCTTCCGCTATCCCGCAACTGCATCGCACATCTCCGTAAACGCGCGAGCGGCGCAGAGGACGCATCAGGACGCGAGAAATTTTGCGACGGCTGCCGTGAATTCATGGGGCTTTTCGAGATTCGACAGGTGTCCGGCGCCTTCGAGTTCGATTAACGTTGATCCCGCAACCCCCTCATGCAGCAGCTTGATGCCGGCGAGAGCGGCGTCTTTCGCACCGCATATAAACTGCGTCTGCGCTTTGATCCTGGCGTAGCCAGGTCGCAGATCGTAATTCGACAGCGCTCCGGTGCCACCGGCAAAACCCGCGAACGCCGTGGTGCCGATCATCCCGCGGACCTTGTCGAGGACGGGATTCTTCGTCGCCACGAAGTCGGGCGCAAACCAGCGCGGCAGGGTGATTTCGGCCAGCGCGTCCATGCCCTTGTCCTTGGCCAGCGCCACCCGCTCCGACCATTGCTGCGCGCCGGCTGGCGTCGAGAAGCCGCCGCAGTCGCAGGGGATCAGCTTGTTCACCCGATCCGGATAGCGCGCGGCGAGATTGACGGCCGTCATGCCGCCCATCGAGATGCCGACGAAATGCGCCGCCTTGATGCCGAGCACGTCATAGAGGCCGATCACGTCGTCCGCGAGCTGGTCGAAATTGTACGGTCCCTCGGTCACCTCGGTCCCGCCATGGCCGCGTTGGTCATAGCGCAGCACGCGGTAATCTTTCTTCAGCGCGGCGGCCTGCTCGTCCCACATCGACAGGTTCGTGATCAGCGAATTGCTGAACACGACCCAGGGTGCGTTCTCCGACCCCTCGACGGTGTAGTTGATGGTGATCCCGTTGGATTTGGCTTGCATGAGTGAAACCTCGGTCTCTCGAAGACGGATTGAGGGCGTGCGGGCGCGACCGGATGTCTCACCCGGCCGGGCGGTCGCGTCACGCCTTGGCGAAAAAGTCCTTGAGCAGCGCGGTGAGCGGCTTCGGCCCGGTCGTGGGCATGAAATGACCGGCCTCGATCACTTCGAAGCGTGCACCATTGATCTTCTTGGCGATGTCCTCGACCACGACGGTCGGGCGCACGCCGTCATGCTTGCCCGACACGACCATGGTCGGCACCTTGATCGTCGGCAGCATGCTGGTGACGTTGGTGTGCGCGAGCATGCGATTGGCGAAACCGAAGCCGACCGGATCGTTGGCGAGATAACGGCCGCGATAGGCATCATAGGTCGCGCGGTCGGTGATTTCCGGCGGATAGGATTTTTCGAGCGTAATGGCGAGCACGGCGCGCATGCCGTTCTGTTCGGCCTGCGCCGCGCGCTCTTCCAACTGGCTTGCCCGGCTCGGATCGACGCCCAGCGCCGGATTGCAAAGAACAAGCGACTTCACCTGATCTTCGTGCCGGTTGAGAAACAGCATCGCCTGGGTCGAGGCGGCGGCGACGGCCACGAGGTGATAAGGCGGCGGGAGTTTCAATTCGCTGAGAAGATCTTCGAGATCGGCGACGGCGGTTTCGTTTGAGTAGGTCTGACGCACCTTTTCGCTCAGGCCCGAGCCGCGTTGGTCGTAACGCAGCACACGATAGGCGCCGCTGAGGCCGGGGACGACCTCGTCCCAACTGTCGAGCGTGCCACCCATCTCATGCAGGAGGATGACGACCGGGCCTTGTTCGCCGGTGAGGTGATAGTGAATGCTGATGCCGTTCGCCGTCGTCCAGGGCAAGGAAATCCTCCAGAAATGCTGAGATATGTGCGGTCGTCGCGCACCGAAACATAGCTCACAGCATAACGCAATGGAGGCCGGACTCTGGAAAGAGCCGAACAAGGCATCCGCGATTGGCGTCTGAAGCTTAGATGGTCACTTCTTGCCAAAATCGGCCGGACAGGGGCCGAGGCGAACATTGCCGGCCCCTTTATGCCAGCTATTGCCGCCGGCGGCTGCGATCACCAGGGTCGTGTTGCCGCCAGCGCCTTCGACGCCGGTCACGCGGCCGTAGAGAAAGCTGTCCTTCTTGTCGAAAGCGCACTGGCCGACCGGAGATGCCGCTTGCGCCGCCGCATCCGCAATGGCGAGAACGCTACCCAGCAGTGCAATCGCGGTTACCGCTGCGCCGTGCCGAAACATCTTCATTCCCGCCCCCGATGTGATTTCGATCAAAGTGATTGTGCTCGAAGCCTTCAATTTTTGCCATATGTATCGCGCCGCGCCAAGCGGACTTCGTCCTCCTGCGAGAATTGTATGTGGAAGACGCAGCGATGAGACGCGCGATTCCATCGGATGATGTCGCGACCCCTCTGGACCTTCTCGCTGTTTTGCACGTTAAATGGTCTGAGGCGCCACCGGCGGGGTGGCGTGGGACAGCACCGAAGTCCGACCGTCACGTCGAGGCAGAGGGGGACTTGCATGCGAAGGCGGAGCCTGGGATCGCGTCTGTTGCTTGGTGTGCTGCTGACGCTCATCGTTATCGTGGTCGTGGCAGTCGCACTGGTTTTCCGGCTTCCCTACAGCGAAGTGGCCACGCCCGAACGCACCGCGTTCGATGCGGCGCTGATCAACAAGGGCGCGCAGCTTTCGGCCATCGGCAATTGCGAGACCTGCCATACGGCGCCGGGCGGCGCCCGATTGGCGGGCGGTCGCGCCGTCGATACGCCGTTCGGAAAAATCTATTCGACGAACATCACGCCGGACCGCGCGACCGGCATCGGCGCATGGTCGGAAGAGGCCTTTCATCGGGCGATGCGCGAAGGCATCGGCCGCTCCGGCCAGCATCTCTATCCGGCGTTTCCCTACGATCATTTCACCAAGCTGACCGACGACGACATCAAGGCGCTCTATGCCTACACGATGACGCGCACGCCGGTGAAAGCGGCGGCACCGAAGAACGATCTGAAGTTTCCCTATGACATCCGCGAATTGCTGGTCGGCTGGAATCTGCTCTATCTCAATTCCGGCGCCTATCAGCCGGACTCATCGAAGAGCGCGGAATGGAATCGCGGCGCCTATCTCGTCGAAGGGCTTGCCCATTGCGGCTCCTGCCATACGCCGCGCAACAGTTTTGGCGCCGAGAAGAGCGATGCCAAATTCGGCGGCGGCACAGCCGACAACTGGACGGCGCCCGCGCTCAATGCGTCTTCGCCGGCGCCGACCCCGTGGGATGCGGAACATCTGGCGACCTATCTGCAAACGGGGTTCGACGGGCGGCATGGCGCGCCGGCCGGGCCGATGGCGGAGGTCGTGCATAATCTGAGCCGCGCTGCTCCCGCCGACATCAAGGCAATGGCGGTCTATCTTGCCGATGTCATCGGGCCGCCGAGCGCGGAGCGCAAGGCGAAGGCCGACGCGCTCGTCGCCAAGGTCGAGAGTGCGCCGCCGGAACCGGCGCGCGACGCCGGCCTGTCGAAAGGCGCGGTCGTCTATTGGGGCGCGTGCGCCCAATGCCACGAACCGTCGCGGCTGGGCGTGCCGTTCGCTCTGAGTTCCACGTTCTCACTGGCAAGCCCGCATAACGCACTGCACATCATCATAGACGGGATCCATCCGCCGGCGGGCGAGGCGGGACCGATCATGCCGAGTTTCGCCGGAGCGCTGACAGACGCGCAGATTGTCGATCTGGTCAAATACGCGCGATCCAGCTTCAGCGACAAGCCGGCCTGGGCTAATGTCGAGGATGAAATCCGCCGCATCAAGAACGGCGACAAGTGAACGCGACCGAAGATTGAGGACGAGTCCCGAAGAGACGACGCCCGATATGCGGGCATGCCAGTGAGGTCCTTCATGATCAAGCTTTCGGTGAACGGAAAAGCGCAGGAGATCGATGTCGATCCCGATACGCCGCTGCTCTATGTGCTGCGCGACGATCTCCAGCTCAATGCCGCGAAATTCGGGTGCGGTCTCGGCCAATGCGGCGCCTGCACGGTGATCGTCGATGGCGAAGCGGTGTTTTCATGCCTGACCCCGGTGTCGGTGCTCGAAGGCCGCGAGATCAAGACCGTGGAAGGTCTCGGCTCGGAAACCGATCCCGGTCCGCTGCAGCGCGCCTTCATGGAAGAGCAGGCAGCGCAGTGCGGCTATTGCACGGCCGGCATGATGATGCGGGCACAGGCCCTGTTGCAGAAGACGACCTCGCCGTCGGATGCCGACATCATCGCCTTCATGGAGCCCAATCTCTGCCGTTGCGGCACGCAGCATCGTGTCCTCAACGCGGTCCGCAAGGCCGCGTCGCTGATGAAGACGGCGCAGGCGAGCCCCGCGAAACAGCCCGCAGCGCAAGGAGCAGCACAATGAACGCGCTCACGCACAAGGCTTTTTCCCGCCGCAGCGTGCTCGCCGGCGGCGGCGCGCTGATCGTCAGCTTTTCGCTGGTCTCGCACGGTTTTGCGCAGGATGCCGCGGCATCGCCGCCGAAGCCGGTCAAGCTTCCCGGTAGTTTGAACAAGGCCCGGCTGCTCGATGCCTGGATTCGCGTCGGCGCCGATGGCAGCGTGTCGGTGATGACCGGCAAGGCCGAACTCGGGCAGGGCGTCGATACGGCGCTGATCCAGCTCGCGGCGGAAGAACTGCGTCTCGATCCAAAGACCATCCGGCTGATCACGCCGGATACGGCGGTGACGCCGAACGAAGGCTATACCGCCGGCAGCCGGTCGATGCTCGACAGCGGCAACGCCATTCGCAACGCGGCGGCGCAGGCCCGCGAAATTTTGATCGCGTCGGCCGCCACCAAGCTCAACGCCGACGCCGCGGCGCTCAAACTGGAGAACGGCAAGATCACCGCGCCCTCAGGCGCGAGCCTGACCTATGGCGAATTGGTCTCGGCCGAGCTTCTTCATGTCGAGGCGCAGCCGAAATCGAAGCTGACCGCTCCGAAAGACCTCAAGCTCATCGGGCATTCGATGCCCCGGGTCGACATTCCAGCCAAGGTCACGGGCGGTCCGGCGTTCCTGCAGGATCTGCGTCTGCCCGGTATGCTGCATGCCCGCGTCATCCGTCCGCCGGTCTATGGCGCGACGCTGCAATCGGTCGATATGGCACAAGTCGAAAAAATGCCGGGCGTGAAATCCGTCTTCCGCAACGGCAGCTTTCTCGCGGTCGTCGCCGAGAAGGAATTCCAGGCGATCAAGGCGATGCGCGTGCTGGCGCATGTCGCGAAATGGCAGGGCGGACAAAAACTGCCGGATTATCCCGAAGCCTACGAGATGCTGCAGAAGGCGCCGGCCGATACGATCACCGTCGTCGATAATCACCATCCCGGTACGGCAGCAAAGACGATCGAGGCGACCTATCACCGGCCTTATGTGATGCACGGCGCGATTGGTCCGTCCTGCGGCGTCGCGCATTATCAGGACAACAAGCTCAAGGTGTGGACGCACAATCAGGGCGTCTTCCCGCTGCAGCAGGCGGTGGCACAACTCGTCAACCTGCCGATCGATCAGGTGCAGTGCGTGCACGTCAACGGCTCCGGCTGCTACGGCCACAACGGCTCCGACGATGCCGGCGCCGACGCCGCCTTCATTGCCTTCAACATGCCGGGGACGCCGATCCGCGTGCAATGGATGCGCGACGACGAGCACAAATGGGAGCCATATGGTCCGGCGATGCTGACCAAGATCAGCGCGACGCTCGATGCGCAGGGTGCGATCACGGACTGGAATTACGATGTCTGGAGCACGACGCATGGCACGCGTCCCGGCGGCGCGCGCGCCCTGATCGCCGGCTGGACCAAGGACAATCCGTTCCCGCAGCCAGTGCTGAAGCCGCCGACGTCGCCGGAATCGGACGGCAACCGCAATGCCAAGCCGCCCTACAAGCTGGCCTCGGCGCGTGTGATCCATCACTTCGTCAAGGCGATGCCGCTGCGCGTGTCTTCGCTGCGCACGCTCGGCGCCTATTTCAACATCTACACCATCGAAACCTTCATGGATGAAGTGGCGGCAGCCGCCGGCGTCGATCCCGTCGAATTCCGCCTGCGTCATCTCGACGATCCGCGCGCGCAGGATGTCATAAAGCTCACGGCCGAAAAATTCGGCTGGAGCAAGGACAAGCTGCCGCAGGGACGCGGCCGCGGGTTCGGTTATGCCCGCTACAAGAACTCGCAAACCTACGTGGCCTGCGCCGTCGAACTCGGTTTCGACCGCGACAGTGGCGATGTGCGGGTCGATCGCATCGTCGCGGCCTGCGACAGCGGCCAGGTGGTCAATCCCGATGGTCTCAAGAACCAGATCGAAGGCGGTTTGATGCAGGGCATGAGCTGGACGCTGTACGAACAGGTCCGCAATGACGGCAAAAAGATCACGACCCGCGATTGGGCGAGCTATCCGATCATGCGTTATTCGCAGATCCCGCAGCAGGTCGACGTGCATGTCATCGACCGGCCCGACAAACCCTTCCTCGGCGCCGGAGAGGCGTCACAGGGTCCGGTGGCCGGTGCTATCGGCAATGCGCTTGCCAATGCCACGGGACTGCGGATGCGTGATCTGCCGTTCACGCGCGAACGCATGCGTGCGGTGATGGGGGCCTAGACACGGTCTCGCGGGCTTTGATTGTGATCCATGCCTGATGCCGGATCGTAGTGAGAGGGTCGCATGCGTCGGTTGTCGCGCGTGCATTCTTCCCACGCGTATCGAGGCGGCATGGCAAAACAATCTCCGGTCATCGTCTGGTTCCGCGATGATCTGCGGCTTGCCGACCATCCGGCTCTGACGACAGCCGTCAAAGCGGGCGCGCCGCTCGTTTGTCTCTACGTGCTCGACGAAGAGAGCAGGGGTATCCGCCCGCATGGCGGCGCGTCGCGCTGGTGGCTGGCGCAGTCGCTGCGCGCACTCGCCGCGAGTCTGCATGAACACGGTCACGCGCTGGTCCTGCGACGCGGCAAGGCGGCGGACGTCGTTCCCCATCTCGCCGATGAGGTCGATGCGGCCGCAGTCCATGCCAACCGGCGTTACGATCAGGCGGGTGTGGCGAGCGACAATGCAGTTGCGGCGTCGCTGGAAAAGAAGGGCCGCGCGTGGAAAACCCATGCCGGCAATCTTCTCGCCGAGCCGGGCACGCTGCGCACCGCCTCCGGCGAACCGATCAAAATCTATTCGGCGTTCTGGAAGCATTTGCGGCAGGCAAAGATGCGCGAACCGTTGCGCGCGCCGCAGGCGCTTGCGGCGGCCGGCAAGACGCGGGTAAAAAGCGATCCGCTCGACTCCTGGGGTCTCGAGCCGACAAAGCCCGATTGGGCCGGCGGTTTGCGAAAAACCTGGACACCGGGCGAGGCGACGGCGCGGGCGCATCTGCGTGCCTTTGCGTTCGATGCTCTTGCCGACTATGCCGGCGCGCGCGACCGGGTCGACCATGATGCGACGTCGCGGTTGTCGCCGCATCTGCGGTTCGGCGAAATCAGCGCGGCGCAGGTGTGGACGGTCTGTCCCTTCGCGGCCGATCATCCGAAGGAGAGACGGATTGCACCCCACGCGGTCGAAAAATTTCTCTCCGAACTCAGCTGGCGCGAATTCGCTTATCATACGTGGGCCGAGAACCCGCATCTGGCGACCCAAAACCTGCGCGACCAGTTCGATGATTTTCCCTGGCGGCACGACACCAAAGCCCTGCACGCGTGGCAGAAGGGGCAGACCGGTTATCCGCTGGTCGATGCCGGCATGCGCCAGCTTTGGGAGACGGGCTGGCTGCCCAACCGGGTGCGCATGGTCGCGGCGTCGCTGCTGACCAAGCATCTGCTCATCGACTGGCGCCAGGGGGAACGCTGGTTTTGGGATACCCTGGTCGATGCCGATCCCGCCAACAACCCATTCAACTGGCAGTGGGTGGCCGGCACGGGCATCGATTCCGCGCCCTATTTCCGCATCTTCAATCCCATGCTGCAGTCGGAAAAATTCGATCCGGCGGGCGACTACATCCGCGCGCAGTGCCCCGAACTGGAAAGCCTCAGTGACAGGCTGGTGCACCGCCCCTGGGAGGCGGATGCCGACACGAATGGCCAGCGGTCGTCTGACAAAGCCAGCGGCAAAATGTCCAAACCCTATCCGTCTCCGATCGTCGACTATGATGCCGGGCGCAAGCGCGCGCTTGCCGCCTACGACAAGCTGAAAAAATCATCACACTGACAGCGGCGCCGGCCGCGCTGTCGCGTTGCACAATCGCACCGGAGCATTGCGCCGGGTATCGCCGCTATCGACAGACTGCACCCCTTGCCGCTAAGTTCGAAGCAACGAAAAAAGGGGAGGTCGTCGCCATGCGTCCGGCAAAAATTGCAACATATTCAAGCCTTGCCAGGAAGGTGACCACGCAGGTGACCATGACGGCTGCGCTGGCCCTGTCGGTGCTGATGGCGGCCGTCCCGAATCCCGCCGTGGCGCAGGACGCGAGCGCGGCGAAGGACAAGCCCGCCTGGCTCGACCCTGCGCTCCTGGCCAAGGCCAAGGCGGAAGGCTCGGTCACGGTCTATTCGTCGACCAACGAGGGCGAAGGCCTGCCGCTGTTCAAGATGTTCGAGGACGCAACCGGCATCAAGGTCAATTATGTCCGCGCGGCCGATGGCCCGCTGATGGGCCGGGTCGCCGTCGAATACCGCGCCAACCAGAACACTTTCGACGTGATGCAGACCACGACGGTCAACAAGATGCCGTCGCAATTCCTGGCGCAGATCGACCCGCCGGAAGCCAAGAACATCATTCCGGCCGCGCGCGATCCGGAGCGGCGCTGGTATGGTATCTACGCCAACTACAATACGCCGGCCTACAATTCGAAGCTGGTCAAGGCGTCCGACCTGCCCAAGACCTATGAGGATTTTCTCAAGCACTCCGAGTGGAAGGGCAAGGTCGCCATCGACAATTCCGACAACGAATGGCTTGCCGGAATGCTGCAGTTCTACGGCGAGGAAAAAGGCACCAAGCTGATCAAGGACCTGGTGAAGACGCTGCAACCCGTCGTCACGAGCGGCCATCTTGCCATGGCGCAGCAGGTCGGCGCTGGCGAATACGCCATCGCACTCAACAATTATACGATGCTCACGATGAACGTGAAGCTGCGTGGCAACCCGACCGAGTTCTGGGCAATGGACCCCGTGATCCTGTTCTTTGGGCAGGTCGGCGTCTCCTCCCGGGCTCCGCATCCCAATGCCGCGCGCCTCGTCGCCAATTTCATGCTCAGCAAGCAGTCGGAAGCGTTCCTGACCAAATTCGGGCGCATCCCGACTCGGACGGACACGCCGAGCAATCCGCCGACGGTCGGTGAGACGATGGCCAAGCACAAGGTGATCACCGTGCTGCTCAAGCCGAGCGAGGAAAAGAAGTGGCAGCAGCGGTTCGATTCGCTATTCAAGCCGCGCTGATCGCACCGGAATGATCTTTCGGCCACACTGCGAGCCAAACGCAGTGAATATGACGACAAGAAGCAAGAAGAAGGACGTAAAACCTTGAGCGTGGCGAATGATCGGATGAGCGGCGCGGCGCCGCCGTCGCGCCTGTCGATTGCAATCCAGCGATTGTCCGGACTGCGGTTCGCCCACCTGCTGCTGGTTGCAACTGTTGCGATCGGCATCTGGCTCGTCTTCGTTCCGCTTGCGGCGCTGGTGTTCACAGCCTTCACCGAAGACAGCCTGTTCGGCGTCGGCGCGGCGACGTTGCAGAATTTCGTTGAAGCCTATTCGAGCTGGTCGATTGTCGACTTGTTGTCCAACTCGGTGATTTTCGCGCTTGGCACCGCGGTGATGACGTTCATCATGGGCGGGATCGTCGCCTGGGTGGTCGAGCGCACCGATGCGCCCGGTTCCGAACTCTTCCACACGCTGTCGCTGCTCTCTTTCGCGCTGCCGGGTCTTCTCGTGACGATGGCGTGGATTTTTGTCTTCAGTCCGAATATCGGCTGGATGAACGCGATCCTGAAAGACACGTTCGGACTGTCCGAGGCGCCGGTGAATATCTACACCATGGCGGGAATGATCTGGACGCTATCGAGCCATTACTTCCCGCTTGCCTATCTTTCGCTCGGCCCCGCGTTTCGCGTGCTCGACGTTCGCATGGAGGAGGCCGGACTCGTTTCCGGTGCGCGCTATCGGCAGATCCTCTGGCGCGTCACGTTTCCACTGCTGCGTCCGGCAATCCTCTCGACCATGCTGTTACTGTTCATTCTCGGCATGTCGTCGTTCGAGGTGCCGCGGCTGCTCGGCCGCGCCGCGCGCATCGACGTATTCACCACCAACATCCAGCAGGCGACGAGCGGCACGCCGCCGGAATTCGGCCTCGCCAGCGCATTGAGCATGACGCTGCTCGCGATCTGCGTCATCGCGATCTTTTTCTACCGTCGCGCCACGCGCAATGCCGAAGCCTTCGCGACCATCACCGGCAAGGGCTACACGCCGACGCGGATCAAGCTGCGGCAGTGGCGCTGGCCGGTGTCGATCGCCGTCGGCATCATGTTCATGGTGGCGCTCGGCCTGCCGCTGCTGACGCTGGCGTGGCAATCGTTCTTCCGTAACCTGTCGGCGCCGTTTCTTCCGAACGGGCAGCATTTCACACTGGAAAACTATCAGTTCGTTCTGCGCTATCCCGTCTTCGTCGATGCAGTGGAGACGAGCGTGCTGCTCGGCGCCATGGCGGCGACGGTGGTCGTGCTGCTGACATTCGTGATGGCCTGGATCGCGCATCGCTCGGCCAAGCGCTCCGGCTGGATCATCGATGCGATCGCATTCACGCCGATCGCCATTCCCAGCATCATCGTCGGCGCGTCGATCCTGTTCGCCTATCTGATCCTGCCGATACCCGTCTACAATACGATCTGGATCCTGCTCATCGCCTATGTGACGATGTATATGCCTTACGGTATGCGCTTCGCCTCCGGCGGCATTACGCAGATTCACAAGGAACTGGAGGAGGTGGCCGAAGTCGCCGGCGCGCGCATCGGCCAGATTTTCTTCCATATCCTGCTGCCCTTGCTCGCGCCATTCCTGCTCGCGGCATGGATTTATGTTTTCGTGCTGTCGGTGCGCGAACTCGGCGCATCGATCTTCCTCGTCGGGCCAGGAACGCACGTCCTCGGCACGATCAGCCTGACGATGTGGGAGGAGGGCGGCAGTTACGGCGCCGTCTGCGCGCTCGGCATGATCCAGATCATTCCGCTGCTCGTCATCGTGGCGTTGCTGCGCTGGCTGGAGACGCGGCTGCGCCGCCGCATCGAAGTGACCAACCGCGGCGCTGCGCCAAAGGTCGTCTGATCATGTTCGTCATCGAAAACCTCTCGAAGAAATTCCGTCCGCCGGGGCAGGCGGAAGTACGCGCCGTCGACGGCGTCGATCTCACCATCGAGCCCGGCCAGCTTCTCACGCTGCTTGGTCCGTCCGGTTGCGGCAAGACGACGACGCTGCGCTGCCTCGCGGGGCTTGAGCGCCCTGACACCGGCCGGATCACCATCGGCGGCAAGGTGGTGCTCGATTGCGCCAAGGGCACTTTCGTGCCGCCGAGCGAACGCGGTCTCGGCATGGTGTTTCAGTCCTACGCAATCTGGCCGCACATGACGGTCGGCGAGAATGTTTCGTTCCCGCTGCGTGTCGCGCGCCACCGGAAATTTTCCCGTGCCGAAATCAAGGAGCGCGTGCGCAAGACGCTCGCCATGGTGCGGCTCGACAACTACGAGGATCGCGCTGCGACGCAATTGTCCGGCGGCCAGCAGCAGCGCCTCGCCTTTGCGCGCGGTCTTGTCTGCGATCCGGACCTTTTGCTGCTTGACGAGCCGCTGTCCAATCTCGACGCCAAATTGCGCGAGCAGATGCGGGTCGAACTCAAGCGTCTGCAGCGCACGCTCGGCGTGACGACGGTGTATGTTACCCATGACCAATCGGAGGCGCTGGCGCTGTCGGACCGCATCGCCGTGTTCAGTGCCGGCCGCATCGTGCAGGAAGGCACGCCGCAGGACATCTACAAGCGGCCGCGCTCGCGCTATGTCGCGGATTTCGTTGGCTCGGCGAATTTCCTGCCCGGACGGGTGTCGCAGACGGCGGGGGATTTCGTCGGCGTCGATACGCCGTTCGGGCCGTTTCAATGCGTGTTCACGGGTGCGGCGGAAAAAGGCCAGGCCGTCATCGTCACGGCGCGGCCGGAAGATTTTTCGATGCAGCAAAGCACTTTAGTACACCAGGACGCCGCAGCGGGTGCGATCAACGGCAATGCTCTTGCCGGCAAGGTTGTGCATCGCGTGTTTCTCGGCGAGGTTATCGACTATGTCGTCGATCTTGGTGCGCGCGAAATTCGTGTCCGCGCGACGCCGGAGCATGATTTTTCAGTCGGCCATCAGGTCAATTTGTCGATACCGCCGCGAAAATGCGTCGGCCTGCCGGAGTAACGGGCACGCGGCGGGTTTTATCAAGAAACGACTTTGGAAAGTCGGATTTTAAAAACCGATTTTTAGAAAGTCGGTCTGGGGAGAAGGCAAGATGGAAGCAAAAGTCACGGGTTTGCGCGGCGTCGAACTTGGCGTGAAAGACATCAAGGCCGCGGTCGCCTTCTACAGCAATGTCTGGGGCCTCGAACAGGTCAGCGCGGATGCCGACACCGCCTATCTGCGCGGCACCGGCACCGAGCATCACGTGCTCACGCTGCGCGAACGCCCGCATCCCGGCCTGCTGGCCGTGCATTTTGCGGCCCCGAGCCGCAACGCGGTGCGCGGACTGTATGCCAAGGCGAAAAGTTTCGGCGCCAAGGTCGGCGATGAGCCGCGCGAATTGCCGCGCGCTGCTGGCGCCGGCTTCGGCTTTTCCTTCGAAACGCCGGAAGGCCATCCGCTGACGATTTCCTCGGGCGTGAACTCCCACGCCAACGTGATTAATGACCGCTCTCGGCCAGCCAAGCTCAGTCACGTCGTCCTCAACAGCGCGCAGGTTGCCCCGCAGACGGAGTTTTTTATCGACCTGCTCGGTTTCCGGCTGAGCGACGCCACCCACATCATGAATTTCGTGCGCTGCAGTGCCGACCATCACAGCATCGCGCTTGCGCGCGGCAGCGGGCCCTCGCTCAATCACATGGCCTATGAAATGAAGAATTTCGACGGCCTGATGCACGGCTCCGGCCGTATGAAGCAGAACGGTTTCGACATCGAATGGGGCATCGGCCGGCATGGGCCGGGCGATAACATCTTTGCCTATTTCGTCGAACCCAACGGTTTCGTCGCCGAATACACCACCGAGATCCAGCAGATCGACGAGATCAATTACGTGCCCGGCACGCCCGACTACTGGGCGAATTTCCCCGCGCGACCGTGCCGCTGGAACATGGCGACGCGGGCGTCGAACCGCGTGCGCGCCGCAATGGCCGGGCAGCTTCCGGAGGGTGAAGGCGAGACACCGCGCTGCGAGACCGTCATGGCGAAGACGCTCGGTCATTGAACGGGGAAGCCGCAAACTGCCGCGGCGACAGGACGGACCATGGGTGATACTCCCGCTTCAAAGACGCCGACGCCGCTGCACGGCTGGTACTTCCATATCCTGTTCATGGATGCGACCGACAAAGCCGGCGATCGGCTGCCGGTGCGTGCCGAACATCTGGCCGCGGTGGCTGAACTCGAACGCAAAGGCACGCTGTTTGCTGCCGGCCCCTTCCTCAATGACCAGGGCCTGCCGAATGGGTCGGGCATGTTCATCCTGCGCGCGACCTATGAGGAGGCGGAAGCGATTGCCAAGGCTGATCCGTTCGTGCGTGACGGCTTTCGCACGTACCGCATTGCGCCGTGGCGCATGAGCGAAGGCAGTTTTTCGCTGCGCGTCAATCTCGTGGCCAAATCCTTTGCGTTTGCCTGAACCGGCACGCCGTCGCCGCAGTGCGCATGTCGCAGCGCGACAGGACGCCCCTGTGCGGCTTCGAAAAAAGTCATCGCACCCTTAATTCGCTCTCGCGTCGGCCCTAAGCGCCTGATCCTTTTTGAAGATTCGGAGATCGCGCAGGATTGCCCCGCGCCGGGCTGCGGCCGATCGTCCGGCCGCACGCGCAAGCGTGAAGATCGAGGCCTTGTCAAAGGCTGCGGAAACTGGCTTGTGCAACCAGATTTTTTTGTCGACGAACATACCCCCGAGGAGGAAAGACATGCGATCCTTTCGCTTGTTGTCCGGCGTGATGCTTGCCGGGCTCATGATGACGCCCGCCGCCGCGCAGACACCCGAACAATTCTACAAAGGCAAGACCGTTCAGATGATGATCGGTTACAGCGCCGGCGGTGGCTATGACGTCTATGCCCGACTGGTCGCCAAATACATGGGCAAGCATATTCCCGGCCAGCCGAACGTCATTCCGCAGAACATGACCGGCGCCGGCAGCCTCAAGCTCGCCAACTATCTCTACAACGTGGCGCCGAAAGACGGCACCGTGATGGGTGCCATCGGCCGCGGCATCGCTTTCAATCCGATTTTGGGCATTCCGGGCTCCAAGTTCGAGCCGACAAAATTTCTCTGGCTCGGCAGCGCGAACGACGAGGTGAGCGTCTGCGTCGCCTGGAAGACGGCCGGCATCACCAAGTTCGATGATCTCTACACCAAGCAGATGACGGTCGGCGGCACCGGCGGCGGATCGGACACGGACGTGTTCCCGCGCGTCCTCAATGGCGTGCTCGGCACGAAGATGAAGGTCATCACCGGATATCCGGGCGGCAACGATGTCGGCCTCGCCATGGAGCGCGGGGAAGTGCAGGGCCGTTGCGGCTGGTCATGGTCGAGCGTCGTGTCCACGCACATGAACTGGTACAAGAACAAGGACATCTACGTGCTGGCACAGCTCGCGCTTGAAAAGAGCCCCGATCTGCCGGACGTTCCGCTGATCACCGATCTCGCAAAAGATCAGAAGCAGAAGCAGACCCTGCGGCTGATCTTCGCCCGCCAGGTGATGGGCCGGCCGTATCTCGCGCCTCCGGGAATTCCGAAGGACCGCGCCGAAGCGCTGCGGAAGGCATTCATGGATACGATGAAGGATCCGGAATTCCTCGAAGCAGCCAAAAAGGCGGACCTCGAGATCACGCCGGTTTCGGGCGAAAAGATTCAAGCTCTGCTTGAGGAAGCCGCCAATACGCCGAAGGATGTCCAGAAGCGCGCTGGCGAACTCATCGGACCCTGATCGGACCGAAGGCTGATTGCATCGACGACGTTTTGACCCGGCCGCATGTGCGGCCGGGTTCATATCTGGAGCCTCTCCGCGGACATTGATTTCGAGACCGCGATCATACCCGCCCGGCTCTCGCTGCATGGGTCCGTCCCAAAAACGAGATTCAATTTTGCAGAGGCGAAATATCTGGATAGGTTACGGCCCGAACCGGCCGCGATCCCCACGGCAAAAACGAATTCTAAAAAAACATCGGCACGCATCAGGCCATACTCAAAAAGAAGGAAGAAATGATGTTGAAGAAGAACGATAATTTGCGCGGATGGCAGTCGGACGTGATCGTCGACCTGGTCAAGCAATACGGTTTTCCCTTCATCACGCTCAATCCCGGCGCGAGCTTCCGCGGCCTGCACGACTCGCTGGTCAATTACGGCGACAATGATCCGCCGATGATGCTGTGCCAGCATGAGGAAATCGCGGTGCAGATCGCGCACGGCTATGCCAAGGCCACCGGCAAGCCGGCCGCCGTGATCCTGCACAATCTCGTCGGCTTGCTGCACGCGACCATGGCGATCTATTACGCCTACATGGACCGCTGCCCGATCTTCATTATGGGCGCGACCGGCCCGATGGATGAAGGCAAGCGCCGCCCGCATATCGACTGGACGCACACCGCGCTGGTGCAGGGCAACGCCATTCGCGATTACGTGAAGTGGGATTACCAGCCGTATTCGCTCGAGGGCGTGCCGGAGTCGTTTGCGCGCGCCTATTCGATCATGACGACCCAGCCGCAGGGCCCGGTCTATATGTGCTACGACGCCGACCTGCAGGAATCGCCGCTGACGCGCGAAGTGGCGCTGCCGCCCGTCGAATCCATGTCGACTCCGGCCGAAGCCATGCCCGCCCCCAAGGCAATGCAGGGCATCGTGGAGAAGCTGCTCAAGGCCGAGAATCCGATGCTCATCGCCGAGTATCACGGCCGCCGCGAGGGTGGATTCGAAAGCCTCGTCGAACTGGCCGAGACGGTCGGCGCCGGCGTGTGGGACGTGGGCAGCGCGCTCAACTTCCCCAATAAGCACCCGCTCTGCATCAGCATGGACAACGAGTCACTGGCCAGCGTCGATCTCGTCGTCGGCATTGACGTGCGCGATTACGAGAAGCAACTCACTCGCCTCAACAGCACCAACCGCACGCGTGAATTGCTGGTGAAGCAGGACTGCGATTTCGTCGAGATCGGTTTCGCCGAAATCAACATCAGCAAGTGGTCGATGGATTATTGCCGCATGCAGCCGTGCTCGATCCGCGCGATCGGCGACAGCATCATCGGCGTTCCCGAACTGACGCGCCTGTGCAAGGAGAAGATCGCCAAGGATCCCAAGCTGCAGGCCAAGATCAAGGCGCGCACCGAGAAGATCGGCAAGCGCCACGACGAGGTTTGGAGCCAGTGGCAAAAGGACGGGAGGAAGGGTTGGGACAACGGGCCCGTTACCTGGGGACGCCTGTCGCTTGAAGTGTGGGATGTCATCAAGAACGAGGATTGGGTGCTCGCCGCCAACAACCTCAAGCACAACATCCGCAAGTTCTGGGACATGGACAAGCCGTACCGGCATCCGGGCGTCGAACTCGGCACCGCCACGCAGATCGGCATGTCGATCGGCGTCGCGCTCGCGCACAAGGAGCACAAGCGCATCGTGGTGGATATCCAGCCCGATGGCGACCTGATGTTCGATGCCGGCGCGCTCTGGTTCCTGGCCAAGAACGAAATCCCGATGCTCATCGTGATGCACAACAACCGCGCCTACTACAATGACTGGGAACACCAGATCCGCATGGCGCGGCTGCGCGGCACCGATGAAGCCAAGGCGCATATCGGCATGGACCTGTTCGGTCCGGAGCCGGATTTTGGCGCGCTCGCCCGTTCCATGGGCGTGTGGGGCGAAGGCCCGATCGACAATCCCAAGGACCTTGGCCCGGCGCTCAAGCGCGCGCTGGAGGTGGTCAAGTCCGGCAAGCCGGCCCTGCTCGATGTCATCACCCAGCGCGAATGGAGAGAGATGACCTGAACGGCTGCGCACTAGCGCGGAGGAGGCAAAATAACGCGGCGCGGCAAGCTTTCCTGTCGCGCCGTTTTCGTTTCCGGCCGATCAGTAGATCAGAGAATTTTTGACCTGATTGACTTTCGTTCACGGTGTCATTCCGGGGCGCGAGTTCTTCGCGAGCGAACTCGGAATCCATAGCCACCGCGCGGGAGTATGGATTCCGGGCCTGCGCCAAGCGGCGCATCCCGGAATGATGGTCGCTCGCTAGGCCAACTCACTTGGACAGAGCTTTACGAAGCGCTGGTTCCGGCGGTTCGTGGGCGCGTTATTCTGCACAGCAGCATCCCCAAGAGTCGCGTGCGCGGCTTTCGTCCCAAAGATGGGAAAATAGGCAGTGTGCGGCACAAAACTGTGTATATTTTACACCTGTAAAGCCCGCCCTCGAGAGCAGGCTGGAACGAACGGGAGAAACATCGACATGGGAAAGCGTGTCCTCGCCTCACTTGCGTCCCTGGCAATCGCAACGTTGCTGCCCACTACCGGTCGTGCCGACTCCGTGGCCGACTTCTTTAGCGGCCGGCAGATGACCATGGTCATCGGCTACACCTCCGGCGGCGGGTACGACCTCTACGCGCGTGTGCTTTCAAAACACATGGGCAAACACCTTCCCGGCAATCCGACGATCACGCCGCAGAACATGCCGGGAGCGGGTAGCCTCAAGGCGGCGAACTTTCTTTATTCCGTCGCGCCGAAAGACGGCTCGGTGATCGGCATCTTTGGTCGCGGCATGGCGATGGAGCCATTGCTGGGAAACACGGCGGCGAAATACGACGCACGAAAATTTTCCTGGCTGGGCAGCGGCAGCGATCAGATCAGCGTCTGCGCCACGTGGCATACGTCGCGCATCAAGACCTGGGATGACGCGATGAAATATCCCGGCACGTTTGCGGGGGAGGGGCCGGGATCGGACCCCGACCTGTTCGCGACCATCCTCAAGAACGTCCTCGGCTCGCCGATGAAGCTGATCTCGGGCTATCCGGGCGGTGCCGAAATGAATCTCGCCATGGAGCGCGGTGAAGTTGATGGCCGCTGCGGCTGGTCGTGGTCGAGCGTCAAGCTGTCGAAGTCGGACTGGATCAAGGAGAAGAAACTCAATTTCATCCTGCAGATGGCCTTGGAGAAAAGCCCCGAACTGCCCAACGTGCCTTTCGTCATGGATTACGCGAAGACCGATAGCCAGCGGGACATCTTCAAGGTCATCCTCGGCCGTCAGACCATGGGATGGCCGTTCACCGCGCCGCCGGGCGTTCCGTCGGACCGCGTGGCAGCGCTGCGCAAGGCGTTCGACGACACGATGCGCGATCCGGAATTTCTCGCCGAGGCGAAAGCAAGGAAGCTCGATGTCAACCCGATGAACGGCGCAGCGGTGAGCAAGCTGGTCGACGCGATCTATCAAACCCCGAAAGCAAGCCTGGATGCGGCGCGCGCGGCCATCGTCGCGAAGGATGTCGTGACCAGGAAGAAATGACGCGCATTGCCGTGCAACGTCTTGCGACGGTGCGGTCTGCCTAGGGCCGCACCGCTGGAGTTTCGATCTTCAGTCCGGCGGCGCGGGCGCGCAGATAGAGCGCCAGCGCAAGATGTTGCTCGGAGCCGTAGGCGAACGGTTCGGCGCGGACGCCGAACATGCAATTGCGCAGACGGCGTTCGAGCGAGCCCATGCCCTGCCATTCGAGGCGATAGACCGGATAGCCGGTGGCCTGACCCTGCTGGATCGGATTGCCGGATAGTTTTTGCTGCCAGTTGTCGTCATGGCATTGTGCGCAGGAAAGATTGAGCTGTCCCTGCCGCAGAAAATAAAGCGCGCGGCCTTTTTCCAACGTTGCCGCGAGGCGTGAATCGTCCGGCGGCGTGATCGGCATGCCGCGCGATTGCTGGCCGACAAAGGCCGACAGCGCCAGCCATTCGGCATTTTCAGCGGGGAAGGGCGTCGCTTTCTGGTTCTCGCTGCGGCACAAATTGATCCGCTGCGGCAGCGTGATCGGCCGCCCGTGTGCTGCGTCGTAAGCCGGGTAACGCGCCGCCACGCCTTGCATGCTGGTCGTCGCGTCGCCATGGCAGTCGGCGCAGGATTTTTGCGCGGCGCCCGCTTTCTTGTTCCAGGACGCTTCGCCGTCGAGCACCGACAGCATGCCGGGATTGGCGGTGTCGTCGTCCTGCATCGCCCTGGCTTGCGCACTCATGAAATCGTAGCCGGACTTGCGGTCCGCGGGCGCGATCTCCCCCGCCACGGCAGTCGCGATTCCCGTCAGCACCATCGCTGCAAGCAAACCGGCTCTTTGGCGGTAGAAACGAGCGGACGTCATCGTCGCTCAGTCCACTGTGATGTTGGCGAGTTCGGTATGCGTCTCGCCGTCATCCGCGACCCAGGTAAAAGCCAACACGCCGGTTTCGGTCGCGACCGTGTGAAACGTGATGTAGGGGTTGGCCGCCACGGCGGGATGCAGATCAGCGCGAAACACCTCCTCGCCGTTATAGGTGCAGGTGAAACGGTTGATGATGTTGCGCGGAATGCGCGCGCCGGTATCGCCGTGACGATAGCCAGTTTCCATGGGATGCGAGATCAGCGTCTTGATCGCGATCACGCCGCCTTGCGTCGCCGTTTTCGGGACATGAACGAGCGCGCGCGACATCATGGGATGAAATCCTCGGTGCAGGCGGCGAGCGTGACGATGATGTCGGCGCTATCGGACCAGAACGTGCCGTCGCTCATCTGCGCGATGGCTGTCACGGTCTGCGAGTCGGCAAGGCGGACGCGGGTCGAAATGTCGGCCTTGCCGGCACGCGGGCCGAGATGAAAGCTGATCACATCGGGCTGCGGATTCTTCTCGTTGAAGACGTGGATCGCCTTGACGTAATCGGCTGCCGTCATCGGGCTGTCGACCTTGACGGTCATGGCGACGGTGTTGCCGTTCTCGGCCAGCGGCGGAATGTCGAGATGGACGCGGCCTTTTTGTACCGTTGCGCCGCCGGTGACCTGCTTGATCGCGGCGTCCTTCTCCTCCGGTGTCGCGCGCGCTGTCTGAGGAGCAGCAACCGCGCCCAGCGCCGCGCCACCCGCCAATGCACAAAACCCGCGCAGCACGATCCGGCGCGTGGGTCTTGCGCGTTCGCTGCCTAAGATATTTGCGCCGTGGTCCATCGTGGTCATCATCACCATCATTTCTGCAACGTGGCGAGAAAGGCAATTACGTCCTCGATCTCCTGCGCGGTCAAAATCGGTTTACCGCGCTGCGCGTCGGCGACGCGTGTGAGGCCATCGACGCGATAATAGGGCGGCATCACCGTGTCGGGATTGAGACGCGTCGCATCGACAAGGCGCAGCCGCATCTGTCCCGGCGTGAGCCGCGCGCCGACGCCGCGCAAGTCGGGGCCGATGGTGCCGGGGAAATGCTGCTCGGGAAACGGCCCGGCGTGGCACAGCAGGCAGGCGCTCTTGCGCGCCAGAATAATCGTGCGTCCGCGCGCGGCATCGCCGCTGAGTCCGCCGAGCGGTGCGGCAATCGCATCGCCTGTTATCGCGTAGGGCACGAGCAGATCCGCGCGCGCGATGCTTGTCGGCGCATCGAAGCCCGACGCGGTGGCGAGCATCGCGAAGCCCACAAAGGCGAGGCGGATTTTAGCCGAAGGCATCTTTGGCGCTCTGCCGGAACCATGCTTCGGCTGCCCGCGCGTCACGGCTCTGCGCGGTGGTCACGTCGGTGCCGGCCGGGTTTGCGCTGCGCGCACCAGCGGGGATTTCATGAAAATCGCCGTTCTCGAAGCGATAGGAGGCGATCACCGATACGGCGGCGTCGGGCGCGACGAAGCCGTAGCATGAACTTTCAAGTGGCGCGGACTGCGAAGCGTTACCCTTGAGCGCGGCCGCGACGGCGGCGGCGCAAATCTTTGCTTCCGACTGCGCCGAGGCGGCCGCCTTCGGGACGCCGCTGAGCACCGTGGCGTCGCCGATCACATACACGCCGGGCTGCAGCGTCGATTCGAACGTCTGCGGCTTCACCGGGCACCAGCGCGTGCGGTCGGTGACGCCGGCCGCTTCCGCGATGGCGCCGGCCTTTTGCGGCGGGATCACATTGGCGACGCTGGCCGTGTAGTCGCCGAAATCGGTGACGAGTTTTTTTGCCTTGGCGTCGATCGAAACGAGGTTGCCGCCTGCCGAGAGGCCGATCCATTCGAGATGCTGCGGATAGAGCCGCTTCCACGCCGCCTGGAATTGCGCCTGCTGCGGAAACGAATCCTTGGCGTCGAGTATCGTGACTTTCGACTTCGGCTTTTTCGTCTTGAGATAATGCGCGATCAGGCTGGCGCGCTCGTAAACGCCGAGCGGGCAGCGCATCGGGTTGTCCGGGGCCGAGATCACCACCTGGCCGCCATCGTCCATCGCGTCGAGCTGTTTGGCGAGGAGCGCCAGTTGATCGCCGGAGACCCATGCGTGCGGCATGTCCTGCGCGACTTGTTCGCTGTAGCCGATGATCGTGTCGTAGCGCAGCGCGATGCCCGGGGAGAGCACCAGCCGCTGATAGTCGAGTTTCGTGCCGTCGCCCAGCGTGACGCTGCGCGCATGGGCGTCCACCGCGGTCGCCTTCTGCCGCACGAGCGTGATGTTATCGCTCGCGAGGCTGTTGTAGGAGAAGGTTTGCTCCGACAACTTACGCAGGCCGGTGATGACGGCATTGCCGAGCGGGAACGCGACGTAGTTCGCGTTTGGTTCGACCAGCGTCACGCGGATATCCGGTGCGATGCGGCGCAGTTCGCGCGCGCAGCTTGCACCGCCATAGCCGCCGCCGATGATGACGACATGCGGCTGTGTCTGCGCGATCGCCGGCCGCGCGAGGGCAAGCGCCGCCGCACCGGCGACACTGCCGAGCACAGCGCGGCGCGACAGAGGGTGTGACATCAGCGGCACGGTGTCCTCCAACCGTGCCGTCGTGCTTTCAGGCCTTGGCGAGGTCGTTGTTCTTCACCGGAAGGTTGCGGATGCGTTTGCCCGTCGCCCGGAAGATCGCATTGAGCACGGAAGGTGCGGCCACAGCGATTGTCGGCTCACCCACGCCGCCCCAGAAGTCATGGGTCGCCAGGATGTGGGCTTCGACACGCGGCATCTCGTCGAGGCGCATGACGCGGTAGGTGTCGAAGTTCTGCTGCTCGACGGCGCCGTCCTTGAGGGTGATCGCGCCAAACAGCGACGCCGAAAGACCGAAGACGAAGGAGCCTTCGACCTGACGGGCGATCTGCTCGGGATTGACGGCGTGGCCGCAATTCGTGCCGGCGACGATCCGGTGGATCTTCAGTTCGCCCTTGTCGTTCACGGAGACTTCGGACACGGCCGCGACATAGCTGCCAAAACCCATGATCTGGGCGCAGCCGCGGAAAATGCCTTCCGGCGCCGGCTTGTCCCAGCCGGCTTTTTCCGCGACGGCGTCAAGCACGGCGCGATGCTTTGGCTTGAGCAGTTTGCGGCGGAATTCCAGTGGGTCGACACCGGCCGCATCCGCAAGCTCGTCCATGAAGCATTCGACGTAGATCGCGTTGTGGTTGGTGTTGACGCCCCGCCAGTAACCCGGCGGCACATGCGGATTGCGCATGGCATGGTCGATCAACAGGTTCGCAATGTCGTAGCCGAACTCGCTCTCCGGTCCTTTTGGCAGCAGGCCCTGGAAAACGCCTGGGTCCATGCCGCCTTTGAGACCTTGCGGATTGAGACCGGCCGTAATCGACTGGCCGGAAATGCGCATGTGCAATCCCGTGAGATTGCCTTGCTCATCGAACGCACCGGTCATCTTGCACTGCGTGATCGGATGATACGAGCAGTGCGTCATGTCCTCTTCGCGCGACCAGATCAGCTTCACCGGTGTGCCCGGCCGCGTCATTGCGATCTTCACCGCCTGTGTGACGTAGTCGGAGCGGCCGCGGCGGCCGAACCCGCCACCCAGAATGACCTTGTGCACGTCGCATTGCTGCACGCGCAGTCCGCAGGCTTCCGCCGTCGCTGCGAGCGCGGCTTCCGCATTCTGCGTCGGACACCACACTTCGCATTTGTTCGGCGTATAGAGCGCGGTGGTGTTCATCGGCTCCATGGTCGCGTGGTTCTGCCACGGATAGGTATAGACGGCCTCGACCTTCTTGGCCGCGCCTGCGATCGCGCCCTTGGCGTCGCCGGCCTTGTTGCCGACAAAAGCTTCTTCCGCATCGAGGCCGCCCTTGAGGAAGGCATCGACATCGGCCTGCTGCACCTTGGCGTTCTCGCCGCCGTCCCAGGTAACGGGCAGCGCGGCGAGCGCGGTCTTCGCATGCCAGTAGGTGTCGGCGATGACGGCGACGGCATTGTCGCCGACCTTCACGACGTCCTTGACGCCGGGCATGGATTTGACTTTCGCGGCGTCGAAGCTTTTCAGCTTGCCGCCGAACACGGGGCAGGCGGCAATGGTGGCGATCAGCATGTTCGGCAGCTTCACGTCGATGCCGTATTGCTGCGTGCCATCGAGCTTATGGCGGGTGTCGAGGCGCGGCAGCGGCTTGCCGGCGATCGTCCAGTCCTTCGGGTCCTTGAGCTTGACGTCTGTCGGCGGCGTGATGCCGGCGGCGGCGTCTGCCACCTTGCCGTAGGTAACGCTGCGGCCCGAAGCCTGATGCGTGATGACGCCCTTGGAAACCTTGCATTCGCTCGCCGGCACGTTCCACTGTTTGGCAGCGGCGCCGATCAGCATTTCGCGCGCGGCCGCGCCGCCTTGCCGGACATAGAGTTGCGATTCGCGAACACCGCGGCTGCCGCCGGTCGAGAAATTCTTCCACACGCGATGGCGCGCGAGGTTTTCACCGGGCGTCGGAAATTCGGTCGTGACTTTCGACCAGTCGCATTCAAGCTCTTCGGCGACAAGCTGGGCGAGGCCGGTCAGCGTGCCCTGGCCCATCTCCGAGCGCGCGATGCGGATGACGACGGTCTCGTCCGGCTTGACGACGACCCAGGCGTTGACTTCCGGCGGCGCGCCGGTCGCCGCGCGAGCAGCGCCGGGCAGTGGAAGCGTGAAGCCGAGCGACAGGCCGGCCGCAGCCGACGACACCAGGAAACCACGACGGTTGAAGTGCGGAATCGCATTCATGACGGCCTCCGAAAAGTTCAAGCGCTGGCAGCGGTCTTGATGGCGGCGCGCACGCGATTGTAGGTGCCGCAGCGGCAGATGTTGGTCATCGCCGCCTCGATATCGGAGTCGTTGGGTTGGGGCTTTTCCTTGAGCAGGGCTTCTGCGGCCATGATCATGCCGGACTGGCAGTAGCCGCATTGCGGCACGTCATGCACCAGCCATGCTTTCTGCACTTTCGAGAGGTCGCCATTGGTGGCGAGACCCTCGATGGTGGTGATCTGCTTGTCCACCACCGCGCTCACAGGGATAGAGCAGGAGCGCCGCGCCATGCCGTCGACATGCACAGTGCAGGCGCCGCATTGAGCAATGCCGCATCCGTATTTCGTTCCGGTCAGGCCGATGGTGTCGCGCAACACCCACAGAAGTGGCGTGTTCGGTTCGACATCGATGTCGTGCGATGTTCCGTTGACGATAAGACGAGCCATGACCTTCCTCCCTGAAAGTGCGCAGAGGTCTAATAACCTTTGCCTGCAAACGCTCACGCGCGCGAACGGCCATCGCCGTCCAACGCGTCCGGCCTTCTCCGCCGGATCCGTGAGGAACGCTAACAGATTGGATTGGTTCTATGAAGCGGGGCGCCAGGGGAAAGTGCGAGCCGGCTTTTATCCGGCCCGATGCTCCGAAATCACTTTCCACAGTCTTTCAGCCGTCGCCGGCATTTCGAAGTGGCGGACGCCGAGCGGCGATAACGCATCATTGATCGCGTTCATGATCGCCGGCAGGGCGCCGACCGTCCCGGCTTCGCCCGCGCCCTTGACGCCGAGGGCGTTCTGCTTGGTCGGCACGCTGTGGCTCTGCACCGTGAGACTGGGCAGGTTGTCGGCGCGCGGCATGTAGTAGTCCATGAACGAGCCGGTCAGAAGCTGGCCGTCGGAATCGTGGAGAATGATTTCGCCAAGCGCCTGGCCCGCGCCCTGCGCGATGCCGCCGTGAATCTGGCCCTTGAGCAGCAGCGGATTGACCACTTGGCCGACGTCATCGACGACGGTGTAACGCAGGATGTCGGGAATCCCGGTCTCGGGATCGATCTCGACTTCGCAGATGTGGAAGCCGTTGGGGAAGGTGGCGCCCGCAGGCGCGACGATCACATTGGCATTGAGCCCGATCTCGGCATTGCGCGGTAGCTTCTGCGGCATGAAGGCGGCCTGCGCAACATCGACAATGTCGATGGTGCGGTCGGTGCCGGCGACAGTGAACTTGCCTTCGGCGAATTCAATATCGGCCTGCGAGGCTTCGAGCAGATGCGCCGCGATCTCCTTGCCGCGGGCGATGATCTTGTCGGAAGCGCGCACGACGGCGGTGCCGCCCGCACCCATGGTGCGTGAGCCGAACGTGCCGCGGCCGTGGAAGACCTTATCGGTGTCGCCATAGACGAAGCGCACCTTGTCCGGCGAAAGACCCAGCGTCGTATGCACGATCTGGCGGAAGACGGTCTCGTGGCCCTGGCCGTGATTGTGCGAGCCGACCATCACGCTGGCTTCGCCGGTCGGCTCGAAACGGATTTCGGCGGCTTCTTCCTGCGGCCGGTCGGCGGGGCCGCCGGCGATTTCGATCACGCTCACGGCGCCGATGCCGTAAAGCTTTCCCGCCTTGCGCGCCTTGTCGGCGCGGCCTTTTGCGCCCTTCCAGTCGCCGGCTTCCATCGCCAGCTTCATGCAGCCTTCGAAATCGCCGCTGTCATAGGTGTAAACCAAGCCGGTCTTGAACGGCATGGCGCTTGCCGGGATCATGTTGCGGCGGCGCAGTTCGATCCGGTCGATGCCGATGTCGCGCGCGGCGATGTCGATGATGCGCTCGATGCAATAGGAGGCTTCGGGGCGGCCGGCGCCGCGATAGGGGCAGGTTGGATTGCTGTTGCAGAACACGCCGGTGACCGCGACGTGGATGTGCGGGGTCATATAGGTGCCGGCGAGGCCGCCGACATTGTTGACGGGAACGAGGGTGCCGTTCGACGACAGATAGGCGCCGAGGCTGGCCAGGGTTTCGACGCGCAGCGCCAGAAACTTGCCGTCCTCATCGAGCGCGAGCGAAACGTCGGAAATGTTGTCGCGCGCCTGATGATCGCACAGGAACGACTCGCTGCGATCGCTGATCCATTTCACCGGCCGGCCGAGCTTGCGCGCGGCCCACAGCACCAGGATCAGTTCGGGATACATGCCGCCTTTCATGCCGAAGGCGCCGCCGGTGTCCGGCGAGATGACATGCATCTGGTTGATCGGAACCTTGAAGATGGTCTGCGCCAGCTCTGCGCGTAGCGCGTGTGGGGATTGCAGTCCGGCATAGAGCGTGAAGCGGTTGTCGCCCTGATCGTAGAGGCCGATGGCGTCGCGCGGCTCCATGGAATTCGTCGCCACGCGGGAGATGCGGAAACGCTCCTTAACCACATGCTTGGCCTTGGCGAAGGTTTGGTCGACGGCGGCCTTGTTGCCGAGTTCCTGCAGGAAACAGATATTGTCGGGCGCTTCCTGCCAGACGGCGGGCGCGCCGTCGGCGGTCGCCTCCTCGAGCGTCGCGGCGGCCGGCAGGTTCTCGTAGTCGATCTCGACCAGTTCGGCGGCGCTTTTGGCGTCGGCCATGGTCTCGGCGATGACGGCAACGACCGCGTCGCCGACGTAATGCACGGCGTTGACCGCGAGCGCCGGATAGGGCGGTTCGAAGCTCGGCTCGCCGTTCGGGTGCTTGCGGCGCATGCGGCAGCGGATGCCGCCGATGCCGTCGGTCTCAAGGTCCGCGCCAGTGTAGATGGCAACGACGCCCGGCGCTTCCTTGGCCGCGCTGGTGTCGATGCTCTTGATCGTCGCGGCCGCGTGCGGCGAGCGCAGCAGATAGAGGTGGGTTTGCCCGGTGAACGAGAAATCGTCGGTGTAGCGACCCCGGCCGCGGGTGAGCCGCAGGTCTTCGTAACGGGGGAGGGAACTGCCGACTTCGAATTCGCGCATGGGGGTCCTTCCGGGGGGCCTGTTTTCGTTGTGCGGGGTGGAGGGCGGATGGGGCGCGTCAGAGAGCGCCGCCCGCAGGCTGTCCGGCGGTTTTGGACCAAATCGCGCCGTCCATCAAGGCGCAGGGAGGAACCTTGCCGGATGGGTGGAAAAGCACGTGGAGGGACGCACGCGGCCATGCAGACCTGCGGCGGAATGACTTGCGTTCCCCCGCCAGTGCGCTATCACCCACGGCAAGAGCCTTGCACGTCGATGCGGCTTTTTTCTCTGGACCTTGCGGACCAGTTTGGCCTGCCTGACCGGCTTCCAGCCAGGCGTCAGGCCCAGGCGGCGCGGCAGGTTGTCGTGCGCCAAGTCACAGTGAGCCAAGTCACTGGAAGCAACGTGTCGCTGAGCAACTCGTTTGTGAGGGAGTGGTGGAATGTCAGAAGACGAAAAGAAGGTCCCGGCCGGACATACGGTCGCCGATCATGGCATGGGCATGGACCTCTACCACGAGCATGACGACGATGCCGACCACGACCACGATTTCATTCCCAGCACCGAGCGCCTCGAAGACAATCCGATCTGGATCCAGGACCATGTGACGCTGCACAGCGTCGGCATCGACATCGGCTCCTCCGGCACTCAGGTCATTTTCTCGCGCATCAATATGCGCCGCCTCGGCGAGGACCTGACCAGCCGCTACTACGTGACCTCGCGCGAGACGCTGTATCAATCACCGGTTGCGCTCACACCCTATGCCAGCGAAGAGCGGATCGACGACGCGAAGCTGCGCAAGATCATCGACGAGGCCTATTCAGAGGCAAAAATCCATCCGGACGACATCGACACCGGCGCCGTGATCCTCACCGGCGAGGCGCTGCGACGGGAAAATGCCCAGGGCATCGCGAAAATCCTCTCCGAGCAGGGCGGCGAATTCGTCTGCGCCACCGCCGGCCATCACATGGAATCGATGCTTGCCGCCTACGGCTCGGGCGCGTCGCGCATTTCGCACGATGAGGGCAAGCGCATGCTCAACATCGACATCGGCGGCGGCACGACCAAGCTCGGTCTCGTCGAGAAGGGCAAGGTCGTCGTCACCGCGGCCTTCCACGTCGGCGGACGTCTGCAGGTCGTCGATGAAAACATGAAGATCGTCCGCCTCGACCCGGCCGGAAAGCATCACGCCCGGAACGCCGGCTTCGACTGGAAGGTCGGCGACACGGTGACCTCTGAGCAGCTCGACAAGGTCGCCGAAGGCATGGCCGACCGCGTGGTGGAAGCAATCGTCACCCGGCCGCTGCCGCATGAGGCCGAACATCTCTATCTCACCGATCCGATCCTAGATTTCGGCAAGCTCGACGGCATCATTTTTTCAGGTGGCGTCGGCGAATACGTCTATGGCCGTGAAACGCGCGATTTCGGCGACCTGGGGCGCCGCGTCGGCGACGCCATCCGCCGCCGCGTCGAAGCCGGGGCTTTCCCCTGGCCGATGCACACCGCCGGCGAATGTATCCGCGCGACCGCGCTGGGCGCTTCGGAATACAGCGTCCAACTGTCGGGCAACACCAGCTACATCTCCACCCCCGGCAAGCTTCTGCCGCGCCGCAACCTGCAGGTGCTCAAGCCGAACTTCGTCTGCGAGGAGGAGATCGACGCCGACAAGCTGGCGAAGGCGATCCGCGGGCATTTCAAGGCGTTCGATCTCGCTGTCGAGGGCGACGCGGAAGTCGCCCTCGCCTTTAGCTGGCAGGGTATGCCGTCCTACGAGCGCATCGCAGCGTTCGGCAAAGGCATCGCGGCGGCGATGGCGCCGCGTATCAAGCGCGGCGATCCGATCTACGTGATGCTCGACGGCGATATCGCGCAGACGCTGGGCGCGATCATGCGCGAAGAACTCGACGTGCATAGCGAACTCCTCGTCATCGACGGGGTGGCCCTGCTCGACTTCGACTATATCGACCTCGGCCGCATCCGGATGCCGTCGAACACCGTGCCGGTGACGATCAAGTCTCTGGTATTCAGCGAGGACCCGCGCGGGAATATGCCGCGTGAGCGGCTGCATCACCACGAAGACCATGGTCACGCGCACGGTCACGGCCATTCACACGGCCATGATCACGGGCATTCGCATGGTCACGACCACAAACACGATCACGACCACAAGCACGATCACGCGCATTAAGGCGCTGCCGGCGAAAGCCTGCTCCCGGAGGTAAGCCGGGAGAGGACGGCGGTCTGGCGGCGGATAGGCGCGGGTGATCTCATCGCGAGTAATTTTTGAGCGGCTGCCCGGGGGCGCTGCCAGAGCCGGAACTAGAGTGCGTGGGGATAGTCGTTCGGCCGGGCGCATGTTAGAGACGTGCAACCAAAGTCCGAGGCTAAAGTCCGGGGCAGAGTCTCCGGTGGAGGAAGCGGTGTGGCAGAAGCTGTAGGCCGTTATTACAGCCAGCAGGACGACGAGAAACCGACCGGTTTCCGGCTCGATCCCAAGTGGATCATCATCGGCGTTTGCGTCGTGACGGTGGCCTGGCTCGCGCTGGTGCCGCTGGTCTTTCTTGTCTGGCAGAGCTTCCTGACGCCGCAGACGGCGTCCGTCGCCGCGCAATATACGCTCGAGAATTACCGGACCGCGTATCTGAGCGCGGAAACGGCGCGGCTGCTGTTCACGTCGGTGCGCTATGCGCTGGGCACGGCGGTTTTTGCGCTCGCGCTCGGCACCTTCCTGGCCTGGATGAACGAGCGCACCAACACGCCGTTCAAGTCGCTGTTTTTTGCCCTGGCGCTGATCCCGCTCGTCATTCCCGGCATTTTGTTCGTCGTCGCCTGGATCATGCTGGCGAGCCCGAAGATCGGGCTTCTCAACCTCATCGTCCATCGCTGGCTCGGCTTCGATTTCGTTCCCTTCAATGTCTATTCGCTGTCGGGAATGATTTGGGTCGACGGCCTGCATTATTCGCCGATGGCGTTCCTGCTGCTGACGGCGGCGTTCCGCTCGATGGATCCCTCGCTTGAGGAATCGGCGATGATGAGCGGGGCGTCGGTCTGGCAGATCGCCTACCGCATCACGTTGCGGCTGGCGTGGCCGGCAATGGTGGCGTCCTTCCTCATCCTCTTTGTGCGCGCGATCGAATCCTTCGAAGTGCCGGCGCTGCTCGGCCTGCCCGTCGGCATCGAGGTCTATACGTCGTCGATCTACCTCGCGATCAACCAGTATCCGAGCAAGATCGGGCTGGCCTCCTCCTATGCGGTGACGCTGCTGCTGATCACCAGTGCCGGCATCTATTTCCAGTCGATCCTGTCAGGGCACAGCAACCGCTACACGACGGTGACCGGCAAGGGGTTCCGTCCGCGCCAGCTCGATCTCGGCAAATGGCGCTATGCGACGGCGGCATTCTTCATCGTGTATTTCATGCTCGTGGTGCTGCTGCCGTTCCTGGTGCTGTTGTGGTCGTCGCTGCAGAAATACTACAGCGTGCCGACGCTTGCCGCGCTCCAGCACCTCACGCTCGATCCGTACCGCCACATCATGTCCTATCCGGCGTTCCTGACCTCGGTGAAGAATAGCCTGTTCCTGTCGGTCGGCACGGCGACGCTGGTCATGCTGGTGACGTCGGTCATCGCCTGGATAGTGGTGAAGACCAAGATTCCGGGACGCTGGATGCTCGACAGCCTGACCTCGCTGCCGCTCGTCTTCCCCGGCCTCGTGCTCGGCCTGTCGATCATGGTGTTCTACCTTAACGTGCCGATCGGCATTTACGGCACGATCTGGATCATGTTCATCGCTTACGTCACGCGGTTCATGCCCTATGGCCTGCGCTACAATCTCACGTCGATGATGCAGATCCACAAGGAACTGGAAGAGTCCGCGGCGATGAGCGGCGCGTCATGGTCGCTGACCTTCCGCCGGATCATCCTGCCGCTGCTCAAGCCCGGTCTGCTTGCCGGCTGGATCTACATCATGATCGTCTCGATCCGCGAATTGTCGAGTTCGATCCTGCTTTACAGCCCCGGCTCCGAGGTCGTTTCGATCATGATCTGGGAGTTGTGGCAGAACGGACAATATGTCGAACTGTCGGCGCTCGGCGTCATGCTCATCACGTTCCTTTTCTTCGTGGTGATGCTCGCGCAATATGTAGGCAAGAAATTCGGCGTCGCGGATGCGTGACCGGATCGGTGCAGGAGGATTAAAGCCGTGTTGAGAGTGCAATCGCTCAATACCGAATATCCGAACGACAAGGGCGGCGTGGTGAAAGCCGCGCAGGACGTGTCGTTCGAGGTCCCCGAGGGCAAGCTGTTCACGCTGCTCGGTCCGTCCGGCTGCGGCAAGACGACGACACTGCGCTCGATCGCGGGCCTCGAAAAGCCGACGTCCGGCGAGATCGACCTTGATGGCCAGGTCATCTACTCCTCGAGCAAGGGTGTTTTCGTTGCGCCCAACAAGCGCAATTTCGGCATGGTGTTTCAATCCTATGCCATCTGGCCGCACATGAACGTGTACCAGAATACGGTGTTTCCGCTCGAAGTCGGCAAGAAGAAGATCAGCAAGACGGACATGCGCGACCGGGTCATGCGCGTGCTCAATGCCGTGGCGCTCGATCATCTCGCCGATCGCGAGGCGACAAAGCTCTCCGGCGGCCAGCAGCAGCGTCTGGCGCTTGCCCGCGCGCTGGTGATGGAGCCGCGGCTGTTGCTGCTCGACGAGCCGCTCTCCAATCTCGATGCCAAATTGCGCGAACGCATGCGTTTCGAACTCAAGCGCCTGCAGCGCGAACTCAAGCTGACCACGATCTACGTCACCCACGACCAGAGCGAGGCGCTGGCGCTGTCGCACGAGATCGCCGTGATGAACGAGGGCCGGGTGGTGCAGATCGGAGCGCCGCGCGACATCTACGAGCGGCCGAAGAACAAGTTCGTCGCCGACTTCGTCGGTACGACCAATTTCATCGATGCCAAGGTGCTCGACGTCGATGCCGGCGGCGGCCAGTGCAAGGTCTCGACCCGGATCGGCGATATGACCGTCGCCTGCGAAAGTGGAACGAGCCGGAACGATATGATTCTCGTCTCGGTGCGACCGGAAGACGTGGAACTTTCCGACGCCCCGTTGTCGCCCGATACGGAGTACAATGTCTGTTCCGGCATGGTGGACGCCAAGGTTTTCCTGGGCGAATATCTGGACTTCCAGGTCAAGGTCGGCGACACCATGGTCCTGGCGAAGGGACATCCGTCCCTGCGTACGCCGGTCGGGGATCCGATTCACATGCGGATGAAGACCGACAAATGCATCGCGATTCCGGCGGACGGGCGCGCCTGAATTTGCTAAAAATTGTACGATTTCGCGCGCGATGAACGATCAATTTCGACGGCCTTGAAGGAGAAGAAAATGGCAAAAGACGCAATGGTTTCCGAGGACCTTGCGAAGAAATTCGCAACGGAGAAAGAAACTCCCTACACCCGCTGGGTGCGTGACGAAGGCCTCGAAATCATCCCGGCCATGTATGTCCGCAATCTGCGCAAGGTCGAGCTCAAGCCATGGGCGCGCCGCGGCGGCAACGCGGTTTTCGTCAACCACGACGCATCGCGCACGTCGAATGACAGCTATGTCATGGAGATTCCGGCGGGCAAGAAGCTCGCGCCGCATCGCCAGCTCTTCGAAGAGATGATCCTCATCCTCGACGGCCGCGGTTCGACGACCGTGTGGAACGACGAGGGCAAGCGCATCACCTTCGAATGGGGTCCGGGCTCGCTGTTCGCCATTCCGCTCAATGCCTGGCACCAGCATTTCAACGGCTCGGGCAAGGAGGCGGCGCGCTATATCGGCGTCACCAACTCGCCGCCGGTCATGAATCTCTACGAAGACATCGACTTCGTGTTCAACACGAACCACGACTTCAAGAGCCGCTTCAATGGCGAGCCGGATTACTTCGCCGCCAAGGACGACCAGCAGGGCCTGCTGCTGAAGACCAACTTCGTTGCCGATGCGGTCAACCTGCCGCTGATCAGCGCCAAGGAACGCGGCGCGGGCGGCGGCCACATCCGCTTCAGCATGGCCAAGGGCTCGATGAACAGCCACATCTCGCAGTTCCCGATCGGGACCTACAAGAAGGGCCACGCGCATGGTCCGGGCGCCTACGTCATCATCCTGTCGGGCGAAGGCTATTCGCTGATGTGGCCGGAAGGCGAAGAGCCGAAGCGCTACGAGTGGGAAGTCGGCACGCTGATCGTTCCGCCGAACATGTGGTTTCACCAGCACTTCAACACCGGCACCACGCCTGCGCGCTACATGGCGTTCAAGCACGAGGTCGTCTCGATCCGCAATGCGCAGGGCGTGCCGAAGGCGTGGATCAGCCGCCGCATCGGCGGCGACCAGATCGATTACGTTGACGAGAAGCCGTACATCCGCAAGGAGTTTGAGCAGGAACTCGCCAAGCGCAACATTGAAACCAAGATGACGAAGGCCTACGAGCAGGAACTTGCGGACCTGCCGCCGCTGGCCAAATCGGCCTGATCGGTTCCGACATCGAATGAAAAAGGGCGCCGCGAGGCGCCCTTTTTGCTGTTGTGATTGTGTTGCTGCGTTTCGAAGGACAACCGTCGTCAGGTCCGCAGGCTTCCACTCTGTCGTACCCGCGAAAGCGGGTACCCAGCGCGTTCTTCCTTGGTGTCTGCCATCGCAGCTACAGCAGCGCAAGAGCTGGATGCCCGCGTTCGCGGGCATGACAACAGTTGAGCGTTACGGCTGCGAAGGGTTTGCCAATCGCCGTTCTACTCCCAGGGCATCAGCGAGGCATGGATCACGTCCGGCACGCCCTTGTTGCCGACCGAGCGGATCGCAAGATCGACGTCCTTGAGGCCGAACTTGTGCGTCGTGATCTTCTCGAGCGGGAAGCGGCCGGAGGCGATCTGCGCGAGGGCGAGCTCGCAGGCCTCATAACTATGGCCGCGCGCACTGTGCATGGTGATGAATTTCACCGTAAATTTCTCCAGCGGGAAATTGGGAAATTCCTTCAGTTCGCCCTGCACGACGATGGTGCCGCCCTTGCGCTTGAGCGCCTCGATGCCGAGCAGGATCGGGATCGTCCCCGCGCCTGCGGTGCAGTCGAGCGCCACGTCCACGCCTTCGCCGCCGGTGTATTCCAGGATCTTCTCCAGCGGGTCTTCAGCATTGACGTCGATGACGTGATCGGCGCCGAGTTCCTTCGCCACCTTCATGCGCGCATGGTCCTTGGCGGTGCCGGTGACGATGATCTTCGATGCGCCGGCCTGTTTGCAGATCACGGTCTGCGAGAGGCCCTGCTGACCGGGACCCTGAATCAGCACGGTCGAATTGTAGCCGACGCCGCCGTCGAACAGCGACCACTCGACACCGTTCGCCATCGGCGTGACGAGGCCGGCGAGTTCGGGCGATACGCCTTTGGGCACGTGGTGCATCACCGCGTTCCAGGGCAGATAGACATACTGCGCGAAACCGCCGAACAAATGCGGGGCGCGCTCGGCCGTGGTATAGCCGTAACGGATGCCGTTCGGGTTGAAGCGCCAGTCGGTGTTCTTGCAGTGCCGGAACTGGCCCTTGAGGCACCACTCGCACTGCATGCAGCCGACATAGTGTTCGACGAAGACGAGATCGCCTTCCTTGAAGCCCTTGCGCTCCGACCATTTGCGGCCGGCCTTGACGATGGTGCCGATATTCTCGTGACCCATGATGACCGGGGCAGCGGACGGCGGATGGGCATAGAGCTTGACGTCGGTGCCGCAGATGCCGGCGACCTCCATCTTCATCAGCGCCGAATCCTCGTCGATCTCCGGCATCGGAAATTCGCGAAATTCCATCGTGCTCGGCGCCGTGCGTACGGCTGCCAAAACTTTCTGCGCCACTGGCAATCCTCCATCAAAATCTGCGTGAAATGTCGGCTTTGCCTAGCACCCCGGATGCGCCCGCGCAATTTCGCAGGCCCTGTCACAGGGGCTCCGACGGCGGACGAAAATGTCAGGAAAAACCGAAAGTTGCCGCTTATATAGAGTGCGGGGGCCTGATTTGCCCCTACGCGCCCCATGGCCCCTATGCGTGTCCTGGGCGGACGGAAGCGAGGACCGCCGAAAGGCAGACGAGCCACGATGACAGCCTTCAATCCGCTGCGCCAAAAACTGCGCGATCAGACCGCCGCCTTGCGCCAGGCGAAGGTTTTGGTGCGCGACCGGTTCGCGCTGGCCGAGGCGGATACGGTGGCGGTGACTGAGGCCAAGGGCGAACTTCCCGGATTTCCGGCGCTCGAAACGGTGGTGAGTTTCTTCACCGAGAAGGGCCGGCACCATTTCAAGGTGTTTAAGCCAGTCGCAGAGGTCGTTGCGGACGATCTGCCGCCGGCCTGGATGAAGGACGCGCTCATCATCCCCGAGGGCGCCGGCTGCGACTGCTGCTGAACGCTGCGCTGTGGTCTTTTGCAATTGTTTGAGTGCCTTTTTTCGTCATGCCCGGCCTTTGTGCCGGGCATCCACGATCTTCTTCAAAAAAGAACGTAGATGGCCGGGACAAGCCCGGCCATGACGATAATTTATCTCCGCCTGACTCTAGTAATGCGGCGGCGGGGGCTCGACCGCAGGCGCGGTGGTCCCGCGCCGCTCGGCCTCCTGCATGCGATCATTGAGCAAGGCGAGCTGGCGGGTCAGCGCATCGATCTTCTGCCACTGCGCCGTGACGGCGGCGTTGAGCGCCTCGATGGTCTCGTCCTGATAGGCGATGCGGATTTCGAGAGCCTCGATGCGGGCTTTTTCGCCTTCGGTCATGATCATGTCCTTGGTTCAGGCCGGTAACGGTTCTCTTTTGCCATGATCTTTTCCGAAAACCGGTTTCCACTTTTCGGGATCATGCCCTAGATTGCGCGCCTCATCGCCCAAAATCCCTAAATCGACCGGGAGAGCAGCGCCACCATGGCCGGACCCAAATACAAGACCGTCACCCGTACGCAAGGCAATAATCAGGCCCTCAAGGACGGCACCGTCAAGCCGAAGAATTTCGAGTTCGATTTCGAGGAAGTCGATCCGCTGATCGCCGCGTTCCGCCGCATGGTGCGCGGCAACGAATACGACATCTGCGAAATGGCGATCACCACCTATATCTGCGCCAAGGCGCACGGCAAGAAAATGACCGCGATCCCGGTCTTCCTCATCCGTGCCTTTCATCACGGCGCGATTCTGATCAACACCAAGGCCGGCATCAAGACGCCCAAGGATCTCGAAGGCAAGCGCGTCGGCGTCAATCGCGGTTACACCGTGACGACGGGCGTGTGGGCGCGCGCCGTGCTGCAGGAGGAATACGGGGTCGATCTGTCGAAAATCACCTGGGTGCTGTCGGGCGACGAGCATGTCGCCGAATACCAGCCGCCGTCGAATGTCGTGCCCATCGAGAAGGGCAAGGACATGAAGGAGATGCTGATCTCCGGCGAACTCGCCGCCGCGATCGGCGTCGAGGTCGAGCACCCGGATATCAAGCCGCTGATCCCGAATGCGCTTGAAGAAGGCCTGAAGGCGCTGCGCGAGCGCGGCCATTATCCGATCAACCACACGGTGGTGATCAAGGATGAGTTGCTGGAGAAGAATCCGCAGCTTGCGGTCGACGTGTTCAACGCCTTCGCGGAATCCAAGCGCGTTTATCTCGACCGTCTCAAGTCCGGCAAGATCGAGAAGCCGACCGGCGTCGACAAGGTGCATCAGAAGGTGATGGACATCGCCGGCGACCCGTTGCCTTACGGCATCGAGCCGAACCGCAAGGTGCTCGAAAGCCTGGTGCAGCATGCGCTAACGCAGGGCATCATCACCAGACCAGTGAAGGTCGAGGACCTGTTCGCGCCGGCCACGCGCGACATGACGGCGTGACGGCGGCGATGCCCGACTTCATCGCCACCCACCGGCTCACCGAAGAGGCCAGCCTGAAGATGCTTCAGGCCGGCGTCGCCAAGGCGCGGGCGTTGGACTGCAAGGTCTGTCTCGCGGTCGCCGATCAGAGTTGCCGCATCATCGCCTTCCTGATGATGGACGGCGCGCGGCACTTTGCGATCATCACCACCAAACGCAAGGCGATCACCTCCGCCTCGCAGCGCCAGCCGACCGGCTATGCGCCGGAGGAGAACCATCTCAGCATGGCCGTGCGCATGGGCGACTTCACCAATGTGCCGGGCGGCTTTCCCATCGTGGTCGATGGTCAGGTGATCGGTGCGGTGGCGGCCGGCGGCGCCAAGATCGAACAGGACGTGGCCGTGGCGAAGGCGGCGCTGGCCGCGCTCGATATCGGCCGTTCCTGACCGTCTTCCACGCGAACAAAAAAAGGCGCTTCGAGCGAAGCGCCTTTTTCGTTGGTCCAGTCGCGAGCCACAGTATCGGCAACGCGCAAGTCGCCGCTACTTCGCGCCCATGCCGTGCCTGGATTCCCACGCGGTCATCTCGGCGATTTCCTTTTTCTGACTGCGGACGATGGCGCGGGCCATTTTCTTGAGTTTTGGGTCGGACCCGTATTTGAGATACGTCTGGGCCATGTCAACCGCCGCCTGATGATGCGGTTTCATCATCAAAACGAAATCCTTGTTGGGGTCGTTGGTCGGCGTCATCGTTTGCATGCCGGCGTGCATGGAATTCATTGCCTTCGTGTAGGCCTGCGTCGCCGGATTCGTCGCGGGCTTGGCCGCATCGTTCATGTTGTGCATGTCATGGCCGCCGGCTTCCTGCGCCGAAGCAGTGGACGGCAACGCAATCGGCAGCGAGAGCAGGGCGGCAGCGACAATCAATGAAGCCAATTTCATAAGACGTCTCCACAGAAGGGAATCGATGAGTGGCCTGACCGTAGCAGTTTACGATGCGCCGCGTTCGGTCGGCATCAGATCGAATTCGCGCAGCCGTCCGAGCCGCAACACGCCGATGGTGATGCGCTTGCCGATGCGGGTGCGGTCGAGCAGGCGGATCATGTCGTCTGCGCCGGTCACCGGAAGACCATCCAGATTCACGACGAGATCGCCAGAGAGCAGACCTGCCTGGCTTGCCGGTCCGTTCTGATCGAGCGACGAGAGCATCGCCCCGAAACGGTTCTCGATGTCCGAGGCGATGGCGTAGCGGCGCGGCACAGGCACCGTCTGCGCTGCGACGCCGATATAGCCGCGGCGCACGCGGCCATGCATGATGATCTCGCTGAGCACGTGATTGGCAGTGTTGCTCGCGACCGCAAAGCAGATGCCCTGCGCGCCCATGATCACGGCCGTGTTGATGCCGATCACCTCGCCACGCGAGGAGACAAGCGGGCCGCCCGAATTGCCGGGATTGAGCGCGGCATCGGTCTGGATCACGTCCTCGATCATCCGGCCCGACGTCGCACGCAACGACCGTCCGAGCGCGGAGACGACGCCGGCGGTGACGGTCGATTCAAAGCCGAGCGGATTGCCGATGGCAATCGCCATCTGCCCGCGCCGCAGCAATTTTGAATCGCCGAGCGGCGCGAATGCAAAACTGCGTGCGGCGTCGGCCCGCAACAGCGCGAGATCGGTGTCAGGGTCGATGCCGAGCAGCCGCGCCTCGGTGGTGCGGCCTTCGGTGTCGGAGAGGCGGATGTCGCGCGCGCCAGCCACTGTTTGACCGGTCGGCGCAGCACCGCCGAGCACGACATGGGCATTGGTCAGCACCAGTCCGTCGGGCGAGATGACGACGCCGGAGCCGAGTCCACCATGTTGGCCGCCGTGCCGGCCGTCGCGCTGCGCGCTGCGCGTGCGCACATCGACGCGCACGACCGCCGGTCCAACGACGTCCACGACCGCTGATACGGCTTCCGAATAGGCGTCGAGCAAAACGCGCTCATCTGTCGGCTGGGTCAGGCCGGGCGCGGTTCGGGCGGAAAGTTCAATATTTTGCTCGGCCTCTTCGGCTTCCGCCGGATCGGGATCGAGCAGGGATGCAACTGTGTTGTCGAGCATGGTGGTTCACTCAGATTTCGGGCTGAACCGTTATGTGGGGAGGAGCGGAAGATTTTGGAAGGAGCGGTCCTCGCGGCGCCGTTGTAGGTGCCCTGCGTTCCCGGTAGGCTTGTTTAAAAGAAGAACCGGTTGGAGGACCCCATGGCAGATCAACTCGAAATCCGGGTGAACGGAAAGTCGTGGCCCGTTGCCGCGAGCACGGACACGCCGTTGCTTTATGTGCTGCTGAATGAATTGCAGCTGCATGGCCCGCGCTTCGGCTGCGGCCTGGCGCAATGCGGCTCATGCTCTGTCCTGATCGATGGTGTCGAGATGCGGTCGTGCGTCACGGCGGTCGGCGATGTCGCGGATCGTGAGATCACGACGCTCGAAGGACTGCCGGCGCACTATGCCAAACAGAAAGGCTTGAAGGAAAATCCGCCACTTCATCCCTTGCAGGAGGCCATGATCGACGAACAGGCCCTGCATTGTGGCTATTGCTACAACGGCATGATCATCAAGGGTGCAGAGTTGTTGGCGCGGAACGTGACGCCGACCGACGCCCAGATTCGTGACCATATGGACGGTCACCTCTGCCGCTGCGGTACATACGCCCGGATCATGAAAGCCATCAAGGTCGCGTCCGCGGCGATGGCGGGAGGCGCGCAATGAACATGATCTTCAAATCCTCATCGCGGCGCGATGTTCTCAAGGGCGGCGGCGCGCTCATCATCGGTTTCAGCATGGGCGGCGCGGCACTCGGCGCACCGGCGGGAAGCGGCACCACGCGCGGCGCGGCGGCGGGACCGCCCGACCCGAGGGCCGTCGATTCCTGGATCGCGATCCATTCCGACAACACCGCAACGATCTACTATGGCAAATGCGAACTCGGGCAGGGCAACACAACCGGGATGTTGCAGATCGCGGGCGAAGAACTCGATCTCGCCATGAGTCAGTTGCGCACCGTGCGCCTCGATACGAATGTCACGCCCGATCAGGGAGCAACCAGTTCGAGTTCTTCGATCGAGCGCGGTGGTCCGCAATTGCGTGCAGCCGCCGCGCAGGCGCGCCAGGTGCTTCTCGGCCGCGCGGCCAAGAAACTCGGCGTGCAGCCCGGCAGCCTCGTGGTTTCGAACGGCGTCGTGTCGATTGACGGCGAGACAGGCGGGCGTTCGGTTAAATACAGCGACCTGCTCGGGGAGAAGCCGTTCAAGGCCAAGGTGACCGGCACCGCGCCGCTCAAGCCGCCAAGCCAGTTCAAGCTTGTCGGCACGCGCGTGCCGCGCGTGGACATTCCGGACAAGGCCGCCGGGCGGTATGAATACCTTCAATATGTCCGTCTGCCCGGCATGATGCACGGCCGCGTCGTGCTGCCACGCGGTCAGCGTGGCTTCGGTGCGGGCGCGAAGCCGCTTGCGGTCGATGACGCGTCGATCAAGAATATTCCCGGCGCGCGCGTTGTGCGCAAGGGCGATTTTGTTGGCGTCGTCGCGCCGCAGGAGTGGGATGCCATCCGTGCCGCGCGGCAACTTAAAGTGACGTGGGAGAAGACGCCGCCGCTGCCGGGAAATGCGAACGTCCATGACAAGATGCGACAGGCGAAAACGGTCGATACCGTCATCGCGAATTTTGGCGATGCAGAATCCGCATTCGCCAAGGCCGCCCATATCGCGGGCGCGACCTACCGCTGCCCGTATCAGTCACACGCGCCGTTTGCGCCGAACTGCGCAGTCGCCGATGTCGGTCCCGACCATGCCGTGATCTACTCGCCGACACAGCGTGTTTATGAATCACGCGATTTCCTCTCCAGGGCGCTCGGCATGCCGAAAGAGAAAATCCGGGTGCTGTATCGCGAAAGCTCCGGGACCTTTGGCCGCAGTTGCTACGAAGACGCAACGCAGGCGGCGGCTGTGATGTCCCAGGCCGTCGGCAAGCCGGTGCGCGTGCAGTTCATGCGTTGGGATGAGCTTGGTTGGGACAATTATGGTCCGGCTCATCTCGCCGAAGTCCGTGCGGGGATTGACGCCGATGGCCGGATCATCGCCTACGAATACGATGGCTGGCAGCATGGCTGGACGATCACGGCAACGGTTCTTGATCTGGCCACCGCAACACCACCGAAGGAGCGGGCATCGGGTTCATCGTCGATTTCGGTGAACAAGATGAGTACCGGGTCGATGTATTCGATCCCGAACCGGCGCGTCGTCAGTCACGCGGTGCCGATGGAGGGCTACCTCCGCGGCGCGGCGCTGCGTTCGCCGCTCGATCTGTCGTTCAACTTCGTCTCGGAACAGACGATCGACGAACTGGCGCGGGCTGCCAATATGGATCCAGTCGAATTGCGCCGGAAAAACATCAAGGACAAACGCTGGCTCGGCGTGCTCGAGGCCGCCGCCAAGGCGGCGGACTGGATGCCGCGTGCCACGTCGGCGGCGTCCGCGACCGGCGACGTCAGAACGGGCCGCGGCATTGCCCTCGGCACGCATCATGTTTCCTACGGCGCGGCCGTCGCCGACGTTGAAGTCAATGTGCGGACCGGAAATATCGTCGCCAAGCGCGTCTTCGCCGCGATGGATTGCGGTCTCGCGGTCAATCCAGCACTGGTCGAAAATCAGATCATGGGCCAGGCGACGCAGTCGGTCAGCCGCGTCCTGAAGGAAGAGGTGACGTTCAACGAACAGGGGGTGACGAGCCTCGACTGGGCATCGTATCCGGTGTTGCGCTTTGCCGAACATCCCGACGTCGTTCCCGTGGTCGTCCAAAGGCTGGAAGAACCATCCACCGGAGCCGGGGAGGAAGTCATGGGCGCGGTCGCGGGCGCGGTGGCCAATGCGGTCTTCGATGCCATCGGCGTGCGTCTGCGGGACTATCCGATGACGCCGGAGCGCGTGCTGGCGGCGCTGGGCCGCACGAAGACGTGACGGATGCCTGATGAGGCCTGCGTGGCTGGAAATTTCGGGCCGCCGTGATGTCCGCGGCGGCCCGTTCGATATTGAAAACGTCCGGCGACAGGGCCGCTTCAGTTATTTCGGCTTGAAGACGTTGCCTTCGAGCCAGGCGATCATCCGGTACATGATCTGCTTGTTGTTCCTTTCCATCATCATGGTGTGGCCGTTGCCGTGGATGCCGGCCTCAGGCAACACGTCGACTGTCACATGGCCGCCGATTGCAGCCATTTCCTTTTGAAACTTGCGCGACGCATCGACGCGATCCTGCGCGTGATCGCCGATGATAACGTAGATCGGAATCTTTGCCAGTTTCTGCCGGCCTTCCGCGGGGATCAGGTCGAACGCGGTGACGGAGGTCTCGACGGCCAGAATGGCTTTGACCTTCTCCGGCCGTTCGACCGCCGTGAGATAGCCGAGCAAACCTGACGACGACCAGCTCTGGATGATGACCGGGCTGTCGATCTTGTCGATCAATGCCGAGAATGCCGCGACGGATTTCTGCGTCTCGGCAGGATCGCGATAGGTGCTGACCGTCTGCGGATAATAGTCGTCGGCATGATCGACCGGGAATTGCGTATTCGGATAGGGCACGCCGAATTTCGGACCCCAGCGGAACGTCACCCAGGAGGACTCCGCCGCGTAGCGATTGATCGCAGGCAGTTCGCTTGGCGGCGCCTTGCCGAGTTTCACCGCGTTGATCTTGCAGACATCCGTTCCGGACCGGCCTGTATTCGGCCTGTCGACGCCATAGACGGGAAAACCTTCGCGCACGAACAGCGTCAGCCAGCCTTCGCGTCCGTCCGGCGTCGTGTCATAGACGCGCGCGGTATGGCCGCCGCCGGAATTGAACAGGATCGGGTAGGGGTAGCGCTGGTCGGCGGGATATTGATACGTCGCATAGACGTTGTCGACGACGACATGGCCGGTCGGCCAGCGCGTGCTGTTGGGATCGCCGCCGTCGTTGGTGGTGCAAAGGATGGTGCGTCCGCCGGCTTCCATGCTGCCTTGCTTGGCGATGCGCAAAACGGGTTCATCAGCGTGTGCAGACATCGCCATCACTCCCAGGCTGATCGCGGCTGTACACAAGACAGCCGTGCAAGATGACTTCATCGCATCCTCCTTTGTTTTTATTTCGCCTATGCGGCGCCGAGCGTAGCGCCGCGCTGCGCACGCGCCTAGAGCGTTTTCAAGCGAAGTGGACACCGGTTCGCGTGAAGAAAACGCGTCAAAATAATAATCTAGAGCTTCGGTTCTGATTCAATCAGAACCGAAGCTCTAGCAGGCGCCGGCACGAGAGGTGTCGTCGAAGGTGCGATGGTGAGGAAAGAGTTGACGCCGTCGCGTCAACTGGCCTTGCGCAAGAACTCGATCACACGCGCCGGCGTGTTTTCGTCCGTCTGCTGCGCGACAGGCACGTCCCAATATTCCGACTTCGGGAGGCATTCGTGCAGATAGCGGGCGGCCGATGTCGCATGCGCGGCGTCGTTGCCGGGCACGATCAGCGCTGGGATGTCGAGACGCAGCAAATCCTCCGGCTCGCCACCCGGCGCGGTATCGCGGTCGAACAGGCCGCGCCCCATGCCGGCGACGATGATCTTGTAGCGCTCCACGTCCTGCTTCACGTAGCTCTCGGCAAAAGCCGGATCGCTCTTGATCGGCGAGGCCCACGGTCCGCCGCGCGGATCGGCGCCGAACGGCTTGCCGTCCTTCTTCACGAGATCGACGACCGCCTGCAGTCCGTTCTGCTGGACGAAGGCGAGATGCTCGGCAAAACGCAGATGGCTCGAGATGCGATATTTCGCGCCGCCCACCGGCCAATAGAGCACGAGGCTCATCACTGTCTCCGGTAAAATCCAGCCGAAGGCGACGGCGCAGGACACGCCCATGCAGCCGCCCATGACATGCGCGCGCTTGATCTTGAGGTGTTCGAGCAGGCCCTTGCCCTGGCGCACATAGTCGGCCCAGACGACGCGCTGGACGCGCCCGCCGGATTGCCCGGTCTCACGCCGGTCGAACACGATGCAGGAAAAATGCTTCGGCAGATGATCGAGCAGTTTTATCTTGGCGTAATGGCCTTGCGACTGCCATGTCTCGATCACGGCATTGAAGCCGCCCGGCGAATACATCAGAAGTGGCGGCCCGTCGCCGATGACTTCATAGCGCGTGGAAATGCCGTCGATGATTGCGGTCGCCATGGCCGGCTCCTAGAATTTTCCTTCGCCGAGTTCAAAACATCCCGGCCTTTAATTTTTGAGCATGATCTTTCCCGAAAACCGGTACCCACTTTTCGGGATCATGCTCTAGCCCTTGATCTGCTTGCCGGCGCGCACTTCGCCGATCATCGTTTTGAAGGCGTCGAGCCCGAGCTTTGCGGTGTTGACGTAGGTCTCGGCTTTTGAGTCGATCCATTTCGCCGAGGAGCCGAGCGCCGTCTGTGCCAGACGCACGCGGCCGTCGAGCCATGGGCCGCCGCCAAAACCGCCGATGACCGGAATTTGCACCGCTTCCACCACGGCAGGTCCCGCGACCGGCCCGGAATTGGTGAAGTCGAGAGCCGCTGCGCCGGCGTCTTCCAGGCGCTTGGCCTCGTCGACCAGCTTTTGCGTCATTTCCTTGGTCGCCTGCGCGCCGGAGGAATTCTGCGCGCTGTAGGGAATGCCGTATTTCAACGCCGTCTGCGGCGTCAGCCCGAATTGTGCAAACACCGGAATGCCGGCGCGGGTGATCGCCTTCACCACCTCGGGATATTCGGCGGAGGCGTCGAGCTTGAGCATGTCGGCGCCGCCATCCTTCACCAGCCGCACGGCCGCGCGCATCACGCTGTCGAGCCCTTCCTGCAAGGGGCCGAAGGGAATGTCGCAGCTCACCAGCATGCGGCTGGTGCCGCGGCGCACGGCTTTGCAGCAAATGAGGATTTCATCGACCGTCACCTGTAGCGGATTGTCATGGCCCCAAAGATTTGCGCCGACGGAATCTCCGACCACCATCATGTCGGCGCCGGCACGGTCGGCGATCTGCGTCACCTGATAATCCCAGGCGACGATGCCCGCGATCTTCTTGCCGTCGCGCTTCATCTGCTGCAGCGCCGGAATGGTGACGGTGTCGCTCATGGAAATCCTCGTCGGTTAAGAGGCCGGCAGGGAATACCGGTCGCACGGGAAGGGCTGTCTGCCGCAGGCGTTTGTAGCGTCCCGGCCCTGCAGGTCAATGCGGGGCCGGCCGATGGAAGACCTGCCACCGGCGAAAGAAGCAACACTTGTCATTATCCCCAAATATAGGGTAGGGTCCTATCCTATGGCGCACCTCCAAAAGGACCAGAGCCGGCTCCTCGCACGCGTCCGGCGCATCGCCGGGCAAATCGACGCCATCGCGCGTGCGCTCACGGCGGAGGCCGACTGCGCGACGGTGCTGCATCAGGTCGCGGGCGTGCGCGGTGCGGTCAACGGATTGATGGATGAAATTGTCGAGGCGCATCTGCGCGAGCATGTCGCGCTTGCCGGCCTCGATGACGCGGCCCGCGCGGCCGGCGCCGACGAACTGATTGCTGCATTGCGCCGCTACGGAAAGTAATGCCATGACTGCAGAACACGATCGCGATCTCGCCTCCGAGGCGTTGGTGCACGACCATTTCTTTCTCGGCGCCGCGCACGAGCAGAATGCGCAGCGGACGCGCTGGGTCGTTGCCCTGACCGTAGTCATGATGATTAGCGAAATCATCGCTGGTCGCTTTTTTGGCTCCATGGCGCTGCTTGCAGATGGCTTCCATATGGCCAGTCATGCGTTGGCGTTAGGTATCGCTGCCGGCGCCTATGCCTTTGCCCGCCGTTACGCCAACAATCCGCGCTTCAGTTTCGGCACCGGCAAGGTCGGCGATCTCGCAGGCTTTTCATCCGCGCTGGTCCTCGGTCTGATCGCAATCGGCATCGCGGTCGAGTCCGTCGAACGACTGGTCAACCCGCTGGCGGTCGCCTATGGCGAGGCCGCGCTGGTCGCGGTTCTCGGCCTGATCGTCAATGTCGTAAGCGCGCTGCTACTGGGCGGCCATTCGCATGGTCACGGACATTCACAGGACGCCCACCACGATCACGACGATGAACACCATCATCATGCAGGCGGGTCGGACAATAATCTGCGCTCGGCCTACGTACACGTGCTTGCTGACGCATTGACGTCGGTGCTGGCGATCATCGCTCTGCTGGCCGGCCGTTATTTCGGCGCGGTCTGGCTCGATCCCGCGATCGGTATCGTCGGCGCCATCGTCATCGCGACCTGGTCTGTCGGGTTGATCCGCTCGAGCGCAGCCGTCCTTCTGGACACCACGGACAAGACGCTTGAGAAGGAAGTCCGCGAGCATGTCGAGGGGACCGGCGATGTCCGTATCACCGACCTGCACGTCTGGCAGGTCGGACCGGACGCTCACGCCGCCATCGTCAGCGTCACAGGCGCTATCGATGCAGGAGCGATCCGGAAACGGCTCGCACCTGTGCACGAGTTGGCGCACGTCACCGTCGAGTGCCGCTAGCGGCGATCTCGCCGGTGCCGTTTCCCTGGCTTGCCAGCGCCGCTCCGGGTGACTAGACAAAGACCCACATTTGCAGACCCGTTTGGGAGGAGGCCGTCTCGAAGGCCGCCGGAACCTGTTTCGCAGTGTTCCTTTTCGCCTGTTTTTGACCGCCGCGCCCTTCTGTCCATTGTCTTCGCTGGCGCCAGCGGTATTCCTGAAGCCCAACCAAGAGGCAGTTCCTCATGATCATCGACATTCACGGCCACTACACCACCGAGCCGCTGGTGATGCACCAGTTTCGCGACAAGCAGCTCGCCGGTCTGGCCGATGCCGCGCGCCGGCCGACCTCCAGCGACCTCGGCGTCAGCGACGAAGAGATCATCAAGAGCGTGCAGCCGCAGCTTCAATTCCAGAAGGATCGCGGCACCGACATCACGATCTTTTCGCCGCGTGCGTCCGGCATGGGCCACCATGTCGGCACGGAAGCCGTCGGCAAGGAGTGGACGAAACTCTCTAACGACATGATCCACCGCATCTGCACGCTGCTGCCGGACAATTTTGTCGGCGTCGGGCAATTGCCGCAGGTGCCGGGCGTTTCGCCGAAAAACTGCTTCGAGGAGATGGAGCGCTGCGTTAACGAACTTGGTTTCGTCGGCTTCAACCTCAATCCCGATCCGGCGGGCGGTTACTGGACCGATCCGCCGATGATCAACAAATACTGGTATCCGATCTACGAAAAGCTGTGCGAGCTGCAGGTGCCGGCGATGATCCACGTCACCGGCTCATGCAATCCGGCGTTCCACGCGACCGGCGCGCATTACATCAACGGCGACACCACGGTGTTCATGCAGTTGATCCAGGGCAACCTGTTCAAGGATTTCCCGGACCTGAAATTCGTCATCCCGCATGGCGGGGGCGCGGCGCCCTATCACTGGGGCCGCTATCGTGGCATCGCCCAGGACATGAAAAAGCCGACGCTCGACCAGCATCTGCTCAAGAATGTGTTCTTCGACACCTGCGTCTATCATCTGCCGGGCATCGAACTGCTGTCGAAGGTGATCCCGGTCGACAACGTGCTGTTCGCCTCTGAAATGGTCGGCGCGGTGAAGGGCAAGGATCCCGATACCGGGCACTATTTCGACGACACCAAGCGCTATGTCGATCAGATCAAGACGCTGAGCGAGGCCGACCGCTACAAGATTTTTGAAGGCAATGCGCGCAAGGTCTATCCGCGTCTCGATGCCCTGCTGACCAAGCGCGGCCACAAGCCGAAAAAAGTTTAACCCGTCATTCGCGTGACGTTCACGCGTTACACTCGTTAAGAACGTTTCCATTTCAAGGAGCATTGCATGGCCACCCAGCGCCTCAACGGCATCATCCGCGCTCTCGAGGCCGGGCAGCATTCGTTCACGCTGTTCGCGCCCGCCGACATCGAGACCGCGCTGCAATTGCAGGGGTCGAAATACGACGGCGTCGTCTTCGAGGGCGAGCATCAGGGCTGGGACATCAAGGCGCTGCGCGACAGCCTGCAATATCTGATGAACCGCGCCTATGTCGCCAAGAACGGCATCGCGCCGGCCGTGACGCCGACTGCACGCATTCCCGCCAATGGCTGCGAGAAGAACCAGTTTCTCGCCAAGCAGGCGCTCGATCTCGGCTATTACGGCATCATGTGGCCGCACATCAGCACGGTGGAGGAGGCCTATAACGCCGTCTCCGCCTGCCGCTATCAGCGCCTCAAGGACAAGCCGCTCTACGAACCCGCGGGTATCCGCGGCGACGGACCGATGCAAGCCTGCCGCTATTGGGGGCTGACGCAGCAAGAGTATTACCAGGTTGCCGACGTGTGGCCGCTGGCGCCGCAGGGCGAAATCCTCGTCGTCATCCAGATCGAGGACACGCTGGGCATCAAGAACCTGCCCGACATGCTCAAGAACGTGCCGGGCATCGGCGCGGTGCTGATCGGCGAGGGCGATCTCAGCCAGGAACTGGGCTATCCGCGCCAGACCGAGCACAAGGTGGTGCTCGACGCGATGGCGCAGATCGTCGATATCTGCAAGCAGCACAAGGTCATCGTCGGCCATCCGCATGTGGAAGCCGCCAATGCCGAACGCGTCATCGCCGAAGGCTATCGCTATCTGATGTGCGGCGCGCCGCGCAGCTTCGCGACCCTCGACAAGGCGCGCGGCATGGTCGGGCGAAGCTGACGCAAGTCGGGCAAAACCTAAACCGGCCGCGTGGCCGGATCGGACGAAGCCGTGGGGTCTTCCTCACGGCTTTTTCGTTTCGTCGCTCCGCTCACGCGCTGGTGCACGCGATTGAGAAGCAGATAGATGACTGGCGTCGTGTAGAGCGTGAGCAGTTGCGACACGAACAGGCCGCCGACGATGGTCATGCCGAGCGGCCGGCGCAATTCCGAGCCGGGGCCAGCCGCGATGATGAAGGGCAACGCGCCGAGCAGCGAGGCGAGCGTCGTCATCAGGATCGGCCGGAAGCGCGCGCTGCACGCCTCCATGATCGCCTGCTCCGCGGTGAGGCCGCGTTTGCGTTCCGCTTCGAGCGCGAAGTCGACCAGCATGATGCCGTTCTTCTTGACGATGCCGACCAAGAGAATGATGCCGATCAGCGCAATGATCGTGAGTTGCGCGCCGAACAGTTGCAGCGCGAGCAGCGCGCCGAGACCGGCGGAGGGGAGCGTCGAGATGATCGTCAGCGGATGGATCAGGCTTTCGTAGAGCACGCCGAGCACGATATAGACCGCGATGATCGCCGCCAGGATCAGCAGCGGCTGCGTGTTCGCGCTGGCGCGGAAGGATTTGGCGTCGCCGGCGAACTCGGCATGCACTGAGTCCGGCAGGTGCATCTCGGCGACCGCCTGGGTGACGGCCTCGGTGATATCGCCGATGGTCACGTTCGGCGCGGGCGAGAAGCTGATGGTCACCGACGGATATTGGCCCTGGTGATTGACGACGAGCGGCGCGATGCCGCGCGTGATGGTCACGAGATTGGCGAGCGAGATCGAAGAGCCGTCCTTGGCCGTGACATAGACGCTCTTGACGTCGTTGGGATCGCGCTGGAAGCGCGGATCGATTTCGAGCACGACCTTGTACTGGTTGCGCTGGGTGTAGATCGTCGAAATCTGGCGCTGTGAAAAGGCGTTGTTCAGCGCATTATCGATATCGGAAATGGCGATGCCGAGCCGGGCCGCCTCTGCGCGGTTGATCTTCACCGTCGCCTGCAGACCGCCGGGATTGCGGTCGGTGTCGACGTCGACGAGTTCCGGCAGTCGCTTGAGGCGCTCGACCACCTTCGGGACCCATTGTTGAATCTCGTCGCTGCTCGGCCCCCACAACGCATATTGAAAGGCGGAGTTGCCGCCGCGGCCGCCCGCGCGCACGTCCTGCGCCGGAAACAGGAAGACGCTGACGCCCGGTATCGCGGAAAGCTTGCTTCGCAGCCGGTTGACGACGTCGAGGCTGGAGACGTCGCGCTCGTCGGGCGGCTTGAGTCCAATGAACAGAGAGCCGCGATTGACCGAGGCGTTGAAGCCGGAACTGCCGATGGAAGACCCCAGACCCTGAACGGCCGGATCCGACAGCACGACTTTCATCACCCGCTGTTGCAGCACCGCCATCGCGGTGAAGGAGATATCGGGAGAGGCGGATGTGCCGCCGACGATCAGTCCGGTGTCGTCCTGCGGAAAATAGCCTTTTGGCGTCTTGATGAAGAGCGCGACCGTCAGCGCGATGGTGATGATGAACACCACCATGACGATGAGCTTCTGGCCCATGACGATCTTGAGGCTTTTGCGATAGCCGCGCTGCAGGCGCGTCACCACCGCCTCCATGGTGCGGTCGAGCCATGTGGCGTCGGGACTCGGCGGCTTGTGCACGAAATGCGCGCAGATCATCGGCGTGACCGACAGCGATATCACCGTCGAGATGGCGATGGAGAAGGCGAGCGTCACCGAGAATTCGCGGAACAGGCGGCCGATGACGTCGCCCATGAACAGAAGCGGAATGAAGGCCGCGATCAGCGACACGCTGATCGAAACGACGGTGAAGCCGATCTGCCTGGCGCCGGCGAGCGTCGCGCGCAGCGGCGACATGCCGCGATCGAGATTGCGGAAGGCGTTCTCGATCATGACGATGGCGTCGTCGACGACGAAGCCGACCGAGACGGCCAGCGCCATCAGCGAAATATTGTCGATCGAGAATCCGACGGCCCACATCGCCGCGCAGGTGCCGGCAAGCGAGAGCGGCACGGTCACGCCGGCAGCAATCGTCGCCGCCGCCCGCCGCAGGAAGATGAATACCACGAACATCACCAGGATGATGGTCGCAAGCAGCGTGTACTGCATGTCGCGCACGCTGGCGCTGATCGTCTGGGTGCGGTCCGACAGGACCGAGATGTCGATGCCTTCCGGGATCCGCTTTTTTATTTCGGGAATGATGTCGTAGATGCGCGACACCGTATCGATCACGTTGGCGTTCGGCTCCTTGGTCATGACCAGAAGCACGGCCGGCTGCGAATTGAACCACGCCGCCGAGCGCCGGTTGCGTGTGCCCTCGTCGATGGTGGCGATGTCGGACAACCGCACGACGTTGCCATTGCTGGCGCGCACGACGATGTTGTTGTAATCGCTCGGCTCAGCCATCTGTGCGTTGGTGGCGATGGCCTCGGTGCGTCGCGCGCCGTCGAACACGCCCAACGGACCCGCCGCGTTGGCGTTGACGATGGCGGTGCGGATGCTTTCCAGACTGACGCCCATCGAGGCGATGGCGACGGGATTGACGCTCACGCGCACCGCGGGCTGTTCCGCCCCGCTGACGCTGACTTCGCCGATGCCTTCGACCTGGGCGATGCGTTGAGCGATCACGGTATCGGCCGCGTCATAGATGTCGCTCGCCGTGAGTGTTTTTGACGTCAGCGCGAGGATCATGATCGGTGCTGCGGCCGGATTGGCCTTGCGCACGGTCGGTACGCTTTGCAGGTCGAGCGGCAGATCGCTCAGCGCGGCGTTGATCGCGGCCTGCACGTCGCGCGCGGCGCCTTCGATGTCGCGGGTGAGATCGAACTGAATGACGATGCGGGTGCTACCGAACGAACTCGACGAGGTCATTTCCGTGACACCGGAAATCTCGCCGAGCCGGCGTTCGAGCGGCGCGGCGACGGTTGCGGCCATCGTCTCCGGATCGGCGCCGGGCCGGGTCGCGGACACGCGCACCGTGGGAAAGTCGACCGATGGCAAGCTCGCGACCGGGAGCGAGGTGTAGGCGACGATGCCGAGCAAAAACAATCCGATCGCCAGCAGCGTCGTGCCGATCGGCCTGCGGATGAAGGGGTAGGAGAAGTTCATCCGCCTACTCTCCTGCAGGCGCCGGGCGCGGCTCGCGTTGCGGCGGTGGGAACAGACGCACGCGTACGCGCTCCATGGCGAGATAGATCACCGGCGTCGTGTAGAGCGTGAGCAACTGGCTCAGCAGCAGACCGCCAATGATGGTGATGCCGAGCGGAAAGCGCAGTTCGGAGCCGTTGCCGCTTTCAAGCGCCAGCGGTAGCGCGCCGAACAGCGCGGCCAGCGTCGTCATCATGATCGGCCGGAAGCGGAGCAGGCAGGCCTGCATGATCGACTCGCGCGACGAGAGCTTTTGGTGCCGTTCGGCTTCGAGCGCGAAGTCGATCATCATGATCGCGTTCTTCTTCACGATGCCCATCAGCAGAATGATGCCGATCAGCGCCACGACCGACAAATCCTGTCCGCACAGCATCAGCGCCAGCAGCGCGCCGACGCCAGCCGAGGGCAGTGTCGACAGGATCGTCAGGGGGTGAATGAAGCTTTCGTAGAGGACGCCGAGCACGATGTAGATGGTGACGATCGCGGCGAGGATCAGCCACGGCTCGCCGGCGAGCGAGCGGCTGAATTCGGCGGCGTCTCCGGAGTAGCTGCCGGTGACGGAATTCGGCATGCCGATCGTCTGCTGGGCTTGTGAGATCGCGGTCACGGCATCGCTCAGCGATGCGCCCAGCGCGAGATTGAAGCTCAGCGTCACCGCCGGAAACTGCTCCTGATGCGCGACGACCAGCGGCGTATCTGTGTGCCTGAAGGTGGCGAACGAGGAGAGCGGCACCTGCACGCCATTGGTGCCGCTGACATAGAGGCGCGACAGCGACGTGGAGTCCTTTTGGTATTGCGGCTGAGCTTCGAGAATGACGCGATACTGGTTGGCCTGGCTGTAGATGGTGGAAATCTGGCGCTGTCCGAAGGCGTCGTTGAGCACGTCGTTGACGGCCTGCAACGACACGCCGAGGCGCCCGGCCTTCTCACGATCGACATTGACCATGAGACCGAGGCCGTCATCCTGCGCTTCGGTGGCGACGTCAGTGAGCATCGGGTGCGTGCCCAGTTCTTCTCGCAGCTTGTCGGCCCATTCGGACACGGTGCGCTCGTCGGAGCCGGCGAGCGTGTATTGGAACAGGCCGCGGCTGGTGATCGTGCTGATCTGGATGTCCTGCACCGGCTGGAAATAAACAATCGCGCCGGGAATGTGCCGCACGGCCGCCTTGAGATCGTCGACGACGGCGGTCACGAATTTTGTTCGTTCATTGCGCGGCTTCAGCGCGATCTGGAGACTGCCCACGTTCGGCGTGGGATTGACCGGACTGATGCCGACGATGGACACGACGCCGGTGACATCGGGGTCCTTGCGCACGGCGTCGGCAACCAGCGTTTGCAGCCGGCTCATCTCGGCGAACGACACCTCCGGCCCCGCCTCGATGACCGCATTGATGAGGCCGGTGTCCTGCGCCGGCAGAAAGCCCTTCGGAATGACGATATAGAGCGCGATGGTCGCGACGAATGTCAGCAGCGTCACCAGCAGCGTGGCGCGCTGGCGCGCCAACACCCATTCGAGGCTGCGCCGGTAGCCGTCGACCGAGCGCTCCACGAGGTTTCCGAAGGCGCGGGTGATGCCGCCGCCGGGCGAGTGCGGCGCGTTCGGGTCGGTCGGGCGCAGGCGCAGCAGCCGGCCGCACATCATTGGCGTCAGCGTCAGCGAGACGACGGCGGAGACGACGACCGCAATGGTCAGCGTCAGCGCGAATTCGCGGAACATGCGGCCGACCAACCCGCTCATGAACAGAAGCGGAATGAACACCGCGATCAGCGACAGGGTCAGCGAAATCACGGTGAAGCCGATTTCGCGGGCGCCGCGCAGCGCCGCCTGCAACGGCCGTTCGCCCATGTCCATGTGGCGGACGATGTTTTCGATCATGACGATGGCGTCGTCGATGACAAAGCCGGTCCCGATAGTGAGCGCCATCAGCGACAGGTTGTCGAGGCTGAAATTGCAGAACCACATTATGCCGAATGTCGCGATCAGCGAGGTCGGCAGCGCGACGCCGGCGATGATGGTCGCGCGGATGCTGCGCAGGAACAGGAACACGACCAGCACCACGAGCACGACGCTGAGCACGAGCGTGAACTGCACGTCCTTGACCGAGGCGCGGATGGTTTCGGTGCGATCCTGCACCACGGCGAGATTGATGCCGACGGGGATAGAGCGCCGCAGCCGCGGCAGTTCGCCCGAGATGCCAGCGACAGTGTCGATGACATTGGCGCCGGGCTGGCGGCGGATGTCGATGACGACCGCGGGCTTGCCCTGATACCAGCCGCCGACCTTGTCGTTCTCCAGCCCGTCGACGATGGTGGCGACATCGCCGAGCAGGACCGGCGCGCCGTTGCGGAAGGCGACGATGACGGACTTGTATTGGCTCGCCGTTTCGATCTGGTCGTTGGCGGCGATGGAATAGGATTGCTGCGCGCCGTCGAGCGCGCCTTTCGGACCTGAGACGTTGGCCGCAGCGACGGCAGTGCGGATGTCCTCGAGGCCGATGCCGTAGCTCGCGAGCCGTCCGAGATCGGCCTGGATGCGCACGGCGGGGCGGATACCGCCCTCGATGGTGACACGGCCGACGCCGCCCAGTTCGCTCAGGCGCTGGGCGATGAAGGTGTCAGCGATGTCGCTGATCTGCCGCAGGTCGATGGTGTCGGAAGTCAGCGCCAGCGTGACGATCGGAGCGTCGGCCGGATTCACCTTCGAATAGATTGGTGGATAGGGAAGATTTTTCGGCAGGGTTGATCCGGCCGCGCTGATCGCCGACTGCACGTCCTGCGCCGCCGCGTCGATGTCGCGGTTGAGATCGAATTGCAGCGTGATCTGGCTGATGCCGAACGAACTCGACGACGTCATCGTCGAGAGCGCGGGGATTTGTCCGAATTGCCGTTCGAGCGGTGCCGTTACCAGCGCGGCCATTGTGGAAGGGTTGGCACCCGGCAACTGCGTCGTCACCTGGATCGTTGGAAAATCGACCTGCGGCAGCGATGAAATTGGCAGGAACCAGTAGCCGAGCAACCCTCCAAGCGTGATCGCGATCGCGAGCAGCGATGTCGCGACGGGACGCTCGATGAAGGGGGCGGAGACGTTCATGGCGGTGCGGGGACTGTGCCCGGCGCTGACGGCGCGGCTTCATCCGCCGTCGCTCCATTTGCTGTCGACCCTGACCGGCGGCTACCGTTGCCGCCGCGCGGCGTGCCGCTGTTGTTGCGATTGGTTTGATCGCCGGCCGGTGCAGTTGCCCCGCCGCCGCTGCCGCCGTTGCTGGCCTGTCCGCTGCCGCGCCGGCCGCGCCGCCCGCCCGTGGCCGGCGCGTCAGTGGGCGGATTGCCATCAGGACCGGTCGCGATGGTCACGCGATGGCCGTCCGAGAGTTGGGCAAAGCCCGTGGTGACGACGCGGTCGTCTTTTGCGACGCCCTTGCCGATCACGGCCTGGACGTCGTCCTGGCGCGTCACGTCGACCTTGCGCACCGACGCGGTGTTGTCCTTCGTGACGAGATAGACGAAAGCGCCGTCAGGGCCGCGCTGCACTGCCGCCGTGGGCACGACCACGACCTGTTTCAGGGTGTTGACCAGCATGCGCACGTTCACGAACTGGCCGGGCCATAATTCGAGTTTGGCGTTGGGGAATTCGGCCTTGAGCTTCACCGTGCCGGTCGTCTGGTCGACCTGATTGTCGATCACCGTCAGCTTGCCGTGGTCGATGATCGCTGCGGTATCGGACCGCAGCGCATCGACCGGCAGCGCGCCCTTTTCGAATGCGTCGTTGACCTGCTGCAATTGCTGTTGCGGCAGATTGAAGATCACTCCGATCGGCTTGAGCTGCGTGATGACGACAATGCCGTTGGCATCGGAAGCATGGACGATGTTGCCTTCGTCGACCTGGCGCAGGCCGGTGCGCCCGGAAATCGGCGCCTTGATCGTGGTGTAAGCGAGGATCGCGCGGGCGTTATCGATTGCGCCCTGATCGGAATTCACCTGCGCTTCGAGTTGCGCGACCATTGCGCGTTGCGTGTCGGCCTGCTGCTTGGTGGCCGAATTCGTCGCCGCCAGCTTGACGTAGCGCACGAGGTCGATCTTGGCGTTGGCGAGTTGCGCTTCGTCCTGCGCCTTTTTCGCAACCGCCTGATCGAGCTGCGCCTGATAGGTGGTGGGATCGATGCGGGCGAGCACTTGCCCCTTCTCGACATCCTCGCCTTCCTTGAAGCTGACGCTGATCAGCTTTCCATCGACTTGCGGCTTCACCGTCACGGTATTGAGCGGGGTGACCGTGCCGACACCGTCGAGATAGACCGGCACGTCGGCAAGCGCCGCCGCGGTTGCCAGCACCGGCACCGGCGTATTGTTGCTGCTGGCGCTGCCGCGCCGGCGGCCCCGGCCTGTCTGCGTTTGCTGCTTCGGGGAGCCGGCGAGCCAGTAATAGCCGCCGCCGGCCGCCGCGAGCGCGAGAATCGATGCGCCAAAAAACTGGCGGCGTGAGACCGTCATTGAACGTCCTTTACGACGAATCTTTTCGGTGGTGGGGCCGCCCATCCGCCGCCGAGCGCCTGATACAGGCTGACGACAGCAAGCAGATGCGCGAGCCGCGCCTGCGCCAGCGTATCCTGGGCCTGGAAGAGCGTCTGTTCGGTGTTGAGCAAGGTGACGAGATCGAGCGTTCCTTCATTCAGGCGCTGCTCGGAAATATCGAAGGCGCGGCGCGAACTCGACACCACGTCGCGTTGCAGCTTTTCACGCAGCGCTGTCTCGCGGATGGCAACCAGCGCATTCTCGACGTCGCCGAAGCTGGAGACGATTGTCTTGCGATACGTCTGCACCAACTCTTCCTGGCGGCCGCGCTGCAGGTCCAACTGGCCTTGAAGGATGCCGCCGTCGAAGATCGGTTGCGTGAATCCGGCGGCGATGTCGAAGAACGCCGATTCCGGCCGGAACAGAACCTTTAGCGCCGTGCTGGAATAGCCGCCGTCGCCGGTCAACTTGATGCTGGGGTAAAAGGCGGCACGCGCCGCCTCGACGTTCGCATTGGCGGACGCGAGATTGGCCTCCGCCTCGCGGATATCGGGCCGCTGCGTCAGCACGTCGGACGGCAGACCGGGCGTCACGCGCGGAATGCTCACGGCATTCATCGAACCGGAGCGGATGTGGAACGACTCCGGCGTGCGGCCGAGCAGGACGGCAAGGGCAATAATGTTTTGCCGCAATGTCTGCTGCAGCAGCGGCAGCGCCGCCTTCTGCTGCGCGACAAGGCTTTCCTGCTGCGCGACTTCGAGCCCCGACGTCGTGCCGACGCTGAGGCGCTGGCGGATCAGTTTGAGAATGCGTTCGGCGCTTGTCAGATTTTCGCGTCCGACCCGCAATCGATCCGTGGAAGAGAGCACCTGAAAATAGGCGTTGGCGACGGAGGCGATGGTTGTCAGTTCGACGACCTCGCGATCGAAGCGGGCGGCGGAGGCGGTTTCTTCCGCCGCGCGCAACGCCGCGCGATTCTTGCCCCAGAAATCGAGTTCATAGCTGGCCGTCAGAGACGTGCGGTAAAGATCGCGCTCTGACCGCCCGCCGCCACCGGCGGAACTCACTCCATTGCCGCCGGTGCCGCCGCCGCTCTGCGACGATCGCGAACGGGTCCCGCTGCCGCTCGCGCTGACTGAGGGCAGCAGCGGCGCGCCGGCGACGCGCGATTCGGCATCCGCCTGCACCACACGCGCCATCGCGACCGCGATATCGAAATTGGCCTCGCGGGCTTCATCGACCAGCCCGTTCAACTCGCTTGAATGAAACCCGCGCCACCATGCGACCGTCGGCAGTGCCGCGTGCGGCCGCGGACCGGCATTGGTGAATTTCCCCGGAATAGCGATCGCAAGCTCAGGCATTTCGGAGCCGAGGATGCAGCCGGACAGCAAAGGCAAGAGCGAGAGGCTCCAGACAAGCGGAAGCACCCGTCGCACGCGATAACCGGCCTCCTTCACAGTGAACCCCAGACGCATGCCGCCGCTTCCACTTCGTTCCGGCCAACAGCCACTGATTTCGCAGCGCATGATCCGCGACAGCGCATCCCGGCGGATCGGCTCCGTCGCGCGGACTTCGCCCCCGCAGTGAGTTATGTCCCAGAATCGCCTCCGACATTCAGTGAAATATTTTTCATTTGTGGGTAGCCACAATTGCGCGCGCCAATCGTGCCGAAGCCGCGCCTCTTCGGACGCCACGCCACGGCGGCGGAGACGGCCAAAAGGGCTGGTCTCTCATCCCCAAAAATCCTTGAAATTCAGGCTGAAATTCTAAATTTATCCAACAAAACAGTAGTTTTATACTTTTTTGGCGCTGGATATTGTGCTTTGCGGAAAAATAATTCTATTTCACAAAGGCCGGCCCCTAAGCCGGCTGAAATTGCCTTGATAAGGGGCCAAAAACGTTATGACCGCCAAGCCTATTCCCGCGACTGCACCTTTTGCGGAAGACGAGATTCACATCCTCAATCAGGTCGTCGGCATCGCCACGCCGACGCAGCGCGCTTGGCTTGCCGGCTTCCTCTCCGGGCTCGACGCCGCGAATGCCGAAGCGGCGCCGGTTGCCGCTCCGCGCACCGCAGAGCCGCTGACCATCATCTATGCGACTGAATCGGGAAACAGCGAGAGCCTCGCCGCTGACGTCGCGAAGGCCGCGCGCAAGCTCAGCTTCAAGCCGACCTTGATCGACATGGCCGATCTCGATCTCGCCATGTGGCCGAAAAACAAGCGGCTGATCGTGATCGCGGCGACATGGGGCGAGGGCGAGCCGCCGGCGCGCGCCACTGCCGCCTATAATGAATTAATGTCGGACGCCGCCCCGCGCCTCGATGGCGTGGAATTCAGCGTGCTCGCGCTCGGCGATTCGGCCTATGCCGATTTCTGCGGCGTCGGCCGCAAGATCGATGCGCGGCTTGAAGCGCTCGGCGCCAAGCGTGTGTCCGATCGCGTGGATTGCGATCTCGATTTTGCCGAACCGGCCGCGCGCTGGATCGAGACGAGCCTCAAGGCCCTTGCACCGCCTGACGCCGGCCGCGGCACCGTCATCCCCGTCGACTTCGCGCAGAAGTCGGCGGCGGCGAGTGTGCTCGGCCCGGTGGAAGCCGAGGTGACCGAGCACATCAACCTCAATTCGTCGCGCTCCGACAAGGAGACGATCCACATCGAATTGTCCTTCGATGGCGCAGCGCCGACCTATAAGCCGGGCGATTCGCTCGACATCTATCCCGAGAACGATCCGGATTATGTCGTGGCCTTCCTCAAGGCTGCCGGCCTGTCCGAGGATGCCGACTTGCGCGACGACCTGCGCAAGAACCGCGACGTCACGACCTTGTCGCTCAAGGCACTGGAGACCTATGCCGACGTGACCGGCCAGCAGGACGTCAAGGCGCTCATCGCCTCCGGCGAGGCTGCACAGTGGATCGCCGGCCGCCAACTCATCGATCTGATCGAAACATACCCGGCCGCCATCACGGCCGAGCAGTTGCGCAAGGTCACGCGCCCGCTCGCGCCACGCGCCTATTCCATCGCGTCGTCGATGCAGGAGGTCGGCGACGAGGCGCATCTGCTGGTGTCGGCGGTGCGTTACGAAACCCATGGCCGCCAGCGCAAGGGCGTGGCATCGAATTATGTCGCGGAGCGGCTGAAGAAGGGCGCACGCGTCAAGGTCAAGGTGAAGCCGAACCGGCATTTCGTCCTGCCTGCGGCCGACAAGGACGTCATCATGGTCGGACCCGGCACCGGCGTCGCCCCGTTCCGCGCCTTCGTCCAGGAACGCCGCGCGACCGAGGCCAAGGGACGCTCGTGGCTGTTCTTCGGCGACCGCCGCTTCAACGACGACTTCCTCTATCAGCTTGAATGGCAGGATGCGCTCAAGGACGGCATCCTGTCGCGGCTCGACATCGCCTTTTCCCGCGATGCGACCGAGAAGGTCTACGTGCAGGACCGCATTTGGGAGCGCCGGGCCGATATCGTGGCCTGGCTCGACGGCGGCGCGACCTTTTATGTCTGCGGCGACGCCAAGGCCATGGCCAAGGACGTGCGGGCGACGCTGTCGCGCGCCTTTGCCGACGTCAAAGGTCTTGATGCCGAAGCGGCCGAACTTGCGGTGCGTGACCTCGAGCGCAACAACCGCTACCAAACCGACACGTATTGATCCGACCCCGGCGGATGTTTAGCTGGATGAACGGCGAGCGCGTCGGGATCCGGCATTCGCCGCATGGCGCGCCGGACAAGCCAAGCCAAAGGATGATCGCGTGGCGAAAGACCCGTCCCCCAAAGAATTGTCGTCGATGGAGTATCTCAAGGCAGGTAGCCGCTATCTGCGCGGTAATCTCGCCGAGGATATGGCCGATACCAACACTGGCGCCGTCAGCGAAGGCAGCGCCCAGCTCCTGAAATTCCACGGCATGTACCTGCAGGACGACCGCGACCTCAGGCCCGAGCGCGCCAAGAAGAAGCTCGACAAGGCTTATGGCTTCATGATCCGCATCCGCCTGCCTGGCGGCGTGCTCACCACGCAGCAGTGGCTCGCGCTCGACGGAATTGCGCAGACCTATGCTGGAAACACGCTACGCCTGACCACGCGCCAGACCTTCCAGATGCACGGCGTGCTGAAGTTCAACGTCAAGACGGTGCTCAAGCGCATCAATGCGGTGGCGCTCGATACCATCGCAGCGTGTGGCGACGATACCCGCGGCGTGATGTCGGTTTCGAACCCTTACCAATCGAAGGTCCATGCCGAGGCTTATGATCTCGCCTGCCGCACCTCGCTGCATTTCAAGCCTCGCACGCACGCCTATTACGAAATCTTTCTCGACGGCGAGAAGGTCGCAGGCGAAGGCGAGCGCGATGATGTCGAGCCGATCTACGGCAAGACCTACATGCCGCGGAAGTTCAAGATCGGTTTTGCGGTGCCGCCCTCGAACGACATCGACGTCTTCTCCCAGGATCTCGGATTCATCGCCATCGTGGGCAAGAACGACACCATCGTCGGATGGAACGTCGCGATCGGCGGCGGCATGGGCATGACCCATGGCGAGCCGGAAACTTATCCGCGCACCGGCGACGTCATCGGCTTCTGCCTGCCCGAGGATATTTTCAAGGTCGCCGAAGCCGTCTGCACGATCCAGCGCGACTGGGGCGACCGCTCCAACCGCAAGCACGCCCGCCTGAAATACACCGTCGACGATAACGGTCTTGACGCTTTCCGTGCCGAGATCGCCAAGCGCGCCGGCAAGCCGCTGGAAAAAGCGCGGCCCTATGCGTTCACCTCCAACGGCGACCGTTATGGCTGGACCGAGGGTGAGGACGGCAAGCTTCACCTGACGCTGTTCGTCGAGAACGGCCGCGTCCGCGACTTCCCCGATGGACCTCAGCTTCTGACCGGCATGCGCCGCATCGCCGAAGTCCATGACGGCGAGATCAGGGTGACAGCGAACCAGAACCTCATCATCGCCAACGTCTCCAAGGACAAGCGCGATGCGATCGAGAGGCTGGTGAAGGAATACGGTCTGACCAGCCAGTCGACAGCGTTGCGGCGCAACGCGATGGCGTGTGTGGCGCTGCCGACTTGCGGCCTCGCCTTGGCCGAGAGCGAGCGTTACCTGCCTGATTTGGTGACACTGCTCGAACAGCGCCTTGCCGCCCATGGCCTCGCTGATGAGGACATCACGCTGCGCATGACGGGTTGCCCCAACGGCTGTGCGAGACCCTACATCGCGGAGATCGGCTTGGTCGGCAAAGGGCCGGGCCGGTACAATCTTTATCTGGGTGCTGCTTTCGACGGCTCGCGACTTGGAAAATTGTTTGCCGAGGATCTCGATAACGACGCCATCGTTGCGGCGCTCGATCTGCTGTTCGCGGCCTTTGCCAAAGAACGCAAGCCGGACGAGCATTTCGGCGATTATGTCATTCGCGCCGGCTTTGTCGCCGCGACGCGTAATGGCCTGGACTTCCATGACCGGAGCGGCGCGCAGCGCGCATCCTAGAGATTGCCTCATTTTTGATCGGGGTCATGGCGCTGCAATTTTATTGAGCGCCATGCTGCCCGTGTGACCAGCGATCAGCGGCTCTGGTCCGGCCGCATCGATTAAGCGGCTGATATTTCAACAGAAAATTTCTGGCACAGTACTTGCTGCATTGCAGCAGGAAGGTCCCCGCCAACAGGGTGCCACTGCTTGGAGCCAGACCATGGACTATGTGAAGCCCGTCGACCTCGCAGCCACGATGCTCGACACCGGACGCAAGAAACTCGCGCTCGGCCCTGCGGAGCTTGTCACCCGCGGCGCGCTCGCCGGCAGCATTCTCGCCTGCGCCACCAGCCTCGCCTTCACCGGCGCGATGCAGACCGGCCAGCCGCTGGTCGGCGCGCTGATCTTCCCCGTTGGTCTCGTTCTCATTGTCCTTCTCGGCCTCGATCTCGTCACCGGCAGCTTCGGCATCACGGCGCTGCCTGTGTTCAACCGCGAGGGCAGCGGCTCGGCCTTGCTTGCCAATTGGGGCTTCGTGTTTCTCGGCAATCTCATCGGCAGTCTGGTTTATGGCGGCCTGCTGGCCATCGTCCTCACCAATATGGGCTCGACGCCGGCAAGCGGCATCGCGGCGACCCTCGTCAAGGTCGCGGAAGCAAAAACCATCGGCTATTCGGCGCACGGCTTCGCCGGGCTGGTGACGGTGTTCGTCAAGGCGATGCTGTGCAACTGGATGGTCTGTCTCGCCATCGTCGCGGCGATGACCAGCCACTCCACGATCGGCAAGATCGCGGCTGGGTGGTTGCCGGTCTTCATCTTCTTCGCCCAGGGCTTCGAGCACTCCGTCGTCAACATGTTCGTTATTCCGACCGGCATGCTGCTCGGCGCGAAAGTCACGCTCACCGACTGGTGGGTGTGGAATCAGATTCCGGTCACGCTCGGCAATCTCGTCGGCGGCTTCGTGTTCACGGGCCTTGCGCTCTACGTGACGCACAAGCCGCCCATCGACGCTGCCGCCCCGCTGTCGATGCCGGCGCAAGTGCCTGCGGAATAAGCCCGCAAGCCCTGGAATGCCGAATTCAGCGGAGACGACATCGATGTCTGGCGATTTTGAACCAGAACAGAAGCGCTATCTCGAAGGTTTTGTGGCCGGCCTTCAGATTGCCAAGACGGCTCAAGTGACCGCTCAGGTGGCGGTGCGAACGCCTGCGGCGAGTGGAGTCGTCGCAGGCGGGGCGGCGCCCGGTGTTGCCGCAGCGGAGCCGGTCGGCCCCGATGCGGCCGCGCTGCGCGCGCAAGATCGCACCATTGCCGCCGGCGGCAAGCTATCCGATCCGGAGAAATTCAAGCGCGAACAAAATCCGCTCGACGCCTACGACAAGCTCAAGGGTCAGGCGGCGGCCAACGAAGCGCCGAAACCGCCGGATAATTTCCGCTGGCGTTTTCACGGGCTGTTTTATGTCGGCCCGACGCAGACCTCGTATATGTGCCGGCTGCGCATGCCCAACGGCATCCTCAAGCACTATCAGTTCGCCGGCCTTGCCGATCTCGCGACGCGTTACGGCGGCGGCTATAGCCACGTCACCACGCGCGCCAATTTGCAGATCCGCGAGATCGAACCGGCGAATGCCGTGCACATGATCGAGGCGATCCAGGACCTCGGTCTGTGCGCGCGCGGCTCGGGCGCGGACAACATCCGCAACGTCACCGGCACACCGACGGCGGGCATCGACCCGCAGGAACTACTCGACACGCGGCCCTATGCGCGCGAATGGCATTTCCACATCCTCAATGATCGTTCGCTCTATGGCCTGCCGCGCAAGTTCAACGTTGCATTCGACGGCGGCGGCATCGTGCCGGTGCTGGAGGAGACCAACGATATCGGTTTCCAGGCGGTGACGGTGCGCGAGGGCGCAAGCGTCGCGGCGGGCGTTTATTTCAAGGCCGTGATCGGCGGCATCACCGGGCACAAGGATTTTGCGCGCGACGCGGGTCTCATCGTGAAGCCAGAACAGGCGACGCAGGTGGCGGATGCCATCGTGCGTGTCTTCATCGGCGAAGGCGATCGCACCAACCGCGCCAAGGCGAGGCTGAAATATGTGATCGACCGCCTCGGCTTCGATGCCTTCATCGCGCGCGTCGAGGAGAAACTTGGCTGGATTTTTGCGCGCGTGTCCGCAGAACACGTCGCGCCGCGCGCCGCCTTCGACCGTCTCGCCCATGTCGGCGTGCACCCGCAAGTGCAGCAGGGTTTGAACTGGATTGGCGTCGTGCTGCCGGTCGGCAAGCTCACGAGCGCGCAGATGATCGGCCTCGCGTCCGTCTCGGACAGCATGGGCGACGGCGATATCCGGCTCACAGTCTGGCAGAATCTTTTGATTTCGGGCGTCTCCGATGCGCGCGTTGGCGAGGCCGTGGCGGCGATCGAGGCGCTCGGGCTTTCGGCCAATGCGACGTCGATCCGCGCCGGCCTCGTCGCCTGCACCGGCAACATGGGCTGCAAATTCGCCGCTTCGAACACCAAGGGTCATGCCGAGGATATTGCGCGCTGGTGCGAAACGCGGGTCGAACTCGACGGCCCGGTCAACATCCATCTCACCGGCTGCCATCATTCCTGCGCGCAGCATTACATCGGCGATATCGGTCTGCTCGCCTGCAAGGTTGCGCTCTCCGAAGATGCCGATCCGGTCGAGGGCTATCACATCCATGTCGGTGGCGGGTTTGGTCCCGACGCCGCACTGGCGCGCGAGATTTTCCGCGACGTGACGGCGGCGGATACGCCGAAGACGGTCGAACGCATCCTCAAAACCTATCTCGCCCATCGCGCGCCGAAGGAGACCTTTCTGTCCTTCGCGCGGCGCACCGACACCGAAACGCTCAAAACACTGTTCGCAGCCGAGCCGGTGGAGTGAACGCATGACCATGACGCAGCGCCCTCCGACCCTGTCGCTGATCCCTGAATCGGCGCCGTTCTCCAACGAACAGCGAACATGGCTCAGCGGCCTGTTCGCGGGCCTGATTTCGCTCGATCAGGCGGTCACCCCGCTCTCGGCGGAACAGGCCGCCGCCATGATGCCGGGCATGTTGCCGGCCGCTGAAGATGGTCTCGATGATGGTGCGCCGTGGCACGATCAATCAATCGAATTGCCCGAGCGCATGAAATTGGCCGACGGCCGTCCGCTGCGTCGGCGGCTGATGGCGGCGATGGCGCAGCAGGATTGCGGCCAGTGCGGCTACAACTGCGAGGATTATGCCGAGGCGCTGCATGGCAAAACCGAAGAGCGCCTCAATCTCTGCGTGCCCGGCGGCAAAGAAACCGCGCGGATGCTGAAATCCCTTTACGCCGAACTTGATGCCGTGCCGGCGGCGGAAGCGCGCGCCGCGCACGATCTGGCCGAGAAAGGCGCCGCGCTCGACATGGCACCCGAGCCCGGCCAGTCACGCGAACATCCTGTCGAGGCCGTATTCCTCGCGCGCCGCCGTCTCAACAAGCCGGGGTCGGAGAAGGAGACATGGCATCTCGATTTCGACATCGCGCCTGGCGGTCTGGATTACGTCGTCGGCGATTCCTTCGGCATCTATCCGACGAATGATGCGGCGCTCGTGGCCACCGTCATCAAGGCGCTCGGCGTCGAACCCGACGTCGTGATCGGCGACAAGACATTGCGTCAAGTATTGACCAGCGGCGTCTCGTTGTCGCCGGCCCCGGATTCACTGTTCCAGCTTCTCTCCTATCTCAGTGGTGGTGTGCTGCGGCAGAAGGCGAAATCGCTTGCCGACGGGCAGGACCCCGACGGCGATGCAGCGACGCTGGATGTGCTCGCGGCGCTGGAAAAGTTTTCCGGCATCAGGCCGCATCCGGAAGCTTTTATCGAGGCGCTTGAGCCGTTGCAGCCGCGGCTCTATTCGATCTCATCGTCGCCGCGTGTGCAGGCCGGCCGACTGTCGCTGACTGTCGACGCGGTGCGCTACGACATTGCCAAACGCAGACGCCACGGCGTCGCCTCGACGTTCCTTGCCGATCGTCTCTCGCCCGGCGATATGATGAAGGTCTATGTGCAGAAGGCGCACGGCTTCGCCCTGCCGACTGATCCGGCCGTGCCGATCATCATGGTCGGGCCCGGCACCGGCGTCGCGCCGTTCCGCGCCTTCCTGCAGGAGCGACAGGCCACGCAGTCCAGGGGCCGCAACTGGCTGTTCTTCGGCCATCAACGCAGTGACTACGATTTCTTCTACGAAGACGAATTCGCGGCGATGAAGGCCGCCGGCGTGCTTAACCGCCTCACGCTCGCATGGTCGCGCGATGGCAACGAGAAAATCTATGTGCAGGACCGCATGCGCGACGTCGGCCGCGACCTCTGGGCATGGCTTGCCGAAGGCGCACACGTCTATGTCTGCGGCGATGCCAAGCGCATGGCGCGGGATGTCGAACGCGCGCTCGTCGATGTGGTCGCGGCCTTCGGCAGTCGCAGCACCGACGCTGCCGTCAGTTACGTGGCCGAGTTGAAGAAGAGCGGCCGCTATCAGCAGGATGTCTATTAGAAAACGATGAACGATCTGCATCAGCGACCGGCCATCGCGACGACCTGCCCTTATTGCGGCGTCGGTTGCGGCGTACTGGCAACGGCGGACGGGAAGGGTGGGGCGCAGATTGCGGGCGATCCGCTGCACCCGGCCAATTTTGGCAAGCTATGTTCGAAAGGCGCGGCGCTCGGCGATACGATTTCGCTCGGCGGCCGCTTGTTGCATCCGATGCGGCGCGACGCGGCGGGCGAACTCGTTCGTATCGGCTGGGACGATGCGCTCGACAACGTCGCCGCTGGTTTCCGCAGCATCGTTGAGCGGCATGGGCCGGACTCGGTCGCGTTCTATCTCTCGGGTCAGTTGCTGACCGAGGATTATTACGTCGCCAACAAGTTGATGAAGGGATTCATCGGTTCGGCGAATGTCGATACCAATTCGCGGCTGTGCATGGCCTCATCGGTCGCCGGCCATCGGCGGGCTTTCGGCGCTGACACGGTCCCGGGCACGTATGAGGATATTGATCATGCGGATCTGATCGTCCTGGTCGGATCGAATGCGGCCTGGTGTCATCCGGTGCTGTTCCAGCGCATGATGAAAAATCGCGTCGAGCGCGGCGCGCGCATCGTCGTGATCGATCCGCGCCGCACGGCGACCGGGGAAGATGCTGATCTGTTCCTGCCGATCGCGCCGGGCACCGACACCGCGCTGTTCTGCGGACTGCTGGTCGATCTCGACGCCCACGCCGCGCTCGATGACGACTACATCGCCGCGCATACGCGCGGTTTTGAGAAGGCATTGGCGGCGGCGCGCACGATCGCGCCCGATGTGCGCGCGACAGCGCTTGCGACGGGTCTTGCAGAAGCCGACGTGGCGGCTTTCTTTGCGCTGTTTCGTGCCACGCCGCGCGTCGTGACCTGTTATTCGCAAGGCGTGAACCAGTCGGCGCAGGGCACCGACAAGGTCAACGCCATCATCAATTGCCATCTCGCCACCGGCCGCATTGGGAAGCGCGGCTGCGGCCCGTTCTCGCTCACGGGCCAGCCCAATGCCATGGGCGGCCGCGAGGTCGGCGGACTGGCCAATCAACTCGCGGTGCATATGGGCTTTGCGCCGGACGACGTCGACCGTGTTGGCCGTTTCTGGACCGCATCGCGCATGGCCTTGCGTGAAGGCCGCAAGGCCGTCGATATGTTCGAGGCCATCGCGCGCGGAGAGATCAGGGCGCTGTGGGTGATGGCGACCAATCCGGCCGCGTCGCTGCCGCGCGCAAGCGCGATGCGTGAGGGTCTGAGGAATCTCGAACTGTTCGTGGTCTCCGAGAATGTTCTGTCCAACGACACCGTCAATGCAGGTGCGCATCTGCTGCTGCCGGCTGCTGCGTGGGGCGAGAAAGACGGCACGGTAACGAATTCGGAGCGGCGCATCTCGCGTCAGCGCGCTTTTCTGCCGCTGCCGGGCGAGGCAAAGCCTGATTGGTGGATCGTCGCTGAAGTCGCCCGTCGCATGGGTTTTGGCGCGGCCTTTGATTTCCACAGCGCAGCGGACATTTTTCGCGAGCATGCGGCGTTGTCGGCGTTTGAAAATGACGGCCGGCGCGCTTTCGATCTTGGCGGTGTTGCGGCGATGACGGATGAAGCCTTCGACGCCATGACGCCGTTCCAATGGCCGTTGCGCGAGGGGGAATCGTGGGACGGCAAGCGGCAGGATGTCCGCTTTTTCGCGGACGGTGGATTTTTTACGCCGGACCAAAAGGCCGTCTTTATCGCTCCGGAAACCCCCGCATTGCGCGAACCGGTCACGGGCGAATTTCCCCTGCGCCTCAACACCGGCCGCATTCGCGACCAGTGGCACACGATGACACGGACCGGCAAAAGTCCAAGGCTCGGCGCGCATATGTCGGAACCCTTTGTCGAAGTGCATCCAGACGATGCGCGCAGGGCTGGGCTCGGGGATGGCCGTTACGCCCGCGTTTCGACGGCGCATGGCGCTGTCGTGCTCAAGGTCCTCGTCAGCGAAGGCCAGCGCCGTGGCTCGCTATTCGTTCCGATCCATTGGAGCGGCGAGACCGCCTCGGGGGCCTGCGTCGGCGATCTCGTCGCGCCGCAAACCGATCCCGTCTCAGGCCAGCCCGAAGCCAAGGCGACACCGGTCGCCATCGCGCCGGTAGCGTACCTGCTTCAGGGAGTTGCGCGCGCCCGGCATCCCCTGCCGTTGCCGGAGGAGACATGGTGGGCGCGGGTGGCCGTGGCGGAAGGGATCGAATACCGGCTGGCAACCGGAAAAGGGCCGATGGTGTGGCACGATTTCGCCTACCGGACGTTGGGAGGCAGCGTCGCCGATGCCCTGGAAGGCCGTGAATATCGTGCCGCGGCATTTGTCGAAGGCGAGCTTGAGGCCTATCTTTGTCTGGGGCCGCTCGGTGAGCCGCTGCATCCGCAGGATGTCTCCTCCCTGGTGCCCCCGGGTGGCACGGGAGAGACCGGCCGAATGGCGCAAATGCGCGAAATGGCTCATGAAATTCTCTCAATGGAGCCTATTGTTTGTGCCTGTTTCGGCGTCACATTCGACGCGGTAAGACACGTCGTTTCCGGGGGCGGTCGACCGACTGTGGAAGATGTCGCCCGGGAATTGAAGGCAGGAACAAACTGCGGATCCTGCCTGCCTGAACTGAAAAGGATGATTGCCCGTGAACGCGTCGCGCACGCCCTCTGAAGCCCGTCCGCCGCGGATGGAGGCCCTGGCCCGCTTGCCGGTCTTCTACACGCTGGAAGGAAAGCGCACGATCGTGGCCGGCGGCAGCGCCGCTGCGGCCTGGAAGGCCGAATTGCTCTCGGCGGCCGGCGCCATCGTCGACGTGCTTTGCGAAACGCCCGGCGAAGAGATGCTTGCGCTGTCGCAGGAGGCGCCGCGCGGCGCGGTCTATGTGCATACGCGCCGCTGGTGCCCGGCCGACATCGAGGCCTGCGCGCTCGCCATCGGCGCCTTCGACACGGACGAAGAGGCGGCGGCCTTCGCGTCCGCAGCGCGCGCTGTCGGCGTGCCGGTGAATGTCGTCGACAAGCCGGCCCATTGTGATTTTTCGTTCGGCTCGATCGTCAACCGCTCGCCCATGGTGATCGGTATTTCGACCGACGGCGCGGCGCCGGTTTTCGCGCAGGCGATCCGCGCCAAACTCGAGGCGTTTCTGCCGCGCGGCTTTTCGCTGTGGACGCAAGCCGCGCAACGCTGGCGGCGCGCTCTGAAGGCAACCGACCTGCCGTTCGAAGGCCGCCGCCGCTTCTGGCAGCACTTCACCGCACGCGCGCTGATGCATCCGGATCACGAGCCGCAGCTTGAGGATTATACGGCGTTGCTCGACCGCACGCGCGACGAAGGCGCGGCGGTGAGCGCGGGCAGCGTGACGCTGGTCGGCGCCGGCCCCGGCGATCCCGAACTGCTGACGTTGCGGGCGGTGCGCGCGCTGCAGTCGGCTGACATCATCTTGATCGACGATCTCGTCTCGTCCGAAGTGCTTGATTTCGCACGCCGCGAGGCGCGCAAGATGCTGGTCGGCAAGACCGGATACGGCCCCTCCTGCAAGCAGGAGGAGATCAACATGTTGATGGTCGGCCTCGCGAAGTCCGGCAAGCGCGTGGTGCGTCTCAAGGGCGGCGATCCCGGCATCTTTGGTCGCGCCGGCGAAGAAGTGGCCGCCTGCCGTGCTGCGAAAATTCCGGTCGAAGTCGTACCCGGCATAACGGCCGCGCAGGCCGCCGCCAGCCGCCTGTCGATTTCGCTCTCCCATCGCGAGCACGCCCGGCGCATCCAGTACATCACGGGCCATAGCAAGAAGGGACAGCTTCCGAGCGATCTCGACTGGCACAGTCTGGCCGATCCGCATGTGACGACCGCGATCTACATGCCGGTGCGCACGCTGGCGGAATTCGTCGCCCGCGCGACGGAAGCCGGGCTCGACCCGAAAACACCGGCCGCCGTTGTCGTGAATGCGACACGCGCAAACGAGCAGGTGGTGATCGAGACCATCGCGACCTTGCCGGAAGCGATAGCGCGGCTCGACATCAATGGACCAGCCATCGTTCTCGTCGGTCATGCGCTGGCGGAGGGCGATGTGGTCGCGGCCAATGGCTGGTCGCATCCGCGGCATGGCACGCATGATTAGCGCGGATCTGCTCAGATAGAATCGGCGCCATGTAAGATTCCCGTCACCTCTCCCATGGGGAGAGGTCGGATTGCGCAGCAATCCGGGTGAGGGGATATGACCTATCGAGTCCGAAAGTCCCTCACCCCAACCCTCTCCCCGGCGGGGAGAGGGAGTATGCTGGGCAGGCGACCGCTCCTATAAAAAGCAGTCATGCTTTAGGCCCGGTCAGGCCACTACATCTTCAGCAGCTTGCACGCGTTGCCGCTGAGGATGGCCTTGCGATCGCCGTCCGACAGCGGCGCGGCGTCCATGAACGTCTTGCCGGCCATGTTCGGCTGATAGGGATAGTCCACCGCATAGAGCACGCGGTCGATGCCCATTTCCGCGACGGTGCAGGTCAGCGCCGAAGCCTGGAACGCGCCGCTCGTCGTCAGATAGAAATTCTCGCGGAACATATCGATGAAGGAGCGCGGCAGTTTCACTTGGCGCTCGATGCCGTTGTTGATGCGCCAGAGCAGAAACGGAATGGCTTCGCCAAGATGGCCGAGGATCATGTTCACCGGATATTTGTCGAGCACGCCTGAGACGCAGATGCGCACCGCATGCGCGAGCGTGTCGAGGGTGAAGCCGAGCGCCGCGCGGCTCAGTATCGGGTAATCACTGCAATAGGTTTCGGTGAGTGTCGCGGGCGGCGTACCCGGATGCAGATAGAGCGGCACGTCGAGCGCGGCGGCGCGCTCGTAGATCGGCCAGAATTGTTTCTCGTCGAAAAACTGCGTGCCGCGCGTCAGCCCCATGATCATCGCGCCCTTGAAGCCGAGTTTTGTCACCGCACGCTCGAGTTCGTCTGCGGCGGCCTTCGGCTCGGCCGTCGGCAGCGCCGCGAAGCCGGCGAAGCGGGTCGGATGCGCGCGCACCGCTTCGGCGAGCCGGTCATTGGAGAGGCGCGCCATATGCACCGCCATATCGCCTTCGAAATTCTGTGCGGCCGGTTCCGTTTCCGACAGCACCGCAATGTCGATGCCGGCTTCATCCATCTCGCGAATGCGCAGCGCGCCGAGATCGTTGAGACGCTCAACCATCGGCTGATTTTTGATCGACTCTGTCGCGGCCGCGCGCAGGTCTGGTGTCCAGAAATGCTCTTCGATCGCGATGACGTTCTTCGCTCCTTGGCCGGCCATGATATGCGCGCTCCCCCAAAAGGCTGTGCAATTTTCAGGCACCGAACCGGAATCATGCAGAGGTGTCAATGCGCCGATGACGCATTTCGCGACATGAAAATTGTGCCGCGCGCTTCATCTTGCGATACGCGAAAAATCGGATAAGGATGCGGCTGAGGAAACACAAGGAAGGCGTCCAACGATGACGTCCGTACAGGCTCCCATGCCCGACGACAATAAAGTTGTCCCTCAAACGGGGGGCAAGCCGGCGATCGTCGCGGAGAGTGCATCAAAGCTGTTTCTCGACGGCTCGGTCATCGCCTTCCGGCAGTTGTCGATCGACGTGCGTCAGAACGAAATTCTCTGCATCGTCGGGCCGAGCGGCTGCGGCAAGACCACTTTCCTGCGCTGCATTGCCGGGCTCACGGATTTGACGTCTGGTCATCTTCTCGTCCACGGCCAGCCGGTGAAGGGGCCACCTCCCGGCGTGGCGATGGTGTTCCAGCACTTCGGTTTGCTGCCGTGGAAGACTGTGTTCGAAAATGCTGCGTTCGGCCTTTCGATGGCAGGGGCGCCACGTGCCGAGATCAGGGACCGCGTCGCGCATTATCTCGATCTCGTCGGCCTGTCCGGTTTTGAAAAGCAATATCCCTATCAGCTTTCAGGCGGCATGCAGCAGCGTGTCGGTCTTGTGCGCGCGCTGGCGATGAATCCCTCGATCTTGCTGATGGACGAGCCGTTCGCCGCGCTCGATGCGCAGACGCGCGAGGTGCTGCAGGAGGAACTGCTGCAACTCATGCAGCGGCCCGACGAGCGCAAGACCATGGTCTTTATTACGCACTCGATCGATGAGGCTATCGTGCTTGGCGACCGCATCGCCGTGATGAGCGCGCGCCCCGGCCGCATCAAGGAAATGCTCGACATGCCGTTCGGCTGGCCGCGCGACATGGATGCGATCCGCTCCGATCCGCGTTTCGCCGAATTCCGTTCGCATATCTGGAAGCAACTCCACACGGCAAAGTCGCCGCGGGCATCCGCGCCAAGGGAGGTTGCGTGAGCACAATTGCTAGCAGCGATGATCTCGACGACCGTCTTGCGGCGTCTGGCGAAGCCGAAATCGTGGATGACCGCCAGCGCGCCGCGAAGGTTGCTGCCGCGCGCCGTCGCAAGCGGTCGCTGCAAGCCATCGGTGTGCGCATCGTCTCACTGACGATTGTGCTTAGCCTGTGGGAGTATGTCGGCAACCAGATCGATCCGGTCCTTTTCACGACGCCGTCGAAAATCGTTCTCGCGGCAATCGAGATGATCGGCAGCGGCGAACTCTGGCAATATCTGTGGCCGAGCCTGATCGTCCTCGGCATCGGACTTGCGCTTGCGGCGGTCACCGGCATCGTGCTTGGCCTTCTGCTCGCCCGCTTCTGGGTGCTCGACGTCGCGCTCAACGTCTACATCACGTTCCTCTACTCGACGCCATCGGTGGCGCTGGTGCCGTTGATCGTGCTGTGGGCCGGATTCGAAATGACCGCCAAGGTCATCATCCTGTTCATGTTCGCGTTCTTCCCCATGGTCATCAACACCTATCAGGGCGTGAAGAACGTCGACAAGAAGCTGATTGAAGTGGGCCGTGCGTTCCGCTGTTCGGAGCGGCAGCTCTGGACCAACATCATCATTCCGGCAGCGCTGCCGTTTATTGTGACCGGCTTGCGCCTCGCGGTCGGCCGCGGCCTCATCGGCATGGTGCTGGCCGACCTTTACACCGCGATTTCCGGCATCGGCTATCTCATCGTGCGCACCGCGAGCACCTATCAGGTCGACAAGATGTTCGTCCCGATCGTCACCCTCGGCCTGCTCGGCGTCACGCTCACCGCGCTGCTGCGCCTGCTGGAGCGGGTGGTCGCGCCATGGACGGCGGCTCCGGAGCAGGATTGAGCCTGTCGTGACCCCTTCCGGCAATTTTGTTGCACGGGGTGACGCGTTCGGTCCAATATCCGATCCTGGCATGCGACGGCGGGATAACGCTGCGTTGCCGCAATAACCAAGAGAAAAGCAACAGGGGAGGATTCCAGATGACCGCCTACCGCAGTTTGCGCCGCGTGGCGCTGACGGCCACAGCCGCCGCCGTTGTGACAACCGGTCTGACGACCGCGAGCCAGGCGCAATCATCACCCAAATGTCCGACCATGCGCACGATCACGATCGCTGTGTCGGTTTCGCCCCCGAACGTCGTTCATACGTCGCCTTATGTCGCCAAGGCACTCGGATTTTTCGCCAAGCGCTGCATTGAGCCGAAAATTATCCAGCTTGAAGGCGGACAGTCGGCGACCTCGGCCGCCGCCGGGGCGCAAGGCGCGGCGCTCGTTTCGACGAACGAGGTGAGCGTCGGGCGCGGTCTCAAGGTGCAGCAAATCTGGGGTCTCGCGCCGCGCATGCCGCAGGTCTATGCCGTCGGTCCGGATATCAAGACGGCGGCAGACCTCAAGGGCAAGAAGCTGAGCGCCGCGGGCGGCGGTGTCGGCAGTTTCAATTGGCGCATGGGCCGCGAAGTGCTCAAGACCGCTCATCTCGGCGTCGATGATGCGCAATTCATTGCTGCGGCGACGGCGGGTCGTCTTCCCGGCCTTGTCGCGGGACAGATCGACGGCGTCGCGTTGCATCCGGAGGACATCTATCTGGCACAGAAGCGCAAGCCCGGCATCCACGCGCTGGTCAAGCTTGCCGATCTGATGCCGGACTACATGTTCAACGCCTACGGCATTTCGACAGACTTCATCGCCAAGAACCACGATCTGTTGCGCGACACCGCAGCGGCGATGATCGAAGGCAACCGCGCAATCTATCGCGAACGCGCCAAGGTTTTGCCGATCATTGTCGAGGCGACGCGCAAGGACAAGGAAGCGGTCGAATACGCGCTCGACCTTGAGACGAAGAACTGCGTCCTCTCGGTCAATTCCGGTCTCGATCCCAAGCGCATCCAGTGGACGATCGACAACAGCACCGCGAACGGCGACATCGATGCCAAAAAGAAGCCCACGCCCGACATGGTCTCGAACTTCAAGCTTGCGGACGAAGCCGTTCAGGCCGCCGGTGGGCCGGTGACCATCGGCAATTGCAAACTCTAGCGCGCGCCATAAAACGGGTCCCAGTAGCATGAACATCCAAACTCCGAAGGCCGGCCCGCGGTCCTGGGACGAGGTGCGCACGCGCCTCGACCAGACCCTTGCGTTCAACAACATGCGGGACACGCCGTATTATCGCGACGCGGTCTATGAGCAGTTCTCCGCCGCGGAATATGCCCGGCGCTACGCCGCGCTGCGGGCGAAGATGCGTGAGCAGAAGCTCGACTGCGTCATCGTTCCCGGCGGTCCGAGCCATTGGAGTTTTGGCGGCGGCATGCTGTGGCTGACGGGGCATTGGGAGTGGCATGCGCTGGCCTGCTACGTCGTCGTTCCGCTCGAAGGCGAGCCGACGCTCATCTATTCGATGGGCGGCACCCATTGCGAGTCGGTGCGGCGGGAAACCGCCGCGGCACTTTCCGACGTGCGCCAGAGCCGCGGCGGCCGCTATGCCGAGGTGATGGTCGAACGCATCCGCGAACTCAAACTCGAAAATGGCCGCATCGGTCTTCTCGAGATCGATCCGCGGCACAAGGATTACCTTCCCGTCAACCAGTACAACAGGTTGCGCGAGGGGTTGCCCGGTGCCGAACTGGTCTTCACCGTGGGCTTCCTGCACGAATTGCTGTCGATCCACAGCAAGGAGGAACTGGCCTGTGTGCGCAAGGCCGGAAAGCTGTGCGAGAACGCGTTCAACGCCATGCTGGCACGGGCCAGGCCCGGCGTCGCTGAATATGAATTGCGGGCGGCGGCGGGTGCCGCGATCCTCGAAGGCGGCGGCGACATCGACTTCCTCATCATCGCGTCGACGGAGATGGCGAACCCGTCCATGGTGTTCGGCAATCCGCGGCCGTCGCAGCGCCTGCTCAAGACAGGCGACTACATCAACATGGAACTGGCGGCCGGTTATCGCGGCTACACCGCACAGATTGGTTCGCCGATCTGCATCGGCAAGCCGACCGACATGGTGCGAAAATTCTGGGACGAGATCACGCTGCCCGGCTACGAGCGCATCCTGAAGGAGATCAAGCCTGGCAACGCGGTCGAGAACGTACGGCTCGCCAGCAAATTCTTCCGCGACAAAGGCGTGCAGTCACGCCCGACGCAATGCCACGGCATCGACCTCGTCACCGATAAGCCGCATGTGAATGCCGAGCATGTATCGGCGGAGGAGTTCGAGCAGGTGCTCAAGCCCGGCATGGTGTTCATGTCGGAGCCCAATCCGATCAGCGCCGATGGGTTGTTCGGCACCTTCCTCGGCCACACCTACATCATCACCGAAACCGGACATGAAGTCGTCGACGACGTGCCTTTGGAATTGTTCGTCGTCGACTGATTCCAGCGTCGATGAGGATCGCTTAAAGGATGTGTGTGATCCCGTCTGTCGTACCCGCGAACGCGGGTACCCAGCGCTTTTGCCGTCATGCTGGATTTGGGCGAAGTTATCGAAGAGCGGGATGCCCGCTTTCGCGGGCATGACAATCGAGGGTAAGACCTTATCCTAGACGTTGAATGCCATGACGTTATTCAGCGCCCGATGATTTTCTTGGCCTTGGCGATAATCGCCGGCGGATAGTTGGCGAAATCCTTGAGCATTTTTTCGGCCTGTTCGCCGGTCGCCGGATCGATATCAATATTGTATTTTTTCGCGTCGGCCAAAAAGGCCGGATCCTTCATCGTGTCCATGAACGCCTTGCGCATGACGGCGAGCCGTTCCGGGTCCATGCCGGGCGGGGCCGCGATCGGACGCGCCAGCAGGATCTGGTCGAAGTTGAGCGCGAGAATCTTTTTCTGTTCGTTGGTCGTGGCGAAGTCGTAAACGCTCGGGATGTCGCCGAATACGTTCGACCGCTTCGGGCCCATTTGAATGATGAGTTTGAGGCGGCCGTCATTCACATCGTTTATGTATTGTGCCTTGATTGATGACGTGAAGAGCGCGCAGGTCGCGGCGACCTCGCCGCGCTGCATCGCCAGACTGATGTCTCGGGTGCCGGCAAAGGCGCTGATGACCTTGATCTTGGCGCCAAGCAGGTTTTTCAGGATCAGCGGGTGCTGGTAGCTGATGGCGCCGACACCGGCCGAGCCGAAGATCGTCTCGTGATCGAGGATCTCCTTGAACGACTTTGGCGCGCCCGGGCGCTGCCAGACGCCGCAGAATGAAACATCCTGATCCATGCTGCCGAGCCAGCCGAATTTGCTGGCATCGAATTTGGCCTCCTTGTTGCCCATCATCGGTTCCATCGCGACCGAAGATGAGGAGAGACCGAGTTCGGTCCCGTCCTTCGGCGCGGCATTGTAGATGTAGTTGAAGGCTTTGATTCCGCCGCCTCCGGGCATGTTGCGTGGAACGACGGTGGGATTGCCGGGCAGGTGGCTGCCGAAATGCAATGCGAAGGCGCGGCCGTAGGTGTCGTATCCGCCGCCGGGGCCGTAGCCGATATTGATCGCGACAGTGCGGCCTTTGAAGGTAATGTCTTGCGCGTGGTCTTGCGCAAGCGAAGGCGAGGTGATTGCGCCACTCAATAGCGTAAGAGCGAGCGCGCCAAATGTTGCGCGCAGGCGGATCGGATGCGTCATGAGTTTTCCCCCTTTTGGACGTTCTTGTTCTGAGCCGGAGCCGAACACGCGGCTCCGACCGTCCGCGATGTTAGCGCGGATCATGCCAGAAGGGAGTACCGGTTTTGTAGCCCGGCGCTAATAATAGCGGTCGAAATGCTGCTGTTCGAGCGGCACGCCGGCGAGGCGCAGCATGTCGCACACCGCATTGACCATGGGCGGCGGTCCGGCGAAATACCATTCGAAGGTCGTCATGCGGTCGCCGTGCATTTGCGCGACGACATCATGGATGAGACCGAAGCGGCCGGACCAGTTGCCGGTGGTCTCCAGGCCCGGCTCGGATATGGCCGGGTGGTAATGCAGCGTCTTGCCGAAACCGGGCAGCTTGCTCAATTCGTCCTCGCCGCAGATGTCGCGCGGGGCGCGGCCACCCATGAAGAAGTGCACGGTGCGGCCGGTCATTTTTGGCGAGGCGGCGATGCCGCGCACGACCGACAGCATCGGTGAAACGCCCGAACCGCCGGCCACGCAAATCACCTCGCGCTCCGAGTCCTCGCGCAGATAGGCATGGCCATAGGGGCCGTCGATCTGCACGGTGTCGCCGGGCTTCAGCTTGTCGAAAAGAATACCGGTTGCCTTGCCGGTCGCAGTCTTGCGGATCTGGAAATCCCAGTCGGTCTGCGGCGTGTTGGCGATGCTGCTCATCGAATAGGCGCGCAGCGCACCGACGCCGGGAATGTTGAGCAGCGCATACTGGCCGGGCAGAAAGGCCTGCGCCGTCTCGCCGCGGAATTTGAATTCACGAATGTCGTGGGTGACCGGCCGCGTCTCGACCAGCGTGAAGGTCTGCCGCAGCGGCGCGACGCGCGGCTTGTACATGTCCTCGAGCCGCAGCTTGATGACGACATCGCCCTTCGGCCGTGACTGGCAGGACAGCCTGCGGCCGCGTTTCCTGTCGCGCTCCGACCAGGCTGGCGCGTCCGGGAACAGGTCCTCGACCTCGCCGGAGACGAGTTCGAAGCGGCAGGTGCCGCAGCCGCCGGCATTGCATTCATAGGGCATGCCGTAGCCGGCCTTGAGCCCGGCGCGGGTGATGCTGTCGTGGGCGTCGCAGGTAAAATGCACGTCGCTCTTGTCGATACGGACTTCGCCCGCCGCCTTTTCGCCTGCCATTAAGACCCCGATGAAACGATTGGAAGGGCTCCGCGCCCGCTTTGCAGCGCAGAACTAGGCAGGATGAAAACCGCGGTCAAGCCGCTCGCGCCGGCCAGCCGCGTGAGACTTCCAAAAGCGGGAAAATCCTGCAAGAAAGCGCTCTGCAAACGGCATGAGGGAGGGAATTGGGGCCGAATTCGCTTGGTCCCGCGGATCAGGCATGCAGGTGCCGTCATCGGCTTCCCGCGCCGTGCGCGGGAGGGTATAGCTGCCCCCGGCGCTTTCTGCCGTCGCAAAGTCAGGCTGCGCCGGCAACTCCACCATTCGCCTGCAACCCACATTCTCCTTGCCAACAAATTTGATGTGTCTCGAGGAAACAGCATGAACAAACGCGACGCTGCCATCAACGAAGTCGTCACCGCCAATCGCATTCTTGCGCGCGAAGGCATCGTCGATTCATTCGGCCATCCGAGCATCCGCCATCCGGACCGCGCCGACCGCTTCCTGATGTCGCGGGCGCGTGCGCCGGAACTGGTCGAGCCCGATGACATCATGGAATTCACCCTCGAAGGCGAGCCGGTCGATGCCAAGGGCCGCAAGCCCTATCTCGAACGGTTCATTCACGGCGCGATCCTCGAAGCGCGCCCCGACATCAACGCCGTGGTCCATAACCACAGCGCCAGCGTCATTCCCTTCGGCATCACCAAGAAAAAGCTCAAGCCGCTGCTGCACATGTGCGCCAGCATGGGCCACGAAGTGCCGGTGTGGGACTGCCATGACGAGTTCGGCGACACCGATCTGCTGGTGTCCGACGTCGCCATGGGCCGCAGCCTCGCAAAATTGCTCGGCAAGGGTAAGGCCGCGCTGATGCGGGGACACGGTGCGGTCACGGCTGGCACCGATATCCGCCAAGCGGTCTACATCGCCTACTACATGGAGATGGGCGCGAAGATCCAGATCAATGCGATGCAGATGGGCGACGTGACGTTCCTGACGCCCGGCGAAGTGGACACGATCATCGAGCGCACCGGCCCCTATTCCATCAACCGTGCGTGGGAAAGCTGGTGCCGTCGCGCCGGCCGCGAAATGCTTCAGCGTGAGGGTGAAAACGCCGTCGAGAAGCGGGTCTGATTCCGCGCGCCGCATCTCTTCACCGCACACCAGCGCGCCTCAGGCGCTCAAGGAACAACTCATGAAATACATCGACGCCTTCAATCATTTCTTCCCGAAGCAGATCTGGGACAAGATGCTCGCGTCCGGCGGCATCGCCCGCGATATCGGCAAGCGCATGCGCAACATCCCCTGCATTTATGATCTCGACGAGCGCTTCCGGGTCATGGATATGTTCAAGGACAAGAACTACACGCAGATTCTTTCGCTCGGCATGCCGCCGATCGATGCGCTCGGCACGCCGGAGGAAACGCCGGAATTCGCCCGTCTCGGCAACGACGGCATGGCGGAACTGTGTGACAAATATCCCGACCGCTTCTCCGGCTATGTCGCCTCGCTGGCGCTGAACAACGTCGATGAGGCGATCAAGGAGACCGAGCGCGCCTTCAGCAAGCTGCATGCCAACGGCCTGCAGATTCACACCAATGTCGGTGGCGCGCCGCTCGACGAGGCACGCTTCTTCCCGATCTTCGAACTGGCGCAGAAGTACGACAAGCCGATCCTGCTGCATCCCGCACGCGGCGCGAACATGCCGGATTACGCGACCGAGGATAAATCGAAATACGAAATCTGGTGGACGTTTGGCTGGCCCTACGAAACCAGCGCCGCCATGGCGCGCATGGTGTTCTCGGGCATGCTCGATAAATTGCCCCAGCTCAAGGTGCTGGCGCATCATATGGGCGCCATGGTGCCGTTCTTCGAAGGTCGCGTCGGCCCCGGCATGGATCAGCTTGGCAAGCGCACCACGGATGAAGATTACGGCGCGGTGCTCAAGAGCCTGAAGAAACGGCCGTTCGACTATTTCAAGGGCTTCTATGCCGATACCGCGACCTTTGGATCGCGTGGGGCCATGCTCTGCGGCTTCGACTTCTATCCTGACGATCAAATCCTGTTCGCGTCGGATTCGCCGTTCGATCCGGAACGCGGGCCGGGCTATATCCGCGACACCATTGCAGTGCTCGACAAATTGAACCTGTCGCAGCAGACGATGGAAAAGGTCTGCTATCGCAATGCCGAAAAGCTGTTCGGCCTGAAGGCGTCCTGAATCTAAGAAGACGACTTCGCGGCGCGTGAGATGAAATTCTCGAGCGCCGCTACCTCGCGCTTGTCGCCGTCGAAATCAGCGGCGATCTGCTCGTAGAACCGCGCGGCGCCGTCGAACATGGCGTTGGCCGCCTTGTCGGGCTGCATGAACGCGGCGACCTCGTCCATCTCGTCGACCCAGCGATAGGCCTTCGCATACATCCCCGGCATCTGCTTGGTGAGCCAGGACAACAGCGCCGGTTGGCTCTTCTGCAGTTCGGCTAGCAATGCCACATCGGAGCCGGAGCGCGTTGCCGCCAGCATGATGCCAGCGCCCAGCGCGGTCAGTCCTTTGGTCAGCGCGCCGTAGGACATCTTCAGCGCCGAGGCTTCTCCGATGCGATCGCTGAGGATATTTACTGTAAGACCGTATTGCGCGAGCGCCGCGAAGCGCTCCGCGTTCTTGCCGGAGACGTAGAAGGTCGGCCCGTCGCGGCCGGGCGAGGGCGGACCGCCAATGATGCCTGCATCGAGGAACGCGCAACCGGCGTTCTCCACGATGCTGGCGATCGCGGAGACGGTCTTGGTGTTGATCGCGTTGCAATCGACATAGAGCGGGCGTTGGTCGCCGCCGACCGCGCGCATCACGCGTTCCGCCAGCGGCAGGGCGTGGCCCGGTGGCGTGATCGACAGAACCACATCGGCGTGTGCGATCTCCTCGTCGCTCACCGCCCGCATGCCGGCTTTTTCCGCGCGCTTGCGGCTGGCGTCGCTGCGGCCTGTAAGCGACGTGATCACGTCGACGCCGTTCTCATGCAGCCGCCCGGCGACGCCACTTCCCATTGTGCCTTGTGCAATGACGGCGACGACCGGTTTCATTGGCAATTTCTCCGTTTCTTTGCTTCCAACAGCTATCTCAGGTGGCTAAGGTAAAGGTCCGCCCCTGAATATCCAATGCTTGGAGACCCTCATGCGTTATTTTCGTTTCATTGCGGCTGTCTGTCTGGCGGCAATGTTCGCTATTCCAGTACAGGCCGCCGACTGGCCAACCCATCCGGTGAGGATCATCGTGCCATTTGCCGCCGGTGGCTCTGCCGATACGCTCGGCAGGATTTTTGGCGAGTCGCTGTCGAAAAAATTCGGACAGCAGTTCGTCATTGAAAATCGCGGCGGCGCTGGCGGTCTTGTCGGGACCGTTCAACTCAAGAAAGCCGATCCTGATGGTTACACGTTCGGGGTCTCGGGCATTGCGTCGCATGTGATCGCGCCGGCGACGACCCCGAATGCCGGCTTCGATCCGGTCAAGGATTTCGCCCACGTCGATTATTTCGGTGGACCGCCGATCGTCATGATCGCGCACCCTTCGCTCAATGTAAAAACGTTGAAGGAACTGATCGAGGTCGCCAAGAAGAGTTCGGAGCCGATCGGTTACGTCTCGCCCGGCGCCGGCACGCTCGGCAATCTCGTTGCCGAATATTGGGCCGGCAAGGTCGGAATGAAGCTCAACCATATTCCCTATCGCGGAGCCGCGCAGGCGATCACCGACTTGATCGCGGGCCACGTGAAACTCGGTTCGATGACGTTCACCACGGCGAGCCAGCAAATTCGCGCTGGCAAGGTTGTGCCGCTCGCAGTGACTTCGGCTAATCGGCTGAAGGAATTTCCCGATGTCCCGACGTTCAAGGAACTCGGCTATCCGGACATGGTCGCGACGACGTGGTTCTCGCTGTCGGCTCCGAAGGGCACGCCCAAGGAGATCGTCGACAAGGTGAATGCGGCGGTCAACGAAGCAATGGACGATCCGGAGGTGCAGAAGCGCCTCGCGATTGATGCGATCGAGACGCAGAAAATGTCGCCTGAGGAATTCACCAAATTCATTGCGACGGAAAACACGAAGTGGGGACCGATCGCCAAGGCGTCGATCAAGAAGTAACGGGCCGTTCGCGCCCGCGATTTCGACCGGCCGGCGTCATGCCGGCCGGTTTTTTTGGGCCTGCAAAAGCCAAAATTCGCGCTTTCCCCAGGCGGCGCCGGTTTGTACACAGGAGGAGCGCTGCGCTACACCGCCCTGGCCCGCTCCGGCTTGCCCAAAGCCGCGGATGCGAGCAGCGTGCGCGGTGCGACGACCGATTCTGGCCGTTGCATCCATTGCTTCAGGTTTTCGCAGGATTTCCCTTATGTTGCGCTGGTTCCACGCCCTGATGCCCAAGGAAGAGCGGTTCTTCGACCTGTTCGACCAGCATGCCCAGGCGATCGTCGGCGGAGCGCAGGCGCTGCGCGAATTGCTCAACGGCGGGGACAATGTTCCGGCCCAGCATGCCCTTGTCATGGAGCGGGAGCATGATGCCGACAACGCGACCCGCGAGGTGCTGATCGCCGTCCGGCGCACGTTCATCACGCCGTTCGACCGCGGCAATATCCGCGATCTGATCACGTCCATGGACAATTCCATCGACCAGATGCAGAAGACGTCCAAATCCGTGATGCTGTTCGACATCCGCGCTTTCACGCCGCATATGCAGTCGATGGGCGACGATATCGTCGAATGCGCCGGGCTGGTGCAGGAGGCGTTGCCGCTGTTGCGCAGCATCAGCAACCATGTCGGCCGCATCAGCCGTATTTGCGAGAAAATCTCATCGATCGAAGGCCGCGCCGACGAGACGCATGACATCGGGCTCAAGGACCTGTACGAACGTCACGCGAAGGCCGATGCGATGGGATTCATCACCGGCAACGAAGTCTACGATCATCTGGAAAAGGTCGTGGATCGCTTCGACGACGTCGCCAACGAATTGCAGGGCATTGTGCTCGACCACGTTTGAGCCGGTTGCGGACCGACTATGGCAGGCATTGCACTGAGTTTCCCGCTTCTGGCCGGACTGATTTTCGTCGCGCTTGCCTTCGATTTTCTCAATGGTCTGCATGACGCGGCCAATTCCATCGCCACTATCGTTTCGACGCGCGTGCTGCGCCCGCAGCATGCCGTCATGTGGGCCGCCTTCTTCAACTTCATCGCCTTCCTGTTCTTCGGGTTGCATGTCGCGAACACGCTCGGCACCGGCATCATTTCGGAGACGGTCATCGATGCGAACGTGATCTTCGCGGCGCTGATGGGTGCGATCTGCTGGAATGTCATCACCTGGGCCCTCGGCATCCCTTCGAGCAGTTCGCATGCCCTGGTCGGCGGGCTCGTCGGCGCCGGCACTGTCAAGGCCGGACTCGGGGCGGTGGTGTGGAGCGGCCTCGGCAAGACCATCGCGGCCATCGTGCTTTCGCCGCTTCTCGGATTCGTGCTGTCGCTGCTGCTGATGCTGATGCTTTCGTGGGTGTTCACGCGCACCACGCCGTTCGCCGTCGATCGCACGTTTCGCACGCTGCAATTTGTGTCCGCTTCGCTCTATTCGCTCGGCCATGGCGGCAACGATGCGCAAAAGACGATGGGCATCATCGCCGTGCTTCTGTATTCGCAGGGCATGCTCGGGCCGACATTCTACGTGCCGTTCTGGGTGGTCCTGATCTGCCAGGCGGCGATGGGCCTGGGGACGTTGTTTGGCGGATGGCGCATCGTGCGCACCATGGGGCAGCGCATCACACGGCTCACCCCCGTTCAGGGGTTCTGCGCGGAGACAGGCGGGGCGATCACACTGTTCTTGGCGACCTGGCTTGGCGTGCCGGTCTCGACCACGCATACGATTACCGGTTCCATCATCGGGGTCGGGACAGCGAAGAGCGCGTCTGCGGTGCGCTGGAGCGTCGCGCAAGGCATCGTCGTTGCATGGATCCTGACGATGCCGGCGGCAGCCCTCGTGGCGGCGGGCGTTTACGAACTGACGCTGCTCTTCGGTTGAGCGGCGTCGTGCGCCTGCTCTAGGCGGAGACCTTGCGCAGGAAGGTATCGACCTCGGATCGCAGCGTGGTCGCTGCTGCTTCTACGGACTCGGCCGCTGCCAAAACCTTCTCCGCCGACCGGCTCGATCCCTTGGCGTGGCTCGCCATGTGTTCCAGCACTGTAACGGTGTGGTGCGTGCCGGTCGCCGCGCCTGATACGCCATGCGATATTTCGCTCGTCGCCGCATTCTGCTGATGCACGGCACTGGCGACGTTCGACGTGTAGAGATTGACCTGCTTCATGCGGTCGGAAATGCGATGGATCGCCCCGACGGCTTCCTCGGTCGAGGTCTGGACGGCGGCGATGTGCGCGGAAATCTCTTCCGTCGCCTTGGCCGTCTGGACGGCAAGCGTTTTTACCTCCGAAGCCACCACGGCGAATCCGCGGCCGGCATCGCCGGCGCGGGCGGCTTCGATGGTGGCATTGAGCGCCAGCAGGTTCGTCTGTCCGGCGATCTCCTGGATGAGCTTCACCACGTTGCCGATGTGCTGGGCGGCAAGGCTCAGGCCGCCGATTTTGTCAGTCGTCGACTCGACCTCGGACACCGCAGTCTGCACGACTTCCGCAGTCTGCGTGAGCTGGATGCTGATCTCGCTGATCGATTTCGACAGTTCCTCCGTCGCGACCGCTGCGGTCGAGACGCTGGCCGAGGCCATCGTGGAGGCATCGAGCGCATCCTTCGCGCTCGTGACACGTTCGCCGGATCTACGGAACAACGCCTGCGCCGTCGATTTCGCTTCCGACGCATTATGGTCGACGGCCTTGAGCATGCTCTCGACATGGACGCGAAAAGTATCGGCCGCGTCGGCCATCACCTTCTTCTGGCCGAGAGTAGCCTCGGCGATGGCGCGCTGCTCGGCCGCATGGCGGCGCTGGGTGACGTCCTCATGCACCGACGTCCAGCCGCCGCGCGCATTCGGGCGATTGAAGACGATAATCAGACGGCCATCCGGCAGCCGGTTTTCGACCCGGCGCATCTCGCCACGTCTCGCCGTCTCCATCAGCATCCTTGCATACTCGGCCGGGTTGCCCCGGAGAGACCCGAGCTGTTGACGAAGGGTGAGAATGGCTTCGATCGTCGTGCCGCGGCGAACCTTGGCGCCGAAGCCATACATCGTGCTGAAAAGGGTATTTGTGACCAGCAGTTTGCCCCGCTGGTCGAAGGTGCAGACTCCGTGCCCCATGGAGTTGAGCGTTTCATCCAGGAGCCTGATGCGGCGTTGCATACGCATGACCATGAAAATCGCCACCGCAGCGACGCCGAGAAGGCTGGTCAAAATCAAGGCAGGCATGATGCGCCGTTCTCACGAGAGGGGTGGCCGGCAAACGCGGCCGCGACCCGTGGCAGGGATGTCCCAGAAACGTAGGCGTCCAACAGTTTTCGTTGAGTTAAGGGATGGTTAGGAAAAGATTAACCGGCCGGCCTTCTTAGTTTCGCGACAATCATGCCGTTGAACGGCCATCGCGATCTTGTGTCCCCAAATCTCGGCTCAAAGTCCAAGTCCCAACTTCCCTCTCAAGGCCCATGGCTTTGGTCTCAAAAGCGTCCTGCCGGAGTTCCCCGCCCATGTCTTTCGCCAATCGCCTGAAGCGGCGCGTTCTGCCTGCCGGGACGGCCGCCGTTCTGGTTTTTGCACTCGCCGGCTGCGCCGCCGATCGCCCGCCGCCGCACGAGACCGATCCGACCTTCTATCGCAGCCTGGCGCATGCCGGCGCAAAGGTCGATGCCAAGGCTGCACAGTCGATGATATCGGGCTACCGGCACAATAACGGACTTTCGGCGGTCACCCTCGATCCGGAACTGATGGCGCTCGCCGAGCACCAGGCCACGGTGATGGCCGCACGGAACAAACTCGACCACAATATCGACGGTCCGCTCGCGGCGCGCCTGCGCAAGGCCGGCTACCGGGCCTCCACAGCCGCCGAAAACATCTCCGCCGGGTATCACACCCTTGCCGAAGCTTTTTCCGGCTGGCGCGATTCCCCGCCGCATCGCAAGAACATGCTGCTCCCCGGCGCCACCCGCTTCGGCATTGCCGCCGTCTACACGCCGGGCTCCAAATACAAGGTGTTTTGGGCGATGGTGATAGCGAAGCCGATGGAGCGGCGCGCGGCTGAAGAGGAGCCGGTGGTGCAGGTTTTACGCTAGTAAAATCCGCGCAGCAAAACCTGCACACGCGCGGGATCAGGCGAACAGATCGAACGGCCGGCCTGCGACGCGGGCCTCATGCACCAGCAGCGCCTGCTTGAGCGGCAAGCCACCGCCATAGCCGGTGAGGCTTCCGTCGCTGCCGATGACGCGGTGGCAGGGCACGATCAGCGAGATCGGATTGGCGCCGTTCGCCACGCCCACGGCGCGTGCCGCATTGGGCTGGCCGACTTGCCGCGCGATCGCGCCATAGCTCGTCGTCGTGCCGAACGGAATTCCCATCAGCGCTTCCCAGACCTGACGATGAAAATCGGGACCTTCCGCGCGCCGTTCGAATTCGAAATTCTGGCGCTTGCCGGCATCATATTCGGCAACTTGCCTTTGCACCGGCGCGAGCCGCTTTTCGTTGCGTTCGGCGGACAGATCGACCGCTTCGGCCCCTTCGGCACGCAGGTAGAAGCGCAACAGCGCGCCGTCCTCGTCCACCCAGGCGGCAAAGTTTCCGAATGTCGAATGGATCGGAGCCCAATAGTGTTTGCTGGTCATGACACATCCCTGAGGCTGGCCCACAAATGCGCGGTCGCGAGACTGCGGTGGGGCGAAAACAGTTCCATCAAACGCTGCACGTCCTCGTGCGCAGGGCGCTCCGCGTGGCCGTGCATGCGTTGCAGGGCGGTGGCGAGCGCGCTGTCGCCCACCGGCGCGCAATCGGCAAAGCCGCCGCGCAACATGGCGTAACGCGCCGTCCATGTGCCGACGCCGCGCAGCGCCGTCAGCGCGCTTTCGGCGGCCACGGCGGAGCCCTCGGGCAATGCCTCGATCGCGACGCGTCCTTCCGCGACCGCCGTGGCGGCGCCGATCAGGTAACTCGCCTTCGACCGGGAGTAGCGCCGCTTGGTCAACGCCTCGACGCCGATGTCGGCGACGCGGGCCGGATTGGGATGGGCGATCATGTCGCCGACCTTTTCGCCGCCGAGTAGGATGATCTCGCGGCGCAAGGCGGCGGCGAATTTCAGATTGATCTGCTGGCCGATGATCGCCCAGCACAGTCCGTCGAAACCGGTGGGGATCATGGGCACGCGCATGCCGCGCCGCCGCCGGAACAACGCGAGAGCGGGATCGCCCGCCGCACGCTTTTCGAATGCTGCGACGTCATTGTTGAGACCCAGCATGCGCAGTGCCGCGGCGTGCAGCCGTCCCATGCTGAGCTGACTCAGCTTGTGGTCCGTGTGTACGCGGCACCACGCGCCTTCGCTCTCGAGCGAGATTTCCAGCACGCACGGCCCTTCCTCGGTCACGAGTGCTTTCCAGATGCGGCTGCCTTCGCTTTTCTCGCACAGGCTTTCAGGATCGCGAGCGTGATAGGCGAGCACCTCCTGCGCACGATAGCCGGGCGGCAGGGCAAGGAGAAAAACCGACGCGTTCTTCAGCGCACGATAAGCGCCGGGCGTCATGCGCGTCAGTGCCAGGAATTGCCGATGGAAGACGGATTCGCTTTCGAAGCCGATGTCGAAGCCGATATCGACCACGCGATCGTCGCCATCGAGCAAAGCGTGTTGCGCCGCCTTGATGCGCTCGCGCCGCAGCCATGCGGCCGGTGCCAGATGCGCGTGCGTGCGGAACAGATCGCCGAGTTTCGTCTGGCTGACGCCGCACGCGCTGGCCAGCGCGGCCGCGTTGGCGAACGCTTGCGGCTTGCCGCGTACGCGCGCCGTCAGGCCATCGAAAAGCTGAACATCGCCGTCCTCGCCGCGATAGAAAAGGTCCGGCCGGCAACGCTTGCAGGCGCGCAGGCCCGCGGCTTTCGCGTCGTCCTCGGTCTTGAACAGGCGCACGTTTTCCGGTTTCGGCGGATGCACCGAGCAGGACGGCAGGCAATAGATGCCCGTGGTCAGGACGCCGATGATGAATTCACCATCGAACGTCCCGGCGCGAGCCTCCGCGCGATCCCAACTGAATGGCTTCATTTTGAGGGGCTTCATCATGGACAAAATGGTAGCGCCCGCCCCGCGGCGCCACCTCCTATTTCTCCCGTTTGATGTTGCCCGGCAGGGCGGGGGTTAAGGCTTCTCGCCGTCCGCTGCGGCGGCCGCGCGGCGTGTCCAGGCAAACCCGTTGAGGCCGAGCTTGCGCCGCGTCACCCAGAACATGCCGATGGATTCCAGGATTAGCGCCAGCGTCGTCGACGAGGCGGCGCCGTACATTCCGAAATGCGGGATCAGCGCGAAGCACAGGATGAGATTGGCAAGGAACGCGAGGCCGTAGATGCCGGCGCAGGCGCGCTGTTGTCCGACCATGGTCAGGCAGGCGGCAAGCGGGCCGATGATCGCGCGCGACATCAGGCCGATGGCGAGGATGAACATCAGTGGATAGCCGCTGATGAATTCGCTGCCGAAGAGATAGAGCAAAGGAATGCCCGCGACGAGCACGCCGATGGTGGCTGCCAGCGACGGCCAGAAGGTGAGGCGCACGGCGTTGGCGAGCGCGGCGGCCAATGTTTCACGATCGCCGAGAACGTGATGCTTGCTGAATTCATGCGCGGCGGTCTGCGCCACCGCGTAATGCACGAAGCCGACCAGCGCCAATGTCTTCTGCGCGGCATAGTAGATCGCGATGTCATGCGGTGGATTGAACAGTTGCAGGATCAGCACGTCGCAGAACGTCAGCATCAGATAGAGCGTTTCCGCTATCGCCATCGGCAGGGAAATCGACAACCAGCGCCGCACGTCGTAAGTGCGCGGGCCGCGTTCGACGGTGGTCGACAGCCGCCACCGCAGCACGACGGCCTGGCCCACCGCAACCACGATCAGCGAGGCCGTAGTCAGGCCGACCGCCACCACAGCGTCGGTGGCGTAGGAGGCAAAGAACAATGCGCCCATCAACCCGATGACGATCACCTGTCGCAGCACGAAGGTCGGCATCTGCGAGAGATTGATCCAGTCGTGCGAACGCGCGATCGCCGACTGGACATTGAGCAGGCCATAGGCGGGCAACGCCAGACAGCCGAGATAGAGTGGCATCACTTCGTAGGGTTCGAGCCAGGGTTTTGCGAGCGTGATCAGGCCGGCGCCGATGATCGCGATCAGGCTGGAAAATCCGAATCCGATTCTGCGCGCACCGGAGAGATAACCGCGCAGGTGATCGAGTTGGCCGCGTTCGCGATATTCCGGGATGAAGCGCTGCGATCCGGCGGCAAGACCGAGATCGAGCAGGCTGATGAGCAGCATCACCCATGTCCAGACATAGACATACACGCCGAATTCGAACGCCCCCATCCAGCGCGCGAACAGGGCCTGTGAGGCATAGGCAAGGACCGCGCCGGCCATGCGGTTGAGAAAGGCCGTTCCGGCGCGGCGTCCGGCGCGCGAATTCTCGCTGCGGCCGCTCAACCAGCCCGTCGCAAGGTTTTTCACCTGTGCGACCAAGGCGGCGAGGGCGCCGCGGGGGCGATCTGATCCGATATAGGCCACGTTGGCTCCGGTTCCCGGCGCGCAGGTGGCGTCGGTCGCCGCAAGTCCTATCAACGAAGCGTTAAAATCGCGTTGGTTGCGGTGCCGAAAACACGGCGTCGCAAAAGTGTGATGGCCATTTTTCCAAGCAGTCGCAGTGCTTTGTCCGACTAGCGGGCTTCTGCCAGCGGTGTTCTCCGGTCAGCCGGAAAAACCGCCGCTGTCGAGAAACGCCTGTTCTTCCGGCGTCGTCACACGGCCAAGTACGGCATTGCGATGCGGGAAGCGGCCAAAACGGTGGATGATCGCGGCATGCTGCTCCGCGTATTTGAGGTCGTCGGCATTGCCCGCAGCCTTGTAGAGCCGGACGCTGCGTTCCTGGTCGCGCGGGTCTTCCGAATGCATGAACGGAAGATAAAGGAACGTGCGCCGTTCGTGCGCGACTTTTTCATCGAAGTGACGCACGAGCGCGCGGTCCGCAACCCCGCGCGCCTTCTCGTCGGTGTGGAAGGCGCGCGCGCTGCCGCGAAACATGTTGCGCGGAAATTGGTCGAACACGATGATTTTCGCCAGCGCGCTGTCCGGCGCCGTTTCCCAGACGGTCAACTCGCCGTTGTCGGCGGCCTCATAGACGGCGAGGAAGCGGCGCGTGACCTCGGCGTCGAATGCTTCGTCCTTGGTGAACCACTTCGCGTGCCCGGCGCTGAACCAGAAATCGAGAACGTCGTCAAAGGAAGGCATGGTCATCGCAGCGTACTCTCGAATTTATCGGCCCCGAGTGTGCGTTGAAGGCCGGACCCTTGAAAATCAGAACCTGGCTTCTGATGCTCAAGCCGCAGGCTTTTCCGCCGGGTCATCGCGCAACTCGCGCCGCAGCACCTTGCCGACCGGCGTCTTCGGCAGGTCCTGTTTGAAGGCGATGAATTTCGGAACCTTGTAATTCGTGAGTTGCGTCGCGCAGTATTTGCGCAATTGCTCCGCTGTCAAATCCGGATCCTTCTTCACGACGAAGAGCTTGACGGCCTCGCCGGAATGCACGTCCGGCACGCCGACGGCTGCACATTCGAGCACACCGGGATGGCCCATGGCCACGTCCTCGACTTCGTTGGGAAAAACCTTGAAGCCCGAGACGCTGATCATGTCCTTCTTGCGATCGACGATGCGCACGCGACCCTCGGCATCCATCACGCCGATGTCGCCGGTGCGAAAAAATCCATCGGCGCACATCACCTTGTCGGTTTCGTCGGGACGCTGCCAATAGCCGGCCATCACCTGCGGTCCACGCGCGCAGATTTCGCCGATCTCGCCAAGCGGCATGTCGTGGTCATCGGCATCGCGAATGGTCACCTCCGTCGATGGAAGCGGCAGGCCGATGGTGCCGTTCCAGGCGGTGATGTCGCCGCGATTGCATGTAAGGACCGGCGATGTTTCAGACAGCCCGTAGCCCTCGACAATCGGTTTGCCAGTCTTCTGCATCCAGGTATCGGCAACGGCTTTCTGCACCGCCATGCCGCCGCCGATGGCGCAACGCAACGCCGTCCAGTTGATCTTCGCGAAGTCGGGATGGTTGAGCATGCCGTTGAACAGCGTGTTCACGGACGGAAAAAGGTGAACCGGATATTTCACGAATTCCTTGATCAGGTTCGGCAAGTCGCGCGGATTGGCGATGAGGATGCAGCGCGCGCCGATGCGCATGCCGACGAAGAGACAGGAGGTCAGGGCGAAGATGTGATAGAGCGGCAGCGCCGTCATGATCGTCAATTGCTCGTCTGCCGGGATTTTTTCGCGTGTCGGCGCGAGCCATGCGTCGACCTGCAGCGCATTGGCGAGCAGATTGCGATGCAGGAGCGTTGCGCCCTTGGCGACGCCGGTGGTGCCGCCGGTGTATTGCAGGCAGGCGATATCGTCTTGTCCGAGATCGGGTGTCGACAGCGTCATATCGCGCCCGGCAGACAGCGCATCGCTGAAGCGGATCGCGTCTGGGAGGGTGAACGGCTTCACCATCTTCTTCACGTGACGCACCACGGCATTGACGATGAGGCCTTTGACGAACCCGAGCATCTCGCCGAGACTGGCAACGACAATGTGCTTCAAATCCGTTGCCGCGGCGACCTGCTGCAGGGTCGAAGCGAAATTCTCGAGAACGAAAATCGCCTCCGCGCCCGAGTCGCGAAGCTGAAACTGCAACTCGCGCGCGGTATAAAGGGGATTGATGTTCACGATCGTGTAGCCGGCGCGCAGGATCGCAATGAGCGCGATCGGATATTGCAGCACGTTCGGCATCATGATCGCGATGCGGGCGCCGCGCGCAAGACCACGGCTTTGCAGCCATGCGCCGAGCGCCTGCGACATCCGATCGACAGCGCCATAGGTCAACGTCCGGCCCATGCTCACATAGGCGGGCGCGTCACGATATTTGGCAAAGCTCTCGTCGAGGATCGAAATCAGCGAACGGTATTGCGACAGGTCGATCTCGGCCGGGACGCCGGGTGGATAGTGATCGAGCCAGATGCGGTCCATTGTCGATTCCATCCCCTGCCTGCGGTGCACCGTCTTCATGCGTCCGCCGGTCTTAATATTCTCCAAGCATCAGGCAGGCGTCGGCGTCTGGCAAGGGCGGGGCGCGGAAGGCCGGTGCATGGCGCTACTCCATGCGCGACCCGAACGGCACCAGGGGATTGTCGGTCAGCGCCTGGACATCGGGCTGATCCGGCCGGGGGATGCCGAGAAAGGCGTTGAACAGGTCGCGCACCGTGCGGGGATCGCCGTCGCGCATGATCAGCACGAGTTTGGTGCGCCGGTCGGCATCGGGCCAGGCGGCGAGCCGCACCGGCGGATGGAAGATGTGCTGCACCCCGTGCAGCACCAGCGGCTGGTCGGGATGCTCCGCCATGGCGACGATGCCTTTCAGCCGCAGCAGATGCGGTCCGTGGACGGAGCGCAGCAGATCGAGAAACATCTCCAGCGTCGCCATGGTCATCGGCCGGTCCGCCGTCAGCGAAAACGAGCGGATGCTGGCGTCGTGGCGGTTGACGTCGTGGTGATGCGCGTGCCCGTGATGGCCGCGGTCCTCATCCTGGCTGGCGTCATAGGCTTCCGCCGCAAGCCATCGCGCCACGTCCGGAATCTTGCGCGCCGGATCGTAGAGCCCGCAGTCGAGAAGCGCCGCCGGCGAGGCGTCGCCGGCCGCAGCGTCGAGAATGGGTGCGGCCGGATTGAGCCGGCGCAGTCGCTCGCGCAACGCCGCGATCTCGTCCGCGGAGACATCCATATCGGTCTTGGTGAGGACAATGCGGTCGGCGACCGCGACCTGACGCACGGATTCGGCATGCGCGTCGAGCGTGACGGAGCCGTTGAGCGCATCGACCGTCGTGATGATGCCGTCGAGCCGGTAGCGCATGACGAGATAGGGGTGTGCGATCAGCGTCTGCAGCACCGGTATGGGATCGGCGAGGCCGGTTGTCTCGAGCATCACGCGGTCGAAGCGGGCGCGGCCGTTGTCGCGATCGCGCAGCAGCTTTTCCAGCGCCGTGATGAGGTCGCCGCGCAATGTGCAGCACAGACAGCCGCTTTGCAGCAGCACGGTGTTGTCGTCGATCCGCTCGACCAGCAGGTGGTCGAGGCCGACGTCGCCGAATTCATTGATGATGACGGCGGTGCCCGCCATCGCCGGATCTTTCAGGAGCCGGTTGAGCAGCGTCGTCTTCCCGCTACCGAGAAACCCGGTCAGGATTGAAAGCGGGATCGGCGCGGGCGGTGTTTTGGACGACAGCGGCTTGGACGTGTTTTCGTGTCGGGGCGATGCGGCCGACGGGTCGGTCATTTTGCGCTGCTGGCGGTGGTACTTGTTTTGGCGTTTGTCTTGGCACTTGTCTTGGCGCCAGCCTTCGCTTGTGGGGCTGCACGCTTTGCGGGCTTTTTCCGCGGCGTCGTTTGCGGCTTGTTCGAAGCCTTTTTGTCATCAGGCGCGTTCGCGGTCGCACTGGCCGTTTTTGCCTTAGCCCGCCCCTTGGCGGTTTTTTTGTGCGCGGCCTTGCGCGAGGCACCGATGAATTCGGGAGCGGGGGCTTCGGCGATTGCGGCCGGGTTGCGGTACGGGCCGACATAGACGGTGAGCGGCGGTGGCGCGTTCAGCGGCGCGCCGGTGAGCGAATAGGTCGGCGCTGCCGGCTTTGCGAGTGCGGTGAGGATCGACTGGATCTGATCGTTTCCTTCGCTCATGGCCTCGTCTGCATCGATCTGCTGACGTTTGCGATGCGAGCCGCACATCTCGTCATGCAGATCGGCCGGAGCTGCGGCGATGGGCTTGAGTTCATCGACGGTGCCGAGCGACGGCGTCAGCCACGACAGCGTGCTGCTGGAAAATCCGCGATCGAGCAGCTTTGCCGCTTCCTGCGTGCGGCCGCGCGCCGACGGCGCGCCGAAAACGACGGCGATCAGTTTGCGCCCGTGCTGCGTCGCCGAGGCGATGAGATTCCACCCAGACGCGCAGATGAAGCCGGTCTTCATGCCGTCGGCGCCGGGATAATGGTCGATGAGCTTGTTGGTGTTGTGGATGACGCGCTTGCCGAGGCGGATCGAGGAGATGTGCCAGTAAAGCTCGTATTCCGGAAACTCATGCAGCAGGCTGCGCACCAGGATCGCCATGTCGCGTGCCGAGGTGACCTGGCGGTCGTCGGGCAATCCGTTCGGATTGACGTAGGTCGTCTGCGTCATGCCGAGCCGCTGCGCGTTGGTGTTCATCTCCTCGGCGAATTTGTCGATCGATCCCGAGACGCCCTCTGCCAGAACGACGGCCATGTCGTTTGCGGAATGCACCATCATCATCTTGATCGCATTGTCGACGGTCAGGATGGTGCCGGGGCGGAAGCCCATCTTCGACGGCGCCTGGCCGGTCGCGGTAGCCGACACCGTGAACGGCGAATTGAGCGTGATGCGATGTTCCTTGACGGCGCGCAGCGTCGTGTAAAGCGTCATCAGTTTCGTCACGGACGCCGGATGCCAGGGATAGGTCGCGTTCTCGGCGTAAAGAACCTTGCCGCTGTCGGCCTCGATCAGCAGTTGCGATTCCGCCGCCGCTGCCGCCGTCGCCGCGAAAACGCTGCCGATCACGGCGAGGCCCATCACGAAGGGAATCGTCAGCTTGCGGAGCTTCGCGGTGCGGATCGTCATGCTTGCAGCGTCCTGGTGCGACACGCGGGAACAGGCCGGTGTCAGGTAGCCGGTGAGGTCCGTTCGGGGCCAACGCGAGGCACGTGACAGACCCGGCGACCCGGCCCGATCTCACACGCTACCTAACCGTATGTTGTGCCTGGCTGTAAAGCAGAAGCGGTTCCCACCCCCTCCCATCACGGGCCCTCGTCGCACCTTGCCCAGGAAAGCGACAAAATTTCGACGCAACGCCTAATAAGCGGCTGAAATAGCCCGGAAATGCCGATTCAGTCGATCCGCCGCTGCGATTGTGGCGGCAGGAACGATCCGTCGAAGATGGCGTCAGGCGTCAGTTTGCTCTTCAGGCCGAAGGCATCGGAGATTTGGGTGATGGCCGCCTGCATACGCTCGGAGCGGATGGTTCCGAGCCCGTCCGTGCGGATCTCACTATCGCGTAGCAACGTGCCGATCGTCATACGCAGGCGATCGAGTTCCACGGGCCGCTGCACGTCCTCGACGTGACGCGCGAGCGAGTCGATTGCGCGTCCCGGCGAGTGGTTGCTCGTGCGCATCGCCTTGGACAAGGCGCGCAGGAATGCCTCCGCCGCTTGTGGATTGTTCTTCAGGAACTTTTCGCTCGCGACCACCGCATAGCCATAGCTGTCGATGCCGTAGCGGCTCATCGGCCAGACCACGATGTCGCTCTCGGGCACGCCGCGGTCCTTGAGATCGAGGAACGAATTGACCGCGTTTCCGGAAATGGCATCGACCTGGCCGGACGCCAGCATCGGTTCGCGCACGAGCCGGGACACGCTTTCCACCGTGACCTTGGAGGCATCGATGCCGGCGTTCTTCGCGAACAGCGGCCACAGCGCACCGGTGACTTCCGTGCGCGGCGCAGCCAGCGTCTTTCCCCCGAGGTCCTTCGGCGCGGTGATGCCGCGGCTCTTGCGCGTGACGATGGCGTAGGTCGGTTTGTCGTAGACGATGTAAATGAGGCGCAGATCGCTCGCGGGCTTCGCGGCGCGATAGCGAATCAGGGTTGACGGATCGGCGACGGCGAGATCGGCCGTGCCCGCCGTCAGCCGGTCGAAGACGTCGCCGTTGTTCGGCACCGGCGCGAGCGTGACCCGGAGACCTTCGGCTTTGTAATCGCCGCTGTCCTGCGCCAGGAAGAAGGGCGCGACCATGCCGTCGATGCGGGTGGCGAATTCGAGCCGGATGCCGGTCTCGGCGGTGGGCTGCGCCGATGCGGATGCGACGACCGGCGCTGTCAGGGCGAGCGCGACGGCAAGGCGCCATGTGGCGCCGCAGCGGGACAGGCGCATGGGCCTGACATCTGCGATGGCTGTCGTGAAATATCGGTGCATGGACGTCATCCGAGATACGCAACCCCCGTCCGCCCTCACAAGAGAACAGGGCAATGATCGGCGCAAGCGGATTCATGTAAAATATGCTGTGATGGTTACGAACCCGCGAGCGGCAGGGTTAATCCAGGCGCGTGCCATGATTCCGGTTTGACCGATGACGCTTGCGACTTTCACGGCTCCCTATGCGCCGCCCGATGCGGAACTTGCACCGCGCCTGCTGGCGGCCGCGCAGCGCAGCGAAGACAGCACAGCCCGGGTCGCAACGCTGGCCGGAACGCTGGTCACCGCGATCCGCGAGACCGCCGTCCATGCCGGTATCGAGGAGTTTCTGCACGCCTATTCGCTCTCCACGCGCGAGGGGCTGGCGTTGATGGTGCTGGCTGAATCGTTGCTCCGCGTGCCCGACGCCGAGACGGCCGACCGTCTGATCGAGGACAAGCTTGCCGCCGGCGATTGGGTCCACACCAAGCCCCATGCGGATGCGCTTCTCATCTTCGCCTCGGCCTGGACATTGAGCCTCACGGCGAGGTTGCTGCATCCGGGCGAGACGCCGCAGACCGTGGTCGAGGGTCTTCTGCGCCGCGTCGGCATGCCGGCGGTGCGCACGGCCACGCGCCAGGCGATGCGCTTCCTCGGGTCGCATTTCGTGCTCGGGCAAACGATAGAAGAGGCGTTGGCGCGTGCGCGCCGGGACCCGCATTTTCGCTATTCCTTCGACATGCTGGGCGAGGGTGCGCGCACCGCGCCCGATGCCGCGCGCTATTTCGAAGCTTATTCCGACGCCATCGCCGCGGTTGGGCAAAGCGCCGGACATGATCCATTGCCGCGGCGGCCGGGTATTTCCGTAAAACTCTCGGCGCTCTCCCCGCACTACGACGCGCTGTCGCGCGTGCGCGTGATGGCTGAACTGGTGCCGCGATTCCTGACGCTGGCGCAGCAGGCACGGGCGCATGACCTCAATCTCACCATGGATGCGGAGGAGGCCGACCGTCTCGAATTGTCGCTCGATGTTTTTGCCGCCGTGCTGGCCGATCCCTCGCTCGCGGGATGGGATGGGTTCGGGCTCGCCGTGCAGGCCTATTCGAAACGCGCCCGCGCCGTCATCGACTGGGTCGAGGCGGCGGCCCAAGCGCACGATCGGCGGCTGATGGTGCGTCTGGTCAAGGGTGCGTATTGGGACACGGAAATCAAGCGCGCGCAGGAGCAGGGGCTTGCCGACTATCCGGTGTTCACCCGCAAGGCCGCGACCGATCTCTGTTTCATCGCCTGCGCGCGCAAGTTGCTGGTGGCGCGGCCGCGGCTCTTTCCGCAATTCGCCACGCATAACGCGCTGACGGTGGCCAGCATCATCGACGATGCCGGCGGCGTCGATGGTTTTGAATTCCAGCGCCTGCACGGCATGGGGGACGGACTGTATGCCGCGTTGCGCGAGGCCTATCCGGAGGTCGCCTGCCGCACTTATGCGCCGGTCGGCACGCATCGCGATCTGCTCGCCTATCTGGTGCGGCGGCTGCTGGAGAACGGCGCCAACACGTCTTTCGCCGCCGCCATCGCCGACCGCGAAATGCCGCTCGCGTCGTTGCTGACGCTGCCGGAAAAAATCCTCGCGGACGCAAAGGAGGCGCGCGATCCGGCGATCCCGCTGCCCGGCGATCTCTATGCGCCGGCACGGCGCAATGCGGCGGGACTTGCAGTCGGCGACCGCACCGCGCTCGACGGCTTTTTGGCCGCTGTCGCGGCTGCGCCGCAATCAGACGATGCCGCGCCGCTGATCAACGGCCACGTCATGGCCGGCCGCCGCAGCGTCGTAGTCTCACCAATCGACGGCCACACGGCAGGCCATGTGGTCGAGGCTGATACGACGATTGTGGATTCCGCCGTCGATGCGGCACGCGATGGCTTTCGTGCATGGGCGGCGACGCCGCTCAGCGAGCGCGCGCGGCTTGTCGAGCGGGCATCAGATCTCATCGAACAGGACTGCGCGCGTCTCACGGCCCTGCTGCAAGCCGAAGGCGGCAAGACGCTCGAAGACTGCATCGCGGAGGTGCGCGAGGCGGTCGATTATTGCCGCTATTACGCAGCGGAAGCGCGGACGACCCTTGCGCCGCGCGCAATGCCGGGACCGACCGGCGAGAGCAATACGCTGCGGCTGCGCGGCCGTGGCGTCTTCGTCTGCATCAGCCCGTGGAATTTCCCGCTTGCGATCTTCACCGGCCAGATCGTGGCGGCGCTCGTCTCCGGCAATACGGTTGTCGCCAAGCCGGCGGAGCAGACGCCGCTGATCGCCGCGCATGTCGTGCGCTTGCTGCATGACGCCGGCATTCCGCCGCAGGCCCTGCACCTCGTCACCGGCGACGGCCGCATGGGCAGCGCACTCGTCGCCGATCCGCGCATCGCCGGTGTTGCCTTCACCGGATCGACCGATGTCGCGCGCAGAATCGCGCAGGCTCTCGCCGCCCGGCCGGGGCCGATCGTGCCGCTGATCGCGGAAACCGGCGGCATCAATGCCATGATCGTCGATGCCACGGCGCTGCCGGAGCAGGTGACCGACGACGTGCTTGCCTCCGCCTTCCGCTCGGCCGGTCAGCGCTGCTCGGCGCTGCGGCTGCTCTGCGTGCAGGAGGATGTCGCCGACCGCGTCGTTGCGATGATCGCGGACGCGGCGCGTGAACTCGTGGTTGGCGATCCGCGCCACATCGCAACGCAGGTTGGCCCGGTGATCGATAACGAGGCGCGCAAGCGCCTGACCGGATGGATCGACGGCATGGCGCGGCACGGCGCCGTGCGCTTTCGCTGGGACGCGCATCATAAGCTGCCGCAGACCGGCTTCTTCGTGCCGCCGGCCATCGTCACGCTCGATGCCGTGCGCGACCTGCGCGAGGAAGTGTTCGGCCCCGTCCTGCATGTGGTGCGTTGGGCGGCCGACGAACTCGATCGCGTCCTCGATGAGATCGACGCCGCCGGCTTCGCGCTGACGCTGGGCGTGCATTCGCGCATCGATGCGACAGCCGAGCGCATCGCGGCGCGGCTCGCGCACGGCAATGTCTACGTCAATCGCAACATGATCGGCGCGGTGGTCGGCACGCAGCCATTCGGCGGCAGCCGCCTGTCCGGTACCGGTCCCAAGGCCGGCGGCCCGCATTATCTTCCGCGCTTCTGCGCCGAGCAGGTCGTGACCATCAACACGGCGGCGATCGGCGGCAATGCGAGCCTGCTGTCGCGGCCGCAGGAGCCGAAATAGGTCCGAAAGCGGCGGATTGGGCCAAAAAACCGCGGAATTCTGCGCAAATCGATGCCGGAACGGTTACCAAATCGTTATTTCGCAGGTCTTTTCGCCGCGGCTTTGCACCTTAGATGAACTACAGGAACCCGGTGTGCTGCGTTGCGATGCAGACCGAACGGGACATTTTCACGCCCACAATTTCCGCCGCACCGCGGGTTCGCGGGACAAACAGGCGGGACAAACAGGGATGGAAGCCATGAGTCAGACAGTCAAACGGAGCATCTCCGTCGCGATCGCCGCGGCGTTGGCGTTATCAGCGGCCGGTCTCGGCGCCACTCCGGCGCTGGCGGCGGGGCATGCCAAGCAGACGGCGGCGGTGGCGAATACGGACATCAGCGCGGCCCGGCATCATCGCCACTATCGCCATTATAGGCACTACCGACGGGGCGGTTCGGCTGCGGCGATCGGAGCGTTCTCCCTGTTTGCGGGAACGATCGCGGCCATCGCGGCGTCGCAACGCTATCGCGACGACTACTATTATGAACCGTACGGCTATTATGCGCCGTACGGCTACTACGGCGGCGGGTACGGCTATTACGGCGGCGGGTATCGGTACCACGGCGGCCGTCACTTCGTTGGCGGACGCCATTTCGGCGGCGGCGGCTTCCATCACTTCCATGGCGGCGGTGGCCATCATGGCGGCGGACACCGTCATCGGTGAGCTTTCGCTCGGTGACCTTGCCGATCATCGGTCGTTCTCGCGAACGCCGCCTGCGGGCGGCGTTTGCATGACAGCAAGATGACGCGTTCAAACCGCAGCGCCGCCGCTGCCGTGCCATGATCGTTAACGAAACGTTGTAGCGTTCGGAGTATGGTTGAGACATGAGTGATTCGATCGGCCGCCTTTACCAAGCCGTTCTCGCCGCGCGCGACGCCGACCCGTCGCGCTCGCGGACCGCCAAGCTCATGCAATCGAGCCGCGCCAAGATGGCGAAGAAGATGGCGGAAGAAGCGGTCGAAGTCGTCATCGATGCCATCGACGGCAACACCGACGCCGTAGTGCGCGAAAGCGCCGACCTGATCTACAACCTCGTGGTGTTGTGGGCGGCGGCCGGGATCAGCCCCGAGGATGTTTGGGGCGAGATGAACCGCCGCGAGAAATTTCTCGGCATCGCCGAGAAGTTGCCGAAGGCGGCGCGCGTGGCGTCCGCGGTCCCCCGCCGCAAGGTGGTGCCGCTCGATGAACGGCGCGCCCACAAGCGGACCTGACGGCCGCAATCCTTCGCTGTATAAGCGCGCGATCCTCATTAAGGAAAATCCGCATTGTCCGAGTCTTTCGGGTCAGAGTCCGTCGTTGATTTGCGCCTGCACGTCCACAAGGATGGCGCATGATCCGCAAACTCTACGATTGGTGCCTTGGGGCTGCCAGCAAGCCCTATGCGGCGTGGGTGCTTGCATTGATTGCGTTCGCCGAAAGTTCGTTCTTTCCGATTCCGCCCGACCTGATGCTGATCCCGATGGCGCTGGCGCGGCGCGACCGGGCCTTCTATTACGCGGGGCTGTGCACCGTCGCGTCGGTCATCGGCGGGTTGCTCGGCTATTTCATCGGCGCGGTGCTTTACGATTCCGTCGGCGCCTGGCTGATCCATCTCTACGGTTATGGCGACAAGGTCGAAGCCTTCCGCGACTCCTATGCCCGCTGGGGTGCGCTGATCATCCTGCTCAAGGGGCTCACGCCGATTCCCTACAAGCTTGTGACCATCACATCGGGCTTCGCCGGCTACAGTCTGCCGCTGTTCGTTTTGTTTTCGGCCATTACCCGCGCCGGACGGTTTTTCCTGGTGGCAGGACTGATTTACAAATTCGGGCCGCAGGCCAAGGAGATCATCGAGAAACGCCTCGAAGTGTGGACGTTCATCTTCCTCGGCGTGGTCGTGGTCGGCGTGGTGGCCGCCGTTTACCTTTTTTAGGCGACGCGACATCGGCCTGCGCGGAAATGACCTAGCCGACAGCGGGATTCATCGCAAAAATGCCATGTCCTGGTGACGCAGTCGCGCGAAATGTCGATGGTATTCCCGACCAGGGAGCGGTCCGGCCGACACCAGCCATGAACGACGACGCGCGACCCACATTTGCACGACGATGCACGCCTGCGGCGCTGCGTTGTTTCCGCGGCGGCGTGTTTACGGCCGTTTGTCTTGGCGTGCTGGCGCTCGGCGGTCCGCCGCTACATGCGCAGTCCCGCGATCAGCGGGTTGATCTCCCACAGCAGCAAGGCGCGCAGGCCAATCCGTCCGCCGCGCCGCAGGCCCCGCAACAGACGCAAGCGCGCGTCGATCCGCACCATCAACCGGGATTGATCGATGCGGTGGGGTCGTTCCTCGCGGATTCCTGGGACACCGTAAAATCCGCGACCGAACTTCCCATATCCGTGCCGGACGACGGCACCGCCTCAACACCGCCAGCTCAGGCTCCTGAAGCCCCAGCGCCCGCGGTGCAAGCGGCTTCAACCCAAGCATCTGCGACCCAAGCACCTTCAACCCAAGCACCTTCAACCCAAGCACCTGCGACTGAAGGGGCTGCCGCACCGGTTGCTCCGGTCACGGAGGCGAGCGGACTCATTCCGACATTGGGCGCGCGCGATCTCGTCGACGGGCGAAAGAAATGCGGCCATGCGCCGAACGGCGCGCCGGATTGCGGCGGTGCCGTGCTGGCGCTGTGTCAGGCCAAGGGCTTCAAGACCGGCGTCAGCGTCGCGATTGAATCCGCACGCAATTGCCCGGCCACGGCATGGCTGTCACGCGGCCATTCTCCGCGTCGCGAAGACTGCCGCACGGACGCTTATGTGACGCGCGCCGCCTGCCGCTAAACGTCCGTAAATGTTTTACGCAGCGTCGGCATCACGTTGTCGGCGAACAGCCGCACCGATGTCTCGCATTCATGTGGCGTGAGGTCGCCGAAGGCGAATTGCCCGACGACATAATTGGTGCCGCTTGTTTTCAGTTGGTCTTCGAGGAAAGCACGGACCGTAGCCGGCGAACCGGCAATGCCCTGGCCGATCTCCGCCAGCGTATCGAAATCCCGCGGTCGCGGATGGCGCGCGGCCCAGCCGTGGGTGCGCTCGAAATGCGTAAAGCTCCGGCTCCACATCGGATAGGCGCGCCGCGCCAGCGCCAAGGCTGATGCATCGGTATCGGCGACAACGATGAAGCGGCCGATACCGAATTTCGGCAACGGCACACTGCCATGCGCGGCCTGCCAGACTTCGCGGTAACGGTCGGTCGAGATGCGTGTCGTGCGCGCGTCATCGAGGCTGATGGCGCAAAGCTTGCGGCGCGCCGCTGTCTCCGCGCCTTCGGGGGAGTGAACGCCGTACCACACGGGAGGATGCGGTTTCTGCAACGGCTCCAGTTCCATCGGCACGTTGTCGAAGCGATGGATGTCGCCGGCATAGCTCAGCGACTTTTCAGTCAGGCCCTTGAGGATGAGTTCGAGACCTTCGGTATAGGCGGCCTGCGCCTGCGCCGGGTCCTCGCCATACACCTCCAGTTCGATGGGCGACGCGCCGCGGCCAAATCCGATTTCGAGGCGGCCGCCGCTCAACTGGTCAAGCATGCAGATTTCCTCGATCAGCCGGATCGGATGATAGAGCGGCAGTTGATAGACCATCGGGCCGAAGCGCAGGCGCTTGGTGTTCTGCGCGACGGCGGAGAGAAAAATACCGGGTGAGGGCGCCATGCCGAGCGGCGTCCCGTGATGCTCGGCCAGATGATAGGCATAGAATCCAGCCTCATCATAAAGCCGGATCAGTTTCAGGCGTTCGCGATAATAGGTTTGCAGGTCGAGCGTGTTGCGATCGAGATGATCGAAAATTCCGAATTCCATTCCAGTCTCCGTGCGGCGGGGATGACTGTAACGGTGGATCGCGACGAGGAACAGCGGCTATGATGGCGGCGACAAAAATCAGGGAGGCCGCTCGTTTGACCGATCATCATCCGCCACGCCGCATCGTCACCGGCCACGACGAAAACAACGTCGCCATGGTGCTGATCGACGCGCCGGCCGACAATACCCGACGCGCGGCGGACGGCCGCGCCTCCACGCTGATCTGGTGCACGGACGCGCTGCCGGCCGACATTGCGGCGGGTGTCGATATCGAGGACATGGGCGCGCGCAAGCTTGGCACTGCGCCCCCGGCTGACGGCAGCCGTTTCGCGGTGATCGAATTTACGCCACGAAGCGTGACCCCCATGCACCGCACTGAAACCATCGACTACGTGATCTGCATCAGCGGCGAGATCGACATGCAGATGGACCAATCGACGGTGACGTTGCGCGCCGGCGATGTCATGGTTCAGCGCGGCACCAACCATGCCTGGGCCAACCGCGGCGATCAGCCGGCAAAACTCGCTTTCGTGTTGATCGACGCCAAGCCTCTCGGCCTCGGCCAGCCCGTGACCGGCGCACAGACCGCGCGCTCCAGCTCGAACTAAAGGACATTCTGCATGGCGCGCGTGCCTGACTTGCGTCCCGAAGAGATGTCATCGGAGCAGAAACGCATCCACGATGCCATCGCCAACCGGCGTGGTGGCCATGTGCGCGGCCCGTTCGCGCTGTGGATGCGGCTGCCGGAGGTGGCAGACCGCGCCAATGCGCTCGGCAATACGCTGCGTGTCGGCAGTGGGCTGGAGAAGCGGCTGTTCGAACTGATGGTGCTGGTCATCGCCCGCCATTGGGGCGCGCAATATGAATGGTTCGCGCATGAGCATCAGGCGCTCAAGGCCGGCCTTGCATCAGATGTGATCGAGGATTTGCGCGACGGCCGCACGCCGCGGTTTGCGCGCGATGACGAGCAGCTCATCTACGACGTTACCCACCAAATGATGACGACGCGCAGGCTGGGCCAAGAAACCTATGATCGCGCACAGGCGGCGCTCGGGCTCGATCTGCTGATCGAGTTCGTCGCGTCGATCGGATTCTACACCATGGTCGCGATCACATTGAACGCGTTTGACGGCCCGGTGCCGGATGGCTCGCAGCCCTTGCCCGATCTCGCTTAGTGCTTCCCTGCTTTGATTGAATCGATCTTATTGTCACCTCTCCCCAATGGGGAGAGGTCGCGAGCGTAGCGAGCGGGTGAGGGGGCAATTGATTATCGATGGTCCGAGCGCCCCTCACCCCAACCCTCTCCCCAATGGGAGAGGGGGTCCCGGCGCAGGATTGTTGCTTCAACCTGAAACGATCATGCTCTAGGCTTCGTGCGCGGCGGTCTGTTTGGCCGGCAGGTGCTGTGCCGTCTCCAAATCCTCGCGCCGGAAACGTTCACCTTTGGCGAGCATGACCTTATGCGCGCCGGCGATGCCGAGTTCGAGGCTTTCCGCGATCCGCCGTGCGCGCTCGATGAAATGATCCGCCGCTTTCGCCGGACACAGGTCGCGCGCCGTCTGCTCGAAGATCTGCAGCCAGCGGTCGAAATGCGCGGCGTCGACCGGCAAGGGCATGTGGGTTTGCATCGGCTGTCCGTGGTAGCGGCCGCTCATCAATGCGACGGAAGACCAGAACGCGCACATCTTCTGCAGATGCGGCTCCCAGGATTTGACTCTGGCGTCGAAGATCGGGCCGAGCAGCGCGTCGTCGCGGATGCGCGCATAGAAGCCGCGTACCAGCCGCTCGATCATGGCTTCATTGATGCCGGTCTCCGCCGCAATCGCGGCGGTGATCTCGGCGCGGCGTTGAACGCCGGGGCTTACGGGAATGGTCATGCCGCATCTCGTCAACGTGGCCGGTGAAGCGCACCAGGCGCATTCCGGTCATAAAAGAAGTATCCAAGATATTTCTTTGTCACAAGCGCCAATCGCGGCGGTGGCCTATGCGCGGGTGAGGGCTCAGCCGGACTGGCCGAAGCTGCTGCTTTCGCAAAACCTTGAATAAAAGGCGGCAGCGGCGAGGACGAGGCCGGCGGCTGCGCGAATGGTGCCCCTGGCCGGACTCGAACCAGCACGATGTTACCACCACCTGATTTTGAGTCAGGCGCGTCTACCAATTCCGCCACAGGGGCCTGCGCGTCTTTGCGGGCGCGGATCATACCGGCGGACTGCGCCGGGTCAACACTTGCCGTGGTATTGCCAGGATATTTCACGCACAGGGATTTGTGTCGACAGGCACGGCGGTCCCGGTTTATTGGCGTCCGTGCCGGCGCACCCTTGCGCGGACATAAACGGGAAATTTGAGGCATGACCGCGCCATCGACCGCCAATCTTGACCACACGGCCAGCCGCCCGGCTCTGGTGACGCCCGGACGCGCGGCGTGGCTTGTCGCCGTGCTCGGCATCGCGGCGATTCTCTGCGTCTATTACTTCCAGTACGTGCTGAAGTACCAGCCGTGCCCGCTCTGCCTCGAGCAGCGTACTCCCTATTATGTCGTCATCCCGCTTGCCGTGCTGCTGGGGCTCGCGGCGCCGCGGTTGCCGCGCAGCATGATGATGGTCGGCCTTGTGCTGGCGGGATTGGTGATGCTCGTCGGCGCCGGCCTCGGCGTCTATCACGCCGGCGTCGAATGGCAGTTCTGGCCGGGTCCGACCGATTGCTCCGGATCGTTCAGCGCCGGCAGCGCTGCGGACTTGCTGCGCGAGGCGGCAACGACGCCGGTCGTGCGTTGCGACCAGGCAGCGATCCGCATTCTCGGACTGTCGCTTGCGGGCTGGAACGTGATGGCAGCGCTGGTGATGGCGGCCATCGCATTCGTCGGCGCACGCTCTGCTTGCCGGCGCGTGTAAGGGAAGCGGTCGTCGGCGCTTTCCCCTGACGTCGTGTCGCCTTGACGGACGCGCATGGAGCACGCCTAATGAGACAACGAAAATAATAATCATTCGGGAGAAAAAATGCCGCAGTCTTCAACCCGCCATTCCCGTGCCGGGCTCATTGCAGGCGCATTGGCCTGTTTCGTCGCGCTTGCCGCCGCAGCAACCCCGTTGCGGGCCGATCCGATTGCGGACTTCTACAAGAAAGCCAATCTGACGATCGTCATCGGCTACAATGTCGGCGGCGGCTATGACAGCTATGGCCGCGCGCTGGCGCGTCATCTCGGCAAGCATGTGCCGGGCGAGCCGACGATCATTGTGCAGAACATGGGTGGCGGCGGCAGCCGCAAGGCGACGCAATATATCTACACCGTCGGGCCGCAGGACGGCTCGGTCATCGGCATCGTGTCGCGCGATATCGCCACCGACCAGTTGATCGGCAGCGGCCGCATCCAGACCAACAAGCTCGCCTGGATCGGCAGCATCAGCAACGAAACGAGCGTCTGCGCCACCTGGCATACCGCCAAGGCGAAGACCTGGGACGATTTTCTCACGATCGGCGCGACCATGGGCGCAAGCTCCGGCGGTGCCGATACGGACACCGCGGTGGCGCTGATCAAAAACCTGCTCGGGGCCAAGGTGACCATCGTGCAGGGTTACAATGGCGGCTCGGGCATCAACCTTGCCATGGAGCGCGGCGAAGTCGACGGCCGCTGCGGCTGGTCATGGTCGAGTGTCGAAAGCCGTAACGAGGAATGGCTCAAGGACAAGAAGATCAACCTGATCCTGCAATTCGCGCTTGAGAAGAATGCAGAACTGCCGAACGTGCCACTGATCATGGATGTCGCGAAGACAGACGAGCAGAAGAAAGTGCTGCGTCTTTTGATGGCGCGTCAGGCAATCGCGCGGCCGGTCGTGGCCTCGCACGGCATTCCCGCCGACCGGCTCGCGGCACTGCGCAAGGCTTTCGACGAGACGATGAAGGACCCCGATTTCATTGCCGACGCCAAGAAGGTCGATCTCGACGTCGCGCCCGTGCGCGGCGAGGCGATCGACAAGATTTTGGCGGACATCCGCGAGACGTCACCAGCGATCATCGCCAAGGCCAAGGCGTCATTGAAATCGCAATAAGCATGATCCGGGAGAGCCGGCCTCGGATGTGATCCGAGGCCGCGTGTTTCGGAAAAAGTCTATTTGCGGCCCCAAGGCACCAGCGCCCAGATGCGCTCGTGGCCGTAATAGAGCGCGACCTTGGTGAAGATTTCCGCGAAGGCGACCCCGCCGGCCATCTTTGGGTTGCCGGTGATGATCCATGCAAGCACGAACGTGTCGATGCTGCCGGTGGTGCGCCAACTGACGGCTTTTGCGAACGAGCGGCGATGCGAGTCCGAACCTCGCCTGAGGAAGCCAAACCATGATGACCGCGCGCGGGTCTGCGCGGCCTCTTTGCGCGCTTCGCCGACGGCCGTGACGGTGCCGAGGCCTACGGTCTCGAACGTCTCCGGATCGATCAGGATGAAACCGCCGGTCTCGCGGTTTTGCGCGTAGGGCTCGACCGCGATCGGACGATCGAGTTGCAGTTCGCAGGATCCGATGTCGTTGGCGGCCAGCGTTGCCGCCGCGGTCTCCTGCTGGGTGTCGAGGTCGAGGCGCTGCAGATTGGGCGCGGCCGTTGCCGAGGCGGTGCAGGCGCCGATCTTCATGAGATATTTATGGCCCGGCGCGAGCGCCTCCTGCGCCATCCAGAAGACGCGCGCCGTCACCGTCTCGGTGACGCCCATGGGCGCATCGGCGGCGGCGATCATGTCACCGCGCGAGGCATCGATTTCATCGGCGAAGGTGAGCGTCACCGACTGGCCGGCGGACGCCTGCGCGTCCTTGCGGCCACCGACGACGATGCTGGCGACATGCGTCACCTGTCCCGACGGCAACACGCGCACCGGCATGCCGACATCGACAGTGCCGCCGGCGATGAGGCCGCAATAGCCGCGGAAGTCGGCATCCGGGCGATTGACCCATTGCACCGGCATGCGGAACGGCCCAACGCTGCGCGGTGCGGGCGCAACGGTCTCGAGATAGGCGAGCAGCGTCGGCCCGTCGTACCAGGACATGGCGCGCGACCCGGTCGTGACATTGTCGCCGCTGCGCGCCGAGATCGGGATGAAGGTGATGTGATCCACCGACAGGCTTTTTGCGAAAGCACGGAAGTCGGCTTCGATCGCGGCGAACCGTTCGCGCGACCACGAGACCGCGTCCATCTTGTTCACCGCGACGAGAAGCTCACGCACGCCGAGCGACGAGACGATCACGGCGTGACGTTTCGTCTGCCGCGTCAGTCCTTCGCTGGCGCTGACGAGAAGCAGCGCGACATCGGCGTTGGAGGCTCCGGTCGCCATGTTCGGCGTGTATTGCTCGTGTCCCGGCGCGTCGATGACGATGAATTTGCGCTTCTCGGTGCTGAAGAAGCGATAGGCGACATCGATCGTGATCTTCTGCTCGCGTTCTGCGGCGAGCCCGTCGAGCAGCAGCGAATAATCGAGGTCCTCGCCCTTGCTGAACTTGTTGGTGTCGGACTGCAACGCCGCCACCTGATCGTCGAACAACTGCCCCGACTCGTAGAGCAGCCGGCCGATCAGTGTCGATTTGCCATGATCGACCGAACCGCAGGCGATGAAGCGCAGCAGGCTTTTTTGCTGATGCTCGGCGATGAATGCGTCGATCGAGAACGCCTCATCCGCACGCTCGCGTGCTGTATGCGGCGCGAGACTGACTGAAGGTCGGCCCATCAGAAATAGCCTTCCTGCTTCTTGCGCTCCATCGATCCATTGCCGTCATGATCGATCACGCGATCGCGGCGTTCGGAAAAACGGGATTCGATGGTTTCGCGGATAATATCAGGAATCGAGGCGGCCGGACTCTCGATCGCCCCCGATAAAGGATAACAGCCGAGCGTTCGGAACCGCACCGTGCGCATGGCTGGCGTTTCGTTTGGCTCAAGCGGCAGCCGTTCGTCGTCGACCATCACCAGGGTACCGTGGCGCGAAACGACCGGACGCGGCGCCGCGAAGTACAGCGGCACGACAGGGATTTGCTCCTGATGGATGTAGAGCCAGATGTCGAGTTCGGTCCAGTTCGACAGGGGAAACACGCGAAAGCTTTCGCCCTTGCGCTTGCGGCCGTTGTAGAGCCGCCACGGCTCCGGCCGTTGCGCCTTCGGATTCCAGCGGTGATGCGAATTGCGGAACGAGAACACGCGCTCCTTCGCACGCGACCGCTCTTCGTCGCGGCGCGCGCCGCCGATGGCGACGTCGAACTGGTGCGTATCGAGGGCTTGGCGTAGCGCCTGTGTCTTCATGACGTCGGTGTGCACTTCCGATCCATGCGTGATCGGATTGACGCCGCGCGCCAATCCCTCCTGATTGGTGTGGACGATGAGATCGACGCCGGTTTCCTTGGCGACGCGGTCGCGGAAGGCGATCATCTCGCGGAATTTCCAGGTCGTATCGACATGCAGGAGCGGAAACGGCGGCTTGGCCGGATAGAACGCCTTGAGCGCCAGATGCAGCAGCACCGAGGAATCCTTGCCGATCGAATAGAGCATCACCGGATTGTCGCTCTCGGCAACCGCCTCGCGCAGGATGTGGATGCTTTCGGCTTCGAGTTGCTCAAGATGAGTGAGGCGCTGGGTGACGGTGTCGTCGCGCAAAACATTCGCCACGCCCGGTGGGCGTGCGCGGATCGCGGAGCCAACATCGATGGGCTCGACATGAAAATTCATAATCAAATTCCTTTCAGCGTGACGCGTCGGTCACGGCGAGATGCGCGCCATCGCTCGCGGGATGCTGATGCAGCCCGCATTCTTTCTTGTCTTCCTGTTCCCACCACCAGCGGCCGGCCCGCTCGTGCTCGCCAGGCTCAATCGCGCGCGTGCAGGGCGCGCAGCCGATGGACGGGAAACCGCGATCGTGCAGCGCATTGACGGGAATGCGATGTTCGTTGGCGAAAGCGGCAACCGCATCGCGCGTCCAGTCGAACAGCGGATTGATCTTGAGAATGCCGAACGCGGCATCGTGCTCGGCCGGTGGCGTCTGCGCGCGTCCCGCCGACTGGCCGGCCCGCAGGCCCGTGACCCAGCCGGTGACGCCGAACAGCGCGCGGCGCAGCGGCGCCACCTTGCGCACATGGCAGCACGACTGGCGTGCCGGCACCGAGTCACGGAAGCCGTCGATGCCCTGGCGCGCGATCAGGCCTTCGAGCGCCTCGCGCTCCGGATAGACGGCGGCGATGCGCCGTCCGTAACGGCGCTCGGTCTGCGACCACACGGCGTAGGTTTCCGGAAACAGCCGGCCGGTGTCGAGGGTCAGAATGTCGATATCGATGTCCTGCGCGAAGATCGCGTGGGTGAGAGCCTGATCCTCGATTCCGAAACTGGTGGTGAAGACAATGCGGCCGGGCACGCTGTCGCGGATGGCGCGCATCCGGGCGAACAGGTCGGCACCGGCGAAGGCTCGCGAGACCGTCGTGATGGCGGCATCTTCGCCGGCCCGCCCGGCGGCTCCGGCTTTGGCAAGATTGAGATCGTGAAGCATGGAAGAGGCCTCTGGAATACGAAACTGGACCTCAGATAAAATATTTTTCTTTTTGGAAGCAATGACTTCGGAAAATAAAGAAGATTATTTCAATTCCTCCAAGTTCGTCGTGGATTTCGTGCCGCAAAGCAGCATTTTTGCGAAAAGGAAAAGACGTCCCTCAAGGGGCTTAGGCGCGGCCTGTGCTGGTTAATCGAGTGCTGAGGGAGGCGGGACAGGGGAGGCGGACACCGCCGCGCGCGCCCGATCGAGGATTTGTATTGGCGTCGGGGGATCGCACCGCTCACGGCTTCTGATGTGGAGAACACTGCGCCGAAGCGGGGACGCTTTCTGTTTCGGCACAGTGTCGCCGCGCAGATGAGAAGACGCCTAATCTGGTCGCAAAATCGTATCCAGTTTTGTGCAACGCGGGTTAGATGTCTCGCCGTTGGACATAAGGATTCGATAACCCCATGCCCGAGACCCACTCCCGCGCCGGCTACACGGCGACCGCAAAATCATTGCATTGGCTGATCCTGGCACTGCTGATCGTGCAGTTCGCGATCGCCTGGACGATGCCGCATATCGGCCGCAACACGAAACCCGAGACATTGATCAACCTGCATTTCTCGCTCGGCGCGGTCATCCTCGTCGTCATTGCGATCCGGCTGGCGTGGAGAGTGATCCACGGCGAGCCCGTTCCCGAAGACGGCATTCCGCCCTGGCAGATCCAGTCCGCGCGCGTCTTGCACTGGCTGCTTTATCTGCTGCTCTTCATCATCCCGATTCTCGGCTGGATGAACGCATCCTTCCGCGGATTTCCCGTTTCGCTGTTTGGGCTGTTCGAAATGCCGAAGCTGCTGGCGACACGGCAAGCCGGCTTTGCATGGACCGGCGACGTGCATGCGCTGCTGGCGACCTACGCACTGCTCGGTCTCGTCGGCCTGCATGTGCTGGCCGGTCTCTATCACTACTTCGTCCGCCGCGACGGCGTTCTGCAGCGCATGCTGCCGCAGCGGCGATAGAGAGCTGCGCTTACGGATCGAGTTCGGTATCCCAATAGAGATAATCGAGCCAGCTTTCGTGCAGGTAGTTCGGCGGGAACAGGCGGCCGTTGCGATGCAGGTGGTGCACCGTCGGCTGGAATGGCAATTGCGCCGGATGCATGCCGGATTCCTGCACGGTCTTGTTGCCCTTGCGCAGATTGCATGGCGAGCAGGCCGCGACGACGTTGTCCCACGTCGTCAGGCCGCCATGCGAGCGCGGAATGAGATGGTCGAAGGTCAGGTCATCGCGCGCGCCGCAATACTGGCAACTGAAGCGGTCACGCAGGAAGACGTTGAATCGCGTGAAGGCCGGATTGGTTGAGGGCTTCACAAAAGTCTTGAGCGACACGACGCTCGGCAACTGCATTTCGAAGCTGGGCGAGTGCACGGCACGATCGTAATGCGCGACGATATTCACGCGATCAAGGAACACCGCCTTGATCGCATCCTGCCAGGACCAGAGTGACAGAGGGTAATAACTCAACGGGCGGAAGTCCGCGTTGAGCACGAGGGCCGGGAAACCACTGGACGGGACGTGGACGTTCAAGCCGACGCATTGCAACGCTCACGCGCTGCCCTCCAATACACTCTGCCCAGAGTGTACATGGAGCGTGTCAGGAATGTGAAGCCCCCAATAATAGCCTTCCACGCTTCCGCATGGCGGCCCTGCGGCTCAAACCTTCACCGATCTGACGGCGAACTGACGGCTGAGGAATTCGACGCCGTGGCGCAGGCCTTCCTGGTCGATCCCGTGGCCGATATCGGGCGACAGATGCCATTCCACCGGCACGTCAAGCGCACTCAACCCCTGCACTGCATGGAAGAGAGCCTGCACCGGAATGACTTCGTCGGCCTCGCCGTGGATGAGCAGCACCGGCGGCTTGCTGGTGATTCCCTGCGCGAAATCCGCCTGCTCGGCCTCCGTTTCAGGCGTCACGAGGACGCCGGAATAGCCGACGATGGCGGCAGGCGCCACGGCACGGCGGAGGCCGACATGCAGCGCCATCATCGTGCCCTGGCTGAAACCGACGAGCGCCAGCCGGTCCGGTGGCAGGTTGTGTTTCTGCAGTTCAGCGTCGAGGAAGGAATCAAGAATCGGCTGGGCCGCGTTCACGCCGCGCCAGCGTTCGTCCATGTCGCGAAAGGTCAGCGGAAACCATTGCCGTCCCATCGGGGCCTGCCCGCACGGCTCCGGCGCATGCGGGGATACGAAAGCGGCGTCAGGCAGTAGCGCCTGCCAGGCGCGACCGATGTCGATCAGGTCGTTTCCATTGGCGCCGTAGCCGTGCAGGAAGACGACGAGTTGCCTGGCCGCGCCACCGGCGCGCGGCGGCAGCCGCGGTCCGTCGAGTTCGATGGTCATCAGCGCCTCATAGTTTTCGCATGTCTGCTCTTGCCTACAACACCAGCGAGGCCGGCGTCACCCGCCGGCCTCGTCATCATGGCCTTGTGTCGATTTGCGCGGTTGCGACCGCGCCTACTTCTTTCCCTCGCCTTTCTCGTCCACGCCCATGAGATGCTTGGCGTAGGCGACGGCCTCGGGCGACGCCGCCACGACCTTGGCTGCAGTCTTTGCCAACTCCGCACCGGTATGGGCTTCGATCGGTATCCCACGCTTTTTGGCATCCGCGAGCAATTCGGGATCCTTCATCGTCTCGTCGAAGGCATGACGCAGCGCTTCCACGCGATCCTGCGGCACGCCGGGCGGCGCGAAGACCGAGCGCCCGAACTCGGCCGCTGACGACATCAGCGTCAGCGCCTGGCGTGTGCGGTCGTCTTTCGCCAGGTCGATCAGCAGCGGCACGTCCTCGATTCCCGGCTCCTTGGTCAGGCCATCGACGACGAGCGGCTTGAGTTTCTTTTCCTTGATGTATTGCGGGGCCTGGGTGACGACGCTGACCCACGAAGCGCCGCGCCCCTGAATCTCGCCGCGCTCCATGGCGAGGTTGAGATCGGAAACGCCGTTGTAGCCGACGACGATCTTGAACTTGGTGCCGTAGATCTCGTTGAGCACCTGCGGCACGATATAGGTCGGCGAGGTGCGGCCGGTCGCGCCGATGACGTCGACCTTGGTCTTGGCTTCATCAAGTGTCTGTGCGGGGGCAGTGTGCCATACGGCCAGCATGTTGCGGATCGGCGCCATCAGGCCGATCCAATTCCATTTGGTGACGTCGTATTTGCCCTTGGCGTTCGGCTCGATCACCTGGCTGACGACGATGGTCTGCTGGGTCATGCCGATGACGGTGCCGTCCTTCAGGGCGGTGTTGTGCATCTGGATGGCGATCGGCAGGCCACCGCCGACGCCGCCTGCAAGCTTCACCACGACATTCGGGTGGCCGGGGATGTATTTCGGCATCGTGTTCGCGAGTAGCCGGGCATAGAGGTCGTAGCTGCCGCCGGGGCCGCTGCCCACGATGAAGGTGATGGTCTTGCCCTTGTAAAAATCCTCGACGCTGTCGGCGCGGGCCGAAGAGGCAATTGATGCCGTCATGACCAGTGCCGTGGCTGCCATCAGCGGCAAAGACGTGTGGCGGAGCCCAAAACGGGATGCGGACGCGGACAGGCTGGCGGACATGAGTGTTGTTTCCCTCTTTTTTCGGGCTCCCGCGATTGGTGGTCACGGGCCGTTGTGGGCTTCTTGACGTCAGACGATAGTACGGAAAAGCAGTCGCCCCCGTCACCCGGAAATCGCCCGATCCTCATGCCTGCGCCAATTTTTCGCTTCGCGCCGTCTCCCAATGGCTTCCTCCATCTCGGCCATGCGTTTTCGGCGCTCCTGAATTTCGATCTCGCGCGCCTGTGCCGCGGGCGATTTCTATTGCGCATCGAGGACATCGACCCGACACGCTGCCGGCCGGAATACGAAACGGCGATCTATGAGGATCTGGCGTGGCTGGGATTGTCCTGGGAGACGCCGGTGCGCCGGCAGTCCGCTCATTTCGATCGTTATCGTGCGGCGCTTGCATGGCTGGAAGCCGAAGGCCTGCTTTATCCGGCGTTCGAAAGCCGTACCGAACTGGCCGCACTGGCGGCAGCGCAGGCCGAGGATTGGCCGCGCGATCCCGACGGCGGTCCGCTCTATCCCGGCGAGAGCAGCACCGCGGCCGAGCGCGAGCGGCGAATCGCCCGCGGTGATCCGTTCGTCCTGCGGCTGGCGATGGACAAAGCCATGACTTTGGCCCTCGCAGCGGGCGGACCGCTGGCCTTTACCGAGCTTGGCCGGCCAGAGCCGGTTACCGCCCAGCCGGCCGCCTGGGGCGATGTCGTCCTCGCCCGCAAAGAGACCCCGGCGAGCTATCACCTTGCCGTGGTGATCGATGATGCCGACCAGGGCGTCACCCATGTCGTTCGCGGCCTCGATCTTGCGCCCGCGACCGACATTCACCGGCTGCTGCAGAATTTATTTCAGCTTCCCGCGCCGAGTTATGCCCATCACCGCCTCATTCTCGACGAAAGCGGGCGGAAACTCTCCAAGTCGACTCGCGCGACGAGTCTGCGGTCGCTGCGAGCGGACGGGGTCACGCCCGATGATGTCAGAGACATGGTGGGCGTGAAGGATGCGGTGCAAATTTTTCTTCAGGCTATTCGCTGAGCTTTTCCTGGTGCGCGCGGGGGCGCGGGGGGCGCGATGACCGGCAGGGTTGATTTACCTAAGCGCGGGCGCGCACGCGGGTCGCGACGCAGTCCGACAAAGAAGCGCGTGTTGGCGACAGCAGCACCGCGCAAAGGGTTGTCCGGGACCAAAGCGCGCAAGCGCGTTTTTGCCAATAAACGCGGTTTTGCCGATAAAACGGCTAAGCCATTGCGGCGCAGGATCGCCAAGCCGTCGTCCGGGGTCGCGGCGCTTGCAGTGCTCGCCCACGAGACGCGTACGGCGCTCAACGGAATCCTCGCCTGGTCGGAGCTTCTGGCTGCCACCGTCCTCGAAGACCGGCAGCGCGGCTGGGCTTCCGGTCTCAAGCAGACCGCTGAGCATCTATCCGCGCTCACCAGTATCATCGTCGATGCGGCGCAGGTCGAAAGCGGCACGCTGACGCTGCGCGAGGATACGTTTCGGCCGCGTGCGCTGTTCGACGAGATCGCCGCCTCGCTTGCCGCGCGAACCGAAATCAAGGGACTCGCTACTGGCGCGGTGGTTGAAGGCGACCTGCCTGATTTTGTCGTTGGCGACCCGGTGCGCATTCGCGCGGCGCTCGACAATCTGATGGACAACGCCGTCAAGTTCACGGCGCGCGGCGCCGTGCGGCTGTCGCTCACGGCATCCTTGCAGGATGCAAAAGCTGCCACCGCGCCGTCGAAAACGCCGAAGGTCCGTTCAGGCGAAGATGCGATAAAGGAAGACGCTGAAAAAATATGGCTGCTGACGTTTACGCTCACTGACACGGGGCTCGGCATGAGCAAGGCGGAGATGCGCCGCCTGTTGCGGCCGTTCACCCAGGCGCATGCCGGGATCGGCCGGCGCTTCGGCGGTGCCGGGCTGGGCCTGTCCTTCGTCCGCATGGTGGTGACGCAGATGGGCGGCAGCCTCACTCTCGGAAGCCGGCCGGGTGAGGGCAGCGATTTCCGCCTCACCGTTCCGGTCCGAAGCGGCGACGGCAAAACGCTGCGGCCGCACGAGAGCGCCGTGGAAGGCGGTTCGGTGCGGGCCTTGCGGCTGCTCTGTGTCGAGGACAATCCCTACAATCGCATCGTCCTCAAGACGATGCTGGGCGAACTCGGTCATGATGCCGATTTCGTTGATTCAGGAAGCGCCACTCTCACGGCGCTGACGCGCGGCGGCTATGACGCGGTGCTGATGGATGTCGAATTGCGCGACACCCCCGGCGCGGATCAGGCCGACCGCGAGATGGATGGCTGCGAGACCACGCGCCGCATCCGGGCGCTGTCCGATCCGGTTCGCGCCGTTCCGGTGATCGGTGTGTCCGGCCGCAGCGGCGAGGCCGAACGCAAGAAGGCGTTGTCTGCCGGCATGAATGCTTACCTGTCGAAACCGGTCAGCGCTCGTGTGCTCGCCGCTACGCTTGAGCCGTTTTCGAGCGTGGCTCCCGGCAAGCACGACGCTTAGCGCCTTTTCAGTGAGTTAACGCGCAGCCTTGAACGCTGCCGTCGGGACGCGTGTTCTGACGCGCCTTCCTTGTCATGCCCGCGAAAGCGGGCATCCAGCTCTTCACGCGTCAAATGCAGATATCGCGAAAAGCGCAAAAAGAAAGTGCTGGGTACCCGCTTACGCGGGTACGACACATCAAAATGGATCTGGCTGTGGCCATGGATCCGAAGGGTTCGTGCCACGGAATGACAACGAGAGGGCAGAATCACGGATTGTCGGACTGCGCGATCGCCTCGCGGATTTTGCGCTCTGCACAGATCGCCGTGTTGAGTTCACCGCCATAGATGAAGATCGAGGCGTTGAGATAAAGATAGATGAGCGCAGCGACGACGGAAGCGAGCCCGGCATAGGTGCTCACATAAGTCGAGGTGAAATGCGCGAGATAGCGGCCGAATACGGCGCCGCTGATCAGCCACAGGCTCAGCGTTGCGACGATGCCCGGCGTCATTTCCCCCAGGGAGCGCCGGCCAGCGGGCAGACGCGTGTGCACGGCATAGAGAGCCACGACCAATATCGTCGAGGCGAGGCCGTAGCGTGTGAGCGTCATCGGCAGCGAGGACGGATCGAGATATTTCAGCGAAGTGAAAACGCCGATCAGGATCAGGGATGGGGCGAGGACGACGAGCAGGGTGAAGATCAGCAGCGCCACAGCCGAGAGCAGGACGTATCCGATTGATTCGAGCCGTAACAACCACCAGGGTCGGCTCTCTTTTTGGTCGTAGGCGCGGTTGAGGCCGATGCGCAGGCTTTCGATCCCGCTCGAAGCGAAATAGACGGCCACGACCAGCCCCATGGTCAGCACATCGGTTCGCGTCGTGGTCAGGACCCGGTGGATTTCCCCCGAGATCGGACCGGCCACTTCCGGCGGCCATGCTTGCAGCAGAAGGACTGCCGCCTGATCAGCCAGGTCCTTCGAACCGGCAAAGCCGGCCAGCGCCGTCACGACGATGAGGAAGGGAAACATCGCAAGCAGAGTCGACAGGGCGATATGGCTCGCCACGGCCCAGCCGTCATCGGCATTGAAGCGGATGAACGCGTCGTAGGCGATGCGGACAAAACGGATGAGCAGCCGCAAAGAAGTTAAGTCCCGTTGTCTGTATGGACATCGGCCATTGCGGGGCGAAATTCAAGGGTGCGTGGAAAGAGGACGTGCCAATGAATGTCAGGCCGCCTGGACCTCGTGCAGGAACTGGCGGACTTCCGTCTCGATGTTCTGCGCCGCCAACGCCAGTGTGTCGGCCAGCGCCTTGACATCGGACGCGGTCATGCGCGCGCTCATGCTCGATCCGGCAACGCGGCTCATGGCTTCCGATCCGTCGCGTGCTTCGCTCGATGCGAGGCTGACGCCCTCGGCGATGATCTGCACAGCCGAGCTCTGCTCTTCGACAGTCGCTGCAACTGTGGACGAAATCTCGGAAATCGATTCGATGATGCTGTTGACCTGTTCGATGGCGCTCACCGCCTGAACGGCCGCGGCCTGGATGGTAGCGATCTGTTCGGCGACGTCGTGGGTCGCCTTTGCGGTCTGCCCGGCCAGTGTCTTGACTTCCGCGGCGACGACGGAAAAGCCGCGGCCGGCCTCGCCCGCGCGCGCTGCCTCGATGGTGGCGTTGAGGGCCAGCAGGTTCGTTTGTCCCGCGATCGATTGGATCAGGCCAACGACCTCGCCGATGCGGCTCGCGGCGCGGCTGAGATCTGCCATCGTGCGCGCGGTGCGCGACCCTTCGGCTACGGCGGCGCTGGCGACATCCTTGGAGCGCGTGGCCTGTGTCGCGATTTCCGAAATGGAAGCGGCCAGTTCTTCGACGGAACTTGCCGCTGCGGCGACGTTCTCGGTGGCGTTGTCGACCCGTGTCTCGGCTGTCTTTGCTTCCGCCGATACGGCGTCGGCCGCGCCGTGGAGATCGGCGGCGGCGTGTTCGAGATGCTGTGACGTGTTGCGCAGGTTCGCCAGCGTCTGCTCGACCGTCACTTCGAAATGGGCGATCCGGCTCGAGATAACGTCGGAGCGTTGTTCGCGGGCTCGCCCGGCTTGCGCTTGTTCGCGTGCGAGACGCTGACGTTCGATCATCGAGTCGCGGAAAACAATGACCGTGCGCGACATCACGCCGATCTCGTCATCGGATCGGCTTGCGGGAATTTCGACGGCGGTATCGCCGCCGGCGAGTTGCTTCATCGCGGCGGCCAGGCGCTCGAGCGGCGCCGTGATGCCGCGCCCGATGAGCCAACTGAAGCCAAGACCAATGAATATGGCGAGCACGCCGACGCCGATGATCTCTGCCTTGGTCCGGGTCTGCGAGCGCGACAGCGCCGCCGACGATGAACTGGCAACAGCATCGATGGATGCGATGATGCGGTCGGCCACCGGCAGCATCGATTGCGTTTCAAGGTCGAGGTAGGACACGGTCGGATCGATCTTGTCGACGTTCGCGACGAATATGGAAAACGTGTCGGCATAGCTCTTGACGATTGCGCCGATGGTTTTTTTTGCAGCAGGTGTCGCATTCGCGCCTGCAAGCTGCTTTTGAAATTTTTCGTAATCGCTGAGGAAAAGCTGCGGCAGATAGGCTCGCCGATCGGCTGCATATTCCGCCTGATAGCGGCGCATGCTGAGCAGCATTTGATTCAACGCGGCGACGTCCGCTGGATCGAATACCGTTACGTTGTCGACCTTCAATCCGGAATTGATCAGAAGTTCAATGTTGGAAACATCCATGCGCAAATTGCGACGCAGGCCATCATCATCGGAAAAGCCGAGGATACGCTGTTCATCGACGAGAAAGTTGAACTGCTTCTGGATGAGATTGAGGCGGTCGGACAGGCCGGCGAATTCCTTGCGCGCGGCTGGCGGCAGCAGTGCGTTGACGACTTTAAGCTTGTCGCGGGCTTCAGTGAGGCCCTTGCCATAACTGTTGACGATGTCTTCCGTCGGGGTGATGAGGAAATCGCGTGCGCTCATCCGCATCGTGGCCACGCCGTCCTTGAAGCGATGGCTGGCTTCGGAAATGTCGGCGGCGCGCTTGAATTCGGCAAACGCTCCCGCGACTTCCGAACCACCGCCGGAAAACGTCATGCCGTTGGCGATGAACCCCACAACCGGAATCAATGCGATCGCGGTGATACGCGCGCGCACCGAGAATTTCGGAAGGGCCAGTTTCACACGCCGTCATCCAAATGCGATAGATTCGCCGGGCAGGGCCGAGAAGTGTTAGCCATTTAGAAGGCAATTGGTTAACAAACTGATTAAAAACTTATACTAAAGGCAAACCCGGGCGGCTCTGATAGGATCGAAGGTATCCTCGGGGATGGGTGGAATTCCGTGACCGGATAGGGACGGTGGATGATTCCGCCGGCTACCGCCGGTCGAGGTCTAAGCAATAGGAAACGTGAGTGTCAGAATTTCTCTACAACGCAACGCCGTTCATGGTCGGCGCGGTTTTCATCGTACTGCTGTTCGGGCTGGTCAATATGCTGCGCGGCGGCTCGCCGAACGTCTCGCAAAAACTGATGCGGCTACGCGTGGTCCTGCAGTTCCTGGTGATCGTGGTCGTCGTCCTGGTCGCCTGGCTCGTTAAACACTGACGCGTATTTCGCAAAAGTGGAAACCGGTTTTGCGATCGGAATACGCGTCAGTGTTAAAAGAGAGAATTTTTTCGTGGCTAATCGGACTCCACTTCGCTGGAAAATGCTCTAGGGCGCATCCATGGTCATTCTCAACAAGATCTATACGCGCACCGGCGACGACGGGACGACGGCGCTCGGCAACGGTGAACGGCGCAAGAAATACGATCCGCGTATCGTCGCCTACGGCACGCTTGATGAAGTCAACGCCGTGCTCGGCCTCGCGCGGCTGCAGACGGCAGACGACGCCGTTCTCGATGCCATGCTGGCGCGCATCCAGAACGATCTCTTCGACGTCGAAGCCGATCTCTGCCTGCCCGACGCCGGCGAGGGCTCGGGCAAGGGCCCCGGAGGCGCACGGCTCGCGGTCACGGCGTCCCAGGTCGCCTGGCTCGAAGCGCAGATCGACCGCCTCAATGACGGCCTGCAGCCCTTGCGCTCCTTCGTCCTCCCCGGGGGACGGCCGGCCGCCGCGTGGCTGCATCTGGCGCGCACCGTCTGCCGGCGTGGCGAGCGTGACATGGTTGCGCTCAGCGATGCTGCCGGCGAGACGGTGAACCCGCAGGCGATGCGTTACGTGAACCGGCTTTCCGATTTCCTCTTCGTCGCCAGCCGCCACGCCAATGATCGCGGCGCGGCCGACGTCTTGTGGGCGCCGGGGCAGAATCGCTGAGCCGCAAGTGAAAAATGGCGTTCTTCACCACGGTGGAAAGCACGGCACGCCGCACGTTGACCGCATTGCGCTGCACCAGTACGTTGCGCGCCTGACCCCCTGGGAGGGGGAAGACGCATGAAAATACTTGTCCCCGTCAAGCGGGTGGTCGACTACAACGTCAAAGTTCGCGTCAAGGGTGATGGCTCAGGCGTGGAACTGGCTAACGTGAAGATGTCCATGAATCCCTTCGACGAAATCGCCGTCGAGGAGGCCATCCGTCTCAAGGAGGCGGGCAAGGCGAGCGAGATCGTCGCCGTCTCGATCGGTCCGGCGCAGGCGTCGGAAACGATCCGCACGGCACTGGCGATGGGCGCCGACCGGGGGATTCTGGTCAAGACCGATACGCCGGTCGAACCGCTGGCGGTCGCCAAGATTCTCAAGGCGATCGTCGAGGCGGAGCAGCCCGGCCTCGTCATTCTTGGCAAGCAGGCGATCGACGACGATTGCAATCAGACCGGACAGATGCTCTCCGCCCTTTTGAATTGGCCGCAGGGCACCTTTGCCTCGAAAATCGCGCTCGACGGCGACGCCGTGGCGGTGACGCGTGAGGTCGACGGCGGTTTGCAGACGGTCAAGCTCAAGGGGCCGGCGGTGGTGACCACCGACCTGCGTCTCAATGAGCCGCGCTATGCCAGCCTGCCCAACATCATGAAGGCGAAGAAGAAGCCGATCGACGAGAAGACGCCGGACGCGCTTGGCGTCGACATCGCGCCGCGCCTGCAGGTTCTCAAAACGGCGGAGCCGCCAACGCGCAAGGGCGGCGTCAAGGTCGCCTCGGTCGCGGAGCTTGTCGACAAGCTCAAGAACGAGGCGGGAGTCATTTGATGCCGACGCTGCTGATTGCCGACCATGACAATAAAAACCTCGCAGATGCGACGGCAAAGGCGCTGACGGCGGCAAAACAACTCGGCGGCGAGGTGCATGTGCTTGTCGCCGGCGAGGGCGCGCAGGCGGTCGCCGAGGCTGCCGCGAAACTCGACGGCGTCGCGAAAGTTCTGCTCGCCGACGCGCCAGATTATGCACACGCGCTGGCCGAACCCATTGCCGCGCTGATCGTGTCGCTGGCGCCGGCCTATGACGCCATCGTTACGGCGGCGACCACCAACGGCAAGAATTTCATGCCGCGTGTCGCGGCGCTGCTCGACGTGATGCAGATTTCCGATGTGCTCAAGGTCGATGGTCCGGACACCTTCGAACGCCCGATCTATGCCGGAAACGCGATCCAGACGGTCAAGTCGGCTGATGCCAAGAAGGTCCTCACGGTGCGCACCGCGGCCTTTGCAGCCACCGGAGCCGGCGGTTCGGCGCCAGTCGAGAAGGTGGCGGCCGTCGCCGATCCGGCGCTCTCCAGTTTCGTCGGCGAGGAGTTGAGCAAGCTCGACCGGCCGGAACTGACATCGGCAAAAATCATCATCTCCGGCGGACGGGCGATGCAGAGCCGCGAGAATTTCACCAAATATATCGAGCCGGTCGCTGATAAGCTGGGCGCTGCCATGGGTGCTTCGCGTGCCGCGGTCGATGCCGGATATGCGCCGAATGATTGGCAGGTCGGCCAGACCGGCAAAGTGGTCGCGCCCGACCTCTACATCGCGGCGGGCATTTCCGGTGCCATCCAGCACCTCGCCGGCATGAAGGATTCCAAGGTGATCGTCGCCATCAATAAAGATGAAGAGGCGCCGATCTTCCAGGTCGCGGATTACGGCCTCGTGGCCGATTTGTTTCAAGCGCTGCCCGAACTTGCCGAGCAACTCGGCAAGCAGGGCCGTTGAGCGGGATCACACAGAATGGCTTCCAAGATCAATTCGGTCGGCATCATCGGCGCAGGACAGATGGGCAGCGGCATCACGCTCGTCTGCGCGCTGGCCGGCATCGATGTCGTCCTCAACGACATGTCGGCCGAGCGCACCAAATCGGCGCTCGCGACGATCAACGGCAACATGACGCGGCAAGTTTCGCGCGGACTGATCACCGAAGAGCAGAAAAAGACGGCACTCGGCCACATCAAATCCGGCGATGCGCTGTCTTCGCTGGCGCAATGCGATCTGGTGATCGAGGCGGCGACCGAAAAGGAAGAAACCAAACGCAAGGTGCTGAGCGACCTGCACGGCGTGCTCAAGCCGGAAGCCATCATCGGCACCAACACCTCGTCGATCCCGATCACGCGGCTTGCGGCGATCAGCGACCGTCCCGAACGTTTCATCGGCATTCATTTCATGAATCCGGTGCCGAAAATGGAATTGGTGGAATTGATCCGTGGGATCAACACCGATGACGCCACGTTCGAGACCGCGCGCGAATTCATCACCCGGCTCGGCAAGACGATCGCCGTCTCGGAGGATTTCCCCGCCTTCATCGTCAACCGCATCCTGCTGCCGATGATCAACGAGGCGATCTACACGCTCTATGAAGGCGTCGGAAACGTCGAGGGCATCGATACGGCGATGCGGCTCGGCGCGCATCATCCGATGGGCCCACTGGAATTGGCCGATTTCATCGGTCTCGATACCTGCCTCTCGGTGATGCAGGTGCTCCATGATGGCCTCGCCGATACCAAATACCGGCCCTGTCCGCTGCTGGTGAAATATGTCGAAGCCGGCTGGCTCGGCCGCAAGGCGCAGCGCGGCTTCTACGATTACCGCGGTGAGAAGCCGATCCCGACGCGTTAGCGCGCCGAGACGGCTTGGATCAGGGCCTGCGCATCCTGGCTCGCCCATTCGGCCGGACCGGCAAGCGCCCCGATTTCGCAGCCCTTGGGGCCGACCAGAATGCTTGTCGGCATCCCGAAAGCGAGGCCTATGGCCTTGAAATCCTGAAAGATTTTTGCGCTCGCATCGGCATGATAGGCGAGGTGGGTAATCCCGGCCTCCTTGAGGAAGTTTTTCGGCTTGTCGGCATCCCGCGTGTCGATATTGACGGCGACAACCTGGAAATCCGGACCGCCCAGCTTGGCGGAAAGCGCATCGAGCGCCGGCATTTCCCTGCGGCAGGGCACGCACCAGGTCGCCCACAGGTTGAGCAGCACGGTCTTGCCGCGCCAGTCGGACAGTTTTCGGTCGGTACCGTCGGCGTCCTTGAAATGCACGTCAGGCAGAAGCCGCGGCTTTGTCGCCATCGCCACGGCGGCGACTTCGCCGCGCGCCAGAGGAGAAGCTTTTTGCGCGATGGCGAGGGCGGGCGCGCACTCATTGTTGCCACTCGCCTTGCGCGCGCCAATCCCGTATATCCCCGCAGCGACGACAACGGCGACCACGACGGCCATAATGGGGCCGGCGGGCCATTGTCTGGCGGGGCGCTTCTGGCTTTGGCTGGGCGGCGGCGGTGTGTCGGATGGCTGGGTCACGGTTTAATCAATCTGATTTTTTGAGCGTGTGATGACGAACAAGATGTGGGGTGGGCGGTTTGCGTCCGGACCCGATGCGATCATGGAGGAAATCAACGCCTCCATCGATTTCGACCGGCATCTCTACCGGCAGGATATCGCTGCGTCCAAAGCTCATGCCGAAATGCTTGGCAAGCAAGGCATTATCGAGGCGGACGATGCCCAACGCATCGGTCAGGGTCTAGACACGATTCTGTCAGAAATCGAGGGCGGTGCGTTCACATTCAAGCGTTCGCTCGAAGACATCCATATGAATGTCGAGAGCCGGCTTGCGGAACTCATCGGTTCGGCGGCCGGGCGGTTGCATACGGCGCGCTCGCGCAACGATCAGGTCGCAACCGATTTCCGGCTCTGGGTGCGGGCGTCCATCGACGACCTCGACCGGATGCTGGCTGCGTTCCAGCAGGCCTTGGCCGCGCGCGCGCTCGAACATGCCGGAACGGTGATGCCCGGCTTCACGCATCTGCAGGTCGCGCAGCCGGTGACGTTCGGACATCATCTGCTCGCCTATGTCGAGATGGCGGCGCGCGACCGCGGTCGCTTTGCCGATGCGCGCAGGCGGCTCAATGAATCGCCGCTCGGTGCGGCGGCGCTTGCCGGCACATCCTTTCCCATCGATCGCGGCCATACCGCCAAGGCGCTCGGCTTCGATAGCGTCGCGGCCAATTCGCTCGATGCGGTGTCGGATCGCGATTTCGTTCTCGAGACGCTTAGTGCGGCCGCCATCACGGCGGTGCATCTGTCGCGGCTCGCGGAGGAGGTTGTGATCTGGACCTCGCCGCTCGCCGGACTGGTGGCGCTGTCGGACAAATTCACGACCGGCTCTTCGATCATGCCGCAGAAGCGCAATCCCGATGCCGCCGAACTGGTGCGTGCCAAGGCCGGCCGCATCATCGGTGCGCTCACCGCGCTGCTCGTTGTGATGAAGGGCCTGCCGCTCGCCTACGGCAAGGACATGCAGGAGGACAAGGAAGGCGCCATCGACGCTTTGTCGTCGCTGAGCCTGTCGATCGCCGCGATGACAGGCATGGTGCGCGATATGCTGCCCGATACCGCCCGCATGAAGAAGGCGGCGGGGCAGGGCTATGCGACCGCGACCGACTTGGCCGACTGGCTGGTGCGGACGCTGAAGATGCCGTTCCGCGACGCCCATCACGTGACCGGACGGATCGTCTCCAAGGCGGCGGAAACGGGCGTCGCGCTGCACCGGCTGGCGCTCGCGGACCTGCAAGCGATTGAGCCGCGCATCACCGATGATGTGTTCGCGGTGCTGTCTGTCGATCGTTCGGTGGGCAGCCGGTTGAGCGAGGGCGGCACGGCGCCGCGCAATGTCCGCAGCCAGGCCCGAAAATGGCTCAAAAGATTGGAGAAGGAGCAGAGGTAAGGAGCTCGACCGTCCTTCTGTACCTCTCACAGTCAATCCTCTCGCATCCAAACCACTCGCATCCATTTCGCGATCTGATATGGTGCGGCGCAATTCGGGGAATACGCTTCGTGGACACTTTCGGCTCGGACCGCCTCTGGAAACTGGCAGCGCTCGCTTCGATCGGCGTGGCGTTGACCCTGTCCGGCTGTGGCCGCAAGGGCCCGCTCGAACTTCCGCCGTCGGCCCAAACTCCGCAAAACACCAACACGCGCGCCGCCGAAAATGCGACGACGGATCCTCTGGTTGCACTTGGCGGGTCCACGCAGTCCGGCCAAAAGAAAGAGAAAAAGCCGGAAGCCTTCGATTCAAAGGGCCAGCCGACAGCACCGGCCAAAACCAATCGCACCTCCATCCTCGACGGCATGCTGGATTAAAACCGCTTCGGTATCCGTGACGCCTTGGTCTTGGGGTGCGGCCTGGGGGCGATCTGGGGTGCGGTAACGGCAGTTGAAGCCGTCCGCGATCCATGTCTATAAGCCCCTATCAGCGCATTCGGCGCCCGTGCGGCCTCCCCGCCACGCGATGCCTTTCTGGCGAAATGCCGGTGAAAATCGGCGAATGATCGAGGCGTTGCTTCGCTGCGCTAAGGCTGGCGCCTTGCTGATGCGCGTTGGTGCGGCTGGAAACCGAGGAGCATACGATGATGCAAAATCAAATGATTTCACCCCGGCGCAGATTGATCGCGGTAGCTGCCGCGCTGTCTTGCCTCGCCTTGCCGGTTTCCATCGTCGCCGTCTCGGGTCACGCTCAGGCGCAGACGCTGGCAGAAATCGCAGCCTATTCCGGCCCCGATCGTGAACAGAAGCTGATCGAGGGCGCCAAGAAGGAAGGCACGCTGAGCCTTTATTCGTCGGCCACCGTGCAGGATCAGAAGGCCCTGACCGATGCGTTCGAAAAGAAATACGGCATCAAGGTCGTAAGCTGGCGTTCGAGCGGCGAGGGCGTTCTGCAACGGTCCGTCGCCGAAGCGCGCGGCAACCGGTTCACTGTCGATACGTTCGAAACCGATGGACCGATCATGGAATCGCTCCATCGCGAAAAGCTTCTCCAGCCGCTGCAAAGTCCGGTTTTCGCCGATCTCATTCCCGAGGCCATCCGTCCGAGCAAGGACTGGATCGGTGATCGCATCCAGGTTTTCACGGCTGCCTACAACACCAACGCGGTGACGGACGCCGAGGTGCCGAAGTCCTATCAGGATCTGCTCGACCCGAAATACAAGGGCAAGCTTGGCATCGAAGCCGCCGATCTCGACTGGTTTTCTGCGGTCGTGACATCGATGGGCGAGGAGAAGGGGCTCAAGCTGTTCCGTGACATCGTCGCCAAGAACGGCATCTCGGTGCGCAAGGGGCACACGTTGCTCGCCAATCTCGTGGTGTCCGGCGAAGTGCCGATCTCGCTGACCACATATCTCTATAAGGTGCAGCAGCTTGAGAAGGACGGTGCGCCGATCAAGGGCTTCGTCCTTCCGCCGGAAATCGGCCGCTTCCAGGGCACCGGCGTCGCGGCCAAGGCGCCGCATCCGCATGCCGCCGTGCTGTTCGTCGACTGGCTGTTGTCCGATGGCCAGAAAATTCTCGCCAAGCGCGACTTCCTGCCCACCAACATCAAGGTCAAGCCGCTGACGATGAAGCTGAGCTACATCGATCCCGCGAAAATTCTCGACGAGAACGACAAGTGGGAAAAACTCTACAAGCAGATATTCCTCGACCAGGCCCGATAAGAAAGAGGAGAAGCGACGATGGGAAATAAAGATCACGATCCGAATGCATCAGACCGCGTTTTTGTCCGCTCCATAGAAGGGGCGTACGCCCTCAAGGATGAACTCCGGCGCCTGCGCGATATCCCGCGCGTCATCAAGGGCAAGGAGCGCCATCAGATGGGCGGGCCGCAGCACTTCAGCCGCCATTACATGGAGCCGGAGGACGGTCTCGGGCAGACGCTGCACATCCATCTGGAGGAATATGCGCCGGGTGGCACGACGCAAAAGCACGGCCACGTCAACGAGGCGGCGTTCTACATCCTCGACGGTGCGGGCTACGAAATCCACGACGGTGTGCGTCATGACTGGAAGGCCGGCGACGTCGCCATCGTCCATAACAACTGCGTTCACCAGCACTTCAACAGCAACCCGAAAGAGCCGGCGCGCGCCTTGGTCATCAAGACCAAGCCGATGTACCTGTTCATGAACATGCTGTTCCAGAACACGGTTATACCGCGTCCGAAGACGCCGTCGCCGACGCAGGGCAACTTCGTGCCGCGTGAATCGGAAGAAGATTACAATCACTGATCCGCGTTCGCGCGGTTTTGACGGAATGCGTAGTTAGGGAAAAGAACAATGGCTTGGGATGAATCGAAGGCGTGGCTGCAGGGTTCGCTGACCGGCAGCATCTATAAAAATCTGCTCGACGACGCGACGGAAATGCCGGCGCGCAACGCCAAGCGCAAGAAGATCGTCACGCCCGAGGACATGCCTTGGGAAATGTCGCGTCAGGGCCTGCTCAAGCATCTGCTCAACGACGAGATGAACGTGCGCATGGAGACGGTCGACGCCTACATGCAGTTCATTCCGCCGGGCAGCAAATCCGGCAAGCATCGCCATCTCGCCGAGGAATGCGTCTATGTCCTCGAGGGCTACGGCTACGACCTGCATCAGGACTGCGATGTCGAGATCACCGACACCTATCACTGGAAGCCGCAGGAAGAGGTCAAGCGCTTTGAATGGGAAGCCGGCGATCTCATCTATCTGCCGCCGAACACGATCCACCAGCACTTCAATGGCGATCCAGACCGTCCGGTGCGGCTGATCTCGGCCATCAACCGCATCTACAAATACAGCGGGCTCAATGATCTCGAGCAGATTGAGGACGCGCCGGAATACGATCCGAACGTGAAGCTCACGGCCGAACTTGTTGCAAAATACATGAAGAAAAAGGGCTGACCCAGGTCTGCCGCGCCATTCGGACGCCCGGCCTGCTGCATGCGGCCGGGCGTTTTTTATTTAGGCCGGAGTGCAGCGACGCGTTATAGAACGGACCGGCCAATCCCGGACGCTTGCCGTCCCATTCATTCACGCGACAACCGATTCACGCAACAAACGACGATGCATCATTTCGCCTACCGGGACGGCGCCCTGCACGCCGAAGACGTCGATCTCGCGGCAATCGCCGATGCCGTGGGCACGCCGTTCTATTGCTATGCCTCGGCGACGCTGGAGCGCCATTACAAGGTTTTTGCATCCGCCTTTGCCGACGTGCCTTCGCTCGTTTGCTACGCCATGAAGGCGAATTCCAACCAGGCGGTGCTGACCACGCTCGCCCGGCTCGGCGCCGGCGCCGACGTGGTGTCGGAAGGCGAACTGTTGCGCGCGCGTGCCGCCGGCATTCCCGCTGACAAGATCATGTTCTCCGGGGTCGGCAAGACCGCGCGCGAACTGGCCCTTGCCGTCGATGAAAATATCCTTTGCGTGAATGTCGAATCCGAACCGGAGCTCGACCTGCTGTCGTCGATTGCGGCCGCGAAAGGCCGCCGCGCGCCGGTGTCGATCCGCGTCAATCCCGATGTCGATGCGAAAACTCACGCCAAGATCGCGACCGGCCGTTCCGAGAACAAGTTCGGCATTCCGATCAGCCGCGCGCGTGACGTCTACCGTCATGCCGCGGCGTTGCCCGGCATCGCGGTGACCGGCGTCGACATGCATATCGGCAGCCAGATCACAGATCTGCAGCCTTTCGGCGATGCCTTTACCCTGCTCAACGAATTCGTTGGCGTGCTGCGCGGCGACGGCCACACGATCAAGCATGTCGATCTCGGCGGTGGTCTCGGCATTCCCTATCGCGAGGACAACGATCCCCCGCCCGACCCCACGGCCTATGCCGACGTGGTCAAGCGCGCGACGCGCGGCCTTGGCTGCACGCTCATTTTCGAGCCGGGCCGGCTCATCGTCGGCAATGCCGGCGTGCTCGTCACCCGTGTGCTGTTCGTCAAGCACGGCGATGGCAAGACCTTCGTTATCGTCGACGCGGCGATGAACGACCTGATCCGCCCGACGCTCTATGACGCGCATCACGACATCCGCCTGCTGGCCGAACCACGGCCGGACGCGCCGCGGCTCACGGCGGATGTGGTCGGGCCGGTCTGCGAATCCGGCGATTTCCTGGCCACCGACCGCGATATGCCGGCAGTGAAGGCCGGAGACCTGCTGGCGGTGATGACGGCTGGCGCCTACGGGGCCGTGCAGGCGGGAACCTATAATAGTCGGCCGCTGGTGCCGGAGGTATTGGTCCGGGGCGAGAAGTGGGCCGTGGTCCGCCCGCGGCCCGACGTCTCGGAGTTGATTGCGCTCGACCGCGTCCCCGACTGGCTCTGAGCGGGACACCTTTTGCGCCCTGCAATGGGCGCAAATCCGCCCGACAATTGCGCTATGCCGATCACGAAATATTTGGCCGTCGACCATCCCCGCCATGGGGCGGCGGCGGGGCAGCGTGATATGGTTTGGGCATGACGGATTCTCCGGAGCGATCTTCGGATCGACCGCCACAGGATGCGGGTTTGGGCAAGGCGGGACGGGCGGCGGCGCGCATCGATGTGCTGCTGGCGCGCGCGACGCAACGTGCGCGCTGGTCGATTTTTTGGGAACGGCTGTGGCCGGCGCTCGCGAGCCTTCTGACCGCATTCGGTTTCTTCCTTGCTGCGTCGTGGCTCGGCGTCTGGCTGTGGCTGCCTTTGCTCGCGCGTGGCGTGGTGCTGCTTGCCTTCGTCGTTATCTTCATCTTCGCGGCGATCCCGGCCTGGCGCTTGCGCTTCCCGACGCCGGCCGAAGGATTGCGGCGGCTCGATCGCGGCAGCGGCCTGCCGCATCGTCCGGCGACCGCCGTCACCGATAATCTCGCCACCAAGGCCGAGGATCCGCTGACTGTCGCGCTGTGGCGCGCCCATGTCGCGCGTGCGCTCGAGGCCGCACGCGGACTGCGCGCCGGTCTGCCGTTCCCGCGCCTGGCGTTGCGCGATCCGGCGGCACTGCGGGCGCTGGCGTTCATCCTCGTCGCCGCCACTTTCGTGGCCGCGGGCGGCGAACGCTGGCAGCGCATCGTCGCGGCCTTCGACTGGACCGGTGTGATGACGCCGGAGAATTTCCGCGTCGATGCCTGGGTCAGCCCCCCGGCCTATACCGGCCGCTCGCCGATTATCCTGCCCGGCCTCAAGCGCGGCGAGACCGTCGCGGCGGCTCCGACCTATGACCTGCCGGTCGGCAGTGCCATCGTCGTGCGCGCGACCGGTCAGTCAGGCGTTGATGTCCAAACCACCGGCGGTCTGGCGCCCGGCAAGGGCGAAGACCATGTTCCAACCGGGACCGAAGAGCATCGCTTCACGCTCGCGGAATCCGGCAGCGCCACCGTGCGCGGACCGGCGGGCCCGGTGACCTGGACGTTCAACGCCATTCCCGACAAGCCGCCGACGATCAAGCTGACCAAGGAGCCGCAGAGCGGCGTGCGCGGCGCGCTCGAACTCAATTACGCGGTCGAGGACGATTACGGCGTCATCGAGGGCAAAGCCGAGATCAAGAAGGCGGAGGTGAAGACTGCCGCGCCGACTGCAAATGCCGATGGCGATGCCAAAGCGCAACCGCGCCCGCTCTATGACGCGCCGGATGTGAAACTGGTGATGCCGCAGGCGCGCACGCGCAAGGGCGAGGGCAAGACGGTCAAGGATTTGACGCAGCATCCGTGGGCCGGCGCCGAAGTCACAATGACGCTTGTCGCGCGCGATCAGGGCGGCAATGAAGGCCGCAGCGAGCCGGTCACGTTCGAACTGCCGCAGCGCATTTTCATCAAGCCGTTGGCGCGTGCGCTCGTCGATCTGCGGCGCATCCTCGCGCTCAACGCCGACGCGCGGCCGCAAATCATGGCCGGGCTCGATGCGCTCTCGATCGCGCCCGAGAAGTTCACGCCCGAAGCCGGCGTCTATCTCGGCCTGCGGTCGATCTACTGGAATCTCGCCAACGCGAAGTCGGACGACGATCTGCGCGGCGTCGCCGATCGCCTGTGGCAGATGGCGGTGAACATCGAAGACGGCACTGTCGGTGATGCCGAACAGGCTCTCCATGCGGCCGAGGAACGGCTGCGCCAGGCGCTCGACCGCAATGCCAGCGACGACGAGATCAAGCGCCTCACCAACGAGTTGCGTGCCGCGCTCGACAAATTCCTGCAAGCGTTGGCCGAGCAGTTGCAAAAGAATCCGCAGGCGCTCAACCGTCCGCTCGATCCCAATACGCAGATGCTGCGCTCGCAGGATTTGCAGGCGATGATCGACCAACTCGAAAATCTGGCGCGCTCCGGCAACAGGGATGCTGCACGTCAATTGCTGCAGAATTTGCAGGCGATGCTGAACAACCTGCAGATGGGTCAGATGGGCCAGCAGGGCGACCAGAGCGCCGAGATGAAGTCGCTGGAAGAAATGGCCGACATGATCCGGCGCCAGCAGCGCCTGCGCGACCGCACCTATCAGCAGGGCCAGGACCAGCGCGATCGCCAGCGTGGACAGCGTGGTCAGCAGGGCAACCAGATGGGCGAGTTGCAGCAGAACCAGCAGGCGCTGCGGCAGCAATTGCAGAAGCTGCTCGAAGAGATGCGCAAGGGCGGCATGGGGCAGCAGCAGACCCAGCGCGGGCAGCGCGGCCAGCAGGGTCAAGGTCAGCGCGGCCAACAAGGGCAGCAAGGCCAACAGGGCGAGCAGGGCGACGGCGGCATGGCGCAGCTTGGCGAAGCGGGCAAGGCTATGGGCGAAGCCGAAGGGTCGTTGGGCGAAGGCAATGCCGACTCCGCCGTCGATGCCCAGGGCCGTGCGCTTGATGCGCTGCGCAAGGGCGCGCAGAATTTCGCGCAGTCGATGCAGCAACAGCAAAGCAACGGACCGGGACGGGGTCAGCCGGGCCGTTTCGGCCGCGCCCGCGCCGACCAGAACACCGATCCGCTCGGCCGCCCGATGCGTGGCCGCGACTACGGCGACGACACGACGGTGAAGGTGCCGGGCGAGATCGACGCGCAACGCGCGCGCCGCATCCTTGAGGAATTGCGCCGCCGCTTTTCCGATCCGCAGCGCCCGCAGATCGAACTCGATTACATCGAGCGTTTGCTCAAGGATTTTTAAAGCACCGATTGCAGCGCTACGCTTTTAGCGCGCCATCGACTGCGCGGTGCAGGCCGTCGAGCGTCAGCGGCTTGCTGATGACGTCGTGCACGATGGCCTCCAGCCCGTGGGTTCTTTCACGCTGGTCGGCATAACCCGTCATCATCAAGATACGGATATGGGGAAAGTCGCGCGATGCGGCGAGCGCCAGCGCGATGCCGTCCATCACCGGCATCTTGATATCGGTCAGGATCAGATCGAAGCCGCCATTGGCGCGGGTGAGGCATTCCATCGCCGCGCCGCCATCGTCGGCTTCGGTGACCGTATGTCCGCGGTCGCGCAAGGCACGCGCCACCAGCCTGCGCAAATCATCTTCATCATCGGCAACGAGGATATGGGCCATGTGTTCAGAGCGACCGGCCGTTGAGATCGCGGCTGTTGAGGAAACGCACCAGCACGTCGCTGGCGTCTTGTGGCGGTGATGCAAGGCGCGCCTTGAAGGGAAGCCGCTCCTGCGGGCGCAGCAAGGCGCGCTCCGGTTTTGCGGTCCAGGCATAGATTTCCTGATGCGTGCCGTTGCGTACCGCCAGGCGGACAGGGGGAACGGCAACGGGCTGTTCGCTCTTGCTTATGATCGCGCCCTGGACCAGCAGCACGTCGACGCCGTCCTGCGTCTCATAGGAGGTGTGCAGGTCTGCGAAAGCGAGGCCGCGCAGATTGACCGGCAGGCCGATGGCCGCATAGAGCGACGCCGTTTGCGGCAGCTTGCGCACGATCGCGTCGCGATAGCTGATGAGCGCGATATTGCAAATGGCGAGCAGCGCGAGGCCAAGGCCCGCCAGCCTGATCCGCGTCTTGCGGCTCCGCGCATCCGATTCTGCATTGTACCAATCGGGAAGAAATCTGGTGACGCGCGCAGTCCGCGGTGAACGGCCGGACGGCCGTATGCTGTCGTCCGGGTTTTGCGACGGGACGATCGAGGGGGCGTCCGTGTCGAAGGGGCGAACCGCCTCATTTGCCGTCGCATCGTCGGCGTCGGCATCCGCCTCCGCATGAGCGGCCTCAGCATCCGCAGTGGTGAGATCGCGTGCCGCCTCCGCGTCGGAAGCGGAGGACATGTGCGGCGCAGCGTCGCTGGCTGGCTCCGCTTGATCGGCGGCGACGCCTTCTGGCCTTGTCGCTTCGCGCGGCGCTTGATCTGCCGCTCTGGCCAGGTCGCTGTCCGCGACCGCCGCCATGGCCCGCACCGGGGTTGCGGCGTTGACGTGGCGCTCCTGCGGCGGAATCAGCGGCCCCTGCGCTAAAATCTCGCTATCCTCCGCCCGCACGATGGCGGGGACGGCTGCACGCGTGTCCATCGTCCAGACGGTCAGGCAGCGGGCGCAGCGAACCGATCGCTCCGGCGCGCCAACGAGTTCCGCTTCAATCTGATAGGATGTGGCGCAGTTCGGACAGACAATCAGCATGGGTCTTGCCGCATTTTTGGGGTGTCACTTGCATCTTCGTCGGCGGTCGTGACGAATGGCGCAAACCGTAGCATCCGATCCGTTAACGGAATGGAAACCATGATCACGCCACCCCGGAGGGGTGTTTAAGCTGCAGCCGGCCGGGCGCTCCGGCCAGGTGGGAGAACGGATTGGTTCGCTTTGAAAATGTCGGCTTGCGGTACGGGCTCGGGCCCGAGGTTCTGCGCGATCTCACCTTCCGCATCGAGCCGAACTCGTTCCAGTTCCTTACCGGTCCATCGGGCGCCGGAAAGACCTCGCTGCTGCGGCTCATGTTCCTCACGTTGCGGCCATCGCGCGGATTGATCACGGTTTTCGGCCACGACATTGCCAGCCTGAGCAAGGATGCGCTGTCCGCGTTGCGCCGCCGCATCGGCATCGTGTTCCAGGATTTCCGCCTGCTCGATCACATGACGACCTACGACAACGTCGCCTTGCCGTTGCGGGTGGCCGGCCGCAGCGAGGAGAGCTACCGCGACGAGGTGATGGAATTGATCGAATGGGTCGGGCTCGGTGAGCGCATGTGGGCGCTGCCGCCAGTGCTGTCGGGCGGGGAGAAGCAGCGCGCGGCGATTGCGCGCGCCGTGATCACGCGGCCGCAGATCCTGCTCGCCGACGAACCGACCGGAAACGTCGATCCGAGCCTCGCGCAGCGGTTGCTGCGCCTGTTCATCGAACTCAACAAGTCGGGCACGTCGGTCGTCATCGCCACGCATGATATCGCCTTGATGGATGAATATGATGCCCGCCGTCTTGTCCTTCACGAGGGGCGGTTGCACGACTACGATTGACGCCGCTGATTCAGTGAAGCTGGATGAAATTCTGGAATAACGCCCCTGAATCATGTCTCGGAACGACCTTTGGAATGATGGACGACCGAACCGATTTGCGAACGGGCAAGCGGCCCGACAAGCGCCCGGACCTGCGCCCCGATTTACGCACGGGCGCGCGGCCCGATTTGCGCGGCGACGGGGCGGTCAGCGTGCCGCCGACCACGGTTGCGCGCACGCCGCCGCGGATTGAAGCGCCGATCGTGCCCGGCGAATCGGTGCCGGGACAGGCGCTGATCGCGGTGGTGGCGATCATGACCTTTCTGGCGTCTCTCACCGTCGGCTTCGTCATGATGGTGCAGACGACCGCGGCGCAATGGGAATCTGATATCGCCCGCGAGGTCACGATCCAGGTCAAGCCGCAGAGCGGCCGCGACCTGCAGGCCGATATCGCCCGCGCCGCGGCGCTTGCCAAGGGTTACGCGGGCGTTGCCGATGTGCATGTCATCGACAAGGCCGAGGCGATGGGCCTGCTCGAGCCATGGCTCGGGACCGGGCTTTCCCTCGATAATCTGCCGATCCCGCGCCTGATCGTGCTCCAGATCTCCGCAGATCAGGCTTTCGAACCCGCCGGTCTCCAACAGCAACTTCATGACGCGGTGCCGCCGTCGTCGCTCGACGATCACCGCGCTTTCACCGAGCGCATGCGGACGATGAGCCGCACGGCGGTCTTCGCCGGCATGGCGATCCTCGCGCTGGTCATCGCCGCGACCATTCTCTCGGTCACCTTTGCGGCGCGGGGCGCCATGGCCGGCAACCGGCCGATCATCGAGGTGCTGCATTTCACCGGCGCGCGTGACCGTTTCATTGCCCGGCATTTCCAGCGGCATTTTCTGGTACTGGGTCTCAAAGGCGCGGCCATCGGCGGTTGCGGCGCGATTCTCATCTTCCTGGCGATGGGCCTCCTCAATCCGCTGTTTCGCGGCACCGCCGGCGGTGACGAATCGGCTGCCTTGTTCGGTGCACTGGCGCTGGGTTTCAAGGGGTATGTTGCGGTCGTGGTTCAGGCGGCGGCGATCGCTGCGCTCACGGCGCTCACCTCGCGCCATGCCGTCTATCGCACGCTGGCCGCCATCGAATGAATTTCGATTTTTGCCGGACTCGCGGTTCGGCTATGGTGGCGCGAAACAGACGGACGTCATGACACGAGTGGGATCGGATATGGACAGGGAAACCGAGAACGGGCCCGCGCCCGCGCGCGTCGGTATCCTTGCGCGTCTGTCACGGGTGTTCAGCCGGCTCGTGACCGCCTGCTTCGCCGTCGCTCTCGTTGCGTTGCCGATCGGGTTTTTGTACTTCGCGAAACAAGTCGCCCAGTCCGAGCGGCAGATTTCTGAAAGCGCCGACGGCATCGTGGTGCTGACCGGTGGTTCCTCGCGTATCAACGACGCCATGGAGTTGCTCGCTGCCGGCAAGGGGCGCAGGCTGCTGATCACCGGCGTTTATCCCGAGACGCGGCTCGCCGAAATCGCGCACAAGGTTCCCAAATACCAGACCAGCTTTGCCTGCTGCGTCGATCTCGACAGGTCAGCCCTCAATACATTCGGCAACGCGCTTGAAACGCGGCGCTGGGCAGTGGAACGCCAGTTCAAATCGCTCATCGTCGTGACGTCGAACTACCACATGCCCCGCGCCATGGCGGAGATCGCGCATCAATTGCCCGATGTGCGGCTGATCGCCTATCCCGTGGTGTCCGAGACGATCAAGGCCGAGCCGTGGTGGACAAGCCCGTCCACGGCACGGCTTCTTTTGTCCGAATATTTGAAGTACATCGTCGCCCTTGCCCGCATGCAAATCGACCCGTCGCCGACGGTGCGCGAAGCGGGATAGTGCGGCGTCTGCAACAGAGCGACGTGCGCGATGCGGCGACACCACGCGCAGCGTCGTCGATGTGCGCCATGGAAGGGTGAACAGGTTCTCGTGCTGGTCTTGCGCTCGCTTCTCTTCAACATCGCCTTCTATCTCAATCTCACCATCTACATGGTGGCGGCGATCCCGACATTCGTGATGCCCTATTGGGGACTCGTCAGGGTCGCCCAAGCCTGGGGACGGTCGAATGAGTGGCTGATGCGCGTCATCTGCGGCATCTCGATCGAGGTACGCGGGAAAGAGAAGATCCCGGAGGGCGCCGCCCTCGTCGCATCAAAGCATCAATCGATCTGGGAAACGTTTGCGCTGCTGCCGATGTTCGACGACCCGGCCTATATCCTCAAGCGCGAACTGCGCTGGATTCCCTTTTTCGGCTGGTACACCTGGAAGGGGCGCATGATCCCGGTGGACCGCGGGGCGCGCACGCAGGCGCTTGCGACGATGACCGAGCGCGTCAAGCTTGAGTTGAGCAAGGGACGGCAGATTCTGATTTTCCCCGAAGGCACCCGCCGCGCACCGGGGGCCGAGCCGCGCTACAAGTTCGGCATCGCGCATCTTTATGCGCAGACGGGCATGCCGTGCACGCCGATGGCGCTCAATTCCGGGCTGTTCTGGCCGCGCCGCTCGTTCCTGCGTTATCCCGGAACGATCGTTATCGAGGTGCTCGACCCGATCATGCCTGGCCTCGACAAGGCGGAATTCGCGGCGACGCTGCAGGAGCGGATCGAGACGGCGACGGCGCGGTTGGTCGCGGAGGGTCGTGCCGAACTGGCCGCGCACGGCATCGTGCGTGCGCAAGCGGGCATGTGAGTTTCTTGATTTTCAAAGCGCGGCTTCGTGCACGCCTTTGAGCTTTTCGGCCAGCAGATGCAGCTTGGCGTCGCGCATGCCGTGGGTCTCGAGTTCGGCCACGGTATTGACCACATAGTCGCGGTTCGATCCGGCCCGCCCATGCGCCTCGCGCACATAGTGAAGCTGCTGGGTCAGCGTGAGATTGCCGGCATATTGCGCGTGTGACCGGTCCACCACGTAGCAGACGGCGGTGACGCGGCGCTCGTTCTTGCCCATGGTCAGCACGGTGCGCAGGCACTCGCGATAGACCATGCTGACCTGTTCGCGCTCACGCAGATAAGTCATGGTGGATTTGCGCTGGGCCGGCGCGACCCGATAGGCGATGCCGCGGCAGATGCCGCCGCGATCGAGCCCGAGTACGAGGCCGGGCCGTTCAGGCGTTCCGCGGTAGATGTGCGACAGCACGCAGAGGTCCCGGTGGGCACCGAGGACGCGGCCGGGCAGGCGTTCCACGAATTCGAAGCCGGGCTGCCACATCAGGGAGCCGTAGGCGAAAATCCAGAGGTCTTCCGGTAACAGATCGAAGTCGGGGGGCATCACGGGCAATGGCGGATCGCCTGAATCATTGTGGCTTGGGGGACACGGCTGCGACCGATACGGTGCAGCGCCTCGTTTTACGCCATTTGTTAGCTTTACAAGTCGTCAGCTTGGTCCGAAAACTCGCCCAAGTTAAGGCATATCCTTGGAAAATCGGCGTTTCGCAAACCAGATCATTGGAAAACCGGCACAGCCGGAAAAGGATTGATGACCCACCCCCTGCTTGTCCGCCGTCGAACCTGGCCCTGGGTCGCATCGATCATGCTCCTGGTTGCACTGGCGGCCGCCTGGAGCGTCGGTTGGTATTATGCCGCCGGACTGACGCAGAAGACCATCGACGGCTGGATCGCGCGCGAGGCGAAGGCCGGGCGAATCTATGCCTGTGGCTCGTCGCCGGTGAACGGATTTCCGTTCAGCATCGAGGTGCATTGCACGCCGGCGAAGATGGAATGGCGCAGCGCCGAGCCGACCGTGTTCGTGCAGGCGGCATCGCTGATCATGAGCGCCCAGGTCTGGCGTCCGACCCTGATCGAAAGCCGCTTCATCGGGCCGCTGACCTTGAGCGACCAGGCGCAGAAGCCGCAATTCATTGCCAATTGGGCGCACCTCGACACCGCGGTGGAAGGCGGTCCGATCCTGCCCCAGGGCGCGTCGATCATTCTCGACAAGCCGACTTTCGATCGCGCGGGCGCGCCCGAGGCACAGCGGCTGTTCGGCGCCGAGCGGGCGGAAATCAAGGGGCGCATCATCGAGGGCTCGGCGGTCGACAATCCGGTTATCAGCATCGGCCTGCGGCTGACCGACGCCGTGGCGCCGACGATCAATCCGCTCGCCGCCCAGGCCTTCAATTCCGACATCACCTTCGTGCTGCGCGGACTGAAGGATTTTGCGCCGAAGCCGTGGCCTGCGCGGTTTCGCCAGATGCAGGCCAATGGTGGCAGCATCACCATCTCAGGCGCGCGTGTCGCCCAGGGCAATACGGTGGCGATTGCAACCGGCTCCCTGTCGCTGAACGCGCAGGGGCGGCTTGAGGGTGAACTGCTGGTGACGGTTGCCGGAATCGAACATGTGATCTCGACATTCGGCCTCGACAAAATCCAGACCAGTCCGAGCATGGGCCGCGTCGCCGGCGCGCTCGACCGCATCGCGCCCGGTCTCGGCAATATCGCGCGCGATCGCGGCGGTTCGACGCTGGCCGCGGCCATCGGCCTTCTCGGCACGCGCACGCAGCTCGAAGGCAAGAGCGCCGTCGTGCTGCCGCTGCGCTTCAAGGACGGCGCCATGACCCTCGGCGCCTTTCCCGTCGGGCAGGTGGCGCCGCTGTTCTAACGCTAAGGAGCTTCCCATGACCTACACTGCATCGGCGGCCATCGCCGCGCATGTCCTTGGTGCCGTCGTCTGGGTGGGTGGCATGTTCGCGATCTACATGGCGCTGCGTCCGGCTCTCGGCACGCTCGATCCGCCACAGCGCATGCGGCTGATGCGCGACACCCTGGCGGCATTCTTCCCCTGGGTCTGGGCCGCGATCATCCTCCTGCTTTTGAGCGGCTACTGGATGGTGTTCGAACTGTTCGGCGGCTTCGCCCATATCGGTCTGCACGTTCACATCATGCAGGGGATCGGCTGGGTGATGATCGCGCTTTATGCGTGGCTGTTCCACGGGCCGTGGCTGGCCTTCAAGCGCGCGGTCGACGCCGGCGACTTCGCGGCGGCTGCCCCGAAGCTCAATCGCATCCGGCAGATGATCGCTGTCAATCTGCCGCTCGGACTGATCGTCGTCATCATTGGCGCGAGCGGCCGTTACTGGGGCTAATTCACTCGGTGGGCTTGTCCGCAGTCTGACCGTGCGGGCGGCCGAAATCGGGCGCGGCGGAATCCTGTCCGATAGCGAGAATGCCGCGACGGATCGCGCGCGTGCGCGTGAACAGATCGAACAACGTGTCGCCGTCGCCAGTGCGGATCGCGCGCGTGAGCGCTGAGATATCCTCGTTGAAGCGCCCGAGCATTTCCAGCACCGCATCCTTGTTGGCCAGAAACACGTCGCGCCACATGGTCGGATCGGATGCCGCGATGCGTGTGAAGTCGCGAAAGCCGCCGGCGGAAAATTTCAGCACTTCCGAACGGGTCACCGACTCCAGATCCTCCGCCGTGCCGACGATGGTGTAGGCGATGAGATGCGGCACATGGCTGGTGATCGCCAGCACCAGATCGTGGTGATCGGGTGGCATCGATTCCACATTGGCGCCGAGCCGTTCCCAGAACGCCCGCAGCTTTGCTTCGGCTTTGGGGTCAGCGCCGTCCGGCGGCGTGAGAATGCACCAGCGGTTGACGAAGAGATCGGCAAAGCCGGCGTCGGGGCCGGAATATTCGGTGCCGGCGACCGGATGCGCCGGGATGAAATGCACGTCGGCGCCGAGATGCGGCGCCATATCGCGCACCACCGCGCCCTTGACCGAACCGACATCCGACACCGTCGCGCCGGGCTGCAGATGCGGACCGATTTCCCGCGCGACTTCGCCGGATTGGCCGACGGGTACGCACAGGATGACGAGGTCAGCGCCTTGCGCGGCGTCCACATTGGTCGCCATCACGCGGTCGGCGATGCCGAGTTCGACGACGCGCATCCGCGTCTTTTCCGAGCGCGCCGTCATGACAATCTCGCGCACGGCATTCTTGGCTCGCGCGGCACGCGCGATGGAGGACCCGATCAGGCCGGAGCCGATCAGCGCCAGCCGGTCGTAGAGCGGAGCATCCGTCACGCGCGCCTCCCGGAAAATTCGGCAAGCGCCGCGACGACGAGGCGGTTGGCCTCTTCGCTGCCGACGGTCATGCGCAGCGCGTTGGGGAGGTGATAGGCCTCGACGCGGCGCAGGATCAGCCCGCGCGACGCGAGAAACGCATCCGCATCCTTTGCCGTCTTCCCCTTCGTCTCGGGAAAGTGGATCAGCAGAAAATTCGCCACGCTCGGCGTCACCGTGTAGCCGAGCTTGCCGATCTCTTGTGTGAGCCAGTCGAGCCATTGCGTGTTGTGATCGCGCGCGCGCTCGACATGCGCCGGGTCTTCGATCGAGGCGACACCGGCAAGCATCGCCGGCGTACCGACATTGAACGGCCCGCGAATGCGGTTGACCGCATCCACGACATGCGCCGGCCCATAGAGCCAGCCGAGACGCAGCGCCGCGAGTCCATGGATTTTCGAGAACGTTCGGCACATCACGGTGTTTTCCGTGGTCGCCACCAGCTCGATGCCGGCTTCGTAGTCGTTGCGCTGCACATAGTCAGCGTAAGCGGCGTCGAGCACGAGCAGCACATGCGCCGGCAGGCCGGCGTGCAGGCGCTTGATCTCGTCGAACGGCAGATAAGTGCCAGTCGGATTGTTCGGATTGGCAACGAAGACCACTTTGGTTTTTGCCGTCACCGCCGCGAGAATGGCATCGACGTCGGCGGTAAACGCGCGCTCGGCCGCGACCACCGGCGTGCCGCCCGCGGCCTTGGTGGCGATCGGATAGACGAGAAAGCCGTGCGTCGTATGGATCGCCTCATCGCCAGGGCCGACATAGGCGTGGGCAAGGAGGTTCAGCAGGTCGTCCGACCCCGCGCCGCAGACGATGCGCGCGGGATCGAGGCCGAAGGCGCGGCCGATAGCTTCGCGCAGCACCCGCGCGGACCCTTCCGGATAATCCTGCAGCGTGGCGGCTGCGGCGTGATAGGCGGCGACGGCGGCGGGGCTCGGACCGAGCGGCGTCTCGTTCGACGACAGCTTGAAGACGCGCGCGACACCAGGCGCCGCGCTTTTGCCCGGCACATAGGCGGCGATGTCGAGGATGCCGGCGCGCGGCTCGGGACGGGCGGCAGTCATTCACTCAGGCTCCAGATCGGACTCTTTTCACGTCCCCAGGCGGGGAGGCCGGACAGTCAGCGCGGCACCTTGTAGCCTGCCGCGTGGCTGCCGACGAGAGCCGAAGAGCCGATGGTCGCGCCGGCGTTGACCAGGGCAGCGGAGACGGCGTCGAAAGACGTGCCGGTCCGCAGCGAAAGGAGCAGGTCGACGCCATCCAGTTCGGCGTCCGGCGCCACCAGAACCTCGGCGAGGCCGCCGATCGCGGCGGCCGTGACCTCGTTCCAGACGTCCACGCGCACGCTCCACATCTCGACATCCTTGACGAAGGCATCGGCGGCGACGCGCGAGACGACGAAGACGGGGAGCGCCGCCGGATGGTCCGCACGCTGGATGAAAGGAAGCCGGGCGATGATTTTTGGCGCCGCGTCGAATTCCAGCGCCCGCCACCAGGCGCCGACATTGCTTGTCGCCGGGATGAGGCCGAGATCGCCACGCGATTCCGAAAGCGCTGCAACCACGCTCGATGCGCCGATATGCGGCACGAACGGTACGGTGAAGCCGAAATGGAAGCGCGCTGTGTCGCGCATCAATGCATCGCTCGCGGTCAAATCGGCGTGTACGGAGAACGGTGCCTGCACATAGGTGAAGCTTGAGATGATGACCCGCCAGATGCTTTCGACTGTGTCGAGCGGCAGGATGCCGTGATGACGATCGACGAGCCGGCGCATCATCTCCGCTTCGCGCGCCGGGCGGAATGCGGAGCCGACCTCCTGCGTGCGCTTGACAGCTATGAGCCGGTCGATGATCTCGCCGCGCTGCATCAGCAGCGTGTGCATCGAGGCATCGATCGCATCGATTTCCTCGCGCAGCTTGGCCAGCGAAGGCGGCATCTTGTCTTTGGTCATCATTCGCCCAGGGCATGAGGCGCGCGTGGCGCGCAATCTAGCCCCTTGTTTAGGCCAGCCGGAGCGGCAAAATCAAAGAAAACATTGACATTTCGGCGGCAAACCGCTTCAAGCCGATCGACTGACGGACAATGGCTCGATCCTTTGGGTCCGGTCATTTGCGCGTGTGGAGAAGGACGCGATGGTCGAGGTCGGTCTCGACACCCAACAAACGATACCTCCGGAGGTTCGCGCTGCGGACCACCCGCAGGACTCGCTTGTCGTGCGTTTTGACGAGAGCCAGCCGCTCGCGCTCGATGCCGGCGTTGCACTCGCGCCATTCCAGATCGCCTATAAGACTTATGGCGCACTCAACGCCGAACGCAGCAACGCGGTGCTGATTGGTCATGCGCTGACCGGCGACCAGCATGTTGCCAGCACACATCCGCTGACCGGCAAGCCCGGCTGGTGGGAGACGTTGATCGGCCCGGGCAAACCGATCGACACCGACCGCTATTTCGTCATCTGCACCAATGTCGTCGGCGGCTGTATCGGATCGACCGGCCCGTCTTCGACCAATCCGCAGTCCGGCTGCGCCTGGGGCCTCGACTTTCCCGTCATCACCATCCGCGACATGGTGCGCGCGCAAGCGATGCTGCTCGACCGCCTTGGCATTGAGACGTTGTTTGCCGTGGTCGGCGGATCGATGGGCGGCATGCAGGTGCTGCAATGGGCCGCGAGCTATCCCGAGCGCGTGTTCGCCGCGATCCCGATCGCGACGGCGACGCGCCATTCGGCGCAGAACATCGCCTTCCATGAGGTCGGCCGCCAGGCTGTGATGGCTGATCCGGAATGGCGCCAGGGCCGTTATCTGTTCGAGGGCACGCGCCCGCGACGTGGGCTGGCCGTCGCGCGCATGGGCGCGCACATCACTTATCTTTCCGACGTGGCGCTGCATCGCAAGTTCGGCCGCCGGTTGCAGGACCGCAGCAATCCGACCTTCTCGTTCGACGCCGACTTCGAGGTCGAGTCGTATCTGCGCCATCAGGGCATCGCCTTTGTCGAGCGCTTCGATGCCAACAGCTATCTCTATCTCACCCGCGCCATGGATTATTTCGATCTCGCGGCGGACTACGGCGGCGTGCTTGCGAACGCTTTCAAGGATACCCCGTCGCGTTTTTGCGTCGTGTCGTTCACCAGCGACTGGCTGTTTCCGACATCGGATTCGCGCGCCATCGTGCACGCGCTCAACGCCGGCGGCGCGCGCGTCTCCTTTGCCGAGATCGTCACTGATAAGGGGCACGACGCGTTCCTGCTCGACGAGCCGGAATTTTTCGCGATCGTGCGCGGCTTCCTCGACGCCGCCGCCAAGGCGCGCGGCCTCAACGGGACGTCATGATGCTGTCCCGCCGTCCCCGCGATCTGACCATGCATGCGGCGCAAACGCCGGGGAGTTCGCGCGTCGACCTGCTGCTTGTCGCCAGCATGATCCAGTCCGGCGCGCGCGTGCTCGATGTCGGCTGCGGTGATGGCGAATTGCTGCGCCTGCTCGTCGAGGAGCGCAATGTCGACGGCCGTGGCATCGAACTGTCGCGCGAGGGCGTGAACGAGTCTGTGGCCAAGGGTCTCGCCGTAATCCAGGGCGACGCCGACACCGATCTTGCCGACTATCCGGACGATGGCTTCGACTACGTGATCCTGTCGCAGACGATCCAGGCGACGCGCCAGCCGCGCGAGGTGCTCGAGAACATGCTGCGTATCGGCCGACGGGTCGTGGTCTCGTTCCCGAACTTCGGACATTGGAAGATACGCCTGAAAATCCTTCTCGATGGGCAGATGCCGCAGACCGACAACCTGCCCTATGCCTGGTACGAGTCGCCCAATATCCATTTCTGCACGATCAAGGACTTCCTGCAGCTCAGCGAGGCGCTGGGCGCCAAGCTGGAAAAGGCCGTCGCCTTCGACGCCTGGGGTCGGCCGTTGCGTCTGAACGCGCCCTGGTGGTTCTGGAACCTGTTTGGCGAGCAGGCGGTGTTTCTTCTCACCCGAAAATCCTGACGCCATACCCTGATCCCGCGTTGATCGCGCCGGCTGGAACTCTCGTCGGGCGCCGGACCGCCGCTCTCATCACAACGGGTTGAACATGCCCCCGCATGCGGGATTGGGCACAATTTGACTTTTATTGGCCGGAAATACACGGCGCCACTGTATTGCAGTGCAATACATGCGTATTTGAGAAATTTATACAGTATAGTTTTCGTATTAGTGACGTGATTTGGTGGTAAAAATACGTAAACAAATCCTTAAAACCGCATAAATTAACGTTTTCGGCCGTATTTTGAAATATTACGTGATGGAACTTTCTGATCAGATTCATCGAAAGATGTCTGAGCTGCCCGGAAATGGTCACTTTGTTCTGGCGGATGCCCCGTATTGCCGGTCGGTTGTTGCTGCATCGGTTCCCAATACTAAACGGACATCGGGGGTCCTATAAACATGTTTACGCGTTCCCGCGTTCTTCTTGCGTCTTCTCTTTTTCTTGCCTTGTCGCTATTCGCGACGCCTTCCCTGGCTCGACCTCACCACCATCAAGCCGGCCATCATGGCCATTCCAGCCATTCGCGGCACCATATCGCGTCCCGCCATGCCCATCAGCGGCATTCGCATGTGGCCAGCCGGCGTCATGCGCGCGGCCATCGCAGCCATTATGCGGGCCATTATCGCGGGCACCACGCGCATGTGCGCTATGGTCGGCGGCTTGTGCGTCAGCAGGAGGCGGCGTCCGGCGGCCTGTTCGGTTCGCCGTCCGCGCCGTCCGTTTCGGGCTTCGGTTCTTCGGTGGTCGCGGAAGCGCGCCGCTGGCTCGGCACCAACCCGACCCATCGGCGCAGCCTGTGGTGCGGCACGTTCATGAACTTCGTGCTCAAGCGCACCGGTCATCAGGGGACCGGATCGGATATGGCGCGCTCCTTCGCGCATTACGGTCATCGCGTGTCGCGACCGCAAGTCGGCGCCATCGCCGTCATGTCACGGCGCGGCGGCGGTCACGTCGGTGTCGTCAGCGGCATCGATCCGCAGGGCAATCCGATCATCATTTCCGGCAATCACGGCCACCGCGTCGCCGAGTCCAAATATCAGGGTGCGCGCATCTACGCTTACGTGATGCCCTGATCGTGCGTCTTGCTCTCGCGCCAGATGTGTTTTGAGTACTGGCGTCTGATTCGAAAAAACCCCCGCACTGTGTGCGGGGGTTTTTTGTCATGAAAAGCGGATCTGCGAACGGATCGGGCTGTACCGCGTTGCCCCGATATTCCGGAAGGTTTTCCCGATGCATGATGCCAGTCTCGACAAAGCCGTTGCAGGTGATGACGGCATCGCCAGCCGCGTGGTCGAGACCGATATTCCGGCGCGGCTCGATCGGCTGCCGTGGAGCCGGTTTCATACCCTCGTCGTGGCCGCGCTCGGCATCACCTGGATCCTCGACGGCCTCGAAGTGACGCTGGCCGGCACGGTTGCCGGCGCGCTCAAGGCAAGCCCGGTGCTGCATTTCAGCAATGCCGATGTCGGGCTCGCGGGCAGCGCCTATCTCGTCGGCGCGGTCGGCGGCGCCTTGTTCTTCGGCTGGCTTACCGACCGGCTCGGCCGCAAGAAGCTGTTCTTCATCACGCTCTCGGTCTATCTCGTCGCCACCGCCGCGACCGCGTTCTCGTGGGACCTGTGGAGCTTCCTGCTGTTTCGGATGCTGACCGGCGCGGGCATCGGCGGCGAATATGCCGCGATCAATTCGACGATCCAGGAACTGGTGCCGGCGCGCGTGCGTGGCTGGACCGATCTCGTCATCAACGGCAGCTTCTGGATCGGCGCTGCGCTCGGCGCGCTCGGCGCGGTGGTGCTGCTCGATCCGGCCATTATCAATCCCGAACACGGTTGGCGTGCGGCGTTCTTCATCGGCGCCATTCTCGGGCTGATCGTCTTCTTCATGCGGATGTGGCTGCCGGAATCGCCGCGCTGGCTGATGACGCATGGCCGCAAGCAGGAGGCCGACGCCGTCATCGACGGCATCGAGGCGCGGGTGCGCAGCGACGGCCACGTCCTTTCGGCCGGACCGTTTCCCACGTTGCGGCTGTTGGCACGCGAAGTGACGCCGCTTCGCGAAGTGTTCGATGCACTGTTGAACCTGCACCGCCAACGCACCTTTGTCGGTCTTGCTCTGATGGCCGCGCAGGCATTTTTCTACAACGCCATCTTCTTCACGTATGCGCTGGTACTCACCGGTTTCTTCCACGTCGCGTCGGAAAACGTCGGCTACTACATCCTGCCGTTCGCGGCCGGCAACTTTTTGGGTCCCGTCATCCTCGGCCGGTTCTTCGATACCTGGGGGCGGCGGCCGATGATCGTCTTCACTTATGTGACGTCCGGCGTGCTGCTGGCTTTGAGCGGATGGCTGTTTGCGCAGGACATGCTCAGCGCCACCGGGCAGACCGTAGCCTGGATGGTCATCTTCTTCTTCGCCTCGTCGGCTGCGAGTTCGGCCTATCTGACTGTCAGCGAGACCTTTCCGATCGAAATCCGGGCGCTCGCCATCGCCATCTTCTACGCCATCGGCACCGGCGTCGGCGGTATCGCCGGGCCTCTCCTGTTCGGCGCGCTCATCGACACGGGGTCGCGCACGAGCCTGTTCGGCGGCTATCTGCTTGGCGCGGTGCTGATGATCGCTGCCGCCGGGGTGGCCTGGAAATGGGGGATCGCGGCCGAACGCAAGTCGCTGGAACAGGTGGCGCAGCCGCTGACGCTCGCCGCGGAATAGTTCAGCGATTCAGGGACGGAGTGTCAGGCGGTGCCGATGGCGTCGCCGACGGCGATCGGTCCGCCGGTCGTGACCTCGGCATAGACGCCGCAATGCATGTTGCCGTAGTGCTGTTCGAGCGTGAGCGGGATGTTCATGTCGCGCACGCCAAGCCGCGGATCGACGTTGGTCGCCGCGCAGCGCACGATGTGCTTGACCACCTTGAGCCGCGTTTCGCCGATGACGACCGTCTGGCCCATCAGTTCTTGTTCCGACCACGGCGCCCAGCCGCGCACGTAGACGTTGGCGCGGAAGCGCAAGGGATCGACCGGCGCACCGATGATATCCTCGACTGCTGCGACGGACGCGAGATTGATGATCGAGACCACTTTCTTCGCCACATCGGAAAAGCTGTGGCCGTCCGCCTGCAAAACTTTGGGTGGCCCGCGCAATTCGTCGGCGCTGAAACCCGCGAAGAAGGCTTCGACCGCCGCGCGGCCGTCCTGCGTGCGCAGGTCTGCGGTGACGGCCTCGACCCCATTCTCGGCGATGTGGAGTGTGTGCGTTGCGTCGTCGAAACGGGTGCGCAGCCGCGCCAGGCGTTCATTGCGCATCAGCATCAGGAAGCGCTGCTTCGGCAGATAGCCGGGCTTGGCGGGATCGAAGCCGGACGGTCCATTCTCGATGGCGTACAGCCGGTCCGCAGGCACCGTCTGGCCCGGCGCGAGCATCGTCGCGGAGAGCGGTTCGGGCGACAGGCCCTTCACCGGATAGCGATACAGCGCTGCGATGTGAGCCTGATCCGTCACCTTCATCCTCGTCGCTGCCTGCGATGCGTCTTGCATCGGATTGTCACGGAAAATGGGTGGCCTGGGCGAAAAATAAGGCGCGGCCTCTTCCCGCCTCGGGAACCGGCTCATACATAAGCGGTTGCGGATGCCAGAAGGGTCCGCACGCTGCCCACCGGAGCCTCCGTTCTGGACGCTCCATTGGATGTTTTTCGCCGTGCCGGATTTTGGGCGGGGAGAGCAGGCCGAGGAGAAATAAATGAATATTGAGAAGTTCACTGAACGCTCGCGCGGATTCGTGCAGTCCGCCCAGTCGCTTGCCCTGCGTGAAGGGCACCAGCAATTCGCCCCCGAACATCTTTTGAAGGTCCTGCTCGACGACCCCGAAGGGCTCGCCGCAGGCCTGATCGACCGTTCCGGCGGCCGTTCGCGCGCGGCGCTGGCAGCGACCGAAGAGGCGCTGGCGAAAATGCCAAAGGTGTCAGGCGGCGGCGCCGGCCAGGTTTATCTTGCGCCGGCCACGGCACGGGTTTTCGACGCCGCCGAGAAGGCGGCCGAAAAGGCCGGCGATAATTTTGTTACGGCGGAACGGCTGCTGCTTGCGCTCGCGCTCGACAAGGAGAGCGAGGCGGGAAAGATTTTGCACAATGCCGGCGTCACGCCGCAGACGCTGAATGCCGCGATCAACGCGCTGCGCAAGGGCCGCACGGCCGACAGCGCCACGGCGGAAAACGCCTATGACGCGCTGAAGAAATATGCCCGCGACCTGACGCAGGCGGCGCGCGACGGAAAACTCGATCCGGTGATCGGCCGCGACGAGGAAATCCGCCGCACGATCCAGGTGCTGTCGCGCCGCACCAAGAACAATCCGGTGCTGATCGGCGAGCCCGGTGTCGGCAAGACTGCCATCGTCGAGGGTCTGGCGCTGCGCATCATCAATGGCGACGTGCCGGAAAGTCTGCACGATAAAAAGCTGTTGGCGCTTGACCTCGGCTCGCTCATCGCCGGCGCAAAATATCGCGGCGAGTTCGAGGAGCGGCTCAAGGCGGTGCTGCAGGAAGTGACCTCGGCGGAAGGCAGCATCATCCTGTTCATCGACGAGATGCACACGCTGGTCGGCGCCGGCAAGGCCGATGGCGCCATGGATGCGTCGAACCTGCTCAAGCCGGCGCTGGCGCGCGGCGAGTTGCACTGCATCGGTGCAACCACGCTCGACGAATACAAGAAGCATGTCGAGAAGGACGCCGCATTGGCGCGCCGCTTCCAGCCGGTGTTCGTCAGCGAGCCGACGGTCGATGACACGATTTCGATCCTGCGCGGGCTCAAGGACAAATACGAACAGCATCACGGCGTGCGCGTGGCGGACTCCGCCATTGTCGCTGCGGCGACGCTGTCGAACCGCTACATCACCGACCGTTTCCTGCCCGACAAGGCCATCGACCTCGTCGACGAGGCGGCGGCGCGGCTGCGCATGCAGGTCGATTCCAAGCCGGAAGAACTCGATTCCATCGATCGCGAGATCGTGCGGCTGAAAATCGAGCAGGAGGCGTTGAAGAAGGAAAAGGATGCCGGCTCGCGCGATCGGCTCGGCCGTCTCGAAACCGAACTGAACGATCTTGAAAAGCGCTCTGCCGACATCACCAGCCGCTGGAAGTCGGAAAAGGAAAAGCTGTCTTCGGCGCAAAAGCTCAAGACTGAGCTTGATCAGGTGCGCGCCGAACTCGCCACCGCGCAACGCCGCGGCGAGTACCAGAAGGCCGGCGAACTCGCCTATGGCCGCATTCCCGAACTCGAGCGCAGGCTTGCCGAGACGGAAGGCCAGGAAAACCGCGGTGACATGGTCGAAGAGACCGTGACGGCTGATCATATCGCGCAGGTCGTCTCACGCTGGACCGGCGTGCCGGTCGAACGCATGCTCGAAGGCGAGCGCGCAAAGCTGTTGCAGATGGAAACAAAAATCGCCGATCGCGTCGTCGGCCAGGCGGAAGCGGTCAAGGCCGTGTCGACGGCGGTGCGCCGCGCGCGTGCCGGTTTGCAGGATCCGAACCGGCCGATCGGCTCGTTCATGTTCCTCGGGCCGACCGGCGTCGGCAAGACCGAACTGACCAAGGCGCTCGCCGCCTTCATGTTCGACAGCGATTCCGCGCTGGTGCGCATCGACATGTCGGAATACATGGAGAAGCATTCGGTCGCCCGTCTCATCGGTGCGCCGCCCGGTTATGTCGGCTACGAGGAAGGCGGTTCGCTCACCGAAGCCGTGCGGCGGCGGCCCTATCAGGTGATCCTGTTCGACGAGATCGAGAAGGCGCATCCGGATGTGTTCAACGTCCTGTTGCAGGTTCTCGATGACGGACGGCTGACCGACGGGCAGGGGCGAACGGTCGACTTCCGCAACACGCTCATCGTCATGACCTCGAATATCGGCGCGGAATTCCTGGTCAACCAGCCGGAAGGCGAGGACACCGATGCGGTGCGCGATCAGGTCATGGGCCTCGTGCGGTCGCATTTCCGGCCCGAGTTCCTGAACCGGATCGACGAGATCATCCTGTTCCATCGGCTGCAGAAGAGTGAGATGGGCGCGATCGTCGACATCCAGATGCAGCGCCTGGCGAAGCTGCTGGAGGAGCGCAAGATCACCATCACGCTCGATGCCTCGGCGCGGAAGTTTCTGGCGGAGAAAGGCTGGGACCCGGCCTATGGCGCGCGCCCACTCAAGCGCGTCATCCAGAAGTTGGTGCAAGATCCGTTGGCCGAAATGCTGCTCGCCGGCAACATCAAGGATGGCGAGACCGTCACCGTCTCGGCGAACAAGCAGGGTCTGACGTTCAACGGCAAGCTCGCCGCTGCGGCGTAAAAGTTCGACGCGAGCAGCGACAATAAAGGGCGCGGTCCTGTGATCGCGCTCTCTTTATTTTGCGAAACGGTCAGCAGCAATCGAAGCCTCCGCCTCGACGCTTACGACACCGCGCCTGTCACGGCCAGATAGATGATGCGACCCAGGGCGCCGAGCAGCAGGGTGAACGCGGCAGCGGATTGAATGAAGAAGCCGGTTCTGCGTTTTGTCGGCGCAGCGACGTAGCCGAAGAAATAGATGATCCTTCCGACGATCCATATCGCTCCGAGGATCGCCGCTGCCACCGCGTTCCAATAAATGGCAAAAAGCCAAAGAGACGGCAGGAAGATCGGCATCCACTCGAGCGTATTGGTTTGCGCCCGGATAGTCCTTTCCAGGACGGGATCGCCGGTCATGGCGGGAGCGAGTATGCCCGTCTTGTGATGGGCCCGCGCGACTTGCGCCGCCATCCCGAAATAGACCAGGGCACTGAGCAGTGTGACAATCGCAACGGGGTAGTAAGAAGCGTTCATCGTTGTCGCCCTTTCGATGATCGTTTACGCCGCGTGGTCGGCGAGCATGCAAAGAGTCTGCGGATCGGTTTCGATCTGGATCGTCGTGTGTCCGATGCCGTGATGCGCGGAGAGTTCTTCGCAGATTCGCGCCAGGAATGCGTCATCCGGACGGCCATCCGGAATCACCAGATGCACGGTGAGGGCGTACTCGGTCGTGCTCATCGGCCAGATGTGCAGATCGTGCAGCGTCGCGACGCCTGGTTGATTCGCGAGGAAGGTGCGCACCGCCGTCATGTCGATCCGCGACGGCACCGCGTTGAGCGACATCGCGAGACTTTCGCTCAACAGTCCCCACGTGCCCCAGACGATGACCGCGACGATGATCAGGCTCATTGCCGGGTCGATCCACAGCCATCCGGTCAGCCACATCAGCAGGCCGGCGACGACCACGCCGGCAGAGATCGCTGCATCGGCGGCCATATGAAGAAAGGCGCCACGGATGTTGATGTCGCCATGCCGGCCGGCCGCGAACAGCGCGGCCGTGATGCCGTTGACGGCGATGCCGGCGCCGGCGACGCTCATCACGATCAGCGTTTCCACCGGCTTCGGATCGAACAGGCGCGTAATCGCCTCCCAGCCGATGGCGCCGACGGCGAGAAGCAAAAAGACGGCATTGAACAGCGCCGCGAGAATCGACGACCCGCGCAATCCGTAGGTGTAGCGTTCGGATGGCGGCTGCTTCGCCAGCATCGCCGCGGCCCACGCCACGACCAGCCCGAGCACGTCGGACAGGTTGTGTCCGGCATCGGCCATGAGCGCGATGGAATCCGAAATAAATCCGAAGCCGGCCTCGATCAGCACGAACGCGAGATTGAGCGCGATGCCGATGGCAAAAGCGCGACCGAAATTTTTCGGTGCATGATGATGGCCGCCCAATCCGTGACTGTGTCCGTGATGCTGATGGCCGCCGCCCGCCGCATGATCGTGGTTGCCGTGCTCATCATGGTGATGAGGTGCGGCGTGGTCGTGCTGCGCATGGGTCTCGTCGTGCATGCCGATCCTTGATTGCAGATTACAAAACCGTCCGGTCGCGACTTCGGTTCCGTTCCGTGACCGGCGGTTGTCATCCATTAACGCTGCCAAGCGCGGCATTGTGGCCCATCGTGTTGCATGCGGATTTCCGCTTTGATTGCGAACACCAATCGGCACCTGCAGCAAATGACGGGGCCAGACAAACGCAAGGAGGAACGTATGATCGTCCGCGGAGCGCAAGTCCTGCCAGCTTTGGCTGCCGCCATGTTGACCATGATCGTCGCGGCGCCCGTGCAGGCAGCCGAGACGCAAACACCTGAGCAGTTCTACAAAGGGAAGACTATTACATTTTACGTCGGTCTTTCGGCCGGCGGCGGCTATGACCTCAACGCGCGTCTCGTTGCCCGCTATATCGGCAAATACATCCCCGGTCATCCCAATGTCATCGTCAAGAACATGCCGGGCGGCGGTTCGCTGGTGATGGCGAACTACCTTGCCAATGTCGGATTGAAGGACGGCCTTTCGATCGGCGCGCCGCAGCGCGGCATTCCGTTTGAGCCGCTGCTCGCCGACGAAAGCCATGCCAAATACGATCCGCTCAAATTCCAGTGGCTCGGCAGCACCAATGCCGACACCAGCCTTGCGGTCGCGACGCGCAAGTCGGGGGTCAAATCGTGGAAAGATCTGCTGAAGAAGGAATTCATTGTCGCCGGCACCGGCGTCGGGACCGAGAGCGTGGTCGTGCCCTATGTGCTGCGTAATCTTCTCGGATTCAAATACAAGGTCATCGCCGGCTATCCCGGCGGCAGCCAGATGAATTTGGCCATGCAGCGCGGCGAGGTCGAGGGACGGGGAACGTTTTCCTGGACCAGTCTCAAGCCGCACAAGAAGGAATGGGTCGACAGCGGCGATCTTGTGATGCTGTACCAGATGGGCTTGAAGAAAAGCCCGGAATTGCCGGATGTCCCGCTGGTCACCGACCTGACCGACAATCCGGAGATCAAAAAGCTGCTGAAGATCGAGTTCACTGGGTTCGAAGTCGGCCGGCCATATTTCGTTGCGGAGGGGGTTCCCGCCGATCGCGTCAAGGCGCTGCGCACAGCCTTCGACGAGGTGATGAAAGACAAGGAGCTGCTCGCCGACGCCAAGAACCAGGGACTCGACATCGATCCGACGACCGGTCAGGAGATGCAGAAAATCCTTGAGGAGACGTATGCCGCTCCGAAAGAACTGATCACAAAACTCAAAGAGGCGAGCAAGAACAAGCCCGATCTCAAGGTGCTCGATCTGCCCAAGACGAAGAAGCATAAAGACAAGGGCTGAGGCACGCGACGAGGCTGCATACCGGCGCGCGCGAGTCGTGGTGCGCTTTGACTTTCACATTCTCCGCGGCGCGGCGCGGCATGGACTGTGCCGCGCCTTCGCGCAGATGCGGCATTGTATCGTGGCGCGGGTGCCCCGATAATGCCGCTTCGCGTCGGCTCAACGAAGCCGGCGGCTCTCCGCCTTTCGCCAGCAGGCCGGACGGAGGAAAGGCCCTCGAAGGCCGCAATCAGAAGGAGGAAACCGTGTCATCCACCCGCGCCCGCGCCCGCACTCGCACTCGCACCGTCATTGCCCGCAGTTTCGCGGCTGCGCTTGCTTTCGCCGGCTTTGCCTCCGTGCCGGTCCGTGCGCAAGACGCGAGCTTCTTCAAGGGAAAGACGGTCACGTTTTACGTCGGCCTGTCGGCGGGTGGCGGCTACGACGTCAATGCCCGGCTGGTCGCAAGGCACATCGGCAAGCATATCCCGGGCAATCCGGCCGTTGTCGTCAGGAACATGCCGGGCGGTGGCGGACTGGTGATGACGAATTATCTCGCCAACGTCGCGCCGAAGGATGGATTGCACATCGGTGCGCCGCAACGCGACATTCCGTTCGAGCCGTTGCTGTCGGAAGAAAGCCACGCGAAATTCGACGCCCTTAAACTTCAGTGGCTCGGCAGCACCAATGCCGACACCAGCCTTGCCGTTGCGTCACGCCGGTCGGGCATCAAGACCTGGCAAGACCTCAAGACGAAAGAACTCATTGTCGCCGGCACCGGCGTCGCCACCGAAAGCGTGGTCATGCCCTACGCGCTGCGCAATCTTCTGGGCTTCAAATACACCGTCATTGCGGGCTATCCCGGTGGCAACCAGATGACGCTTGCCATGCAGCGCGGGGAGGTCGACGGTCGCGCGTCGTTGTCGTGGACGAGCCTCAAGCCGCATATGAAGGAATGGGTCGACAGCGGCGACATGGTGATCCTGTATCAGCAGGCGCTCAAGAAACATCCCGACCTGCCGAACGTGCCGCTCATCATCGACCTGACCGACGATCCGACCATCAAGCAGATGCTGCGGGTCGAGTACGGCTCGTTCCAGGTCGGCCGGCCTTATTTTCTGGCCGCCGGCGTTCCGGCCGATCGCGTCACCGTACTGCGGCGGGCTTTCGACGAGACCATGAAGGACAAGGATTTTCTCGCCGATGCGGCGAAGGCGGATCAGGAAATCGGTCCGACGACCGGCGAGGACATGCAAAAAATCCTCGCGGATATCTATGCGACGCCAAAATCTCTGATCGCGCGGCTGCAACAGGCCGGAAAGAACAAGCCGGATCTCAAGGTGCTCAAGGGCGAGGACAAAAAGGGCGGCTCCGGCAAGTAGGCACGGATGACACGCCGCCCCCTGAGGACACGGGCTTCCTTGGACTCGATGTGTGATGGGTTTTGCCGGCGGCCGCTATTTGTTAGCGGCTGACCTCGGTCGCGGGCACCTGTGCCACGTGCGAGGACGACGCGCGCTCGCGCATCTCGTCGATCTTGTTGCGCTGGGCTTCAAACTTCGCGAGCAGCGGCCCTTCGAGGACACGGCCGCGCGGAAGCCTGACCTTCATCGGATCGACGAATCGGCCGTTGATCAGGATTTCGAAGTGGACATGAGAGCCGGTCGAAAGGCCGGTCGACCCGACGAAGCCGATGACCTGGCCTTGATGCACCTTGGTGCCTTCCTCGATGCCGCGCGCGAAGGCTGTCATGTGGCCGTAGGCCGTTTCATAGCCGTTGGCGTGCTTGATGCGGACGTATTTGCCGTAGCCTGATTCCCACTTCGCGTATTCGACAGTGCCGTTACCCGCAGCGAAGATCGGTGTGCCGGTCGGCGCAGCCCAGTCGACGCCGGTGTGCATCTTCGACATGCCGAGAATGGGATGGCGGCGGAAGCCGAAGCCGGATCGCATGATGGCCTGGGCGACAGGCTTGCGCACCAGGAACTTCTTCGCGCTCTTGCCGGTCTCGTCGTAGAAGTCGGTGAGGTCGTCGTCAGGCGTCTGGAAACGGTAGAACTGCTTGGTTTCACCGCCGAGCGTCAACGACGCGAAGGTGACATCGGTGTGGGCGTCGCTGCCGGCGGAATCGTCGTCACTGGTATAGAGCACTTCGAAAGCATCGCCGGGCTGAACGCGGCGCTGGAAATCGACATCGAAGGAATAGATGCGGATCAGGTTGTCGATGACCGATTGCGGAAGTTTGTTGCGCAGCGCCGTCTCGTAGATGCTCTGGTAAAGACGGATGCCGCTGCCGTCGTCGTCTTCGTCGTCCTTGGCTTCGGTAACGACGCTGTCGAGATTGCGTGCGTCGACCGGCACATATTGGCCCATGTCGGATAGCGCGGCGACCGCCTTGACTGTATCGCCGTCAGCGACGATCACGCGGACCGGCTGCAGCCGCTTCTGTCCCGGCGCGACAGGCTGCATGAGAACGCGCACTTTTTGGCCTTCGCGCAGCGCGCCATCGTGGCCGCCGAGGCCGAGCACCCCGTTGATCGCCACGACCTCCTGGGCCGTCGCTCCAAGTTCCATCAGAATTGACAGCAGCGTGTCGCCGCGCCGCACGACGATCGTCTTTTCGCTGTTGCTGATGCTGGCGGCGTTCGGTGCGATCGTCTTCGGCAGGAAGGTGACGTTCTCCGGCACGATTCGCGCGCCGAGGCCGGCATAAGGATCGGTCGTTTCTTCGGGCGCGTAATTGAGTTTGATATCGCGCGGATCGACACTGGCCAACGCCATGCTGCGCGGGGCAGGGCCGGTCCAGTTCGCGGCCTGGCGGACTTTCGCCAGGACGTCATCGACGGGCAAATTCACCGCCGAATGAAGTTTTGGCAGAATCGGCGACAGGTCGCGCATGACGAAGGAGACTTCTGCGTCCGGCTCGGCGGTGGCGACCTCGGGCTCGGTATTGCCGTCGGTCTCAGCCAGGATGCGCTGCGGATTGAATTTCGGAATGTTGGCGGACAGGTCCGTGGCCGACAGCGCCAGGTTTCCGGCCACGCGCACATAGGGGCGCACGCGAACCAGTTCGCGGTTTCCCGCGCGGCTCATTGCCGAAACCCGGATCACGTTGCGCACGACATTGGCTTCTGCCGGCGGCAACAGCCTGTCGCTTTTGCGCGCCACGCCTTGCAGGCCCCCGGCGACACTGCCGAATGCGTCGCGCATCGTGCTTTCGATGCGCTCGGCAGTGGTTGCAAATGTCATCTGGCCATCGAGAGACGCAAAAACGGCGCCGCCCATGAGAGCCGCGCCGCAACAGCCGGTGAGGATCGTGCCGGAAAGCCACTGGATCGAAACGCGGCGCCGCGTCACCAACGCGTGCTGCTCGCCGTCGACGGAAAGCGGCGGTTCATTGCCCAGTTCAATGGAATGGGACGCGATCGATCGGTGTGATCCGCGCAACCTGCCCTGATCCAAAACCGCTCCCCCAATCGACCGTCGAAGTCTCATCACCGGCCGAATCAATGGCCACTTGATGACCTAATCTGTACCAGACAGCGCCATCGCTCTATCCGAAGCAGGCAGACCCCCGATCTTGTCGGTCATCCTGCATTTGTCCGCCGCGACGGTGCAAATCGTCAAGGCGTTTCGTCGTCTCGATCCGCATGGCGGCGATTGAAGCCGCCCATCAAGGGTGATCCAACGCCGATCCAGATGGCGGGCTATGCCGCACTTGCGAGATGAAAAACGTCCAAGGCACCCCGTCCGTCGGTGCAAAGAACGCCGGAGGAATGTGGCTTGAGTACGGCGCAGGGGCCGCATTGCAGCGAATTCGCCAACAACTAGGGGCTGTTAGGGCGCTCATGCACAGGATGAAGTTTTTCTGACAGCCGGGATTTTCGTCGTTGACAAGAACGAGAGCCCCGACCTATATAACCACCACTGGCGCGGCGCCGCACGGTTCGATGGCGCGCCTCTGAAGCACCTCATTTTTATGGGTGAATCAAACCTCCGATAGTTGTCGGGGGTTCTTTCGGCGCCCTTGGGTCACTAAGGGTGAGGGGCATTCGTCCCCGGGCTGTTTGACAAGTGAATCTGAAGAAAGAGAAACGTGGACGGCGGTGTCCTTGCGGGCCGTTTCCAACACTCTGGGCTTGTCCCTGAGCGAAGGAGCGGCCGGATAAGAGACTTCGGCGGTACACGTTTCTAGGAACATCGCTGACCATGCAAATGGTCAGGTGATGGACCTCGTCAAAATGGTCGGCGCGAGAGCGTCGTCCGTGTGAAAACGTGTGATCAGCCGAGATCAAGTTCTCATCCAAAACTTGAGAGTTTGATCCTGGCTCAGAGCGAACGCTGGCGGCAGGCTTAACACATGCAAGTCGAGCGCCCCGCAAGGGGAGCGGCAGACGGGAGAGTAACACGTGGGAACGTACCCTTCAGTACGGAACAACCAAGGGAAACTTTGGCTAATACCGTATACGTCCGTAAGGAGAAAGATTTATCGCTGAAGGATCGGCCCGCGTCTGATTAGCTAGTTGGTGGGGTAATGGCCCACCAAGGCGACGATCAGTAGCTGGTCTGAGAGGATGATCAGCCTCACTGGGACTGAGACACGGC
>DATJHH010000013.1:0-66464 GCA_035494115.1 Xanthobacteraceae bacterium
CGCACCAAAGCCGGGTTGACCGCGCGGCCGATGTCGTACGCGGCAAGATACTTCTCGACGGCGACGGCGCCGGTGTCGCGATCCACGCACACCACCGCGATGTGGACGCCATAGGGATAGACTTGATGGTCGGTGGTGAACCAACCCGTAACGGACAGGCCGGGTTCGCGCTCGCCGCGTGTTTTCGATCCCGGTGCGAGATGGCGCGCGATATCGCCGAGCGCCATGGATGAGCCCGCGGGCGCGTCGCGGCGCACTACCTTGCCGTCGATGATGTCGAGCGCGTCCTTCGAAGTTTGCATCAGCTCGGCGGCGATATCGATCGCTTTGTCCCGCAGCTTCAGGGCCGCCGCATGGGTGGCGGAGCCTGTCATCACGGTCGCGCGCGAAGCATGCGCACCGATGCCATGTTCGATCTGGTCGGTGCGGCCGTGGACGACGCGGATCCGGCGATAGTCGACGCCCAGGGTCTCGGCGCAGATCTGCGCAACCACGGTCTCGATGCCCTGGCCGATCGATGCCCCGCCGGTGACGACCTCAACCAGGCCACCGGTGTCGACGGTGATGCGCACGCCGTCGGTCGGTCCGAGGCCGCTTTTTTCGACGAACAGCGCAAGTCCTGCGCCCACGGCTTCACCTTGCGCGCGGCGGCGGGCGAGGCTGGCCTGCAGCTCTGTCCAGCGGGCGGCGGCGAGTGCCTTGTCGAGAAGCCCGATATAATCGCCGGAATCGTATTCGATCTCTTCGCCCAGCGCTTCGAGCGGCCGCGCATAAGGCATTTCTGCCGGCGTGATTGCGTTGCGGCGGCGCACGTCGTTCGGATCGATGCCGAGCTTGTGGCCGATGGCGTCGATCAGCCGCTCGCGCACGAAGCTGCTCTCGTAGCGACCGGGCGCGCGATAGGTCGCCGCCGGCGTCTTGTTGGTCAGGCGAAAATGCGCAATCGCCGCATAGGCCGGCACCTTGTAGGGGCCGGTGAGCATGCACATCGTGCGGTTCGGCACATTGGCGCCGTGAGTGCGGACATAGGCGCCCTGGTCGTGAAAGATTTCATCCCGCATGCCGAGGATGATGCCGTTGTCGTCAAAAGCGATGCTGGCGATGTGGCGTTGTTCGCGGCCCTGATTGGCGCACATCAAATGCTCGCGCCGGTCCTCGATCCATTTCACCGGCCGGCCGAGGCGCACGGCGGCGAGCAGCACCAGCACGTCTTCCGGATAGATTTCGCCGCGAATGCCGAAGCCGCCGCCGACATGGCTTTCGAACACGTGCAGCGCCGATGGGCTGCGGTCGAGCATGCGGCAGAGCGTTTCGCGATTGCGATGCGGAATCTTTGCCGCACCGTGCAATTCGAGAAGGTCGCGCGCCGCGTCGTAGCGCCCGATGGCGCCGCGCGTTTCCATCGGCACGCCGGAATGGCGGCCGGTGACGAGATCGAGTTCGATGATGTGCGGCGCGGTTTTGAACGCGGCTTCCACGTCACCGAAGGTATGCGTGAAGAGTCCGGCTTCGGTGTGCAGCCCGTCGTCGAACGTGCCGGGCTTGTCGCTGGCTGAGACGATGACCGGCAGCTCCTCGAGATCGAGTTGCACCAGTTCGGCTGCGTCTTCGGCGAGATAAGGGTCTTCGGCAAACACGGCGGCGACGGGATCGCCGACATAGCGCACGCGGCCTTTGGCCAGCGCCGGCTGCCGGTAGGCTTTGAGCGACTCGGCTGACTTGTCGGCGCGGAAATCGATCGGCGACAGCGTCGCGATGTCGGCATTGGTCCACACCGCGACGACGCCGGGCAGCGCCAGCGCGGCGCTGGCATCGATGCCGTTGATTTTGGCATGCGCGACCGGCGCGCGGACGATGCGCATGTGAAGCTGATGGTCGAAATTGATGTCGCCGGCATAGCGGCCATGGCCGGTGACCAGCGGGCGGTCCTCGATGCGCGTGACCGGATGGCCGATGACGCGCCTGTCCTTGGCCGCAGGCGGAGTGGGGTAGGTGCGACCGGGCTTGCCGTGGCTCATCGTGTTGCCGTCTCGCGCATCTGCACGGCGGCCGCGCGCACCGCCTTGATGATGTTCTGATAGCCCGTGCAGCGGCACAGGTTCGATGAAAGGACCTCGATCAACTCCGCGTCGTCGATGTCGGGTTGCTGCTCCAGCGTATTGGCTGCCAGCATCAGGAAGCCCGGGGTGCAGAAGCCGCATTGCAGGCCGTGATTGTCGATAAAGGCCTGTTGCAGGGGATGCAGCGTCTCGCCGTCGGCAAGGCTTTCGACGGTGCGGATGCGCTTGCCTTGCGCCTGGACCGCGAACATGAGGCACGAACGCACGGCGGCATCATCGAGGATGATGGTGCAGGCGCCGCAGACGCCATGCTCGCAGCCGAGATGCGTGCCGGTCTGTCCGCAATCCTCGCGGATGGTGTCGGCCAGCGTCTTGCGCGGCTCGACATTGACCGCATAGTCACGCCCGTTGACGTTGAGCGTAATGCTGGTTTTTTCGTTCATGCGAACAACGTTTCTTCGTTGGGCCGCGCTCCGGATCGTCCGAAGCCCGCGCCGTCAGCGTTTGGGAAGAACATCCTTGAATTTCGCGAACACGCGTTGGTCGAGTTCCTTGCTCGGACGTACGACCGCGGGGAACGTGTCGCGCCGCAGCCACGGCTTGGTGGCGTCGATGACGACACGGGCGTTGCGCGGATCGGTTTCCGAATAGGACATGGGGTCGAGCGCGGTGCTCCAGCAGCCGCGCAGCACTTCCATGCCTTCGCGCGGATCGAAGCGCGTGCACATCGCCCAGATCACCTTGTCCATGTCGGCGGGATCGATGTCGTCATCGACGACGACGACGAAGCGGTTGGCGTAGGCGCCGGCGTGGCACTGCGAGGCGATGAGGCCGGCCTGCTTGGCGTGACCGCCATATTGCTGCTTGATCGCGACCGTGAGCCACAACCGGCTGCCGCCCGCGGCATGCGCCCACACGCCCTTCACTTCCGGCACGCCGGCCGCTTCGAGCTGATTCCACACCGCGCCGGAGCGATAGCTGCCGCGATAGAAGGAGTCGTCGTCCGGCGGAATGCCGGGAATGGCGCCCATCAGGATCGGATTGTTCCGGTGCATCAGCGTCTCGACGCGGATGACCGGCTCCTGCTTGAGGCCGCCGGCATAATAGCCGGTCCATTCGCCGAGCGGGCCTTCGTCGCGGCGGTCGTTCGGATGCACGAAGCCTTCGAACGCGATTTCCGCATTGGCGGGAATCGGCAATCCGGTGCGCGGCCCGTGAATGACTTCGACCGACTCGCCGAGCAATCCGCCGGCTGCGTCGTATTCGTTCTTGCCGTAGGGGATTTCGAGGCCGGCGACCATGAACAGCGCCGGATGCATGCCGCAGACCACCGCGATCGGGCACGGTTCGCCGCGCTCGTGATAGCGGCGCATGATCATGTCGCCGTGCTTGCCCTTCGAGCACATCACCGTCGCGATGTTGCGCTCATGCACCTGCGAGCGATAGGCGCCGTAATTGATCCAGCCGGTGTCGGGATCGCGCATGATCACCATGCAGCCGGTGCCGATATAGCGGCCGCCGTCGAGTTCGTGCCATTTCGGCGTCGGGAATTTCAGCAGGTCAAGCTCGTTGCCGCCGAACACGTTCTCCATCACCGGGCCGCTCTCGACCTGCTTCGGCGTATGGGTCACCTTGTCCTTCATGTAGCCGCGCCAGTAATTGACGAGGCCGATCTCCGGGGTGTCCGCCGGCATGCCGAGCGTGAGATTGATGCGCGGAACGGAGGTCAGGAGGTTCGCGAGGACGCGATAACCCTTGGGATAGCCCGGCACCTCGTCGAACAGCACGGCCTTGTTGCCGGTCTGGCGCTGATAGACATCGACGATGCCGCCGATTTCCTCTTCGTGATTGGCGCCGTTGATCTTCTGCAGTTGGTCGGCCTTTTCGAGGGTGTCGATCCAGTCTCTCAGGTCCTTGTTTGCCACTGCCGATTCCTTTCGCTCAATTCGCTCAATTGTTTCGCGACGCTGTCAGGATGCCGCGTTGTCGAGGGCGCGCCGCGTCATCGTGCGCACCAGATCGCGGCGGTACTGCGCCGTGGTCGTATGGTCTTCCATCGGATCGACGGCGGCTGCGGCCGCGTCCGCCGCGGCGTCGAATGCCTTGGCGCCGGGCGCCTGGCCGGCGAGCGCCTGCTCGGCTGCGGCGATACGGCGGGGATTGGGTTCGGCGCCGCCGATGCCGACGCGCGGATCGGTGATGACGCCATCCTTGAGCCGATACGTGGCAAGACACATCGCGATAGCGAAATCGCCCTTACGGCGGCTGAATTCACAGAAGCCGAACCGCGTGTCGTCCGGCAGGATCGGCAGCCGCACCTCGGCGAGCAACTCATCGTCCTTCAGCGTCGTTGTCATGATGCCGTCGAAGAAGGCGTCAGCGGCAATCGTCCGCCGCCCGGCCTGGCTGACCGCCACGATCTCGGCGCCCAGCGTCACGGCGGTGAGGCACCATTCCGACGCCGGATCGGCATTGGCGAGGCTGCCGCAGAACGTGCCACGGGTGCGGATCGGATAATGCGCGATGTTGCGCACGACGGTTGCGAGCAGGTGTCCGGTCGGCCCCTCGATCACCGGCTTCTCAAATGTGACGTGGCGCACGCAGGCGCCGATCGAGAGCCGATCGCCGTCGCGGCGCACCGTTTGCAGCGCCTCGATGTTGTTGATGTCGATGAGATGGCCCGGCCGCGCCACCCGAAACGCCATGCTCGGTACGAGGCTTTGGCCGCCGGCGAGGATGCGTCCTTCGTCATCAACAACATCGGCCAGGAGGGCGACGGCCTCATCCACGGTTTTCGGGGCGTGATAGCGAAAGGACGCTGGCTTCATCGCATACTCGACAAACCGAGGAGCCGTTTTGGCTCTATGCCAATTTTGGAACGATTATCAGTTTTGGTAGAACGGAATGACGTCAATGTAAAGGGCGTGACAGCGGCTGCAACACCCCCCGGATGGCGAAGGAATGCCGCCGTGGCAACAGCATAGCCGGTGACAGCACGGAGGCCGCGCGCTTTTTGCGCAGCGTCTGCCTCACAAACGTCGTTTACATGCCGGGGAACCAGTGTTAACTTTTTGGTACAAACGATCCTGGCTGTTCGCAAGCGTCCTGTCTGCAGCCCAACAATTTGTAAATTTTTTGGGGAATTCCGTGGAAACGTTCTGTGCGCGCCGATCGCCCCAAGCCGCACGCCGCTCAATCGTCCGATAGCGTTGATGCAACCTCAAGGGATGGAGACTTCGATCATGGCGTTCGACCGGAAAGTTCGCAGAAGCATGGGGCTCATGGCCGTCACCGCGTTGCTCGGTGCGCTTGCGCCGGCAGCATCGGCGCAGGCACAAACGCCCGACCAGTTCTACAAGGGCAAGAATGTCAGCATGCTCATCGGCTACAGCGCCGGCGGCGGATACGACACTTATGCGCGCTTGCTGGCGCGGCATCTGGGAAAACACATCCCGGGCAACCCGGGTGTGTTGCCGCAAAACATGACCGGCGCCGGCAGTCTGCGCGCCGCGAGCTATCTCTACACCGCCGCGCCCAAGGATGGCACGGTGATCGCCACATTCGCACGCGGCATGGCGATCTTTCCGCTCATCAACGGCAGCAACCAGTTCGACGGCACGAAATTCACCTGGCTCGGCAGCATGACGCAGGACGTGAGCCTTTGCATCGCGTCGAGCAAGTCAAAAATCAAGACGCTGCAGGACCTGCTCGACAAGCCATCGAATTTCGGCGGTGAGGGACCCGGCTCCGATCCTGACATTTTCGCGTCGATGTACAAGAACGTGTTCAAGGCCCCGATCAAACTCGTCACCGGCTATCACGGCACGTCCGACATGATGCTGGCAATGGAGCGCGGCGAGATTGACGGCCTCTGCGGCATCTCCTGGAGCACGATGAAGGCGTCCTATGCGCAATATATGAACAACAAGCAGGTCACGATCCTGGTGCAGGCGGCATCCAAGAAAGACCCCGATTTGCCGAACGTGCCGCTCGCGACCGATCTTGCGAAAACTGATCAGCAGAAAAAAATTCTCGCGCTGCTGCTCGATCCGCAGGAAATGGCGCGACCCTTTGCGGCGCCGCCCGCAATTCCCGCCGATCGCGCGGCCACTCTGCGCACCGCGTTTGAGCAGACCATGAAAGATCCCGAATTCCTCGCCGACGCCAAGAAGATGAACGCCGACATCAACCCGGTCAGTGCCGAGCGGCTCGATTCTCTGGTGAAGGAGCTTTACGCGACGCCGAAGCCGATCGTCGACGAAGCCAAGAAGTCGATCCAATAAGGCTGCCGTGCGCCAACTGATAGGTCAAAGTCTCCCGCGCGTCGAAGACAAGGCGCTCCTGCGTGGCCAGGGGCGCTTCGTCGACGATATCGCCGTTCCGAACGTGCTGCATGCCGCCTTCGTGCGCAGCCCGCATCCGCATGCGCATATTCGCGGCATCGACACCGCCGAGGCGGCGCGTCTCGCCGGTGTCGTGCGCGTTCTCACGCTAAACGATCTTTCGACGGTGCTGTTGCATGAGCGCATGCTGCGCCGCTCGAACTCCGGCACCGCGCTCGAAAAAGTCTGGCCTTATGCGCTGTGTCCGCGCGAAGTGAGCTTTGTCGGCGAAGCGGTGGCGATGGTGGTGGCCGAAAGCCGCTACATCGCCGAAGACGCCGCAAACATGGTGACGGTCGATTACGATGTGCTGGACTCGATCGCCGACTGTACGCAGGCGGTGCGCCCCGACGCGCTCTGTGTCCGCGAGGAACTGAAATCCAACACCATCGCCACCTTTAAAGTCGGTTATGGCGATGTCGAGGAGGCGTTCCGCCGCGCGCCGCATGTGTTTTCGCAAACGCTTTCGCAGCACCGCGGCTGCGCGCATCCGCTCGAAGGACGCGGCCTGCTTGCCGAGGTCATGCCCTCGGACGACAGCCTCATCGTCTGGGCTTCGACGCAAAAGGCGCATGACCTCGCAAGCACGATCCTGTCGCTTGTGGACATCGACGAACGCAAGCTGCGCGTCGCGACGCCCGATGTCGGCGGCGGGTTCGGTCCAAAGCTTTGCGTCTATCCCGAAGACATCGCCGTGGTCGCGGCTGCGCGGCTTCTCCGGCGCTCGGTGAAGTGGATCGAGGACCGCCGCGAGCATTTCACCAATGCGGCGCAGGAGCGCGACCAGCAGTGGAGCATGCACATCGCCGTCGACGGCGAGGGAAAAATCCTCGGCGTGCGCGGCGACCTGCTGCACGATCAGGGCGCCTATGCGCTGCAGGACGTCAACCTGCCGTATAATTCGGCCTCCGCGACGACCGGGCCCTACATTGTTCCTGCCTTCGCGATGAACGTCGCAGTGGTGATGACCAACAAGGGGCCGGTCTCCTCCGTGCGCGGCGCCGGCTATCCGCAGGCGACGTTCGCGATCGAACGGCTGATGGATCTCGTTGCCGGTGAACTCGGTCTCGACCGTGCGCTGGTGCGCCGGCGCAATCTCATTCCGCCCGACAAGATGCCTTACGAACTGCCGATCAAGGCGCGTTCCGGCTCGGGCATAAAATACGACAGCGGCGATTATCATGCTGCGCTGGCGACCGTGCTGGAAAAATCCGGCTGGAACGATTTTCCCGCGCGTCAGGCGAAGGCGCTGGCCGAAGGCCGTTATATCGGCATTGGTCTCGCCAATGCGGTGAAAGGCACCGGCCGGGGTCCTTTCGAGTCAGGCACCGTGAAGGTGTCGCCTTCGGGGAAAGTTTCCATCTTCACCGGCGCAGCGCCGATGGGGCAGGGGCTTGCCTCTGCGCTGACGCAAATCTGCGCCGAACAACTGGGCGTTGACGCCGACGACGTGCGTGTCGTTGCTGGTGACACAGCGACAGTCTCGCTCGGCATGGGCGGTTTCGCCAGCCGTCAGCTTGTCACGGCCGGATCGTCCGTGCTGCTGGCGTCGCGTGCGGTCGCGGCGAAAGTGAAGACACTTGCCAGTCACATGCTTGAGGTCGCCGAGCAGGATCTCGAATTTGCCGACGGCGCCGTGCGCGTTGTCGGTGCGCCGCAACTCAATGTCCGTCTCGCGGAAGCTGCGCGTATTCTGCAAGGCGCGCCCGGCTATGGCTTCCCGCCCGGCGTCGAGCCGGGACTGGAATCGAATATCCAGTGGCGCACCGATGCGCTTGCCTATGCCAATGCCTGTCATGCCGTCGAAGTCGAGGTCGATGTGGAGACGGGCAACGTGCACATCCTGCGCTATATCGCGCTGCAGGACTCCGGACGCCTCGTCAATCCGATGATCGTCGACGGCCAGGTGCGTGGTGGAGTCGTTCACGGCATCGGCAATGCGTTGTTTGAATGGATGGGCTACGACGACAAGGGACAGCCCGTGACGATGACATTCGCGGATTACCTGCTGCCGTCGGCAACCGAAGTTCCGATGTTCGAGACGTTGTATATGGAGTCGCCTTCGCCGCTCAATCCACTGGGCGCGAAGGGGGTTGGGGAAGTCGGCACTGTTCCGGCAGCGCCCGCGATTGTTTCCGCGATCGAGAATGCGCTAAAGCCTTTCGGCGTGCGCATTTCGCAGGTGCCGATCTTTCCCGTGCGGCTCATCGAATTGATTGAAGCCGGTCGCGGCGCATCGACAGGCTTTGCGCACTAGCCGGCATCCGCCACGCCTATCGGCAGTCCAAACTGAAGGTCACAAAAATGCAGTTTGAAAATACATTCACCGTTCCGCTACCTCCTGACGACGCGTGGCGGGTGCTGATGGACGTGGAGCGGATCGCCCCGTGCATGCCGGGCGCGGAATTGACCGAGGTCATCGACAAGACGAATTACAAGGGAAAGATTTCCGTGCGCCTCGGTCCGGTCGCGCTCACCTTTGCCGGCACCGTGAAGCTCGAGGATGTCGACGACGTGGGCCATACGGCCAAGATCAAGGCGCAGGGATCTGACTCCAAGGGCCGCGGTGGTGCGCAGGCCGCAGCCGCGTTTCGCCTCGAGCCCGTGCCCGAGGGCACAAAGGTCATCGTCAATACCGACCTCACACTGTCGGGCGCGGTGGCGCAATACGGCCGCGGTGTCGGCATCATTCAGGCGACGGCCAACCAGATCATCCAGCAATTCGCGACATGTTTGAAGTCGGAGTTGAGTACAACGGGTGCGTCGGCATCCGCCGCTGCAACGCCATCGGCAGATGCTGCGACCTCAACCGCGAGCGCGGCGGCAACGGCTGGCGCACCGGCGGCGCAGCCGCGTCCCGTATCAGCGCCGCGTCCGGCAGCAAAACCGATCTCCGGCTTTTCATTGATGTGGAACGTGCTTCTGGAGTCGATCAAGAATCTGTTTCGCGGCAAGAACCAGTAATTTTTCGACAGGACGATTATCTCGTCAAATATCGTGGTGTCATTCCGGGGCGCGAGCTCTTCGCGAGCGAGCCCGGAATCCATAATCCGCGTTAGGGTTATTTCGATGTCGTACCCGCCACCGGGTCCGGCCGAAGGCCGGCCCGATGATAACTCAAGCGGGTACCCAGCGCTTTCTTTTCGCGATACCTGCGTTTGATGTGTGAAGGGCTGGATGCCCGCTTTCGCGGGCATGACACGGGAGGTGCGCAGCAATGCGCATCCCGGAATGACGAGGTTTGTCTATTCAATCTAAAAGGACTCTGTTGCGCGGCAAGTCGCACTTTGCGACGCGCACTGCGGCGGCTATCGCCATGCGCCGCGCTACGCGGCGGCCGTCGGCGCCATGCGCTTGGCGGCATCGAGCGCCGCGTTGACGATGCCCTGATAGCCGGTGCAGCGGCACAGGTTGCCGGAAATCGCGATACGGACTTCTTCCTCGGTCGGCGAAGGATTGTCGCGCAAAAATTCGAGCAGCGTCGTCAGCATGCCCGGCGTGCAGAAGCCGCATTGCAATCCGTGATTGTCGCGAAAGGCTTCCTGCAGCGGGTGCAGCGTCCGGTCGTCGGGCGCGATGCCTTCGATGGTCGTGATCTCGCGTCCCTCGCATTGCACCGCAAGCGTCAGGCAGGAGCGCGCGCTCAATCCGTCGAGAAGAATGGTGCAGGCGCCGCAGACGCCGTGTTCGCAGCCGAGATGCGTGCCGGTCAGCCGTAATTCGTGGCGCAGGAAGTCGGCGAGCGTCAGCCGGACATCGACCTCCTTCTCATAGGCCTTGCCGTTGACGGTCAGCGACACGGTGCGCCGCTTGCTCCTCTGCGTGTCGCTCATGCGCGTGTCATCCTTGAAATGGCTTTGTCGAGCGCGCGCCGCGACAGCGCGACCGCGAGGCGCTGGCGGTAGGCGGCGGAGGCGTGGATGTCATCGGTCGCTTCGAGCGCACGGCAACTCTGGCACAACCGGTCGAGCAAGTCCTTCGACGGCGTCTGCCCGATCAGGCCCTGCTCCACCTCGGTGGCACGGCGCGGCGCCACATCCATGCCGCCGATGACGACGGAGGCGCGGGCGATGCGGCCCTGGGCGTCGGCTTCGAGCAGCGCGCCGACGGAGACGACGGCGAAATCGCCGTGCCGGCGGGCAAATTCGATGAAGGCATAGCCGTGGCCACGCTTCCAGACCGGGAAGCGCACGCCGACCAAAATCTCGTCCGGCGCCAGCGCCGTCGTCATATAGCCGACGATGAAGTCGCCGACCGGCACCTCGCGGCGGCCGCCCGGCCCGGCGATGATGATGATGGCGTCGAAGATGACGGCCATCGCCACCAATTCTGCAGCCGGGTCGAGATGGCACAGCGAGCCGCCGATGGTGCCGCGGTTGCGCGTCTGCCGATGGCCGACCTGGAGGATCGCCTCGGTGATCAGCGGGCATTTGCTGCGCACGAGTTCTGAGAACTCGATCTCGCGCTGCCGCGTCATCGCGCCAATCTCGAGGGCGTCGCCGCGGTCGCGGATGCCCGAGAGGTCGGCGACTTTGTTGATGTCGACCACGTGGTCCGGCATCACGAAGCGCATGTTCAGCATCGGCATCAGCGATTGCCCGCCAGCCAGGATTTTGGCGTTGTCGAGCCGGCCGAGCAGCGCGACGGCGTCTTCCACCGTGCTCGGATCGTAATATTCAAAGGGCGGGGGCTTCATCCGGAACGCTCGCTGACGTCTTCGTGGTACTGCGTGCCCGACATTATACACGCTGCTTCGGCCATGTGTACCAAAATTGGGATTTTTCTTTGCTTTCCGCTGAAAGGGGTTTAAGTTTTTGCCCAACCGACCATGGCAAAAAGGATACGCGATGACGGATCGACTGACGATTCGCATGCCGGACGACTGGCATCTCCATGTGCGCGACAACGACATGATGCGCAAGGCGCTGCCCTACACGGCAACCCATTTCGGCCGGGCCATCATGATGCCCAACCTGGTTCCGCCGGTGGCGACCACGGCCGACGGCAAGGCCTATCGCGACCGGCTCAACGCTGCGCGGCCGGAGGGAAGTCAGTTCAAACCGCTGATCACCTGCTACCTGACCGACGACACCGACCCGGACGACGTCGAGCGTGGCTTCAAGGAAGGTGTGTTCACGGCGGTAAAACTTTATCCCGCCAATGCGACCACCAACTCGGCTGCCGGCGTGACCGATTTCAAACGCATCCGCCCGGTGCTGGAGCGCATGCAGAAGATCGGCATGCCGTTCCTGCTGCATGCCGAGTCGGTCGATCCCGCCGTCGACGTGTTCGACCGCGAGGCGGTGTTCATCGAGCGCACCTTCGAGCCATGGACGCGTGAATTTCCCGAATTGCGCTTCGTGCATGAACACCTGTCGAGCAAGACCGGCTGCGATTTCGTGCGCGCGCATGCAGGGCAGGTGGGCGGCTCGATCACGCCGTATCATCTTGAACTCAACCGTACCGATTGGCTCGGCTGGGGCAACAAGCCGTATATGTATTGCATGCCGGTGATCAAAACCGAGGCCGATCGCCAGGCTCTGCGCAAGGCGGCGACCGGCGGCGAAAGCTGTTTCTTCCTCGGCACGGATTCGGCGCCGCATTCCATTCACAAGAAACTCGCCGTGATCGGCGCCGCCGGCCTGTTCAATTCGCCGGTCGCCATCGAAACCTACGCCAAGGTCTTTGAGGAGGAAGGCGCGCTCGACAAGCTCGAAGCCTTCGCCTCGCTCAACGGGCCAAAACATTACAAGCTGCCGCCGAACGAAGGCACGATCACGCTGGCCAAGGAATCCTGGAAAGTGCCGGAGCAGATCGACGTGCCCGGGCCGGAAGAAAAGGCCTTGATCTACAAGGGCGGCGAAACGATCGGCTGGAAGGTCGTCGACGTAAAATGGCCGAATTGACCTGACGTCATGGCGCAATCCGAAAAGCCTCTGCATACGCTGGCCGCTCACGAGATCGCTGCGGCCATCGCTTCCGGCGAGACGACTTGCGAAAAGGTTGCGCGCAGTTGTCTTGCGCGCATCGCCGCGCGCGAGCCGGTGGTCAAGGCCTGGGCCTTTCTCGACCCTGAGCAGGTGGTCGCGGACGCGCGTGCGATCGATCAGCACAAGGAGCGCGGACCGCTGCATGGCGTGCCCGTCGGCATCAAGGACATCATCGATACCGCCGACATGCCGACGGAGATGGGTTCGCCGATCTATTGTGGCCATCAGCCGTTCGCCGATGCGTCTTGCGTATCGCTTTTACGGTCTGCCGGTGCGCTGATCCTCGGCAAGACCGCGACCTGCGAATTCGCCGGCGCGACTGCGACCGTGACGACCAATCCACACAATCCGGCGCACACGCCGGGCGGTTCATCAAGCGGTTCGGGGGCTGCGGTTGCGGATTTCATGGTGCCGGCCGCGCTCGGCACGCAGACTGGCGGGTCGGTGCAGCGGCCGTCATCGTTTTGCGGCACCGTCGGCTACAAGCCGACCTTCGGCATCATCGACACGACGGGCGTGAAGCCGGCGGCGAACAGTCTCGACACGGTGGGGCTGCTGACCCGCAGCGTGGAGGACGCCGAGCTTTTGTCGCGCGTCCTCACCAACAGCACCAAGGTTGCATGGTTGAAGGACGATGCAAAATTGCGCGTCGGCCTGTCCCGCACCTATGCGTGGGACTCGGCCGATCCCGCGACGAGGGATGCGGTCGAGGACGCTGCGCGGCGGCTGGCGCAAGCTGGCATCGCCGTCAAGGACGTAACGTTGCCGTCGTCGTTCGGCGACCTCATCGAGACGCGCGAGATCATCAATGACTACGAGCGCGCGCGCGGCATGGCGTTCGAATGGCGTACGGCGCGCGACACGCTCAGTCCGGGTCTGGCAAAAACGATCGAGAACGGGCTCACGATCACGCGCGAACGCTATGCCGATGCGCAAATCCGCGTCGAGCGGCTCCGCCGCGAACTGGACGGACTGTTTGCCGATGCGGACGTGTGGCTGACGCCGACGGTGCACGGCGAAGCGCCCAAGGGACTCTCATTCACCGGCGATCATCGTTTCCAGAGCATCTGGACGCAGTTGCATAACCCCGCGGTGACGCTGCCAACCCATGCCGGTCCGAACGGGCTGCCTATCGGGATCCAGCTTGTCGCGCCGCAGTATCAGGACGCAAAACTGCTGACCGCCGCGCAATTTGTTTTCCGCAAGCTCGGCCCCGGCCCAAGGGTGCAGGTCTAGAGCATAATCGCTTTTGAAGCAGTTGCCTCAAGCGCCAGCATGCTCCCTCTCCCCGCCGGGGAGAGGGTTGGGGTGAGGGGCTCTCGGATTCGCGATAGATCATACCCCCTCACCCGGATTGCTGCGCAATCCGACCTCTCCCCATGGGAGAGGGGAAGGGAATCGTCCACGGCACTTGATCTGATTAGATCATGCCCTATTCCGCATCCGCTGAACCGGATTTTGGAAAATCATCCCGCCGCTTCCTGCGCCGTCAGCATGGCCGACAGGTCAGTGGGGCGCAGCGGCGCCTGCCGCACGCTGATTTGGAACGGCGTGAGCGCATCGTCGATGGCCGAGGCAAGCGCCGCCGCCATGGGCAGCACGCCCGACTCGCCGACACCCTTGACGCCAAGCGGATTGAGTGGCGTCGGCGACTCATGATGCAGCATTTCGATCGGCGGCATCTCGGTCGCCGTCACCAGGAGGTAGTCGGCGAAATTCGTGGTTAGCGGCTGACCGTCGCTGGCGTAGCCCATCCATTCATAGAGCGCATTGCCGATGCCGTGGGCGATGGCGCCCGTCACCTGCCCCTCGACGATGGTGGGATTGATGAGCCGTCCGGCATCATGCGCGAACACGATGCGGTTGATCTTGACCGCAGCCAGCGCGACGTCGACTTCGACCTCCACCAGCGCCGTACCGTTGGCGTAGGTCATGCCGTTGATGATGACGTTCTCGGTGGCGTCGAGGCCGGGCGGAAGATTGCCGGGCAGCACAAAGCCTGCGGTGCCGGCGCTCGCCTTGGCGACATCGGCCAACGAGATCTTGAGATCGCGCGCGCCCTTGAGCACGACATCGCCCCTCTCGATGTCGAGATCGGCCGCGTCGACTTCGAGCAGATGCCCGGCGACCTGCAACACTTTTTCACGCACCGCAATCGCCGCGACATGCGCCGACGAGCCGGCCATCACCGCCTGCCGGCTGTTGAAGCCACCAAAGCCCATCGGCGTGACGGCGGAATCGCCTGTCGTCATGCGGATGCGATCGACATCGCCGCCCAATTGTTCGGCTACCACCTGCGTCAATGCCGTGCGGATGCCCTGGCCCATGCCGCTCGCACCAGTCGCGACATCGATCATGCCGTTCATCGCGACACGCACCGAGACCTGTTCGTAAGGGCCGCGTCCTGTGCCTTCGACATAATTGGCTACACCGATGCCGAGATAGCGGCCATCGGCGCGGGCCTGCGCCTGCCGTGCGGCAAAGCCATCCCATCCGCCCTGCACCAGCGCACTTTCCTGGCAGGCGGGATAATCGCCGCTGTCGAGCATCACCGGCACGCCACCGCGCGTCACGAAATCCTTGGTGTAAGGCATGGCGCTCGCCGGCACGAGATTGCGCCGCCGGATTTCGGCGCGGTCGATTCCCAATTCGCGCGCGGCGAGATCGAGCAGCCGCTCCATCACGAATACGCCCTGCGGCTGGCCGGCGCCGCGGATCGGCGTCACCGGCACTTTGTTTGTCAGCGCGACCTTCACGCCCATGCGATAGGCCGGCACGACATAGGCGAGCGTCAACGCGGCCACCGCACCCTGCGGCGTGGTCAGGCCGCGCGCCGTGTAGGCGCCGTGGTCATGCAGCAGCGTGCCACGCACGCCAAGAATTTTTCCTTCGCCATCGACGGCGATCTCGGCGTCCCAGTATTGATCGCGCTCCTGCGTCGTGGCCACAAAGTGCTCGCGCCGGTCCTCGATCCATTTGATCGGTCTGCCGAGTAGCAGTGTCGCGACGGCAACCGCCGCTTCTTCCGGATAGAACACGAGCTTTGGCCCGAACGCGCCGCCGACCTCGGGCGTGACGACCCGGATCAGTTTTTCATCGCGGTCGAGAATGTCGGCAAGGATGCGCGCTGCAACGAGCGGCGTCTGGGTCGAACTCCATAATGTCAGTTTGCCGCTCAGGGCATCGACGGCGGCCACGCAGCCGCGGCATTCGATGGAATGGGCAACGCCGCGATGCTGCCAGAACGATGACTTGAACACATGCGGCGCGTTGGCGAAGGTCGCATCGACCGGACCGTATTCGCTGACGAATTGCGCGGAGAGGTTGTCGCTCGCATCGGCATGGACGACCGGTGCGTTCGGCTCCATCGCCTCGCGGCAATCGGAAACGGACGGCAGCACATCGTATTCGATGGCGACGGCGGCGATGGCGTCTTCCCCGATATAGGGATCGTCGGCGATAATGACCGCGATCGTTTCGCCGACATAGACCGTCTCGTCGCGCGCCAGAATGCGGCGGTCGCGGATCTGCCGGTAATTCTTGTCTGGAAGGGCGACGCGCAGCTCGTCGGTCCGCACCTTCTTCTTGATGTCCTCATGGGTCAGCACGGCGTGCACGCCCGGCATGGCGAGCGCGGCGGACGCATCGACGGAGATGATTTTGGCGTGCGCGAACGGGCTGCGCACGAAGACGGCATGCAGCATGCCATCGAGATGAATGTCGTCGACGAAGGTGGATTGTCCACGCAACAGGCTTGCGTCCTCAAGACGCGGAACGCGCTGTCCGATGTTTCTCATGACGCTTTTGTTGACGTTGCTTTCAGCGTCGCTTTTGGCGGCGGACGGCGTACTCAGGCTCGCATTCAAAATCCGCACACCTCGTGTCTCACATCAGGGGGGACGACTTGCGCGTCGCCGGCGAGCGGCGGCCGCTTGCGATGTCGTCCGATTCCGGCGCTTGTGCCGGCTCGGTACCAGTGGCGAGAATGCCGCGCAGGTAGTTGGCAGCCGCAGAGCCTTTCAGCGCTCGGCTCCACATGTCGTTGACGGCATCTTCGTGGAATTTGAGCGCATCGGGTGCCGACGTGATCATGGCGACGCCGACGCGGATGTTCGGTTCGCCGCCGAGGCGGAAGGGGCTGAGCACCAGCATGCGCCGCTCCGGCTGACGGAAAAGCTGGAAGCCGGTATGCGGCAGCGTGTCGGTGACGATGCCGATCTGCACGCCGATGGGCTGCTGCTCGATGATGTTGGTAAAGTGCTCGACTTCGGCGCGCGCCAGCGCCTTGCGCTTCATGATGACGTCTTGCGGCAGGCCGCTGCGGCCGATGAAGCCATGATGCAGGAAGCGCTCGATCTCGAGGCCCGAGATCAGGTTGACGATGGTCGGGCGCCGCTGCTGGTAGATCGCCTTGCGCTCCTCCAGGATGTCCATGATCTTGCGGACGTTCTCCGCGGCCTTCGGGCGCGGCGCTTCCTCGGTGGACACGCTCTCGGTGAGCACGTCGCGCAGCGTGGCCGGAAACGAGTCGGAGGCGAGCAGGAAGGAAATCGGTCCTGCGAGCACCACGATGTGTTCGGAGGTTTCCTCGATCTGGCGCATGCGCTCGAAATAGCTCACGGCCGAAGGAATGTATTCGATGCCGACGCCGAGCAGCGTGGGGATGGAGACGCCGAGAAGGTCGGCGAGACGTTCGAGCGTCTCGATCTTGGCCAGTTCGCCCTTTTCGAAGCGATAGAGGGCGGTGCGCGAAATACCGATCTGCTTGGCGATCTCGTCGGCGCTCAGGCCGGAGCCGAGACGATACGCCTTGAGCCGGTTGCCGATCTCGTCATAACGAAATGCCATCGCTGTCCTCTTGCTCCGTCAATTTGACGCAGTTTGTTCCAGAACGATGCGCCCTGCAACGCGCCTGTCGCGCACGTCGGCAAGTGCTGTGGCAAATTCTTTCAGCGGATAGGTCACGGTGGGGGCAGGTTTCAGCTTGCCCGCCGCATACATGGCGAAGATGTCGCGGATACATTCCGCCATCAGCTCCGGCGTGCGCTTGCGATAATCGCTGACCTGCACGCCGGTGACCTCGATATTCTTCAAAAGCAGGTAATTCGCCTTGATGGTCGGGATTCGGCCAGCGGCAAAGCCGACGACGACCAGCCGGCCGCGCCAGGCCAGCGCCCGGATCGCGGCATCGAAGATGTCGCCGCCGAGCGGATCGATGATCACGTCGGCGCCTTGCCCGCCGGTGGCGTCATGGACCTGATCGCGCAAGGCATCGCGCAGGTTCTCGACGGAGAGGTCGATAATGGCGTCGGCGCCGGCGTCGCGCACAAGCTGCGCTTTGGCAGGCGTTGAAACGCCCGCCAGAACCTTGGCCCCCATGGCCTTGGCGAGCTGGATCGCGGCCAATCCCACACCGCCGGTCGCACCGAGCACCAGCACGGTTTCGCCAGCTTTGAGCCGGCCCCGGTCCTTCAGGGCAAACCACGAAGTATCATAGACGAGCGACATGGCGGCGGCATCGACGAAGGACAGCCCATCCGGCAGCTTGAAACATTGGTCCGCCGCGACGGCGACCTGTTGCGCGTAGCCGCCGATTTCCGCCAGGGTCAGCACCCGGTCGCCGGGCTTCAGCCTCGTGACACCGGCGCCGATAGAATGAACGATGCCTGCCGGAAGCTTGCCCGGTGCGAACGGCCGTTCCGGCAGGAACTGATACTTGCCCGTGACCACCAGGATGTCGACAAAATTCACCGCCGTTGCTTTGATGTCGACCACAACCTCCCCGGCCTGTGGCCGCGGATCGGGAAGATCCCCAAGCGCGTGGGATTCGATCGGCCCGAACTCCCGAATGACGACGGCGCGCATCGATGGACCTCTAAATGGCGCCCCGCGCCATGTCATGAATCATGGTCGGCACGAAGCGAAATGCAGTCCCGTTTTTAGAACATTTGCCTTTGGATGACAATGCATCGCGCACGTCAGAGCTCTCGTCCAGCGAAATCCGCGCGACAAATTCGAACTTTACTGCCCTATATCGACATGCCACGGTATGACTTGGATTTGTACCAATAAGTGAACAGTTGGCCGGGCCAGCTTCCCGCAAGCCACAGGATCGATGCTGATGGGTGTCATTGGCGCTTCGCTGCCGCGCCTGGAAGACGGGCCTCTGGTGCGGGGCGAGGGCTGCTTTGCCGGCGACATTTCCTTTGCGCACCAATTGCACATGCGCATCGTCCGCTCGGCCTATGCGCATGGGCGCATTCTTTCGATCGATGCAGTCGAGGCGCGCGCGCTCCCCGGCGTTTTTGCCGTCTGGACGATCGACGACATCGCCGATCTGCCGGTCATCGAATTCCGTGAGGGGCCGAACGAAAAGCTGGCGCCCTACCGGCAGCCGGTGCTGGCGCGCGACATCGTGCGCTATGCCGGCGAACCGGTGGCGGTGGTCTTTGCCGAAGACCCCTATGTCGCCGAAGACGCGGCCGATCTTGTCCTCGTGGAGATCGAGGAACTGCCGGCGATCGTCGATGCGTCTGCCCCGCCGCAGGAATTCGGCCCTGGCCTCTCGACCGAGGCGACGATCTGCAAGCAGGGCTATGGCGATGTCGAGGCTGCCTTTCGCGATGCCGATGCGGTCGTCGCGGTCGATGTCTCGGTCGGGCGTCATTCCGGCGTGCCGCTGGAAACGCGTGGCGCCATCGGCCGTTACGACGCGGCGCGCAATATCCTCGAACTGCACGGCGCGGCAAAAGTCCCGCACAAGAACCGCGAGACGCTGGCAAAGATGTTCGGCATCAGCACCGCTGCGCTGCATGTCTATGAAAGCCATGTCGGCGGCGGATTCGGCGTGCGCGGCGAATTGTATCCGGAAGATATTTTGGTGCTGGTCGCGGCGAAACGGTTTCGACGGCCGGTCAAATGGATCGAGGATCGGCGCGAGCACATGATCGCGGCCAACCAGTCGCGCGAACAGCGCCATAAGATAAAGGCGGCGGTGAGCAAGGACGGGCACGTCACCGCAATCGACGACGAATTCTTTCACAGCCAGGGCGGCTACATTCGCACCCACGGCACGCGTGTGGTCGACACCGCCTGCGGCATCCTTCCCGGTCCGTATCGCCTGCCGCATTATCGGGTGAACGCACATTTTCGCCTGACCAACAAGACGCCGGCCGCCACCTATCGTGCGCCGGGTCGCTACGAGACGAATTTCGTGCGCGAACGGTTGATGGACGCCATCGCGAATAAGCTCGGTCTCTCCCGTGTCGAACTCCGCCGCCGCAACCTGCTGTCCGCCGCGCAGATGCCTTATGCCCGGCCGCTGGTCGCGCTCGGCGATGAGATTGTGCTCGACAGCGGCGACTATGCGGGTCTCTTCGACAAGGCGCTGATCCGCTTTGAGTGGGACGCGCGCGAACGCGATATGCAGGCGCGTCGCGCGGCCGGCGAGCATGTCGGTCTCGGTCTTTGCATCTATGTGGAAAAGAGCGGGCTGGGGCCGACCGACGGCGCGCGCATCAACATCGATACGCTTGGCGAAGTCGAGGTCGTTACCGGCGGCGCGTCGGTCGGCCAGGGTTTTGAGACCGTGGTCGCGCAGGTGTGCGCAGAGGTGCTCGGCGTTGACTATCGCAAGATCCGCGTCGTGCACGGACGTACCGACCGCATTGAATACGGTATCGGCGCGCATGCGACCCGCGCCACGGTGATGACGGCGAACGCAACGGCGGTCGCCGCGGCCGCAGTCCGCGCCAAGGCGCTCGACGTCGCGGCGCAGCTTCTCCAGGCCGATGTCGCCGAGCTTACGATTAGCGACGGCGTCATCGCGCGCAAGGGCGACGCGTCGGGGCCGTCGATCTCGCTCGGCGAGATCGCGCATCATTTGCGGCCGGTCTCCCCGACTCGCGGCAACCGCACGCCGGGGCTGACCGCCGAAGGCTGGTTCGACACCGCGCACATGACTTATCCCTACGGGGTGCAACTCGCGCAGGTGAAGCTCGATGCCGGCACCGGCGCGGCGACGGTCGAAAAGATGCTCATCGCCTTCGATGTCGGCCGCGCGATCAATCCGATGCTGGTCAAGGGCCAGCTTGTCGGCGGGTTCGCGCAAGGTCTGGGCGGCGCGTTGTACGAAGAATTTTTATACGACGATCGCGGCCAGCCATTGTCCGTGACGTTCGCCGACTATCTGATGCCAACGGCGAGCGACGTTCCCGACGTTGATGTCATGATCGTGGAGGATGCGCCGAGCGGCACCAATCCGCTCGGCATCAAGGGCGCGGGTGAGGGCGGCATCGCCGGCGTTGGCGCGGTCATCGCATCAGCGGTGGATGACGCGCTTGGGATGCCCGGCGCGATCACGGCACTCCCGATCACGCCGCAGCGGATCAGAGACCTCATTGCGTCGAAAACGTCAGCCTGACCATAAAGGCCGATTTGCTATTCTTCCTGCAACGCCACTTCGCGCTTGGCGCGGATCGCCGGCATCGCGACCACGATCAACAGCGCCGCTGCGGCGATGAGGAATGCAAGACTGATCGGCTCCTGCAGGAAGACCATGGCGCTACCGCGCGAGATCAGCATGGCGCGGCGGAAATTCTCTTCCAGCATCGGGCCGAGCACGAAGCCGAGGATCAGCGGCGCCGGCTCGCAATCGAGCTTGATGCAGAGGTAACCAAAAATGGCGAAGAACGCCATGACATAGATGTCGAAGACGCTCGAGTTCACGGTGTAGGCGCCGATGCAGCAGAAGATGACGATGGCGGGAAAGAGCATGCGATAGGGAATACGCAAGAGCTTCACCCACATGCCGACGAGCGGCAGGTTGAGCACAACGAGCATCAGGTTGCCGATCCACATGCTCACGATCAGCCCCCAGAACAGCGTCGGGCGTTCGGTCATCACGCGCGGGCCGGGCGAGATGCCGTGAATCATCATCGCGCCTATCATCATGGCCATGGTGGGATTGGAGGGGATTCCTAGCGTCAGCATCGGGATGAAGGAGGTCTGCGCGCCGGCATTGTTGGCGGATTCCGGCGCCGCCACGCCGCGGATGTCGCCGTCGCCGAAGCGGCGCGGCGGCTTGGCGATCTTCTTCTCGAGCGTATAGGCGGCAAAGGCCGCGATAAGCGCGCCGCCGCCCGGCAGCACGCCAAGGATCGAGCCAAGGCCCGTGCCGCGGAGAATGGATGGAAAGCAATAGCGGATGTCGGCCCAGCTCGGCCAGACATTGCCGATATGCGCGACTTCGCCGGCTTCGTCCTCGCCGTTCTTCTCGAGATTGACTGCGATTTCCGACAGTCCGTAGAGCGCCATCGACAGCGCGACGAATTCGATCCCATCGGCCAGACCCGTAAAGCCGAAATCAAAACGGCGCACGCCGGAATTCACGTCGGTGCCGACCAGCCCGAACAGCAGTCCCAGGATCACCATGCCGATCGCCTTGACGACAGAGCCGCGCGCCAGCACGACCGCCGCGACGAGGCCGCAGACCATCAGAGAAAAATATTCCGCCGGGCCGAACTGCAGCGCGATCATCGCGAGCGGCGGCGCCGCCATGGTGATCAGGACTGTGGCGACACAGCCGGCGAAGAACGATCCGAGCGCGGCGATGCCGAGTGCGGGGCCGGCGCGGCCGGCACGCGCCATCTTGTGCCCGTCGATGGTGGTGACGACCGACGAGGCTTCGCCGGGAATGTTGACGAGGATCGCCGTGGTCGAGCCGCCATATTGCGCGCCGTAATAAATGCCGGCGAGCATGATCAAGGCCGATTCCGGCGGAAGGGTAAAAGAGAAAGGCAGCAGCATGGCAACGGTCGTCACCGGTCCGATGCCGGGAAGAACGCCGACGAGGGTGCCGAGCAGGACGCCGATGAAACAGTAGAGGAGATTGCCGACAGTCAGTGCGACGCCGAAGCCGACGCCGAGATTGTGAAAAAGATCCATGCGATCCAATGCCCCCGGGGAAAATCAGAAATCCGGCCAGACCTGCAGCGGCAGCATCAGCAGGGTGTGGAAGACGATGACCGAGAACGCCGCAAGGCCGAAAGCGATCAGCGCAACCTCGATCCATCCTGATTCGCGCCCGGCCAGGCAGGCGATGACGATCGTCAGCACCGTGGCGACGACAAGCCCGTATTGCTCGATCGTAAAGCCGAAGACGACGACGCCGATCGTCATCAGGATCAGTGGCAGCAGCCGGAACCGGGAGAGCGCTTCGCCCTCGATGAAGAAGGCACGCACCACGAGTACGAGACCGAGCGCTCCAAGGATCAGCGACAGGGCCACCGGAAAATATCCGGGGCCCATCTTGTTCGACGTTCCCATCGCATAGCCGTGCGCCACGACGATTCCGGTGAGTGCGAAGGCCAGGAACATGATCCCGGACCAGAAATCCTTACTGCGCAGGAGATTTTGCATGGACACGATCGCCGTTTCGTCGCGGTTCGAATGAAAAAGCCCGATCGCGGATGCGGCGATCGGGCTTCATCGTCAGTTCTTGATATGGCCTTCGTCGATGACCTTCTTCCATTTGTCGTATTCGGTCTTGATGAAGGCCTTGGCTTCTTCGGGCGAAGTGCCGCGCGGAGATACGCCGACTTTCGCGAACGCGACCTTGAGCTTGGGATCGGCCGCGGCCTCGTTGATCGCCTTGTTGAGCTTGGCGCGAATATCCTGCGGCAGGCCGGTCGGCGCAAAGACGGTCAGCCAGAGATCGACCGAAAAGTTCTTGAAGCCGCCTTCGATCATCGTCGGCAGGTCCGGATAGACCTCGCTGCGCTTCTCGCCGGTGGTGGCGAGCGCGGTGAGCCGGTTGTCCTTGGTGAACGGCTGCGCGCCGGCGATGCTGCTGAATGCGAACTGCACCTTGTTGGCCATCATGTCCGAGAACGATGCGCCAATGCCTTTGTAGGGGATATGGGTGGCATCGATGCCGGTGGCCTGCTTGAACATTTCCCCGCCAAGGTGCGGTGTCGTTCCGATGCCGGCTGAAGCAAAATTCAGCGCGCCGGGATGGGCCTTGCCGTAGGCGACGAACTCCGCAAGCGTTTTGACCTTCAGCGCCGGCGTCACAACCAGCACTTCCGGCGACGAACTGACCACGGAAATCGGATCGAGCTGCTTGAACAGGTCGTAGGGCACGTTCGGTTGCAGGGTGGGATTGATGACGATTGCCGGGTCCATCAGCACCAGCGTGTAACCATCCGGAGTCGCGCGGGCGACGGCATCCGTGCCGGCGATGCCGCCTGCGCCGGGGCGGTTCTCGGCGATGACGGGCTGGCCGATCTTCTCACCAAGGTACTGCGCCAGCACGCGGCCGACATAATCGACGATGCCACCGGGATTGTAGGGCAGCACCAGACGGATCGGCTTCGTCGGATAGCTCGCGGCGTGGCTCGGACCTACGGCGCCGAGACACATTGTGAAACATGCGGCGAGGGCAAGAAGAGGTCTGCGGAACATGATCGGTCCTTTCTCGAAGGTGACGTGCTCTGGGGTGCGTGGGATTAAGGGCGAACGGATTGCAGATTAACGGGTTGTCCTCGCGGGCTGCCACGGACTTGGTAAGTGCCGTTGCCAGGCTAACGCCAGAGCGCGCGGTGCATTGAAGAGTGAACGGGGCGCGGGCCTGTCGTGCCATGACATTGCTGTTCCGACGCGGACGCGGAGGAACGCGGCCAGCCTTTCGATCGCCGCCAAGAGAGCAGAATGCGCCATCACCAAGGGTCCAATGCCGCTCATGTGTAAAAATATTGGTACAAATCCAAAAATAGGTCAATGTGCCTGGAGGCGAGACACGTTGTCCCGCCGGCCGGCTGTGACGATGATCGGAACATGGTGAGACGCAGCGAGGGTGAATTCGACAGGCTGATTGCAGAGGCGCTTGCCCATCATCAGGCTAAACGCCTCAGTGAGGCGGAAGCCGCCTACCGCGCCGCGCTGGACCTCTCTCCCGGACATCCCGCCGTCACCCACAATCTGGGCGTCGTTGCGGCGGCACGGGGCGACCATCAGTCCGCCATCGATTGCTTTGACGCGGTGATCGCCGCCGAGCCGCGCTACGTTTCAGCGCATTTCAACCGCGCCGTCGCGCTGCAGGCGCTGGGCCAGTCGCGCGAGGCCATCAAGAGTTTCGAGCGCGTCTGCGCGCTCGAACCCGAGCATTACGATGCTCATCGCGCCCTCGGCTTCTTATGGCTGGCGGAAGGCGAGCGGGGCCGCGCGCTCGACCATTTCGCGCGCACTTACGAACTACGCCGAGGAGAAGACCGGACGCGGATCGCGGCAAAATCATTGACCACGGCGACGCGCGCCAAGCTGATGCACGACGCAGAGCAATTCCGTTTCCTGTCCGGCCTTCGCCGCGATGGTCAGCGTTTTGCGATGCTGGCCCAAAGTTATGAGGGCGTGGCGAAGGACTTTCCGGACGGCACCGCGGCCCTTTCCGGCAGCCAGATCGATCGGCTCGGCGAGGACTACAACACCGCCATCGCCATTGGCGGTGCACCGGAGCTTGCCGGGCAAGCCGTCAGCGCGCGGCCGGATCGCGACGCGATCCTGCGGCACTTCAAGGACAAGGCCGGCGCGGTCCTATTCGACAACCTGCTCACGCCGCCCGCATTGGCCGGCCTGAAACGCTATCTGCTGGAAAGCACGATCTGGCACGACTTCGACCATATCGACGGGTTCGTCGCGTCCTATCTCGAGGATGGTCTGGCCTGTCCGCTGGTGCTTCAGATCGCCGACGAGATTCGGCGGATGTTTCCGGAGATTTTGAGCGAGCATCCGCTCTCACAGGCCTGGGCCTTCAAGGGGCTGGAAGCGCGTGCGGCGATCGACGCCCATGCCGACGATGCGGCCTTCAGCGTCAATTTCTGGGTGACGCCGGACGCCGCCAATCGCGATCCCGAGCGCGGTGGGCTGACCGTTTGCCTTGTACCGCCGCCCTCGGCATGGCAGGTCAGGGACTACAATGCCGACAAGGAAGCGATTGTAACGTTTCTGGAATTGCACGCCGACGATAGTCTCATCGTCCCGTATCGCGAGAACCGGGCCGTGTTGTTCAACTCCCGCCTGTTTCATCGCTCGGACGCCCCCCACTTCGCGACGGGCTACGAAAATCATAGGATTAACTTGACTTTGCTGTTTGGCCGGCACGGGTCATGAGGTCGATCTTGGGGACCGCCGGTCGGGTCGACCGCCCCTTGGAGGATGCCAGAATGGCACTATACCAAAATTGACACAGCGGCCATTCTGACCCTATGTAAGGGTCAGGTTGCTCACGCGAGCGGCCGTCCTGCAATCGAACGAGAAGCCCGGCGTCATGTCGTTTGAGCCTTCCGAGAAATATACCAATTCGGCGCTCCGGGTCGGCGATGCCGACACTTATCCCGAAAGGCTGGTGGGCGAGTTCATCGGCAACGTCGTCACCAATGACTGGGTCAACGGTGAATACAAGCTGATCGTCCTGCGTGTGCATGAGCGCGCGTTGCAGTCCTATGCCGGACAGATGTTTCACCTACTCTGTCCGTCGCCCGACGGCGCCGAAGTATGGATGCGCCGGCCGATGAGTATCTACCGTGTCGACAAGGGCGCGGGCCATCTCGAATTCCTCTACAAGGTCGAGGGCCGTGGCACGCGCGGCATGGCCACGCTCAAGCCGGGCGACGATTTCAATGTCGCCGGTCCGCTCGGTGTCGGCTTCACGCTTCAGCCCGAGTGGAAAAACATTGTCGTTCTCGGCCGGGGTGTCGGCCTCGCGACGCTGGCGCCGCTGTCGCAACTGGCGGCCGAGCACGGCGTCGGCGTGACCGCTATTTTGAGCGCGCGCAATCCCGGCGTCGTGATGTCGAAGGAACTGTTCGACGGACTTGGCGCAACCACGATTTCGGTTGTCGATTCCGACGGCAGCAGCGATGTCGAGAACGTCGAAAAAATCCTCGAGGACCTGATTGCCCAGGGCAAGGCCGATGCCTTCTTCACCTGCGGCTCCAGCCGCCTGCTGAAGCTGATGCAGCGGCTGGGAAAGAAGCATAATATTCCCGGCCAGGTCGCGGTCGAGCAGATCATGGTGTGCGGATTCGGCGCTTGCTATGTCTGCGTGCGCACATTCGAGGTCAATGGCGAGCGCGTGCTGAAACGCGTCTGCCGCGACGGACCGGTATTCAATATGCAGGAGGCCGTGGGATGGTAGATCTTTCGGTAAAGATTGGCGACATCACGCTGCAGAACCCGGTGACGCCTGCCTCCGGCGCGTTCTCGTGGGAATACAACGACGTCATCGACCTCAACCGCCTCGGCGGGCTGGTGGCGAAGACGATCTGCCGCGAGCCGCGGCTCGGCAATCCGACGCCGCGCATGGCGGAAACCGAAGCGGGGATTATTCAGTCGATCGGTCTGCCCGGCAAGGGCATCGACTATTTCATCGACCACATCGTTCCCGAATACGCGAAGTTCAAACCGCCGCTGATCGTCAGCGTGTCGTCGGAGAATATCGAGGATTTTGCGGCGCTGGCCGAAGAGTTGAGCGTGCCGGATGTCGATGTCGTCGAGGCGAATATCTCCTGCCCGACGCGCAACCAGACCGGCGGCAATTTCGCCATGCACGAGGATTACACGCGCGATTGCATCACCGCGATCCGCGCCAAGACCAAGAAGCCGCTGTGGGTGAAGCTGTCGCCGAATGCCGGCGACATCGTCTCCATCGCCAAGGCGGCGGAAGCGGCGGGCGCCGACGCGCTGGTGATCGCCAACACGTTCCTGTCGCTGAAAATCCGGACGGACAATTTCCGCCCCGCGCTCGGCAACAAGTTCGGTGGTCTGGTGTCGCCGGCGCTGAAGCCGATCGTGCTGCGCATGGTCTATCAGGTGGCCAAGCAGGTCAAAATTCCGATCATCGGGATCGGCGGCGTGACCAAGGCCGAGGACGTCGTCGAATATATGCTCGCCGGCGCCAGTGCCGTCGGCATCGGTTATGCGGGCTTCCGCAATCCCACGGCGCTGATCACGATCATCGATGACCTCGAAGCCTGGTGCAACGAGCGTGGCATCAAGAAGGTCACCGATCTGATCGGTGCGGTGAAGGATGACGACATGGAGACCGATACGCTCGTCGCCGCATCGGCTGGCGTCTAGCTGTCATCGTTCCAGAGTGTTTTCGACCTGATTGTATCGCATAACAGTGTCATTCCGGGGCGCGAGCTGTTCGCGAGCGAGACTGGAATCCATAACCACCGTTAGATTCGTTTTGAGGTGTCGTACCCGCGCAAGCGGGTACCCAGCACTTTCTTTCGCTTGCCGCATGAAGGGCTGGATGCCCGCGTTCGCGAGCATGACGATTGAAGCGCGTAAAACACGCATTCCGGAATGACGGCCTTCGCTTACACGCTGCTGAAACTGCCGCGTCCCAGTGCGATCAAGCGTCCGGCGTCATCGTGCACCTCGATGTCGACGCGGGAGATCGTGCGGCCGAGCCGGATCAGCCGCGCGGTGGCGATGACATCGGACCCGTCTGACGGACGCAGGTAGTCGATGCGCAGGTCGATGGTCGGCGCCATGCGGCCGGTCTTCACCGCGACCGCCGCGTGGCCGGTCATGTCGATCAGTGCGGCGATGACGCCGCCATGGAACGCGGCATCGCCGGGCGCACGCGCAAGCTCTGCTTTGAACGGCAGGCGCACGCAGACGCTGCCGGCTTCGGCATCCGCGGATATGGCGATCGGCTGCAACAGCGCGTGAAACGGCGGGCCCGCCATCTCCTTGCGCAGCCGCACGAGGGCATCGACGTTGCGCGCGTTCAAATCGTCGGGGATTTCGGTCATGAGGCTTCCGTCGGCACATCCGGTTGCCAGCGCACCGGCGTCGGATGCACGCGGCCTGCGGCGATCCCATCGGTCACGTCACGCTTGCGGATCTTTCCGCTCGCCGTCAGCGGGATATCGTCGATCTCCATAAAATATTCCGGCATGTCGTATTTCGACAGGCCGGCAGTGTGGAGAAATTTGAGGATCTCTTCGGCCGTCGCGTGCCGTCCGGGTTGAAACATCACGGCGAGGCAGACCTTTTCGCCGAGGCGCTTGTCGGCGACCGGCACCGCCAAGGCGTAGCGGATCGCATCGCAACCGGACGCCAAAGCCTCGATCCGGGCGGGATAGATATTGTGTCCGCCACGGATGATGACATCCTTCTTGCGGCCGGTGATGCGCAGATAGCCCTGCGCGTCCACCCAGCCAAGATCGCCGGTCATGAACCAGCCGTCCGCGTTGAACGATTCTTCGGTGCTCTGCTGATCGTCGAAATAGCCGAGCATCAGGCTGGCGCCGCGGCCGCCGATTTGCCCGACCTCGCCGACCGGCAAAGGCCGATCCGGCTCGGCGCGATCGAAAATGCGGATCTCGTAACCGGGACAGGATTTGCCGCAGGTTTCAACGATCAGTTTCGGGTCGTCGTCAGGCAGCGTGTATTGATGCGAACAGGTCTCGGTCATGCCATAGCCGCTCTGCGGCTTGATCCCGTAACGCAGCAGTTCAGCGACAACATCCCCCGGCGCCGCGGCGCCGGAAATGCGAAAACCGGTGAGTGCGCCAAGTCCCGTCATCTTGCGCTCGCGCACCTCATTGAGGATGTCGATGGCATGTGTCGGCACGCCGACAAGGAATGTCGTGCCCGTAGCGACGATCCGGTCGACCAGACTGTGCTTGCGCGGCAGGTCGTGCAGCACGAGTTCGGCGCCGGCCGCGAACGCCATGATCATCGCGCCGAAACCGAGATTGTGGCTCAGCGGACTGAGCGAATAGACGACCGACGATGGATCGATTGCCCAGTCCGCCGAGAGCGCGCGGGCGTTGGCGAGCAGCGTGTTGTCACTGTGCATGACGCCCTTGGGCACGCCGGTCGTGCCGGATGTGAAGGCGAGATAAAGCACATGATTGGGATCGCGTGCGCTCGTCGGCATTTCAGCGCTGGCGGCCGCGTCCGCGACGATGCCGTGGCCGAAAACGGGCTTATCCAGCGCATAGACATGGTCGAGCGTTTCGACATCCTTCGAAGCCGCGATGATGTCATGGCTGTCAGCGTCGGCGCCGTAACCGCGCTCGACGACGAGCGCTGTCGCGCGCATGCGCCGCAACAGGCTGACGATGTCGGCAACCGTGTGATCGCGATGCAGCGACGGGCAGCAGACGAAGCCGCCGCGCGAACACGCGAGCAGCGCGACCACGGTCTCGGCGCGGCTCGGCAACCACACGGCGATCCGCTGGCCGGGCCGCACGCCGCGCATTGTCAGGTCCGTCGCAAAAGCATCCACCGCGCGGATCAGGTCGGCGTAGGTCAGCACGCCGAAGGCGGTTCGCACCGCGACGCGGTCGGGCGTTCGCTCGGCGTGACCGCGTGCCAGTGCATAGACGGTATCGTCGCGCCAGAAGCCATCACGCGTATGCGCTTTGTACCGTTCCAGATTGAACAGGGTCAGCAGCGTGTTCATCGCGAATCTGTCCCGGCAAAAGCCATTTTCGGAACGCTATAAATTATGAAAATAATGCTTCATAACGTCTTATAGCGAAATATGTACCATTTTTGGTACAGAGACAAGCGCCTTGACCGATGGCGCGTCGGGTCGGTCGATTAGAGCATGTTTGACCTGACTTAACTCCTATCCACGATGTCATTCCGGGGCGCGCGCTGTTCGCGAGCGAGGCCGGGATCCATAACCACCGCCGGGCGTCTAGATTCCGGGCCTGCGCCAAGTGGCGCATCCCGGAATGACGATTGTTGGTTTGAGCTATGACTCCAATTGGAAAGCTTTCAGGGATGTTTTCCGCGGTGCGTCAGAAAGCGAGGGCCGCACCTAAAGCATTTCCGCCTTTCTCTGAACCGCGGAAATGCTCTTTCTCGTTCTTGCGCAATTCCGGACGGAAAACCGCTTCGCACTTTTCCTGGAATTGCTCTAGCGTCGCGCGGGTTTCGGCGCATCGGGCGGCACTTCGGGGCTGTGCAGCAGCTTTAGCCGCGTGCGCAGAGCCGCGCGGATGTGAAGGCGTGCCGCTTGCTCGGCGGCGTCCGCGTCGTGGCGCGCGATGGCCTTGACGATCGCGCGATGCTCCGGGCTGGCTGTTTCCGGACGGGTCTCGACCTGGAACGTCGTTGGGCCCAGCAGGGCGATGGCGTCCTGCGCTTCCTGCAAGGCGCTGTCGAGATAGCGGTTGCGCGCGGCGCGAAAGATCGCCTCGTGGAATTGCCGGTTCAGCCACGCCATGGCGGCGGAATCGGACTGCGCTTCGAACGCCGTCTGGATATCGGCCAGTGCGTCGATTTCCGGAGCGGACGCATGGTGCGCGGCGAGCCGCGCTGCCGTGCCCTCGAGAATCTCGCGCATCGTATAGAGTTCGAGCACCTCGGCGGTATCGAGGCTGCGGACCACGAGGCCGCGCGCACCGATCGGCTCGACCAGGCCCTTGGCGATCATGCGGCCGAAAGCCTCGCGCACCGGCGTGCGGCTCACCTTGAGGCGTTGCGCGACTTCCTCCTCGCGCAGACGGTCGCCCGGCTTGATGTCGCCGGACTGGATGCCTTCGCGCAGGGTGCGGAAAACGATCTCGCCGAGCGGCACGCCGCCCACCAGACGCGCGCGCGCGGTCTCGCGCTGTCGCCGCTGTGCCGATGCCGTCGTCCGCGTCGCCATGCTGTGCAGCACCCCTTGAGACAATTCCGATCCTACGGGATTTTCGCAGCGGCGCAAAGCCATTGCATTGTATTGTATACAATGACATGCTAAAAATCGGGGCGGCTGGAGGTGAACCGGGACGATGGTTGCGATCTGCGCCACGGGTTGCTTTTTGGCTACTCCTGATGATCCTTTACGATCTCGCTTTACGACCCTGTTTTGCGACCCTGTCCGATTGAGCGATTGCGACAATGACCAATGCTTCCGTGCTTGCTTCTCCCGCATCATCTTCCGCTGCGGACCTTCTGACGAAGAGACACGACGTCGTCGTCATCGGTGGTGGCAATGCCGCGCTCTGCGCGGCGATCAGCGCGAGCCGCGACGGCGCCAGCGTCCTCGTCATCGAATTGGCCTCGCAGTTCTATCGTGGCGGCAACACGCGCCATACGCGCAACATGCGCTGCGCCCATGACAGCGCGACCGACACGCTGACCGGCCCTTACCCAGAAGAAGAGTTGTGGGACGATCTGCTGCGCGTCACCGAGGGCCACACCAACGAAGAGTTGGCGCGGCACATGATCCACGAGTCGAAAGAGATGCTGGTGTGGATCCGCGAGCAGGGCGTGCGCTTCCAGCCGCCGCTCGGCGGCACGCTCGGCCTCGGCCGCACCAACTCGTTCTTCCTCGGCGGCGGCCGCGCGATGCTCAATGCGCTCTACGCCACGGCCGAAAACCTCGGCATCGACATCGTCTATGAAGCCGAAGTCGTCGACATGGACATCGCCGACGGCATGTTCCTGTCGGCCACGGTGCGGCATGCCGGGCAGATGGTGAAAGTAACCGCTGGCAGTCTTGTTGCCGCGGCCGGCGGGTTCGAAGCCAATATCGAATGGCTCAAGGAATTTTGGGGGCCGCCGGCGGAAAATTTCCTCATTCGCGGCACGCCGAACAATCGCGGCACGATCCTCAAAATGCTGGTCGAAAAGGGTGTCGAGCAGATCGGCGATCCGACACAGTGTCATGCGGTGGCCATCGATGCACGTGCGCCGAAATACGACGGCGGCATCATCACACGGCTCGATTGCGTCGTCTTCGGCATCGTCGTCAACAAGCACGCGCAGCGCTTTTACGATGAAGGCGAGGATATCTGGCCGAAGCGCTATGCAATCTGGGGACGGCTTGTCGCCGGCCAGCCCGACCAGATCGCCTATATCGTGTTCGATGCGCCGTCGCTGAAGATGTTCATGCCGTCGCTTTATCCGCCGATCACGGCGCCGACGCTGGGAGAGCTTGCCGAAAAGCTGACGCTCGACCCGGTCGCGCTGGAATCGACGGTGACGCAGTTCAATGCGTCGGTGCGCGACGGCACGTTCGATCACACGATCCTCGACGATTGCCGCACGGAGGGGCTGACGCCGCCGAAAAGCCATTGGGCGCGGCGCATCGAGAAGCCGCCTTTCTATGCCTATCCGGTGCGGCCCGGAATCACCTTCACCTATCTCGGCACGCGCGTGAACAAAGAGGCGCGCATGATCATGCAGTCCGGCACGCCCGCCGCCAACATGTTCGCCGCCGGCGAGATCATGGCCGGCAACGTGCTGGGACGCGGCTATGCGGCCGGCATCGGCATGACCATCGGGAGCGTCTTTGGACGCATCGCGGGCAGGGAGGCCGCGGCCAATGCACGGAACTAAAGCGCTGAGCGAAGCCGATCGCCTGATGACGGTGTGCAATTCCTGCCGTTATTGCGAGGGACTGTGTGCGGTGTTTCCTGCCATGGAAATGCGGCGTGCGTTTCCCGATGGCGACCTGAACTACATTGCCAATCTCTGCCATGGCTGCGGCGCCTGCTATTACGATTGTCAGTTCTCGCCGCCGCATGAATTCAACGTCAACGTGCCGCAGAACCTGGCGATCGTGCGTGCGGAATCCTGGCAGCATCATGCCTGGCCGCGTGCCTGCGCCGGACTGTTCGCGCGCAACGGCCTGGCCATCGCGCTGATCGCAGCACTCAGCGTCGCCGTCTTCATTCTCGGCTTCGTCGCCGTCGCGGACAGCAAAGCGCTCTTCAACGTGGAGGCCGGACCCGGTGCGTTCTATCGCGTGATGCCGCACAACGCGATGGCGGTGCTGTTCGGCGTTGCTTTTCTGTATGCGATCGTTGCGTCGTTCATGAGTGTGCGCAGTTTCTGGCGCGACATCGGCAAATCGACCGATACGCCCGCCCCGACATCATTCGGCGATCTCTGGCAGGCGATGAGGGATACGGGCCGGCTGCGCTATCTCGATGGCGGCGGCGTCGGCTGCTATACCGACAAGGAAAAGCCGACCGACAACCGGCGCTTCTATCATCATCTCACCTTCTACGGCTTCCTGCTCTGCTTCGCGGCGACCTGCGTCGCGACGCTGTATCACTATTTGCTCGGCCGCGAGGCGCCGTATCCGATTTACGATCTGCCGGTTGTGCTCGGCATTCTCGGCGGCATCGGTCTTGTCATCGGCCCCATCGGCCTGTTCGCGGCGAAATTCCAGCGCGCTCCCGACATGCAGGATCAGGCGCGCATGGGCATGGATGTCGCCTTCATCGCCATGCTGTTCCTCACCAGCGTCACCGGTCTCGCGCTGCTCGCCTTGCGCGATACGCCGGCGATGGGCACGCTGCTTGCCTTGCATCTTGGCGTGGTGTTCGCGCTGTTTATTACGATGCCTTACGGTAAATTTGTTCACGGCCTTTATCGTTTTGCCGCGTTGACACGTTATGCGCACGAGAGCCGCGTCTTGAAGATCGCGGCAGACTAGGCCCATCCCATTCGCGAGGGAGACGGAACATGACCACAGCAACACAGACCAAGGGCGGGCACTCCCATGTCGTGCGTCCGGCCGACATGGACTGGAAGCCGACGCGCTTTCCCGGCTGCGAAGTCAAAACGCTGCTGATGGACAAGACCACCGGCCTGATGACGGCGCTGATGCGCTTTGCACCTGGCGCGACGCTGCCCGACCACGAGCACGTGCATATCGAGCAGACTTTTGTGCTCGAAGGCCGCCTCGTCGACAAGGAAGGGCCGGCGGAGGGGTTGGAAGCCAATGTCGGCGAATTCGTCTGGCGCGAGGCCGGCACCCGGCATGTCGCGTGGTGCCCGGAAGGCGGGTTGATGCTCGCGATGTTTCAGGTCCCGAACAAATTCCATGAAACCGATGGCCGCGTCACCGACGCCACCGGCGCGCTGTGGGACGAACTCTGGGGCCACACCGGCAAGGGGTGAGGCCGTCGCGTGCCGTCAGTCTTTCCGCCCGGCCTGGATCAAGTCCCACAGACGCGGCGGTGTGATCGGCAGGTCGCGCGGCTCGACGCCGAGCGGCGACAGCGCGGCAGCGATCGCATTCACCACCGCCGCAGCCACAGGAATGATGCCGCCTTCGCCTGCGCCCTTCGTGCCCAGCGGATTGTTGGGGCAGGGATGTTCTTCGAGTGAGACGGCGCGCACATGCGGATAGTCGGTCGAGACCGGCACCATGTAGTCGGCGAGTGAACCGATGAGCAGTTGGCCGTCCCTGTCGTAGACAATCTCTTCGGTGAAGACGCTGCCGAGTCCCTGCACCGCCGCGCCGATCACCTGGCCATGCAACGTCAGCGGATTGATGATGCGGCCGACATCGTCGACGACGATGTAGTCGAGTACGTCGACCTTGCCGGTCTTCGGATCGACCGCGACATGCGCCGCCGCCGTGCCGTAGGTGTAGGTCGCTTTTGAGTTCGCGAACAGTCCGTCGACCGCGATCCGCGCACTCGCCAGTTCGGCAAGCCCGACATGGCTGCCGTCCGGTGCGGTGGCGACACAGCCGGCAATGGTCAAGTCGTCGGGCTTCACGCGCAGCCGTTCGGCCGCGGCCTTGCGGAATTCGGCGAGGAATGCATTGGCGGTGGCGACGACGGCATTGCCGCCCATCACCGTCGAGCGCGAGCCGTAGGAGCCGAATCCTTCGGCGAGAAGCGTCGTCGATCCGTGCAGCACGCGGATGCGATCCATCGGCACGTCGAGCGCATCGGCCGCGATCTGACCAAAGATTGTTTCGAGGCCTTGGCCGATGGCGGACGAGCCGACGGAGAGAATAATGGTGCCGTCGCTGTCGGCTTCCATGCGCGCATGTTCTCGCGGGCCGGAGCCGCCGCCTTCGACGAAGCAGCCGATGCCGACGCCATGATATTTGCCGCCGATAAGCGTGCCCTGTTGCGCCAGCTTGTCGTGCCAGCCGATCTCGGTCAGGCACCGTTCGAACGGGCTGAGATAATCGCCGCTGTCGCAGGCCGTGTCGCCAAAGCCGTCATTCGGCAATGTCGAGGCGAGCGGATAGGGCATGTTGTCCGGCCGCAGCAGGTTGCGGCGGCGGATGTCGAGCCGGTCGAGCCCGGTCGCCTTGGCGGCCATGTCGATCAGCCGCTCCATCACGAAGCAACTCTCGAAACGCCCCGGTCCGCGATAGGTGCCAGCCGGCACCTTGTTGCTCAGCATCGCGTGGGCTTCGAGATGAATATTGGACAGGCGATACGGCGCCGTCAGGAACTGCGCGGCGTTGCGCACCGGCGTCATGCCGTTCGGCCGCACAAAAGCGCCGATGTCGATGCGCATGTCGCCGCGCACGGCGAGGATCACGCCGTCCTTGTCGAGTGCGAGTTCGACGTCGCAATAGGTCTCGCGCGAATGCGCGATCGACATGAAGTGCTCGCGCCGGTCCTCGACCCATTTCACCGGCTTGCCGGTCAGGCGCGCGGCGAAGGCCACGAGAAAATCTTCCGGATACAGTTCGCCGCGTGCGCCGAAGCCGCCACCCACGTCGTATTCCACGTAATCGACAGAAGTCTCGGGCAGGCCGAGCATGCCGGCGAGCGCGCGGCGGTTGAAGAACGGCAGCTTTGCCGCGCCCGACACTGTCATGTGCTTGCGCGCGTCGTCCCATTGGGCGACGAGGCCACGCGTTTCCATCGGCATTGCGGTCATGCGCTGGATCGAGAAGCGGTCACGGATCGTGAAGGCGGCGTTGCGGAGTGCCGGTCCGCAGTCGCCTTTATCGGCCACGAACAGCGATGCACGATTGTCCGGCGTGCCCGGGAAAATCGGCGGCGTCAGCACCGGCCCGTTGCGATGATCGGTGATCGCCGGCCAATGCTCGATGTCGACCACGACGGTTTGCAGTGCATCTTCGGCAATCTCGGCGCTCGTCGCCAGGATCACGGCGATCGGCTCACCGACATAGCGCACGACCTCGGATGCGATCACCGGCTGCGCGAACGGCGTGATCGTAGGATTCGGCCGGCGGAAGGGAATGACCGGCAGCGGCGAAGACATATCCTCCGCCGTGATGACGGCAGTGACGCCGGGCATCGCCAGTGCGGCGCTGGCATCGATGCCGCGCAAGCGGCCATGCGCCACGGAACTGCGCACGATGACGGCGTGCTGCTGATCAACGAGGCGAAAATCGCCGATGTATTGGCCGCGTCCACGCAGGAAGCGCAGATCCTCCGTGCGTTCGACCGGGCTGCCGACCAGCCTATTGGTTTTGCTGCGTGCGGTCGTGTCCATCATGCGGCTTCCCCGGCGCGCGCCTGATAGGCTTTGCGCGCGTCAAGCGCGGCCTCGATGATCGCGACATAGCCGGTGCAACGGCAGAGATTGCCCGAGAGCACATCGCGAATGCGCTCTTCATCGGCAAAGGGCTCGTTCGTCAACAGCGCATGCAGGGTCGTGATCATGCCCGACGTGCAGAAGCCGCATTGCAGCGCGTTGTGCTTGCGGAAGGCCGATTGCAGCGGCGTGAGCTTGTCGTCATGCGACAGGCCTTCGACGGTGACGACCTGCGCGCCGCCGATCTGCACCGCAAGCATCAGGCAGGAGCGCACCGCCTTGCCGTCGACGAGGACCGTGCAGGCGCCGCAGACGCCGTGTTCGCAGCCGAGGTGTGTGCCGGTGAGGCCGAGCGTCTCACGCAGGCAATCCGCGAGCGTCATACGCGGAGCGATATCGACGGTCGCCGGCTTGCCGTTGAGGGAAAACTTGATGTCCATGTGGCTCTCTCAGCGGCTTGCGTGCGTGAGCGTGCGCTCGACCAGCGTTTCGACCAGCGCGCGGCGATAGGCGATGCTGGCGTGAATGTCTTCCGGAGGATCGACTTCGGCAGCGGCGGCCTTTGCGGCGCGCGCGATCGTTGTTTCATCGACGATGTGGCCGTCTATGGCGCCTTCGGCCTCATGCAGCCGGCGCGGGATATCTGTCGCGCCGATCACCGCGATATGCGCGTTGGTCGCGCGGCCGTTCCCGTCGCTGTCGTAATAAAGACCGATACCGGCCATGGCGAAATCGCCGCGCCGGATGCCGAATTCATCAAAAGCCCATTTGCGTTCCGCGGGCCAGCGCGCCATGCGCACGCCGGTGATCAGTTCGCCGGGTTCCAGCGCGGTCGTCAGCGGACCGAGAAAGAAATCCGCCGCCGCGATGTCGCGTTCGCCGCGCGCGCCGGTGACGCAAATCTGCGCGTCGCACAGCACCGCCAGGCCGGGCATTTCCGAGGCCGGGTCGCCGTGCGCGAGGCTGCCTCCGACTGTGCCGCGATTGCGGATCTGGTAGTGTGCGACATGGGCGATGGCGTCGGCGAGGATCGGGCAGGCGTTGCGCAAAGCTGTGCTCGCCTCGATCTCGCACCACTTGACCATGGCGCCGAGGGTGATGCTGTCATCCGTGATCGTGATCCCGCCGAGTTGCGGCACATCTTTCAAATCGATCAGCAGCGCCGGATCGGCGACGCGAAACGCCATCATCGGCAGCAGGGTCTGGCCGCCAGCGAGCGGGCGCGCGGTCTCGGCATTGTCGGACAGGAGTTTGATCGCTTCAGCGAGTGAGGAAGGGCAACGATAGTCGAAGGCGGGGAGCTTCATTGTCCTGCTTTGCCATGCGCCGGCGCGTTAAAAATGGCACCAGTCCCAGAAAGTGTACTCAACACTGGCGCGCAGGTCTGTCAACCAGCATCCCGCCCATTCCAATGCGGGTGCCTAACCGCATCCTCAATAGTCGTCCCCGCGAAAGCGGATAGCTAGAGCGTGTCTCTTTCGATTGAAGCAACTCGGCTCAAGCGCGGCATGCTCCCTCTCCCCGTTGGGGAGAGGGTTGGGTGAGGGGCGCTCGAATTCTCGATAAACCGTACCCCTCACCCGGAATGCTCCGCATTCCGACCTCTCCCCATGGGAGAGGTGAAGGGAAGTCACCGTTGCCGGGCTGGATGCCCGCGTTCGCGGGCATGACAGGGGAGAAAACGAGAGCGCTTAAAGCTTTGTCGTGCGCAAACGCAACGCATTGCTGACCACGCTGACGGACGACAGTGCCATCGCTGTGGCGGCGATGGTGGGCGAGAGCAGGATGCCGAACAGCGGGTAGAGAATCCCCGCCGCGATCGGCACGCCGGCCGCGTTGTAGAGGAAGGCGAAGAACAGGTTCTGCCGGATGTTGCGCATGGTCGCCTGCGACAGGTGACGCGCGCGCACGATGCCGCCGAGATCGCCCTGCAGCAGAGTGACGCCAGCGCTTTCGATCGCGACATCCGTGCCCGTGCCCATGGCGATGCCAACATCAGCGGCCGCCAGCGCCGGCGCATCGTTGACGCCGTCGCCGGCCATGGCGACGACGCGGCCCTGCCTGCGCAGCTTTTCGACTACCGCACTTTTCTGCTCGGGCAGCACGTCGGCCTCGATATCCGTAATGCCGAGGCGGCGGGCGATGGCTTCCGCCGTGGTGCGGTTGTCGCCGGTCAGCATGATGACGCGGACATGCTCGGCGGCGAGCGCCTTGAGGGCGTCGGCGGTGGTTGCCTTCACCGGATCGGCGATGGCGATGGCGCCGGCGAGACGGCCGTCGACTGCGACGAACAGGGCGGTGGCGCCGTCGCGCCGCATTGTTTCGGCCTGCTCTGCGAGTGTGTCCTTCGCGATGCCGCGTTCGGCGAAGAATTTTGCGCTGCCGAGCACCACGGCCCGGTCCTCGACGATACCGCTGACGCCGCGCCCGGTCGTGGCGTTGAAGTCGCGCACGGCGGCGAGTGCCAAACCTTTGTCCTCGGCCGCGTGCACGATGGCCGCGGCCAGCGGATGTTCGCTCGCGCGCTCGATGCTGGCGGCGAGCCGCAGCACGTCGTCTTCCGAAAAATTTTGCGCCGGCACGAGATTGACGACGCGCGGCCTGCCTTCGGTCAGCGTGCCGGTCTTGTCGACGACGAGCGTATCGACCTTTTCCATGCGCTCGAGCGCCTCGGCATCGCGGATCAGCACGCCGCTGTGCGCGCCGCGTCCGACGCCCACCATGATCGACATCGGTGTGGCCAGGCCAAGCGCGCACGGGCAGGCGATGATCAGCACGCTCACGGCGGCAACGAGGCCGAACGCCAGCCGCGGCTCCGGTCCGAACCACGCCCAGGCCGCGAATGCGACGAGCGCGACCGCGATCACCGCCGGCACGAACCAGCCCGCGACCTGATCGGCGAGCCGTTGGATCGGCGCGCGCGAGCGCTGCGCCTTGGCGACCATCTGCACGATCTGTGCCAGCAGCGTGTCGCGGCCGACTTTTTCGGCGCGCATGACAAAACTGCCGGACTGGTTGAGCGTGCCGCCGATGACCTTGTCACCGGCCTCTTTGCTCGTTGGCATCGACTCACCGGTGACCAGCGATTCATCGAGCGCCGAGCGGCCTTCGACGATCGCGCCGTCGACCGGCACTTTTTCGCCCGGACGCACGCGCAGGCGATCGCCGCTGTTCACGGACTCGAGCGGCACGTCTTCGTCGCTGCCGTCGTCGCGCACGCGGCGCGCGGTTTTTGGCGCGAGCGTCAAGAGCGCCTTGATGGCGCCGGAGGTCGCTTCGCGCGCGCGCAATTCCAGCACCTGCCCGAGCAGCACCAGCACGGTGATGACGGCGGCGGCTTCGAAATAGACGGCGACCGCGCCGTCATGGCCGCGGAAGGCGGACGGGAAAAGGTCCGGCGCCAATACGGCGATGACGCTGTAGGCATAGGCGACGCCGGTGCCCATGGCGATCAGCGTGAACATGTTGAGGTGACGCGTGACCAGCGACTGCCAGCCGCGCACGAAGAACGGCCAGCCGGCCCACAGCACCACCGGCGTCGCCAGCGCGAACTGGATTGCGTTGGACCACGCCTGAGCGATCCAATGCGTGCCGGTCAGATGCGCACCCATTTCGAGAACGAAGACAGGCAAAGCGAGGACGAGGCCAATCCAGAAACGGCGGCTCATGTCTGCCAGTTCGGGATTCGGACCGCTATCGGCGGTGGCGAGTTCGGGTTCGAGCGCCATGCCGCAAATCGGGCACGTGCCGGGGCCTTCCTGACGGATCTCCGGATGCATCGGGCAGGTGTAGATCGCGCCTTCCGGCACGGGTTCCGTCGTGCGCTGCGCCGGCGGCGCGAGATAGCGCGCGGGATCGGCGGCGAATTTCGTCCGGCAGCCGCTGCTGCAGAAGAAAAAAGTCTGGCCGCCGTGCTGATGCTGATGCGGCGTCTTCGCCGGATCGACGGTCATGCCGCAGACGGGATCGATCGTGCGCGCATTATTGGCGGGCGGTGCGGCGTGATCGTGATGCGCATGAGTGTGCTGGTGATGGCCATGCTGGTGATCGTTGTTGTGAGCATGCCCGCAGCCGCAGTGGTCGTCTGGAGTATCCGTCGCCGCGCCGCGCTTCGTTTCGATTGCCATTGATCAGGCCCCGCTGCGTCCGTGATGCGGGTGGCTCAATAGCCCCACGCCTCTTGAATAAGATACCCTATGGGGGTATATAGCGGTCATGCGAAACGACATCAAGGCCTCATGCTTCAAACGGCTCAGCCGCATCGAAGGGCAAGTCCGTGGTCTTTCTCGTATGGTCGAGGAGGATCGCTACTGCATCGACGTGGTGACGCAGATTTCCGCCGTGCGGGCCGCGCTCCGCCGTGTCGAGGAGGAGATTCTGCGTGATCACGTGGCGCATTGCGTCGAACACGCCATCGCGTCCGGCGACAAGGCTGATCAGCGCCGCAAGATCGAAGAGCTTATGAGCGTCGTCGGCCGCTCCGACCGCTAGAGCAATTCCAGGAAAAGTGCGAAGCGGTTTTCCGTCCGGCATTGCGCAAGAATAACGAGATCCAGCATTTCCGTGATTCGGGGAAAAGCACGGAAATGCTGGAGGTTTTGTTATCGGCGCGTCGGCGGCGGTCACGCGGCCGTCGGCCCTTGTAGCCGGTCGCAGATGCGCCGGCGGCCCATGGCCCCCATGGCCCCATGGCGATAGGCGGATCGATCTTTCCTGCCAGCGATTGACCCAGATATTCCGCGAACGAGCAGCAGGCATCTGTTTGCGGTGCAGCATGGGCGACATTTTCGCGCTATAACGGCTTGATAATGAGCTACCTCATATTATGTCGCCCTCATTGTTACTGACGCTCATGAAGACCTGCGAGGCTGCATGCCACCGCTCCCCATTGGACGAGAATTCGCCTTTTTGCTCAAAGACGTAAGCAGGATGCTGCGGACCTATGCCGACTATGAGGCCGGCAAGTTCGGCACCACCCAGGCGCAGTGGGCTGTCCTCAGCCGGCTCAAACTGAACGAAGGCCTCAAACAAAACGAGCTTGCCGAGATGCTGGACATTCAGCCGATTACGCTGACGCGCCTCGTCGACCGCATGTGCGAGAGCGGGCTGATTGAGCGCCGCAACGATCCGGCCGATCGCCGCGCCAAGCGACTGTATCTCACTGCGGCGGCCGAACCGATGATCCAGCGCCTGTCATCGCTGGGTGAAAAGGTGATGGACGACGTGCTCGACGGCTTCAGCCGGGAAGATATCGAGAAAATGGTCGGTCAGTTCGCCGCCCTCAAACAGAACCTGCGCAAGCTGTTGCAGCGCAAATGCACGGAAGCCGCCAAGGAAGGTGGTCTGGAGCGTCATTATGGTTGATCCCGCACTCAAAGTCGTCCCGGCGAAGCACGCGGAGGCAGCCGCGCCGGCGAAGCCGAAATCGCTGCTCGATCGTTTTCGCGAGCGCCGTCGGTTCATCCTGCTGGTCGTCCTGCCGCTGATCGCGGTGGTGGTGGGGCTCGGATTCTACCTTTCCGGCGGTCGCTACATCTCGACCGACAACGCCTTTATCGGCGCGCAGAAGGTGCTGATCACGCCGGATATCTCCGGCAAGGTCAGCCGTATCGACGTGCGCGAAGGCGCGCATGTCAACGCCGGCGACAAGCTTTTCGAGATCGACAGCGCGCCGTTCCAATTGGCGCTGACCCAAGCCAAGGCGAAGCTCAACAGCGTCCGCGCCAGCTTTGCCAACATCAAGACAAATTACGAGTCGCTCTCGAAACTCGCCGCGCTGGCGCAGAAGAATTCTGACCTCAAGCAGCGCGACGTCCAGCGCAAGCAGCAGCTGATCGCCAAGAATGCCGGCTCGGGGATTGATCTCGATAACGCCGCGGCGGCGCTTGTGACCGCGCAGTTGCAGCAGCAGCTTGCCGTGCAGCAGCGCGACACCAATCTCAATCAGCTGCTCGGCAATCCCAACCTGCCGATCGAGCAGTTTCCTGCTTTCCGTGAAGCGCAGGCCGCGGTCGGTCAAGCCCAACTCAATCTCGACCACACGGTTCTACGCGCGCCTATCGCCGGCATAGCGACGCAGGTCGATAACATTCAGCTTGGCCGCTTCGTCATGGCCGGTTCGCCGGTGCTGAGCGTCGTCGATGACCAGCATCCGTGGGTCGACGCCAATCCGAAGGAGACGGACATCACCTATCTGCGCATTGGGCAGAAGGCGACGATCGCGGTCGACACGTTCCCGGACCACACGTTCCATGGCATTGTGATTGCGGTCAGCCCCGGTACGGGGTCGCAATTTTCAATCCTGCCGCCGCAGAACGCGAGCGGAAACTGGGTCAAGGTCGTGCAACGTGTGCCGTTGCGCATCGCCTTCGATCCTGACGAGACCACAAAATATCTGCGCGCCGGCATGAGCGTGACGATCGACATCGACTCCGGGCGGCAACGCTCGCTGCTGACCTTGCTTGGCATCACCAAGCCGGCGACGGCGCACGGCAGCGACCAGCCTGCGGGTCCTGCGGCGAAGCCCGCGCCGGCCGACGCTACATCCAACGTTAAAAGCGGGAGCTGACCGTGGCAGCGACGGCCCATCCTGTCGACTCAGGGGCCAGCACGCGGCGGATGCTGGTGACGGTGTGCGCCATGAGCGCCACCATCATGCAGGCGCTCGATACCACCATCGCCAACGTGGCGCTGCCGTATATGCAGGGCAGTCTCTCGGCCTCGCTCGATCAGATCAACTGGGTGCTGACGTCCTACATCGTGGCCTCGGCGATCCTGACCGCGCCGATCGGCTGGGTGGCGGATCGTTTCGGACGCAAGAAGCTGTTCATCGTTTGCGCTGCCGGTTTTACCGTTGCGTCCGTGATGTGCGCGCTGTCGCAGAACCTTACCGAAATGGTCTTGTCGCGGCTGCTGCAAGGAGCGTTCGGCGCCGCGCTCGTGCCGTTGTCGCAGACAGTCCTGCTCGATGCGTATCCGGTGGAGCAGCGCGGGTCCGCCATGGCGATCTGGGGCATCGGCGTCATGCTCGGCCCGATCATGGGCCCGACGCTCGGCGGCTGGCTGACCGACAATTATTCCTGGCACTGGGTCTTTCTGATCAATCTGCCGATCGGCATCATCACCGTCATCGGTCTTTCGATTTTCATGGACGAGACGGAAAAGCGCGAAGGCATGCGCTTCGACTGGTTCGGCTTCATGGCGCTCGCCATCGGCATCGGCGCCATGCAACTGATGCTCGACCGTGGCGAGGACCAAGGCTGGTTCGGCTCGTCCGAAATCATCATCGAGCTGATTATCTCGGTCGCCGGTTTTTATTACTTTTTCGCGCATTCGCTGACGACGGCCGCCCCGTTCGTGCGCTTCGAGCTGTTCAAGGACCGCAACTTCGTCGGTGGCTGCATCTTCATGGTGGTGCTCGGCGTGGTGCTGTTCGGCACCATGGCGCTGATCACGCCCTATATGCAGAACCTGCTGGGCTATCCGATCCTGACCGCCGGCTTCCTGCTCGGCGCGCGCGGTGTCGGCACGCTCTTCGGTATGCTTTTGGTCGGGCGACTGTTGAAGATCACCGAAGCGCGTAACCTGGTGTGCGTCGGACTTCTGCTCACCGCGGGGTCGCTCTACCAGATGACGGGATTCACCACCGATACGACGGCGAACACCATCGTCGTGCTCGGCGTCATCCAGGGCTTCGGTCTTGGGCTTGTGTTCGTGCCGCTGAGCACGGTTGCCTTCATGACGCTGCCCGGCGAATTGCGCACGAGCGGAACGGCGATCCTGACGCTGGTGCGCAATATCGGCAGTTCGGTCGGTATTTCCATGGTCATCGCGACACTGACCAATAAGGGCATTTTGATGCATGCCCGGCTCGTCGAGGACGTGACGCCCTTCAACAACGCGCTGGCCATGCCGAACGTGACCCGCACGATCAACGTGAACACGGACATGGGCCGCGCGATGCTCGATCAGATCGTGACCCAGCAGGCGACGGTGATTGCCTACGATAATATTTTCATGCTGCTGACGTGGCTGACGATCGCGATGATTCCATTCCTTCTCGTCATCGGCTCGTCGAAAGTGCCGAGTCCGTCGCGAGGCCAGAGCGAGCACCCGGCCGTAATCGATTAGCGCGCCTCTCGTTGTCATGCCTGCCACCGGGTCGGGCCGAAGGCCCGCCCGATATGCTTTCGCGGAGACGACAGACCCGAGACGCAGCCTTATGAAGTCTCTCGGGCAAACAGCCGCTTTTCGATATCGGGAATGGCGACGCCGACGAGATCCTTGTCGATCTCGCCCCGCAGGACGCCCTTGATCTGCGTCGTATAGGACTGCCGCAAAACACCGAGCGCGCGGGGTGGCGCGACGATCGTCAGTCCCTTGGTCTCGCCGCGCATCACCGCCTTTTCCAATCGTTGCGAGAGCGCCTGCAAAAACTTCTTTTCCGCGTCGGCGTGCCAGTCCGTCTGCTCGACGCTGCTGCGTGCCGTGCCAACGGACGCGTAGACGCGGCCCGGTGCATCTGTACCGACCGTGCGGGTCGCTTCGTCGGAATGCTCGTGGACTTCGGCAGTCTGGAGATTGGGAAATTTTTCGTCCCCGACGTTTTTCAGGATCAGCGCCTTGCGACCATCACACACCACGATCCAATCACCCTGACCGATTTTTTGACGCGTCATAAGCAATCCCTTCCTCCTTGTGCTTTCAAATCCGATGCCGCGGGCGCGGCTTTCGCACTATTTTACGCCGCGTGGCGCGGCGTGGCGGTTGAGCTTGGCTCAGGCCGCTAACTTCAAGCCGTGGCCCTCGAAGAGAGTTCCCGCGATTGGGATTTTTCTCGCGCACACCGCCGATCACGGAATTTACGTGGAGGTCGCAGAGTGCCACGTGGAGGCTGCGGGAAAGGCCGCTGCCGCCATTTTCATCTCCAACTTGGCCTTGCAGGTTAAATATTTTCTAACCTGCAGTTAAGTGCATTTTGCGGTGACGTGTTCCCGTAGCGTCGCTAGGGTGCCGGGCGGCTACGGAGCGCGGCAGAGCGAAGCGCTAACTCGGCCCTAAGTTTTCGGCGGGAGAAGCAGCGGCAGATGGCAGAGCGGTTTGTAGCCAAGGTGGCGGACTTCAGGGATGGCGAGCGGCGCCTGGTCATGGCGGGCGACCTCGAGATCGGAATTTTCAAGGAAAACGGCGAATATCACGCCTACAGCAACTATTGCCTGCATCAGGGGGGGCCTGCCTGCGAAGGCCTCACCATCGCAAAAGTCGAAGAACGCCTCATGCCGGACAAAACGTCGCGCGGCATGTATTTCTCCGAAACCGAACTGCATTTCGTCTGCCCGTGGCACGGGTATGAATATGACATCAAAACGGGCGAATGCGTTTCGGACCGGCGCCTGAAACTGCGGCGCTACAAGGTCGTGGAAAAGGGAGAGGACATTTTTGTCGTCGCCTAGCATGACCGTTTCGACACGCACGCCAACATTCGCTGATGTCGGCAACGCAGACAGCATTTTGAATCAAGCACGGCGATCCTGCCGCTTCGATGGCGGGATCATTCCGGCGGTCCGTGCCGCCACCAGCAAGGCCCAAGGACACGTCGTCCAGGATCGCTGATCCAGAATCACCGATCTGAGGATGGAGATAAGGACTGCCGCTCACGAAAAGGGACCGTCGAAGCCTCGTTAAGAGGACAAGAAGAAGCCCGGAGCGTGTCTTGCCAAACGTCTGCTTGCAAAGCGCATCTTCAGATGAAGAGCGCGTGCCGCGCGTCCTCCTTTGCAGTCGATTTTCATAGCGAGAGCGCGCGAAAGCCGTTTCGCGTTTTTCGGTCTGTTGCTCTATGCTTGCCGCATGAATTTCGCCGGATTTGATCTGAAACGGCCTTGGATGTCTTGAGATGAGGTCCAGGTCGGCTTCCGCGCACCCCTTCATGCCAGGGGCTGTCCGTTGGGTCTTGAAGGCCGTCCTTATCCTGACGGTGTGTGGTGGTCTGACCGGCACACCGGCGTGGGCCGACAGCGCGAGCGCCGAAGCCGCCACGGCCTTCAAGGGCAAGGACATCACGATCTTCATCGGCTATAGCCCCGGCGGCGTCTACGATATCTATGGCCGCCTCGTCGCCACGCATCTGGGGAGTTCGGCCGAAACAAGCGGAGCCGGAAATTACGACCATTACGGCCGGCTCGTCGCAAAACATCTCGGCCAGCATCTGCCGGGGCATCCCAATGTCATCGCGAAGAACATGCCCGGCGCCGGCAGCTTACGACTCACGCGATTTCTCTACACGGAGGCGCCGAAGGACGGGACGGCGATCGGGATCGTTGGGCGCGGCATCCCGTTTGCTCCGCTCTTGGGTTTCGAGGGTGCCGATTACGATCCGGCCAAATTCAGTTGGATCGGCAGCGCCAATGACGAAGTGAGCATCTGCGCCTTCGCGCATCGCGCCGCCATCACCGACTGGACGGTTTTGCGGAAGAAACGCGTCAATATGGGGGGCACCGGTCCGACCTCCGATGACGAACTCTATCCGCGTATCATCAACGCTATTTTCGGCACCAGGATGAAGATCATCAGCGGCTATCCCGGCCCCAATGATCTGGATTTTGCCATCGAACGCGGCGAAATCGACGGACGTTGCGGCTGGCCGTGGGCGAAGGCCAAGGCAGCGCACTACGACCTTTTCGCAAGCGGCAAGCTCGACGTCGTGCTGCAGCTTGCGCTAACCAAGCATCGCGATCTGCCACAGGTGCCGCTGCTGACTGACATTGCCGCGAACGCGCAGGATCGCGCGCTGCTCCAGGCTGTTGTCGCGCGCGAGCGCGCCGCCTGGCCGTTCGTCGCCCCGCCCGGATTACCGGCCGCGCGGGTCAAAATCCTGCGCGATGCCTTTGCGGCGACGCTAAACGATCCTGATTTTCTTCGCGAAGCCAATGCCATCGGCCTGCCGCATGATTTTGTGCGCGGGGAGGACATTGCGGCGTTGATCGACCGTGTCTATCAACTGCCTGCCGCCGACATTGCGCGTTTGCGCGCGATCCTGAGATAAGGCCGGCACATCACGATGTCCCATCGAACAATTCCGGCCTAAAGTCATAAGATGGATATCGACAGCTTTGATCTGAAGCGGCTTCAGGCGTTCCAGTTGGTCGCGCGGCACGGTAATCTCCGTCTTGCGGCGGCGCGTCTCAACCAGACCATTCCCGCGGTCTCGTCGCGGCTCAAGCGGCTGGAACACGAACTCGGCGTCACCCTCTTCGAGCGGTTGCCGAATCGGCTGGTGCTCACCGAGGTCGGCCGCCACTTTCTCGGCGAGGTGGAAGCCGTGCTCCAGCGCGCGGAGCGTGCGCTTGCGAGCCTGACCGAAGCCTCGGCCTCACCCGGGGGGCGCCTGGCGATCTCGACCGGATTCGATCACGCCTGGTATTTCGCGCCGCGCATCGGCAACTTCCTTCGGCATTATCCCAATGCCGATCTCGACCTGCGCATTTTCCGTGCAGCCGAGGCGCTGCGCGGGCTGATGGCCGGTGAACTCGACGTCAGCGTCGGCATCTTCCCCAGCGTGCCGAAAACGCTGGAGAAGGAAGTCATCGTCGATACGACGCTGTCGGCGGTTTTTCTGCCGAAGGACCCGCTGCTCAAGGTGCCGATTACGCCGGCGCAGCTTTTGCGCCGCAAGCTGATTGTTTTTCCAAGCCATTCCGACACCCGCAAGACCTTCGACCGGGCGGTGGGCAAGCGCCTGCTGCAGCAGAAAAGCGTGATCGAGATCGCAAGCTGCCAGACAGCCAGCACCTTCGTCGAAATGGGGCTCGGCGTCGGGATCGTGCATTCGCTTTGCGTCGGCCACGCGCATCCGCCGAATCTGCGCTGGGTCGACCTGGGGTCGAAGTTCGGCACGATTCCGTTCTGCGCGGTGTATCGCAAGGGTTCCAAGCATTCCCCGCTGCTGCGCGCCTTGCTGAAGGAACTGGCCGCATAAACCTCATATGCGATCAAGAATCGTGCGATAGAACAAGAAACGACAGCATGGAGAGGTTCACGATTGGAGTCGACTGTTTCCCAGCCCAGCGTCCGCGATGTCCTGGCCGACCGCAACTATCTCTACTATCTCACCGGCAATTTCTGCTCGAGCGTCGGCATCTGGGTGCAGCGTGTCGCCATCGGCTATTACACGTGGCAATTGACCCATTCGGCCGCGTGGCTCGGCATCATCGCGATTTCGGAGACCGGACCGACCATCCTGCTGGGCCTTGTCGCAGGGACCTTTCTTGATCGCGCCAACCACATCCGCGTCCTGCGGATTACGCAGGCGCTGTTTCTCGGCTATTCCATCGTCCTCGCGGTGCTGACCTATTTCGGATTGATGACGGTCTGGCTCCTTGCCCCCATGGTCTTTTTCCGCGGCACCGTCTTTGCCTTCAACCGGCCGGCGCGCCAGACCGTGGTCTATGAGCTTGTCGGACGCCAACTCCTGGCGCCGGCGCTGGCGCTGAATTCCACGGTGTTCAATTCATCGAAATTCATCGGCCCTGGCATCGGCGGCGTTTGTCTCGATTTCTTCGGCGTCGCCTGGACCTTTGCCGCCAGCGCGGCCCTGCTATTCGTTTTCACGGTCGCGTTGCGTCTGCTGCGCGTGCCGGCACAGCCTCCGCGCGTCCGCGAGACCCGCTCGATCCCGCGCGAAATGCTGGAGGGGTTTCAGTATATTGCAACCCATCCCGGCGTGCGCATGCAGTTCGCCCTGATGATCATGGTGTCGCTTTGCGCCAAACCGCTGACTGACCTGCTGCCCGGTTACGCGGAAGGTATTTACGGCAGGGATGCCAGAGGGCTGGCATGGATGTTGGGCTGCCACGGCGTCGGCGCCATGTGCGGCGGCGCGCTGTTGGCGATGCGTGCGCGTATCCAGGGCCTGACCAAGGTCGTTCTCACTGCGATCGTCAGCATGGGTGTGGCGCTCATCCTCTTCACCCTTTGCGATGTGTTCTGGATCAGTTGCGGGCTGCTGCTGTTCACCGGCTTCACCTTTGTCTGCATGGATATCAGCAGCCAGACATTGGTGCAGTCCGCGATCCGCACGCGCTACCGCGGGCGCACCATGAGCGTCTACGGTATGATCTCGCAGGGCGTCCCATCCATCGGCACGTTGACCATGGGCACCGCGGCCGGACACTTTGGCTTGCGGCTTCCGGTGGCCGCTGGTGCGGGCATCTGCCTTGTGCTCGGCCTCTGCGCGTGGATGTTCCAGGGTCGGCTCGGCGAAGCGCTGGAGTCCGAAGCCGAAAAGTCAAACAATGTCGCGAGCACTGTTTCCGAGAGCGCCACGCTCGTCGATAGCGGAACGGCGGATGCTGCAACGTCCATCGCGGTCTCGTCGAGCAAGGAAGTGGCGGAAGGCTGAGCGGTTGCCGTGGAAAATATGGGCCGATCCGGCATTTCCGGTGCAAACGCCACAAACTGTTTGAAGCCGCGCTCCTGTCCGGGGACCCGGACCTTGAGAGCATTCCCTCGGCGCACAGAAAATCACAAACCACGACTCCATTCGACATGATCGTAGGGAAATGGCTAAAGAAAGATCCACAAGTGATCGGTTATGCTGGCCGTGAAGCGTAGAATACCCAATAAAATGATGTTCCTGTCACACCATCAGAAGCGCCTGTTCAGAATTATCTCCGCCCGGTGGCAACGACGGGCCATATTCTTGTTAGGTGGCATTGCTGTCGGCGCCGCGGCTGTCGGTCTCGCACAACTCGCCGATCTGGCACAGATTGCGTTCTCCGGTCTGGTGTCGAAATTTCGCTATGCATCGCTTGTAGTGACGCCGCTTGGATTCGCGCTGTCGGTATTTCTGACTGAACGCTTTTTCCGAAACGCGCAGGGCAGTGGAATTCCGCAGGCCATCGCAGCACGTCACCTGACGGACCAGACGGCGCGTACAAGCCTCGTCTCGCTGCGTATAGCGGCCGGAAAGATCGTCCTTACGCTGTTCGGCCTTTTATGTGGGGCTTCGGTCGGGCGCGAGGGACCCACGGTCCAGATTGGCGCTTCGATCATGTTCGCGCTCGGTCGCTTCTCACCACGGCGTCAACCTGGCCTGATCCTGGCCGGTGCCGCCGCCGGTGTCGCGGCAGCTTTCAACACGCCGTTGGCCGGGATTGTATTCGGCATTGAGGAAATGAGCCGAGCATTCGAGACAAGGACGAGCAGCCTGATTATCGGTGCGGTAATCGCTGCCGGGCTGACCTCGCTCTCGCTGATGGGCAACTATACCTATTTCGGCACCAGCGCGATGAGCTTGCGCAACGGCATCGACTGGATCTCAGTCCCGCTTTGCGGAGTGGCCGGAGGCTTGGCTGGCGGCCTTTTCAGTCGCATCCTCATCGCAATGGCGGAAGGATTTTCCAACCCGCTGGGGCGCGCGATCAAGCGTTATCCGCTAGGCTTTGCTGTGATCTGCGGATTGGCGGCCGCGATCTGCGGCCTTGCGTCCGATGGGACGATCTACGGTACAGGATACGCGCAAGTCAAAGCTGCGCTTGAAAGCGGATCGCAGTTGCCCGCAAATTTTGGCGTCCTGAAATTCCTTGCAACATCATTTGCCTCGATCAGCGGAATGCCGGGCGGCATCTTTTCCCCCTCGCTTGCGATCGGTGCGGGGCTCGGCTCCAATATTGCTTCGCTGTTTCACGACGCGCCGCTGGCTTCCATCATGCTGCTCGGCATGGTTTCATATTTTGCAGGCGTCGTTCAGGCGCCCATCACCGCGTTCGTCATTGTCACCGAGATGACCGACAATCACGCGATGGTCGTGCCGCTCATGGCCGCCGCATGGATCGCGCACGCCAGTTCGCGTCTGATTTGCAAAGAGGGCGTCTATCACGCGCTCGCGAAGGGTTTCATCGATCGGGCGTCATCGACTGGAATTGAGGTCGCTCACCCGCCGGAGGCAAAGCCCGGATAGAGCGTCATGCCGCCGTCGACGAAGAGCGTCGCGCCGACCACATAGTCGGACTCATCGGACGCCAGCCAGGTCGCGACCTTGCCGATTTCCTCGGGTTCGCCGATGCGGTCGTAAGGGATGAGCGTCATCAGCTTGCCATAGGCTTCCTTCGTCTCCCACGCGACGCGGTTGATGTTCGTGCGGATGGCGCCCGGCGCAATGGCATTGACGCGGATTTTCTTCGGTGCGACCTCCTGCGCGATGCTGCGCATCATCATGTTGATGCCGCCTTTGGATGAGGCGTAATTCACGTGCCCCGCCCAAGGGATCACCTGATGCACCGAACTCATGCAGATGATCTTACCCGCCGCGCACGACGTCTCCTTGACAACGCCGCGTCGCAAAAATTCTTTCACTGCAGCGCGCGCGCACAAAAATTGCCCGGTGAGGTTGACGTCGATCACCTTATTCCACTGCGCGAGCGTCATCGCGTGCAGAGCCGAGTCCTGCTGCAGCCCGGCATTGGCGACCAGGATGTCGATGGTGCCGAATGTCTCGCACATGCGCGCAAACATCTTTTCAACGTCGTCTTCTTTCGAGACGTCGGCCTGGTGCCGATAGGCCTTGACGCCATTCTTGCAGATTTCGTCGGCGACGGCGTCGGCCTGGTCGTCGCCGCTGAGGTAATTGACGACGACATCTGCACCGGCTTGTCCCAGGGCCAGCGCAACGGCGCGGCCGATGCCCGAACTCGCGCCGGTGACGAGCGCCTTCTGCCCCTTGAGCCAGCCCGCCATGCGCGAGGGCTGCTGGGTTGCGGCTGCGGTTGGCGCACTGGCGGATGGGCTCATGCTCGTCTCCTGTTGTCCTTGCGGGCGCTTTTTCGGACGTGGCTCGCGAAGATTTTGATCTTCAGAACGCAATCGGGAATCGCGCAAGACTGATCTCGTTTCCCGTCTCGCTTGGCATCGTGCGGTCAATCCTTGTGTGACGGTGCGATCTTCCAGTCCACCATCAAGGCCGAGTTTGTTTCGGGACGTTTTGCGCCCGAGCGTTGCTCGGCCGGCTTATCCTGTTTGGCGAGATTGTACGCCGTGTTCACCAGCGCGACGTGTGAAAAGGCCTGCGGAAAATTGCCGACCTGACGTTTCGTGTGCGGATCGTATTCTTCCGCGAGCAGGCCGAGATCGTTGCGCAGCGCCAGCAGGCGCTCGAACATTTTGCGCGCTTCATCCTGTTCGCCAATCATCACAAGGCAGTCGGCGAGCCAGAAGCTGCAGGCGAGAAATGCGCCTTCACCCGGCGGCAGGCCATCTTTTCCTGCCGACGTCCGGTAGCGGAGAACAAGGCCGTCTCGCGTCAGCTCGCGCTGAATCGTCTTCACGGTCGAGCGGATGCGCGGATCGTCGGGCGGCAGGAAGCCGACCAGCGCAATCAGGAGGCAACTTGCATCCAGTTCTGTCGTCCCATAATGCTGGACGAAGGCGCCGACTTTTTCATTATAGCCGTATTGGCAAACCTCTTCGTGAATCCTGGCGCGGATTTCGCGCCAATGATCGACTGGTCCCTTGAGCCCGTAGTTCTCGACGCTCTTGACCGCGCGATCGAATGCGACCCAGGCCATGACTTTGGAATAGACAAATTGTTGCGGCCCACCGCGTACTTCCCATATGCCTTCGTCCGGCTTGTTCCAGATCGTCTCAAGGTGCTTCATCAATTCGCGTTGCAGATTCCAGACATCGGGGCTGCCGTCGAGCTTGCCGTCGTGGCTTTGGCACAGCGCATCCATGACTTCGCCGTAGATGTCGATCTGCACCTGTTGAGCGGCAGCATTGCCGATGCGGACGGGTTTGGAGTTCTCATAGCCAGTGAGCCATGGCACCTCCCATTCCTCGAGGCGCCGTTCGCCTGCGAGGCCATACATGATCTGCACCTGTTTCGGCGTTCCGGCGACGGCGCGCAGCAGCCAGTTGTGCCAGGCCTTCGCCTCGCCGTAGAAGCCGCCGTTCATCAGCGCGAGCAATGTGAACGTGGCATCGCGCAGCCAGCAATAGCGGTAGTCCCAATTGCGTGGGCCGCCGATTTGCTCCGGCAATGAGCTGGTCGGCGCCGCGACGATGCCGCCGCTCGGCGCATAGGTCAGCGCCTTGAGCGTGATCAGCGAACGCAGCACCGGCTCGTCCCATTCTCCGGCGCCGCGGAATTGATCGCACCACTCATGCCAAAAGGACTGCGTCTCGTGCAGCGCCTCGCGCGGGTCGACAGGGTCCGGGGGCGCGGCAAATGACGAACTGTAGGTGAGAACAAAAGGGACGACGTCACCAGGGCCGACCTCGAAGTCGCCGACCGTTTTCATGTCTTCGCCGCGCAAATCGACAGGCGTCCGCAGCGTCACCATATCCGGACCGGCGATGCCGCAAAGGGTTGCACGGTTCTCGATGCGGGTCATCCAGGGCAGGACCGATCCGTAGTCGAAGCGGATGACGAGTTCGGTGTGCATGGCGACGCGGCCGCGTTCGCCTTTCACGATGCGCACGATGTCGGAATTCTTGCCGCGAATCGGCATGAAATCCAGCACGGTCGCGGCGCCGGTGTCGGTCTCGATCTGCGTTTCGACAATGAGTGTGCGATCGATATACCGCCGCATGATGCGCGCATTCGCGTCGCGCGCGGCGAGCAGCCAACGGCCGTTCTTCGGCTCTCCGAGGATCGCGGCAAAACACGCGCTGCTGTCGAAACGCGGCCAGCACAGCCAGTCGATCGAGCCGTCGCGGCTGAGGAGGGCCGCGGTCTCGCAATCGCCGATCAGGGCGTAATCTTCTATGCGCGCTGCCATGCCGCCCCGTTCTCTAAAGCCGCGTGCCGCGATCCCAAGTTACGCCCGACCCTGTGCGAAACGGCCGCATGCGTTTGCGTGAACGCGCCTGATACCGGCCGCAACCTGCAGATGGAGATATCAGAAAACGGTGGAGAGGGTTTCGGCTGACTGTGCGGACGCAACATCATCATTTGGTGATTGGAAAATCTGAAAACTCAAGTGAAGCCCGCCACATGGCCAACGGATTTGCCACGCAAAAGTTCCATTTTGCGGCGATCGCACCATCTGGCCCTAGCGCAGCGGTATCAGCACTGCGACGGGAAGATGTGCAAACAGCGCTGCGACACCAAGCTCTGTGCCCTGTGCCTGAATCTCGGAGCCATCGAGGACATTGCGCCATCGTATCGCATCCGCGCCGGGCGGCAATGCAACGGCGCTTTCGGCCCATGCGTCCGGGCCGCTGTCGCGCGCTGGAAACAGCGCCGCCGCGACAATGAGGACGTCGTCTCCGTGTTGCCGCGCGAACGCGCAGAGGCGCGCTGCGGCCGGCCCCGACGCGGCGAGATCGGCATAGGAACCGTGCATAAACAAATCAGACTTTGCCTTGCGCAGACGCAGCAGCGCGTGCGTGAGCAGTAATTTGATGCGCCCGTCGTGCCAGTCGCGCAGCGCGTCCTGGACCCGTTCCGGCGTCAGCGCGCCGGCCTTGTCGCCGTCCAAGTCGCTGGTTTTGTCACCCGTCTTGTCGCCTTTCCTGCTGCTGCTTTTGCCGGCGGTTTTGGCGAGCAGCGCCTGCCGCGCCGGATAATCGACCGGACGGCGGTTGTCAGGGTCGACCATGCTGAAGTCCCATAGCTCCGTGCCCTGATAGAAATCCGGCACGCCCGGCACCGTAAGCTTGAGTGCGGCCTGCACGAGGCTGTTGCGAATGCCGAGCGGCGCGACCCGCGCCTGGAACGTCAGGAACGATTCGAGAAATGGATTCGTCCGCGTCACGTCGAGCGCGTGGCGGATGAAGGCCATTACGGCGTCCTCATATGTCATGTCCGGCGCCGCCCATGTCGTATGGCGCTTGGCCTCGCGCATGGATTTTGTCATCGCGCCTTCGATGCGCGTGCAAAATTCCGCTGCTACCGCGGCCGCAGGCAATTGCCCCGTCGACAGATCTGCGGGCCACGCGCCGAGCAGCAACTGATAGAACACGTATTCATCATCGCGATCCGGCGGCGCGTCGAGCGACGATCCGGAATGGCCGGCGCGCAACAGCCGGCTCCAGCCGGCGACATGCGTCGCCCAGTCCTCGGCAAGCTCCGACAGCACGGCCAGACGGGCGCGGGTGTCCTCGCCGCGCTTGGTGTCATGCGTCGAAGTGGCCAGCATCGCGTGCGGCGTGCGGCGTACGCGCTCCGCATTGGCGCGATGGAAGGCGGCGAGGCTGACATTGAACTGGTCAGGATGTCCGCCGACCTCGTTGAGCGCGAGCATGCGGTTGTAGCGATAGAAGGCGGTGTCCTCGAGCCCTTTCGCCATCACCGGGCCGCTGTACTGCTGCACCCGCATCGCGACGCGCACGACAGCGACGCGGCCGAACCCGCTGCGCGGTTTGGCGACAAGATCGCAGGTCATGAGCTGGTGCAGGAAATCGAACACGCTCGGATCGAGCGCGGCGTCGACGCGCCGGGCTTGCGCCACCGCCCAGTCGATGTCGCGCCGGTCGGCGTCCGCCGGCGCGCTGCCGTCGACATAGGTGCGATAGACGGGGAAGCAGGCAATGATCTGGCGCAGCGCGCGATGCAGCACGTTGTTGGTGAAATCGGCGGTGCGCGGATTGGTGCGCGCGACCCGCGCGGCGTCGCGGGCGAGCACGTTGAGTTCGCTCGCCATCTCGTTTTCCATGATCTGCAATTTACTCGTCCGCACGATGTCGGCGAACGGCGTGACATTGCCTGTGAAGCTCTCATAGAAGCGCGTCAGCGGCTCTTCGCCCGCGGGATCGATCAGCAGGCCGGTCGCGAGATTGGCGAATTCGTAGCCGGTGGTGCCGTCGACGCCCCATTCGGGGCGCAGCGCTTCATGCGGTGCGAGAATTTTTTCGACCAGCAGGTAGAACGGCCGGCTCGCCTTTTCGCGCAGCTTCACGCAATAGGCGCGCGGATCGAGAAGTCCGTCGATATGATCGAGCCTGATGCCGTCGAGCACGCCGTCGTCGAGCAGTTCGAAGACCAGCGCATGGGCATGGTTGAACAGGTCAGGCAATTCCATGCGGATGCCGGCGAGATCGTTGATGTTGAAGAAGCGCCGGTAATTGATGTCGTCGGCGGCGACGCGGAAATGCGCCGCGCGCCAATTCTGTTCGGCGATCAGCGCATCGAGGCGCGACCACGTCTCGAACAGGTCCGGCGTACCGTTGTAGCGTTCGACCGACGCGTTCACCGCGGCCGCCACGTCGGGATTGTCGCGAAAGCAGGCGGCGAGTTCGGCCTTGAGGCTGTCGGCCCGGCGGCGCAGATGCGGGCGCGCGGAATAGACATTGGCGAAGGCGTCGCTGAGCCGTTCGAGGTCGGGGTGCCGGTCGCCGAGAATCTGCGCATAATGCAGCGGACACACCGGCAGCTTGTGCGAGTCGTAAGCCCATACGGCGAACGAGCCTTCCTCGGGCGAAAATTTCAGCCGCAACGCGCCGGATTCGAGCACCGCGCCATACTGGTCGCCGAGAAACGGCACCAGCACCTTGCCCTGCAGATAGCGCCGGTCCGGGTCCCAATCGATATCGAACCAGCCGGCGAATTCGGAATCCTGGCCCCATTCGAGGACGTCGAGCCACCACGGATTGTCCGCGCCGCCGACGCCCATATGATTGGGCACGAAATCGAGAATCTGCCCGAGGCCATGACGGCGGAACGCGCTCACCATGCGGGCAAAATCATCGGGTGTGCCCAGTTCCGGATTGAGCGCGGTATGATCGACGATGTCGTAGCCGTGCAGGCTGCCGGGCCGCGCCTTGAGATAGGGCGAGGCGTAAACATGGCTGATGCCGAGCCGGGCGATATAAGGCGCCAGATCGGCCGCGTGACCGAATCCGAAATCCTTGGTGAATTGCAGGCGATAGGTCGCGCGCGGAATGATCTTCTGCGGTTCACCCGCCATGCGGTCTCCTCTTCTATTTATGTTGACGCGTCTTCTTCACGCGAACTTCGCTCGAAAACGCTCTGATTGCCGGATGCCGCGGCGACGGACCAGACGAGGCCCCATGCGCCGAGGGTGTCGTCGCCAATGCGGCCTTCGCTCCAGATGCGATTGTCGCGCGGCAAGGAAATGCCGGTCAGCGGTTCGTCGGTGAGATTGGCATGCAGCGTCAGCACGCTGGCGTCGGCGAGCGACCATGTCACCCTGACGGCCAGCGGGGCGAGGATGTCGTAATGCCCAGCATGGCCTGACAGGCCGCGCAGCCGCGGCACGATTTCCGCGCGCCGCACCGCGAGGATCGATTGATAGAAGGCGCGGCAGGCAGCATGCGGCTCCCGCGTGGCCTCATCCCAGTCAAGTTTTGCCGACAGGAACGTCGCTTCCGCGGTCGGATCGGGAATGCGTTCGCGCGCCTTTAGGTCCTGGAATTCCGGAAAGCGGGCAAACTCCTTGCGCCGCCCGTCGCGGATCGCCTGGGCGAGATCGCCCGCAAAATCGCAGAAGAACGGAAACGGCTGCGTCGCCGCCCATTCCTCGCCCATGAAGATCATCGGCACTTGCGGGGCCAGAAGGTAGATCGCGGCCACAGCGCGCACGGCCGCCGCCGGCGCGTAGGCGGTCAGCCGTTCGCCGAGGGCGCGATTGCCGACCTGATCGTGGTTCTGGATGAAGGACACGAACGCGGTCGGCGGCAGGCCCGCGCTCGGTTCGCCGCGTGGCTTGTCGCGATACGGCATCATCTCGCCCTGAAACGCAAAACCTTCGGCGAGCGCACGGCCGAGCTTGCCGGTATCGCCGGCATAGTCGACGTAATAGCCGGAGGATTCGCCGCTCGCCGCGGTATGCAGGACGTGGTGAACGTCGTCGTTCCATTGCGCGGTGTATTGCAGCGGTAGGCCGGCCGCATTGCGCGCGAGGCGCGAGGCTTCGTTGTCCTCGTTTTCGAGGATGAGATGCACATAGCGTCCTTGCGCCGACGCGCGCACCTGTTGGGCGATGCGCTCGAGGATGTGGTCTGGACTGTCGTCGAGGATGGCGTGCACGGCGTCGAGCCGCAAACCGTCGAAATGATATTCGTGGATCCAGAACAGCGCATTGGCGATCACCAGGTCGCGCATCACCTCGGCGCCGCCGGCATCGTAATTGACTGCCGCGCCCCACGGGGTGTGGTGGGTCTCGGTGAAGATCGGCGCGTAGGTGGAGAGATAATTCCCGTCGGGTCCGAAGTGATTGTAAACGACGTCGAGGAAAACCATCAGCCCGCGGGCATGGGCGGCATCGACCAGCGCCTTGAGATCGTCCGGCCGGCCATAGGCTGCGTCCGGCGCGAACCAGAGCACGCCGTCATAGCCCCAGTTCCGCCGGCCGGGGAATTCTGCGACCGGCATCAGTTCGATGGCGGTGATGCCAAGCGCTGCAAGCGTGTCGAGTTTGTCGATTGCCGCGCAAAACGTGCCTTCGGGTGTGAACGCGCCGACATGCAACTCGTAGAGGACGGACTCTTCCCACGGGCGGCCCTTCCAGTCCCCATCCTGCCAGCCATACGCGGCCGGGTCGATCACCTCGCTCGGCCCGTGGGCGTCCTGCGGCTGGAACCGCGAGGCCGGGTCCGGCACGTGCAGGCCATCCGGCAGCACAAACTGATACAGCGAGCCCGGCCGCGCGGGCAGGGTGCAGGCGTGCCAGCCAGCCGCCGTGGCTTGCATCGCGTGCAGCGTGTCATCGTCATGTAACTTCAGGCGGATATGGTTGTGTTTGGGCGCGAGCAGTTGGAATTCCACCCCGTCCGAACCGACAAGCGTCGCACCAAATCGCATCGCGAAGGCGCTGTGCGTCGGGTCGGAAACGCTGGACATAAAATTACCTCGTCGCGTTGCGGGCGGAGTGAGCGGGGTGTCGCGCTGAAGGTTCTGTTCTTCGCGTCTGCGGTGAACGCGCGGACGCCTGTGATCGCCATTGAACGCAAGAATGCATGGAATCGGCGAGGCGATTGTGAAATCGGAAGAAATTGCCGTGCGACGTAAACAGGATAAAGCCGGCCGGGTTCCTTTATCCGGCTCGCTCAGACAATCACGCACGCCGCGACAGCAACCTCGCAGGCTGGAATCTGCGGGCTTCAACTCGTGCATGTTTTCGAGACGGGCTTCACGACCGACCGGTACGACCGTGCCGTATGCACGCCGTTCGGTAACGTGGTGGGCCCTGGGTTTTTCCGCAAAAAGGCGGAACTCATTGCCCGGGCAGCGCGTTACAGCCAAGTCCAAGAAACCACATAAAAACAAACCATAAAGGGTTCCGTCATGCGGCAGAGTCGTGCGCGACCGAAAAAACTTAAAAGTCCAGCTCCTGTCATACTGGATCACGCACTCGTCTCGGCCGTTGGCGACGCATTGAGCGTCGCATTTTTGAAATGTCAGGCCCGCGCCCGCGCTTCTCACGTCACGCTCGATCAGCTTAGCCAGATGCTTGTGCGTCGCATTCTAGGCGATGTGCAGAATGGCGAGCGCGACACGCGGCGGTTGGTCGAGGGTGCGATGGAATGGGCCGCCGATAACCTGCTGCCATTGACATTGCCGACCGTGGGGACGCCGCCGATCCATCTCTCGGATGCCGATGTTGCGGCTACCGAGTTGGAGCGCCCCGAACGCCCCCGGTTGACGATGCAGGACGATCTTCACGCCAACGCGGCGTAACCACGATTTAATTTTGCGATCTGGATAGAACGGTCGGGATGAGGACTTCTCTCCCGGCCATTTTTTTGCGCCGGGCGGGTCATGCGCCGCGCCACGGCCTCTGATGGAAAATCCTGGCCCCTGATGGAAAACAGGTTTTTGGACGTATTCCGAACTAGAGGCATTTCACACAAGCCAAATCGCGGGTAGCAGAGGGGGCCTGCTTCAGGTTGTGGACGAGACCGACGACTTGAAGGAGGGGTATCCCGCTTTGCTGTCCGGGGCGCGCTGCGCTGAAAACGGAGTATTTGAGTGATGACGAGATTGCGCCGCGTGTCGCATGCGCTGATCGCTTTTGCATTGCTGACCACAGCCATCCATCCCGCTTCGGCCCAGAACGCCACGTCGCCAGCGCCGAGTTTCACCACGCCGTCGCCGCAACCGTCAGCCGCGCCGACTCCGTCGGAAACGGCGCCTGCCGCTGCTGTCCCCGCCGCTGCTCCGGCAAGTACGGCTTCGCCTGGCGATCAGGCGCAGACCCCGGCACCGGCCACCTCGTCCCCGGCCGATCCGTCGGTTGCCGCTCCGACTCCGGCAACATCGCCGATCAATGCCTTGCTGCCGCGTGACCTGACGCCATGGGGCATGTTCATGGCCGCCGACATGGTGGTGAAGGCGGTGATGATCGGGCTGGCCTTCGCCTCTGTCGTGACGTGGACGGTGTTTTTGGCGAAATCGCTGGAACTGATGATGCTCTATCGCCGTGCGCGGCGCGATCTCGCGGCGGTGATGGCGGCGACCTCGTTGCCGCAGGCGGCGCAGGCTGTCGGGCAGACGCGCGGCCCGATCGGTGCGATGATCGCCGCTGCGGCTGAAGAGCTGACGCTCTCGCATGACGCCTACGAGACCGATGGCATCAAGGAGCGCGTGGTCTCGCGCATCGAACGCATCGAGGCTGGGGCGGGCCGGCGCATGATCGTCGGTACCAGCGTGCTTGCGACCATCGGCGCGACGGCGCCGTTCGTCGGCCTGTTCGGTACGGTCTGGGGCATCATGAACAGCTTTATCGGTATCTCGAAGCAGCACACGACCAATCTTGCCGTCGTTGCCCCCGGCATTGCCGAGGCGCTCCTTGCCACCGCGTTCGGCCTCGTTGCCGCGATTCCCGCCGTCGTCATCTACAACGTGTTCAGCCGCTGGACCGGCTGGCAGCGCGCCATCTACACCGATGCCGGCGCACAGGTGATGCGGCTGGTGAGCCGCGATCTCGACCGCGAAGGCGCCCAGCCGGCGCTGGCGCCGCGCCGCCAGAGGGTCTGAGAGAATGGCGATCCGGCTCAAGAGCGAGGCTGACGGTCTCGACGAAATTCACGAGATCAACGTCACGCCGTTCATCGACGTCATCCTCGTGTTGTTGATCATCTTCATGGTGGCTGCGCCATTAGCGACGGTGGATGTCGCGGTCGATCTGCCGACCTCGAACGCGACGCAACAGCAGCGCCCCGACAAGCCGATCTATCTCACGGTGAAGACCGACCGCAGCCTCACGCTCGGTGACGACACCGTGCCGGACGGACAGTTGGCGACAAAACTCGATGTGCTGTCGGGTGGCGACAAGGAGCAGCGCGTCTTCCTGCGCGCCGACAAGGCCGTGCCCTACGGCGAACTGATGAGCGTGATGAACCGGCTGCGCACGGCGGGCTATCTCAAGATCGCGCTCGTCGGCCTCGATGCGGAGCAGGCTCCGTGAGCGACCCGGCTCCACGCGGGAGCGGCCGGCTGCGCTGGCTTTTCTGTTTTGTCGTGGTGCTGTGCCTGCACGGCGGTGTCGCTTTGGCGCTGATCCTGCACAAGGCGGAGCCGGAAGCGGGACCGGCCGAAAACGTCGTCATGATGGAACTGGCGCCGGTGCCGGTCGCGCCGACCGACACGCCGGTCGAGACCCCGCCGACCGAAGACTCGCAAGCCGCGATCGATCCGCCCGTCCCTGAAGACAAGCCGGAAGACAAGCCGGTCGAGGAGCCGCAGCCCGAGCCGGATCCGCCACCGGTGCCGGACCCGCCGCAGGTTGAGCCGCCGCCGCAGGCGCCGAGCGTGGTCGAGATGCCGCAGCCCAAGCCGAAGCCACGGCCAAAGCGCGAAGAAAAGAAGCGCACCAAGGCCTCGACGCACTCGTCCGTCTCGGCGCCGCGCGTTGCCGCCCGTGAAGCGGCGCCCGAGCGCGGCGAGGTGCGCAACAATGCGGCCTCGGCGGCAAGTTGGCGCAATCGGCTCGTCGCGCATCTGCAACGCTACAAGAACTATCCCTCCGACGCCCGTGCGCGCGGCGAGCAGGGCACCGCCGTGCTGAGTTTCTCGATGAACCGTTCAGGCCGCGTGACATCGGCGCGTATCGGCCGCGGCTCCGGCTCCGCGCAACTCGATGCCGCGACGCTGGCCATGATCCGCAGCGCCGAGCCGCTGCCGGCCCCGCCCGCCGACGTTGCCGGCAATTCGTTCCAGTTCTCCGTCCCGATCCGTTACAATATCCGCTGACGGCAGGGCGTTCGCTGCGGGCTGCATGTCGTTGTGGGACAACGGCCTCGCGCAGGCCATGACGCGGTTTGTTCGATACGGCTGCGCCGTACAACTTGCCTGATACGCCTTGCCGAAGCCGGGTCTTTTCGAGCAAGGTAATTGTGAAGCTTTTGGGCGGGCGATCGGAGAGATCATGCAACGCGTCACGATCACACTTGATGACGAACTGATGGACGAACTCGACAAGATCATCGAGTCGCGCGGCTATCAGAACCGCTCGGAGGCGATCCGCGATCTGGCGCGTTCCGGCATCCTGCAGGCTGCCGAGGAAGCCGATCCGAAGCAGGATTGCATCGCCGCCGTCGTCTATGTCTATGACCACGCGGTGCGCGAACTCTCCAAGCGACTGACGCAGAATTTCCACGATCACAGCGAACTGTCGCTGTCGTCCATGCATGTGCATCTCGATCACGATCAGTGCATGGAGATCACGGTGCTCAAGGGAAAGCGCGGCAAGGTGCAGCATTTTGCCGAGCATCTGATCGCGGAGCGCGGCGTGCGTCATGGCCGCCTCGTGGCCGTCCCGCTCGATGCGCCGCTCAAGGGTGGCGATCAGGAACATGATCACGGGCATGCGCATGGCCGCTCATCCGCACGCGCGAAAGCCCGCGCTGACGACTGATTCTGCATCGCCCGGCATTACCTCCGGTCACGGCGCTGGCGCGCGCGCCTGCGATCGTGATCGCTTCAGCGCCGATGCCCGGTTGATTTGCCGATAATTCTCCGCAAGGTGCCCCCTGGGAGGCGGGGATGGGTGAATGCCGTCGATAATCATTGCTGCTGCCTGCGCTCTGGCAGCGACCGTTTATTGGGCGCTGCTCGGGACCATGCTTGGCCGCCGCATGCTGCCGCCGACGCTGGTGCGCCCGGCCGCGCCGATCCTCGGCTGGGCGGTGCATAGCGCGATTGCCCTGCCGCTGTTCTATGTGCTTCCTTTTACCTCTGTGAGCGTCGCTGTTGTCGCACTGGCGCTGCTTTGCGCCGTGGCAGCGCTGCACCTGTATGGGCCGTTGCCGCCGTTGATGCCGCCGGCCGCGATGGTGCCGCTCGCGGCTGTCGCACTGGCCGCGATCGTTGCGCTTGCGCCGGCCTCTGCCGTCACACCGGAGGTGACGGCAGGCGGCGTGCGCCTCTCCGCCGAAATGTTCGATCACTCGAAGCTGGCGATGATCGATGCGATGACGCGTCTCGGCATGCCGCCGGTCAATCCGTTCTTCGGATTGTATGGCGAGCCGGGACGGCTGGCCTATTACTACCTTTATTATTTCAGCGCGGCGCAATGCGCACTGGTCGCCGGCCTGACTGGATGGGAGGCCGATATCGCGATGACATGGTTCGCGGCCTTCAGTTCTGTGCTCCTGGCCATGGGGATCGCGGTGCATCTGAGCGAACGACGCTCTGCCGCCTTCTGGGCCGGCGTTCTAGCGTTGAGCGCATCGTTGCGGGTGCTGTTCAAATTTCTCGTCGGCGATGAACGGCTGGGAGAATATCTGGCCGCCGCCTCCGGCTATGACGGTTGGCTGTTCCAGTCGTTCTGGGTGCCGCAACATCTCATTTCGTCGTCCTGCGTGGTGCTGGCGACGATCCTTCTGTGCAGCTTTGCAGTTCGCCGCAGCCTGCTCGCCTGCGTCATCATCATGTTGACCGTCGCCGCCGGGTTCGAAAGCTCGACCTATGTCGGCGGCGTGACGTTTGCGCTGGCCGCCATCGTCATCGGCCCCGTGCTGCTGTGGCGGACGGAACCGAAGGAACGCCTGCGCCTGCTGTGCTGGCTTGCGGCGACCGCCGTCGCAACGTTGCTGCTCGTCAGTCCGTTCCTGCACGATCAGGTCGCAAGCGTGGCCTCGCGCGAGACGGCGTCGCCGATCATCCTGCGGCCGATGGACGTTTTCGGCTGGTCGATCCCGCAGGCGCTGCGCGCCATCATCGACGGACCCGGTTATTGGCTGGTCTGGCTGCCGTTCTATCTGCCTGCGACCTATATCGCCGGCCTCGCAACGCTCGCTTATCTGCTGCGCACGACGCAGGTCTCGTCCCAGCGCACGTTCATTCTTGTGTTGTGTGCGTTGACGGTGATGAGCCTCATCGGCTCATGGCTGCTGATCAGCACCGTCGGCTACAACAACGATCTCGGCTGGCGTGCGTTGCTGCCGGCCGCGGTAGTGCTCATGGCAGCGGCCGCCTGCGGTCTGGCGCAATGGCGCAGCATTTTGGGGCGTGGCATTGCCGTCGTCGCGCTGGCCGGTCTGCTGCTCGGCGCGCCGGGGACCTATGACATCATTTTCAACGCGATCACCGACAGCAGCGCGAGGTCGCGCGCGGTCTTCGCCGGGACGCCGGAGATGTGGGCGGCGGTTCGCCGTCATTCCGCGCCAACGGAACGGGTCGCTAACAACCCGTTGTTTCTCGAAGACATGACGCCGTGGGCCGTCAACAGCTCCTGGGCGTTGCTGTCGAATCGCAGTTCCTGCTTTGCCGGCCGCGAACTGACCCTGGCCTATGCGGCCTTGTCCAACGAGCGGCGCGAAGGGATCGACGCGCAGTTCATTCGCGTCTTCGCCGGCAAAGGCTCCGAATCCGACATCTACGAATTGGCCAATGAATACGGCTGCCGTGTCATCGTCCTCACGCGACAGGACGGCGCCTGGGCCAAGGACCCGTTCGACGACAGCCCGCTCTATCGTCTGGTCGAGGAAAAGAAAGACGCGTGGCGCGTGTACCGCGCGGTCGATTATCCGCTGCCGCAGAAGGTTTTGGCGCGATAATCGAATTACCGCGCCAATAGAGCATTTCCACTTTTTTTCGAATCACGGAAATGCTCTATCTCTTTGTTCCGGCGCAATTCCGGACGGAAAACCGCTTCGCACTTTTCCTGGAATTGCTCTCAACGCGACGAAGCCGCCTCAAATGCCGCTGTACCAGTTGAAACCCTGCTTCAGCCAATAGGTGTTGGGGAATTCGTTGGTCACTTCGATGGATGTGATCCATTTCGGATTCTTGAAGCCGAGTTTTGTCGCGGTGCGCAGCCGCAGCGGATAGCCGAACGGATCGGTGATCGGCTGCTTGGCATATTTGGTGGCAAGAATGGTCTGCGGATGCAGCGCCGTCGCCATGTCGATGCTTTCGGTGTAGTCGTCGGCGCATTTGAAGGCGATGTATTTGGCTGTGAGGTCGGCGCCGACGCGCTCCAAAAATGTCTTGAAATTCACGCCGGACCACTGCCCGATATAGTCCCAGCCTTCCACGCAGATGTGGCGCACGATCAGCTCCTGCTCCGGGAGCGCTGCGATCTGCTGTGCGGTCCACGGCCGCTTGTCCTTGATGAGGCCGGCAAGCTCGAGCTTCCAGGTCGCGCCGTCGACCGGTTTCACGTCCTCGATCTCGTAATAGGCATTGAAGCGCGGCGGTTTGATCACGTCGGCTTCGGTGAAGGTCGGTGCGAGGTGATTGGGCCGGAAGATCAGCTCTTGAACGCCATCGTTGAACGACGACACGCCCATCAGAAACGCCTGCATCACTTTGGTGTCGGTGAATTTGCAGCCCGACAGCAGCATCA
>DATJHH010000014.1:0-3289 GCA_035494115.1 Xanthobacteraceae bacterium
CGACGTCGTGGACGGCGTGCCGCGGCTGCAGGTGCTGATCGCGCTTTGCTACGCTTCGCTGTGCCTCGCCAACCAGGCGCGTCATATCCGCGCGGCGACGCGCCGGCTTTCCGACGAATTGCAGCGCCAGATCCTGCCCGACGGCGGCCACATCTCGCGCAATCCCGGCGCGCTGGTCGAGCTGCTCAGCGACATGCTGCCGCTGCGGCAGACGTTTGCCGCGCGTAACATCGCGCCGCCGCCGGCGTTGTTGAACGCGATCGACCGCATGATGCCGATGCTGCGCTTCTTCCGTCACGGCGACGGCAGTTTTGCGCTGTTCAACGGCATGAGCAGCGCGCCGTCCGATCTGGTGGCGACGTTGCTCGCCTATGACGACACCCACGGCGTGCCGATGGCGCACATGCCGCATACCGGCTTTCAGCGCCTCGATGCCGGCACGACGGCCGTCATCATCGACACCGGCCCGCCGCCGCCGCCGAATGTCAGCCAGGACGCCCATGCCGGCTGTCTGTCGTTCGAATTGTCCTCCGGACCGAGCCGGATCGTCATCAATTGCGGGATGCCGTCCACGGGCCGCGACAATTGGCGCGTCTTTGCGCGCAGCACGGCGGCGCATTCGACCCTGACCTGTCACGAAACGTCGTCGTGCCAGTTCGTCGAGATATCGGCGATGAAGCGGCTGTTGCAGGGCGCGCCCGTCGTCAGCGGCCCGGTCAATGTCGAGAGCTATCGCGAGGCGGTGGAAAACGGCGATCTCCTGACCACCTCGCATGACGGTTATTTGCCGCGCTTCGGTGTCGTGCATCGCCGCGTGCTGATGATGGCCCAGGACGGCGCACGGCTCGACGGCGAGGACACGCTGTCGCCGGCGCCGGGCGGACGCATCAAGGGCCGCGAGACCGACTTTGCGGTGCGGTTTCATCTGCATCCGTCAGTGAAGGCGAGCCGGCTTTCGGACGCGCGCGGCGTGATGCTGGTATTGCCGAACCGCGACGTCTGGACCTTCGAGGCGCTCGACGACAAGGTCGATCTCGAGGACAGCGTGTTCCTGGCCGGCAATGACGGCCCCCGCCGCACCGCCCAGATCGTGATCCGGCAGGATTCGCAGGCCGCCCCCTCCGTCCGCTGGAGTTTTGTCCGCTCCTCGACCTCGGCCGCCGCCACCACCGCCCGCCGCAACGCAAGCCGCGAGCCGGAACTGCCGCTGTAGGGAAAATACCGCCGTCATTGCGAGGAGCGCTTGCGACGAAGCAATCCATTCTTCCTTTACGTGGAGAAATGGATTGCTTCGCTTCGCTCGCAATGACGGAAAGGCGAATTCGTTCAATAATTGCTTGATCCGATTTTACTCCCGTTGTGAAACGCGCCGAAAACTGCTAACCGAGCCCTGCTCGCGCGACTGGCGACCTTGGATGGAGCACCATCGGGAAGCGCGGGACTAGTTGCCGCGCGCCTGGGCACCCCCTTTTAACCGAGGACCCTGCCCATGACCGACCATCCCCGCCGCATTACCCGCGCTTTGCTGTCCGTTTCCGACAAGACAGGGCTGATTGAATTTGCCCGCGCGCTGGCCGGCCACGGCGTCGATTTGGTCTCGACCGGCGGCACGGCGAAAGCCCTCGCCGCCGCCGGGTTGAAGGTCCGTGACGTTTCCGAACTCACGGGTTTTCCCGAAATGATGGACGGAAGGGTCAAGACGCTGCATCCAAAGGTGCATGGCGGCCTGCTCGCGATCCGCGACAACAGGGAACATGCGGACGCGATGAAGGCGCACGGCATCGCGCCGATCGACCTCTTGGTGGTCAACCTCTATCCGTTCGAGGCGACCGTCGACAAGGGCGCCGGGTTCGAGGAGTGCATCGAGAACATCGACATCGGCGGCCCCGCGATGATCCGCGCGGCGGCGAAGAATCACGACGATGTCGCCGTCGTGGTCGAAGCCCGCGACTATCAGGCCGTGCTCGATGAGCTCACCGCCAACAAGGGCTCAACCTCGCTGACACTGCGCCGTCGCCTCGCCGCAAAAGCCTATGCCCGCACCGCCGCCTATGACGCCGCGATCTCGAACTGGTTCGCGCGCGAACTGAAGGACGATGCGCCGGATTTCCGCGCCTTTGGCGGCAGGCTGATCCAGTCGCTGCGTTACGGCGAGAACCCGCACCAGACCGCCGCGTTCTATGCAACGCCCGACAAGCGGCCCGGCGTCGCCAGCGCGCGGCAGTTGCAGGGCAAGGAACTGTCCTACAACAATATCAACGACACCGATGCGGCCTACGAGTGCATCGGCGAGTTCGATCCGAAGCGCACCGCGGCCTGCGTCATCGTCAAGCACGCCAACCCCTGCGGCGTCGCCGAAGGACCCGATCTCGTCAGCGCCTACCGCAAGGCCTTTGCCTGCGACACCCAGTCGCCCTATGGCGGCATCATCGCCGTCAATCGCGCGCTCGATGCCGAAACCGCACGCGTCATCACCGAAATCCTGACCGAAGTCATCATCGCGCCCGACGCCACCGCAGAGGCGATCGCGATCATCGCCAAGCGAAAGAATTTGCGGCTGCTGCTCGCCGGCAGCCTGCCCGATCCGCGCGCGATGGGGCTGACGGCAAAGACCGTGGCCGGCGGCCTGCTGGTACAGAGCCGCGACAACGCCGTGGTGGACGACTTAACCCTCAAGACCGTGACGAAACGCGCGCCGACCGAGGCCGAATTGCGCGATCTCAAATTCGCCTTCCGCGTCGCCAAGCACGTGAAGTCCAACACCATCGTCTATGCCAAGGATCTGGCCACCGTCGGCATCGGCGCCGGCCAGATGAGCCGGGTGGACTCTTCGCGTATTGCCGCGCGCAAGGCGCAGGACGCCGCAGCCGATGCCAAGCTTGCTCAGCCGATGACCGTGGGCTCGGTGGTCGCGTCGGATGCGTTCTTTCCGTTCGCCGACGGACTGCTGGTCGCGATCGAAGCCGGCGCCACCGCCGTGATCCAGCCCGGCGGCTCGATCCGCGACGAGGAAGTCATCAAAGCCGCCGACGATGCAGGAATCGCCATGGTGTTTACCGGCGTGCGGCATTTCAGGCATTGATTGTCGTCATGGCGAACGCCGCACGATGCGATGAGTAATTTCGTCATTGCCGGGCTTGACCCGGCAATCCATCCGCTTCGCAAAGACTCCTGCAAAGAATGATGGATGCCCGGGTCAAGCCCGGGCATGATGAGTGGGTTCTTCCCTCACCCTCGCCAGCAGCACCAGCCCCGCCACGAAAAACACCACCAGCAGCGCCATGCCCGC
>DATJHH010000015.1:0-2015 GCA_035494115.1 Xanthobacteraceae bacterium
CGATCTTCGAGCCGCTCCACCGATGCGCCGATCCAGTGTTTTTCCGAGTGGCTCATGCGCGCGCTTTCATTTCAACCGCCGCAGCTTTCACCGCCTTCAAGATATTCTCGTAGCCGGTGCAACGGCACAGATTGGAAGACAGCATCTCGGCAAGCTCGTCTTCGCCAATGTCCGGTCTTCTTTCCAGGATACCGGCTGCCAGCATCAGAAAGCCTGGCGTGCAGAATCCACATTGCAAGGCATGGTGACGGATGAATGTCTGCTGCAGCGGATGCAGCTCCGTGCCGTTCTGCAAGCCCTCAACGGTGCGGATCAGGCGCCCATCGGCCTGCACGGCGAACATCAGGCAGGAACGTATCGGATCGCCGTCGAGCAGAACGGTGCAGGCGCCGCAGACGCCGTGCTCACAACCGAGATGCGTTCCGGTCTGCCCGCAGTTATCCCTGATGACATCGGCCAAGGTGCGGCGCGGTTCGACGCTCAGCGGGTAGGCCGTCCCGTTGATCGTTAGAGTGATGTCCACGCGCTTTGTCATGCCGCGCTCTCCAAGGCGCGTTGCGCAAGCGTGCGCACCAGGCCACGCCGGAATGCCGCGGTGTTGTTGTTGTCTTCCATCGGCTCTATCGCCGCGGCCGCGATCGTCGCGGCCTCTTCAAAGGCCGGCGCGCCGGGCGCGCGGCCATGCAAGGCATCTTCGGCCTCGGCAATGCGGCGCGGATGGGTCTCCGCGCCGCCTACTGCCAGCCGCGGCTCGGCGATCACGCCATTCTCCAACCGATAGGTTGCGAGCACCATGCTGATTGCAAAATCGCCGGGGCGCCGGCCGAATTCGGCGAAACCGCTCACAGTGTCGTCGCCAAGAACCGGCAGTTCGACTGCGTACAGCAATTCGTCCTCCCGCAAAGCCGTCGTCATCACGCCTTGGAAGCAGTCTGCGGCCGCGATACGACGGATCGTCTGTACGTTTCGGGCGATCACTACGCCGTCGAGGGCCGCCAATACGCAGCACCACTCGGACGCGGGGTCAGCATTGGCCACGCTGCCGCAGAATGTACCGCGCGTCCGGATTGGATGATGCGCGATGTGGCGCACGATCTTGCGCAATAGAGCCCCGGTCTGACCCGAAATCACGTCCGTTTCGAAAGCAGCATGGCGAACGCAAGCCCCGATCCTGATTATGGAGCGTTCGACGGCGATCTTACGCAATTCCTCGATGCGATTGATGTCGATGAGATGCGCAGGTCGCGCCATGCGGAAGGCCATCGTCGGCACTAGGCTCTGTCCGCCGGCGAGCACGCGGCCATCGTCCGGCCCGAACTCGGCAAGCAAAGCGAGAGCTTCATTGACGGATGTCGGTGCGTGGAAGCGGAAGGGTGCCGGTTTCATGATGTGGCGCAGACCGATCCAAACGGTTCTCTGCCGCCCCGCAGCGCGGCTGCGAGGCGTCCTGTACACTTATTGCTACAGTCCGGCGCAGAACACTTGCACACTTCATCAGACCCGTAAAGCACTACATCTATGTATAAATCCGTCTTCTATTAATTTCCCCAACGGCCGATCTGTTGCAACTCCTGGGCTTCTGTACTAAAAAAGAGATGCCACTTCGTCATGTCGTAGAGCTGATGAAACCTCCTGCGTTCGAATATCATGCACCGGAAACGATCGAGGAGGTTGTCGGTCTTCTCTCGTCGCTCGAGAACAGCCGCCTTCTGGCAGGCGGGCAATCGCTCATGCCCATGCTCAACATGCGCTACGCGATGCCCGATCACCTTATCGATCTCAATCGCGTCCAAGGGCTCTCCCAAATCGCGCTGACGGACTCCGAGTTGCGCATCGGCGCGATGACCCGCCAGCGCGATATCGAATTTTCGTCTGACGTCGCCAAGCGATGCCCGATCTTCGTCGAGGCCATCCGTCACGTCGGCCACAGGCAGACGCGCAACCGCGGCACCATCGGCGGATCGCTCTGCCATCTGGATCCCTCCGCCGAGATGGTGACGCTTTGCGCCTTGTTT
>DATJHH010000016.1:0-2079 GCA_035494115.1 Xanthobacteraceae bacterium
TGTTTCTCGCAGCCGACGATGCCGGCTTCATCACCGGCTCCACGCTCACGGTGAACGGCGGGCAGTATCACGCCTGATGTGATCCGCCCGATATTGTAGAAGTCGTCGTGCCCGGCCTTGTGCCGGGTATCCACGTCTTTACAAGCATCATTCGAGAAAACACGACGTGGATGGCCGGGCGCAGGCGAGCGAAAGCCATGCCGTTCTTCGAACGGCCACGCTCCGGCCATGACGAAGGTATCGGCTCGGTTCAATGACCTCGCGCACGGCTACGCTGATCGGACTGACCGCGATTCTGATGTGGTCGCTGCTGGCGGCGATGACGGTTGCAACCGGCACGGTCCCCGCCTTTCAACTCGCGGCCATGACCTTTGCGATCGGGGCACTGGTGGGGTCGCTCGCCTGGATCGGCCGTCCGGATGCCGTGAAATCCCTGCGGCAGCCGCCGGCGGTCTGGCTCGTCGGGGTCGGTGGCCTGTTCGGCTACCATGCGCTCTATTTCCTGGCGCTGCGTTACGCGCCTCCGGCCGAAGCCGGCTTGCTGAATTATCTCTGGCCGCTCCTGATCGTGCTGTTCTCGTCGCTGCTGCCGGGCGAGAGACTGGCGTCCCATCACCTCATCGGCGCGTTGCTCGGGCTTGCCGGCACCGTGCTGCTGTTTGCGGGCAATCGCGACCACGCGTTTGCGCCGGGCCAGATTCCGGGATTGATCGCAGCCTTTGTCGCGGCTTTCGTCTGGGCGACCTATTCCGTGTTGTCACGGCGGTTCAAGGCGGTGCCAACCGACGCGGTCGCGGGCTTCTGCCTGGTGACGGCGCTATTGGCCGTCGCCGTGCATTCGCTGGTCGAGGTGACGGTCTGGCCGCAAACGGTGACGCAATGGCTCGCGATCGCCGGGCTTGGTGTCGGTCCAGTGGGCGCGGCGTTCTATGCGTGGGACATCGGGATGAAGCGCGGCGATATCCGTGTGCTCGGCGCGGCGTCTTATGCAACGCCGCTGCTCTCGACCGGGTTTCTGATCGTGGCCGGCTTCGCCAAATTGAGTTTTGCCATCGCAATCGCCGCGGTGCTGATCGCCGGCGGCGGGTTGATCGCCGCGAAAGACATGGTGTGGAAGCGCTAAAGCGTTTTCGTGCGAAGTGGATACCGGTTCGCGTGAAGAAAACGCATCAAACAAAGAGCCGGAGCCCGGCTTTGATTCCGTCAGGCCGGAAAAGCTCTAGGAAGGCGTCCAGCCCTTTGGTGCCATTTCAAAGGTCGCAAAATCGAATCCGGGTGCGACCGTGCATCCGACCAGCGTCCAATCCCCGGTGGACTGAGCCGCCTGCCACGCATGAACCGGCACGATCGCCTGCGGTTGTTCGCCGGCCGCAAGATCCGACCCGAGCCTGACGCTGCGCCGGCCCTGATCGTCGGCGATCTCAAGAATCAGCGCGCTGCCGGCGTAATGGTGCCAGATTTCGACAGCGTCAATCCGATGCCAGTGCGAGCGCTCGCCACGCGCGAGCAGGAAATAAATCGCGGTCGACACGGAACGACCGTTGCCGTCAACGCGCCCATCGCGAAAAGTCTCGCGGTAATGACCGCCTTCCGGATGCGGCTTGAGGCCGAGCCGCGCAATGATGTCGGCCGCCGATAGCGTGGGCATCAGGACTTGTTCTTGCGCTCGCGCAACTCGCCGAACACGTCGGCGGGGTTGGCGCCCTTCATATGCAGGCCGGCTGCGACGGACGGTTCATCGGCGCGCAGGAACACATTGGCTTGCTTCTCGGCGCCGAGCTTTGAGGGGATGGTCGGCTGGTTGGCGGCGCGCAGGCGCGTAACTTCCTCGGCGCGCGCCTGCAATACCGGATTATCCGGCTCGATCGTGAGCGCGAATTTGATATTGGAGGCGGTGTATTCGTGGCCGCAATAGAGATCGAAATCGTCAGGCAGGGCCCGCAACTTCAACAGCGAGTCCCACATCATCGGATAGGTGCCCTCAAACACCCGGCCGCAGCCGATCGAGAACAGCGTGTCGGCGGCGAACACGACCTTCTCATTGTCGAAGACATAGCTGACATGGTCCAGCGTGTGGCC
>DATJHH010000017.1:0-108856 GCA_035494115.1 Xanthobacteraceae bacterium
GACAGCATTTGTCGGTCATTTCCGGCATCTTTCATGGCGAAGAGACGCATGCTACAACCTCTAGCCACTAGAGGTTCAAGAGATAATGTCGGAATTGTCCATAGGCGCCGCGGCCAGGGAAACCAACGTAAAGGTGCCCACGATCCGCTATTACGAGCATATCGGCCTCCTGCCTGCCGCTCCACGCACTGAAGGCAAACAGCGTCGCTATGGTCTTGACGATCTCACGCGCCTGAACTTCATTCGCCATGCGCGGGATCTTGGATTTGATCTCGATGCGATCCGCGAATTGTTGGCGATCAGTGCTCAGCCTGATCGATCGTGCGCTGACGCCGATCACATTGCGCGTCGCCACATCGTGGAGATCGACAAGCGAATTGCTCACCTGGTCGCTCTCAGAGCCGACTTGCAGACTCTGGCTGATCAATGCGGGCAGGGGCAAGTTTCAGACTGCGCGATTTTAGAAACTTTGGCCCACGGTTCTTAGGCAGCACTGCAAGAATGCGCTCTGGTGCGCTTCAGACCAATTTTCGATTGCAAAAGCGGTGGTGCCGCAAGAGGGATTCGAACCCCCGACCCCGTCATTACGAATGACGTGCTCTACCAGCTGAGCTATTGCGGCGAATGCCAGCGTCCGGCTGCGGCCTTGTTATCGGCAGGGCGCGCCAATTGCAAGGTCGTCCGGCATCACGGGCGACGCCGTCGGGTTCAGACGCCGCGCCACTGTCCCGGTTCCTGATCCGGCGCTGCATCGGCGTCCGGACCCGGATCGTCGGGGGCGTGTACAAGCGGAATCACCGCTTCGACGGCGTGCGTGGGTGCGACGCGGGGTTGACGCGACGCCCTGGTCCCGTCTGTCGGTGCAACGGCACCCCTAACGGCTTCTTCGCGTGGCGTTTCTCCGTTCCCGCCGGGCTTTTCCTGAAAGCCGGTTTCCGTGGGCGCATCGGCGTGTGCGGCAGCAGCCGGCCGTGCCGGCGCGGCACCGTCGATGACCGACGGCGCGCGGGTGCCTGGCTGCACGGGTCCACTTGGCTCCACGGGCCCGCTTGGCTCCATGACCTTGGGCCCAGCCGAATTCATCTCCGCCGGCGCTGGCGTGAGGGGAATCATGCGTTGCGTCGCCGGATCGAAAGGGGCGAGCGTCGGCCCGTTCATCTCTTCAAGCGGCACGCGCCATGTGAATGCGTCGATGCGCGCGGTGAGCGGTGAAACCGGCAGCCAGCGATCGGAAACATAACCGTCCGCGGTCCAGGCCGGATCGCGCGCGGCGTGAACGGCGCGGGCAATCCACTCACGGGCGCGGCCTTCGTCGCCGTGTTCGGCGGCTTCGATCTCGGCCATCAGAAGCGCAACGCGCTGCGTCGGCCGGGCGAGATAGGGCGACAGCGTCTGCCGCGCAAGGAAGAAATCCTGTGCCTCGCGCGCGGCGCGCGCCACCATGAGCGCGCCCTCGACATTGCCCGGTTTCTTTCTGGCAAGAGTCTGCGCGCGTTCGAGCCGGTCGCGCGCGGCGTCACCGAGGCGCAGATTGACGTAAGAGTCGGCGAGTTCGAGATGCGGCCCTGCCCGCCATGCCTTCTCGATCATGCGTGCGGCCTTGCGGATGTCGCCTGCGTCGGCGAGCCGACGCGCGGCGAATGCGACGGCCGGGACCAGCGTCGGCGCCAGCCCCACCGCCTCCATGATCAAGGTTTTTGCAGTCTCGCTTTCGTTCGCGCGCGCGGCCAATGCTTGCGCGGTCAGCAGCACCGCGCGTTGGCGGCGATAGGTGCTGCGTTCGATGAGGCCCGCGCGCATGTTGCGTTCGAGCACGCCGAGTGCGCCGGCCCAGTCGCCCGCCGCGCAGCGCATGTCGAGCACGGCCTTGCCGGCCCAGCCGGGCGACGGCGTGAGTTTTGCCGCTTCTTCGGCGTAGCTGCGCGCGGCTGCTTTTTCGTCACGCCGCTGCGCTTCGATGAACAGGCCGCGCAGGCCGAGCAGTTTTGTGTCCTCGCGGCGCGCCAGCGCGGCAAACGCTTTTTCCGCGCCCGTGCGGTCGCCGGCGAGTTGCGCGGTCTGCGCGCTGAGCAGATGCGTGAGCGGCTCCTGCGGCGCCAGACGATGCGCCTCGCGCGCATAACGCCGCGCCGCATGCATGTCGCCGGCGCCGACCGCGACGAGGCCGCGCGAGATCGCCTGATACCCTTTCTTGCCGCGCCGGTTGCGCAGGAACAGCGAGATCAGGTCGGGCGCGCGCAATACGGTGCGCAACAACGACCAGATGAACATCAACACGCCGACAGTCAAAACCACGCCGAGTAGCGCGACCATCAGCGAGGTCTGGATGTTCAGACCGTTCCACACCACGGTGACGTCGCCGGGCCGATCCGCAAGCCAGGCGAAGCCGAGCGCGGCGACCATGATGACGGCAAAGAAAACAAAGACGCGAATCATGATCAGTCGTTACTCGCGGGAGGATTGGCGGCGGGTTTTTCGGTGCTGGTAGCCGGCAGCGTGACGGCGAGATGTTGCAGGGCGGCGAGTGCGGCGTTGCGGGCCTTGACCGTATCGATCCAGTTTTGCGCCGGCGCGCGTGCGGCGGCGGGGAGTTTGTCCAATGCAGCGGCAGCGCCCGCGAGATCGTGCGCGGCGACCCGTGCCTGCGCGCGCGCGAGAAGCGCGTCCGGCGTATCGCCTTGCACATCGCCGACGCGGCGCACGCGCACGAGCCGTTCGGCGCTCGCCTGCAACCGGTCGAAAATACCGTCGCCTTCGGCTTTCGGCGCGGTGGCATGCGACAGCGCCGGCATCAGCGTCTTGAAATCACGCGTCAGCGCGTCTTCGGTCGGCATGCCTTTGGCGGCAAAGGTCGCGAGCGGCGCTGTGGCCTCTGCATTTGGCGCGAACGGTTTCATCGCGTCGAGTTCGGCTGAGTAAGGCGCGCCGCGATCGACCGTCGTGCGCAAGGCCTGCAATGTTACCAGCGCGCGCAGGGTTCGGGCCGCCGCCGTATCCTGCCGTTCAAAATGATCCCTGGCGGTTTTCAAGCCGGTCTCGATTGCGGCAATACGATCAGACAGCGCGGCGACCGTGCTTTTCTGCACGGCATTGTCTGACATCTGCTTCGTTGCGGATTCAAGCGCGGTCAGCCGACCCTGCAGCGGTGCAATATCCTGCGCGATGTCCTGGCGGCTGTCCTTCTGCGTCGAGGCCGTGTCGCGCGCCTTGTCTTGGGCGGTCGTTGCGGCGATCAGCGCGGCTTCGGCGCGGCCGCGGGCCTCGCGCGTGGCGGCGGTATCTGCGTCGACGCGGCGGCCGAGCGTGGCCATGGTCTCTTCAAGCGCTTTCACTTTGGCAGTGATTGCACCGAGCGGCGCGGCCGACGCGGCATTGGCCGGCTGTTTGGCCTTGTCCTCCAGCGCGGTCAGCCGCTGGGCGAGCGCCTGCAATTGTTGCGCGTCGCTCGCTGTGGCCTGCGGCCGCGCGGCGAGCGTCTTCTGCGCGGATTCGAGCGCATCGACACGCTTGCGCAGCGCCGCGCCTGTGTTCGCCCCGAACATGCCGGCCGCCCAAAGGCCGGTCCCGAGTGCCAGCACAAGCAGGAGTGCCATGAGGCCGCTGGCGGCGCCGATCGCGCCCCACGACGACGTTGGAGGTGTCATTTCGGATTGATCGTCGCGGCCCGGATCATCCAGCTGCGGATCGCTGCCTGCGGCCTCCGGTTCCTCTGCCGGCTTCTCCGTCCGCACGCTGTCCACAACAGTGTGATGGGCGGCAGAATCCTCGGCCTCACGCCGAGGGTCACCTGGTTCCGGGGCGGTCACATCCTCGGCCTGCAGGTCGATGGTCTGCGGCGGACGCGGACGCCCGCGAAACTCGGGCACGCCTTTACCGTCACCGTTCTGATCGTCAGCCATAGTCTTCGTTCCGGGAATAAGGTCCGGGATAAGCGTCAAACCGCGCCGTCGAGAAGCACGAACAGCGCGGCCTCGTTGGGCTGCGCTGCGGTCCGGGCGACAGCCCCCCGGTCTTGTAGCACCCGGGCAATGCGGGGCGACAAACAATAGTGTGTCTCGGCCCCTACCGGCACGCCCGAATTCCGACAGCAGGCAAGATAGGCCTCCGCCGTGCGCAGGGAATAATGCAGCACGCCGTCAATGGTGCCATCGGCCAGCGCGGCTGTGACGGGTCCGGGGAAGGATTCGGCGGCAGCGGCGCGATAAAGGGTGACCACGTCGACATGAATATCGGCGGGTGCGAGTTCAGTGGCGATGTCGACAGCGCGATCGTGACCGGCAAGATGCAGGAGCCGCGTCCCTTCGGCGAAATTCTTGCGCAACAGCCGCACGAGCGCCGCGCCATCGCTTGCCGTGCCGCGCACATCGGTAAAACCGGCCTCGCGTACCGCCGCCGCGGTCCGGTCGCCCACGACGAGAACGGGACACGACAGGAGGCGCATGGCCGCCGGATGCGTCTTGAGCATCACCGCCGCCGTCGCGCTGGTAACGACGATGGCGTCGGGGTGTGTATCCGGCAGCGCTGGCGTGAGCGGTTCGATGTGCAGCAGCGGCGCCAGCGTCACATCATGCCCGCGCGCCTCAAGCGCGGCCTTTGTACGCAAGGCCTCGGGCAGGGGGCGGGTGACCAGCAGGCGCATGGGTATCCTTGTCCGACGCACGGCGCGGCGGAAATCAATCTTTGAAAAAATCAGGCCCAGCCTGATCCTTGAGTTCGTGACCGGCGTCCGCCGCAAGTGCCGACGCAGCGCTGCGTGCGCCAGTCCGCGTAGCCTCGAAAAATGGTGTGCCGTCGGGACGCAGCACGATGCCGCGAAACGTCACGTGGTCACCGGCAATGATCGCATGGCCGCCGATCGGCGTGCGGCAGGAACCGTCGAGCACCGCGAGAAAGGCGCGCTCGGCAACGACGGCATCAGCGGTGTCGGCGTGATTGAGCGGCGCCAGCAGATCGCCGGTGCGGGTGTCGTCCGCGCGCGTCTCGATGGCGATAGCGCCCTGGCCGACGGCGGGAATGAATTTTTCCGGATCAAGCAATGTCGCCTGCGAACCGAGCACAGATTCGGCGAGGCCAAGGCGTTTCAGCCCGGCCAGCGCCAGCAACGTCGCATCGACTTCGCCGCTTTCGAGTTTGCGCAGCCGCGTTTCGACATTGCCGCGGAAATTGATGACGTTCACATCGGGCCGCAGCCGCTTGATCATCGCCTGCCGCCGCAGCGAAGCGGTGCCGATCACCGCGCCTTGCGGCAGCGCCGCGACAGTTTTCCAGCGTGGCGACAGGAAAACATCGCGCGGGTCTTCGCGTTCGAGAAAAGTCGAAAGCACAAGACCGTCGGGCAGGAACGTCGGCACGTCCTTGCACGAATGCACGGCGAGATCGACGCGGCCGGCGAGCAGCGCGTCTTCGATCTCCTTGGTGAACAGGCCTTTGCCGCCGGCTTCCGACAAGGGCCGATCCTGGATCGCATCGCCGGAGGTGCGGATCACCACGATGGCGATGCGATCCGGCGCGACCCGATGGGCGGCGGCAAGCCGGCGCTGCACCTCATGCGCCTGCGCCAGCGCCAGCGGGCTGCCGCGTGTGCCGATGCGGACAAGTGCCGCGTCAGTGATCGTCGAGGATTGCGTCATCGGACCCCGGAATGCTACGCGTTATGTTGACAATTACAACGCCAATGTGATTGTCAACAAACGGCATAGGGGCGATCCGCCAAGGAAAATCAAGCCCTTGCAAGGTGCCGGAACGTTATGACGGCCCGCCAATCCGAGAGAAACGATGCTTGTCCTCGGCCTTGAGACCACTTGCGACGAGACGGCAGCGGCCGTCGTTTCGCTGCAGGATGACGGGCAGCGCAAAATCCTGTCGAACGTCATCCTGTCGCAGGCAGACGCGCATTCGGCTTTCGGCGGCGTCGTGCCGGAAATCGCCGCGCGCGCCCATGTCGAGGCGCTCGATGCGGTGATCGGCGAGGCGATGATCGCCGCCGGCTGCACCTTCGATGATCTCGACGGCGTTGCCGCTGCCGCCGGCCCCGGACTGATCGGCGGTGTGATCGTCGGGCTGACCACGGCGAAGGCCATCGCGCTCGTCTGCGAAAAGCCGCTGATCGCCATCAATCATCTCGAAGCGCATGCGCTGACGGCGCGGCTCACCCACGGCATCGCTTTTCCATATCTGCTGTTTCTCGCATCCGGCGGCCACACCCAGACCGTGGCCGTGCGCGATGTCGGCGATTACGTGCGCATCGGCACCACCGTCGATGACGCCATCGGCGAAGCCTTCGACAAGACATCAAAACTTCTCGGCCTCGGTTATCCGGGCGGCCCGCAGGTCGAGCGCGAAGCCGCCGCCGGGGACCCGTTCCGCTTCACGCTGCCGCGTCCGATGCACGGGCGGCCCGAGCCGGACTTTTCGCTGTCGGGACTGAAGACCGCGCTGCGCATCGAGGCCGAACGCATCGCGCCAGTGAGCGATCAGGATGTCGCCGATCTGTGCGCATCGTTCCAGCAGGCCGTTGTCGAGGTGGTGATGGACCGGTTGCGCGCCGGGTTGACGGTGTTCAACGAACGCTTCGGCACGCCGCATGCGCTGGTCGCCGCCGGTGGCGTCGCCGCCAACCAGGCGATCCGCACCGTGATGCAACATGTGGCAAGCGAAGCCGGCACCACCCTGGTCGCGCCGCCGCTTGAATTGTGCACCGACAACGGTGCGATGATCGCCTGGGCCGGCATCGAGCGACTGTCGCGCGGCATGACCGATACGCTCGACACCGCGCCGCGCGCCCGCTGGCCTCTTGATAGTCTCACTGGCGCACCGGACCCGGACGGCCGCACGCGCCGGCATTATGCGTGACGGCGCGATGATCAACCATGTCGCCGTGCTCGGCGCCGGGGCCTGGGGCTCCGCGCTCGCCAATGTCGCGACGCGGGCCGGGCGACGCGTGACGTTGTGGGCGCGCGATGCGGATGCCGTCGCGCATCTTGCGGCGACGCGGCAGTCGCCACGCCTGCCCGGCGCCACGCTCGATGACAAAATCCTTTTCACCGCATCGCTTGCCGAGGCGGCGGCAGCCGACGCCGTGCTTGTCGTCGTGCCGGCGCAGGCGATGCGCGCGGTGCTGACGGCTTTTGCACCGCATGTGCGGCCGGGAACGCCGCTGATCTGCTGCGCCAAAGGCATCGAAAGCAAGACCGGCCTGTTCATGACCGAGGTGATCGCGGATTGCGTCCCGTCCGCGCATCCCGCCATCCTTTCCGGGCCGAGCTTTGCCGTCGACGTCGCGCATGGACTGCCCACGGCGGTGACGCTCGCCGCCGCCGATGAAACGCTCGCATCGTCGTTGGCCGGTGCGCTCGTCAGTTCAGCCTTTCGGCCCTACCATTCTACCGATATGCGCGGCGTCGAAATCGGCGGTGCGGCGAAAAACGTTCTTGCCATCGCGGCCGGCATCGTCGCCGGGCGCGGGCTCGGAGCCAGCGCCGCGGCCGCCCTGACGACGCGCGGCTTCACCGAACTGTTTCGCTTCGGCGAGGCTTTTGGCGCACGGGCGCAGACGCTGACCGGGCTAGCGGGGCTCGGCGATCTGATCCTGACCTGTTCCAGTCCGCAGTCACGCAATTTCGCCCACGGTGTCATGCTCGGCGAAGGACGCGGCGGTGAAGACAAAAAACTGGCCGAAGGCGTTTACACCGCTGCGGCGCTGGTGCGCCTTGCCGCGGCGCAGCATGTCGATATGCCGATCGCAAGTGCGGTTGCCGCCGTTGTCGCCGGGGACATCACCATCGAAGCGGCCATCGAATCGCTGATGGCGCGGCCGCTGCGGGCCGAGGCATAATAAAGAACATCATCTGCGAGGAGAGACGCGCCGTGCATTACTGGTTGATGAAGACCGAGCCTGATACGTTTTCCTGGGACGATCAGGTGAAGCGGGGCGCCAAAGGCGAGCCCTGGACCGGCGTGCGCAATCATCAGGCCAAGGCCAACATGCTGGCGATGAAGAAAGGCGACCACGCCTTCTTCTATCACTCGAACGAGGGCAAGGAGATCGTCGGCATCGTCGAGGTCATTCGCGAAGCCTATGCTGATCCGACCGATGCTTCGGCACGGTTCGTCTGTGTCGATGTGAAGGCCTTGAAGCCGCTCAAGACGCCGGTGACTTTGGTTGCTGCCAAGGCCGACAAGCGCCTGAAGGAGATGGTCCTCGTCAACAATTCGCGGCTCTCGGTGCAGCCGGTGTCGGCGGCGGAATGGCGCATCGTCTGCGCCATGGGTGGTGTCGACGGCGCGTGATGCGCAATCGATTCATGTCGCGACGTATTTGTGCAGGGTACCTCATGCAGGTCATGCCGCAGCAGGCATCATGCATGCGTGCAGAGCCGCGCATTAAGCGTTGACTTGGAAAAAGCCGAGGGCGGATACTCGCTTCCACAACACGGAGACGCCCCCGCAGACGAGGGTTGAAGAGCAATAAAGCTCCGGTCTCCACGACAGGGAGAGTGGCCAAATGGGCAACTTTGGCTGGTCCGTCGTTCTTATCATTCATGGGCTGATCGCGGTGTTTCTGGTCGGCGCGCTGCTGCATCAGGCCGCCAGCGTGTGCTGGCCGAACACCAGCAAATCGCAGAACTTCGTCGCCGCCTTCCGCGGCGTCAACAGCATGAGATACACGAACACGATCATCATCCTGTTCATTACCGTGTTCATTTTCGGGTCGTTCATCTATCCGTTCTACCGGGTCAATGTCCGTATTCCGCTCGAACGCATTCACTTTCAGCGCGTCGTCGGCACCTTCGAGTTGAAGGAGCATTTCCTCGCCATCGCCTTCGGCATGTTGCCGGCCTATTGGTACTTCTGGCGGCAGCCATTATCCGACGCGATGCGCCGCGCCCGCACCGGCGTCACGGCGGTGATCGCCTTCGCCGTGCTCTATGCGTTTATCGCTGGTCACATTCTCAACAACGCACGGGGATTCGGATCATGAACATCGCGCGTCTCTTTCCGGTTTTCTCGGTCGTCTTCGCGGTGTTCTATGTCCTCGAAGTCAAGGTGATGGAATACGGGATCAACCTTGCCGCCATCACCTATCAACCACGTTTTGTCGTTTGGCAGTTTGGTGCGCAATCGCCGCTCAACGGCGGGCCGGCCATGTATTGGTGGGGCTGGATCATCACCGCGGCCGTTGTCGCCATCATCGCGACGGTGATCGCGGGTTTCGTGCCGGAAACAGTGCGGGCCAAATTCTGGCCGGGACTGACCTGGGCCATTCCGCTCGCCTGCATGGCCACCGTCGCCTTCGTGATCCGCGGTTTCTTTATCTGACAGATAAAAAAGCGCGAACGATGTCCGCCGCCGGGGCGTTTATGATAATGTCGGCTGCCGGACCCGTTCCGGCAGCGGACGTCGAAGGACGTGGGCGGAGGACTCGCAACGCATGAGCAGACGTGGCCCAGTGCACATGATGGCGAAATCGCTGGCGTTCGCCGCGACGGTGTTGGCTGTCGCGGTATCGCTGTCGCCGCGTGTCTTTGCCGGGGCCGGTGCGCTGGAAGGCGACGACGATCAGGGCGTGCCCTATTTCGGGGTCGTGCGTGACGATCACGGCAATCCTGTCCCGGAAGCCAAGGTGACGGTGGATTTCAAGGTCGGCGGTGCGGTGCTGATCACGCGCGCCGACGACGGTGGAAAATACAGCCTCGCGACGTTCAGCACCGACGCCGATCCGAAGGATGTCACGATCACCTGCGCCAAGACGGGATACGCGTTCGTGGAGACGATCCCGCGCAACGCGAATGTTAAAAAAGGCGATCCGGTCGAAGCCGACTGCATCCTGAAGAAAACCTGAAAACGGGGGGAAGCGCCGATGGTCCTCAACGCGCGGGCGCGCCTTTTGACGGCATGTGTTGCGCTGGGCGCCGTTGCCGCCGTCCTGTCCGGATTTTGGCCGGCTCATGCCCAGTCGGTGCCGGCCGGCTACCAGCCCGGCCTCGGCGATTTCATGAACGGTCTGGTGCAGCCACGCCACGCCAAGCTCGGCCTCGCCGGTCAGGCCGGCAACTGGCCGCTGGCGGCTTACGAACTCAAGGTGCTGCACGAGGCGTTTGACAGCACCGCCAAGGCGATACCCAAATATCGCAACATCTCCGTGCCCGACATGATCGAGGCGCTGATCAAGACGCCGCTGCAGGAGACCGAGGACGCCATCAAGGCGAAGGATGCAGCCAAATTCACGGCCGCTTATGCCAAGCTCACCACTGGCTGCGATTCCTGCCATCAATCGGCCGGCGTGCGCTTCGTCGTCATCAAGCCGCCGGATCACTCGGGCTTCGCCAATCAGGATTTCGCGCCCAGGCGCTAAACCAATCCTGATACTTTATACTTTCCTGCCCGTTCCCCATGCCTTGCCTGCTGCTTGCGACAGACGGGGGCGGCGGTTTGGCGATGAGACCTTTGGGCGGCTTGTCGCGCGCCGTCCCCACGTCGCATAATGGCTGGAAACCAGACGCAATCACGACGCGCGCGGCCAAACGGATCGCGCCGGGAGGACGAAACGGCATGTCGGACAAGATTCACGAAATTCCCGCTGCGTGGGCCAAGCAGGCTTTTGTCGACGATTTCGCCTACCGGCAGATGTATGCGCGGTCGATCAAGGAGCCGGCCGCTTTTTGGGCCGAGCAGGCCAAGCGGCTGGATTGGGAGAAGCCCTTCACCAAGGCGAAGAACACGTCGTTCGCCGCGGACAATGTCTCGATCAAATGGTTCGAGGACGGCGTTCTCAACGTCGCCTACAACTGCATCGACCGGCATCTCGACACCCGCGCTGACCAGGTTGCGATCATCTGGGAAGGCGACGATCCCAAGGATCACAAGAAGATCACCTTTCAGGAGTTGCACGACGAAGTCTGCCGCTTCGCCAATATTTTACGCAACCGCGACGTCAAGAAGGGCGACCGGGTCACCATCTACATGCCGATGATCCCGGAAGCGGCTTACGCCATGCTCGCCTGCGCGCGCATCGGCGCCATTCATTCCGTGGTTTTTGGCGGCTTCTCGCCGGATTCACTGGCCGGGCGCATCGAAGACTGCCGCTCTAATGTCGTCATCACTGCCGACGAAGGCGTGCGCGGCGGCAAAAGAATTCCACTCAAGGCCAATACCGACGCGGCGATTGCAAAAGTCGGCGGCGTCGATCATGTGATCGTCGTGCGGCGCACCGGCGGCAAGGTCGACATGGATCCGGTGCGCGACGTCTGGCATCACGAGGCGGCTGACGTCGTGACCAGCGAATGCCCGTGCGAGCCGATGAACGCCGAAGACCCGCTGTTCATTCTCTACACGTCGGGTTCGACCGGAAAACCGAAGGGCGTGCTGCACACCACCGCTGGCTATCTCCTCTTCACGGCGATGACGCATCAATACGTCTTCGACTATCACGACGGCGATATCTATTGGTGCACGGCCGATGTAGGCTGGGTGACCGGCCACAGCTATATCGTCTATGGCCCGCTCGCCAACGCCGCGACGACGCTGATGTTCGAAGGCGTGCCCAACTACCCGAGCAATTCGCGGTTCTGGGAGGTCATCGACAAGCACAAGGTCAACATCTTCTACACTGCGCCAACCGCGATCCGCGCGCTGATGCAGGCGGGCGATGCGCCGGTGACGAAGACCTCGCGTGCGTCGCTGAAATTGCTCGGCTCCGTCGGCGAACCGATCAATCCCGAAGCCTGGGAATGGTACTGGCGCGTCGTCGGCAACGGCCGCTGCCCGGTGGTCGACACCTGGTGGCAGACGGAGACCGGCGGGATCATGATCACACCGTTGCCCGGTGCGACGCGGCTCAAGCCCGGCTCGGCAACGCGGCCGTTCTTCGGCATCGCGCCGCAGATTGTCGATGCCGACGGCAATGTGCTCGACGGCGAAGCGACGGGCAATCTCTGCATCGCTGAGTCATGGCCGGGGCAGATGCGCACGGTCTATGGCGACCACGAGCGCTTCGTGCAGACCTATTTCTCCACCTACAAGGGGAAATATTTCACCGGCGACGGGTGCCGCCGCGATGCCGACGGCTATTACTGGATCACCGGCCGCGTCGACGACGTGATCAATGTCGCCGGTCACCGCATGGGCACGGCGGAAGTGGAAAGCGCGCTCGTTGCCCACGACAAGGTGTCGGAGGCCGCCGTGGTCGGTTTCCCGCACGACATCAAGGGGCAGGGCATCTATGCCTATGTGACGTTGATGGCGGGACAAACGCCGAGCGACGATCTGCGCAAGGAGCTGGTCGGCTGGGTGCGCAAGGAGATCGGTCCGATCGCTTCGCCCGACCGCATTCAGTTTGCGCCCGGCCTGCCGAAGACGCGCTCGGGAAAAATCATGCGCCGCATCCTGCGCAAGATCGCGGAAGATGATTCAGGCAATCTCGGCGACATCTCCACGCTCGCCGATCCTTCGGTGGTCGAGGACCTCGTCACCAATCGGCAGAACCGCAAGGACGCGTGATCGCGCCCGCGATGCGCGCATGGATCCGGGCTCAACCCCGTGTAAGCGGCCGCCGCATGGTGCTTCGCCGGAGGCAATTGTGACAATTCACACGATCGCGGCGGTAGTTTCGGCAGGCTCTTATATCAACGCCGCGTTCCGACCGGACGGATGCAGGTGAGTCGTGTTCGAGGGAGGCGACCATGGGACCACTCATGCAACGCGCAGTCGCTCGGGTTCGACGGCGGGCGACGGTTTTGCTCGCGGCGGCGCTGACGGCCGCCGCTTTTACCGGCGCTCCGGCCGCACAGGAGCGGGGCGCGTTCATCGATCTGCCGGACGTGCGCCTGTGGGTCGTCGACACCGGCGGCAGTGGCGATCCGGTCGTGCTCTTGCATCCCAACACTGGCACCGTCGAGGTGTGGAAGAAGCAGATCCCGGCGCTCGTCGCTGCCGGCTACCGCGTCATCGCCTTTGACCGGCCAGGGTGGGGCCGCAGCACGGCTCAGCCCGGTGCGACGCCGCTCAGCGTCGCGGAGGATCTCGATGTGCTCGCGGACAGGCTCGGCCTCGGCCGCTTCGCGCTCGTCGGCGTTGCTGGCGGCGGCTACATCGCGCTCGATTATGCCGCATGGCGGCCGGAGCGCGTGCGCAGCCTGGTCATCGCCAACAGCGGCCTCGGCCTCAAGAACAACGCCGAAGGCGATGCGTTTCGTAGGAATTCCGCGATCCCGGATTTCCACAAACTCCCCGCCGAGGTGCGAGAGATGAGCCCGACCTATCGCGGTCTGAACCCCGAAGGCGTCAAGGCGTGGAAGGCCATCCAGAGCAAGGCGAAGCAGCCCGGCGCCCCCGATCATGCGCTGCGCACGCCCAACACGCTGGAGAAGGTCGCTGCGATTGCCATGCCGGTCCTCGTCGTCGCCGGGGACGTCGATCTCACGACGCCCTCCGGTGCCATGCGGCTGTGGGCGCGGTCGTTAAAGCATTACGACTGGCTGCTCGTTCCCGAGGCCGGCCACGCGCTCCCTTGGGAGCAGCCGGACGTGTTCAATGCCGCCGTGATCGACTTTCTGCGCAAGCACTGACGCTGGTGTGGCGGCAAAAAATTACCGGCCGATTCAGGTTAACTGCAACTTCCCGCCGGGCGCGGTCGGTTCCGCATTACAATCGCGCGGTTCACGGTAACTGACCGTGGGTTTTTGCAATAGCTGCAGAGGCTGGCATGCGTGTTTTGCGTTTCCTCGTGCATGGGCTGACAAGCGTTGGCCTTGTGTGCAGCGTTGCTGCCGTCGCTCCGCGGGCGCAGGCGCGCGAGACGGTGCATTTCTCCGGTGCCGAAGAGCCCGGCACGATCGTCGTGAAAACCCACGAACGGCGGCTTTATCTTGTGCTCGGCCATGGCGAGGCCATCCGTTACCCGGTCGGCGTCGGCAAGGCCGGCATGGCCTGGAACGGCACCACGGAGATCGACGGAAAATACATCAAGCCCGCCTGGTCGCCACCGGACATCATCCGGCGTGAAAATCCGCGTCTGCCCAACGTCATTCCCGGCGGATCGCCACGCAATCCCATGGGTGTTGCGGCGCTGACGCTTGCCGGCGGCGAATACGCGATTCATGGGACGAACGCGCCGCAAACGATCGGCGGCTTCGTCTCCCACGGCTGCATCCGCATGTACAACGCCGACATCACCGATCTTTATCGCCGCGTGTCGGTGGGGACGACGGTCGTCGTCACACGCTAAAAAATGTCAGTTTGTGTCCCGAAGTGTCATGCCCGCCAACGGGTCCGGCCAAAGGCCGGCCCGATGATAAACTCCCGCGGGCATCAAGCTCTTTCGCTGCGACGATGCATTGCGAAAACAAGGGCTGGGTACCCGCTTTCGCGGGTACGACAAGATACGGGAGCGATAGGTCCGACCCCAACGACAGATTTTTCAGTGCGAGGCCTGCGCCACTTCGTCGATGATGCTTTGCGGCGTCTTCATGCTCTGCGCGACGCGGGCGGCGATCTCTGTGCCTGTCTGCGCCGACACCTCGAATCCCATTCCCTTCGCCTCTTTGATGAACGCGTCATCCTTCATGGTCTCGTCGAAGGCGTGGCGCAACAACGCGACGCGATCCTGCGGCACGTCCGGCGGCGCCATCACCGGCCGGCCGAGTTGCGTGTTGCCGGCAAAGAAGGCCAGCACTTCCTTCTGTCGTTCCGTCTTCGCGAAATCGAAAATGGTCGGCGCATCGAGCCACGCGACCTTGTCCGGCTCCATGTTGAAGAGGATGCGCATTTGTCCGCTTTCGACCCATTGCCGGCGCGCGCCGTCCGGCCCGCCGACGGTGTTGACGAAACCGCCGACCTCGCCGCGGATCACGGCCAGCGCCACGTCGTTGGGCGATTTATAGCCTTCGACGATTTTCAGTTTCAGGCCGAGAAGGTTTTTCAGGAGCACCGGCGCCGCGGTCACGCCCTGCGCGCCGCCGGGCGAGCCGATGATGAGTTGATGCGTGAACAGGTCCTTGACTGAATCGATCCCCGTCTTCGTGCCAGCAAACATCACGCGGTGATTGATTTCAGGACTGCCGAGCCAGTTGAAGCGCGCCGGATCGTAACGCACGTTCGGCAGTTTGGTGACGGCCGCGTCGGTCATGTTGCGCGACACCATGCCGATGACTGTGCCGTCCTTCGGCGCCACGTTGAAAAGATAGTTTGTTGCGATGATGTGTCCCGCACCCGGCATGTTCTGCACGATGAGCGTGGGATGGCCGGGAATGTAATTGACGATGTACTTGCCGATGAGCCGCGCCCAGAGATCGTAATCCTGTCCGGCCGATGTGCCGACGATGAAGTGGATCACCTTGCCCTTGTAAAACGCGGTCGGCTCTTCTGCCCGCGCCGGGTCCTGCGCGACGTGCGTGAACAGCGCCAGGAGGAGCAAAAATCCGGCGGTTCGAAATTTCATCATCGACCTCCCGTGTTACCGCCGTCGTTGCGTCGCGGCGTTACGCGGAAGGTTAGCGCCGCGCATGAAGCGGGTCCAGCAAGACCGAGCGGCGTCAGATGCTGTTCGGTAATGTCAACGCGCCGCGTGGCCATTCCTGCAAACGCGACGCCAGCTCCTTGCAGGGCGGGCCGTTTCGGGCCGATAGTGCGGCGTTATCAAGTTTGAAGCGAACGGCGGAAGGACAATAAAATGGCAAAGATCCGGCATCTCGTATTCAACACCACCGATCCCGAACGGCTGGCGAAATTCTATGTCGATGTGATGGGGCTCGAGATCATTCATCGGGCCAAGAACGGCGGCATCTCGCTCACCGACGGCTATCTCAACCTCTCGATCCATACCAACAAGATCGACGGCAAGCCGAGCGGCTTCAATCATTTCGGATTTCTGGTGGACGACAATGAAGCCGTCGCCGAGCGTTTCGAGAAGCACGGTTACCGCGGGCCGCTCAAGCGTCCCGGCGATCGTCATTATGCGGAGTACCGCGCGATCGATCCCGACGGCAACAATTTCGATATTTCGGAAAACGGCTATCAGGACATTCGCGCCGAGGCCGCCGAAATCGAAAAGGCGCGCTAACTTTTTAGCGGTGCGCGCGCAGCACGCGCGCTCAGCACCAAGGCTGGCGTCGGCCGCCGTTGTAGGGCCGCGCCAGGCCGCGGGCGAGCATCGCCTCTCCGACATCAATGCGTGCCGCATTGACCGCATCGGCATCGACCCGGCCGCCATAGCGGTCGGGCTTGATCTGCGTCAGCGTGACATTGCCGCCGGCGAGGAGGGTCGTGAGCCCGTCGCGCGCGGCTTCGGCCAGCCGCCGCTCCTGCGGGCAGCGCGCGTGCATCTCGGCCGCATCGATCCGGCGCAGGCGCACTTTCGTGGTGATCTGCAATCCGGGCCACAGGTGCACGGCGGCCACAAACGTATCGCCGTCGATGACGCGCAGCACCTCCGCCGGATAGGTTTGTCCATTCGCATTGCTTTGCACGGGCGCGGCCGGGGCGGCATGCGCCAGATCCGGCGCGTGCGCCGGGTGCTGGACGTAAAGCCCTGCGCCGCGGCGCGCCAAATCCCAATGGGGTTCGCCGAGACGATCCGCACCGACCGACCCCGCCAGCGCGCCTAGGGTGAAGGCAACGCCGGTCAGCGCCAGGACGGTCTGGTGTGAGGAGAATGATCCTAGGAACATGATCCCATAATAGGACGATTCTCTCCTACCGCCAATCTCAGGAAAACTACGGAGGGCCGGTTCGGGTCGGCTCGTGGCAGGGAGGCGTCGCCTCCGGCGCAAACCTGTGCCAAGGAAGGGCGGACAACAGGCCCGGCTCAGGCCGTTATTGCAGGCCACGAATCCATGCCGCGCCCACCCCGTCGATCCTTTTCTGCCAAAGACCCGAACAGTCGTCGGCCGCCGGGCCGCGCCTCCGGCCAATCCCCGCATCGGGGATCCAGCGGAGATAACGTTCCCAACCAGGTTCCCGGTTTTGCGGCCCGTCGCTTCGCCGCGACTGTGCTCGAATCCGTGCTGACGCGCGGGCGTCCCCTCGACGAGCAGTTCGACGATCTGCACCGCGACGCGGCGTTCACTGCGCTCGAAGAGCGCGACCGGGCGCTGGTGCGGCGGCTCTGCGCCACGGTGCTGCGCCGCCTCGGCACGCTGCGCGCCCTGATCACGCCGATGCTGCAGAAGGGGTTGCCGAAGGAGGCCGCGCGCGCCGACAGCGCGCTGCTGCTGGGCGCCGCGCAAATCCTCTGGCTCAAGGTGCCGAACCACGCCGCCGTCGATCTCTCGGTGCGGCTGGTGCAGCAGGACCGGCGGCTGGAGCGCTATGCCGGGCTGGTCAACGCCATCCTGCGCCGCATTATCCGCGAATCGGCGGCGCAACTGGCGGCCGGCGTGAGCACGGCAGCCGATACGCCGGCCTGGCTGCTGGCGCGCTGGACCGCCCAATATGGTGCCGAGGCCGCCCAAAACATCGCGGCGATGCATGCGCAGGAGCCGCCGCTCGACATCACCGTGAAGGCCGAGCCGGCGATGTGGGCCGAACGCCTGCAAGGCATTGTGCTGCCGACCGGAACCGTGCGCACTGCCCATCATGGGCCGGTGACGGCGCTGTCCGGCTACGACGATGGCGCGTGGTGGGTTCAGGACGCCGCCGCCGCCTTGCCGGCCCGCCTGTTCGGTGATGTGCAGGGCCAAGCCATCGCAGATCTCTGTGCCGCGCCCGGCGGCAAGACCGCGCAACTGGCCCACGCCGGCGCCCGCGTCACGGCCATCGACCGCGTCCCGGCCCGCGTTGCGCGGCTGCGCGATAATCTCGCGCGCCTGAAACTCACGGCCGAGACCATCGAGGCCGACGCGCTTACTTGGACGTCCAAGGGCGGTCCGTTCGATGGCGTGCTGCTCGATGCGCCATGTTCCTCCACCGGTACGATCCGGCGCCATCCCGACATCGCCTGGCTCAAGCAGCCGGCCGACATCACCGCGCTGGCCACGTTGCAAGGCGATCTGTTGCGCCATGCGGTGACGCTGCTGCGTTCCGGCGGAACATTGATTTACTGCGTGTGTTCGCTTGAGCGCGAGGAGGGCGAGGACATCGTTGCGGCGGCGCTCGCCGAGGATCCGCAACTGACACGGAAGCCGGTTCTGGCGCACGAGATCGGCGGCCTTGCCGAATGCATCACGGATGCAGGCGACGTGCGCACTCTGCCGTTCCATCTGACCGGCGGCGACGCCGCATCGAGCGGGCTCGACGGCTTTTACATCGCGCGGCTCACAAGAGGTTAGCCTATTGTCTTGGGGGGCATGATCTTTTCCGAAAACCGGATTCCACTTTTCGGGATCATGCCCTAAACCGCACAAGAAGCTGCGCGCAGCGCAACTTGCGCGGTTGGCCGCGTGGCCTGCCTTCGCTATGGTAAGACGCGCTGGGCGGACGGGGGCTTTGAACGACATCGCATTCTGGTGCGTATTTTCGCAAAGCGGGTGCCGATTTGCGTTCCGATACGCGCAACGTGAATGCGATCGCACAAAGCCCTCGATTTGGACGCATGATTCTGCCGGAAGGGTTTTAAACCTTTTCGGGTCATGCTCTCGCTGACAAACGAGGCGGATGTCGATGTCGCGCGTTTCCGTGGCGGAACGAGCAAAGCTGTCTACCATTCTCGCTGGCATCGCCATGCGACGGGTGACGGCGCGCCTCGGCAGTCATGCGGTCCTGCGCTGGCGTTTCCTGTCGCCGAAAAACGACAGGCTGACCATTGCGCCGCAGGACCTGCGCACGCCGGACCCGACCCGCGCGGCTGAAATCTATGCCGGCCGTTTTGCCTTTGCCGGCAAGATCGTCATCTGCGAAGGGCGCTCGCCGTTCGAAACACAGTCCCCGTCCGAGGAATGGTCGTGCGCGTTGCTCGGCTTCGGCTGGCTGCGTCACCTGCGCGCGGCGGATTCGACCATCACCCGCGCCAATGCGCGCGCGCTGGTCGACGAATGGATTCATTTCCAGGGCGCCTATCATCCGCTGGCCTGGCGGCCGGATGTGCTCTCGCGCCGGATCATGGCGTGGCTGTGCCATTCGCCGCTGCTGTTGACCGACGCCGACGTGAATTTTTATCGCCGCTTCATGCGCAGCCTGTGCAGGCAGGTCCGCTATCTGCGCCGTCACGTCAAATCCGCGCGTACCGGCCGCCAGCAATTGCAGGCCTTGATGGCGCTCTGCTTCGCTTCGCTGTGCATCGCCGGCCAGGGGCGGCATCAGCGCGCGATCACGCGCCTGCTCGTCGAGGAACTCGACAGGCAGATTTTCCCCGACGGCGGCCATATCAGCCGCAATCCCCATACGCTCGTCGACATCCTGCTCGATCTGTTGCCGCTGCGGCAGGCGTTCTCGTCCTCCAACATCGCGCCGCCGCAGCCGCTGCTCAACGCCATCGACCGGGTGATGCCGATGGTGCGGTTCTTCCGCCACGACGACGGCAAGCTCGCGCTGTTCAACGGTATGGGGCCGACCAAGCCGGAACTGGTCGCCACGGTGCTGGCCTATGATGACGCGCGCGGCACGCCGTTTTCGAACGCGAGTTTTTCCGGCTATCAGCGCTTGCAGGCCGGCCAGACCGTGGCACTGGTCGATGCCGGGCTGCCGCCGCCGCTCGCCTACAGTCATGAAGCGCATGCGGGGTGTCTGTCGTTCGAGCTTTCGCAAGGGCCCCAGCACATTGTCGTCAATTGCGGCATTCCGGCCAACAACCGCCAGACGTGGCGGCAGGTCGCGCGCGCCACCGCCGCACATTCGACCGTGACGCTCAACGACACCTCGTCCTGCCATTTCCTCGAAAGTGTTTCGCTCAATCGTTTGATGCGCGGCGCGCCAATCATCGCCGGGCCGACGCTGGTCGAGGTCAATCGCGACGATCGCGCCGACATGGTCGTGCTGCGCGGATCGCATAATGGTTACGCCAGCCGCTACCAGATCATCCACCATCGCGAGCTGCGCCTGCGCGCCGACGGTGCGCGGCTTGACGGCGACGACAGTTTTTCGCCCGCCGATCAGGACACGCTGCCGGACGAACAGGATGATTTCGCGGTACGCTTCCACCTCCATCCGTCGATCAAGGCCAACCGGCTGTCGGACGGTCATGGCGTGATGCTGACGCTGCCGAATCGTGGGGTGTGGACCTTCAGTGCCTTCGACAATCAGGTCGAGCTTGAAGAGAGCGTCTTCCTCGCTGGCTCCGAGGGCCCCCGCCGCACGACGCAGATCGTCATCTATGGGCAGGCGCGGCGGGTGGCGCAGATCCGCTGGAGCTTTGCGCAGATCGCGTCGACGTCGGGCGAGCGCCGGGGCACCGATCCGCAGCCGGAACTGCCGCTGTAACCGGCGGCGGCTGAAATTTGCGGAACCGCGTTGTTGAGAGCGCGCCGCGGCGGTTTCACGCCCGTGCGTTCCGTGCTAGCGCCTATTCCGCAAACAGCACGTAATTCCACGCATCCCAGCTCATTTGGCCCGATTGCTTATGACCGAACGCCCGCGTCCCGTTGCCCGCGCCCTCCTGTCCGTCTCCGACAAGACCGGGCTCATCGCCTTCGCAAAGGGCCTTGCCGAGCGCGGCGTCGAACTGGTCTCGACCGGCGGCACCGCGAAGGCGCTGACCGAGGCCGGCCTGACCGTCATGGATGTTGCTGCTTTGACCGGATTTCCGGAAATGATGGATGGACGGGTCAAAACCCTGCATCCCATGGTGCATGGCGGCCTTCTCGCGATCCGCGACAACGCGGCGCACAAAGAGGCGATGACGGCGCACGGCATTCGCCCGATCGACCTGCTCGTCGTCAATCTCTATCCCTTCGAGGCGACGGTCGCGAAGGGTGCCGACTACGAGACCTGCGTTGAGAACATCGACATCGGCGGTCCGGCGATGATCCGCGCCGCCGCCAAGAATCATGACGACGTCGCCGTGATCGTCGATCCGGAAGATTATGATCGCGTGCTGACCGAAATCCGCATCGACGGCGGCACCTCGCTGACGCTGCGCCGCGCGCTCGCGGCCAAGGCCTATGGCCGTACCGCCGCCTATGACGCGGCGATCTCGAACTGGTTCGCCGCTGTCCTGAACGATGACGCGCCGAGCTATCGCGCTTTTGGCGGCCATCTCGCGCAGACGATGCGCTACGGCGAGAACCCGCACCAAAGCGCCGCCTTCTACCGCACCGGCGACACCCGTTTCGGCGTCGCCTCGGCGCGGCAAATTCAGGGCAAGCAACTCTCCTACAACAACATCAACGACACCGACGCGGCGTTCGAATGCGTCGCCGAATTCGATCCGGCGCGCACGGCCGCCTGCGCCATCATCAAGCACGCCAATCCTTGCGGCGTGGCTGAAGCCGCCGACCTCACGCAGGCCTATCGCAAGGCGCTCGCGTGCGATCCGGTATCGGCCTTCGGCGGCATCGTCGCGCTCAACCGGCCGCTCGATGCGGATGCCGCGCGTGCCATCGTGGACATTTTCACGGAAGTCATCATCGCGCCGGATGCGTCGGACGAAGCGCGCGCCATCGTCGCCGCGAAAAAGAATCTGCGCCTGCTGCTCACCGGCGGCCTGCCCGATCCACGCGCCGCGGCACTGGCCGTGAAATCCGTCGCCGGCGGCCTGCTCGTGCAATCGCGCGACAATGCGGTGGTCGACGACATGGATTTGAAGGTCGTGACGAAACGCGCGCCGACCGAAGCCGAGTTGCGCGATTTACGGTTTGCCTTCCGCATCGCCAAGCACGTGAAGTCGAACACCATCGTCTATGCCAGGGATGGCGCGACTGTCGGCATCGGCGCCGGGCAGATGAGCCGCGTCGACGCCGCGCGTATCGCCGCGATCAAGGCGCGCGATGCCGCCAGGGAAGCCGGGCTTTCCGAACCGCTGACAAAGGGTTCGGTCGTTGCGTCCGATGCGTTCTTTCCGTTTGCAGACGGATTGCTGGTCGCGATCGAGGCCGGCGCCACCGCAGTGATCCAGCCCGGCGGTTCGATGCGCGACGATCTCGTCATCAAGGCCGCCGACGAGCACGGCATCGCCATGGTCATGACCGGCACCCGGCATTTTAGGCATTAGATAATTTTGGCATCGAACCCGTTGTCATTCCGGGGCGCGAGTTCTTGCGAGCGAGCCCGGAATCCATAACCACCGCCGGGACCATGGGGCCTGCGCATAAAGAACGCGCATCCCGGAATGACACCCGTTTAGAGGGGCGCGGTTTTCGAAAAAATCACGCGCACGCAAAAAGCCCGCGGCCGATCCAAAGCCGCCTCGAAATCGGGTGTCATGCGGAACGTGATTTCAATCTTAGGGTCATGGCAAGCGCGGCGAGCACGAGCGCGCCCGTCATCGCAATGACGCCGCCCCATCCTGCTGCACTCCAGAACAGGCCGCCGAGCGATCCCACTGCGCTCGATCCCATGTAATACGCGAAAAGATAAAGCGAAGACGCCTGCCCCTTGCCGTGCCGCGCTCGCGCGCCGATCCAGGCGCTGACCACCGTATGCGCGCCGAAGAAGCCGAATGTGAGGACGACGATGCCAAAAATGATCAGCCAGAGTTGACTGAGCAGCGTCGTTGCAAGACCGGCCAGCATCAACACCAGCGCAGCGACAATGACAGGCAGTCGTCCAAGCCGTCCCGAGAGCGCACCCATGCACGCCGAACTGACGATGCCCGACAGATAGACTGAGAAGATCAGGCCGATTGCGGTCTGGCTGAGGGAGAAGGGCGGCGCCATCAAACGATAGCCGACGTAATTGTAGATCGTCACGAAGCTGCCCATCAGCAGAAAACCTTCCGCAAACAGGATGGACAGCACCGGGTCGCGCAGATTGGCGCTGAACGACTGGATCAATTGTGCAACGCGTGGCTCGCGCGGCGTGAAGTGGCGCGACCGCGGCAGGCTTCGCCACAGGATGGCACCGCACAGCGCACCGAGTACGCCGATCACGGTCATTGCGATGCGCCAGCCCGCGATGTCGGTAATGACGCCGGTGAGCAGACGGCCGCTCATCCCGCCAATGGCGGAGCCGCCGATGTAGAGACCCATGGCGAGACCCAGCGAGCGCGGATGCATCTCCTCGCCGACATAGGCCATGGCGACCGCAGGCAATCCGCTCAGCGTAATGCCCATCAGCGCGCGTGCAAGCAGCAGCGCCGGCCAATGCTGCAGCGTCGCGCACAGGATCGTCAGCGCGGACGACAGCAGCAGCGCCGCCACCATGATCGGCTTGCGGCCCCAGATGTCGGATAGTGGCCCGGTGATCAGCATGAAGACGGCGAGCACGCCCGTCGACGCCGACAGCGCCAGACTGGCGCCGGCCGCGCTGACACCGAAGTCAGCCGAAAACAACGGCATCAATGGCTGGACGCAATAGAGCAGGGCGAAGGTCGCGAAGCCGGCGGCGAAGAGCGCGAGATTGGTGCGCAGAAAGGCAGGGGTGCCGTGTTCGATTTTTTCAACCGCGCCCTGCGCCGATGTCTCGGCTGCATTGGCCGGGTCGCACGGCGGCTTGTCATTCCTGTCCGCCATGTCCAACACGTCCGTCTATCCTCTCGGCCAAATCCGCTATGGTTCCCCAATCGTGACAGATGGCGTTTGCCTCTGTCATAATCCATGGTCTTCGTCCCATTTGCGCGCCGCCTCATAGCTTCCATGCGCAAAAAGGTTGCCATGCGCAAAAGTCGCCATGCGCAGTCAAGGTTCATCCAGCGCACATCCAAGGCTCTCATCAATGTCGCGTTTGTCTTCCGCCTTCTTTGCTACTTTCGTTGCACTCACGCTGTTGTCGCCGGCGGTAGCGCAGGAGGCGCCGCGCCGCATGGCGATCATCGCTCCGGCGCAGGCGGTGACGGCGCAGCACGGCATGGTCGTCGCGCAGGAGAGCCGCGCGGCGAAGATCGGCGTCGATATTCTCGCGCGCGGCGGCAATGCCGTCGATGCGGCGGTCGCGGTCGGCTTCGCCATGGCGGTGACCTATCCGCGCGCAGGCAATCTTGGCGGCGGCGGTTTCATGGTGATCCATCGCGCGCAGCCGGATGAAAACGTCACGATCGATTATCGCGAGACGGCGCCGGCGGCGATCAATACCAAAACCTTCCTCGATGCCGACGGCAATGCCGATCCGCAGAAGTCGCGGGCTTCGCCGCTCGGTGTCGGCGTGCCTGGCACCGTCGCCGGTCTTGCGCTGGCGCAGGAAAAATACGGCTCCGGCAAATTCACGCTCGCGCAGTTGATCGCGCCAGCCATTGCGCTCGCGCGCGACGGCATTCCGGTGGAGGACGATACGGTGGCTTCGCTTCCCGCCGCGCACGATCGCTTTGCGCGCTATCCAGCCTCGGCGAAAATCTTTCTCAAACCCGGCGGTGAAAACCTCGCACCTGGCGATCGTCTGGTGCAGGCCGATCTTGCCGACACGCTGGAGGCCATTGCGCATGACGGCGCACCGGCGTTCTACGCCGGCCCCGTCGCGCAAAAGATCGCGTCCGCCATCCAGGCCGGCGGCGGCGTGATGACCGCGCAGGACCTGGCCTCCTATCATGCCGTGGTGCGCAAGCCGGTCACCGGCAGCTATCGCGGTTACGACGTCGTCTCGATGCCGCCGCCGTCATCGGGCGGCGTGCATCTCATCGAGATGCTCAACGTGCTCGAAGGCTATTCCTCGCAGCAGATCGCCGGCCGCGACGGACCGCATCTGCTCGCAGAGATCATGAAGCGCGCCTATGCCGACCGCGCGCTCTATATGGGCGATCCGGACCGCGTGAAGATGCCGATCGCCGGGCTGATCTCGAAATCCTACGCGCGCGCATTGCGTGCCGGGATCGACCTGCACCATGCGCGGCCTTCAACCGACATCCATCCCGGCATTCCCGTGCCGCGCGAGGGCAACAACACTACGCATTTCTCGATCGTCGATGCGGCTGGCAATGCGGTGTCGAACACCTACACGCTGAATTTCAGCTACGGCCTCGGCATGGTCGCCGATGGCACCGGGGTGCTGCTGAACAACGAACTCGACGATTTCGCCATGAAGCCGTTCGCGCCGAACGCGTTTGGCCTTGTCGGTTTTGCGGCCAACGCGCCGGCGCCGGGCAAGCGCCCGCTCTCGTCGATGACGCCGACGATTTTGCTCAAGGACGGCGCACCGGTTCTCGTCACCGGCTCGCCGGGCGGAAGCCGCATCATCACCACGGTGCTGCAGGTGATCGTCAACGTCATCGATCGCGGCATGACGGTGGGCGAGGCCGTCTCGGCGCCGCGGCTGCACCATCAATGGCTGCCCGATGAAGTTTTCGTCGAGCGCAATTATCCGCAGGATGCGATCCGCGAACTGGAAGCGCGCGGCCATCATGTGACCGTGCGCTCGGGGCCGACCTCGGCCAATTCGATCATGGTGACGCCTGACGGCATTGTCGGCGCCGCCGATCCGCGTACGCGCGGCGCACTCGCGGCGGGATACTAACCGCTTACGGCCAGTGCCAATGCAGGACGGGTTCGATCCAGGCCGGTAAGGGCAACGCATCGACGACCGATTCCGTGCTCAGCGACAGCACGGCTGCGCCGGCGATGCAGACAAGTGTTCCGAGGATGACGCGACCGCCGAACATCTCGTGCTGCGGGTTGATTATTCTTCCGAAATATAGCCGGAACACCAGTGAAAGGCGGTTGATCGGCGTCACGATCGTCAGCGGCGCGAGCGAGACCGCCATATAAAGAAACATCTGCGACACGCAGACGAAAACGCCGGAGATCGTGAACCACTTGACGGCGACCCTTTCGGTGTTTCGAACCTCACGCCAGCGTCCCGGCCACAGCAGGATCAACCCCATCACCACCGTCGCGGCGGTATAGGCCAGAAGCCCGGCGGCGATGCTCGAGCCCAGCCCTTTGTGCTGAAGCGCCAGCCGGATGAGGATTGGGCTGACGCCATAGCCCGTCGTCGACAGCAGCGCGAACAGATAGCCTTCGGCATAGCGTGGTTCGAAAGCCTGCGTCTTCGCCGGGTCGATGGGCTGGCGTGCGTCGCCCTTTTTTCCGTTGTCCTTGAGCGCTTGGCCGCGCCCCGTCACGCTTGGCCCGATGATGACAAGGAAGATGCCGAGCAAGCGCAGCGGCGTCAGCACTTCGCCGAGCACCGTGAGCGCGAGCAGCAGCGTCACGATCAGTGACATCTGCTGCACCGGCGCCACGAGATTGGCGCCGATCGCGCGCGTCGCGCGATAATTGCAGTAGCGTCCCCAAACGAAATGAATGACGCCGGCGCTCAAAAGCAACACGACGGATTTCATCGAGAACTGGAAAACCGCGCCGATCTGGCCGGCGAGCAGCGCGGCCAGAAGGAAGATCGGAAATCCGATCGGCACCGTGACCGCCATGGCCTGGGCGACCGAGCCGGTGAGGACACCGCGGCGGAGACTGGCATTGTTGAAGGCGAAGGTCGCGGCCGAAAGGAGCGCTAAAAGTCCACCGAACAGCCCGCCCATTGCGCCTCCGTGCCCAAAATACCGGCGGCTTGAGCGCCGCTTCCGATTGCGGCGCTCTTATGCGCCGTTCCTTCCCGCGTCGCAATCGCGCGCGGAAGCGCTCCAGCATTGCGCCAAGCTCACGCCGACGAGCTGATGATAAAGCTGAAAACGTGAGCCTTAGACCGAGCGGATGCGTCGGGTCCGGCGAAGAGGAACCACGGCTCGGCGGGTGAAGTCCGCGCTTTGTGCGGTCGCCTTTAGGGTGATCGGCGTGGCGCTGGCGGAAACCGGCAGAAAAATACGGGCGACCGGCGTGAAGCCGCCGATGACGACGCGCTTTTCCGCCGCGCGGTCGAGATCTGACTCGGGAAATGGCCGGTAACGCATGGTGCCGTATTCTTTCGACAGCGACGCAGGACAGCGACACAGGGCGGATCGCGCGCGGCGTGGCCATGCGCAGCGCTGCAATAAAGCGCCGCCGATAAGCCGTCAAGCTGACCGGAAGTGTCATGACACCGCTAAAGGCCGGGGCCGGCGCCGTTCCGCCGTTGACTTGATGCTGGCGGCACTATCTCGATCTTGGCACTATCTCGGCACTTCATCGGATGTGTGGAGTGCTGCCCATTTGTCGCCCAAACCGCTGACAATAGTTCCGAACGAAACGAGCCGAGGATAACGGCATGCGCATTTTCGTAGCAGGCGCGACGGGCGCGGTCGGAGTCCGGCTTGTTCCGCTGCTTGTGTCGGCGGGGCATGCGGTTGTGGGTCTGACGCGAACGCAGGCGAAGGCCGACATGATCCGCCGCGCTGGTGCCGAGCCCGTCGTCGCGGACGGGCTCGATGGTGCAGCGATCCGTCAAGCCGTGGTCGGGGCAAAGCCTGACGTCATCATTCACGAGATGACATCGCTCGGCGGTGCCATCGATATGCAAAAATTCGATCGTGCGTTCGCCGCCAGCAACCGCCTGCGCACCGAAGGCCTCGATCATCTGATCGCAGCGGCTCGCGCGGCCGGCGTGCGGCGTCTGATCGCGCAGAGCTTCTGCGGCTGGCCTTACGCGCACACCGGCGATCCGGTGAAATCGGAGTCCGATCCGCTCGATCCCGATCCGCCGCGTGAATTGCGCCGCTCTCTCGACGCCATCAAATACCTCGAACGCACGGTGACGGGCCTGTCCGATATCGAAGGTGTCGTCCTGCGCTATGGCGCATTCTACGGTCCGGGCACGGGATTATTCGACGGGCCCATGCTCGATGAGTTGCGACGCCGGCGCGTGCCATTGATCGGAGATGCGAATGGCTGGTGGTCGTTCCTGCATATTGACGACGCCGCGACTGCGGCGGCGGCGGCCGTCGATCACGGCGCGCCCGGTATCTACAATATCGTCGATGACGAGCCGGCTCCGGTCCGCGAATGGCTTCCCGCGCTCGCCGCGCTGGTTGGCGCGAAAGCGCCGTGGCGCGTGCCGCGATGGTTGGCCCGGATCATGGCAGGCGAGCACATCGTCACCATGATGACGGAAAATCGTGCCGGCTCGAATGCCAAGGCGAAGCGCGATCTGCTGTGGCGACCGGCGCATGCCTCATGGCGGCAGGGTTTCGCCGATGTGTTGAAGGGCTGAGCAAAATCGGCTGCGTTCGCCCGGTCGAAGCGGGACAAACGGCAATTTGGTTCAACGCGACTCTGATCGGTTGGAAGATCGGCTGGGAAAATTGGAGCGGGCGAAGGGATTCGAACCCTCGACCCCAACCTTGGCAAGGTTGTGCTCTACCCCTGAGCTACACCCGCTCACACCGGCGGAGGATTGACCTCCACCGGGGCAGACGTATGGCAAATGGTGCGCGGTTTTGCAACCACGCAAAATCCGGACACCATGGTCCGCGCTTACCGTCTCGCGCCGCGCGGATCAGGCCGCGATGGGAAAGGCGGCGCTTGCCAGCATGACGATATGATCGCGCACATCGGCGGGCCACGGCTCGATCAGAGCCATGAATCGGCCCCTGTCGCCGGCAAAGAGCGCCCGCATCGCCTCCTCATAGCCGTACAGGTTTCCCGCCACGACGGACATGAACCGGTAGGTAACTTCCTGCGCCTGGCGCACACGGTCGCGTCCGGCGTGACCATGGCGTGCCTGATCGACGAGCTTGCGCAACGCGACGGAAGCGCCGCCCGGTTGCGCATTGAGCCAGTCCCAATGGCGCGGCAGCAGGGTCACTTCACGGGCCGTGACCCCGAGTTTCGGCCGTCCCGGTCCGCGCGGCGCGGATTGAGCCGGGGCCGTTGGCGCTTCGCTGTCTGACGCCGCAAGCCGCCGGCGGACATCCGCCGCCGTGCCGCGAAAATCCACCTCGATCGGGTTGCCGGTGTCGTCGAAAACCAGGACCGACGCGCCGTCCCGATCGATGCGGTTTTTGACGGCAATCGCGACCTGCGCGAGGGCGCCCGTCGCAATACGTTCCATGCCGGCGAAAGCCGTGCAGGAGACGTTGGTTTGACCGTGAGTCTGATCATGAGCCTGATCATGGGTCTGGGTATTCATTTCGGACCTCGCAGGATGAAGCGTCGGCGCATTTTGCCCGGGTGAAATGACGAGATAGTATTACCCGGGTAATTTTACAAGACCCTACGTATCAAGGCCTATCAAGGCTGATGAAGACGCGGCCTCTCTCGGCCAATCGTGACGGCCGGTGCTTTTCATGTCTTTGTGCGACGTCCCCCAGAGTCTGATGCAGCGAAGCTGGATCAGACTCGTCGATCATGCCCCCGCGTCCCGGACCGCAGACCATGCCCGCCACGCCCGACGATCTGTTCGCCATGCTCGACCGCTTCGGGATCGCCCATGTCACGGCGCATCATCCCGCGGTCTTCACGGTCGCTGAATCCGGTGGGGTGCGCGAACAGGTTGCCGGCGCTCATACCAAGAACCTGTTCCTCAAGGACAAGCGCGGCGCGCTGTTCCTCGTGGTCGCGTGCGAGGATGCGACGATCGCACTCAAGGCGCTGCATCGCGTGATCGGTGCGACCGGACGGCTCTCTTTCGGATCGGCCGAACAGCTTGACGCGCATCTCGGCGTTGCGCCGGGTTCAGTGACACCGTTTTCCGCCATCAACGACCACGCCGGACATGTCACGGTGGTGCTCGATGCCGCCATGATGACGCATGACGTGCTGAATTTTCATCCGCTCATCAACACGATGACGACGACGATCGCCCGCGATGGGCTGGTGACCTTCCTTGAAGCGACGGGTCATGTCCCGCGCATCGTGGCGCTGACGAGCGACGACCGGTCTGCCGGCGATTGAATGGGTCGCTTTGCCATTGGCGACCGCGATTGGGCGGCCGCGGCCGCGGAATTTGAGTCAGGATTGCAATCCCTTCCGCGATCGACCATCTATCTCTCTGTATTTCGGGCAAAAGGCCGATCGCGCGTATTCCGCGAAAAATGCTCCAGGGCGAAAGCGACTTCGACGATGTTTCAGGATCAAGCGGCGACTCCCGCGGCGGGCGGCGATCTCGTCAAGGACACCACCACACAGACGTTCGTCGCGGATGTCATCGAGGAATCGAAGAAGCAGCCGGTGCTGGTCGATTTCTGGGCGCCCTGGTGCGGGCCCTGCAAACAGCTCGGGCCGATCATCGAAAAGGCCGTCCGCGCCGCCAAGGGCAAGGTCAAGCTCGTCAAGATGAACATCGACGAGCATCCCCAGATCGCCGGCCAGATGGGCATCCAGTCGATCCCCGCCGTGATCGCCTTTGCCGACGGGCGCCCAGCCGACGGATTTATGGGCGCGCTGCCGGAAAGTCAGGTGACCGACTTCATCGAACGGCTGCTCAAGGGCAAGATCGACGCCGGCGACGCCGACCTCGTCAAACAGGCGGACGAGGCCATGGCGCAGGGCGATGCGGCGGGCGCGGCCGATCTTTATGCGCAGGTTCTTGCCGCGGATCCGACCCGTCCGCAGGCGCTTGCCGGTCTTGCGCGATGCTACGTCCAGACCGGTGCACTCGACCGCGCCAGGCAGGCGCTCGCTTTGGTGCCCGCGGACAAGGTCAACGATCCGGCGGTCGCGGCGGCGCGATCCGCTGTCGATCTCGCCGAAGCGGCGAGCAATGTCGGGCCGGTCGGCGAGCTTGAGCAGAAAGTCGCCGCAAATCCCAAGGATCATCAGGCCCGGTTCGATCTTGCAGTCGCCTTGAACGGCAAGGGTCAGCGCGCCGAGGCCGTCGGGCATCTCCTGCAGATCGTGAAGCAGGATCGCAAATGGAACGATGACGGCGCCCGCAAGCAACTCGTGCAGTTCTTCGAAGCTTGGGGTCCGGCCGACGAAGCGACCGTGGACGGCCGCAAGAAATTGTCGTCGCTGCTGTTTTCCTAGAGCATGACGGCGAAGGATGTGTAGCGGTTTTCGGACAACATCATGCTCCAAGCCATCGTGATTGAGAAACACACGACGCGCCGCCATCGAAACGGAGTGATGCGATGCCGATGAATGCGGACTATCGCGGGCCGCGGGATTTGCCACAAGTCATCCCCGTGTTTCCGCTGGCGGGCGCGTTGCTGCTGCCGCGCGGGCAATTGCCGCTCAACATCTTTGAGCCGCGTTATCTGGCGATGGTCGATGACGCGCTGCGCGACGGCCACCGCATGATCGGCATGGTGCAGCCCGATGTCACGCATAGCGGCGATGCCGACAATCCAAAACTCTATCAGGTCGGCTGCGTCGGCCGCATCACGCAACTCGCAGAGTCGGGCGACGGCCGCTATATTCTTCAACTCACCGGCGTCAGCCGCTTTCGCGTCGCGGAGGAGATCGCGGCCTCAACCGAGTATCGTCAATGTCGCGCCGATTATGCGCCGTTCATCGATGATTTCACCGCCCGCAAGGGGGAAGAAGAGGTCGACCGCACGCATCTGCTCGAGGCGTTGTCCGCGTTTCTCAAGGCCAACCAGCTCCAGGCCGACTGGGACGACATCGAACGGGCGCCGAACGAGGCGCTGGTCAACGCGCTCGCGATGATGGCGCCGTATGGTCCGGCCGAGAAGCAGGCGCTGCTGGAAGCGCCAGATCTCAAGAGCCGTGCCGAGGTGCTGATCGCGCTCACGGAGATGGAGCTTGCCAAGGACGACACCTCAAGCGATACGCCGTTGCAGTAGCGTCAGGCGTGAAGCGGCAATGCAGGAGAGCGGCATGAGTGACCAGAAACCGGCGGAGCGGGCGGGCATCGATCCGAAACTGCTCGAGATTCTCGTGTGTCCGGTTACCAAGAACACGCTTGAATTCGATGCCGAGCGTCAGGAATTGATTTCGCGCACGGCCAAGCTCGCCTATCCGATCCGCGACGGCATTCCGATCATGCTGCCGGAAGAGGCGCGCAAACTCGACTAGTGGTGCATCCGACCAGGCGCGCATACGAAAAGGCCCGTCTCACGACGGGCCTTTTTATTCAGGGCTGCCGGTAAATCCGGCTGAACTTTAATAGATATAGGGGTTGTTCTTGCTTGGCAGGTCGAACGGTCCCGGCAGCGGCGACCGGTGGCTGAACGGCGTGTTGTCGATCACTTCGGTCGGCGAATAGCCCGATGGGAAGATGTAATCCGTCGCGTGATCGGTGCCCGGCAAAACCTCCGTGCCGGGGTCGAGGAACGACCGGCGCTGGACGGTAATCCGGGTGCGCGGCCGCTGCACGTGTCGTTGAACTTGGGCGACGTGGGTGACCCTCTGCTTCTTGACCACGCGCTTGGCGGCCTCCGCGGGGACAACCGAGAGGCTGAATGCCCCGGCGATAAGGGCTGAGAGGCAAACGGCCGTCATTTTTGAGCGCGTGCGCATGATAAACCTCGTTGTGGGCTGCCACTTCAACGCAGACTACCCGGCTTCGGTTCAATTCCACAATCATGCCGCTGCCCGCCGCGGAAATTTACACGGGATTTGCAGAGATTTTGGATTTGCAAAGATTTTCCGGGATTGCCGGTCTGTCGCGCGGGACGCCCGGTGCACCTTGAGCGGGAGGTCCCTAAATAGGGCGAGCGTTGTATTGATCCGCATTCTCGCATAGAAGGCGCTTTCGCCCAGATTGTCGTTTGCACCCATCGCGCAATGGCTCAAGGCGATTTTATTTCGGAGAGTTAACAATGGGTTACAAAGTCGCGGTCGTGGGCGCCACCGGCAATGTGGGCCGTGAGATGCTGTCCATCCTGGCCGAGCGGACGTTTCCCGCCGACGAAGTCGTGGCGCTGGCCTCGCGCCGCAGCCTCGGCACGGAAGTGTCCTTCGGCGACAGGGTCCTCAAGGTCAAAGCGCTCGAGCATTTCGATTTTTCCGACGTCGATATCTGCCTGATGTCGGCCGGCGGCGCCGTGTCGAAGGACTGGTCGCCGAAGATCGCGGCGCAGGGCGCCGTCGTCATCGATAACTCCTCGCAGTGGCGTTACGATTCCGACGTGCCGCTGATCGTGCCGGAAGTGAATGCCGATGCCGTCGCCGGTTTCCGCAAGAAGGGCATCATCGCCAATCCGAACTGCTCGACGGCGCAGCTCGTCGTCGCGCTCAAGCCGCTGCATGACCGCGCCACCATCACCCGCGTCGTTGTCTCGACCTATCAGTCGGTCTCCGGCGCCGGCAAGGACGCGATGGAAGAACTGTTCTCGCAGACCAAGGGCGTGTTCACGCTCGATGAACGCGCGCCGAAGAATTTCCCCAAGCGCATCGCCTTCAACCTCATTCCGCAGATCGACGTCTTCATGGAAGACGGCTTCACCAAGGAAGAGTGGAAGATGATGGCGGAGACGAAAAAGATTCTCGATCCGAAGATCAAGCTGACCGCGACCTGCGTGCGCGTGCCGGTGTTCATCTCGCATGCCGAATCCGTCAATGTCGAATTCGCGCAAGCCATCACGGCGGAGGAGGCGCGCGAAATCCTGCGCAGCGCGCCCGGCTGTCTCGTCATCGACAAGCACGAGCCCGGCGGCTACGTCACGCCGGTCGAGGCGGCCGGTGAGGACGCGACCTATATCAGCCGCATCCGCGAGGACGCCACGGTCGAGAACGGCATCGCCTTCTGGTGCGTGTCGGACAATCTGCGCAAGGGCGCCGCGCTCAACGCGGTGCAGATCGCCGAGGTGCTGATCAACCGCAAGCTCATCCAGGCCAAGAAGAAGGCGGCATGAAGCCGGTCATGACGCCAGTCACGACGCCGATCCGTCCGCGCCGCAGCCTTCTGTTCATGCCCGGCACCAATGTCCGCGCGCATGAGAAGGCGCGCACGCTCCCCGTCGATGGCGTCATCCTCGACCTTGAGGATTCCGTCGCGCCGGAGGCGAAGGAGGCTGCGCGGACGCAGATCGTGGACAGCGCGCGGCAGGGCGGCTTCGGCGCACGCGAACTGTTCATCCGCACCAATGGTCTCGATACACCCTGGTTCAGCGACGATTTCGACGCCGCGGTGGCGGCGCGGCCGGACGCGATCATCGTGCCCAAGATCGCGACGCCACGGCAGATCGAGGTGATCGGCCAGCGCATGCTCGACATGCACGCCGACCTGCACATCCGTCTCTGGGTCATGATCGAAAGCGCGGAAGCGATCTTCAACGTGCGCGATATCGCAGCCACGGCGCACGATTCGGAGACGCGCCTGGCCGGCCTCATCCTCGGCACCAACGATCTGGCGAAGGAAACGCGGGTGCGCCAGGTGCCGGGGCGGGCGCCGATGCTGTCATGGTTCTCCACCTGCATCCTTGCCGCCCACGCCGCAGGCATTGAAATTCTCGACAGCGTCTACAACGATTTTCGCGATGCTGAAGGCTTTGCGCGCGAATGCGCCGCCGCGCGCGATTTCGGTTTCGACGGCAAGACGCTGATTCATCCGGCGCAGATCGAGGCCTGCAACGCGGCGTTCACGCCGCCTGCCGAAGAGATCGACGAGGCGCGCGCGATTCTCAAGGCCTTCGGTCAGCCGGAGGCGCAAGGCAAGGGCGTCATCGCCGTTGGCGGCCGCATGGTCGAGCGCATGCATGCCGACATGGCGCGCCGCACGGTGGCGATCGCCGATGCGATCGCGGAGCGCTCCGCCGAGGCCTGAGCGACGCATTCATCTCGAACCGCAATCTCTGCCGCTGCGCAAAGCAACCGCACGCTTCGCATGGCGTTGTCCTGCATGGGTTTCAGGGCCGATCGGCCGCAACCCGGGCCGGAATCGCAGGAGAAAGCCCATGCCGAACATCAACACCGATAAAGGCGTTATCACCCAGATCACCACCGTGAAGCTCACACCGGGCACGCAGGACGATGTTGTCGCCCTGATGACAGAGCGCGCCCGCTTCATGGCCAAGCAGCCGGGATTCGTGTCCGTCGCCTTGCATCGCAGCGAGGACGGCAGTCACGTTGTCAATTACGTGCAGTGGAAGGACCGCAAGCAACTCGAAGCGGCGCACAAGAATCCGGAATTTCGCAAGCAGTGGCCGAAATTCGGCGAACTGGCCGAGCGCATCGAGCCGTGTCTCTACGAGGTGATCCACGTCGAGGGATGAGGCCGACGGTCACGCCGGTGATGGCCCGATGCGCGTGGGACTGATGCGTGTCACGCCCGCCCTATGCATGTCATGCCCCGCGAAGGCGGGGCATCTTGGCACGAGCGTAACGGCCTCTCGTCAGATCGCCCGCTTTCGCGGGCGATGACAATGGGCGCGTGTTCGCGCGATTCCGGAATGACGCCGGATGGATCGTGTCTCAACGCAAAAGGGAACGCGCTAAAGCCAGGCGCGTTCGGCAGCCATTTTCTTCTCGAAGGACTCGATCTTGTCCTCCTTGACCATGGTCAGGCCGATGTCGTCGAGGCCGTTGAGCAGGCAATGCTTGCGGTGCGGATCGATGTCGAAGTGGATGACGCCGCCGTCGGGCCCGCGGATTTCCTGGCTTTCGAGATCGATGCTCAGCGTCGCATTGGCGCCGCGCTCGGCGTCGTCGAACAGCTTGTCGAGCTGCTCCTGCGTGACGCGGATCGGCAGGATCCCGTTCTTGAAGCTGTTGTTGTAGAAGATGTCGCCGAACGAGGTCGAGATCACGCAGCGGATGCCGAAATCGAGCAGCGCCCAGGGCGCGTGTTCGCGCGAAGAGCCGCAACCGAAATTGTCGCCGGCGACGAGAATTTTCGCCTTGCGATAGGCCGGCTTGTTGAGAACGAAATCCGGGTTCTCGCTGCCGTCGTCGCGGTAGCGCAGTTCGGAGAACAGGCCGCTGCCGAGGCCGGTGCGCTTGATCGTCTTGAGGTACTGCTTCGGGATGATCATGTCGGTGTCGACATTGATGATGTCGAGCGGCGCGGCCACGCCATCGAGATGGTCGAACTTGTCCATGAAGCCTCTCTCGTCCGTCTGAAAACTTTAATCGGCGCTCATTCATGACGCTCCGGACGCATTGTCAAGAGCGGCACTGCAAGCCTGATCCTCCAGGGCCGACTGCCGGGGCCGGGCGCGTTAGGCCTCCGCCTCGATCGCCGCAATATCGTCGTCCGACAGGCCGAAATGATGGCCGATCTCGTGCACCAGCACATGGGTGACGATGGCGCCGAGGGTTTCGTCATGCTCGGCCCAGTAGTCGAGGATCGGCCGGCGGAACAGCCACACCCGGTTCGGCATGGTGGCGGTTTCACTCGTCGAGCGGAACGGCAGGCCGACGCCCTGGAACAGGCCGAGCAGGTCGAAGGGATCTTCAAGGCCGACGTCGCGCAGCATGGAATCGTCGGGAAAATCATCGACGCAGATGACGAGCCCTTCGCATTGCGCACGGAACGCGTCCGGCAGTTGGGCGAAGGCCTCCGTCGCCATGCGCTCCATGTCGTCGAGCGACGGCGCGTTCGCCGCGCGCCAGACCGACCCTTTATCCGGCTTTGCGCCGCTCATGTTTTTCTCGTTTCGTTTGCGCGAGCCCGGCAAGCGAGGGAGTAGCATCGCCGCAAAGGATGGAAATAAGCCGGATTTGAGAAAAACCAAGATTGAGAAAACCCAACCTTGAGAAAACCATTGAACTCCATCGCGCAATGGACGACCGTGGCGGACAGAGATGGCGGTGGCTGGATGATCTTCAGGATAGCGAGATGCTGACAAAGCAGGGCGAACGACAAAACACGAAACGGAAGTCGGTGACGCAAGCGGCGATGCGCGGCATGGCGCGCCTGCTTGTGACCGGTCTGATGGCGGGGGCGTTTTGCGTGTGCGGTCTTTTCAGCGGCCTGATTGACGGTGCGGCGTCTCCCGCGCATGCGCAGGATGCGGCGCGTGCGCCACGCTCTGTTTTGGTGCAAGTGAAGCAGGGAAAGAAAGTCCGGCGCGTTCGGCCGCGCACACGCATCATCGTGCGGCGGCCGCCGCAACCGAGCGCGCGGCTTTATCCGTCTCCCGCGCCCTACGATCCGCCCGGTCCCGGCTACACGCGGCGTTGCGAAGGCGGCTATGTCGAAGAGATGCGGGCTTCCGGTCTCACGGTCGTGCCGCGGCGCACCTGCTGGTGGCAACGCGCCGGGAGCTAAAATTCTTCGGAACGATCACGCTCCATCGCGAACACGCGGCGAATCTGATGCGCGCGGTTTGAGATCAACGCGATGGCAATGCCCTCGGCGAACGGCACATCGATCGCGTTGCGTGATTTCGTTCCGTCGATTTCAAAAATCCCTGTGTGATATTCGGCCGCGGAAACCATCACCGCCGCGGCGGGTTTTCGTTCTGCGCTGCACGTCTTTGCCCGGACGCCTATGGGGTCCGGATCGACACATTGCAAAAAGCAGGAGGCAACATGCGTCGTATAGTCTACATCGCGGCCACGGCATTCGCCCTCACGGCCGCTCCCCTCGCCATGACCGCACCGGCAACCGCGGCGCCTGCCGCACAGCCGATCGCAGCGGCGCAAAGCGGCGCGGCGGGCCAAACCAGCGTTCCGCTGGTGAATGTGCGCTGGCACGGCGGTTGGCATCACCGGCGTCATTGGCGCCGTCATCATCGGCGCCGTGTGTGCCGGGTATTCTGGCGTCATCACCATCGTGTCCGCGTCTGCCGTTCGGTGTGGTAACGAGAAACCGCAACGCCGAAACCTCTGATCAGCGGCCCGCCGAAAGGCGGGCTGCCATTGTTTGACTACATTCTGCGCGCGACGATGCCACATCGCCACGTGCGCGGAGGCCTGCAGATTGCAGGAAACCTTGTGGGGCACACAGGCGTTAATGATGGTTCGCGTCCTGCCGGTTTTCGCTTTCCACGCTGTCATAAAGGCTTCTGTCGCCTTTCTTTCGAAGGGTTTTCGAAAATCGCAGGCGCTTTGTAGAATGCTGCTTTTGGAGGTTGATCAATGTCTAAATTCTTGACGGGCGCGGCGGTTGCCGCATTTGTCGCCGCTGCTGCAGTGGCGTCTCCTGCCAGCGCCGCGTCTGCGGTGTCTGGAAATCATGCCACGAAGGCGACCGATGTCAGTTCGGCCCGCCATCACCATCGTGTTGTCCGCCATCATCGCCGGCCGGCGCGCGTCGTCGTGCGTCCGCGCGGTCAGTACGTTTATGGACCGGGCCCGGGCTACTACGCCCAGCCGGCCTATGGGCCGCGTTACTACAGCTACGCACCGGGCGTTGGCCCGATCCCGAGTGTTGGCTTCGGCCCGTTCATCGGCATCGGCCCGTTCGCGTTTAGCTGGTAGTCATCGACTGACACGAAAAAGACCGACACGAAAAAGGCCCGCGTGAGCGGGCCTTTTTTTGTGTCCGATCTGTATGCGTGCCGTTCACTTCCACTCGCGCACGTCGACGAAATGGCCGGCGATCGCCGCAGCGGCCGCCATGGCCGGCGAGACGAGGTGAGTGCGGCCCTTGTAGCCCTGGCGTCCCTCGAAATTGCGGTTCGACGTCGATGCGCAGCGCTCGCCCGGCGCCAGCTTGTCGGGATTCATGGCGAGGCACATCGAGCATCCCGGCTCGCGCCAGTCGAAGCCGGCCTTGACGAATATCTTGTCGAGGCCTTCGGCTTCCGCCTGCTCCTTCACGATGCCCGACCCGGGCACGATCATCGCCGAGAGGTTGGCGTTAACCGACTTGCCGTCGACGATGCGCGCGACTTCGCGCAAATCCTCGATGCGGCCATTGGTGCAGGAACCGATGAAGATGCGGTCGAGCTTGATGTCGGTGACCTTCTCGCCGCCCTTGAGGCCCATATCATCGAGCGAGCGCTCGGCGGCGCGGCGCTTGTGTTCGTCGGCAAGCTCGGCCGGCACCGGCACGCGGCCGCTGACCGTCGTGACCTGTTCGGGGCTCGTGCCCCAGGTGACGAGCGGCGGCAGTTTTGCGGCGTCGAGGCGGATCTCGTGATCGAAATGCGCGCCGTCGTCGGAATTGAGCGTATCCCAATAGCGGCGCGCGGCATCCCAGTCCTTGCCCTTCGGCGACTTCGCGCGGCCCTTGAGATAGGCGTAGGTCGTTTCGTCGGGCGCGATCATGCCGGCCTTGGCGCCGCCTTCGATCGACATGTTGCAGATCGTCATGCGGCCTTCCATCGACAGCGCGCGGATGGCGTCGCCCGCATATTCGAGTGCGTAGCCGGTGCCGCCGGCGGTGCCGATTTCGCCGATGATGGCGAGGATGATGTCCTTGGCGGTGACACCGGGAGGCAACGCGCCGTTGACGATGGCGCGCATGTTTTTCGATTTGGACTGGATCAGCGTCTGCGTCGCCAGCACGTGTTCGACCTCGGACGTGCCGATGCCGTAGGCGAGCGCGCCGAACGCGCCGTGCGTCGCCGTATGGCTGTCGCCGCACACGATGGTCGTGCCCGGCAGCGTAAAGCCCTGCTCCGGTCCGATGATGTGGCAGATGCCCTGGCGTTTATCGAACTCGTCGAAATATTCGAGATTGAAGAACTTTGCGTTCTCGGCGAGGTAGGCGATCTGCGCCGCGCTTTCCGGATCGGGATTGGGCTGGCTGCGGTCGCTCGTCGGCACGTTGTGGTCGACGACCAGCAGCGTCTTTTCCGGCGCGCGCACCTTGCGGCCGCTCAGGCGCAAGCCTTCGAACGCCTGCGGCGAGGTCACTTCGTGCACGAGATGGCGGTCGATATACAGAAGGCAGGTCCCGTCCGGCTGCTCGTCAACCAGATGATCGTCCCAGATCTTGTCGTAGAGGGTTCGGGCCTTTGCCATAATCATGATCCTGTTGCGGTCTTAATCCTGTTACGAATTCGCATCATCCTCGGGCGGGCGATGTTCAAGTCCGTCCGATCCGGCAGTGTTTAATCCGACTTTTCGCAAGAATAAAGATAGGCACCAAGACCCGTCATTGTCAGGGAGACTGTCATGCAAGCCACGATACCCTACCTCACCGTCCGCGACGCGGCCGGCGCCAGCGCCTTCTACCAGAAAGCGTTTTCCGCACAGGAGCAGCAGCGCATGCCAGCCGAGGACGGCAAGCGGCTGATGCACGTGCACGTGACCATCCAGGGTGGCGACGTCTTCTTCTGCGATGCCTTTCCCGAGCATGGCGGCCCCGGTGCGCCGCAGGAGGGCGAGACGACAACGGCTTCGGTCGCGATCGGGCTCAAGACGGGGAAGGACGTCGACGCGCTGTTCAAGCAGGCCGTCGATGCGGGAGCCGTCGGCGTCATGGAGCCGAACGACGCCTTCTGGGGCGACCGCTTCGCGATGGTCAAGGACCCCTACGGCTACCGCTGGATGATCAACGGGCCGCTGGCGAAATAATTCTTTATTCCGCCGCCGTGGCTTTCGCCGCAGCAGTCTTGCCGGCGGATTTGGGCGCGTCGTGACGATCGGTGCGCTCGACAATGCGCGCCGACTTGCCGCGGAGTCCGCGCAGGTAATAGAGCTTTGCACGGCGCACCTTGCCGCGGCGCACGACCTTGATCGAGTCGATCATCGGCGAATAGAGCGGAAACACGCGCTCGACGCCTTCGCCGTAGGAAATCTTGCGCACGGTGAAGTTCTCGTGCAGGCCGGCGCCGGAACGGGCGATGCAGACGCCTTCATAGGCCTGCACGCGCGAACGCTCGCCTTCCTTGACCTTGACCGCAACGATGACCGAGTCGCCGGGCTGGAACTCAGGAATCTCCTTGCCGGTGGTGAGCTTGGCAATCTGCTCGTGCTCGAGCTCAGCAATGATATTCATAACACTTCTCCATCGGCGGCGCCCAAACGGCCTTGCGTGGCGGCGCGCTCACTTCAGCATGTTCCTGAGTTGGCGCCGCTTCTACGCCAAGACAACACATTTGTCACCCTCTTGGTGTCACCCTTTTGCGGGTGTTTTTGCGTCTGGCCGGGCGGCCGGGGCCGCCAGCAGGTCCGGCCGGCGTTCGCGGGTGAGCTTTTCGGCCTCGGCGCGGCGCCAGGCAGCGATTTTGCCGTGATCGCCGGACAACAGGACCGGCGGAATGTCCGCCCCTTCCCAGGTCGCCGGCCTTGTGTAGTGCGGATATTCCAGCCGCCCGGCGCTGAAGCTCTCGTCCTGCCCGGAGGCCTCCTTGCCCATGACGCCGGGCAGAAGCCGCACGCAGGCGTCGATCAGGGTCATGGCGCCGAGTTCCCCGCCCGACAGGACGTAGTCGCCGACAGAAACCTCTTCCAGACCGCGTCCGTCGATGACCCGCTGGTCGATGCCCTCGAAGCGGCCGCAGACAATGACCGCACCCGGTCCGGCGGCGAGGTCGGCGACGCGGCGCTGGGTCAATGGCCGACCGCGCGGGCTCATCACCAGTCGCGGACGGTCGCCGCTGGCGACGGCGTCAATGGCGCGGGCGAGCACGTCGGCGCGCATGACCATGCCCGGGCCGCCGCCTGCCGGGGTGTCGTCGACGCTGCGATGCTTGTCGGTCGCGGCCTCGCGGATGTCACGGGCCTCGAGCGTCCACAGCCCGGCGGCCAGCGCCTTGCCGGCGAGGCTTTGGCCTAGCGGACCGGGAAACATGTCGGGGAAGAGGGTGAGGACGGTGGCCCGCCACATGATGCGCCTGCCTGCAGGATATTGGAGCATGGAGCACGGAACGTCTCTTCACCTCTCCCGCGGGGAGAGAGAGAAAACTGCGCAGTCCGGGCAACTGCTTGTACCAAAGACAATCATGCGCCGGAATTCCCCTTGTCATCGGCATTGACCGGCGGGCTCCCGGATGTCGCCGGTTCGGCGCTTGCGTCTTCGTCGGGATCGTCCGGCCGGGCTTCCACTTCCGCCGGCGGGTCGATCACGATCCGGCCGCCGGCAATGTCGACCGCCGGCACCGCCGCCTTGCTGAAGGCGAGCAGGAACGGCGCACCGTCAGGCGGCGTGATCTCCAAAATGTTCCCCGCCCCGAAATCGAGCACGTCGGTCACGCTGCCGGCCGCCGCGCCGGACTGCGTCACGGCCGCAAGCCCGATCAGGTCGGCCAGATAAAACGTCTCGCCGTCCTCGGTCGGCGGGAGCTGCTCGCGCGCGACGTAGAGATTGACGTTGGTCAATGCCTCGGCCGCTTGCCGGTCGTCGACACCGGCAAGCCGTGCCACCAGATGGCCCTTGGCCGGCCGCGTCGCCACGATCTCGATGGTGCGGCGGCCGTCCTGGGTCTGCAGCGTGCCGAGCCGGCTGACGGACAAGGGATCCTCGGTGAAGGTCCACAGCCGCACCTCGCCACGGACGCCATGGGCGGCGCCGATCCTTGCGACACAGATGCGTTTGTCCGGCTTCGCCATGACGGGCGTCCCGCCGCTGGCGTTTAGCCGGCCGCCGCGGCGGCCTTGGCCTTGGCTGCAGCCGCGCTCTTGGCGTCCGCCAGGCCCTTGGCTTTGGCTTCGGCCAGTTCCTTGCGCTGTTTACGCGGGAGCGCCTTTTCGGGATTGTTGCGCGCTTCGCGCTTCTTCACGCCGGCCGCATCGAGAAAGCGCGACACGCGGTCCGACGGCTGCGCGCCTTTCGCGACCCAGGCTTTCGCCTTTTCGACGTCCCACTTCAGGCGGTCGGCATTGTCCTTGGCGAGCAGCGGATTGAAATAGCCGAGACGCTCGATGAAACGGCCGTCGCGCGGAGCGCGGCCGTCGGCGACGACGATGTGATAGAACGGCCGCTTCTTGGTGCCCGCGCGGGCCATGCGGATGACGACTGGCATGAGTTTGGTCCTTTCGATGAAACGTTTGCTGTTCGGTTGATTGGTGTGTCGTGATTTAAATCGTCGCGTTTATTTCTTTTTCCCAAATCCGGGAAAGCCGGGCGGCAGGCCGCCGGGCAGTTTGGGGCCGCCGAATCCGGGCAATCCGCCGCCGGGAAAGTTCGGCGGCAGCTTTGGCATCGTCGGCGGAAGTCCGCCGCCACCCATGCCGCCGGGCATTTTCTCGGCAAGCTTTGCCATCTCTTCCGGGCTCGGTGCGGCGCCCATGCCGCCGCCCATGCCGAACATGTTGGCGAGGCCGGCGAGCGGACCACGTTTCGCGCCGCTGCCGCCCATGGCCTTCATCATGTCGGCCATCTGCCGGTGCATTTTCAGCAGGCGATTCAAATCCTCGACTTTTGTGCCGGCGCCGGCGGCGATACGCTTCTTGCGGCTGGCCTTGAGAATGTCGGGCTTGCGGCGTTCGACCGGCGTCATCGAATCGATCATCGCCATCTGCCGCTTGAGCACGCGGTCGTCGAGATTGGCCGACGCGATCTGGTTCTTCATCTTGGCGACGCCGGGCAGCATGCCCATCAGTCCTGCCATGCCGCCCATCTTTGCCATCTGCGCGAGCTGATCGCGCAGGTCGGAGAGATCGAACGCGCCCTTGCGCATCCTCTCGGCGATGCGCTGGGCCTTCTCCGCATCGATGGTGGCGGCGGCCTTCTCGACCAGCGAGACGATGTCGCCCATGCCGAGAATGCGGTCGGCGATGCGGTTGGCGTGAAAATCTTCAAGCGCATCCATGCGCTCGCCGGTGCCGAGCAATTTGATCGGCTTGCCGGTGACGGCGCGCATCGACAGCGCCGCGCCGCCGCGTCCGTCGCCGTCGATACGGGTGAGCACGATGCCGGTCAGCCCCACGCGCTCGTTGAACGACCGCGCGAGATTGACCGCGTCCTGTCCGGTGAGCGCATCCGCGACGAGCAGCACTTCATGCGGATTGGCGGCTTTGCGCACCGCCGCCGCTTCATCCATCATCGCGTCGTCGAGGGTGGTGCGGCCGGCGGTGTCGAGCAGCACCACGTCGAAGCCGCCAAGGCGTCCGGCCTCGATGGCGCGGCGCGCGATCTGCTCCGGCTGCTGGCCGGCGACGACTGGCAGCGTCTCGATGCAGTTGTCGCGGCCGAGCACGGCCAACTGCTCCATGGCGGCGGGACGGCGCACGTCGAGCGAGGCCATCAGCACTTTCGACTTGTTGCGCTCGGTCAGCCGCTTGGCGAGCTTTGCCGTGGTCGTCGTCTTGCCCGAGCCTTGCAGGCCGACCATCATGATCGGCACCGGGGCCGGCGCGTGGAGGCTGATCGGCTCACTTTCGCCAAGCGTCTCGACGAGCTGGTCGTGGACGATCTTGACGACCATCTGGCCCGGCGAGACCGACTTGATGATCTCCACGCCGACGGCACGCTTGCGCACGCCCTCGACGAAATCGCGTGCGACGTCGAGCGCCACGTCGGCGTCCAGCAGCGCGCGGCGGACCTCGCGCGCGGCGGTGTCGACATCGGCCGCCGTCAGCGCGCCGCGCCGCGTCAGCCGGTCGAGAATACCGCCGAGTTTTTCCGAAAGGCTTTCGAACATCTAATGCCTCTGGTTCCAACGCATTTTGCGCCCGAGGGCGCATCGCGCTGTCGGGCGGGGGCCTCCGGTCTCGTCGGGCCGGTCGGCGGATCGAAATGGTTTCTCTTGCGAGAGCGGGCGGAAACTAGGCAGGGACCGTGGTGAAGTCAAGGCAACGGGGAAGTGGTGGTGTCTCAGGTTTAATGTCCGGATCGGGTCAGTCTGGAGCATTTTCACCGCTCAAGTGGAATCTGGTTAGCAGCAAGAAAATGCTCTCACGCACTATCTTGCGCGTATTCTGATCGCAAAATCGGTATCCTCCTCGGATCAAGTTCGAGGGCAAGCTGTTGCGGAATATGCGCTGGATCTGTCAGCCGCGCCGGGCGGCCTCGATCGCGGCGACGTCGATTTTCTTCATGGTCATCATCGCCTCGAACGCGCGCTTGGCTTGCGCGCCGCCGGCCGCCATCGCCTCCATCAGCACGCGCGGCGTGATCTGCCACGAGATGCCCCATTTGTCCTTGCACCAGCCGCACTGGCTCTCCTGGCCGCCATTGCCGACGATGGCGTTCCAGTAGCGGTCGGTCTCGGCCTGATCGTCGGTGGCGATCTGGAACGAGAAGGCTTCGGTATGTGTGAACGTGGGACCGCCGTTGAGGCCGAGACAGGCGATGCCGGCCACCGTGAACTCGACCATCAGCACGTCGCCCTTCTTGCCGGAGGGGAAGTCACCGGGTGCATGGTAGACGGCGCCCACCGTGCTGTCGGGAAAGGTTTGCGCGTAGAAGCGGGCAGCCGCCTCGGCATCCTTGTCGTACCAGACGCAGATCGTGTTCTTGGCAATTGCCATTGCTCGCCTCTCGCTTCTGAAACCAATTACAATCCGGTTTGCCACGCGCGCGGTGTCGGTACGCGGTCAGCCTTAACGGGACACCTCGGACCAAGAATGCGGTCGTACCATAGACGTTTCCCCGGCAACGCCTATGAGACTAAATGTGGGCAGTGGTTCAATTCAAGGCGATGATCCGCTCACAATCCCCTTGCGGTTGTTCCTTCAATCGTCACGCAATCGAACGAATGACCCGCGCCGGATTTCCTCCGACAAGGGTATTTTGGGGAACGTCCTTGGTGACAACCGAACCCGCAGCCACAACCGCGTTTTCGCCTACCGTCACCCCGCCGACAATCGTTGCGCCGGCTGCGATCCAGACGTTTCTCTCGATCACGATGGGCTTTCCGATTGTGGCGGTGCGTCGCTGCAAAGGATCAAGGGGGTGGCCCGCCGTGATGATGTTCACGTTCGGCCCGATCATCACGTCGTCCGCGATGTCGATCCCCCCGAGGTCATAGAAAGTGCAGTTCTGATTGACGAAGACATTATGCCCGACGCGGATTTCATCGCCGCCGGCCGTATAGAATGGCGGGATCAGTAAAAAGCTCTCATCGACCTTTTTACCGATGAGTTGGCTGAACAAGGCCCGAATTTCGTCGGCATCGTTGAATGTCAAACGGTTAAGCGTGGCGGTGATCGCCATCGCTCGTCTGACGTTTGCCACCATGGCCGCCGATTCCGGCGTCCCGCTGTAAATTATTTTGGTGCCGTCCTCATTCGGCATTCGTTATTTCCTCGGGCCAAAGTTGAGCGTGCGTTTCGGCGCACGGGCGGCACCGGGATTCGCGCAGTGTAGCCACGAAGCGGAAGGGCCGGAATCCACCCGATCCCGCAATTCAAACTGAGATACTGCCCGCGAGGTCGAGGGTTGTGGAAGGGTGGTTCACCGCCGCAATTCGTATGTGACGGTGACGGACGCCTGCAGCACCTCGGTGCCGGCCGACACGGGCGTCGGGGCGGCGAATTTGGCCCGGCTCATCGACATCGGCATCGGCGGAGGGGTCACGCCCTCCTCGGCGATGGCGACAGGGCGACCGATCTCCGCGCCGGCCGCCTTTGCGAACAATTCCGCCTTGCGCCGGGCATCAGTGACGGCGGCAACGCGCGCCGCGTCGAGATGTTTTGACGGATCGGAGACTGTGTATTGGAGGCCATTCACATCGTTGGCGCCTGCCGAAACCATGGCGTCGATGATCTCGGACACCTTTGCGAGATCGCGGATCGTGACGCGCACCTGATTGCTGGCCTGAAACGTGGTCTGGCGCGGCCCGTTCGGTTTTGTCTGCTCGCGCACCGGCTGCAGCGAAAGCCGCGATGTCTGGATGTCCGCGACCGTCACGCCGGCGGCGGTCAGGGCCGCATAAACCTTGGCCATCGCGGCGGCGTTCGCCTGGCTTGCCTCGCGCGCCGTCTTGCCGCTGGTCGCGACGCCAGCGCTCAAAAAGGCCTTGTCCGGCACGACATCGACATGGCCCTCGCCGACCACGGTGATCAGCGGTGGAACGTTGGCCTGCGCCTGCGCCGGCGCGCTCATCAGCGACAGGCCGGCGGCGAGCACTACGGCCAAAAGCACGGTCGAGCGCGACACGATCTTGATCATCCGGCGATCCTCACTCACTGCGTTCGCACATAGACATTGATGACCAGTTTGTTTTCCGGCGTCGTCAGCGGATCGGTCACATATTCCTCGATGAACAGGTCCTTCGCGTCGAGGCCCTTGGATTCGAGAAAATTGGTGATCGCCTCGTAGGTCATGTCCATCGTGTCATACGAACCGCGATGGGTGAATTTGAGCATCGCGCCGGTGGGCGACTGGCCGACCTTGAAGTCGCCGAGCGCCGTGCCGTCCGGCACGCTGTCCACGGGCACGGCGGCCCGATAGGCAAAGCCGGTGTCATTGCTGTCGAGGTAGATCACCATCGGCGGGCCATTGGGCTTGATCCCGGCGCGGGCCAGCGCTTCGTCGATGGCGCGAAACGCGCTCTGCACGGTCTCGAAGGCGCTGTCCCAGTTGCCTTTGCCCTGGAACGAGACGACCGTCTTCGGCTCCAGCGTCACTTGTACGCCGAAAGCGTCCTCGTCGGCTTTCGGCGCGGCGATCACCGGCGGCGGTTCGGACCCGGGCGGCGTCGCCGACGGCGGGGTCTGTGGGGCGGCGGATTCCGGATTCGGTGCCGCCGGCGGGGGAGCCGCAGGTGATTCCGTGTTCGGTCCGGCCGATGGCGCGACCGGGGCTGCGGGAGGTGTCGATGTCGAGGGCGCGGGGACCACAGCCGGGGCTTGCGCCGGTGCAGTCGGGGCTTGCGCCGGAATGGGTGGTGGAGCGGTCGATGACGACGGCGTGTCGGTCGCGGCCGGCGGGGTTTGCGCGGCGGCGCGGTCCGGGCCGCCGATCCCGGGGACGGCCAGAGTGACAAGGCTTATCGCTGCCACGGCGAGACCCACGCGCAACCCCATCATCCTCGATCTCCGTAAGCTTTTCGATTTTACGATTGATTTTTTGGTCGTGCCGATGGCGGAGCGGGTGCTCCGGCATCGCCCGGCCTCAGGAATTTCGACCGTAGCATGGTCTCTCGCATGGTCGTGGCGCCAACATGGCGAAACCGGCCAGGGTTCAACTGTCCAGGCGCCAGCCCAACGACCGGCTCAAGGATCGGCCGCTTGGCTAACAGCGCCGCATTCGCCATATAGCGGGGACGGGGTGCAGGACGGCTGCCGGGCCGTTCCGGACGCGTCCCTCTTTTTGCGATCAACTCTTTGCAACGGCTTATCGATGAGCGCGCTCGCGAATTATCCCTTCCGCAAGATGAACGGTCTCGGCAATGAGATCGTCGTCGTCGATCTGCGCGCCTCGCCGCTCACGGTGACGCCCGACGAGGCGCGCGCCATCGCGCGGCCGGATGGCGGCACGCCCTACGACCAGCTCATGACGTTGCACGCGCCACGGGTGCAGGGCACCGACGCCTTCGTGCGCATCTATAATAATGACGGGTCGGAAGCTGGCGCCTGCGGCAACGGCACGCGCTGCATCGCGCATCTGCTGTTCGACGAGACCGGCAAGGAGGCGCTGACGTTCGAGACCGCCTCCGGCCTGCTCAATTGCTGGAAGGCTAACGGCGCGCATGGCGAGCCGGGCCTCGTCACCGTCGACATGGGTGTGCCGCGTTTCGGCTGGAAGGATATTCCGCTGGCGGAAGAATTCCACGACACGCGCGGCATCGAACTGCAGATCGGGCCGATCGACGCGCCGGTGCTGCATACGCCGTCGGTCGTGAGCATGGGCAATCCGCATGCGATCTTCTGGGTCGAGGATGTTGCCGCTTATGATCTCGGCCGCTTCGGACCACTTCTGGAAAATCACCCGATTTTCCCTGAGCGCGCCAACATCACGCTCGCCGCGATCAAGGGCAACGATCACATCGTCATCCGCACCTGGGAGCGCGGTGCGGGCCTCACGCTTGCCTGCGGCACGGCGGCCTGTGCGACGGCGGTCGCGGCGGCGCGGCTCAGGCGCACCGGGCGTACCGTGCGCATTACGCTGCCGGGCGGCGATCTCGGCATCGAATGGCGCGAGCGCGACGATCATGTGCTGATGACCGGCCCGGTCGCGTTCGAATTCGAGGGCCGCTTCGCGCCGTCGCTGTTTGCAGCCGCGAGCTAGCGAAACGCGCATGGGCCTCGACATCACCAGTTTCGGTTGTCGCCTCAACATTTTTGAGGCGGAGATCATGCGCAAGCATGGCGAGACGGCCGGCCTCGATGATGTGAAAGTGGTGAACACCTGCGCGGTGACGGCGGAAGCCGTGCGTCAGGCCAAGCAGTCGATCCGCCGCCTGCGCCGCGATTTTCCCGATGCACGCATCGTCGTCACTGGCTGCGCCGCGCAGACCGAGCCGCACACTTTTGCCGCCATGGCCGAAGTCGACCGCGTGATCGGCAACGAGGAAAAACTTAGCGCCGACGCCTGGCTGCGTTTGCGTGACGCGCCGCCGCTGTCGGCGTTCGGCATCGAGCAGTCGGAAAAAATCAGCGTCAACGACATCATGGCGGTGACGGACATGGCGCCGCAATTTGTCGAGGCTTTCGACGGCCACGCGCGCGCATTCGTGCAGGTGCAGAACGGCTGCGATCACCGCTGCACCTTCTGCATCATCCCTTACGGCCGTGGACCGTCGCGTTCGGTGCCCATGGGCGCGGTGGTCGATCAGGTGCAGCGTCTCGTCGGCAACGGCTATCGCGAGGTCGTACTCACCGGCGTTGACGTCACGAGCTACGGCGAAAACCTTCCGGGCGCGCCAAGGCTCGGCCGTCTCGTGCGCGCGATCCTCAAGCATGTGCCGGAACTGGAGCGGTTGCGGTTGTCGTCGATCGATTCGGTCGAGGCCGACGACGACCTGCTCATCGCGCTGGCCGAGGAGCCGCGGCTGATGCCGCACCTGCATCTGTCGTTACAGGCCGGTGACGATCTTGTGCTCAAGCGCATGAAGCGGCGGCATACGCGCGCCGACGCGATTGGTTTTTGCGAGACGGTGCGGCGGCTGCGGCCGGATGTCGTGTTCGGTGCCGATCTCATCGCCGGCTTCCCGACGGAGACCGAGGCGATGTTTGCCCGCTCGCTGGCGCTGATCGACGATTGCGGACTGACCTATCTGCATGTCTTTCCGTTTTCGCCGCGCACGGGCACGCCGGCGGCGCGCATGCCGCAGGTGTCGGGTCCCAACGCCAAGGAGCGCGCCAAGCGGTTGCGTATGGCGGGCGAAGCGGCGCTGCGCCGCCATCTCGACGCGGAGGCCGGTCAACGCCGCCGCGTGCTCACCGAAGCCGGTAATATCGCCCGCACCGAACATTTTACGCCGGTGCGGCTGTCGACGCCGACCGCGCCCGGTCTCATGCTCGATCTGATGATGGCGGGCCATGATGGCCGGCATCTGCTGGCCGCTTAAATTCCTTTGTAGACTCTGCATTCGAACGATTTACCTCTCCCATGGGGAGAGGTCGGATTGCTCTGCAATCCGGGTGAGGGGATATGACCTATCGAGTCCGAAAGCCCCTCACCCCGACCCTCTCCCCAGCGGGGAGAGGGAGAGTGCGATCCCGTTAGCCCACCGAGTCCATTCGTAGCGGATCGATGCCGTCCCAGCCGCAGGCGAGCAGTTTTTCACGCATATGCGCGGGCGCAGGCGCTTCCACACGCAGCGCATCGCGGTTCTTGTAGAGCGGCACGCTGACCGCGTGCGACTGCAGATGCAGCACTTGGTAGCCGTGCTGCGCCGCGCGGCCATAAATTGCGTCGCCGAGAATCGGCCATCCCATTTCCGCGCAATGCACGCGCAGTTGATGCGTGCGGCCGGTGAGCGGTTCGAGCGCAAGCCAGGTGAGGCCGTCGCCGCGCCCTTTCACCGTCCATACGGTCGAGGCCGGCTGGCCGGCGGCGTCGGGCTTCATCCACCAGCCACGTGTGGCATCGAGCCGGCCGAGCGGCATGTCGATGCGGCCTTCGTTCTCCACGGGGCCGCCTTCGACGATGGCCCAATACGTCTTGTCGACGCGGCCCTGCTTGAACAGGTCGCCGAGTTTTGCGAGCGCCTTGCGATGGCGGCCAAGGACGAGGCAGCCGGATGTATCGCGGTCGAGCCGATGCGCCAGCGCCGGCACGCGCGGCAGGCCGAAGCGCAAACTGTCGAAATAGTCCTCGAGATTGTCGCCGCCTTTCGGGCCGCGATGCACGGCGATGCCGGCCGGCTTGTCGAGCACCAGCATCAGCGCATCGCGATAGAGCAGGCGGGCGGCGAGGTCCAAAAACAAAAATCCAGTCAAAAAGCGTCAAATTGCCAGGAGGCCCAAATTGCCTGAAGCCGTTGTGGCTGTCCAAGCCGGGATGAAACCGCTATCACGGGCGCCGCATGAACGACACGACAAATCAAACGGGTGAAAAGCAGGGCTGGTGGCAGCGCCTCACTGGCGGCCTGCGCCGCACGTCTTCCGCAATTGGAACCGCGCTCGCCGACCTCGTCACCAAGCGCAAGCTCGACGCCGCCATGCTCGACGATGTCGAGGATGTACTGATCCGCGCCGATCTCGGCGTCGATACGGCCGCGCGCATTGCCAAGGCGCTGGGCGAGGGCCGTTTCGACAAGGAGATTTCGGCCGATGAGGTCAAGGGCGTCGTTGCCACCGAGATCGAGAAGGTTTTGACGCCGGTGGCGCAGCCGCTGGTGATCGGCGATGCGCGTCCCTTCGTCATCCTCGTCTGCGGCGTCAACGGTTCGGGAAAGACGACGACCATCGGCAAGCTCGCGGCGCGCCTGGCTGGTGAAGGCCGCACGGTGATGCTGGCGGCCGGCGATACGTTCCGTGCCGCGGCCATCGAGCAACTCAAAATCTGGGGGGCGCGGACCCATGCGCCGGTCATCGCCAGCAAGCCGGGCGCCGATTCCGCAAGCCTCGCCTTCGAGGCGGTGACGGCGGCGAAGACGCAAGGTATCGACGTGCTGCTGATCGACACGGCGGGGCGGCTGCAGAACAGGTCCGAACTGATGGCCGAACTGGAAAAAGTCGTGCGCGTGATGAAGAAGGTCGACGCCAGCGCGCCGCATGCGGTGCTGCTCGTGCTCGACGCCACCGTCGGACAGAACGCGCTGTCGCAGGTGGACCTGTTCCGCAAAACTGCGGGCGTCACGGGACTGGTGATGACGAAACTCGATGGCACCGCGCGCGGCGGCATTCTTGTCGCCATCGCCGCGAAATTCGGCCTGCCGGTGCATTTCATCGGCGTCGGCGAAAGCGTCGAGGATCTTGCGCCGTTCACTGCGAGCGATTTCGCCCGCGCCATCGCAGGGCTCACCGCATGAGCGATCCGTCAACACTGAATCCTGAACCTGCCGGCGATGGACGCAAGCGTCTGCATCCCGGCCTGCGGCTGGTGCTCGATCTCGGACCGCTGCTGTTGTTCTTCGTTGCCAATGCCCGCTGGGGCATTTTTGCCGCGACCGCGTCGTTCATGGTCGCGGTGGTGGTGGCGCTCGGCGTCTCCTACGCGCTGATCCGCCGCTTTCCGATCATGCCGCTGGTGTCCGCCTTCATCGTGCTCGTCTTCGGCACGCTGACGCTGGTGCTGCACAACGAGACTTTCATCAAGGTCAAGCCGACGATCCTCTATCTTCTGTTCGGCGGCACGCTGCTCGGCGGGTTGTGGTTTCGCAGGCCGCTGCTCGAAACCGTGTTCGACCAGATGTTTCACATCACGGAAGAAGGCTGGCGCAAGCTGACGCTGCGCTGGGCGCTGTTTTTCCTCGCGCTCGCCGTGCTCAACGAAATCGTCTGGCGCACGCAGACGACGGATGTGTGGGTCGACTTCAAGGTCTTTGGCGTCGTGCCGCTAACCTTCCTGTTCGCCATGGCGCAGATGCGGTTGTTGCAGAAATACGACGCGGGCGAAGTCCCGCCGGATTCCGGCGATCGCGCGTGAGAATCTTTCTTCTGCTTCGCCCCACGGCACGACATTTCTCCCTCTCCCCTGTGGGGAGAGGGATGGGGTGAGGGGCAATCGGACTTACTAGCGCGCAAATCCCCTCACCCGCCTTGCTTCGCGCGGCGACCTCTCCCCAACGGGGAGAGGTGAAATTATTGTCAATGCAATAAGAGCTCTAGCGATGCGGATTGAAACGAAATCGCCGGGCAAAACCCGGCGATGATCGTGAATGCTGTGATTGCGTAAAGCCGTTTATTTCAGGCTGTCGGGCACCTTGCCGCCGTTCTCGGCGAGCTTTTGCATCACCTGCTTGTGCAGCCAGATGTTCATCGAGGCGGAATCGTTCATGTCGCCGCTGTAGCCCAATTCTTTCGCAAGCTCCTTGCGCGCGGTGAGGCTGCTGTCGAGCTTCAAAAGCTTCATCAGGTCGACAATGGATTTTTTCCAGTCGAGCTTTTCCTTGCTTTGCGATGCAAGCTTGTCCATCACCGCCGACACGTCGACCTGTGACATCGCCGCGCCACCGGCAGGGGCAGCGCCCCCGCTCGCGGGAGCAGCATTGGCCGCACCGCCGGCCGGAGCAGCACCCGGTGCGGGCGCAGCCTTGGCTTCGCTCGAACCGAAGATGGCCGACATGATATTTCCGAAAATGCTCATGTGTCGCTCCCGTGATCGTGTTGCAGTTGAATCAACATGGGCTGGGAAACAATCGTCGCGACGCGTGACGGCGTGGTGACACCGCGTGAGACTTTTCGCCTGCACGTGGCACCATGGATTAGGCGGCTGAATTGTGGCGGTTATGGCGCGCTTACGATGAAGGGGATGTCGCCAACGCTTTCGTGATCACCGGCTCAAGCTGCGATTGCAGATTCTCGGGCGAGATCGGGCCGACAAGCTTGTAGATGATGCGGCCGTCGCGGCCGACGACATAGGTTTCCGGCACTCCATAGACGCCCCATTCGATTCCCGTACGGCCGTTGGCGTCGGCGCCGACGGCGGCGAACGGATTGCCGTAACGGCCGAGGAAGCGTCGCGCGTTCTCGGCGGAATCCTTGTAATTGATGCCGACGAGACGGATACGCTTGTCGGTGGCCAGTTGCATCAGCAACGGCGCCTCGTCGTGACACGGCACGCACCACGATGCCCAGACATTCACGAGAGTGACCTTGCCGGCAAACGTCGCGCTCGCAAGACCGGGCACCGCCGTGCCGTCCTTCTGCAGTCCGGCGATCGCGGGCAGATCGGTTTTCGGCGCATCATGGCCGATAAGCGCCGACGGCACGCGCGAGGGATCGCCGGCGCCGAGCCGGACCAGGAATAACGCGGCGAGCAGCAGGAATGCCGCGAGCGGCAGCAGCACGACAATGCGCCGCGATACGGTCGCGCGTTCGACGGTGTCGCTCATGATTGGCCTTCGCTGCGCGCGGATGCGGAACGGCGGCGCAAGCCGCGCCGGTCGAGATCGACGAGCTTGCGTCGTTGCGTGCGATAATCCGCCATCACCCACGCAATCAATCCGCCGACGATAACCGCCGCCACCGCATAGGAGGCGATGATGAAGCCGGCATGATTTCCGAGGTCGATCCCGAGAAATGTCATCGCGTCATCTTCCGACTATCAATCGCGCTGCGCGGCTTCGGCCTGCTGCATCAGCAGGCTGCGCACGCGGCGGCGTAAAATTTCGTTGCGCATGGCGGCGAGATGCAGCGTGAAGAACAGCAGCGTGAACGCCACCGCCATGATCAGCAGCGGGATGAGGATCGACGGTGCGATCGTCGGTCCGCCCATGCGAAACACGGAGGCCGGCTGGTGCAGCGTGTTCCACCAGTCGACCGAGAACTTGATGATCGGCAGGTTGACCGCGCCGACCAGCGTGAGCACGGCGGCGGCGCGCGCGGCGCGCGCCTGATCCTCGACGCTGTGCCACAGGGCGATGACGCCGAGATACATCAGGAACAGCACCAGCACCGAGGTGAGACGTGCGTCCCACACCCAATAGGTGCCCCACATCGGCCGGCCCCAGAGCGAACCGGTGACGAGGCAGAGGAAGGTGAGCGCAGCGCCGATTGGGGCGGCGGTCTTGGCGGCGACGTCGGCAAGCGGATGACGCCACACCAGAGTGCCGAGCGCGGCGATGCTCATCACCGTCCACCCCATCATCGACAGCCAGGCCGACGGGACGTGCAGGTACATGATCTTCACCGTCGCGCCCTGCTGGTAATCCTCAGGCGCGACGAACAGCGCTTGTGCAAGGCCGAAGGCGAAGACGAGGGCGGTGATCCCGATCAGCCATGGCAGCGTCGCATCGACGAGGGCGAGGAAGCGCGTCGGATTGGCGAGCCCGCGCAGCCCGGACGGTGCTGCTTTCGGCAGAGAGGACGTGGTCTCCAGCATCGGCGAAACATCTCCGGATGGCTTGGTCCGCATGGTCATTCGCGGTTTCGCAGGGCGGCCGCGGCCGCGAACGGACCGATAGCAAGACTGGCCAGGGAAAGTGCGCAAAGAATGGTGAACGGGGTTCCGAACGGCACCGGTCCGGACATCGCGGCGTTCGAGGCGGTGACGCCGAAGATCAGGACCGGAATGGTCAATGGCAATATCAAGACGGCCACGAGAATGCCACCGCGCCGTAGCGTCACGGCCAGCGCCGCCCCGACAAGCCCGATCAGGGTCAGGGCCGGCGTGCCGACCATCAGGGTCAAGGTCACGGCGGCCATGCCGGGGGGCTCGATGTTGAGCAGCAGGCCGAGCACGGGGGCCGCCACCACGAGCGGCAATCCGTTCACCAGAAAATGCGCCAAGGCTTTGATGACAATGACGATTTCGAGTGGCGCCGGAGCCATCAAGATGATGTCGAGCGAGCCGTCATCATGATCGGCGGCAAACAGCCGGTCGAGGGTCAGCAGGCTGGCGAGCAGCGCCCCGATCCACAGGAACGCCGGCCCGAGCCGGCGCAGCAGGGCCAGATCGGGCCCGACGGCGAAGGGAATCAAGGTGATGATGATCAGGAAGAACAGCACACCAATCCAACCACCACCGCCGAGCCGCAGCGCCAGTCGAATGTCGCGCAGCAGCAATGCGCCAAGCCCGGTCATGGTGCGTGCTCCTCGGGCGTCGCTTCTATTGCGGCCTGTTCCGCAGGTGGGCCGAGCCGCAACTGGCGCGGCGCTTCGAGCCCGATGGGCGTATGGGTCGCGGCCATGATGAGGCCGCCTTGCGCGCGGTGCGCCTGCATCAGCGCGGCCAGCCGCGCCTGCCCCGACGCATCGAGCGCGGTGGTCGGCTCGTCGAGCAGCCACAGAGGGCGCGTCACGGTGAGAAGGCGTGCGAGCGATAGACGGCGGCGCTGACCGGCCGAAAGATAGGCTGCGGGGAGTTCAGCCAGCGTACCGAGGCCGAGCGTGTCGAGGGCCGGAGTAATCGCGCTGTCCGCGCCGCCGAGGAAGCGGGTCCAGAAGCCGAGATTTTCCGCAACCGTCAGCGACGGCTTGATGGCGTCGAGATGGCCGACGTAATGCGTCTGTTCGGCGAGCGGGGTCTCTTCCGCGCCGCCCTCGCAGCCGATTGTGCCACCGGCAGCCGGCAGCAGCCCGGCGACGATGCGCAGCAAAGACGACTTGCCGCTGCCGTTACGGCCGGTGATCTGCAATGCATCGCCGGCGTCGAGCGTAAAGGAGAGGTCGCAGAAGACCTCCCTCTCACCCCTTCGGCACTGCAAGGCGGACGCCCAAATACGCATCAAATGCTGTGTTTCCGGCTGCGATCCGGCGCTTCGGCTGGCCAAAGGCCGGTGCCGGCACCAAAAAAAACAGCCATACCCCCGACTGGCGCGACCTTGATCTGGTAGTGCGCGCGAAAAGCTCTTATAAGCCCCGCATTAACAGCCGTGTAGGGGCTTTGCTAGAAACACTTAAGGCAAGCACGGACGGGGCCGGCCAGTCGCGCCGCGCATCCCCTTGAACCGCGTCTTTGCCGCCTTTGGGAAGATCGGTCATGACTTCGCTCGACAGCTTCAAATGTTTGCAGCCGCTCAAAGTCGGCTCAAAAACCTATGCGTATTACAGCCTGCCCCTGGCGGAGAAGAATGGTCTCAAGGGCATCTCGCGGCTGCCCTTTTCACTCAAGGTTCTGCTCGAAAACCTGCTGCGCAGCGAAGACGGCCGCACGACGAAAAAAGAAGACATCCAGGCTTTCATGCACTGGCTCAAGGACAAGACCTCGGAGCACGACATCGGCTTTCGCCCCGCACGCGTGCTGATGCAGGACCTCACCGGCGTGCCCGCGGTGGTCGATCTCGCCGCCATGCGCGACGCGATGAGCATGCTCGGCGGTGACCCGAAAAAGATCAATCCGCTGGTGCCGGTCGATCTCGTCATCGACCATTCCGTCGCCATCACCTTTTCCGGCGGCCCGACGGCGTTCAAGAAAAACGTCGAGGAGGAATACCGGCAGAATCAGGAGCGTTATGAATTCCTGAAATGGGCGCAGAGCTCGTTCGAGAATTTTCGCATCGTGCCGCCCGGCACCGGCATCTGCCATCAAGTCAATCTCGAATATCTGTCGCAGACGGTCTGGACGCGCAAGGAGAAGCTCAATCTCGGCGGCAAGATGCAGACTGTCGAACTGGCCTATCCTGATACGCTCGTCGGCACCGATTCGCACACGACGATGGTCAACGGCCTCGCGGTGCTCGGCTGGGGTGCCGGCGGCATCGAGGCGGAAGCCGCGATGCTCGGTCAGGCCTATTCGATGGTGCTGCCGGAAGTGATCGGCGTGCGTCTCTCCGGCAAGCTCAAGGAAGGCGTGACAGCAACCGATCTGGCGCTGACCATCACCGAGATGCTGCGCAAGCGCGGCGTCGTCGGCAAGTTCGTCGAATTCTTTGGCCCCGGCCTCGAAGACCTGCCGATCGCTGATCGCGCGACGCTCGGCAACATGGCGCCGGAATACGGTGCGACCTGCGGCTTCTCGCCGATCGATGCCGAGACCATCGCCTATCTCAAGCAGACCAACCGTTCGCCCGAGCGCGTCGCGCTGGTGCAGGCCTACGCCAAGGCGCAAGGACTGTTGCGCACGGAGAAGACGCCGGATCCGGTGTTCACCGAAGTGATCAAGCTTGAACTCGGCTCGGTCGAGCCGTCGCTCGCCGGTCCGAAGCGGCCGCAGGATCGCGTCGCGCTCAAGGACATGAAGTCGAGCTTCGCGGCCTCCATGGAAAAGGAATTCAAGAAGGGCCAGGAACTTGCCAAGCGCGTGGCCGTGAAAGGTCGCGACCACGATCTCGGTCACGGCGATGTCGTCATCGCGGCGATCACGTCGTGCACCAATACATCCAATCCAAGCGTGATGATCGGCGCCGGCCTTCTGGCTCGTAAAGCCGTGGAAAAGGGTCTCACGGTGAAGCCGTGGGTGAAGACTTCCCTCGCGCCCGGTTCGCAGGTCGTCGGCGAGTATCTCGAGACGTCGGGTCTGCAGAAGGACCTCGACAAGCTCGGCTTCAACCTCGTCGCTTTCGGCTGCACCACGTGCATCGGCAATTCCGGGCCGCTGCCGGCGGAAATCTCAGCGGCCATCAACGAAAACGATCTCATCAACACGGCGGTCTTGTCTGGCAATCGTAACTTCGAGGCGCGCGTCAATCCCGACGTACGCGCGAACTATCTGGCCTCACCGCCGCTCGTCGTCGCCTATGCCATCGCCGGCACGACGCAGTTCGACATGATCAAGACGCCGCTCGGCACCGATAAGAACGGCAAGAAGGTGTTCCTCAAGGATATCTGGCCGACGAGCAAGGAGATCGAGACCTTCATCCGCAAGAACATCACCAAGAACGTCTTTGCCAAGCGCTACGGCAATGTCTTCAAGGGCGATGCACGCTGGCGCAAGGTCGCGGTCAAGGGCGGCATGACCTATAGCTGGGACAAGAAGTCGACCTATGTGCAGAACCCGCCTTACTTCGTCGGCATGAAGCCCGGTACGACTCCGGCGGCCGACATCATCGATGCGCGGGTGCTCGGCCTGTTCCTTGATTCGATCACGACCGACCACATCTCGCCGGCCGGTTCGATTCGCGCGACCTCACCGGCCGGTCACTATCTCACCGACCACAAGGTCAAGCTCGCCGACTTCAACCAATACGGCACGCGCCGCGGCAATCATGAAGTGATGATGCGCGGCACCTTTGCCAATATCCGCATCAAGAATCAGATGGTGCCGGGCGTCGAAGGCGGCGTCACGATCCATTATCCGTCGAAGGAGCAGATGCCGATCTTCGAGGCGGCGATGCGCTACAAGTCGGAGAAGGTGCCGCTCGTCGTCTTCGCCGGCAAGGAATACGGCACCGGCTCGTCGCGCGACTGGGCCGCCAAGGGCAGTCTGCTGCTCGGCCTGCGCGCCGTGATCTGCCAGTCGTTCGAGCGCATCCATCGCTCCAATCTGGTCGGCATGGGCGTCATGCCGCTGGTATTTGAAGAGGGCACGTCGTGGCAGACGCTCGGCCTCAAGGGCGACGAGCAGGTCACGATTCGCGGATTGCACGGTGAAATACGTCCGCGCATGCGCTTCCAGGCTGAAATCGTGATGGGTGACGGCACGCTCAAGCGCGTTCCGCTGATCTGCCGCATCGATACCCTGGAAGAACTCGATTACTTCAAGAACGGCGGTATCCTGCAATACGTGCTGCGACAACTCGCGGCGTAAGGTCGCGTTTGGTCTCACTGCGAAGTGAGTAGCGGGTGATGAGCCATCGTCTTAAGAGACGATGGCTCACTCGTTTGTCGCCGCCGGAGCACAGCATGACAGGCCGATCGTCCGCGCCATCCCATTCCATCGATTTGCCGCCGGCCGATGTTTTGTTCTTCGCCGGGCCGATGGCGTTGGCCGCGTTCAAAGGCGTCAGGCTGCGCCGTATCGCTGCCGCGGTCTGCGCCGCCGGCATCGCGCTTGCCGCCAGCCGCGCCGTCGCCGAACCCCGTGGCGTCGTCGAACTGTTCACCAGCCAGGGTTGTTCGTCCTGTCCGCCGGCCGACAAACTGCTCGGCCAGCTCGCATCCCAGCCCGACATCGTCGCGCTCTCGCTCCCCGTCGATTATTGGGACTATATCGGCTGGAAGGATACGCTCGCGAATCCGCACAACGCTGCGCGGCAGAAAGCCTATGCCGCCGCGCGCGGCGACCGCCAGATCTACACGCCGCAGGTCGTGGTCAACGGCATGGTGCATGCGCTGGGCAGCGACAAGGATGCGATCGAGAAAGCAATCAATCAGACGCGGCACAACACGGCCGCATTGTCAGTGCCGGTTCATATGAAACGCGAAGGCGATCAGCTCGTTGTTTCGGTGGATGCAGGCAAGGCCGGCGCACAGGGTGAGGTGTGGCTGTGCCGCATGGTGCATGCCGTGCCGGTCAAGATCGGGCGCGGCGAAAATCGCGACAAGACACTGACCTACTACAACGTGGTGCGCACGCGCGAGAAGCTCGGGACGTTCTCCGGTAATCCGCAGACGTGGCGTGTGCCGGCAACCGTGTCCGACAGCTACAAGGACGATGAGGCGGCGGTGCTGGTGCAGACGGTCGATGACGGCCGGCCCGGCGTCATCCTCGGCGCCGCCGTCGCGCGCCTCTCTGAATAAATCTAAACGCCGATCAAGCGACCCTTCATTCAATACTGCAAATCGGACTGCGCGCGCTTCGACGCGAACGCAGCGATGCGCGCAAAAAAATAGGCCGGCGGGGGGACGCCGGCCCAAGCTTTGGGGGATTGTTGAAGCCTGTAAGAACGGGCCCGACCCTTCCCGACCGCGGGGGGCTGGGGGGCTGATAATCCGAAGCCGGTATCGGATCGGGCCCTGAGGCAACGATCGGGGTTATGCCGGGGGAGAAGGGCCGCCGATTGACCGAACTGGGGCGTGAATATGATCATCTTAACGAACGCGTGATCGGCGTTAAGTCCTTTTGGCGCCCCGGAAAATCGCTTGCAGCGCACGGCCGTCGGGTGGATCATGCGTTGCCGGCGCGTGTTCCGTGTCCCGGACTGGTTCGAGCCGGGACATCGGGTTTTTGAACGAAGCATGTCGGACCGAAGAAGAGACAGGGCCGGATTCAGCGAGGCCGGCTCAGACCTTAGCAGGAGGGTGCCGCATGAGCTTTGGGCCCGGTGATACCGAACCGAGCATAGTTTCCGGGGGTGAGATGCGGCACAGCCTGCCGCCGAACACCTCCGTAAACCAAAGTCACTCGGCCCACCCGGCTTCCCCATCCAATCAGGTCGTTTTCAACCGCCGCGAACTCAATCGCATTCTCGATCTCTATGGACGGATGGTCGCGACTGGCGAGTGGCGCGATTACGCCATCGATTTCCTGCGCGACCGAGCTGTCTTTTCGATTTTCCGGCGCGCGTCCGAGGTGCCGATCTACCGCATCGAGAAGGATCCCAAGCTCACGCGCCGCCAGGGTGCCTACAGCGTCATATCGGCGACCGGGCTGATCCTGCGTCGCGGCCACGAACTCGACCGGGTCATTCAGGTGCTGGAAAAGCCGCTCCGCGTCATCGCCTCGCGCGCCTAGCCATCGTCTGCAATCAAGTCTCGCCAAGCGCGCGCTGCATGTAGACGGAGTCGAGCCAGCGGCCGAATTTGAAGCCGACCGCATCGAGCGTGCCGATCGTCCGAAATCCCATCTGCGCATGAAAGGCGATCGACGCCGCCTGTTGCGAGGAATCGCCGATGACGGCGATCATCTGCCGGAAGCCGCGCGCTGCGCACGCGTCGATGAGTTGCGTCAGCAGCGCGCGGCCGAGCCCGCTGCGCTGTTGTCCCTGTGCGATATAGATCGAATTCTCGACTGTGAAGCGATAGGCCGGACGCGCACGAAACGTCGACGCGTAGGCATAGCCGGCGATCGTGCCGTCGCATTCACCGACGAGATAGGGAAATCCTGCCGCCTGCAGATCGCCGATTCGGCGCGCCATCTCCGCGATCGAAGGCGGCTCCAGTTCGAACGTCGCAGTGCCTGCGGTCACGGCCGGGGCATAGATGGCCGCGATGGCGCCTGCATCGTCCGGCGTGACAGGGCGAATCAAAATTTTCGGCATCGCGACTCTCGGCCCAAAAGAAAACGCCCCGGCTGCGGGCCGGGGCGTCGTTATTATAAGCGTTCTTGCAAGCCTTAGCGGCGGTCGCCGAACAGGCGCAGCATCATCAGGAACAGGTTGATGAAGTCGAGATAGAGCGACAGCGCACCCATCACCGCCTTGCGGCCGGAGACCGTGCCGTCGTCATTGACGTCATACATTTCCTTGATCTTCTGCGTGTCCCACGCCGTCAAGCCGGCAAAGACCAGCACGCCGATCACCGAAATCGCGAACTGCAAGGCCGAGCTGACCAGGAAGATGTTCACGATGCTGGCGATGATGACGCCGATCAGGCCCATGATCAGGAACGAGCCCATGGCCGACAGGTTACGTTGCGTCGTGTAGCCGTAAAGGCTCAACGCACCGAACGAGGCGGCCGAGATGAAGAACACGCGCGTGATCGATGTTCCCGTATATGCGAAGAAGATCGTTGTCAGCGAGAGGCCGAGCAACGCCGCATAGCCGAAGAACAAAGCCAGCGCCGTACTCAGGCTCAGACGATCGATCCTGAAGCTGATGAAGAACACCAGCGCCAGCGGCGCCAGTGCGATCACCCACATCATCGGGCTGCGGAACAGGGTCTGGCCGAGCGCGGTCAGGCCAACCAGATTTCCATCCGGCCCGGTCACCGCGACCATGTTGAACATGACATAGGCGACGATGCCGGTGAGTGCGACGGCGCCGGCCATGTAATTGTAGACACGGACCATGTGCGCGCGCAGACCCGCATCATAAACGAGCGCCCGATCAGCGCCGTAGCCACTACGCGCGGTGGCTGCATGACGATCAAAGTCGGACATTGATTCCTCTCCATTCCCCGAACATCGGCGGGGTCCGATGAACGCTTTCGTTAAAAGCGCCGATGACGCAAATCTAATATGTCTGCGCGCGCAACGCCAGTCCTTGCCGCGTGCGAGGGTAGGGTTAACTTCTTGTAATCTGTGGCGGACTGCGCGGTAGGCCGATGCTTCGGCGCGTATCAAAGGCGAAAATCGGCCGCGCGTATCGACAGGAATCCAGACAAGAATTCGGCGATTCTTTTCATCCGGCGACGGCCGTGACGGGCGGTGAAAGAAGCCGTTTCGGCGCGCGTTTTCGTCGAATCACGATCCCGATCACGCGCGCGGTCACGATGATGTCAGAACCGGGTGGACACGCGCAGCCGATGCGCGTCGCGTGCGTTGGCCCGTCATCGCTGGCCCTCCCTGCGACGAAGCCTGCGACAGCATGTCTCCTGCGACTAAGGTTCTAGTGAAGCCCGCATCGTCGAATCCGCCCATTCCAAGAGAATGCCGTTCGGCGCGCAGCGCTTCGACATTTTTGGACGCGGACCACCGAATCAAAGATTGCGCAGAACCGGCGCCGGTTTGTGCCCGAGAGCGGAATAGGTGCCGATGAGACCCAGGATGACAGTGAACACCAGCCCGCCGAAGACGGTGAGCAGCGCGGGGCCGGCCTGCCAGGTGAACGGCAGCGACATCGAGCGCGTCACCACGAGCCATGCCGCGACCGATCCGGCGCCGACGCCGAGCACGGCTGTGACGCTGCCGAGCAAACAGTATTCCAGTGTATAGGCAGCGAGCAGTTTGGCCCGTGTTGCGCCCAGCGTTTTCAGGATCACCGCGTCATAGACGCGATGCCGGTGACCGGCGGCGAGCGCGCCACCGAGGACGAGGCCGGCGGCGAGCAGTGTAATCAGGCTCGCGCCGCGAATCCCGAGGACGAGTTTCGAGACCAGCGTCGCGACCGCTTCGAGCACCTCCTTCACGCGCACGGCGGTGATGGTGGGAAACGTCTTCGACATATCGCGCAGCAATTGGCCTTCGGTCCTGGCGTCGCTGCCGTTGTTGTAGGTCAGTGTCGCGATATGGGTATGCGGCGCGCCACGGAACGTGTTCGGCGAAAACACCATCACGAAATTGATGCCAAGGCTCTGCCAGTCGACATCGCGCAGATTGGAAATTTTTGCGGTGATGGTGCGGCCGAGCACGTTGACCGTAACGGGATCGCCGATCTTGAGATGCAACCCGTTTGCGAGCTTGCGCTCGAATGAGACCTGCGGCGGGCCGTCGTAATCCTTGCCCCACCACTTGCCCGCGACGATGCGCGATCCCTGGGGCACCGTGTCGGTATAGCTGATGCCACGGTCGCTCTGCAGCACCCATGCAGCATCGGAATCGGGCTTGATCTTGTCGGCGGGAATGTTGTTTGCCGATACGATGCGGCCGCGCAGCATCGGCACGGTTTCGAGGGCTGCATCGGGGGCATGCTGGTGTATGAAGGCGGCAAACGCGTCACCGTCCTTGGCTGGAATATCGATGAAGAAGAAGGATGGCGCGCGATCCGGCAATGCGGCGGCGAACTGGTTGCGCAGATTGCCGTCGATCTCCACGAGCGTCACCAGCAGCGACAGACCAAGACCAAGCGAAAGAACGACCGTCGGCGTCAACGCGCCGGGGCGATGGATGTTGGCTATCGCAAGCCGCACCAGCGCGTGGCCGGCGCGCGGCGCGCGGCGCGCGATCGTCATCAAAGCAGCGGCGAGCAGGCGCAGCACGATCAAGACCCCGATCGCGGAGGCGACGAAAACGGCGGCGATCTTGCGGTCGTAGGCGAGCGCGATCGCGAGCGTCACCAGGATGGCGGCGGCGGCGAGCGTCCCGATCACATAACGCAGACGCGGCCATTGCCGTGTCGCTTCGACCTCGTCGCGAAACAGCGCGGAGACGCGAATGTCGTGGGCGCGGCCGAGCGGCCAAAATGCGAAGGCAAGTGCGGTGAGGAGGCCATAGATCGCTGACACGGCAAGCGAGACGGGATGCAGCGCCGGCGCCATCGGCAGCGGAATGATCGTGCCGAACGCGGCCTTGACCGCGAACGGCATTGCCGCCCCGATGCAGAGGCCGATGAGCGTGCCGATGGCGGCGAGCATCAGCACCTGCGCGAGATAGACCAGGAAGATGGACCCGCCCGTCGCGCCCGTGGCCTTGAGCGTCGCGATGACGTTGCGCTTGCGATCGAGATGACTCGTCACCGCATTGGCGACGCCGACGCCGCCGATGAGCAGCGAGGTCAACCCGACGAGCGTGAGGAATTGGGTGAAGCGGTCGACATCGCGTTCAAGCTGCGGCGAGACGTTGCGCCGTGTCCGCACCTCCATTCCGCTGTCGGGATAACGCGCCTTCGTGGCGTCGATGACGGTCTGAAGCTGGCGGTCGGTCGCGTTCTCCGGCAGCCGCAGCCGGTAGTGCCAGCGGATCAGGCTGCCCGGCTGGACGAGGCCGGTGGCGCGCAGCGCCTGATCGCTGATGAGGAAGCGCGGACCGTAAGCGATGCCGCCGGCGATCTTGTCCGGCTCGTCGGTGATCGATGAGCGAAGCTGGAAACTAGTATTGCCGACGCTGACGCGGTCGCCGACCGACAGGCCGAGTTGCGCCAGCAGCGAGGGATCGACGGCGGCGCCATAGGCGCCGTCCTTTTCGGCGAACAGGTCCGGCAATGCCATCGGCGGGTCGAGGCCGAGCGTGCCGACGAGCGGATAAGCGGAATCCACGGCCTTGATGTCGACAAGCGCCGTCTGGCCGTCGCTCTTATCGCCGACCTCCTTGCGCGCCATCGCGCGCATGGTCGCGACAGTGGATAGCGCGCCATACTGCGACAGAAACTGCTTTTGCCCAGCATCCACTTCCCGGTGTATGAGCGAGAACGCCAGGTCGCCGCCCAAAATGGTGCGGCCATCATGGGCCAGTCCATCGACAAGACTTTGCGCCGTCGCCATCACGCCCGATATCGCCATCACGCCCAGTGCGATGCAGGCGATGAAGACATAGAAGCCGCGCAGGCCGCCGCGCATCTCGCGCAAGGCAAAGCGCAGTGGCAGCGGCAGGCGCGAGAACGCTCCGTTTGTGTCAGGCGAGGGAAGAGCGGGTGTGAGGCTGGTCATGAGGCGGGCTTTGCAGGCCGCTGCGGTGCGGCCCGGTCCTGTTCGATATGGCCGGAGCGCAAATGCACGACACGGCTGCACTGGTCCGCGAGCGCCGCATCGTGGGTAACCAGCACCAGCGTCGTGCCGCGCTGGCGGTGGCCGCGAAACAGAAGCTCGACGATCTGCACGCCGGTTGTTTCGTCGAGATTGCCGGTCGGTTCGTCGGCGACAAGGATTTTCGGGTCGGGTGCAAGCGCGCGGGCCAGCGCCACCCGTTGCTGCTCGCCGCCGGACAATTGTGCCGGATAATGATCGAGCCGGTCGCCGAGCCCGACTTGCGCAAGCTCCTCGCGCGCGCGCTCAAAGGCCTTGGCGACACCGGCGAGTTCGAGCGGCGTTGCGACGTTTTCAAGCGCGGTCATTGTCGGGATGAGGTGGAAGGATTGGAAGACGATCCCCACATTGCGTCCACGGAAACGGGCAAGACCGTCTTCGTCGAGGGCGACAAGGTCCTCGCCGCCGACGTCGACGCGGCCGGTGTCGGGACGTTCCAGCCCCGCCATCACCATCAGCAGCGTCGACTTGCCCGAACCCGACGGGCCGACGAGGCCGACGGCCTCGCCCTGGCCAATATCGAGACTTATGTCCTTGAGGATGTGAACGCGGGCCGCGCCCTGTCCGAGCGAGAGATTGACGCCTGACAGGCTGATCGCTGCCGGCCGCGGCGGCTCGGACTGGGACACCGCAGGTTGGGACATTGACCGCAAGGTATCGTGCATGAAGGTGATTCCAGACCTTTTCGGATCAAGATGGAGCCCGGCCTTTGTGCCGCTTGCCCCCACGGCGCGTGGGCCTGCCTCATATGGGTGGGCGCGGCCGCGGGTCCAGCGCCCGTTTCGGTTGAATTTCGGCGTCCTGATTTTGATACGGCGGGCCTTGGCGCTGCTGTTTGTTTCCTTTGCGGCTGTGACGGGTGTCGCGGCGCAGACCGCCGTACCGGCTCCGGCTGCGCAGAATGCGTCCCTTGGCACGGCGCCGCTCAAACTCGTCGTCCTTGGTGATTCGCTCACCGCCGGTCTTGGGTTGCCGCAGAACGAGAGTTTTCCGGTGAAGCTCGAGCAGGCGCTCAAGGCCAAGGGCGAGACCGTTACCGTGGTCAATGCCGGCGTCTCGGGCGACACAGCCTCCGCCGGCCTCGACCGTTTGGATTGGTCGGTCGGTCCCGACACCAATGCCGTGCTCGTCGAACTCGGCGCCAACGATGCGCTGCGCGGCCTCGATCCCACTCTGACGGCAAAGGCGCTCGATACGATCCTGACCCGACTCAAGGCGCGCGGCCTGCCGGTGCTGCTCGCCGGCATGGAGGCGCCGCGCAATCTCGGCGTCAGCTACGATCATGCCTTCAACGCGGTGTTCATGACCCTGTCGCAGAAATATGATGTGATCTTTTATCCGTTCTTTCTCCAGGGCGTCGCGACCGACCCGGAACTGAACCAGGCTGACGGCATGCATCCGAATGCGCAGGGCGTCGATGTGATCGTGCGCGCCATCCTGCCGAAGGTCGAAGCCCTGCTCGCGCGTGCGCGTGCAAAACCCCCGGCTTGATATTGAACTGCGATCAGGTTCTTTGCATGCTGGGAATGTGATTCGAGGCTGGTCGCCATCGGATCCTTGAAGTGGGTTCTAGTGGGTGGAGGTGGGCCATGCCGCGTCTGTTCACCGCTTTGGATATCCCCGATGATATCCGACAGACCTTGGCGATGTTGCGCGGCGGATTGCCGGGCGCACGCTGGATCGATCCCGAAAATTATCACCTGACCTTGCGCTTCATCGGCGATGTCGATGACGTCGTCGCCCGCGAGGTGGAATGGCTGCTGAGCAAAGTGCAGCGCCGCTCATTCGATATCCGGCTTGAGAACGTGTCGGTCTTCGGCGGGCGACGGCCGCGCGCCATCATCGCGACGGCGGCAACCAATCGCGCGCTCCTGGAATTGCAGGCCGAGCACGAACGGTTGATGCGGCGTGTTGGTCTCGAGCCTGAGGGGCGCAAATTCACGCCCCACGTCACGCTTGCGCGGCTGCGCGACACGTCGAGCCATCAGGCCGCCGACTATCTTTCGGCGCGCGGACACTTCCGCACCGCGCCGTTTCCCGTGACAGGATTTGTCCTGTACTCGGCGCGGGCATCGGTCGGCGGCGGCCCCTATATCGTCGAGGCCGACTACCCGCTTGCCGCGTAGCGCGTATGCCGCAATTCATGGCGTCACATCTGTGACAGGGCGTAAAAATCCTCTATGGCATGCGCCATGAAGCCGCCGCGCCCTCCCGCATGGTAGAATCGATCCAGGCCCGCTATGCGGCTCTCGTCGCGGATTCCGCGCTTGAGCGCGACGCCGCGCAGGTGCGGATCGTCGAACGTCTCGCCGCTCTCGAAACACGGCTCGAGAGCCGGCGGCTGGCGCAAAAATCCTCAGCCCTCGGCTGGCTGTTTTCGCGCCGCGAGCCGCAAGGCGAGCCGTTGCGCGGCCTCTACATCCACGGCGACGTGGGCCGCGGCAAGACGATGCTGATGGATTTGTTCTTCGAGACCAGCATCGTCATCCGCAAGCGGCGCGCGCATTTCCATGCCTTCATGGCTGACGTGCATCAGCGCATCCACGACCATCGGCAGGCGCTCAAGGCCGGCACCGTCAAGGGCGACGATCCGATCCTGCCGGTCGCCGACGCGATCGCCGCGGAATCCTGGCTGCTCTGTTTTGACGAATTCCATGTCACCGACATCGCCGATGCGATGATTTTGGGCCGCCTGTTCACGCGGCTGTTTGAAAATGGGGTCGTGGTGGTCGCTACTTCCAACGTCGCGCCCGACGATCTCTATCGCGGCGGATTGAATCGCGGGCTGTTCATGCCGTTCATCGCGCTTCTGGAAGAACGCATGGATGTGGTGCGGCTCGATGCGCGCACTGATTTCCGGCTGGAAAAACTCAGCGGCGCGCCGGTCTGGCATGTACCTGCCGACAAGAAAGCGCGCGCCGCGCTCGACAAAACGTGGCGGCAACTGACCGGCGGCGCGCAAGGCACGCCCGTCGATTTCGTGATCAAGGGGCATGTCGTCCATGTGTTGCGTGCGGCCAAGGGCGTTGCGCGCTTTTCGTTCGACGATCTGTGCCGGCAGCCATTGGGAGCCTCCGATTATCTGCGCATCAGCCATGACTTCCACACGCTCATCATCGACAACATTCCGGTGATGGATTTTTCCCAGCGCAACGAAGCCAAACGTTTCATCATTCTGGTCGACACGCTCTACGACAACAACGTGAAGCTGATCGCCTCGGCGCAATCCCAGCCGGCCGCACTCTACGAGGCGGATTCGGGGTACGAGGCGATGGAGTTCGCGCGCACGGCCTCGCGGCTGATCGAGATGCAGTCGAGCCCCTATCTCATGCATCCGCACGGCCGCGGCGAAGCCATCGCATCCGGATCGCGCGAGGGGCTTGTGGAAACGTGAACCCTGCGCCGGCCACACCGGCGTGCCACGGCAATCCTCGCGAACGCCGCGGGCCAAACTGTTTGCTGCAACGCAAAAATACTGTCATGACGATTTTATAGGACGTCCGTCCGCACACCCCCGTTGACCCCGGCTGCTTCTGGTATACTGTATCCCACAGAAGGAGCCTGCTGATGAGTGGGCTGCGCGGAACTTGTCCGTCGATAATGAAAGAGCTAACCACCCTTACGCCGCGACGTTGCGGCGGGTCTCATCGAAGGATTTTTCATTCTCATGGCGCGCAACAAGATCGCATTGATCGGCTCCGGCCAGATCGGTGGCACTCTCGCTCACCTCGTCGGACTGAAAGACCTCGGCGATGTCGTGATGTTCGACATCGCGGAAGGTATTCCACAGGGTAAATCGCTCGACCTCGCCCAGTCCTCGCCGGTCGACGGTTTCGACGCAGGCTTCAAGGGCGTGAATTCCTATGAAGGGATTGCGGGCGCCGACGTCTGCATCGTCACCGCCGGCGTGCCGCGCAAGCCTGGTATGAGCCGCGACGATCTGCTCGGCATCAATCTGAAAGTGATGGATCAGGTCGGTGCCGGCATCAAGAAGTACGCGCCGAACGCCTTTGTCATCTGCATTACCAATCCGCTCGACGCCATGGTCTGGGCGCTGCAGAAGGCCTGTGGCCTGCCGCCGAACATGGTGGTTGGCATGGCCGGCGTGCTCGATAGCGCGCGCTTCCGTTATTTCCTTGCCGACGAATTCAACGTCTCGGTCAAGGACGTCACCGCCTTTGTGCTCGGCGGCCATGGCGACAGCATGGTGCCGCTGCCGCGCTACTCCACCGTTGCCGGCATTCCGCTTCCGGACCTCGTGAAGATGGGCTGGACGACGCAGAAGCGCGTCGACGAGATCGTCGATCGCACGCGCAACGGCGGCGCCGAGATCGTCAACCTGCTCAAGACCGGCTCGGCCTTTTATGCGCCGGCGGCTTCGGCCATCGCCATGGCGGAAAGCTATTTGCGCGACCGCAAGCGCGTGTTGCCCTGTGCCGCCTATCTCAACGGCGAATACAAGATCAAGGGCCTCTATGTCGGCGTGCCGGTGGTGATCGGCGCCAAGGGCGTCGAGCGCATCGTCGAGATCGAACTGTCGAGCGCCGAGCGGGAAGGTTTTGAAAAGTCCGCCGACTCGGTGAAGACGCTGGTCGACGCCTGCATGAAGATCGCGCCCAATCTCGGCAAATGAACGCAAGAAAGTTGTCACGCCCCGCGAAGGCGGGGCATCCCGTCAATGCGGCCGATGCGAGAAGATGAAAGCGTCGTTTCAATCATTCGCCATCGTGATGAGTGGGTTGCCCGCCTGCGCGGGCAATGACACGAGAGGACTGTCATGAATATTCACGAATATCAGGCCAAGGCCGTGCTGCGGGAGTTCGGCGTGCCAACCCCGCGCGGCATTCCGGCTTTCTCCGTCGATGAAGCGACAAAGGCAGCGAAGGAGCTTGGCGGCCCGGTCTGGGTCGTCAAGGCACAGATCCATGCCGGTGGCCGCGGCAAAGCCGGTGGCGTGAAGGTCGTGAAGTCCATTGACGATGTGAAGAAAGAGGCCGAGCGCATGCTCGGCCTGACGCTTGTCACGCACCAGACCGGTCCGCATGGCAAGGAAGTGCACCGCCTCTACATCGAGGACGGCTCGGCCATCGAGAAGGAATTCTATCTCTCGATGCTGGTCGATCGCGAAACCTCGCGCGTCGCCATCGTCGCCTCGACCGAAGGCGGCATGGACATCGAAGAGGTCGCGCACAAGACGCCGGAAAAGATCTCGACCATCACCATCGATCCGGTCACCGGCATCTGCCCGCATCATGTGCGCAGCATCGCCAAGGTGCTGCGGCTCGACGCCGATCTCACGAAGCAGCTCAGCCCGCTGCTGACCAATCTCTACAAGGCCTTCGTCGATACCGACATGAGCATGCTGGAGATCAATCCGCTCGTCGTCACCAAGGACAAGAAACTGATCTGCCTCGACGCCAAGGTCGATTTCGATAACAACGCGCTGTTCCTGCATCCCAAAATTGCGGCATTGCGCGACGAGACCGAAGAGGACTCGAAGGAGATCGAGGCCTCGAAATACGAGCTGAATTACATCGCGCTCGACGGCGCCATCGGCTGCATGGTCAACGGCGCGGGTCTCGCTATGGCGAGCATGGACATCATCAAGCTCTACGGCATGACGCCGGCGAACTTCCTCGATGTCGGCGGCAGCGCGACGAAGGAGCGCGTCAGCGCGGCGTTCAAGATCATCACCTCCGATCCGAACGTGAAGGGCATTCTTGTGAACATCTTCGGCGGCATTATGCGCTGCGACGTCATCGCCGAAGGCGTCGTCGCCGCGGTGAAGGAAGTCGGTCTCAAGGTGCCGCTGGTCGTGCGCCTCGAAGGCACGAATGTCGATCTCGGCAAGAAGATCATCGCCGATTCCAAGCTCAACGTGACGTCGGCCGATGACCTCGACGACGCCGCGCAGAAAATCGTCAAAGCCGTGAAGGAAGCTGCGTGATGTCTGTCCTCATCGACAAGAACACCAAGGTCATCTGCCAGGGTTTCACCGGCAAGAACGGCACCTTCCATTCCGAGCAGGCGATCGCCTACGGCACGAAAATGGTCGGCGGCACGTCGCCCGGCAAAGGCGGATCGACACATCTCAACCTGCCGGTGTTCGACACCGTGCAGGAGGCCAGGAAAAAGACCGGCGCGACGGCAAGCGTGATCTACGTGCCGCCGGCGGGCGCCGCCGACGCCATCGCCGAGGCGATCGATGCCGAGATCGAACTCATCGTCTGCATCACCGAAGGCATTCCGGTGAGCCACATGGTCAAGGTGAAGCGCTCGCTCTCAGGCTCCAAATCGCGCCTCATCGGCCCGAATTGCCCCGGCGTCATGACGGCCGGGGAATGCAAGATCGGCATCATGCCCGGCAACATCTTCAAGTCCGGCTCGGTCGGCATCGTGTCCCGCTCCGGCACGCTGACCTACGAGGCGGTGTTCCAGACCAGCCGCGAGGGACTGGGCCAGACCACGGCCGTCGGCATCGGCGGCGACCCGGTCAAGGGCACGGAATTCATCGACGTGCTGGAGATGTTTCTGGCCGACGAGAAGACCAAATCCATTGTGATGATTGGCGAAATCGGCGGCTCGGCGGAAGAGGACGCCGCCCAGTTCCTGATCGACGAAGCCAAGCGCGGGCGCAAGAAGCCAATGGTCGGCTTCATCGCCGGCCGTACGGCACCGCCCGGCCGCCGCATGGGCCATGCCGGCGCGATCATTTCCGGCGGCAAGGGCGATGCCGAATCCAAGATCGCGGCGATGGAAAAGGCCGGTATCAAGGTCTCCCCGTCGCCGGCCCGCATCGGGGTTACATTGGTCGAAGTTCTGAAAGGCTGATTCAGTCCTTTCCTCTTTTGGGCGCGACTTTTTTACATAGATAGGTAGAAGAAAAGCCGGCCTGCCTTCGGGCGGGCCGATTCGCCATCTATGCAGGCCCCATAACCCGGCGTGACAAGCCGGAACCGGTGCACCCAGGAATTTTCCATGTCCCGACAGGACGCGAACGCCACATTCGCACTGACCTCTTTTCTCTACGGCGGCAACGCCCGCTACCTCGAAGAACTGCAGGCCAAGTACAATATCGACCCCCAATCGGTGGATGCCGAATGGCAGACCTTCTTCAAAGACCTGAAGGAGAGCGGCGACGAGGCCCGGCGGCCCGATGGCCCGTCCTGGAAGAAGCCGAACTGGCCAATCGCCGGTAACGGGGAACTGGTTTCGGCGCTGACCGGCGAATGGGCCGAAACCGGACGCGTGCTCGGCGATAAACTTCGCAGCAAGGCGCAGGCGAAGGGGGCTGAACTGACCGGCGCCGATGTGCAACAGGCCACGCGCGACTCGGTCCGCGCCCTGATGCTGATCCGCGCCTATCGCATCCGTGGCCACCACCACGCCAAGCTCGATCCCCTCAACCTCGAAATGCACAAGGATGATGCGGAACTCGATCCGCGCTCCTACGGCTTCACGGAAGCCGATCTCGATCGCAGGATTTTTCTCGACCGCGTGCTCGGCCTCGAATTCGGATCGCTGCGCGAGATCACCGCCATCCTGCAGCGCACCTATTGCCAGACGCTCGGCGTCGAATTCATGCACATCTCCGATGCCGCGCAGAAGGCGTGGATCCAGGAGCGCATCGAGGGCAAGGACAAGGAGATCAGCTTCACCCCCGAGGGTAAGCGCGCGATCCTCAACAAGCTTGTCGAGGCGGAAGGGTTCGAGAAATTCTGCGACCTGAAATTCACCGGCACCAAGCGTTTCGGTCTCGACGGTGGTGAATCGATGATCCCCGCGCTCGAGCAGATCATCAAGCGCGGCGGCGCGCTCGGCGTGAAGGAGATCATCGTCGGCATGGCCCATCGCGGGCGCCTCAACGTGCTGGCGCAGGTGATGAGCAAGCCGCACCGCGCGATTTTTCATGAATTCAAGGGCGGCTCCTCGACGCCGAACGAGATCGAGGGTTCGGGCGATGTGAAGTACCATCTCGGCGCGTCGTCCGACCGCGAATTCGACGGCAACACGGTGCATCTGTCGTTGACCGCAAATCCCTCGCATCTCGAAATCGTCAATCCGGTGGTGCTCGGCAAGGCGCGCGCCAAGCAGGATCAGAACAACGCTACCCCCGAGCACCGCGAGATGATCATGCCGCTGCTGATCTCCGGCGATGCCTCGTTCGCGGGACAGGGCGTTGTCGCGGAATGTTTTGGCCTGTCGGGTCTGCGCGGACACCGCACCGGCGGCTCGGTGCATTTCATCGTCAACAACCAGATCGGCTTCACCACCTATCCGCGCTTTTCGCGCTCCTCGCCCTATCCGTCGGATGTGGCGAAGATGATCGAGGCGCCGATCTTCCATGCCAATGGCGACGATCCGGAAGCGGTGGTGTTCGCAGCGAAAGTCGCGACCGAATTCCGGCAGAAATTCCAGAAGCCCGTCGTCGTCGACATGTTCTGCTATCGCCGTCACGGCCATAACGAAGGCGACGAGCCGTCCTTCACCCAGCCGTTGATGTACAAGGCGATCGCCAAGCATCCGACGACGCAGGAAATCTATTCGCGCAAGCTCGTGTCGGAAGGCGTCCTCAGCCAGGGCGATGTCGACGAGATGCGGGCGGAATGGCGCGCCAAGCTCGATACCGAGCTTGAGGCCGCCCAGGCCTACAAGGCCAACCATGCCGACTGGCTCGACGGGCGCTGGGCCGGCTTCAAGGCCGCGGCCGCCTCCGACGATCCGCGCCGCGGCAACACCGGCGTCGCGCTCCCCGAACTCAGGCGCATCGGCGACAAGATCACGGCCGTTCCGCCGGGTTTCCATCTCCACCGCACGATCCAGCGTTTCCTCGACAATCGCCGCAAGGCGATCGATTCCGGACAGGGGATCGACTGGGCAACGGCGGAGGCGCTCGCCATCACGACGTTGCTGCTCGATGGCAATCCGGTGCGGCTCTCGGGCCAGGACTCAGAGCGCGGCACCTTCTCGCAGCGCCATTCGGTGCTGATCGATCAGGAAGATGAAAGCCGTTACATCCCGTTCAACGAAGTCGGCGAGGGACAGGCGCGCTACGAGGTCGTCAATTCGATGCTCTCGGAAGAGGCCGTGCTCGGCTTCGAATACGGCTACTCGCTTGCCGAACCGAACGCGCTGACCTTGTGGGAAGGGCAGTTCGGCGACTTCGCCAACGGCGCCCAGGTGATATTTGATCAGTTCATCTCGTCGGGCGAACGCAAATGGCTGCGCATGTCCGGCCTCGTGTGCCTGCTGCCGCACGGTTATGAAGGGCAGGGGCCGGAGCATTCGTCGGCGCGGCTCGAACGCTTCCTTCAGATGTGCGCGGAAGACAATATGCAGGTCGCCAACTGCTCGACGCCGGCAAACTATTTTCACATCCTGCGCCGCCAGCTCAAGCGCGAAATCCGCAAGCCGCTGATCCTGATGACGCCGAAAAGCCTATTGCGCCACAAGCGCGCGGTCTCCTCGCTGGCCGAGTTCGATGCCGGCACCGCGTTCCATCGCGTGCTGTTCGACGATGCGCAGCTTCTGCCCAACGAGGTGATCAAACTTGCCTCAGACGACAAGATCCGCCGCGTCGTGCTGTGCTCCGGCAAAGTCTATTACGACCTCTACGAAGAGCGCGAGAAGCGCGGCGTAAACGACGTCTATCTCATGCGCGTCGAACAGCTTTATCCGTTCCCGATGAAGGCGCTGGTGCAGGATCTTGCGCGCTTCAAGCAGGCCGAGATCGTCTGGTGCCAGGAAGAGCCGCGCAACATGGGCGGCTGGCATTTCGTCGAACCGTATCTTGAATGGGTGCTGACGCAGGCGGGCATGAAGCATACGCGGCCGCGCTACGCCGGCCGTCCGGCATCGGCGGCGACCGCGGTCGGCGTGATGTCGAAGCATCTGGCGCAACTCCAGGCCTTCCTCGAAGAAGCATTGGGATAACACCGTTTGCTGTCATGCCCCGCGCAAGGCGGGGCATCCAGCGCGAACACATTGCTGGATCGTCCGCCTTCGCGGACGATGACGTAAGTTGAAAAGTCTAATGGATTTTGATCATGACTGAAATTCGCGTGCCGACATTGGGAGAATCCGTCACCGAGGCCACGATCGGCCGCTGGTTCAAGAAACCCGGCGAGGCGGTGGCGGTCGACGAGCCGCTGGTCGAGCTTGAGACCGACAAGGTCACGATCGAGGTGCCGGCGCCGGCCGCAGGCACATTGTCCGAAGTCGCGGCCAAGGATGGCGAAACGGTCGCCGTCGGCGCGCTGCTCGGGCAAATCGAGGAAGGCGCTGGCGCGAGCCCGACCGGACGTCCGGATCAGAAGACCTCGACGACGAAGCCGATTGCGGCGGGCCCCGAAGAGGTGAAGCAGAGGGAGCCGGCAGCGAAACCGCAGGCGGCACCCAAGGCAGACGCGCCAAAAACCGTGCCGGCGGGCGATGTGCCGTTGGCGCCGTCGGTGCGCCGCCTCGCGTCCGAATCCGGCGTCGATCCGGCAGACGTGTCCGGCAGCGGCAAGGACGGGCGCGTGACCAAGGGCGATATGCTCGCGGCCATCGAGCAGGCGGTGTCGCGGCCGACGCCGGTTGCCCAGACCGCGGCCTCCGTGCAGGCGCGCGCGCCCTCGCCACCCGACGATGCCGCGCGCGAAGAGCGCGTGCGCATGAGCAAGCTGCGCCAGACCATCGCGCGCCGCCTCAAGGATGCGCAGAACACCGCCGCCATGCTCACGACCTTCAACGAGGTCGACATGAGCGCGGTGATGGCGATGCGCAACCAGTACAAGGATCTGTTCGAGAAGAAGCATGGGGTGAAGCTGGGCTTCATGGGCTTCTTCGTGCGCGCCTGCGTTGCCGCGCTCAAAGACATCCCCGCGGTCAACGCCGAGATCGAAGGCACTGATCTGGTCTACAAGAATTATTATCACATCGGCATCGCGGTCGGCACCGAGAAGGGTCTTGTCGTGCCGGTGGTGCGCGATTGCGATCTCAAATCGCTCGCCGAGATCGAGAAGGAAATCGGCGCCTACGGCCGCCGCGCCCGCGACGGCGCGCTCAAGATCGAGGAGATGCAGGGCGGCACCTTCACCATCACCAATGGCGGGGTCTACGGCTCGCTGATGTCGACGCCGATCCTCAACGCGCCGCAGTCCGGCATTCTCGGCATGCACAAGATCCAGGAGCGGCCGGTCGCCATTGGCGGCAAGGTCGAGATCCGACCGATGATGTATCTCGCGGTCTCCTACGACCATCGCGTCGTCGACGGCAAGGAGGCCGTGACCTTCCTCGTGCGCATTAAGGAAGCGCTCGAAGATCCGGCGCGGCTGATTTTGGATCTGTGATTTTATTTTCACCTCTCCCCTTGAGGGAGAGGTCGCGAGCGCAGCGAGCGGGTGGGGGTTTCATTCGATTGCTGATCGCGGTCCCCTCACCCGATCCTCGGGCTTCACCCTTCGGATCGACCTCTCCCTCAAGGGGAGAGGTGAAGGAAAGTGAGTGATTATCCCATGACTTACGATCTCATTGTCATCGGCACCGGCCCCGGCGGTTATGTTTGCGCCATTCGCGCGGCGCAGCTCGGCATGAAGGTGGCTGTCGTCGAGAAGCGCGCCACTCACGGTGGGACGTGCCTCAACATCGGCTGCATTCCGTCGAAGGCGCTGCTGCATGCCTCGGAAATGTTCGACGAGGCCAGTCATTCTTTCGCCGGCATGGGCATCGGCATCGGCAAGCCGAAGCTCGATCTCGCCGCGCTTCTGAAATTCAAGGACGAAGGCGTCGACGGCAACGTCAAGGGCGTCGACTATCTGTTCAAGAAGAACAAGATCGAGCCGCATATCGGCGCGGCGCGTATCGTCGCGCCGGGCAAGGTCGAGGTGACGGCGGCCGACGGCAAGAAGCAGACGCTGGAGACGAAAGCGATCGTCATCGCTACCGGCTCGGATGTCGCGCCGCTCAAGGGCATCACTGTCGATGAGAAGCGGATCATTTCATCGACCGGCGCGCTCAGCCTCGAAAAAGTGCCGGAGCATATGTTGCTGATCGGCGCCGGTGTCATCGGGCTCGAACTCGGCTCGGTGTGGCGCCGCCTCGGTGCGAAAGTTACGGTGGTTGAATTTTTGGACGGCATTCTGCCCGGCATGGACGGCGAGGTGCGCCGTCAGGCCCAGCGCATTTTTGAAAAGCAGGGCATGGTGTTCAAGCTGTCGTCAAAAGTCACCGGCGTCGACGCCTCGGGCAAGACGCTCAAGGCAACCGTCGAACCGGCGAAAGGCGGCACGCCCGAGACCATCGAGGCGGACGTGGTGCTCGTCTGCGTCGGCCGCGTTCCCTATACGCAGGGACTGGGTCTCGACGAAGCCGGCGTGAAGAAGGACGAGCGCGGACGCGTGGCGGTCGATGCGCATTTCGCGACGAACGTGCCGGGGATTTACGCTATCGGCGACGTCATCGCCGGGCCGATGCTGGCGCACAAGGCGGAAGACGAAGGCGTCGCGGTTGCCGAAATTCTCGCCGGCAAGGCGGGGCACGTGAATTACGATGTGATTCCGAGTGTGGTTTACACCGCCCCGGAGATCGCCGTCGTCGGCAAGTCCGAGGACGAGTTGAAGCAGGCCGGCATCGCCTACAATGTCGGAAAGTTTCCATTCACCGCCAACGGGCGCGCCAAGGTCAACCATACCACCGACGGGTTTGTGAAAATCCTCGCCGACGCGAAAACCGACCGCGTGCTCGGCGTCCACATCATCGGTGCCGACGCCGGCAACATGATTGCTGAGGCCGCCGTGGCGATGGAGTTCGGCGCGTCATCGGAAGACATCGCCCGCACCTGCCACGCGCATCCGACGCTGCCGGAAGCGGTGAAGGAAGCCGCCATGGCGGTGGAAAAACGCGCTATCCATATGTGACGGCGGCGGCACTGCGCGCCGCCGCTTCGTGCGCCTGTCTTAAGGCACTTCCGTTTTTTTCGGATATCCGAAGGCCTTGTCTCTCTGTTGTTGCGCAATTCCGGACGGAAAACCGCTTCGCACTTTTCCTGGAATTGCTTAGTGCACGAAATGCATCACGTCGGGCATGAACAGTCCCAGCCCCATCAGCCCGAGTCCGACTGCGGCGAGCCCGCCCGCCAGCCAGGCGAGCGCCACCATGCTGGTGATGACGGCGGCTGAACACAGCACGATGCCGATCTGGAAGGCGGCCGAGGCGAATTCGTAGAGATGGTAGCGGTCCATCGCCACATCGCGCGCTTTCGTTTCCTTGATCGCGCGCGCAGACAGTTGCTTGCGTCCCTCATTGGTCGAGGGTTCGTCGTCATAACGCGCCGCGGTCTTGTTCCAGGTCTCGATCTGCTTTTGCAGCTCTGCCCGCTTGGCCTCGTCGGGGACGGCCTCGACCTCCAGCTTCTTCATTTCCGACATCGTGCGCAGCACGGTCGTGCGGATCGTTTTCGCCTGGAAGAAGGCCCACAGGTTGGAGGCTTCCACATTGTGGCTGAGCGCGGCGGTCTGCGCGCTCTTGCCCAGCGTTTCCGAAAACGCCAGGCATAGCGCGATCACCGCGATGACCAGCGCGATGTTCTTGTTCGAATGCGCGGCGTGCTCGGTATGCTCAGCGTGTTCGAGATGCTCGTGGGCGCCGGCCATGGCAAAGCCTCATGTGTGGGAACGATCGGGGCGCGCAATCTAGCGATCCCGTGTGCCGCCCGCCAGAGACATATGGCGATTTGACGATAGATTGGCGTGGACATTTTTCGTCCGGCTGCGGTGCCACGGTGCGCGCCACAAAAGTCAGGCGCGCGGGTGCGCGCTCTTGTAGGCGTCCATCAGCCGCTCGCTGTCGACCGCCGTATAGATTTGCGTGGTCGAGAGCGAGGCGTGGCCCAACAATTCCTGGATCGCGCGCAATTCGCCGCCGCGCGCCAGAAGATGCGTGGCGAAGGAATGCCGCAAGGCATGCGGTGTCGCCGTGTCGGGCAGGCCGAGCGCGCCGCGCAGCCGCGCCATCGCAAGCTGGATCAAGCGCGGCGACAGCGGCCCGCCTTTGGCCCCGCGGAACAGTGCGTCCGCCGGCTCGAGCGGATAGGGACACAGCGCGACATAATCGGCGATCGCCTCAAGCACCTGCGCCAGCACCGGCACCATGCGCGTCTTGCCGCCCTTGCCGGTGACGATGAGCGTGTCGCCCGCGCCCGGCGCTGGCACCATTTTGCGCGTGAGCCCCAGCGCTTCGGAAATGCGCAGGCCCGAGCCGTAGAGCAGCGCCAGCACGGCGGCGTCGCGCGCCACGATCCAGGGTTCGGCCTCCTCGCCCGCGCGCAGGTCGGTGTCGGCCATGCGCGTGGCGGCGGAAACCGACAGCGGCTTTGGCAGCGTTTTCGCCACTTTTGGCGCCCGCACGGCGGCGAGCGCGCCGACTTTTCCCTTGCCGCGGGTTTCCAGGAAGCGCGCGAACGAGCGCGTGCCGGCCAAGAGCCGCGCCACCGAGCGGTTGCCGAGGCCGTCCATGCGCCGTGCGGCGAGAAAGGCGCGGATGTCCTGCGGCGTCAGGCCTGAGAGATGACGCAGTGTCGGCCGCGCACCACGATGGGTGGTGAGGAAATCGAGGAACTGGGTGACGTCGCGCAGATAGGCTTCAGAGGATTTTGGCGACAGCCGCCGCTCGGCGCCGAGATGGCGCTGCCATTCTGCAATTTCCGCCGCGACATCGGGTGCGAAGCCGGGGGCCTCGCTGGCGTTGGAACGGGTGCGATCCGCGCTTGACATGATCCGGCATATCACACCCCCTTCCTTCAGCCTTCGTTAATCGCCGCCCGGTGCTGCGAAGGTTTAGCCGCGCGTTGCAGGTCCATCTTCAAACGCTCATGTTCGAACGCTAATGGCCAAGCGAATCGTCGATGTGCTGGTGCCGGTCGCGCTCGACCAGGCCTATTCCTATCGGGTGCCGGAGGGGATCGACCTCGCGCCCGGCGATGTCGTGGCGGTATCGCTCGGCCCGCGCGAGAGTCTTGGCGTCGTCTGGGGCGAAGGCACCGCGCGCCCCGGCCTCGATAACCGGCTCAAGGATGTCGGCGAAAAGCTCGACGTGCCGCCTTTGAATGCCGAGTTGCGCGGCTTCGTCGACTGGGTGGCCAATTATTCGCTGGCGCCGCGCGGCATGGTGTTGCGCATGGCGCTGCGCATGGGCACGCATCTCGGGCCGGAACGCGAGCGCGTCGGCGTGCGTCTCGCCGGCCCGCCGCCCGAACGCATGACGCCGGCGCGGCGGCGCGTGATTGCGGCGCTGGCCGATGAAATGGTGCGCTCAAAGAGCGAGGCGGCGCAGGAAGCCGGTGTCAGTGTAAGCGTCATCGACGGGCTGATCGACGAAGGCACGCTGGAGACGCTGGTGCTGGCGGCCGCGCCTGTCGCGTCGCCGCCGGATGCGGATTTTTTGACGCCGGATTTCAGCCCGGCGCAACGCGAAGCCGGCGATGCGCTGCGCGCGGCGGTTGCCGCCAACACCTACAGCGCGACGCTGATCGACGGCGTCACCGGATCGGGCAAGACGGAGGTTTATTTCGAGGCAGTCGCCGAAGCCGTGCGGCGCGGGCGACAGACGCTGATCCTGATGCCGGAGATCGCGCTGACCGGACAATTCATCGACCGCTTCGCGGCGCGTTTTGGCGTCGCGCCGGCCGAATGGCATTCGCAGATTGCGCCGCGCAAGCGCGCGCGCACCTGGGCTGCCGTCGCGGCGAACGAGGCCAGGGTGATCGTCGGCGCACGTTCGGCATTGTTTCTGCCCTATGCCGATCTCGGTCTCATCATCGTCGATGAGGAGCACGACCAGGCCTACAAGCAGGATGATGGCGTACATTACCACGCGCGCGACATGGCGGTGGTGCGTGCGCACACCGCGCAGATTCCTGTGGTGCTTGCCTCGGCCACGCCATCGGTCGAAACCGAGGTCAATGCGCGGCGCGGGCGTTATCGCCGCCTGCATCTGCCGGAACGATTCGGCGGCCAGCATATGCCGGTGGTCGAGGCCATCGATCTCACCCGCGAAGGGCCGGAGCGCGGACGTTACATCGCGCCGCGCCTCGCAGAGGCGGTGAAGATTGCCGTCGAACGCGGCGAGCAGGCGCTGTTGTTCCTCAACCGCCGCGGTTTCGCGCCGCTGACGCTGTGCCGCGCCTGCGGCTATCGCTTCCAATGCCAGAACTGCGATGCCTGGCTGGTCGATCATCGCTTTCGCCACCGGCTCGTCTGCCATCACTGCGGCTTCTCGATGCCGCGGCCGAGCGAATGCCCGCATTGCCATGCCGCTGATTCGCTGGTCGCGGTCGGTCCCGGTGTCGAACGGCTTGCGGAGGAAGCAGCCGCGTTGTTTCCCGACAGCCGCATTCTCGTGCTCTCCAGCGATCTCGTCGAATCGGTCGATCGGTTGCGTCAGGAACTTGATGACGTTGCCGAAGGCCGCTTCGACATCATCATCGGCACGCAACTCGTCGCCAAGGGGCACAATTTTCCAAAGCTCAATCTCGTCGGCATCGTCGATGCTGATCTCAGCCTGAGCAATGGCGATCCGCGTGCCGCCGAGCGCACGTTCCAATTGCTGCATCAGGTCGTCGGCCGCGCCGGCCGCAGCGAAGGGTTCGGCCACGGTTATCTGCAGACGCATCAGCCGGAGCATCCGGTGATGAAAGCGCTGATCGCGGGCGACCGCGATGCGTTCTACGACACCGAGATCGCGGCGCGCGAGGCGAGCGGCTATCCGCCGTTCGGCCGGCTCGCCAGCCTCATTGTTTCCGGAGGCGACAAACATGCAACGGAGGCGTTTGCTCGCGCCGTGGCGCGCGCCGCGCCGCGCGATGATGATGTGGCCGTGCTCGGCCCGGCGGAAGCGCCGCTTGCGGTGGTGCGTGGCCGCTACCGCTTCCGCCTGCTCGCCAAGGCCGCGCGCGGGTTCGATCTTTCCGCCTATATACGCGCCTGGATCGCGGCGGCGCCAAAGCCCAAGGGCAATCTCAAGCGCGAAATCGACATCGACCCGCAAAGCTTTTTGTAATCTGCGTGAGAAACATTTCAACCGGTTCGATGCATGGTCGACAAAACACGCCGTCATTCCGGGATGCGCGTTTTTACGCGCAGGCCCGGAATCCATAGTCCCGGTGGTGGTTATGGATTCCGAATTCGCTCGAAGGCTCGCGCCCCGGAATGACGTATTGAATGCAGTTCAAGTCGGATAGCAAGGTCCCCAGCGACACTTCCGCGCTTGTGTATCGCCGCCGGGTGGGCTGATATTTGCGCAAGATAAGAAGATAAACCGGGGAGGATGCAATGAAGATGATCCGTGCGCTGGCCGTTTGCGCAGCCGTGATGTCATGCGCGGCGCCGGCGATGGCCCAAAATTATCCGTCGCATCAGATCAAGATCATCGTTTCCACCTCGGCGGGCGGCGTTACCGATCTCGCGGCGCGCATTGTCGGGCAGGAAATCTCGACCAAGACCGGGCAGAATGTCGTTGTCGAAAACCGGCCCGGCGGCAGCGGCAATATCGCGATGGACGCGCTCGCCAAGGCGGACCCGGACGGCTACACGCTCGGCGTCGCCAATACCGGCAACATCGTCATCAACCCCTTCCTGTTCAAGAATCTCACGTATGACCCACTGAAAGACCTGTTGCCCGTCGCCGAGATCGGCACGGTGCCGCTGTTCCTCGTGGTCAATCCGCAGATCGGCGTGAAGACCGTCCAGCAATTCGTCGCCTATGCGAAGAAGAATCCCGACAAGTTCAGCTATGCCTCGGCCGGGGCCGGAACGACGCCGGACCTCGCGGCACATGATTTCGAGAACAGGGCCGGTATAAAATTTGTCTTCGTGCCGTTCCGCGGCACGACGCCGGCAGTGGAAGCCGTGCTCGGCGGCCATGTGCAGGCGACCTTCATCTCGATGGGCCCGCATATCGACCTCTTCCGCACGGGCCGGCTGATCGTGATCGGCCAGGCCACGGAAAAGCGCGTGCCCTATATGGCGGACGTGCCGACCTTCGCCGAACAGGGCTATCCCGGCTTTGAGGCCGGCACGTGGTTCTCGCTGTTCGCGCCGAAGGGCACGCCCACGGCCATCGTCGACAAGCTCAACGGCATCGTACGCAATCTCAGCCCCGATCTCAAAAAGAAACTCGAAGCGAATTTCGTCGATCTCTCGGACAAGACCGCGGTGCAGTTTCAGGCGCAGGTGAAAGCCGACGCCGCACGCTGGGAAAAGATCGTCAAGGAGACGGGGGTCTCGATGAAGTGAAGCGGCTGCTATGAGCCCGCTTCAGTAGCCAAGGCCGCTGCGAATCAGGTTGGCGCCGGTGAACCAGACGACACCGATCACCAGCTTGTGGAAGAGCACCGGGTTGATGCGCCGTCGCACGGTTTGGCCGATCCGCATGCCGCCATAGACCGGAATCATGGTCAGGACCGAAAGTCCCAGTTCCGTCCCATGGGCTGTGCCCTGGGACGTGCCTCCGACAAGCAGCGCGATCGAGGCGGCGGTGTAGAAGATCGAAATGACCTTCACAAACATGTCGCGCCCGAGGCCCATGCCGGCGACATAGACGGAGAGGATCGGCCCGAACAATGTCGACATGCCGCCGATGATGCCGGAGATGAATCCGACCGGGATATTGAGCCAGCGCTGGAGGGATGGCGCGACTGTCACATCCGGCCGCAGGAACGACGCCGTGGTCGCGACGATCGCGAAGGTGCCGATGATCAACAGCAGCACGTGGCGGTCGATGACCGCAAACAGATACGTTCCGAAGATGGTGCCGATGGCAAGTGCAACGAGCAGCTTCCAGAATCGCATGATAATGGCGATCGTCCCTTTGCCTTCGACCGCCTGAATGAAATTGCTCGCGATGAGCGGGATCATCAGCAGCGCCACGGCCGTCGGCACGTCGACGATCAGCATCAGCAGCGGCAGCGCAACGATCGGCAGGCCGACGCCAAGGATACCCTTGACGATTCCCGACAGCAGCATCACCGCCGCGCAGGCCAAAATTTCTGGAAGCCAGAGATGCAGGTCAGAGAGCATGGGGTAATAGAGGAAGGGGAGGGGCAAGGCCTCAGCGGGCCGCGAACCGGCACCATGCCCGATCGAACATGGCGCTTCAACATATGGCGCGGCAACCGGCTGCCTGAAAAGCCGGATCAAACCAGCCCTGTGGACGGACGCCAGCGCGCCGGACACAACAATCGAGATATTTGCGCAAAAACGGCGGAATAGGGCTATCCGTTCCACGTTTTCGCGCCGGCAAAGACCCTGTTCCCATGGGACAAGACACACGCGTGTTGCACAGCAACGGGGCCTGTGTTAGCAAAATCGCGACTTTCGACGGGTTTCAGCGGGGCGACCGCACGAGTCCCGGAAAGTTAAAGTTCCGCTATTAATTCAAGGGCTTGCGCCGCCCGTTCGGGACGGCGCCGAGCCTGCGGATTTGCCCCAAGATCCGACGTCCCAAGAACGCTCAAGCAGAGAGCCCGAGAGACAGCCCGTGGCAGGCGAAGACCCGATCATTTCCGGCATGGCCGGACGTTACGCGACGGCTCTTTTCGAGCTTGCGCGCGACAACAAGGCGGTCGATGCGGTGAAAGCCGATCTTGACCGTTTTGATTCTCTCATCACAGAGAATCCGGATTTCGAGCGGCTCGTCCGCAGCCCGGTCTTTACCGCCGAAGAGCAGGCCAAGGCGCTTGTCGCGGTGCTGGACAAGGTCGGGATTTCCGGACTCGCGGCCAATTTCCTGCGTGTCATCGCGCAGAACCGCCGGCTCTTCGCCGTGCGCGACATGATTCGCGCGTTCCGCGCCCTGGTGACGCGCTTCAAGGGCGAGGTGTCGGCCGAAGTCGTGGTCGCCGAGACGCTCGACGCGCCGCATCTCGAAACGCTCAAGGCCGCCCTCAAGGGCGCCACGGGCAAGGACGTCGACCTCAACGTCAAGGTCGACCCCACCATCATCGGTGGACTGATCGTCAAGCTGGGAAGCCGGATGGTCGACAGTTCGCTGCGCACAAAACTCAATTCGATCAAGCTCGCGATGAAAGAGGCACGCTGATGGATATCCGCGCCGCAGAAATTTCCGCCATTCTCAAGGAGCAGATCCAGAACTTCGGCCAGGAAGCCGAAGTCTCCGAGGTCGGCCAGGTTCTCTCCGTCGGCGACGGTATCGCCCGCGTCTATGGTCTCGACAATGTCCAGGCCGGCGAGATGGTCGAGTTCGAGAACGGCGTGCGCGGCATGGCGCTCAATCTCGAAACCGATAACGTCGGTATCGTTATTTTCGGCGCCGACCGCGAGATCAAGGAAGGCCAGACCGTCAAGCGCACCCGCGCCATCGTGGACGTGCCGGTCGGCAAGGGTCTGCTCGGCCGCGTCGTCGATGCGCTCGGCAATCCGATCGACGGCAAGGGCCCGATCCAGTCCGACGCGCGCGCCCGCGTCGACGTCAAGGCGCCCGGCATCATTCCGCGCAAATCGGTGCATGAGCCGATGGCGACCGGCATGAAGGCGATCGATGCGCTGATCCCGATCGGCCGCGGCCAGCGCGAGCTGATCATCGGCGACCGTCAGACCGGCAAGACCGCGATCGCGCTGGACACGATTCTCAACCAGAAGCCGCTCAACGCGCAGCCGGACGAGAAGATCAAGCTTTACTGCGTCTATGTCGCGATCGGACAGAAGCGTTCGACGGTCGCGCAGTTCGTGAAGGTGCTGGAAGAGCAGGGCGCGCTCGAATACTCGATCGTGATCGCGGCCACCGCCTCCGATCCGGCGCCGATGCAGTTTTTGGCGCCGTTCGCCGGCTGCACCATGGGCGAATATTTCCGCGACAACGGCATGCACGCCGTGATCATCTATGACGATCTGTCGAAGCAGGCGGTCGCCTATCGCCAGATGTCGCTGCTGCTGCGCCGCCCGCCGGGCCGCGAAGCCTATCCGGGCGACGTGTTCTATCTGCATTCGCGTCTGCTCGAGCGCGCCGCCAAGATGAACGACGACAAGGGCGCCGGTTCGCTGACCGCCTTGCCGGTCATCGAGACCCAGGCCAACGACGTGTCGGCCTACATCCCGACCAACGTGATCTCGATCACCGACGGCCAGATCTTCCTTGAGACCGACCTGTTCTATCAGGGCATCCGTCCGGCGGTGAACGTCGGTCTCTCGGTGTCGCGCGTCGGCTCCTCGGCGCAGACCAAGGCGATGAAGAAGGTCGCCGGCAAGATCAAGGGCGAGCTTGCGCAGTACCGCGAAATGGCGGCCTTCGCGCAGTTCGGCTCCGACCTCGACGTGACGACCCAGCGCATGCTCGCGCGCGGCTCGCGCCTGACCGAACTCCTCAAGCAGCCGCAGTTCTCGCCGCTGAAGATGGAAGAGCAGGTCTGCGTGATCTATGCCGGCGTCAACGGTTATCTCGATGCGATCCCGGTCAACCGAGTGCGCGCGTTCGAGGACGGGTTGCTCGGCCTGCTGCGCGGCCAGCACAGCGCGATCCTCGAGGATGTGCGCAAGTCCAGCGACCTCTCCAGCGATACCGAGGCCAAGCTCAAAAGCGTGGTCGACGGCTTTGCCAAGACGTTTGCCTGACAAGACGGTTGCCTGACAAGACGTTCGCCTGACGGGCGCGGTTGAACAAGACGTGGATGCCCGGCACGGGGCCGGGCATGACGAACGAGAGATTTGCGGCGTGAGCCGCGAGGACTGAGACGAATGGCTTCTCTCAAGGACATGCGCAATCGCATCGCCTCGACCAAGGCGACGCAGAAGATCACCAAGGCCATGCAGATGGTCGCGGCCTCGAAGCTGCGCCGTGCGCAGGCGGCGGCCGAGATCGCACGTCCCTATGCCGAGCGCATGGAGCACGTGCTCGGCAATATCGCAGCGAGCGTGGCGGGCAGCGAATCCGCGCCAAAACTGCTCGCTGGCACCGGCCGCGATCAGGTGCATCTGCTCGTCGTCTGCACCGGCGAACGCGGACTGGCCGGCGCCTTCAATTCGGCCATCGTGCGGCTGGCGCGCGAGCGCATCAGCACGCTGGTCGGCCAGGGCAAAGAGGTGAAAATCCTCACCGTCGGCCGCAAGGGCAACGAGCAGTTGCGCCGGCTCTACGAGCGCCAGATCGTCAAGGCGACCGACATGCGCGGCGTGCGCAGCATCGGTTTCGCTGATGCGCAGAAGATCGCCGCCATGGTCCTCGACATGTACGAGGACGGCGGGTTCGACATCTGCACGCTGTTCTATTCGCAGTTCAAGTCGGTGATCGCGCAGATCCCGACGGCGCAGCAGATCATTCCGGCGTCCGTCGCGGCTCCCGCCGCCAATGCGGAAGAGACGAACGGTGCGCGCGCGGCCTACGAATACGAGCCCGAGGAAGAAGACATCCTCACCGAATTGCTGCCGCGCTACGTCGCGACGCAGATCTATCGCGCGCTGCTGGAAAACCAGGCGTCGTTCTACGGTTCGCAAATGAGCGCCATGGACAATGCCACGCGCAACGCCGGCGAAATGATCCGCAAGCAGACTTTGACTTACAACCGCACGCGTCAGGCCATGATCACGAAGGAACTCATCGAGATCATCTCGGGCGCCGAGGCGCTCTGATCGCGCAGTCTTCATGGCGCAGGAGCGCCGATGCTTTTTCACCTTCCCTGAAAGGGGCGGGTGACAGGAAGAGGTAAAGAGGAACGAAAATGGCCACGCAAAACGCAACCGGAAAGATCACGCAGGTCATCGGCGCCGTCGTGGACGTGCAGTTCGAAGGCGACCTGCCGGCGATTCTCAATGCGCTCGAAGCCGACAACGGCGGCAACCGCCTCGTGCTCGAAGTCGCCCAGCATCTTGGCGAATCGACCGTGCGGACCATCTCCATGGACCTGACCGAAGGTCTCGTGCGCGGCCAGGCGGTGACGGATACCGGCGCGCCGATCTCGGTGCCGGTCGGCGCTGGCCTGCTCGGTCGCATCATCAACGTCATCGGCGAGCCGATCGACGAATGCGGCCCGGTGAACGCCGAAAGCCGCCGTCCGATCCATGCCGAGGCCCCGGCCTATACCGAGCAATCCACTGAGGCTGAAATTCTGGTCACGGGCATCAAGGTCGTCGATCTGCTCGCGCCTTATGCCAAGGGCGGCAAGATCGGCCTGTTCGGCGGCGCCGGCGTCGGCAAGACCGTGCTGATTCAGGAACTCATCAACAACGTCGCCAAGGCGCATGGTGGTTATTCGGTGTTCGCCGGCGTCGGCGAGCGTACGCGCGAAGGCAACGACCTTTATCACGAGTTCATCGAATCCGGCGTCAACAAGAAGGGCGGCGGCGAAGGCTCCAAATGCGCGCTGGTGTATGGCCAGATGAACGAGCCGCCGGGCGCCCGCGCGCGCGTCGGTCTCTCGGGTCTCACCGTGGCCGAGCATTTCCGCGACCAGGGCCAGGACGTGCTGTTCTTCGTCGACAACATCTTCCGCTTCACGCAGGCGGGTTCGGAAGTGTCGGCGCTGCTCGGGCGTATTCCGAGCGCCGTGGGCTATCAGCCGACGCTTGCGACCGACATGGGCGCGCTGCAGGAGCGCATCACGACGACGACCAAGGGTTCGATCACCTCGGTGCAGGCGATCTACGTGCCTGCCGACGACTTGACCGATCCGGCGCCGGCCACCTCGTTCGCCCACTTGGACGCAACGACCGTGCTGTCGCGTGACATCGCCGCCAAGGGCATTTATCCGGCCGTGGACCCGCTCGACTCGACCTCGCGCATGCTGTCGCCGCTGATCGTCGGCGAAGAGCATTACGCGGTCGCCCGTCAGGTGCAGCAGGTGTTGCAGCGCTACAAGGCGTTGCAGGACATCATCGCCATTCTCGGCATGGACGAGCTTTCCGAAGAGGACAAGACCGCGGTGGCGCGCGCCCGCAAGATCGAGCGCTTCCTCAGCCAGCCGTTCTTCGTCGCCGAAGTGTTCACCGGCGCGCCGGGCAAGCTCGTCGATCTGCAGGATACGATTCGCGGCTTCAAGGGGCTGGTCGAAGGCAAATACGATCACCTGCCGGAAGGCGCCTTCTACATGGTCGGCACCATCGACGAAGCCGTCGAGAAGGGCAAGAAGCTCGCCGCGGAAGCGGCCTAAGGCGCGAATGGCGAATGGGGATTAGCGAATAGACAGGACTGTTCGCGCTTCTTTCGCCACTCGCTATTCGCTATTCACCATTCGCAGGTACTTCGATGGCCACTTTCCACTTCGATCTCGTCTCGCCCGACAAGCTCGTCTTTTCGGGCGATGTCGAGCAGGTCGATGTTCCGGGCTCCGAAGGCGATTTCGGCGTGCTCCCCGGGCATGCGCCTTACGTGGCGGTGCTCAAGCCCGGCATTCTCGTCGTGCATCAGGGCGGCCAGCAGAACCGCATCGTCGTCACCGGTGGTTTTGCCGAGGTCAATCCGCAGGGGCTCACGATCCTTGCCGATGCGGCGACCGATCTCGAGCGTTTCGACATGGCCAAGCTGACCGACGAGATCAAGATCACGGAAGAGGATTTTGGCGATACCGCCGAAGGCCATACGCGCGACCGGCTCGCCGACCGGTTACAGCAGTTGCGCGCCTTGCAGAATGCGCTCAACGCCGGCGGCACCACGCATTAGGGAAAAAGCGCGAATGGCGAGTAGCGAGTAGATTCGAGGTTCTACTCATTCGCTACTCTCCGTTCGCTATTTGCCGGCGGCCGGCGGAATCTGAATCACTTCCTTGAGTTGCGCGGGCGTCAGCGGTGCCGGCATGAACTTGAATGCGATGGCCGTCTGCGTGATCTTGTCGATGCCCGATACGCGATCCGGCGAAAGCGCCGCCTTCGGCAAGAATTCGTCGCGGATGCGCGCGGCCAGATGCTCTGAAACTTTTGCATACGCAGCGTAAGTCTTGATGCCGTCGGGATTGCTGTAGAGCCATTCATAGGTTTCGCGATAGGCGGCCGCGAAACGGTTCATGACATCGCGGCGCTGGGCGAGCGCCCGCGCATTGACGATATGGACGCGCACGGTCTGATCGCGCGTGATCGGCGCGTCGCTGCCGCGTGCAATCAGGCGGATCTTGCCTTCATCGAGTTCCTTCAACCCGAAGGGAGGAGACGCCCAGCCCACGTTGACCTGGCCGGACATGGTCTGGGTCAGGGTCGAGGCACTGGCTCCCGTGGCGACCGGCTTGGCGGAAACCTTGAAATATTTGATGAGCTCCAACAGGGTCGTGTTCGTCGAGGCACCGTTGGTCGAGTAGGCCACCGTTTTTCCGTTGAGGTCGGCGAACGTCTTGAGCGGCGAAGCCGTCGGAACGTACCAGTAAAGATCGCTGGCGCCGGTCGTTCCTGCCAGCAGGATGCGCACCGGTGCGCCCTTGGCAAAGGCGCCGAACACCGCGCCGGTGCCGGCGGCGATGCCGATGTCGACGCTGCCGGAGATCACCGCCTGCATCGTTTCGCCGCCACCGCTGGTGTAGAGAATATCGAGGTCCAGCCCGTGTTTCTTGAAGATGCCCGCGCGTTTGCCGACCTCGGGGATACAGGTGTCCCAATTGTTCGGCGCGCCCACGGCGAGTTTTAGCGCATCATCGGCCGATGCCGGGGCGAGGCCGAAAAGGCCCCAGGCCGTGATTGAAGCAATAAGCAGTTTCGACAGATGAGACATTGTTCGACTTCTTTTTATGATGAGGCTGAGCGGCAGCGCGTACGATACGACTTTTTCGCCGGCGCAACAGGTCAGGACGGGAGAAAAACGCGCGGCGGAACAGCGCAAGATTGCCGGGCCACTCATCGCATTTTGGCGTACGGCGAAAACTCCGCGACCACGCGCTCGTAGATTGCGCGCTTGAAGGGAATGACAAGGCCGGGAACGTTCGCGGCCGGCTCCCAGCGCCAGGCGGAAAATTCCGGCTTGTGTGCGCCGCCAGCCGGCGTGTGGATATCGATCTCGGACTCTTTTCCGGTGAAACGCAGCGCGAACCATTTCTGCGTCTGCCCGCGATAGCGTCCTTTCCAGGCGTGGCCGGCGATGGCTTTGGGAATGTCATAGGTCAGCCAGTCGCCGATCTCGCCGAGCTTTTCGACCGCGCGGATATTCGTTTCTTCATAAAGCTCGCGCAGCGCCGCCTGATAGGGGTCCTCATCGGGATCGATGCCGCCCTGTGGCATCTGCCAGACATGCGTCTCGTCGATGTGCTCCAGCCCTTCCTTGCGCCGGCCGATGAAAACCTCGCCCTTGCTGTTGAAAACGGCAAGGCCGGCGCAGGCGCGATAGGGCAAATCTTCGAAGGCGGTCATGTCGAGTGCTCGCGAATGCGATGGAAAGGGCGAACAGGGAGTAGCGGATAGCGAATAAAAAGGCGAATAGAGAGTGGCGAATAGCGAATTGCTTTTCTATTCGCTACTCACGACTCGCTATTCGCTTGCTATCAACTCGACTTCGCTTTCACGGCCGCCGCCGTGATCGGCACCAGCACGAAGCCGCGCTTCTGCGCGGCGCTCGCCCATGTCGCCACATGCGTAATCGACGCCGGCAGCGCGTGCGCCATGCCCACGGCGATACCGTTCTTGCGGGCGATCTGTTCCAGGCGGCTGAGCGAGCGATCGATTTCGGTCGGCGTCGCTGTCGCGTCGATGACAAGATCGGCCTTGGCGATCGAAAGATTTTGCGCGGCGGCAATCTGGCTTGCAACGCTGCGCGGGGAACTGCCGTCGTCGAAATAGATGAGGCCGCGCGCGGCGGTGTCCTTCAGGATCGGCTCCATTGCCGGTTCCGAGGCGGTGAAGCGTGCGCCGGCAAGGTTGCACAGGCCGACATAGCCCTGCATCCGCCCCATCGCCCAATGCAGGCGTTCGATATTCTGGCTGGTATCGGACGCGGTCAGCAAGGTCTGCGGACCGGTGTCGTTGTCGGGATAGTCGAACGGCTCCATCGGCACCTGCAGCAGCAGTTCGTGGCCGGCCTTGCGGGCGCTCGCAGCCAGTGTCGCGACATCGGCAGAGTAGGGAACGAACGCGAAGGTCACCGGTCCCGGCAGGCGCGACATCGCCAGCGTCGTGCTGGTGGCGCCGACGCCGAGGCCGGTGAAGACGATCGCGATGCGCGGTGTGTGCGGATCGGCGTCTTTGCTGACAGGCTGGGCGTATAGCTCCGACGGACGCTTGCCGTCCGCCGCGATGCGCGGGAGCGGGTCGCTTTGCATCGCTTCGGTCAGACGGCTGCCGGGCGCACTGGCCGGCGTTGCCGGCGTCGTGCCGGGGCCGTTGAGCACGATTTTCTTCCGCTCGCCGCTGGTGCCGTCGATGATGGTGATGGTGCGGTCGTCGTCCGGCAAGGATTGAGCAGTCTTGTCACCGGGCTTGTCCGGCGTTTTGTCCGCATCCTTGCCGTCGCCCTGGCGGGACCCTTCATGGTGACGGCCTGCCGTCTTCCCACCACTGCCGGGGTTCGCTGTCGTGCTGCCGAGTGAAGCGACGGCCGCAGGTTCGCCGCCGAACGGATTGTCGGCAAACAGCGCCCAGCCTGCAAAAACGAGGAGCGACAGGGCGAGCAATCCGCCCAGACCGGCAGCGATAAAGACGGGGATCATCTGGCGCCTGGACGGCGCACCACCATGGCCCGCGTCTTGATGGCGCTCATCCTGGCCGAGAGGCGTGTTCAGATCATCCGGCGCCACGGCATCGAGCCTCGCGAATCATCCGCGCAGTCTAGGGCATGATCCTGAAAAGTGGGACCGGTTTTCGGGAGAGATCAGGCTCTTACAAGGAATCGCATGGAACGATTCGCGCTCCGGGCGATCTGCGGCGCGATGTGAGGGGCAGGCGTCTCAAAAATATCCGGAAACAAAAAGGGCGGCCCTGCGGCCGCCCTTTGATGCGTCATTGCGCTGTCGGTTTTGCCGGACTGGGCGTCGTGGGCGCCTCGGCGCGCTTGCCGGCGGGCGGGAACGCGGCGTTCTCCATCGTCCCGCGCAGGAGTCCGAGCGCGGTCTGCAACGCCTTATCGTCCTTGGCTTCCGGCGGAACGTAGGACTGCGATCCGCTTTCCTCTTCGCCGGTCGCCTTGAGATGGCCACGCAGGGAGGCTTCGCCCTTGGTATCGGTCCGCGCCTTCAGATCTTCCGGCACGTCCTGCAACACCTTGATGTCGGGCTTGATGCCGACAGCCTGGATCGAACGTCCCGACGGCGTGTAGTAGCGCGCCGTGGTCAGGCGCAGCGCGCCGTTCTGCTGGCCGAGCGGGATGATCGTCTGCACCGAGCCTTTGCCGAACGAGCGCGTGCCGATCATGGTCGCCCGCTTGTGGTCCTGCAGGGCGCCGGCGACGATCTCAGCCGCCGAAGCCGACCCGCCATTGATCAGGACGATCAGCGGCTTGCCCTTGGTCAGGTCGCCGGCCTTGGCGTTGCGGCGCTGCGTTTCTTCCGCGTTGCGGCCGCGGGTCGATACGATCTCGCCGCGCTCCAGGAAGGTGTCCGAAACCGTGATGGCTTCTTCCAGAAGACCGCCGGGATTGTTGCGCAGGTCGAGAACGTAGCCCTTGAGCTTGTCGTTGGGCACTTTCGACTGAATGTCCGCGATCGCCTTTTTCAGGCCTTCCGTGGTCTGTTCGTTGAACACGGTGAGCCGGATATAGCCGACATTGTCGCCTTCCACGCGCGAGCGCACCGAGCGGACACGGATGACGTCGCGGGTCAGCGTGATCTCGATCGGCTTGTCCGAACCCTTGCGGCGGATGGTGAGCTTGATCTTGGAGTTGGGCGCTCCACGCATCTTGTCGACGGCCTGGTTGAGCGTCAGACCCTGGATCTGCTCGTCGTCAAGCTGCGTGATGATGTCGTTGGCGAGGATGCCGGCCTTGGCCGCCGGCGTATCGTCGATCGGCGTGACGACCTTGATGAGGCCGTCTTCCATCGTGACCTCGATGCCGAGGCCGCCGAACTCGCCGCGCGTCTGCACCTGCATGTCGCGGAAGCTCTTGGCATCCATGTAGCTCGAATGCGGATCGAGGCCGGAGAGCATGCCGTTGATGGCTGATTCGATGAGCTTGCTGTCGTCCGGCTTCTCGACATAGTCGGCGCGCACGCGCTCGAATACGTCGCCGAACAGATTAAGCTCCCGGTAAGTGTCGGAGGCCGCCGCTTTGGCACTCGATCCGACGAATGCAATGCGGGGCTGGGTCACAGCCAGTGTGAGTGCCACGCCCGCCGCGGCACCGAGGAGAACCAGAGTGGTCTTGCGCATCATCATCCGCGAACCTTTTCGCCTTCGCCGTTGCCTTCGCCTTTCGCCCACCATGGGCTCGGGTCGATCGGAGTTCCGTCCTTGCGAAACTCAACATACAGGACGGGTTGGCTGACATTTTGGAGGGGACGGATCGCGGCCAGCCGAGCCGCATTGCCCATCACGCCGACCGGCTCACCAGTGAGAACGAACTGGCCCGAGTCAACGGATATTTTTTCCATGCCCATCAACACCACATGATACCCGTCGCCCGCGTTCAGGATCAAGACTTGCCCATAGGAGCGGAACGGTCCTGCATAGGCGATCCAGCCGTCACAAGGTGACGTAACTTGGGCAGAAGTGCGGGTGGCGATCAAAATTCCCTTATCGACGCCGCCGACGCCATCCGCTTCTCCGAAATCACGCAGTTTGACGCCGTTCACCGGCAGATGCAGCCGGCCCCGGGCCGATGCGAAGGCGATTGCCGGCGCCATGCGCCGCGGTTCACCGTTTTCCGGCTGATTGCCGGTCTGGCCGTTTTTGGCTGCCTCTTCGTCGAGTTTCGCGATCAGATCCTCGAGGCTCTTGGCTTTTTTCGCGAGTTCGGCAGCGCGTGCACGCTGACTTTGTAGAGCATTTTCGGCCTCGCCCTGACGTTTCTGCTTTTCAGCGACGAGCAATGCCAGGCGTTCGCGATCGAGCGAGAGCGCCTTGAGATCGTTTTTCAGCGTGGCGTGTTCGGTGTCGATGGACGTCCGCACCTGCTGCAGGTTCTTAAGGTCACCCGCAAGATCCTCGGCCTGCTGGCGCATCTCCGGCAGCATCGTTCCGAGCATGATGGCGGCACGCACCGATTGCAGGGCATCTTGCGGGCTGACCAGCAGCGCGGGTGGCGGATGGCGGCCGAGCCGCTGCAAGGCGGCCAGCACTTCGGCCATCACATCGCGGCGTCCATCGAGCGAGACGCGAATTGATCGCTCGCGGACATCGAGCGGTTTGAGCCTGGCTTCGGTCTGCGTGACTTTGGTTTCGATGTCGCGCACGCGTGCGGCAGTCTCGACGAGTTGCTGGTCGAGTTTTTTACGATCCGCGCCGATTGCTGCAATTTCCGCGCGCAGCTTAGCCTGCTCTTCTTCCGAGGCGCGCTGTTCGCCGCGAATGTCCTCGAGTGTATCCTGTGGCGTCTTTTCCGGAGCGGCATCCGTGCCGCGCAAACCGGCATCTCCGGGCGCCGGCTTGACTTGCTGCAGCTGTGGCTTGGCCGGTTGTGCCGCTCGATTCTGCGCCCACGCCGGGGACGGCGCGAGAGCGAGCAAGCCGAGAATCAGCAGGGCGTGGCCGGCGCGCGATCCGGCCCATCGTTGCGGTGGAATCATGAAAGCCAGCATGCGCCGGGTGAACCGCCCCGCCAAGAGGACCATCAAGCGAGTACCATCAAGAAAGCACCGTGAGAGTGCCGCCAAGAGTTATGGGAAAACGCCGCGCCGCTGCACCTTTGCTGGCGGTCGCCCGTCAAATCTCAACGCCGGGCAATCTGGCGAAGAATCCCAGCGGTATTAAGGCCGCGCTCACGCGCGGTGATAGGGGTGTCCGCTCAGCAGCGTGGCGGCGCGATAGACCTGTTCCAGCAGCATTACGCGCACCAGTTGGTGCGGCCAGGTCGCCTTGCCGAAAGACAGCCGCAGCACGGCTTTGGCCCGCAGCGTGTCGGCGATGCCGTCGGCGCCGCCGATCATGAACACCGCTGTGCTTGTGCCGCGGTCGCGCCATTCACCGATCGTGCGCGAAAGCGTCTGGCTGTCGATGATGTCGCCATGCTCGTCGAGGACGATGGCGACGGCGTCGTCGGGCACCAGGTTGGCGACGGCGATCGATTCCTCGAGCACGCGGGTGGCGGCGTCGCGGGCACGGCTTTCGCGCACCTCGACGATTTCGACACCGCGCAGCCCGATGCCGCGGCCGGTGTCGGCCGCGCGCTTGCGGTAGCGCTCGCAGAGTTCGCGCTCCGGCCCCTGCTTCAGACGTCCGACGGCGGCAACGACGATTCGCATGAGTCGCGCCCCGTGACGTGAGATCAGTTGGCCTGACGGGTTTCCGGTTTGCTGTCCGTCCACATCTTTTCAAGATTGTAGAAGGTGCGAACCTCGGGCCGGAAGACATGGACGATGACGTCGCCCGCGTCGATGAGCACCCAGTCGCAATGCGGCATTCCTTCGACCCGCACTTGTTTCACGCCGGCTGCGTGCAGATCCTTGACGACATTGTCGGCCACGGCGCCGACATGGCGGTTCGACCGTCCAGAGGTCACGACCATGTAATCGCCGATCGCGCTTTTGCCGTCGAGATCGATGTGGATTGTGTCCTCGGCCTTCATGTCATCGAGGCTCGCGAGGACGAGGCGGAGAGTCTCCTGGGCGTCAGGGCGCGTTCTGGAGACTGTGTCGGAAGCCGGTTTTCGGCCGGTCCGAGGGAGCGAAATCGTGGACAGAGTTTCCTTATCCTTTCGCTGATGGCGCTGTCCGGGTCACCCCGGAGAACACCCTTAAGATAGGGTCAGGCGTGGTAAAATTTCAACTGTCCTTTTGGCTCGATTTGCGCCGCAGTGCGGTCGACGACAGAGGCGATTTCAACCCATGCAGGAACACCCAGGCGGGTGGGCGACGCAAAGCGAGCGTGGGCGCGGCGTATTCCGGCAGGCGCCAGCGCGCCAGCGCCTGGGCGGCCACGCTGCCATGGGCATAAAGGCTTGGCCCGAGCCGATCGACGACTGCGATCGGCAGGCTGGCGGCGATGCCCTGCCAGTTTTCCCAGCGGTGGAAGCTGCGCAGATTGTCGGCGCCCATGATCCAGACGAAATGCACTCCCGGACATCGCAGCAGAAGCTGCGCCACCGTGTCATAGGTATATTGCGTGCCCATGACACGCTGCAGGGCGCTCTCGAATCCCGTCACCACGACGCGCGGGTGATGGACCAGCGTCTGCGCCGCCGCGATGCGATCGGCAAGCGGCGTCAGGCTCCCTCGCGCTTTCAGCGGGTTTCCGGGCGTCACCATCCACCAGATGTAATCGAGTTGCAGCCGTTTCATCGCCAGCAGGCAGGCGTCGCGGTGGGCGCGGTGCGGCGGGTCGAAGGTGCCGCCGAACAGGCCGATGCGCAGGCCCGGCGCATGTGGCGGCAGCACTAGGCGTGGCGGTGTCGTCGACGATCCGGCTGCCGTCACGGACGCGTCTGCCCGTCACCGTGGATGCGGTATTTGAAGCTCGTGAGCTGTTCGACGCCGACCGGCCCGCGCGCATGGAAGCGGCCGGTGGCGATGCCGATCTCGGCGCCGAAACCGAATTCGCCACCGTCGGCGAATTGCGTCGAGGCGTTGTGCAGCACGATGGCCGAATCGACTTCGCGCAGGAATTTCTCCGCCGCCGCGCTATCGTCGGTGACGATCGCATCGGTATGGTGCGAGCCGTAATGCTCGATATGCGTGATTGCGCTATCGAGGCCGTCGACGACTTTTGCCGCGATGACGGCGTCGAGATATTCCGTCGACCAGTCGCTCTCGGTGGCTGCCGTCACGCGCGGATCGGCCGCCTGTGTCATCGCATCGCCACGCACGGCGCAGCCGGCATCGAGCAGCATGGTGACGAGCGGCTTGAGATGCGTTGCCGCGACAGTGCGATCGACGAGCAGTGTTTCCGCCGCACCGCAAACGCCGGTGCGCCGCATCTTGGCATTGAGCACGATGTCTTTTGCCATCGCGAGATCGGCGGCCGCAGCGACATAGACATGGCACATGCCTTCGAGATGCGCGAACACCGGCACGCGGGCTTCGTCCTGCACGCGGGCGACGAGGCTTTTGCCGCCGCGCGGCACGATCACATCGATCGCGCCGTCAAGGCCGCGCAGCATCATGCCGACGGCAGCGCGGTCGCGCGTCGGCACGATCTGGATCGCCTCGGCAGGCAGTCCGGCTTTCGCGAGCCCTGATGCGAGGGCTGAATGGATCGCCTGCGAGGACAGAAAGCTGTCGGAACCGCCGCGTAAAATCACGGCATTGCCGGCCTTGAGGCTGAGGGCACCGGCGTCGGCGGTGACATTGGGGCGGCTTTCATAAATCACGCCGATGACGCCGAGCGGCACGCGCACGCGTTCGATGGTCATGCCGTTGGGACGCTGCCAGCGTGCGGTGACGTCGCCGACCGGATCGGGCTGTGCCTTCACGACCTCGATCCCTGCGGCCATGGCTTCGATACGCTTCGCATCGAGCGTCAGCCGATCGACGAAGGAGGCCGCCATGCCGGTGGCCTTGGCGGCGGATACGTCGGCGGCGTTGGCCGCGAGAATTTTTGCCGCATCCGTGCGGATCGCCGCCGCCATGGCGTCGAGCGCGGCGTCCTTCTGCTGCGCGGTGGCAAGCGCGAGCGTGCGCGCCGCCGTGCGGGCGTTGCGGCCGATGGCCTGCATCACCGCGCCGATGTCGGCTGCGGCAGCTTTTTCGGCATCCTGGTTCGTGCTGATCGACTTCAAGGAGGCGGTCATGGTGCGATCGTGGTGGTGCGATTTCAAAATGCTCTGGGGCATGATCCCGAAAAGTGGATACCGGTTTTCGGGAAAGATCATGCCCGTACAAAGAGATAAGCGACGAGTCTGATTCAGCAAAGCTGGATCAGACTTTTAGCACGGCAAAAGCAGGCCGGCGAGGCAGAACGGCAGGATGACATATGGGGATACAGACTCGCGCGTGCGAGACGGGCGCACGGGACGGCGCTACGCGCTGAACGCGCGGTTGCTTTCGTCTCGAGGCTCCGGGAGTGCAAAAAGGGGGCCTGGGGGACCCCCTTTTTGCCTCCGGCGCCGGCTGAAAGCCGGTGCCGTACCCGCCGAGGGCTGGAAGGTGAGACTCGGCGAGAAAACGACAGACAGTGTGGCGGGATGTTCAGGCCGCCCGTAAAGGCAGTCCCCGGACATCGGCCGCGGGCAACGCCGATGATGCGCAAAAGCGATGCCCGTAACACCGTCGAATAAACCGCTGCCGTCGCTCGCGTTCAATGCGCGATATCCGCGCGCCCCCGTGCCAGATCGCCGCGCGACAGCTCTGCGCAAGCGCCGCAATTATGATAAAATATATTATATATCAATGAGTTAATAAGTATTTCTCGGGAGATTTTGGGTAAGGCTTTGAGCCGGCTCAGGCGTCATGCCCGCCGAGCACCATGTCGTCGCGGTGGACCATTTCGATGCGTCCGCCGAAGCCGAGGATTTGCGGAATTTCACCGGACGGCCGGCCGCGGATCTTTTCCGCTTCAAGTGCGTCGAAGGCGATCAGCCCGCGGCCGATCTCGCCGCCGTCGGGGCCGCGGATCAGCACGGCATCGCCACGCTCGAACAGGCCCTCGATCCGCACCACGCCGGCGGGCAACAGGCTCTTGCCGCCGCGCAGCGCCGCGACCGCCCCGGCATCGATGGTCAGCGCGCCTTTCGGCTCAAGCGAGCCGGCGATCCAGCGCTTGCGCGAGGTGATCGGATTGGCCGGCGTGAGGAACCAGGTGCAGCGACCGCCGTCGGCGATGGCGGCAAGCGGATGCGCGATCTTGCCCGAGGCGATGATCATGTGGGTGCCGGCGGTGGTGGCGATTTTCGCCGCCTCGATTTTTGTCTGCATGCCGCCGCGCGACAATGCCGAGGCGGCGACGCCGGCCATGGATTCCACATCCGGCGTGATCCGCGCGACCAGCGGCACGAGGTTCGGCTTGCGCCCGGGTCCGGGCGGCGCATCGTAAAGCCCTTCGACGTCGGAGAGCAGGATCAGCAGGTCGGCGCTCGCCATGGTGGCGACGCGGGCGCCGAGCCGGTCGTTGTCGCCGAAGCGGATTTCGTTGGTGGCGACGGTGTCGTTCTCGTTGATCACCGGCACCGCGCGCCATTCCAGAAGTTTTGCGATGGTCGAGCGCGCGTTGAGATATTTGCGCCGCTCCTCGGTGTCGCCCAGCGTCACCAAAACCTGGCCGGTGGCGATGGCGTGATGGCCGAGGACCTCGGCCCAGATGCGGGCGAGTTCGATCTGGCCGATGGCGGCAGCGGCCTGGCTTTCCTCAAGTTTGAGCGCGCGGGTGCCGAGCTTGAGGATGCTGCGGCCGAGCGCGATGGCGCCGGAGGAGACGACGATGATGTCGCGCTTTTTGCCATGGAGCGCGGCGATGTCTTCGGCCAGCGCCGTCAGCCACGCGGTCCTGACCTTGCCGGCCTTGGCGTCGACCAGCAGCGAGGAGCCGACCTTCACGACGATGCGGCGAAAGTTTTGCAGTTTTGGCGCGGCGGTCATGATCTCTTCGTGTCTCACGGTCGCGACGCCATTGCAACGCGGGGCGACAGTCCGTTTCGACTCAAGGTTTATGGATGCCGACGCTTAAGGTGCCAAGGCTTACGGGTGCCAGGTCGCTTCTTCGCTGTTGCTGGTGGATTTTGCCGCCGGGCGGGCGCGGTCGATGGCCGCGAGCAGCGCGCGCAGGAGTTCGGTCACGCCGGCGCCGCTTGCCGACGACAGGATCAGCGGCGTTTGGCCTGCGGCGCGCTTGAGGCGCTTGACCTGCTCGGCGATCATTTCCGGCGTCAACGCGTCGGCTTTGGTCAGCGCAACGATTTCCTGCTTGTCCGTAAGTCCGTGCCCATAGGCGACGAGTTCGGCGCGCACGGTCTTGTAGTCCTTGCCGGCATGCGCGCCGGTGCCGTCGACGAGATGCAGCAGCACCTCGCAGCGTTCGGTATGGCCGAGGAAACGGTCGCCGAGGCCGACGCCTTCATGCGCGCCCTCGATCAGACCGGGCAGGTCGGCGATGACGAATTCCCGGTTGTCGACGCGCACGACGCCGAGCTGCGGAAAGAGCGTCGTGAACGGATAATCCGCGATTTTTGGCTTCGCCGCCGTCACGGTCGCCAAAAATGTCGACTTTCCGGCATTGGGCAGCCCGATGAGGCCGGCCTCTGCGATCAGCTTGAGCCGCAGGCGGATCGTGCGCTCTTCGCCGGGCAGGCCGGGATTGGCGCGGCGCGGAGCCTGGTTGACCGAGGATTTGAAATAGGCGTTGCCGAAGCCGCCATTGCCGCCGCGCGCGAGCACCACGCGGTCGCCGACAGTCTCGAGATCGGCCAGCAGCGTCTCGCCGTCTTCCTCGTAGATCTGCGTGCCGGCCGGCACCTTGAGAATGATGTCGGCGCCATTGGCGCCGTGACGGTCCTTGCCCATGCCGTGGCCGCCGGTCTTCGCCTTGAAATGCTGCTGGAAGCGGTAATCGATGAGGGTGTTGAGGCCGTTCACGGCCTCCGCGATCACGTCGCCGCCGCGGCCGCCGTCGCCGCCGTTCGGGCCGCCGAATTCGATGAATTTCTCGCGCCGGAACGAGATGCAGCCATTCCCGCCATTGCCGGACTGGATATAGATTTTCGTTTCGTCGAGAAATTTCATTGTTTTGTCCGTTGCGGGCAGGGGACCGGGAATAAACCGCCGCGATCGCCGATCTGGTCCACATAGCGCTCACGCCTCACGAGCGCGCTATGGAGATAGCGATCATGAAGGACGAATCCAAGCGGAATGGCGGCGGCATCGACCGTCGCAAGGTTCTCGAATGCATGACCTGGGCCGGAACCGGCGTGCTTTGGACGATTTCCGGCGGGGTACCGCGTTCGCTCGGCATCATGAATGAGGCCATGGCACAGGATGCCGGCGGCCTCACTTTCCTGCAGATCAGCGACAGTCATATCGGTTTCGACAAGCCGGCCAATCCACATACGAGCGCGACGCTCGAAGAGGCGATCGGCAAGATCAAGACGCTGAAGGCCAAGCCGGCCTTCATGATCCATACCGGCGACATCACGCATCTCTCGAAGCCGCAGGAATTCGACGATGCCGAGAAGATCATCTCGCAGGCGGGCCTCGATGTTCACTACGTGCCCGGCGAACATGATGTCATCGACCCGGACCGCACGCTCTATCGCGAACGTCACGGCCGCAACGCCAAAGGTGAGGGCTGGTATTCGTTCGACCAGAACGGCGTGCACTTCATCGGTCTCGTCAACGTCGTCGATCTCAAGGCCGGCGGCCTCGGCAATCTCGGCGAAGCGCAACTGGCGTGGCTGGAAAGCGATCTGAAGGATCGTTCGGCCTCGACGCCAATCGTGGTGTTCGCCCATATTCCGCTATGGACGGTCTACGAGACATGGGGCTGGGGGACGGACGATTCCGCCCGCGTGCTTAGCGCTCTCAAACGCTTCGGCTCGGTGACGGTCCTCAACGGTCATATCCATCAGGTCATGCAGAAGGTCGAGGGCAACGTGACGTTCCATACGGCGATGTCGACCGCGTTTCCGCAGCCGGCGCCGGGAGCGGCGCCGTCGCCCGGTCCGATGAAAGTGCCGGACGAAAAGCTTCGCTCGCTGCTCGGCATCACCGAGGTGACATTCAAGCGTGGACAGCAGCGCCTCGCCGTCATCGATACACCGTTGAAGGGTTGAATAAATGATCAAGGCCTATCGAAACATCGCCGTCGCGTGTGCGATTCTGGCGAGCGGAATCACGATGTCTGCGCCGCGTGCTGCGGCTGCGGATGCCAAAATGCTCACGATCGATAATTTCACCTTCGGGCCGTCGTCGGTGACCGTCGCGCCAGGCACAACTGTGACATGGACCAACCGTGACGACATTCCCCATACGGTGACGTCGACGACGAAACTTTTCAAATCGCAGGCTTTGGATACCGGCGATACGTTCACCTATACGTTCACGCAGCCCGGCACATATGCCTATTTCTGTTCGCTGCACCCGCATATGACCGGGACCATCGTAGTCGAAGCGGTTGCTGCAAGGTAGAATGAGATGGGCAGGCCGGAACTGCGGATCGTGCACGAACGGCCTGCCGCCATACGGACAACCGCGTGTGACTCGATGAGGGGCGTTGCCGGAAGACGTCTGACGGACGACGATGCGGAAGCGTCGCGCTTCAAGGCGCTTGCGTTACCCTATCTCGACGAGGCTTACACCTTGGCGCGTTATCTCCTTCGCAACGACATCGAGGCGGAGGACGCGGTGCAGGACTGTTACCTGCGCGCCCTGCAGTATTTCGACGGCTATCGCGGCGGCGACATCAAGCCGTGGCTGTTCGCGATCCTGCGCAATGTCTGCCGCGCGACTTACACGCGGAGCAAGGGCCTGGTTTATGCATCCGACGACGAGCAATACACCGGGCCGCCCGGAGGACAGGTGGCGCCGCTGTGGAGCGACGAGGGCGATTCACCCGAGCGCACGCTGTTGCGCCGGCACGATACCGAGACGATGCAGCGCCTGATCATGAGCCTGCCGGAGCCGTTTCGCGAAGTCATCGTCCTGCGTGAGATCAACGACCTGTCCTATAGCGAAATCGCTACCGTGATCGCGGCGCCGATCGGAACCGTGATGTCACGGCTTGCGCGGGCACGACGTGTCTTGCGCGACGCATGGATCGCGACAGAGGATGGAGACATCCCAGATGCAGTGTGACGAAGCAGGCGGCCTTATCAATGCACTGATCGATGGCGAGCTTGACGCCGTCCATGCCCGCGACGTCGAGGCGCACATTGCCCAGTGCCCGCGCTGCGCAGCTTTGCGCGATGACTATCGCGTCATGCACGAAGGCCTGTCATCCGGTGCGTTGAAACTGTCGGCGTCCGGCCGGCTGCGCGCGGCTGTCGGCGGAATTGCAAAGACACCCGTGATTGTGCAGCCGGCGCCAGCGATGAATCGCCGCGATGCGCTCAGGGGATTTGCCCTCGGCGGCACGGTTGCGGCGCTCGCCGCTTCGGGTCTTCTCGTCGTGATAACGCGGGATAACACGCAAACGCAGCGGCTGGACGAGATCGTGTCGGCGCACATGCGCTCGCTGCAGGCCGATCATCTGACCGATGTGGTGTCGACGGATCGGCACACCGTAAAACCCTGGTTCAACGGCCGTATCGAGGCCGCGCCCCCTGTCATCGACCTGACGGCGCAGGGTTTTGCGCTGGTCGGCGGGCGTCTTGACGTGATCGATGGAAAGGCGACCGCCGCGATCGTGTATCGCCGCCGTGAGCACGTCATCAATCTTTTCGTCTCGCCGTCACCAACGGCGGCACCGCGCGCGGCCAAAATCGTCGCCGTCCACGGCTTTCATGTGCGCGTCTGGCGCGACCAGGGTCTGGATTTCTGGGCGGTCAGCGACATCGATCCGGGTGAATTGCAGGAGTTCGGCCGGACGTTCGAGACGGCTTTACACGCGACGTGACGGCAACGGGCATGGCGGCAAAACGCCACCATGCCCGGTTGATTTTCAGGCCACCGCATCCTGCAGGCGAGGCGCCGAGGCTGCGATCCATGCGGCGCGGCTCAGGCGGAAGCGATCGCACGGCACGTTCTTGCCCAGCGCCTGCACGCGCATCAACATAACGCCGCTCCAGGTGAAGCCGCACTTCTCGATCACCCGGCGCGACGCCGCATTGGTGACACGCGCACCGCCCGCGATCTCGTCGAATCCTTCATTGGCGAAAGCCTCGTCGATCAGCGCGCGCGCCGCCTCGGTGGCAAAACCCTTGCCCCAGAAGGCCGCGCCGAACCAGTAGCCGATCTCCGGCACAGGCTCGAGCAAAGCGCCATAGCCGCAGCCGCCGATGATGGTCTTGTCGCGTAAGGTCACCACAAAACTGCGGCCGGCGGCAGGACGCGCCGTCAAGGCGATCCACGTCTCCGCATCGGCCAGACGATACGGATGCGGCAGGCGCGCGGTGTTTTCGGCGATGCGGCGGTCGTTGGCGAGCGCGGCGATGGCCGGGGCATCGTCCATGCGCGGTGCACGCAGAATCAGCCGTTCGGTGCGCAGCACGGCTGCCGCGCGCGCGGCGGCGTCGACGGCCGGTGCCGTGTGCGCCACGCGTGCGCGCTCAAACGCACCGCTTCTGAATGACGGTCGGGGGTCCAGTCCGCTGTTTAAGGCCTCTCGCTCCAGCAAGGCCATGGGGGGCTCCTATCAATGCAATGAGGGGGAGCCGGACACCCGGTCTCCCCCTCACAAGCCCCGAAGAGCTCCGCCGGTTCGACTGGATGCCGGCGGACCTCGAAAATTTTTGGTCTGCCGTTTACTCTGCTGCCGCCTCCGCCACCGGAAGCACCGATACGTAGGTGCGGCCTTTACCCTTGGTACGGAACGTCACCTGACCTGTGGCCATGGCGAAAAGCGTATGGTCCGTGCCCATGCCGACGTTCTCGCCCGCATGCCACTTGGTGCCGCGCTGGCGCGCAATGATGTTGCCGGGCGCAGCCATCTGGCCGCCGGACAGTTTCAGGCCAAGACGCCGACCAGCCGAATCACGACCGTTGCGCGAAGAGCCGCCTGCTTTTTTGTGAGCCATCTCTAGTGTCCCGAATTCGCTTTAAGGTGTGTAACCGTCAAACGTGACGAATTTTCGTCACTTCTGTTTCGATTTGCCTGCCGCCGGTTTTTTTGTCGCCGGCTTCTTGGTCGCGGTTTTGGCTGCGGCCTTCTTTGCCGCAGGCTTGGCCGCCGCCTTCTTCGCCGCCGGCTTCTTGGCTGCGGTCTTTTTCGCGGACGGTTTCTTTGCCGTCGTGCTCTCGCCGGCATCGTCGGCGTCGTGATCCTGATCCTTGGCCACCTTGGGCTTGGGTTCAGGCTTCGGCCGCGCCGTCTTCGTCGGCTTGGCGCCGTCGGTCAGGATCTCGGTGATCCGGACCATGGTATATTCCTGCCGGTGACCGCGCTTGCGGCGCGAATTCTTGCGGCGGCGCTTCTTGAACGAAATGATCTTGGCGCCACGAAACTGGTCGATCACTTCCGCCGCGACGCTGGCGCCGGAAATCGGCGCGCCGATCGTCGGCGTGTCACCACCCAGCACCAGCACTTCGCCGAACTGGATGATTTCACCTTGCTTGCCGTCGATCTTGTCGACGCGGAGCACATTATCCTCGGCGACACGGTATTGCTTGCCGCCGGTTCTAATGACTGCGAACATCTTTTTTTCCTTCGTGTTCGGTCAACGGGCCTCGGCGTGCCGCCGGACCAGCTTCTTGTCAGTCGGGTTTCATTAATGGTTTCAGGCGCTTGAATACAAATTCGGGCGCCAAAACGCAAGGCGCGGGCTAACCGCCCGCACCGCTGCGGAGGTTATGACGGCGCGCGGCCGGACTGTCAAGAAAATCGGGGGTTTTTCAGCCCGCGGCCGGGGGCGGACTGGTGCCGCGCTGCGCATGGTCCGGGCCGTTCGGCCATTGCCTTGAAAGCGACAATCGCTAGTCTGCCGGCGCTCTGATGCCGCACTGGGACGAGCTGACAGGAAGGGACGCGCGTGATCACATATTACACTTGGGGGACGCCGAACGGCACCAAGATCAACATGATGCTGGCTGAGACCGGCCTGCCGTACGAGCTTGCCCCGGTCCATACCGGCAAGGGCGAGCAGCGCAGCGAAACCTTCATGAAGGTCTCTCCCAACAGCAAGATCCCCGGCATCACCGACTCCGATGGACCCGGCGGCAAGCCGCTGTCGCTGTTCGAGTCGGGCGCGATCCTGATCTATCTCGCCGACAAGACCGGGCGCTTCCTCGCCAAGGCGGGCGCGGAGCGCTACACGACCATCCAGTGGGTCATGTTCCAGATGGCCAATGTCGGCCCGTATTTCGGCCAGCTCAATCACTTCGCCCGCCATGCGCCCGACAATACGTATGCGCTGGAGCGTTACCGCAAGGAAGACGAGCGGCTGCTCGGCGTGATGGACAGGCGGCTCGGCGAAGCCGCCTATCTCGCCGGCGCCGACTACACCATCGCCGACATGTGCACCTGGCCCTGGGTGCGCTCCTACAAAGCCTCGCATCGGAAGGATTTTTCGCCCTGGCCGCAGGTGCAGCGCTGGTTCGATGCGATCGAGAAGCGGCCGGGGACGGTCAAGGCGCTCGAGATCACCGAAAAGCTCCGCGCCATGGCGTAAAGTGGGGAGTTCGTTCTTCCAACTTGTGCGCGCGGCTCAGGATCGTTAGAAAGCGCTCACCCGCGACCCGGGCCACGGAGAGGTGGCAGAGTGGTTGAATGTACCGCACTCGAAATGCGGCATAGGTGCAAGCCTATCGAGGGTTCGAATCCCTCCCTCTCAGCCACGCCATTGTCCAATGAAATCCGACCAAGATTTTTTCATTCTATAGTTCAGTGGCTTAATTATAGAATTGGTCCGATGCGGTCCGAGGTCGTCCAGCCAGATCCGAGACATTCCGGGGTACATTCGGGGGTATTGACCTTGGATCTGGGGGTACATAGATGCCCCTCCCATGGCAACGAATAAGCTCAGCGATAACAAGGTCCGACAGGCCAAACCGAAGGCTGCACCGTTCAAACTGACGGACGGTGGCGGTCTCTTTGTGCTGGTCAAACCGAATGGCGCAAAATCCTGGCGGCTGAAATATCGGCATGCCGGCAAGGAGCGGCTTCTTACGATCGGCCCCTATCCGGACGTGTCCCTGGCGGATGCACGAACCCATGCCGCTGATGCCCGCAGGCTGCTGCGTGATGGCACCGATCCCGTGCAGTACCGGAAGCGATGCACCGCGGAGGCAACGGATACGTTTGAGACGATCGCCGAGGAGTGGATCGCTTCAAAGGCCAATGACTGGAAGCCGAGCTATCTCGAAACGGTGAGGGCGGCTCTTGCCTTGAACCTCTACCCCTATGTTGGCCGCCTCGGCATCAAGGCGATCACTGTTCCATTGCTGCGAGGCGAATTGCTTCGCATGCAGGAACGGGGAAAGCTCGACACCCTCCGCAAGGTCCTGATGTGGGCGTCGATGGTCTTCCGTTTTGCCATTGGCACAGGGCGAGCTGAGAACGATCCGGCGTCGCTTCTCC
>DATJHH010000018.1:0-2469 GCA_035494115.1 Xanthobacteraceae bacterium
GGCGCCGTCGGTCTCGAACGACCAGCGCACGCTCTTCGTCTTGAGATCGATGGCGATCAGCTTTCCCATGTGCGAGCCGATATAGGCCGTGTCGCCGACGAGCGCGGGCGAGGAGAACATCGGCCAGTGGTTGAACGTGAGCGCGAAGCGCTCGGCGCCGGTCCTGGCGTCGACGGCGAAGAACTTTCCGGTGTCCGACGTGGCCGCATAGACGATGCCGCCGCGCACGGCCGGCGAGGCGATGACCCACGAGCCCTTGTTGTTCACCCGCCAGACTTCATTGCCCGTCTTCGCATCGACCGCATAGAGATTGGAATCGCGGCAGCCGAAATAGACGATGCCGTTCGCCACCGCGGCAGAGGATTGGATGCCGACCTGGTTGTGGATCTTGGCATCCTCGCCGGTCTTGAAGCGCCAGAGTTCTTTGCCCGTCGCCGCGTCGAGCGCATAGAAATAGCTGTCCCAGCTCCCGACATAGAGGACGCCGTTGGCGATCGCGGGCGAGGCGTGCACCGTGTCGCCGGCCTTGAATGTCCACTTGACCGCGCCGCTTGCCGCGTCGAGCGCCGTGATCGTGCCGTTGCCGCTGCCGAAATAGACCGCGCCGTTCCACAGCGCGGGCGACGATGCATAGAAGTCGAAGGGATCGGGCATCGTCTCCGCGGCGGGATAGGTGCCGTGGATGTGCTCCGCCGCGAAGCGCCGTTCGCCGGCGAAGTCATACTTCCATTTCAGCGCGCCGGTCGCCGCGTCGAGCGCGTAGAAATTGTGATCGTAGCTCGAGAAGAAGACAGTGCCGTTGGCGACGGCCGCGGAGGAGACGATCCGCGCATGGGTTTGGAATTTCCAGCGCTGCGCTCCGTTTGCGGCATCGAGGGCGTAGAAGTTTCCGTCCGTGCTGCCGATATAGAGCGTGCCGCCTGCGAGGGCAGGCGAGGCGATGACCTTGCCCTTGGTGGAGAATTTCCATTTCAGCACCGGCGCTGCGATGGCGCGGCCGGTATAGACGCCGGTGTGTGCGGCGTTGCCGCGGAACATCGCCGCGTCGTCCGCGGCGTGCGCGCTTGTGATAGAAACGGCGAGCACGAGCGATGGGAGGAGGCGCAGCATCGATGAATCCCCAGATTGCGAGAAGCCGAGTCAAATCTAGTGGCGCGCTGTCGTTTACATCGTCACGTTCCTGTCATGCGTGGTCGCTTTTTCGTGAGAGCCTGCTTGAAAGTGTTCACGATCTGTTCTAGTATAGACGAAGGCGAATTCTCTCGATTTCGACCGTCATTTTCTGTTTTGTTTCGTTTGAAAAAAATATCGGCAATTCATGGGATTAAGGTATAGCAGCGCGAATTGAATGAAAGAAAAGTTGGAAGATAAAAAGTAGGGGAGAAGGGGCATGGCGAAGGCTCTCAAGGGTCAGTGTTTCTGTGGTGCTGTAAAGTACGAACTCACCGCGAAGCCGATGTTCGTGAATTGCTGTCACTGCAAGGACTGCCGACGGCAAACGAGCAGCGCCTTTGCCATCAACGCCGTCATCGAGGCGAAGCATGTGAAGCTCGTGAAGGGCAAGCCCGTCGCGATCTCCATGAAGACGGACTCCGGCTATCCGCACGACATTTACCGTTGCCCGCAATGCCAGTCGGCGCTGTGGAGCGATTATGGCCGGCGGAAGGTATTGCTGTTCGTGCGTTCCGCGACACTGGACAAGCCGATCTCGCCCGACGCGCACATCTTCACGCGCTCGAAGCTCCCCTGGGTAATCCTGCCGAAGGACGTACCTGTCTTCAAAGTGTATTACGACATGAAGAAAGTATGGCCGGCGGCGAGTCTGAAGCGCAGGGCGGCGCTCAAGGCGGGATAGGTAAGTTGTGTCATCCCCGGCGAGCTTCGCGCACTTGCGCGAAGCGAGGGAAGGGGACCCAAACGTCATTGCGCGAACTTAGCCCAATAAACTGGGTTCCCTTCCCCTCGCATCACTCCGTGATGCTCGGCCGGGAATGACAATGTTTGAAGGATGAATTGAGGAATGCAATGTTTCCACGATTTCTGAAAACACTTTTTGCCATCGCCGCAGTTTTCGTCGCTGCGCCCGCGCAATCCGCGCCGCGCCACGCGATGACGGATGTACGCCACGTCTTCATCGTCATGCTGGAGAACCAGGACTACGCCAAGATCTTCGGGCCCGACACCGTGGCGCCCTATCTCGGCATCGACTTGCCGAAGAAGGGCGCGATGCTCAACAATTATTACGCCACGGGTCACGCCAGCCTCGGCAATTACCTCACGCTGATCAGCGGCCAGCCGCAGGCGCCGGCAACGATCGCCGACTGCCGCAAATATATCGATTTCACGCTCGCCGGCGCGCCCGCGCCGCTCGACAAGGACGGCATCGCCACCGGTGACGGCTGCGTTTATCCCGCGAGCGTCAAAACCATCGCCGACCAGCTCGAGGAAAAGGGCTTCACCTGGCGCGGC
>DATJHH010000019.1:0-2272 GCA_035494115.1 Xanthobacteraceae bacterium
GCGATGGTGTCGACGCCCTTGGCCTTGATCGCGGCGGCGTTCTGAAACACGCTCGGCATGTGCATCTTGTGGCAGGTGCCGGTGTAAGCGCCGGGCACCGCGAACAGCGCCACCTTCTTGCCCTTGAAAATCTCGTCGGTGGTCTTCGGCTTCGGACCTTCTTCCGTCATCACGGTGAAGGTCGCCTGCGGCAGGCTGTCGCCGACTTTAATGCTCATGCGTATCTCCTTGAAAAAAATCTGCTGGGTGGATCGGAAGGCGTGCCGCGTGCCAGCGTCGCGGACGCTGTTCAATAAAGATTGACGTTGAATTCGTAGGCGCGCTCGCCGCCGGTCAAGGTGAATTTGAGTGCGGCGCCTTCCGGGTTGACGCCGGACGGCAGGCCGACGAGATCGAACACGAAACGCTTCACGCCGGGCGGATGATGCGCGGCGAGTTTCGGCACCGGCAACGCCCAATCCGGCGATGGCCCTTCCACGAACAGCGCAGGCTCTTCTTTCTTCTCCGAAGTGACGTCGACCTGCACGGTCTTGGGGCCGACGCGCTTGACGTCGCGGATGGTCAGCGGATTTGGATCCCCGACATTGGCGGGCTTCGGCACGCGGTCCAGCGCCGCACTCAGCGTGCTGTCCTCGGTGCTGGCGACGCTGGTGAAGGGCAGCGACAAATCGGCCTGCGCCGGCACGCACAGTTTTTCGCAGACGGCATACTGGATGTTGGCGTTGAGCGTCACCGGCTTGCTCGCGTCGCGGACCGCGATGCGAAGCGGGATGACGATTTCGTTGTGGTAGCCGAGCGCGGTGCCGCCCGCGCCATCGGGGAAGGCCTGCGGCGCGGGCCACAACACCGTGACAGCCTCGACGTTTTCGGATTTGGAGAAATCAAACCGCGGTGGCACGCCGGAATCGCCGGGCGTGCGCCAGTAGGTTTTCCAGCCCGAATCGAGCTTGAAATTGATGCCGCCGAGCAGCACGGGGCCGTTGCGCGAGCCCGCAAGCAGCCGAAGCTGTGCGTGGCTGTCGCGGGTCCATGGCGACGCATCCTGTGCGTGTGAGACGCATGGCAGCGCAACGAGTGTTGCAGCCGCGAGCAGAGCAGCGCGAAGCTTTACGGGAACAATGTCATTCATGCGACGTCTTACAAACACGGTGCGAAGGAAGGGCTGGTTGATTGACAGGAAGGACACCCAATATCAGGATCAGGCAAGAACAAAGAGACGGTTTGATGGACGAGAAACGGACATCTGAAGCACAGCCGGCTGGTTCTGACGAGCGTGCGGGAAAGGCTGTTTCAACGGAAACGACTTATCTCGACGGGCAGCTCCTTATTGCGATGCCGGTAATGGAAGATGAGCGGTTTGCGCGCTCCGTCATCTATGTTTGTGCGCATTCCGCCGATGGCGCAATGGGAATTATCGTGAACCGCCCCGCCGGCAGTATTGATTTCCCGCAATTGCTGCGGCAGCTCGATATCGTCGACGATGCGGCACCGATCGAACTGTCCGATGATGGCGAAACGGTGAAGATTTTGCGCGGCGGACCGGTCGAAACCAGCCGCGGCTTTGTCCTTCATTCGTCCGACTATTCGATCCAGGATGCGACGCTGCCGATCGACGGTGGCATCTGCCTCACCGCGACGCTCGATATTCTGAAGGCGATTGCCCAGGGCACGGGGCCGAGGCAGGCCATTCTCGCGCTTGGCTATGCCGGGTGGGCGCCGGGACAACTGGAGAGCGAAATCCAGCACAACGGCTGGCTGCATTGCCCGGCCGATCCGGATCTGATTTTTGGTCGGGACATGGACGACAAGTACGAGCGCGCGCTTCACAAGATCGGCATCGACCTCGCGATGCTCTCCAATAGCGCCGGTCACGCCTGAGGCGTGACCGGCAGGCCGTTCAGCGGCTTTGCTGGGGCGCGGCCGTAGGGGCGGCCGGTGGCGGCGCGGCCGGAGTAGTCGTCGCAGCAGTCGTGGATGGAGACGTTGTCGAGGAGCGCAGCGAGTAGCGGCGCGGACGCGGTGCTTCGGTCTTGTCGCCGGTCAGCAGTCGCGTCGCGCTGGCCGCATCCATCGGTTAGCCGAACGCGAAGCCCTGCGCGTATTCGCAGCCGAGTTGATAAAGCTCGACCGCATCCGAATCCGTCTCCGCGCCTTCCGCCACCACTTCCATGCCGAGGTCGTGTGCCATCGCGATGATCGACTTCAACAGCGTCGGCCGCACGCCGTTACGCGTCGTGCGCACGAACGACTGGTCGATCTTGATGGTGTCGAA
>DATJHH010000020.1:0-194109 GCA_035494115.1 Xanthobacteraceae bacterium
GAAACCGCTGCTCTATCCTGCTGAGCTACGGGACCGCAATGCGCGCGACCGTCCCCGTGCCGGCCTTAGCATCAGCGAATTCTGACTCAAAGGGGGCGGGACGGCCTGACGTCTGCCGTCTAGCATGATGAGAGCCCGGGCGTCATCCCACAACCGGAGCGGATTTTCCGGATCGTTGTGGCTGCCGCAAAAACAGGGCAGTCTCGGAGACGGGACGCGCCTGGACGCCGGGCGCATCTGCGATCGGCAGACCCTTTGCCGGGGCCTGCGCCGGCCAGCGTCAGCCGACAGAATCCTTGCGGAGAGACTTATGCGTGATGCCTTGTTGCTCCAGCCTGTTCGGCCGTGCGGCCACCTTTTCTCGGTCAGCCGGCACGGCAAAGTCTGGGGCAAAGCCGGAAGATGGACGCTCGCCGTCTGCGCGGTCGCCGCTCTGGTGCTGATACTCATCACGCATCCGCTGCGCGCGCAGCAAGCCAATAATGCTGCGCACACGCCGAGCCAGATCAAGCTGACGGAAGCCCAGGTCACGGGCTTCATCGGCACACAGAAGGATCTGGCCGCAATCGCCGGCAAGCTCGACGCCGCCGGTGACGACCCCGACGACAAGCTGCGCAGCGAACTTGACGGCATCGTCAAGAAGCGGGGCTTTGCCGGCTTTGACGAATTCGACGACGTCAATGCCAGCATCATGGCGGTGCTCGCCGGCCTCGATCCGGCGACCGGTCAATATTCCGACCCGCGGACGCAGATGGAAAAGGACATCGCGACGGTGAAGAGCGACAAAACCATCTCGGAAAACGATCGTAAGCAAATGCTCGCCGAAATGTCGGAAGCACTCAAGGAATTGCAGCCGGTTCAATTTCCGGACAATGTCGCGCTGGTACGCAAGCACGTGAAAGACCTCGAAGACGCGCTGAAATAGTCCTGCCATGAGGAGTTATGAGGGGTCTTGCGTCCCATCGCGCTGTTCCATTCGCGGCCGGTTCTCGGTCTTTTGCGCTGCGCAGGCTTGTGGCGCTGGGCGGGCTGGCGGCGCTCGCGAGTTTGAGCTGCGGTCCTGCCGCAGCCGACCCGGCAAATAACGCGCCCTGCAAGTTAGAGACTTTCGCGCAAGGGGCGGTCGCCTCCATCATCGATGGTCGTACATTCCGTCTGGGCGACGGGCGCGTCGTGCGCATGGCCGCGCTGGAACTGCCCCCTGACGCGATCGACCCCGACACCGGCAAGAATCCGTTCTCCGAAAGCGCCGGCGCGCTCACGCGAATTCTGGCCGGGCGCCGTGTGATCCTCAAACGCATGCCGCAGACGACCGACCGCTACGGGCGATTGCAGGCGCATGTGTTCCTCGACGCCGCGCGCATCGTCACCGCGGGCATCGGCGCGACCGTCTCGGCCGGCGATGACACCGCCGTCTGGCTCGACGAAAAATTGCTCGCGGACGGCACGGCCATGCGCAGCAGCGAAGCAATCGACGCCGGCTGTCATGCCCGCCTGATCGCCGCCGAAGCCCATGCTCGTGCTGCCGGGCGCGGACTGTGGGACACGCCGAACGGTTTCGTCCGGACGGCCGCGGATGGACAGGCTTTCGCGGCGCGGTTCGGCCGTTTCGCCATCGCCGAGGGCGAGATCGTGTCGGCGAACACCGTCGGCTCCATCACCTATCTGAATTTCGGCCGAATCTGGCGGCAAAGCCTGACGGCGGTGATCGCCAAACGCGACGCGCGCCGGTTCCAGGCCAGTGGTATCGACCCGTCGCGGCTCGCACATCAGACGGTGCGGGTGCGCGGATGGGTTGAAAAACGTCTCGGTCCCACCATCGTCTTGAACGGACCGGAACAGATGGAAATCATCCGCCGATAACCTTATTGTACGGCTGTTCGGAAGGGGAACTATTGGGTGGCAATCGGTCGATACGGGCGCGGCATCATTTTGCTGGGGCTCGCCGCGTGGCTTAGCGGCGGCCTGGCGGGATGCGGCACGTCGAATATCTTTGCGAGCCTCAACCCCACTCCTCCCGTCCCGCATGCGAAACCGCCGAAGCATGAGCCGGAATTCACGCCGGCCGCGCTGCGCGAACATCAGCGCATTCTGGCCACGTATGGCGGGGAGTACAACGATCCGCGGCTGCAGAAATACGTCAAGCAGACGGTCGATCGCCTCGTGGCCGCGTCGGAGAGGCCGAGCCAGCACTACCACGTCACGCTTCTCAACTCGGCCAACATCAACGCCTTCGCGCTGCCGAACGGACAACTCTATGTCACGCGCGGACTTCTCGCGCTGGCCGACGATCGCGCGGAGCTGGCCTCCGTATTGTCGCACGAAATGGCGCATGTCATCGCCCATCATGCCGAGATTCGCGCCAATCAGGCCAAGCAGGCGGCGATTGTCAGCCGCGTCGTGAGCGACGTGCTGACCGATCCGGAAGTCGGCGCATTGGCGTTGGCGAAGTCGAAGATCGCGCTGGCGACATTCTCCCGCGCCCAGGAATTCGAGGCCGACGGGATCGGCGTCGGCATTTCGGCGCGCGCGGGATTCGACCCCTACGGCGCGGAGCGTTTCTTGCTGGCGCTGCAGCGCAACGCCGAATTGCGGGCCGGCGCGGGTAACACCGATCCTTATGCGATGGATTTTCTCTCGACGCATCCGGCGACGCCCGTGCGCATCCAGAACGTGATCGCCAATGCCCGCCAATATGCCGCGCCGGGCACGGGCGGCGAACGCGACCACAATGCCTATCTCGCGCAGATCGACGGCATCACCTATGGTGAGGACCCGACGGGAGGATTCGTGCGCGGGCGGCGCTACGAACATCCCAAGCTCGGCTTTACCTTTACCGCGCCGCCAGGCTTTACCCTCGACAACACCGCGCAGGCCGTGCTCGGCGTCGGCGAAGGCGGCACCCAGGCACTCCGCCTCGATGTCGTGCATGTCCCGCCCCAACAATCGCTGGCGCAATATCTCAACTCGGGCTGGATCGAAAACATCGAAAAGGATTCGATCGAGACGACGACGATCAACGGTTTCGAGGCTGCAACCGCGAAGGCCAAGGGCGAACAGTGGTCGTTCCGGCTTTACGCGATCCGGTTCGGGCCGGATGTCTATCGCTTCGTCTATGCCACCCAGCGCGCCGGCGCGGATATCGACGCCATATTCCGCGACAGCGTATCGACGTTCCGCCGCATGACGACCGCCGAAATCGAGAACGCGCGGCCGCTGCGCATCAAGCTCGTCACGGTGCGCGCTGGCGACACGCAGGAACGCATGGCCCGGCACATGACCGGCGTCGACAGGCCGCTCGACCGGTTTCGCCTGATCAACGGGCTCGATGCCGGGCAGCCGTTGCGGCCCGGCGAACGCGTCAAGATCGTTACGGAATAGCGGCTCCCGCCTAGCCGTCTTACTTCAGGACCGAGCGCATTTTTTCCTGATTGATGCCTTTGACGAGCTGATCGACGAGGCCGGACAGCGGCATCGGCACCTTGGCCTTCTGGGCGATATCAAGCGCCACATCGAGGTCCTTCTCCGCCCATTTGCCGGTGCTCTCGCCCCAGCGCGAGATCGAGGAATTGGCGCCGCTGCCCTTGCCCATCGCCTCGATCATTTTCGGAATGTCGGCGCCGAGGCTTTTGCCGAGCGTCAATACTTCCTGGTTAGCACAGATGATCGCCCAAAGCAGGAGATTGTTCATGGTCTTGGCGATCTGCCCATGGCCGATCTTGCCGAGATGCAGCACTTCCTTGCCGAAACATTGCAACGCCGGCTGGGCGCGATCGAACCATTTTTTCTCGCCGCCGACATAGACGGTCATCACGCCCTCATCGCAGGCCTTCTGTCCGAGCACGACCGGCGTGTCGAGAACGCCGATGCCTTTCTTGGCGGCGAGCGCCTCCATTTCGGCGCAGGTTTCCGGCGACGTGGATGATGCGATGCAGATCACCGATCCTTCCGCGAGAGTGTCGAGCAGACCGCCGCCGATCACCTCACGCACCTGCTTGTCGGTCGCGACCATGATGACGACGACATCGGTGCCCTTGCCGACTTCGGCCGCCGTTTTCACGCCGCGGATCTTGAAGCCCTCGGCCTTTTTCACGGTCCCCGCGTCGACATCGAAACCGACGACGGTAAAGCCCTTGTCGGCCATGTGGCGCGCCATGGGCATGCCCATCGCGCCCAGTCCGATCATGCCTGCGGTTTTTGCGGTGCTCATGCGTTCTCCCAACACTCGTTATGAACAGTCAGCCCTGATGAACAGTGTGTCGCGACTTCTATAGATCGCCCGACAGGAATTGCAACGCGCGCGGGCACGCGCTTTATCGCCCCTGCCAGCGCGGCGGACGCTTGGCGAAAAACGCGTCCATGCCTTCGCGGAAATCGGCGCTGGTGTAACACATGCGGATCAGGTCGGCGTCGGCCTGCGCATCGATCACCGGCTGCAACCGCCGCAGCCCTTCCTTCGTGGCGCGCAGCGTCAGCGGCGCGTGTCCGGCGACCTGCCGGGCGAGCGCCAGACTGCGATCCGGAAGCGCCGCTCCGTCGGCGACGACCTCCTGCACGAGACCGATCGCCTGCGCTTCGGCGGCCGCGATCAATCGCGCGGTGAAGACGATCTCCTTGAGCCGCGCGGCGCCGAGCAGACTGCTCAGGCGTGCCAAGCTCGCCATCGACAGGCAGTTGCCGAGAGTGCGCGCGATCGGAAAGCCAAACCGCGCATCGGCGGTGGCGATACGCAAATCACAACAGGCGGCGATGGCGAAGCCGCCGCCGGTGCAGGCGCCGGCGATCGCGGCGATGGTCGGCACGCGGCAGCTTTCGATGGCGCCGAGCACACGATCGATGCGCGCCTCATAGCGCACGCCATCGTCGGGGTTGATGAAGTCGCGAAACTGGCTGATGTCGGTGCCGGCGGCAAATGCCTTGTCGCCGGCGCCGGTGACGATAAGCGCACGGATGTCGTCACGCGCATTGAGCGCGGTGCAGATTTCGCCGAGCCGCTCATACATCGCAAAGGTGAGCGCGTTGCGCGCCTGCGGACGGTTGAATGTGGCCATCGCAATGCCGTCGGCTTCGCGATAGAGCAGTTCGGAGGCAGCGCCGGGGATCGCCGCTCCTGCGGTCGCATCATTCATCGCGCGCGCGCCTCTTCGTTTTTGCGTTGATCTAAAAAATCGGGCGGAGCATGCCTGTCGGCACGTCCGCCCGCAAAGACTATCAGTCAAAGCGCCGTGACCCGCAACGAGGCCGCCACGCGACCGCTCTATCTGTCGTCGCAACCGCTCCAACGGCCATAGCCGTCGTCGATCACGCAGCCGCCGCGGCGCTGTGCATCCCACAATCCTGGAAACCATCCGATCGACGGATCATTGGTCGAATAGGTCGTGTAGGCGCCGCCGTTGGGCGGGCCGTTGACCCCATCGCCGTACCAGATCGGCCCGATGCCCTGCACATAGCCCTGCGGCGGACCGGGATCGCCGAGAACAGGCACCCTGCGCCCGACATAGACGTGAGAATGATGCGTCCGCGCGTGATGCACCTTTGCGTGATGCGTTTTGTGCTTGGTCGCTGCCTCGGCGACGCTGCCTTGTGACAGGACAAACGCCGCTGCGGCGAGCGCAAGCGAAAATGTGGACATTCTAACTTTCATAACCTTGACCTCGTGTCTGCGGGCGGCGTTCCGGCGATCCTTCTAGACTCGATTCTTCTAGACCCGATTCCTTAGACTCTATTTTTGCACATTGCGATGCGAACTGGAATTTCAACCGCAATCAATGCCGTTGCGCGAAGCCCGGCTCAGGCAGCGTCTCCTGTAAAACATATCCCGCTCAGTCGGTGTCGCAACTGCTCCAGCGGCCGTAGCCGTCATCGATGATGCACGCACCGCTGCGCTGCGCGTCCCAAAGACCGGGGAAATAACCGATCGACGGATCATTGGTCGGATAGGTGGTGTAGGCGCCGCCGCCCGGCGGACCGTTGACGCCATCGCCGTAGCGGACCGGCCCGATTCCCTGAACGTAACCCTGCGCCAGTCCGGGCGCGCGCGAGCGGACGCGCGCATGCGCCACGTGATGCCGCTGATGGTGGACCTTGGCATGACTTGTCTTGGCATGGGTTGTCTTATGCTTGGTCGCGGCCTCGGCGACGCTGCCTTGCGACAGAACAAAAGCCGTTGCGGCAAACGCCAGCGAGAACCTGATAAGCCAAGAGGAGATCAGTTTCATGACAGGACTCCCTATGGGCAGACGGCGTTGCCAAAGCGTTGCAGCGATTGGTGCCGCAGCCGAAACGCCGGCTCCGATGCAGCCATCTATATAAACAGTCATAGGGATTGTTCATTCCCCCTCATGGCGCGGGGACCCAAGGACTGCGCAAAAATCAGTGATGAGCGCACAACGCGATGTCGCACTGGGAGAAGGCAGCGGCAAAAATACTGCGATGCGGTGGATGGTACAGCTGGGTGGGCTCGAACCACCGACCTCCGGTTCCACAGACCGGCGCTCTAACCAACTGAGCTACAGCTGCACAGGCTCGCGCGTGAGCGGGCGGACCCTAAAAGCATGCTCTGCCGTTGGCAAGTTTTCTAGGGTGCGATCCTTAAATGGGAAGGCCGGTTTTTCGAAAAAAGATCCCGCGCCCGCAAGTGATGCGGTGGCGCATCTGCTCAGCCGCCGGCACCTTCGGTCGGCGGCACGCGCCGTTGGCATGGACGGCGGACAAAAGAAAACCCGGGCTATCGCCCGGGCTTCCATACCCCCAAAAAACTCTTACCGCGTTCGGCTGCGAGCCGAACTAGGCGACCTTGTTGAAGGCCTTGTTGAGCCCCGACTTCATGGGCTCGGCAGCTTCCATCGCAACTTTCTGCGCCGATTCCGTCAGCGCCTTGGTCTGCGCGGTGATCGCCTCGAACTGCTTGCGGGCAAAGCCCGTCGACAGTTCGACTGCTTCCGCGAACGACTTCACGGCGAAGAAATCATTGTAGAAATCGAACGTGGCATTGGTGTTCGTGCGCGCCACCTCGATGATCTTGAGGCCGTAATCAGCGCTACCCTTGCTCGCGGTCGCGTAGGTCTCTTCCATCACGTTGGACGCCTCTTCGGCGGCCACTTTGAGCTTCTCGTAGCTCTCTTTGGCTTGCGACACGCCCTTCTCGGCGATTTCCCGGAATGCAGCCGGAACTTCGACCTGCGGCATATCAAAACGGGGAATTTCGAACTTCGGCATTTCAAACGAGGCCGAGGCTTTCGCCTTCGACTTGTCCGTCTTCACTGTGGTTTCAACCATGGGGGTACATCCTCTCGTACAAGGCCGGGAATGGTTTCCCATGCCTCACATTCAATATAGCACGAGTTTGGTGCATTGCAACATAAATATTGCAACGCGGTATAACCCCTTGGTGTATAGGCATAAAGTCTAAGAAAAGCGGCCATGTCTGCACGCCATGATTGAAGAATATTGGCCGCAAATGTTCAAAATTTGCCGCCTGCCTTGCCCTGGATGTCGGCCGCCGCCTGCATGCCGGACTTCGCCGCCTTGGCGGCATCCTCGCCGAACTCCTGCGCCTGGTCCGACAGCATCTTGATCTGGGCCTGCACGTAATCGGCGTGCATCTTCATGACCTCGGACGGATCCTTGGCGCGCGTCAGGCTCTGCATATAGGTGAACGAACGCATCATGTTCTCCTCCGCGAAGGCCAGGACCTTGCGCGTGGCATCCCGGGCACCTGTCCGCGCGGCTTCCGCCTGTCCGCCCATGCGCCCGCCCGCAGTCCCCGCCGCCGCGGCAAAATTGTCGAAGGCCTGCTGGGCCTGCCGCATGCTTTGATCGAGAAAGGCCTGCATCTCGGCCCCGTATTTTGAGGTGTCGAACGGATTCGTGGTCATGGCAAAACTCCTTTTGGCTTCTGTTTGGCCTCCATCAGGCCGCCCCGGCAGTCCCTTATTGGGGAAGGCGCCTCCGGAACGACCTCGTCGCGAGACTAACGCAAAAGTGGCGCAAATCGTCAGGATCGACTTTGAGCCAGCGGCATGACCGCAAAAAGACCGCGTGAAAAAAAGCGCGCCTGCAACCTTTAACCATACCGGGACGCGCCTGAGCATGACTCCGACAAACCCGGGGCCGACGGAGTCGCGGGCGTTAAGGTTATCCCGGCAAACGAGTCGTGCCGGATGGGTTCAGCGTGGACGGGGGGCGGCGCCGGCCGTATTAAGAAACTGTTAAGTATTTTGGTGCGCAGACCGCGCGCCACGCGGTGGACCATGTCGCAGACGGCGTTCGAGCAAACGGCAATCCAGTTGAGTTATCTGCGCGATCCCCGCATTGCAGCGCTCGCGCTTGACCGGCGTCCGGTGTGGCTGTGGGCTGTCGACGGCACGCGCATTCTCTGGGCCAACGCGGCCGGCGCTGCATCCTTCGGTATGCGCGGCCCGCTGGCGCTCGCCACCCGCCGCTTCGACAAGGGCATGCCGATCGCGACCCACGTGGCGCGGCTGGCGGTGAGCCTGACCCTTGAAAGCGCGCCGCGACTTGAGCGACTGCGTGGGCTTGGCACAGCGCTTGGCGTTCCCTGTACCTGCACCTGCAGCCTGATCGAACTGGAAACCGGCCCGGCGCTGCTGCTGGTGGCGTCCAAACGGAGCCGGCCGGGCCTGTCGGTTGCCGAGCGCGCAGCACGCCTGATTGACGGCCTCACGGCGCCGGTCGCGCTGTTTTCATCTCAGGGTCAGTTGCTGCATGCAGCCGCCGCTGCCCGCGACGCGCTCACCGCCCCGACGACTTTGGCGTTCCTGGGCGCCGAAAGTCTGGCAGCGGACGCGTGGCGGTCCGGCCGCGCGGCCGGACCCAGCAAAGCGGGCGCACTCTCCATCGCGCGGCTTGGGGCAGGCCCGGACGCTGCCCTGCTGGCGACCATCGGCATGATCCCGCTGGCGCTGCATGAGACCTACCCTTCCCACGCCGTGCCACCCGCGCCTGCGGCCGCCCTTCCCGATGACGGAGCGGGCGACGAGGCCCTTGCTGTGCCGCCGGATGACGCGACACAGCCTGCCGCGGCAACGGACGCGCCAAATACTGCCTCAAGCACCGCGACATTGACTGAGCGGCGGCACCCGGTGCGCTTCGTCTGGGAAATGGACGAAGCAGGACATTTCGACATTCATTCCGAAGAGTTCACGGCCTTGCTCGGCCCGGCCACCGCCGCCCTGCTCGGCCGCGTATGGCCGGAGATCCGCGGCGCGCTCACCCTCGATCCGGAAAATCGCGTCGCCCGCGCGGTCGCGACCCGCGACACATGGAGCGCGATTACGCTGGCTTGGCCGATCGACGGCACTCATGACCGGATCGCCGTCGAACTCTCCGGCCTGCCCGTCTTCAATCGCGAGCGGCGGTTTTCCGGCTATCGCGGTTTCGGGGTCTGCCGCGACCTGTTCGACGACGAGCAGGACACCACGGCAGCGCAGAGCGACGACATGTTCAAGCAGGCTGGGAACGAAACGCTTGTGTTTCCGCTGGCGCGGTCGACGGAAAACGTCGTGCCGTTCCGCACTGCCGCGGGCGATCGGGCCGCCAGCCTCAGCCCGGTGGAGAAAAGCGCCTTCCACGAACTCGCACGCGAACTGGCCCTGCGCTTGCAGAACGGCATGCAGCCCGGCGAAGCCGTGCCGGATGGCGCAACGCAAGACGACGCGTCACAAAAGACCGATGCTGCGGATCGTCGTGATCGTGGAAACGATCCTGCCGACACCGCGCACGCAGATGCTGATCCAACGCCGACGAACGCGACCGCAGCCGCCGGTGTTCCCGCAACGGACGAAACCATTGTCGCGGCTGATGAAGCCGATGCCGCCGCTTCCGAAGCGCCGCACGAGGCTGGCGATGATGCAGCAACGGCGCTTGCCGCTTTCACAACGCAATATGATGCGCTGACACACGGCGTGCTGATCTACACCCCGGACCACGCGCTCTATGCCAACCCTGCCTTCCTCACATGGTCGGGCTACGACACGCTGGATGCACTCGACGCCGACGGCGGGCCCTCCGCTTTTGCCGTTGATGGCCGAAGCGACGTGTCGTCCGGACAGATCATTACCTTGAGCGCAATCCATGGGCCGGATCGCGCGCCGATACCGGCGCAGCTCACCGCCATCGCGTGGCCGCTCGCGGCCTCAGATGAGCCCGCGCGAGAAAGCGACACACAGAGCGGAAAGACTCCGAGCGAGGAGGCATCGGGCGAGGATGTCTGGGTCGATGCGCCTTGGGATGACAAGGCCTGGAACGACCAGGATCTGAACGACAATTCCTGGAAAGATGGAGCTTGGGACGAAGCGGTTCGCGCCGACGCGGTTCGCAACGAAGCGACCGCCTGCATGATCACGCTTCTCGGAGGCATGCGTGAACCCGCGCCGCGCGCCGAGGAAGCGGCGCACGAGGCCGAGGCACAATCTCACACAGAGAAAGCCGAGCCACACACAGCGCCTGCTGGCCCGTCACTCCCGAACTTCGCCCTGCCGCCGGAAGGCTGGCAGGACGACGCCGCGACAACAAACGATTCAGACGATGACACGGTCGCGCACATTGCCGCTGATGCAGCCGCGGAGCGTGAACGGTCGGAACTGGCGCTGTCGCAGGCGACAACGCAAACCGCCGGTCTGCGCACGATCCTCGAAGCCGCAGCCGATGGTGTGCTCACCTTCGATGAAGGCGGTACGGTGCTCACCGCGACGGCCGGCGCGCAATCGTTGTTTGCGGTCACCGAGGACGATCTCGTCGGTGAAAGTTTCGACGCGATGCTCACCCCGGAGAGCCGCGCTGTCGCCCGCGCCGCCTTCGACGCGCTCATGCGTGGTTCGGTGGGCAAGGCCGCAACTCATGGGGCCACGCTACGGTCCCATCCGGACAAGGAAGTCACCGGCAAAACTCGTTTCGGCGCGACGCTGCCGTTGCTGCTGACGCTCGCCCCGGTCACCGAGGCGCCGCGCCGGTTCTGCGCCATCTTCCGCGACATCTCCACCTGGAAGGCGGTTGAACAGGAACTGGTCGCTGCGCGCCGCCAGGCGGAAAGCGCGTCGGCCGCAAAATCCGACTTCCTCGCCAAGATGAGCCACGAGGTGCGCACGCCGCTCAATGCCATCATCGGCTTTTCAGAGGTGATGCTGAGCGAACGCTTCGGCGCGGTCGACAACGAACGCTACCGCTCCTACCTGCAGGACATCCAGGCTTCCGGCAATCACGTTGTCTCGCTGCTCAATGATCTGCTCGATCTGTCGAAGATCGAGCAGGGCAAGCTTGAACTCGCCTTTACCAATATCGACCTCAACAGTCTAACGCAGGACTGCGTCGGCATCATGCAGGCGCAGGCCGCCAAAGAGCGCATCATCCTGCGCGTTTCGCTGGCAAACGGACTGCCGTCGATCATCGCCGATGCGACGTCAGTAAAACAGATCATCCTCAATCTGCTCTCCAACGCCATCAAGTTCACCAGCGCCGGCGGTCAGATCATCGTCTCGACGGCGCTGAGCGACACCAACAGCGTCGCGTTGCGCATCCGCGACACCGGCGTCGGCATGAGCGAGAAGGACGTCGCCGTCGCGCTCGAACCCTTCCGCCAGCTCAGCACAGCGCCGCGGCCGTCGCAGAAGGGCAGCGGTCTGGGGTTACCGTTGACTAAAGCGCTGGCGGAAGCAAACCGGGCCGGCTTCACCATCAAGAGCGCGATCAATGTCGGCACGCTGGTCGAGATCGCATTCAATCCCGCGCGCGCGGCGGCCGAATAAGATCGGTTTTGGCCCTGCGCAAAGAGCGTTCGGCAATTCAGCGATCCAATCGCAACCGCCATTGCACCCTTGCAATTCTGCCTGAGCATTGTTCGGCTCGGCCGAGTCCGGTCAGCGCCAAGAAAATGCTCTCGATCAATGCCTTGTGCATATTTTAGCGGGAAAACCGGCATTCCCTTTTGCGTCATTCGCGCCTGTCACATCTTGCGTGATGCGATGGACAGCCTGCGCCACACGTCTAGAATTGTCGCAGGTCTCACCGAGAGGGCCTGATCTTCCTCGTTCCGATCCGCTGTCCCGATGCGTTTTCGCTGCGTCGCAAAGTCGTTCCGCCCTGATGCGCTGGCCGCCGCGGCAGCGATCGGATTGACCTTGCTCGCGCTGACGGTCGCGGCGCCTTCCCGCGCTGGCGCCGCCGATGACGGGGTCGATCTCCAGCTCGTTCTCGCCGCCGACGTCTCCCGCAGCATCGACAATGAAAAGTTCGCCCTGCAGAGGGACGGCTACGCCAGCGCCATGGTCGATCCGCGTGTTCTGGAAGCAATCAGGAGCGGCGGGCACAGCCGCATTGCGGTGAGTATGGTGGAATGGTCCGGCAATGAATCGCAAAAGGTCGTGGTCGACTGGACGATTGTCTCCGACGTCGATTCCGGCCGCGCCGTCAGCGAGAAAATTTTACGCGCGCCGCGCGCCTTCGCCGATCGCACGTCGATCAGCAGCGGCATCGATTTCGCCATGGAGCGGTTCGCGTCCGCACCGGGCAAAGTCAGCCGGCGCGTCATCGACATCTCAGGCGACGGCACGAACAATGCCGGCCGCGATGTGACCAAGGCGCGCGACGAGGCGCTGGCCACCGGCGTGACCATCAACGGCCTAGTCATCCTCAGCGAAGACAACAACATGCCGTGGAATCCAACCCACACCCATCCTCCGGGCGGCCTGGAGAAATATTACAAGGATCATGTTGTCGGCGGACCGGGCGCGTTCGTCATCGTGGCCAAGGATTTCAATTCCTTCGGCCAGGCCATCGTCAACAAGCTGGTCGCCGAAATCGCCCTTGGCCGGCCGGACCCGGCACGGCTGGCCATGAACAGTTTCATGAACAGTTTCATTAACCGGTCCGCAAACCCGGCCCTGCGCCGAGCCGCCCGCTGACGCATGATCCCGAAAAAGCCTGCCCTCAGCTTGATCGAGGGTGAAAGCCGGTTTTCGGGGAAAATCCTGCCCAGAACAGAATAATGCGGCCACGAAAGGGTCACGAAGGCAGGAAATGTTGCACCTGCGCTGGCGCGGCCTATAGTCCCGCCGGGTCGGGAATTAACAAACATTCCGTCAAACATTCAGTCAGGTCTAGCCGGGTGACCGCAGCGAGCGGCTTCAAGCGTCTGGGAATCGGTCTCGGGGTCATTGTCGCCGCTCTGGCGGTGGCGTTTGCCGCGATCGCCATTCTCATGCCGGTCGACATCTTGCGCGACAGCGTCCGCGCCGAGATTCGCGGCATGACCGGGCTGGATCCGCTGCTGCGTGGCGAGTCTTCGGTTTCGATCTTCCCCAACGCGGCCGTCAGTTTCGAGAAGGTCGCACTCGGCGGCGATACGCCGGCCCAGACCGCGCTCAAGGCCGATCGCGTCGTCGCGCATCTGCGGCTGTTTCCGCTGCTGTTCGGCCATGTCGAAATCTCCGACGTCACGCTGGTCAATCCAACCATCGCACTGACCTTCTCCACGGACGGACGTTCGAACTGGAGCACGCTTCTCGAGAAACTCGCCGCGCAATTGCAGCCGACGGCAGCGAAGAACGCCACCGTATCCGAAATCCTGCTCGAGCACGGCACGATCCTGGTGCGCGATGAGTCGCGCCAGATCGACGAGCAACTGCACGACGTGAATCTCGCTTTGGCGTGGCCGTCGATCTCAAAGACCTTTGCCGCGACCGGGCAATTCAACTGGCACGGCGAGCCGGTCGACGCCAGCGTCACGCTGGCCGATTTCCTCGCCACGCTCGACGGCAAGCCGTCCGGGCTGAAGGTGCGGCTCTCGGGCGCGCCGATCAAACTCGCCTTTGAAGGCCATGTCAGCGCCAGGCCGACATTCAAGATCGACGGCACGATCGCCACGGATTCACCGTCGCTGCGCAATGCCGTGCATTGGGTTGGGCTGCATCCGCTGCCACATGGCGGCTTCGGCAAGTTCGCGCTCAAGAGCAAGCTGCTCGTCACCGGCGGCACCGTCTCGTTCTCGGCTGCCAATATCGAACTTGACGGCAATGCCGCCGAGGGCGTCATCACCTTCGCGTCCGACGGCCGGCAGACGGTGCAGGGCACGCTCGCGGCCGACACACTCAATCTGTCGCCGTATGTCTCGACTATCCGCCTGATGACGGACAACGAGCGCGACTGGGACCCGGTCCCGATGACGCTCGACAGCCTCAACGCGTTCGATCTCGACCTGCGCATTTCAGCCGCCAAGGTCGCCATCGCCGGCGCGACGCTTGGCCGTACGGCCATCGCCGCCAACATGCGCGGCGGCAGCCTTACGGTCTCCGTCGGCGAGGCGCAGGCGTTCGGCGGACTGGTGCAGGGCTCGTTCGGTCTCGCCAAATCGGCCAATGGCGGCGATTTCAAAGCGCAATTGCAATTCGCCGACGTCGATCTCGATCGCTGCCTTGGCGCGTTGTTCGGCCTGCACAAGCTGGAGGGTACCGGGACGCTTGGCCTGATCCTCGAAGGATCCGGCGACAGCGTCCTTGGCATCACGCGGACCCTCACCGGCAGCGCCAAGCTTGCAGCGCGCAAGGGCGCCATCGTCGGCCTCAATCTCGAACAGCTTCTGCAGCGCCTGGAACGTCGGCCGCTTTCGGGCGGCGGCGATTACCGCAACGGCAAGACGCCGTTTGACAAGCTCGATGTCGCGCTCAAGATGGAAGACGGCACGGTGACGACACAGACGGCCGTGATCGACGGCCCCGCCGTCAAGCTCGCCGTCGGTGGCTCGGCTTCGGTGCCGGAACGCGATCTCGATCTCAAGGGCACCGCCAGTCTCGTGGCCAGCAAACCGGGCGACGACGCGCCGTTCGAGTTGCCGTTCATGGTGCGGGGGTCGTGGGATAGTCCGCTGATGCTGCTCGACAGTCAGGCGCTGATCCGCCGCGCGCCGGCTGCAGCACCGCTGCTCGACGCCCTGCGCGACCGTCATGCCCGTGACTCGGTCCGCTCGGCCATCGAACGGCTGGTCGGCGCGCCGCCGAAGCCGGCGGCCAACGGCGCACCCAGCGCGAACGCCGAGAACAAAAGCCCCGAGAGCAATTAGATCAGGATCGCAAGGCGCTACCTGCATCCTGGCCACCCTCCCGAGCCTCTCTTTCCCACGGTCACGGCGCATGCTAAGCGTCCGGGGTTGGGAAAGTAGATGCCGTCTTTCATCACATTATGCCGTCGTCTGAAGCCATGGATTGCCGTGGCCGCGGCCTATGTGATTGCGCTGCAAATCATCCTCGCGAGCCTGTTCGCGACCCAGCACACCATCGCCATCGCAAGCAGCCCGTTCATCATCTGTGATGGCGGAGCCATGCCGGGTGGCGGGGCGCCTGCATATCCCGACCATCAGCATCCCGGACATGCTCCGTGCGTCCTGTGCGTGGGAGCCCTCGCGCATGCCGCTCCGGCTCAGGCGCGGGATGTCGTTTTCCCCACGGTGACGTCACAGGCCGTATTCTACGTCGCACGATCGTCCGACGTGGTTATGGCGCGACATCCAACTCCGCGCCTGTCCCAGGGACCTCCACAGATCGCGTAACCGCGCTTTTTCCGCTCGCGTTACGTTTATTCTGTTGGAGATTTATCATGTCCCGCTTTTTACGCGCCACGGGCGCGGCCGCGGCTATGTCCGCGGTGCCGACGCTTGCCCTTGCTCAATCCAGTATCGCCTTGCCCGAAATCACTGTTGAAGAAACAGCCCCACCGGTTGCAACAGATTCGGACACGCCGCCGCTCAAGGAGAAGTTTCAGCTTCCCAATTCGAGCGCCAGCACGACGAAAGAACAGCTCGACCGCACGGTCAACGTGGTGGACGCCGAAGACACCGTGAAATACCTGCCGAGTCTGTTCGTGCGCAAGCGCAACAACGGCGATACGCAGCCGGTGCTCGCGACACGGACATCGGGTATTGCCTACAGCGCCCGCAGTCTCGTCTATGCCGATGATATTTTGCTTTCTGCCCTGATTGCGAACAACAATACGATTGGATCGCCACGCTGGGGCCTGATCTCGCCCGAAGAGATCGCGCGCGTCGACTTTCTTTACGGACCATTCTCCGCCGCCTATCCCGGCAATTCGGTCGGCGGCGTGTTGCTGTTCACCACCCGCATGCCGACAAAGCCGGAAGCGACGCTCAAGCAAACGGAGTCGTTCCAGACATTCGATGGCTACAAGACGAACAAGACGTTCCGCACCGACCAGACGAGCGCTTCCTTTGGTAATCGCTGGAGCAACGGCGTCTCGCTTTTCGTCAGCGGCAATTTCCAGAACAGCGACAGCCAGCCGCTCGCCTGGATCACGACGGGAGGCACGCCGGCTGGAACGTCAGGCACGATTCCGGCCGTCAATCGCACGGGCAGTGTTGCCAATGTCGTCGGCGCCGGCGGCCTTCTTCACACCGAGATGGCCAATCTCAAGGCCAAACTGGCGGTCGATCTCACGGACTGGCTGACAGCGACATACACCGTCGGTTATTGGTCGAATGACGGCAGGGCGAGCGTCGATACGTATTTGCGCGACGCGGCCGGCCGCCCGACATTCGGCAATGTCTCAGCCTTCGCCAGCAATTTTTATTCCATCGCCGAAAAGCATCTTGCGCAGGCGCTATCGCTGAAGACCAACACCCGCGGCGCGTTCGACTGGGATATCTCCGTCAGCCGCTACGATTATCTCCAGGATATTCAGCGCAACCCGTTCACCGTCGCAACCGGCGCCAATTTCTCGACCAACGGCAAAATCACACGCCTCGACGGCACCAACTGGACGAACGCCGATGCGAAAGGCATCTGGCGGCCGGGCGGAAACATGAGCGCGCACGAGGTCAGTTTCGGCGTGCACCAGGATGACTATCGTCTCAACAATCCGGCCTACGCCACGCCGACCTGGAACTACGGGCCGGATACGACGGCAAATCTCTATTCGTTCGGCCGCGGCGCGACCCAGACGTCTGCCGCCTGGGTTCAGGATGCCTGGCGCTTCGCACCGCAATTCAAGCTGACGGTCGGCGGACGCTTCGAATACTGGCGCGCGTTCAACGGCCACAATCTTGGCACGACGACCAATGGTGGTGGCGCGATCACCGGCTCAAACAGCGTCGCGCAGCCCCGGGAGGACGCGACGCGCTTCTCACCGAAGGCCTCGCTGAACTGGGCGCCAAACAAGGCCTGGGAGGTGACGGGCTCATTCGGCGTTGCAAACCGTTTCCCCACCGTCAGTGAACTCTACCAGATCGTCACGTCGGGCTCGAACATCGTCACGCCCAATCCGAATCTTCAACCGGAGAAGGCCTATTCGAGTGAACTTGCCGTCGAGCGAAAGTTTTCCGACGGCCACATTCGGCTCTCGCTGTTCAACGAATATCTGCGCAACGCGCTGCTGTCGCAGGCTGGAACGATCGCACCCGATCCTGTCACGCTCTACACGTCATTCACGAATGTGGACGCCGTGCGAAATCGCGGCATCGAACTCGCCTGGCAGAAAAGCAACGTCGCGTTCGACAGCGTGGACCTGTTTGGAAGCGTGACTTATGTCGATTCCAGGATCCTCAGCGACCCGACCTTCAAGAGCACAACAGGCACGACGGCAGTCGGCAAACACGCTCCCTATGTTCCGGCATGGCGTACGACGCTCGGAATGACGTATCGCGCGACCGACGCCCTGGCGATGACAGTCGCCGCACGCTACCAGAGCAAAATCTACGGCACGCTCGATAACACCGACACGGTTCGGAATGTCTTTCAGGCTTTCGACCCGTTCTTCGTCGTCGATACCCGCCTACAATACAAAGTGAGCGACCACGGGACGATCAGCGCGGGCATCGATAACCTCAACAATGCCAAATACACTTTATTTCATCCCTTCCCGCAGAGGACCTATGTCATCGAAGGGAGGCTGACTTTCTAGCGCGCACGCGTCCGCCTATATTCACTGTCAATTCCGGCGGGATCGTCCGCCTCACCGACCTTCAAAGAGAACCCATCATGCTCCTGATCATTCGACCCCTCGGCATCGCCGTTGCTTTCGCCCTCGGTCTCTCACTTGGTTTTGCCGGCCCGGCTTCCGCGCACGCGCATCTCAAGTCCGCAAAGCCGGCAGTGAACGGCACAGTCGCGACATCGCCCAAGGAGATCGACCTCACTTTCACCGAAGGGGTGAACCTGAAATTCACCGGCGTGACGATCACCGGCCCCGGCAAAGCGCCGGTGAAGACACAAGACGGAAAATTCGGTCCGGGCGGCGATACGACGCTCATCGTTCCTGTCGGATCGGCGTTACCGCCCGGCGCGTACACCGTTGACTGGCACGCACTTGCGAAGGACGGACACAAAACGCAGGGCACATACACCTTCACGGTAAAACCGTGAGTTCTCTTGCCATCGCCATTGCGGCCTGCCGATTCCTCATCGACGGATCGGCGGTGCTGCTGTGGGGATCCTCAATCTATATTGCGACCCTCGTTCCGCGACCGCTTGCATCCATCCTTGCAAAACGCCTGCGTCGCTTCGACGTCGTGCTGATTGTCATCGCTGCAGCGGCGACGGCAGCCGTGCTTCCGCTACAGGCAGGAGAGATCGGCGCAGAATGGGGCGACGTCCTGAACGGGACGATGATGCACGATGTCCTTCTGGACACATCCATCGGCCAAGCCTGGCAGGCCCAGGCCGTGGCTGCGCTGCTGCTCGTTGTTGCACTGGCAGCGCCACTATCGTTCTTTCCGCGCGCAACCGCCCTCGCGTCCGGCCTGCTGCTGGCCAGCCTCGCGTTGACCGGGCATGCCGCCATGCAGGAAGACTGGCTTGGCGTGATTCACAGCATCAACGACGTGATGCATGTGCTGAGCGCGGGAGCGTGGGTCGGCGCGCTGGTGCCGCTGCTCACGGTGTTGCTCCTGCTCGGTCAACCGGATCACGGCGCGGCGGCAGACATCGCGCTCCGGCGCTTCTCGACGGCGGGCCACGTCCTCGTTGCCTTGGTCCTGGCGTCCGGCATCGCCAATACGCTGCTTGTTCTCGGTCATTTGCCTCTCGACTGGTCCTCGCCCTATCAGGCCATGTTGGCGCTGAAGATCGCACTGGTCGTCTGTATGATCTGTCTTGCGGCCATCAATCGTTACGCCTTCGTCCCGCGCCTCGCGCACAATCAGCCCGAAGCGATCCGTGCAATCCGGCGCGCGACAATCGCCGAGGTCGGCCTCGGACTCGCCGTGATCGGCCTCGTCGCCGTGTTCGGCATGCTCGAACCGTTCTGAGTGCCGGTCAGACGAGCGACACATCCGCCGGGCCGGCATCGCGGCGCGCCCGCAGTTTTGCCAGAAGCGACGCGGCGACGAGCGCCACCGCGACGAAGCCGATCATGACCGTGCAGATCGCATTGATCTCCGGCTTCACCCCGAGACGCACTTCCGAATAGATGCGGATCGGCAGCGTCGTCGCGCCCGGCCCGGTGGTGAAGCTCGCGATCACGAGGTCGTCGAGCGACAGCGTGAAGGCGAGCAGCCATCCGGCGGCGATCGCCGGCAGGATCAGCGGCAGCGTCACTGTCATGAAGGTCACGAAAGGCGACGCGCCGAGGTCCATCGCCGCCTCCTCGAGATGCCGGTCGAAAGCCGCAAGCCGTGACTGCACGATAATCGTCACGAAGCTCAAGGTCAGCGTCGTGTGCGCGGCCGTGACGGTCCAGAACCCGCGTTCGACGTCGAGCGCGACGAACAGCAGCAGGAGCGACAGCCCGGTGATGACTTCCGGCATCACCAGCGGCGCGTAGATCATTCCGGCCAGCGCGAGCCGCCCGCGAAAGACGCCGATGCGCCCCAGCGCCAGCGCGGCGAGCGTGCCGATCACCGTCGCCAGCGTCGCCGAAAGCGCACCGATGCGCAGGCTGATCCAGGCCGCGGCGAGCAGCGCGTCGTCATGGACCAGCGCCGCGTACCATTGCGTCGACCAGCCGCCCCATACCGTCACCAGCCGCGAGGCGTTGAACGAATAGACGACGAGCACGAGGATCGGCAGATAGAGGAAGGCAAGCCCGAGCGCGATGGCGACAGCGTTGAACGGCGTGAAGCGGCGGCCCATCAGCGCGCCTCCTTCGTCGCGCGATCCTGCAACCGTTCATAGAGCAGGATCGGTCCGACCAGCAGCACCAGCAGCACGATGGCGACCGCGGACGCCACCGGCCAGTCGCGGTTGGCGAAAAACTCGGTCCACAGCGTCTGGCCGATCATCATCGTGTCGGAGCCGCCGAGCAGATCCGGGATGACGAACTCGCCGACAATGGGAATGAAGCAGAGCAGCACACCGGCGATGACGCCGCGCGCCGACAGCGGCACGGTCACACGCCAGAACGCCTGCCGGCGCGTGCAGCCGAGATCGGCAGCAGCCTCGAGCAGCGTTTCGTCCATGCGCGCGAGCGCGGCATAGATCGGCAGGATCATAAATGGCAGATAGGAATAGACCGCGCCGAGATAGATCGCGGTGTCGCTTGCCAACCACGTCACCGGCTCGTTGATGATGCCGAGGCGGACAAGGATGTCGTTGAGCAGCCCGTCGCGTTGCAGGACCGTCATCCAGGCGTAAACGCGAATCAGGAACGAAGTCCAGAACGGCAGGATCACCAGCGTCATCAGCAGGCCCTGCCAGCGCTGCGGCGCGCGCGCGATGCCATAGGCGATGGGATAGGCGAGGACGAGCAGCAAGAGCGTCGAGACGGCCGCGATTTCGAGGCTGCGCAGATAAGACAGGATGTAGAGCGGATCACTCGCGAGCAGCCCATAGGCGTCGAGCGACAGGTGTTCCACGAATGCTAAGAGACCGGCTAACCCGGCGGAGAGATCGAACAGCGGCTCATAAGGCGGCTGTGCGATGGTCGTCTGCGACAGGCTGAGCCGCATGACGATAGCGAATGGCGCAAGGAAGAACGCCGCCAGCCACAGCATGGGAACGGCGATGGACAGGCGCTCGAGCACGCTGCGCCTGCGCCGCGCGACGATACGCGATGGGGCTGGACGCGATGTGACCGTGCGTTTCGTCACACGCGCATCTCCCTACGCAAACAGCAGGCGCGCATCGCCCGCCTGCCACGACAGCGTCACCGCAGCGCCGGGCGCGAAAACCGGCGCCTGACCGGTATTGGGCACGGTGACTTTCATCGCCATGCCGTTGGCGGCCAAAACCTTGTAGATCGACAGCGGACCAAGATAGCTGATGTCCGACACCGTTGCGGCCACGGCATTCTCGCCCGCGCCTTGCGGCGACGAGATTGTCATCTTTTCCGGACGCAGGCCGACCCACACCGCAGCGCCCGCCACTGCGGCATCGCCCTGCCCCGGCGCATCGACGGCAAGGCGCTCGCCCTGCGCACCATCAACAAGAACGCGGTTCCCGTCGCGGGCCCGAATACACCCGGCGATCAGGTTGATGTCGCCGACGAAATCCGCGACCCAGCGCGAGACCGGATGCTCATAGACCCGGGCCGGAGCGTCGAGCTGCACGAGGCGGCCGTGGTTCATCACGCCGACGCGGTCGGAAATGCCCATGGCCTCGTCCTGGTCGTGGGTGACGATGACGAAGGTCAGGTCGAGTTTTTGGTGCAGGCTGGCGAGTTCAAAGCGGGTATCCTCGCGCAGCCGCCGGTCGAGCGCGGCGAGCGGCTCGTCGAGCAACAGCACGCGCGGTCGTTTCACGAGCGCCCGCGCCAACGCCACGCGCTGCCGCTGACCGCCCGAAAGCTGGTCCGGCATGCGCGCCTCGAGGCCGTCGAGTTTCAGCATCGCGAGCATGCCGCCGACGCGCCCGTCGATCTCCGCCCGCGACAGGTTTTTGCGCTTGAGGCCGAAACCGATATTGCGTGCGACCGACAGATGCGGAAACAGCGCGTAGCTCTGGAACATCATGTTGACCGGCCGCCGGTGCGGCGGCATCGCCGTGATGTCCTCGCCGTCGAGGAGGATGCGCCCGGCGTCGGGGGTCTCGAAGCCGGCAAGCAGGCGCAGCAGGGTCGTCTTGCCACAGCCGGACGGCCCCAGCAGCGCCAGAAACTCGCCGCCCGCGATGTCGAGCGACACATCGTCCACCGCCGTGAGCGCGCCGAAGCGCCGCGTCACGCCCTCGAAGCGCACGAGCGGATGCGCGACGGTGCGGGCGGGTGATGAGGATTTTGAAATGTTCGGCAACAGCGATCATCGCAGCCTGGAAGAGGCACACGATGCTAGCGGCGCACGGCCAAGCACTCAAGGACGATCATGCAACGAAGGGGCCGAAGCCGTCAGTGCCGCACGGCGTTGTCCGGCGGCGCCGCGAAACTTCCGGGGTCGGCTGACGCATCGGGATAGAATTTGCGCGGCTCCGGCCCGTAATAATCGCTCTGCTGCACGATCGGACGCGGCTTGGCCAGGATCGATACCAGCCGGTCCATCAACGATTTCGCCGACACCGGCTTGACCAGGAATTCATTGATGCCGAGCCGCACCGCCTCGACCACGCGCCAGCGTTCGGCATGGCACGACAGCATGATGATCGGAATGTCGGGCATCGGAAAGACGCCGGGGGAGCGGATGATCCGCACCATTTCCGGTCCGTTGATGAACGGCATTTCCCAATCGAGAATCGCGATGTCCGGGCCCATGGTCCGGATCGCTTCGAGCCCGGCGATGCCGTCGGCTGCCTCATAGATGTTACGCACACCGACATTCATGAGCAGGGTGCGGACCACCTTGCGCATATAGGTGTTGTCGTCGATGACGAGGATATCGAGCGACTGGACTTGCTTTTCCACGTGCTTCCATAAGGACGAAGGCATTTTACCTACCCGTTGGGCCGCCACTGGCTGCCCGATCATGAGAATCCGCTGTTAGGCGTTACGGCCCGGTCAAGGGACGTGGTTAGCGCGACGTAAAACGTCAGTTCAGGAGAAGAATCTTCTCGCATTCTTCCGGTCGGGACTCTGCCGCGACCAGCGACTCCTCCACTTCCGGCTTGTATTCACTCAGCCGGCGCGGCTGCGGTCCATAATAGTCGCCGCTGTGAATGATCGGCCGCGGCCGCGTCAGGACCGCGGTCACGCGGTCGAGCACGCTTTTTATCGAGACCGGCTTGAGCAGATACTCGTTGACGCCGAGCTTGACGGCTTCCACCACGCGCCAGCGCTCGCCGTGCCCGGTGAGCATCACGATCGGGACGTTGGAGACCGGAAAATTGCCCGGCGACCGCACGGTCCTGACGAAGGCGGGGCCATCCATGCCGGGCATCTCCCAATCGAGGAAGACGAGGTCAGGAACGACGCTCCTGATGGCCTCCAGCCCGTTCGGCCCATCATTGGCGTCGTAGATGTGCTCGACGCCGATCGCGATCAGCAACGCGCGGATGACCTTGCGGGTGCAGGCCTCGTCATCGACAATCAAGACCTTGCAGGCCCTGAGGAGGTGCTGCAGATCCGGAGGAATGTTGTACATCTCGCCTGGTCCGGCCTCTTGGCGCAGCCGCTTTGCTGCATTCAAGCCCATAGGATCAGAGACCTGTTACGGCTGGGTGCATCGCTTCGCTAAAATTCGAGCGAGGGATGCAAGGGTTGCCATATTTGGCAGGATTTCGCGGCAAGCGGGCGGCCAACGTCGTTAACGACCCGTTGGCGGCATAACGTCTGCGAGGAAGGCCGACAGGCGCTGCGCCGCGAATGCCGTAACACGCAGCCCGAGCTTCGTGCGTCGCCATAAGATATCGTCGGCGGTCTCGGCCCATTCCTGCGCGACGAGATAGCGCACTTCGGCTTCCGACAGATCTTCCCCGAAATACGCGCCGAGATCGGCAGCGCTCCGCGCATCGCCGAGAACGAGGCCGATCCGCGTGCCGTAGTGGCCTGCGAGCCGCCGCGCCTGGCGCGCACTCAGGAACGGCCACGCCCTTCGCGCTTCAGCCACGTGCGTGTCGCGCTCCGCATAGGTGAAGTCGCCACCAGGCAGCGTCGCCGTTTTCGTCCAGGCCGAAGTCATCGGCGGCAACACGTCCCGGAGCTTTGCCAGCGCCGCCTCCGCGAGCACACGGAAGGTCGTGATCTTGCCGCCATAAACTGACAGCAGCGGCGCGCCGCCCTCCGTATCGAGCGCAAGATGGAAGTCGCGCGTGACATCCTTCGCGCTGCCGGCACCATCGTCATAGAGCGACCGCACGCCGGCAAACGACCACACGACGTCCTGCGGGCCGATCGGCGCGCGGAACGATGCGTCCACGACACGACAGAGATACGCGATCTCGTCGGCCGACGGGGCGACCGTTGCGGGATCGCCGCGAAAATCGACATCGGTCGTGCCGATGAGCGTGAAGTCGTCGGCGAACGGCAGCATGAAGACAATGCGCCCATCGTCGGCTTGCAGCACATAGGCGTGGTCGCCGTCATAGAGCTTGCGCATGACGACGTGGCTGCCCTTGACGAGCCGCGTACGCGACGGCGCGTGATCGTCAATGACATCGCGGACGGCTTCGAGCCACGGGCCGGCGGCATTGACCAGCACCGACGCGCTGGCCTGTTCGGTCTTTCCACGGGATTCGAGCGTGAGACGCCAGACCGCGCCGCGTTCGGCGTGGGTGCAGCGTGTGCGCGTGCGGATCGTTGCGCCGCGCGCGGCAGCATCTACGGCATTGAGAACGACGAGGCGCGCATCGTCGACCCAGCAATCGGAATAAGCGAGCGCCGTGCGATCACGCACGCGCAGCGGCGCGCCGGCCGCGTTGTGGGCAAGATCGACGCTGGCGCTCGCCGGCAAAATCTTGCGCGGACTGAGATGATCGTAAAGGAAGAGACCAGCGCGCAGCATCCAGATGGATCGCACCCGTGGCGACGGCAGCAGCACGAAGCGCAATGGACGGATGATGTGGGGCGCCGTACGCAGCAGCACCTCGCGCTCCGCCAGCGCCTGCCGCACCATGCCGAAAGCACCGTGCTCGAGATAGCGCAGGCCGCCATGAATGAGCTTGCTCGACGCCGACGACGTTCCGGATGCGAGATCGTTCTGTTCGACGAGCAGCACGCGCAAGCCGCGCCCGGCGGCATCGCGCGCAATCCCCGTCCCGTTGATGCCGCCGCCGATGATGGCGAGGTCGTAATCGGGCGGCGGCCCGGCCTCAGTCATGGGATTGCGATCCGTATGGGGTCATGCGCGCCGCGCACAATGCCGTGCTTGCTTGAGTCTGGCAAAGAAAAAGGCTGGAGGGCGTCCCTGAGAAGTGCTCGAATCCCCGCGTTGTCAAAGTCTAACGATTGATCTGGAGGATCGGGCCATGCCGTTTCGCGATCGTCATGTTGTCGTCACCGGCGGCACGGGCGCCCTGGGCGATGCCGTCGTCGATGCGCTCATCGCAGCCGGGGCGACATGCCACGTTCCGGTTCACGGCGATGCCGGGAAAAGCCGGCACGACCGGCTCGTGCTGACGCCGCATGTCGACGTGACCAATGAGGCGGCGGTCGAGCGCTATTACGCGGCCGTTCCGGCGCTGTGGGCCTCGATCCATCTCGCCGGCGGTTTTACGATGAGCGCGTTTGCGAAAACCGAGGTGAAGGATTTTTCGCAGCAGATCGACATCAATCTCAAAAGCTGCTTCCTCTGCTGCCGTTCCGCCGTCCGCGCGTTGCACGGCCGTGGCGGCCGCATCGTCAATGTCGCGGCACGCCCGGCGCTGGAATGGCGGCAGGGCGCCGGCATGGTCGCCTATGCCGCCGCCAAGGCCGGGGTTGCGGCGCTGACCGTGGCGCTCGCCGAGGAAGTCGCCAAAGACGACATCCTCGTCAATGCCGTCGCACCGTCGATCATCGACACGCCGGCCAACCGCGCCGCCATGCCGAAAGCCGATACCGGCGCGTGGCCGAAGTCGGCGGAGATCGCAGCGACGATCGTCTTCCTCGCCTCGCCGGAGAACCGCGTGACGCGCGGCGCCGTTGTGCCGGTCTACGGCAAGAGCTGAGCCCCGCGAATTTCTGTCCGCCTTGAATCGACCCGTTTCAACCTGTCTTACCCGCGGAAGCGGGTACCCAGCGTTTTCTTTTTGCGATGCCCGCGTTTGGCGCGTGAAGGGCTTGATGCCCGCTTTCGCGGGCATGACAATAAAGGCGCATAAAGACGCGCATCCCGAAATGAAGATGATTTATTTGATCTCGGGCAATCTATCTGGAAAGGCTTTACGACGCTGCGACGAGTTCGCGCGCCGGCGCCGGCGCAAGGCGGCGGATCGGCTGTGAGGTGGTGACGATGCGCTGTTCGGCAAAGGCTTCGTGGTTCTTCTCGATGTCATCGAGATCGTACTGGTAGTTGACCATGAAGCCGTGCGCCTGCCGCAACGCGCGCTGCGAGGTGTCGCCGAGGAAATCGAGCCGTTCGAGCCGCGCGCCGTTCCCAAGATGAAAACGCGCGACCGGATCGCGCGGCTGGCCACGCGCCGTCTTGGCGTGAAGAAAATACCACGCGATAGCGCGCATCAGCGGATCGCGCACCTTCTCGACCAGTTCTGGCTTGGTCCACCAGTCTTCGCGATCGAGCACGGCAAACGCCAGTCTGTCATCCTCGCGCAAGGCCTGGGACGTTTCGGCCTGCCGTTCGTGGCGCAGCCAGTCGGCAAAGCCCGGCACTGGCGAGAGCGTCACGAAAGTGGTGAGCCGCGGCATTTCACGGCGAATCTCCTCGACCACCTGCTTGATCAGGAAATTGCCGAAGGAGACGCCGCTTAATCCGCGCTGGCAGTTGGAGATGGAATAGAACACCGCTGTCGTCGCGCGCGACGGCTCGAGTGGCTCGCGGTCGGCCGCGAGAATGGGCGTAATCGCGCCCGGAATCTCGCGGGTGTAGGCGACTTCGACGAAGATCAACGGCTCGTCGATCAAGGCGGGATGGAAAAAGGCGTAGCAGGAGCGGTCCGGGGAATCGATACGGCGGCGCAGATCGTCCCAGTCGTGGATGGCGTGGACCGCCTCGTAACGAATGATCTTTTCCAGAATGCTGGCCGGCGTCGACCAGTCGATCTTGCGCAGCACCAGAAAGCCGCGATTGAACCACGCCGTGAACAGATGCACGAAATCCGCATCGACGACGCCAAGATCGTTGCGCCGGTCCTTCGCTTCGAGGACATGCTCGCGCATGGTAACCAGGGCCGAAGTCCCGAACGGTGCGAGGTTGAGCCGGCGCAGCAATTCCTGCCGCCGCGGCTCGGCCGCGCGGTAGATGGCGGACGCCGTCGTATCGGACGGGGTTTCCCGCCACGCGGCAATCGCCTTTTCAAGGCGCTCGGGGTCAGGACCGAAGCGATGCGCAAGGGCTTCGAAGAAGGCGATGCGCGGACCGGTACGCAACGCGCTATAGCGCTGCAGCAGATCGCGGGCGCGCGCCACGCCGGACGCCTCGCCGCGGCCGGAGAGCAATTCCTCGCACGCCTGGACGAAGTCCTGCGACAGCGTCGGATCGTCGCCGCGCCGCTCGCGCGAACGCTCGATCAGCGCCCGGCCGCGCTCCGCGATGGATGACAGCAATTCTCCGAAAAACGAGGTGTTCATTTACAGTTCCGTGGCCGTTCGGCAGCGCGGCAAGACACCCCTCCCTTAGACATGATGTGTCATCGGAATGTGACTGGGGATGTCACTTGCCGGCCCCCATCAGGTGATCCGGCAACCATGTGGCTATTTCGGGAAAGATACACAAGATCACGATCGCCAGCATCATACAGAGGACGTAGGGCAGCGTTCCCCACATCACCTTGACCAGCGGCACGTCGGGCGCGATGGCGTTAACGATATAGATATTGAGCCCGACCGGCGGGTGAATCAGCCCGATCTCCATATTGATCGTCAGGATCACGCCGAACCAGACCGGATCGAATCCGGCTGCCGTGATGATCGGTAAAAGGATCGGCGAGGTCATCAGGATGATGGCCGCGGGCGGAATGAAGAAGCCGCAGACCAAAAGGAAGATGTTGATGAGGAACATCAGCACCCATTTGTTGGCGTGCATGTCGGCGATCGCCTGCGCCAGCGTCTGGGTCAGGTACAGCGACGTCAGCATGTAGCCGAACAGCACGGCGGCCGCGATGATCGTGAGGATCATCACCGACTCGCGCATGGTGTCGCGCAGGATCAGCCATATCTGCTCGATCTTCCACAGCCGGTAGATCAGGACCGCCAGGATCAGGCACATGCCAGCGCCGACGCCGGCCGCCTCCGATGGCGTCGCTATGCCGCCATAGAGCGAATACATCACTCCGAAGACGATGACGAGAAAGGGCGCGATCTTCGGGATCGACGCGAATTTTTCCTTCCATGTGTAGCGAAAGCCGATGGCGTGCGAGCGGAAGCCGCTCTTCCAGATCTTGTAGATCGTCCACGCCATGAACAGGCCGGTGAGCATGAGGCCCGGCATGACGCCGGCGATGAACAGCCGTCCGATCGACGTCTCGGTGGCGATGCCGTAGAGGATGAAAGTCACCGACGGCGGAATGAGAATGCCGAGCGTGCCGCCGGCGCAGATCGAGCCGGTGGCGACTTCATCCGGATAGCCGCGGCGGCGCATTTCCGGAATGCCCATCTTGCCGATGGCCGCGCAGCAGGCAGGCGACGAGCCGGTGAGTGCCGCGAAGATCGCGCAGGCGCCAAGATTGGAGACCACCAGTCCGCCCGGCAGGCGGTATAGCCAACGGTCGAGCGCTTCGTACAAATCCTTGCCGGCCGGCGATGAGCCGATCGCCGCGCCCATCATCACGAACATCGGGATCGCGACGAGGGTGAAGTCGTCGAGGCCGGACCAGAACGTCTCGGCCACCACATGCATGCTGTCGGCGCCCTGGAAGAACAGCAGAAAAATGATCGAGATCGCACCGAGGCCGAAAGCCACGGGAATGCCCGAGACCAGCATCCCCAGTGTTGCCACGAGAACGAGAGCGCCTTCGGATGCGGGGTTCATGGCGTTTCACCTAATGTGAGCTTGGCCTGGGCGCGGGCGAACTCCTCGGCGTCTTCCGCCGGCTTGATGCCGAATGGCGGCGCGCGGCCGGTGATCAGACTGAGCAGTTCGGCGATATATTGCAGGACCAGAAGCCCGAGGCCGATCGGCATCGACAAAAACGGAATCCACAGCCGCGCGCGCCACACCGTGTTCGAATGCCAGCCTTCCGAATAGGCCTCGTACCAATATTGCGTGCAGACGACCCACAACGTGACGCAGAAACCGAGCGCCAGCACGATGGTGAACAGCGCCAGCCAGTAACGCGTCCGCGGACCGGCATGCAGTGGAAGGATTTCCACGTTCACATGCCCGCGCGTCATCAGCACGTAAGAGCTGCTGACAAATGTCGCGGCAACAATGCAATAGGTCACGACATCGATCTGCCAGATCGTCGTCAGGTTCAGGATATAGCGTTCGACCACCATGTCGCAGATCGCCAGTACGGCACTGCCGATAAGCAGTGCGCCGACGACGCCCGCGACACGCGACAGGAAGGTCACGGCCCGAATGTAAGCATCCATGAATTGATTGTCCGGATTGTCCTGCTGCGGCCATTGCTTTCCGGGGACCGAGCGACCCGGACGAGCGGCCGGCGAGTGGTCACGCCGGCCGCTCGAGATCGGGGCTACTTAACCGCCAAAGCCTCATCGATAAGCTTCTGCCCATTGGGCACATCCTTGTCGAAACGCGGATAGGAACTCTTCTTCGCCAGAGCGATCCAGCCGTCGTACTCGGCGTCGGTCAGCGTCACCACCTTCACCTTGTGGTCCTCGAAGGCCTTGATCGCTTCCTTGTTAACTTCCTCAGCCTTGCCTTCATAATAGGTCTGGGCATCCTTGCCGGCCTTGATGATGGCGTCCTGCTGCTTTTTGTTGAGCTTGTTGAAATTCTTCTTCGACATCAGCACCGGTTCGTACATGAACCACAGGGCGTTATTGCCGGGAGCGGTCAGGCAGTCGGTGACTTCGTAGAGGCGGGTCGAGGCAAAAGTCCCGAGGCTGGTGTCGGTGCCACCGATGATACCGCTCTGGAAGGCGTTGTAGATTTCGTTCGACGGCGGGCTGACGATGCTGGCGCCGGCGGCCTGCCACATCGCTGCGAAGGTCGGGCCGGCCGCACGGATCTTCATGCCCTTGAGGTCATCCGGCTTCACGATGCACTTCGTCTTCGAGGCCACGCCGCCGGCAAACCACGCGTCCGACAGCACGATGACACCGCGCTTCTCGATCTCGGCCCGCATGTCCTTCATGAACTGCGAATTGTTGATGCGTTTGGCGCGTTCCTGACTGCGGATCAGACCCGGCATCAGGGTCGCGCTGAAGACAGGCGCCTTGCCGCTGGCGTAATCGAGCGGGAACAGCGAAATGTCGAGTTGGCCGTTGACCATCGCATTCCACTGGTCGTTCGGCTTGAACAGCGACGCGCCAGGATAGACTTGTATCTTCGCGCCGACATTGGCGTCGCCGACCTCTTTGGCGATCATCTGCACCATGTCGTCGCGGATATCGTGCTTGCCGCCCGGAAACTGATGTGACGCCTTGAGGGTGACCTGCGCCTGTGCCGCGCCGGCGAACAATGCAACGCTGGCCAGTCCGGCCAAAACGGTCGTGGTGAGTTTCATGCTTTATTCCTCCCTGGAATTTTTATTCATCGTGTCGTCCGGCTGATTTGCTCACCGGTTGGACGCAAGTGTAGCGTATTTCAAGTCAAGCTCAATCAAGTCTAGCGCATTCACACTAGGCGGATATAGACAAAAACACCAAGCCGGGCCACACCAGCCCCAGGCCAAAAAGAAAACATATCCGCGGCTTTTTGCTGCGACAGATCGGGAGAAGTCAAAATGCCGCGTCCGCTTGAAGGGGTCCGCGTCCTCGAACTGGCCCGCATTCTCGCCGGGCCATGGGCCGGACAGGTGCTGGCCGATCTCGGCGCCGACGTCATCAAGGTCGAGCGCAAGGGTCCGGGCGACGACACGCGCGGCTGGGGTCCGCCGTTCATGCCGGCGGCCGACGGAGGCCATCTGAGCGCCGCTTATTTCCATGCCGCCAACCGCGGCAAGCGCTCGATCGAGGTCGATTTCGACAGCGAGGACGGACGGCGCGTCGTGCGCAAGCTGGCGGCGCAATCCGACATCCTGCTTGAAAATTTCAAGGTCGGCGGCCTGAAGAAGTTCGGCCTCGATTATGAAAGCCTCGCGGCCGAGTGTCCGCGGCTCATCTACTGCTCGATCACCGGCTTCGGTCAGGACGGTCCTTACGCGCCGCGCGCCGGATACGATCTGATGGTGCAGGGCATGGGCGGGATCATGTCGGTAACCGGCACGGCCGACGGCGAGCCCACGCGCGCGGGCGTGCCGATCGCCGACATCTTCACCGGCGTCTATGGCGTCGTCGGCATTCTCGCCGCATTGGCGGAACGCAGCCGCACCGGCAAGGGCACGCATGTGGACGTGGCGCTGCTCGACTGCCAGGTCGGCGTGCTCTCCAATCAGGCGCTAAGCTATCTCGCCACTGGCGACGTGCCGCCGCGCATCGGCAATGCGCATCCCGTCATCGTGCCCTATCAGGTGTTCCCGGTCGCCGACGGCTACGTCATCATCGCCTGCGGCAATGACGGGCAATTTGCAAAACTGACCGCCGTGCTCGGCGCGCCGGAACTCGCCAGAGACTCGCGATTCCTCACCAATTCGGATCGTGTCATCAACCGGCCGATCCTTGTCGGCCTGATGACCGACCTGACGAAAAAATGCCAACGCGACGACCTGCTGCAGAAGCTTGAAGACGTGAAGGTGCCGGCGGGTCCGATCAACGACCTGCAGCAGGTGTTCGACGATCCGCAGGTGAAGGCGCGTGGCATGCAGCTTTCCTACAGGAGCGAGACGGCGAAGGGCGGCAGCATTCCCGGTGTCCGCACGCCGATCAGTTTCGGCGGCTGGCCGGCAGCCGCGCCGCGTCCCGCGCCGCGTCTCGGCGAGCACAGCGAAGAGATTCTGCGCGAGATCGGCGAGGCATAGAGCGTTTTCGAGCGAAGTGGATACCGGTTCGCGTGAAGAAAACGCGTTAAAATAAAATATAGAGCCTGCTTCTGATTTCATCAGAATCAGGCTCTAACGCGCCCCTTGATTTCGCCTCCCGTTGGGCCAACGATGCGGATCAAGAGCGGCATTTAAAAAGCCGCGCGTCATCTGGGGAGGTTGTGATGCGGTTAGTGCTTGCACTTGTCTGTCTCGCCTTGGGGTCCACGCTCGCTGCCGCGCAAACGACGCCGCCGAAATCGCAGATGGCGCCGGCGGCCGCGCCGATGACTCCGCCAAAATTCGAAGTCGACCCGTTCTGGCCAAAGCCGCTGCCGCACCGCTGGATCCTCGGTCAGGTCTCCGGCGTCGACGTCGACAAGCAGGACAATATCTGGATCATCCATCGCTATCGCCGCCTGCCGCCCGACGAAATGGCGGCCGCGATGAAGCCGCCGACCTCGAAATGCTGCATCCCGGCCCCGCCGGTCGTGGTGTTCAACCAGGCCGGTGATGTCATCAAGACCTGGGGCGGTCCCGGTCAAGGCTACGACTGGCCGGAGATGGAGCACGGGATGTATATCGACCCGAAAGGCTTCGTCTGGATCGGCGGCAACGGCAAGACCGACGGCATGGTGCTGAAGTTCACCCAGGACGGCAAGTTCGTCATGCAGATCGGCAAGAGCGGACCGCAGACCAACAGCCAGGATACCACGCGGCTGGGTGAGGCGGCGGACTTCGTCGTCGATCCGGCGGCAAACGAAGTCTACATCGCCGACGGCTATCATAATCACCGCGTCATCGTGTTCGATTCCGAGACCGGCGCGTTCAAGCGCATGTGGGGCGCCTATGGCAAGCCGCCGACCGATGAGAAGATGCCGAAATATTCGCCGACCGCGGCGCCCTCCCCGCAATTCGGCAACCCGGTGCATTGCGTGAAGCTTGCCAAGGACGGCCTCCTTTACGTCTGCGACCGCACCAATGATCGGGTGCAGGTGTTCAAGAAGGATGGCACCTTCGTAAAGGAATTTTTCGTCGAGAAGAACACGCTGCGTTCAGGTTCGATGTGGAATCTCGCCTTCTGGAACGACCCGAAGCAGACCTATTTCCTCAATGCCGACGGCTCCAACAACGAAGTGCGCACGCTCAACCGCGACACGTTCGAAACGGTTGGCACGCTTGGGCAGCAAGGCCGTTATGCCGGCCAGTTCCACTGGGTGCATAATCTGGCCGTCGACTCCCACGGCAATCTCTATACGACGGAAGTCGGCACCGGTGAGCGCGTGCAGAAATTCAAGCACGTGAATTGATTATACGGCGCGTGCCAGACACCACCAACGATCGGAAACCCATGGCACGCGTTCCGCTGCTCGACGGCAAGGATCAGAATGGACGGGATCGGCCGGACATCGCGCCGCTCGTCGAAAAGATCCGTGGCGCGCGGCGCGGCACCATCATCAATGTCTATCGTCTGCTGCTGCACGCGCCGCCGCTCGCCGAATGCTGGCTTGACCTGATCAATGCCGTGCGCTGGAAGACGAAGCTCTCCGGGCGGCTGCGCGAGATCGCGATCCTGCGCGTCGGCTATCTCCTGCGCGTGCCCTACATCATCAACCAGCATGTGCCGCGCCTCGCCCTGCCGGAAGGGCTGACGCTCGAAGAATGCGCGGCGCTCGCGGACTGGCGCGAGGCGCCGTTCTTTGACGCGCGCGAGCGCGCCATGCTGGCCTATGTCGACAGCATGACTGTGAACGTGCATGTGCCGGCGGCGATCTTCGCCCCGCTGCGGGACCATTTCGATGATCGCCAGATCGTCGAACTCAGCGTGCTGATCGGCACCTACAACATGCATGCGCGGGTGATGGCCGGCCTTGATATCGATCCGGAGCCGGCGGCGCCGGCGTGAGCGCCGGCGGGCATCGCCGAACGGTACACAGCGTGGCGCACAATCCAGCACACAAAAAAGCCGGGCTGTTGGGCCCGGCCTGATCAGAAATCTCATCTCAATGAACCTATGGCCGGGCGCTCACGCCCAGATCATGCGCTCCGGCAGGCGGGGAAGTTGCGACGGCTGGATCGAGACGAGGTAGCCCTCGGCACGCTGCATGACGGCGGTCTCCTCTTGCGCGCTCAGCACGCCTGCGCGCCTGAGGCAGCGCGCCTTGTAGCGCATCAGCCGCGCGGACTGGCGGTCGGAGATCGGAAAGACGCTGGCGATATCAAGCGGCATGTGCTGTTGCATCGGCATCCTCATCGAACGTTCCGCGAACGTCCCGTCTGCCCGTCCTTCGTCCTGAAGGACATTCGGCCCTGACATTTACGTGCCTTGACGGTCTCAGGCTCGGATCGAACGGTTCAAAAAGCTTGGAAAAAACACGCCCCACGCGAACCGATTTGATCGGTCCTTATTGTGCTCTCGGTTTACACAACGAATGAGGCCGTTCTGGGTTCCAAAAGCAAAGGCGAATACAGGAGAACATAGGGGCGAAAAGCAGCGATCCGGCCGAAACGAAGCGTTTTCGACGTTGTCCGACCGGCATTCTGGACAGACCCGGTACCAGCCTCTATAAACCGCCCCGCTTGGTCGCTCTGCGACCTCCGCCCAGGTAGCTCAGTTGGTAGAGCACGTGACTGAAAATCACGGTGTCGGTGGTTCGATCCCGCCCCTGGGCACCATAGCTCCTTCCACCAACGTTCTCCACCGTTCGCTCGCATAGTGTTTTTACGTCTCTGAAAACACTATGTTTTTTGACGCTCTGCATTCTGTCGCGTCCGCCCCTGTCCATCGGCAGCCGGGAAAATTGTTGGCCTCTTTGTTGGCCCTTGGCTAATGTTGGCTTTCGAAAGGCCGACAATTCGAGGCAGTCATGACGCTACTTACGGACATGACCGTTCGCAGGGCGACCCTCTCCTCGTCGATGGTCTCGGAGCGCGCTGGGAAACTTTGACCACGGCCTTCAAGGCCTTCCCTTGCCATGTGACCGCACAAGCGCCCGTTCAGGCTTTGCTCGACCTCAAAAGGCAGCATGCCTTCGGTCCGCTCGACGTAGCCTCCTTCGTTCTATCCACATCGGAAAAAGTGCTGTCGCATCACGCCGATCCAGCGCCGAAGGATGTGGCAACCGCCCAATACAGCGTGCCCTATAGCCTCGCCCTCGCGCTGTTTCGCGACCCGTCGGATCCACGCGCATTCCTGGACGGGCCCGATCAAAACGAAGACATCATCACGTTGAGCAGGCGAATTGTCTTAAAGCCGAACGACGGCGAGAACGCGAGAAATGATCTTGCCTGCCGACTGGACATCGTGCTTCGCGACGGTCGTGCCCTCACCATGTCAAGACGTGACTTCGAAGGAACGACAACATCGCCTCTATCGAGACAACGTCTGCGAGAGAAATTCTTTTTTTTGTCAAGCTTGGACACGGAGCACAGTCAGGAAATCTATAATCGCCTAAACCGCATCGAGGAATGGACAGTGGCATCCCTTATTTAGATGGATGGAAGTCCACCCTATTTGATCGAACCGAAGCAAAGACCCCAAAACCCATCCGAACTACCCAAGGCGGGCCGTCGCATCCGCTGCACACCGGTACTCGATCCTCTACCGAGGGGCTCGAATTGATTCAGCATTGGATATTGCGATTTTCTAATCCTCGATGACCGCGACTACGCTGCAACTCAATGGCGGCTGTCACAATGGCCTGTTAAAGTCCCAGCAAAAAGGAGATCGGAATGCATCACGGAACGCAATGGCCGCAGACAAGATTGCGGTGGCCGGATGGCAAGCTCGTCTGCTGTACCTTCCGCGTGGCTTACGAAGCCTTCCGCAAGAGCGGCCGCTTCAAACGGAGTTCGCATATCGACGTCAACGTCACCTCGCTTTCCCATGCGAACTATGGCGCCGCGGTCGGTATCTGGCGGCTGATGGATATCTTCGACCGCCATCAGATCAAAGGCACGATCGGCGCCAATGGACTTGCCGTCGAGAAGTGGCCGCAGACCATCAAGGCGCTGCACGAGGCCGGCCACGAGATCGCCGCCCATGGCATGACAAACGATCATGACATGACGGACCTCACGTCCGACGAGCAGCGCGAAGAGGCCCGCGAGTGCGCACGCGTGATCACGGACTGTATCGGAGAGCGGCCAGTCGGCTGGGCCGGGCCCGGCAACCTGCACACCGCCGAGACGTTGGGCATCCTCGCTGACGAAGGCTATCGCTGGTTCGGCGACGCCTTCGACGACGATGTTCCTTATGTTGCCGAGGTGAACGGCAAGCGCATCGCCGTCATTCCCAAACTCAATTACGCCAACGACTGGCGCGCGTGGTCGGGGGGCCTCGGTAACGCGAGCACCTATTTCGAGGGCTTCAGGACGACATTCGATTTCATCTATCAGGAGGCGCTGCGCGGCCGCCCCGGCGCCATGGATGTGATCGTGCATGCGGAGCTTGGCGGCCGACCGAATATCGCGGTCGCCTTCGAGCAGATGATCCGCTACGTGAAGCAGTATCAGGACGAAGTCTGGATCCCGACGCGTCGCGAATGCGCAGACTACCTCTTATGTGGATCGAACTTGCCCGCCGAACCCTATCAGCCACTTGACTGAATGTCGCAGGCCTCAATGAGCCCGCAGTCCTTACCGGCAGGATGACGAAGCGAAACAGTCACGATAAGCTGTCGTGCCGGCATGAATTCTGCGGCCGTAAACAGGTGGGTGACATGAAAATCCCGATAATCCTGGCTCTGGCATTTTTCACCCTGCTGCCAGCGCGGTTTGCGCAGGCTCAAACCTCGGCTGTCGAGAAAATTTACGCCGACCTTGCGAAGCTCCCTCCGGCCGAACGGCAGAAGCAACTCGAAGACGGCGCCCGTAAGGAGGGCAAGCTCGTCGTCATCCACACCATGCGAGGAAATCTCAGCGTCAACCACGTCGCGCTGTTCAAAAAGCGCTACCCGTTTCTCGACGTGAAGCTCGAAGGCGATATCGGCTCGCAGGATGCCGCCGAGCGGCTCTACGCTGAAGAAACCGCCGGACGCCATCTCACCGACGTCATCAATATCGCGTTGCCCGATGTGACGCAGTTGGTCGACAAGAACATGGTAGCGCGCTTCCCGACGCCGATGACCGCGTCAATCCTTCCGCAATATAGGGGCTTCGTCGATCCGGAGAGCCGCTGGACGCCTTGGTATTGGAGCGAACACGGCATTTCCTACAATTCGAGCCTGGTGCCGGAGGGCAAGGTGCCGAAGACCTGGCAGGATCTCTGCAATCCGTTCTTCAAGGGCAGTGTTTCGTTTGACCCCGCCGAAGAACGCTTTCTGTCAGGACTCTATGCCGTCTTGGGCGAGGAAGGCACAAAGAAACTCCTCGAGTGTATTGGCAAAAATGATCCAATCATCCAACGCGGCCATACCCAGCGCGTCGAGCTGATGATTGCGGGCGATCACATGGTCCAGGGCGACAACTATCTTTATCATGGGATCGCGATGAAGAGGAAAAACCCGTCAGCACCCTATGCCATTGCTTACTCGGTGCCGATCATCGGCTTCGCCGGCATTGCCACAATCAACAAGAACGCACAGCATCCCTATGCAGCCGCGCTGTGGACCGACTGGGCGCTGACGCAGGAAAGCCAGGCTTATGTCGCACATCTGTTGCGCGGGCCGGTCGCGCTTAAGCACCCCTATCTTCCGAACGGTGTTAAGATCGTCACCTATAATGACACGCCGCCGGACCTTTCGAAGCGATTGCTGGGCTATTGGAATGAATTTGTCGCCAGGCGGCAATAATCGCTGATGGCAACGTTGCATGTGATGCCGGGATCCAGATCAGCATTGCTTGCAGCGGTCGCAGCCGCAATGCTGCAATCGCTGGTCGGGCAAACTCAGGCGATCCCGGACGAACGTTCGCGCGCGGAAAAAATCTATGCCGAGCTCGGGCATCTTCCTGCAACAGAGCGCACCCAACGCATAGAGGACGGCGCGCGCCGGGAGGGCAAGCTCGTCCTTGTTCACACCCTGCGCGGCGCCGAAGGCAGAGGCCATGTCGCGCTATTCCGCAAGCGCTACCCGTTCCTCGCAGTCGATGTTGCGGGCGACATCGGCTCGCAGGACGCCGCCGAACGGCTTCTCGCCGAAGAATCTGCCGGGCGTCATATCACCGACGTGATCATCACCGCAGCGATGGACCTAGCGGAATTGCTTCGCAAGAACGATGTCGCGCGCTATCCGACCCCTGCGACAGACACCATCCTGCCGCCATATCGTTCCTTCATCGATCCTGAAAACCGGTGGATTCCTTGGTTCTGGAGCGAGCACGGGATGTCCTATAACACCGACCTAGTGCCCAAGGATAAAGTCCCCAAAGACTGGGATGATCTTTGCAATCCATTTTTCAAGGGTAGCGTTTCCTACGATCCCGCCGAAAATCGCTTCCTCGCCGGACTCAATTCCATGCTCGGCGAAGAGAAGGCCCGGACGCTCATCGAATGCATCGGCAAGAATAATCCGATCATCCAACGCGGCCATACCCAGCGAATGGAGCTGATGCTTGCCGGCGACCACATGGTTCAGGGCGACAACTATCTTTACCGTGGAGTCGCACTGAAGCGAAAGAATCCAAGGGTCCCCTTCGCAATCGTCTATTCTGCGCCAATCCTTGCAACCAACGATGTCGCCGCCATCAACCGCAACGCGCCCAATCCCTATGCGGCGGCGCTGTTTGCCGACTGGTTATTGTCCGACGAAAGCCAGGCCTATCTGGCCAAAGTGTTGCGCGGACCGGTTGCGCGCAAACACCCTTACCTTCCCGACGACGTGAAGCTCGTCAACAATGTCGAGCCGGCACCCCAGGTCATGCAGCGGCTGCTCGGCTCCTGGATGAAATTCGTGGAGAGGAAACGGTGACGCATACGAGACCGCAGAAATGAGCGACCCCGTTGCGAGATCACCTGCAGTCGCGCCGCGGACAGCCGAGCGCCGCTCTAATTTCGGCTGGCGCGAAGCAGCGCTGGCGACGCTGATCGTACTGCTTGCCTATCAGGTGGTGATTCCGTTTGTGATGATCATCTGGACGAGCCTGAAGACCGCGCGCCCCGGCGAGCCCGAATTCCTGACCCTGTCGTTCACGCTGGCCAATTATGCGCGCGCCCTTGGAACGGCTTCTTTCTGGCGCACGAGCGGGAACACATTGGCGTTCGCCGGCGCTTCCACGCTAGCCGCCTTCGTGATCGGTGCGTTCATCGCCTGGGTCGTCGAGCGCACCAATACGCCGCTCGCCAGGTTGATCGGAATGATGCTGGTGGCGCGCGTCGTCATTCCCGGCGTGCTCATCGTGATCTCGTGGATTCTCGTCGCCAGCCCCAACATCGGTCTGTTCAATCAGCTCGTGCTCAAGCTCACGGGCGCGCGCAATATCGTCAATATCTACAGTTTCTGGGGCATGGTTTGGGTGCAGGCTTTGGAATTGGTGCCGCTGATCTATCTCCTGCTCGCGGCCGCGTTCCAGGCCATGGACCCACGGCTGGAGGAGGCGTCTACCATGACCGGCGCCGGCAACTGGCGCACGGCGCGGCGGATTTCGCTGCCGCTCGCGTTACCTGCGATCGGAGCGGCGCTCCTCCTCCTCTTCCTGACCACGATAGAAAGCTTTGAGGTGCCGCTGCTGATGGGTGGTCGTGCTCGGCTGCGCGTCTATACCACCGAGATCTTCTACGATACCTCGCGCACGCCGACCGACTGGGGGCTATCCAGCGCCTATTCGATGGCGCTGGTCGGAATCGCGATCGTGCTGCTGATCGCATATTTCCGTTTGATCCGTCACGGCGAGCGGTATCAGACCATCACTGGAAAGGACTTCCGCCCGCGACGCATCGATTTGGGTGGCTGGCGCTATCTCGCCTGCGCGGCGGGGCTCCTGCTCGTCTTCTTCATCACCGGCGTCCCGTTCCTGATGATGCTCTACGCGTCATTGCTGCCCTTCTATCAGGCGCCGAGCATGGGCGCGTTCGAAAGCATGTCGCTGGCGAACTATTGGGAACTGTTTCACAACACCAAGACGCTGCTTCCGATGATCAACAGCACCATCCTGGGCCCCAGCGTGGCGACGGTTGTCGTCCTGATTGTCGCGATGATCGCCTATTTCGTGCAGAAGACGCAGATCAGGGGACGCCGCATTCTCGATTTCCTTGGCTTTGCGCCGATCTCGATTCCGAGTGTTGTCCTGGGCGCGACCTTCTTCTGGTTCTACCTGCTGGTGCCGCTGCCGTTGATCGGCACATTAACGATCATCGGTCTCGCTTATCTGACAAAATACATGCCGGTGGCGCTGCGCTTCGTCTCGGCTTCGATGATGCAGATCCACAGCGAGCTCGACGAGGCTGCACAGGTGGCCGGCGTGCCGTGGTGGCGGAATTTCTTCAAGGTGATGCTGCCATTACTCAAGCCGGGCCTGCTCGCGGCCTGGTTCTGGGTCATGGTGCATGCCTACCGTGAACTGACCATCGCCTTGATGCTGGCACGATCGCAGAACCGCACCGCCGCCGTCGTCATCTACGATCTTTGGGAGGAGGGTTCTTTCCTGCTCCTGAGTGCTTTCGGCGTGCTCATGTTTCTGCTCCTGATGGCGCTGGGCTCAATCGCGTGGACCATTAGCCGTCGTTTCGGCGTACAGGAGCAAATTTGATGCTATCGTGCCAAGTTCCGAAAAGCAGTCGAGCGAGGTGGGCATCCGCTTGAAGAATATGAAACCCAAGATCGATGCAGAAAGCCCTCTTCGCCGTCCATTGGCGCAGCTCTTCGGCCATCTCTCTTTCCTGCGGAGGGAGAGAGGAAAATCGCTCCCCGCGCATCAACCTCTCGCATGGACCGTGCCATGATCCGTGTCGAAGGATTGATCAAGACCTTCGCGGCCGGCGGCGAGAAAGTCGCCGCCATCGCGAATGTTGATTTTGAGGTTGGTCAGGGTGAACTGGTCACACTGCTCGGCCCGTCCGGCTGCGGCAAGACGACGACGCTGCGCTGTATTGCCGGACTTGAGAAGGCCGACGCTGGGCGGATTGTGATCGATGACCGGCCTGTCGTCGATGTTTCCGCTGGCGTATTCGTGCCAGCCCACCGGCGCAATCTTGGCATGGTGTTCCAGTCCTATGCGATCTGGCCGCACATGACTGTGCTCGAAAATGTCGCCTACGCACTCGAAGGCCGCCGGCTGGGCAAAAGCGAGCGACAAAAATTGGCAATGCGAGCGCTGGAGGCGGTCAAACTCGCGCATCTTGCCGATCGACCAGCGCCGCGTCTTTCCGGCGGACAGCAGCAACGCGTCGCGATCGCACGCGCAATGGTGGGGGAGCCGCAGGTACTTCTGTTCGACGAACCGCTCAGCAATCTCGATGCGCGGCTACGGACCGAGATGCGTCTCGAGCTGCGCCGTATCCAACGCAGCATCGGACTTTCGTCGGTCTACGTTACTCACGATCAGGCCGAAGCTTTGGCGGTTTCTGATTGGATCGTTGTGATGAAGGACGGCCGCATCGTGGAACATGGGCGGCCGCTCGACATTTATCGTTATCCACGCCACGCATTCACGGCGCAGTTTCTGGGCGCCACGAACCTCATCGACGGCACCGTCGAGACGGTGGATCCGGCTCACCGGCTCGCTGTGACAACTGCGCTTGGCCGCATCGTCGGCATTGACCCGAGCCGCTCACTTGCAGCCGGCGCGCGCGTCAAGGTGAGCATACGACCCGAGGATCTCTCTACTCGAACGCCGGACAGTATTGATACGACGCCCGTAACTGTGTTCGAGGGGATTCTGACATTCGCGATTTTTGCGGGCGCTTCGGTCGAAGCTGAATTACGCTGCGGTGAAACAACCATGCAGTGCCTCCTAAGCCGTGAGGCCGACCTGACGCCTGGTCAGGCCATCACCTTGTACGCGAGGGCAGACGCCTGCCTGGTCCTGCCGGAGGATTGACTGGATGACTCTCGCCCCGAAACGCGCGCATTGGCAACCGCCGGAATTTGTATCGCCCGATGAGACAATCGCGCGCTCGCGGGCCGTACTCGCCAAACCGGACATGCAGATACGCCAGACGGAGGATATTTTCCGCATACGCGCGCTCAAGCTCGATTGGGATTTGGGCGTCATGGTCTATGAGCCCACGGATTCGGCGCAGGTTGCTCGCGGCGCCGATGGCAGGAAGATCGGCATCTTTCTCCTGCACGGCGGATCAGGCGACTACAAATCGATGGAGCCGATGGCGAAGCTCTTTGCGCAGAAATTCGGCTGCAAGGCCGTGGCGATGACGTTTCCCGGCCGACTCTATCTCGACGATGAGAGCCGCGACTGGCCGGGAGACACGATCTATGCCGACGGCACCGTGCGCGTGCCGATCTGGTTGAAGGACGAGCGCATCACGCCTGATCAATATGAAGTGGTGCGCGACACCTCGATGCGGCTGCGCTACGGCACCCGCACCGTAGCGCGTGCCAAGCCCGGCACCAGCTTCTACGACCGTATGGCCGCTTGGCCGATGGCCTTCGAGGAGGGTATGAAGGATGTCATGCGACGGCACTTCCCCGTCGGCGACTATTCGATCTATCTCACCGGCCACTCGACCGGCGGCCCCATGGTGTTCTTCATGTGCCAGCGCGTCCCAAACGTCGCCGGCATGATCGCAGTCGAGAATTCGCCTTTCGGATTCATTCAGGAGAAGCAGCACGACTGGTCGGGCGCCCTCGGCAAGATTGAGGGCTTCGAACGGGTCACCAAGAAGAGGGCCCCGCGCGCCGACCCGTTCAACGAGCTCTATATCCGCACCTGGCGCGACCGCGCGCGCTATGCCGGCCCCGAGGCGCTCGGTCAGGAGGGGCCGAATGCCTTGATGCGGCTTCCCTGGCTGATGGAGGAAATCTTCGACTACTGGGACAAGACCAAAGCGCGTCCCCAATTCAAAGCGGAGTATATCATCACTCACAACATTGTGGACTCGCTCGAAGCCGCGGCGCGCGCCGTCGCCGTCAGACTCAAACTGTCAGCGGACGAGACGGACAAGCTGGTGCGTCATTATCTGGGGTTCCCCTTTCCGCAGAAGGGGCCGGGTGCCAAGCCGGTGCCGCCGATCTTGTTCTGCATCACGAAAGACAGCCGCGACCACTCGCCCGAAGTATACAGGGAGGTGGTGCTGCCGATGTTCGCAACGCTAGACCCCGCGCCGAAAGTACAAGTCACGCGATGGGGCGCAGGCGTGCATACCTACACCAAGGCCGAGCCCGACCTGCCGCTGGGCGTCGGTCCGGCGGTTGCGGAATTCTATGTGAAGGCGATCCAGGAAGGATATTTTGTGGTGTGATGTCGCGCGCCGGACTCGTGGCGAATTCGGTTGACGGTTCGCACGAGGAAGAAAGCAGACACCCCGCGCGAGACGATCGGGTTATCAATTGACCTTGCGGAGAAAGACATGTCGATCGTGAGTGAAGAACGGACGCACGCTTGGCAACCTCCTGCGACCTGGTCGCGCGAGCAGGTGGTCGCGACTTCGGACGCGGTGCTGGGGAAACCGGCGGGCGCTGTCAAAGAATTCGAGGACATCTTCCGGCTTTCCGCGCTGGCTCTCGAGTGGGACATCGGCGTGCGCGTCTACGAACCGCAGCCGGCGCAAGACATGACGCGCGGCGCGGACGGGAAGAAGGTCGGCATCTTCCTCCTGCATGGCGGCGCGGGCGATTACAAATCGATGGAGCGGTTCGCGCTGTTATTCGCCGAGAGGTTCGGCTTCAAGGTCGTGACCATGACCTTTCCGGGGCGGCTTTATCTCGATGATGAGGGTCGCGATTGGCCGGGCGACACAATCCACCCCGACGGAACAGTACGTACCCCGCTCTGGCTGAAGGGCGAATACGTCACGCCCGACCAGTACGAACTGGTGCGCGACACCAGCAAGCGCATGAAATACGGCACGCGGACCTCCGCGCGCGCCAAGCCCGGCACCCGATTCTATGACCGCATGGCGTCCTGGCCGATGGCCTTCGAGAATGGCATGAAGGAAGCTTGCCGCCGGCATTTCCCCGCCGAGGAGTTTTCCATCTATGTCCACGGTCATTCGACCGGCGGCCCTTACGTATCGATGCTGTCACAGCGCGTCGCCAACGTCGCGGGCGTGATCGCGATCGAGAATTCCACCTTCGGCTACATCAATGAGAAGAAGCACCAGTGGGGTGGCCATGTCGGAAAGATCGAGGGTTTTCAGGCCGCCGCGCCCAAGAGCGCCGAATCCTGGAAGGACCCGTTCAATGATCTCTATATCCGTACGTGGCGCGATCTCGCGCGCTACCGGGGATCCGAGGCTCTCGGCCAGGAAGGTCCGAATGCACTGATGCGCCTTCCCTGGCTCATGGAAGAGGTGCTCGACGCCTGGGACGTCGCGCGCAAGCGCCCGCAGTTCAAGGCCGAGTACATGATCACCCACAACATCGTCGGTGCACTGGAAGCAGCCGCCCGCGCAGCGGCCGCGCGGTTGAAGATGAGCGACGACGAGACCGGGACACTCGTGGCCCATTACTGCGGCTATACGCGCCCGCTCGCGGGACCGGACGTCAAGCCGGTGCCTCCGTTCCTGTTTGTGATCTCCAAGGACAGCCGCGACCACTCGCCGGAAGTCTACACGGAGGTCATCATTCCGATGTTCGCGGCGATGAGGCCGGCACCGCGCACGCACGTGCTGCGGATGGAAGCGGGCGTTCACACCTACACCAAGCCCGAGCCCGGGCTTCCAGTTGGCATCGCGCCGGCTGCGGCGCAGTTTTATCACGACGCAATTACGGGCGGCTTCTTCGTTGTGTAAGTCGTTCGTCCGCTGCAAGCGAATGATCATTCGGTCGTCAATGAACCTTGAGAGGAGTCGCGATGCGTCCAAGGATCGAATGGCCCGAGGGCAAGAAAATCTGCGCGACGCTTACCGTCGCGTTCGAGGCTTTCACGCGCGGCGGACACTTCAAGAAGGCGAAAGGGCTGGAGGTGAACCTGGTCTCGCTCTCGCACGCCAACTACGGCGGCAACGCGGGCATCTGGCGTATTCTTGAAGTCCTTGAGCGCAACAAGGTACGCGCGACGATCGACGTCAACGGGCTCGCGGTTCAGAAGTGGCCGGAGGCGGTGAAAGCGCTACATGAGGCCGGCAATGAGATTGCCGGTCACGGCACGACCAACGACATTCACATGATCGAGCTTTCTGCCGACGATCAGCGCAAGGAAATCCGCGAGGTCAACCGCATCGTCAAGGACGTGATCGGGGCGCAGCCGGTGGGCTGGGTGTCGCCAGGCGGCCATCACACGCGCGAGACCCTCGGGATCCTTGCAGAGGAAGGATACACCTGGTGCGGAGATCAGTGCGACGACGACCTTCCCTATGTGGTCGAGGTTGACGGCAAGCGCATGGTGATTGTTCCCAAGCATTGGTTCTTCAACGACTGGCGAGCCTGGAACGGGGGCGCCTCTTCGAGCGAGATGGCGTTCCAGCAGTTCAAGGACGGCTTCGATTTCGTGCTCGAAGAGGCGATGCGCGGTAAGCCGGGTCGCGTGGATGCGCTGGTGCATGCGGAGCTTGGTGGTCGCCCCTATATGGCCAACGCATTTCAGCGGATGATCCGCTACATCCGCGACCATGACGATCTCGTCTGGTTCCCCACGCGGGACGAGATTGCCGATCACGTGCTGGCAAATAGCAATTACGTCGAGCCCTATTCGCCGACGGGATGATGCGCGCCGCGTTCAGGCCGAAATACCAGAACAGAGGAAAACCCATGCCCCTCGCGCTCCTCACCGGCGGTGGAAGTGTCATCGGCGAAGGTATCACGCAGGCATTGGTTGCGCGTGGCTGGACCGTAGCGGTCACCGACATCAAGCTCGATCTCGCACGCGGCGTGGCTGCGACGGTGGACAGATCACACGCCGAAGCCTTGCTACTCGATACAACAGACCCATCTCAGATCGCGGCGATCGTTGCCGACCTCCTCAAGCGTCACGGCGCCATCGACGCGCTTGTGAATGCCTCCGGCGGGATGCGCGGTTTGGGAATTCCAAAAACCGACTTCGCTGAAATGACCTCAGACACGTGGACGCGGTTGCTCGATGTCAATCTCGGCAGCGTGCTCAATTGTACCCATGCCGTCCTGCCTTCGATGATCGCCGCCAGACGTGGCGCCATCGTCAGCATCGCGGCGAGCCGCGGCTTGCGCGGTGGCCCGGGCGCGGCGATCTATTCTGCTGCAAAGGCGGCCGTTATCGTTTTCAGCCAGTCGATAGCCCAGGAAGTCGGCCGCCACGGCATCCGCGTCAACACGGTCGCGCCTGGCAATGCACAGGCGCGATGGAAAAAGCCAGGTTCGTCCGAGCGCAATCCCCTCGGGCGTGCAACCTCCGGTGAGGACGTTGGTCGTGCTGTCGCATTCCTGCTGTCCGATGACGCCGCCCATGTCACCGGCAGTTGCCTCGACGTCTCCGGTGGAACGACGCTTCATTGACCGGCAGCCGGGCACCGGTTCGACCGGTTGAACCGATGATTCCGATTGGGTCTGCCAATTGGCACTGCAGGCGGATGCCGGCTATTGCGAATGGCCGGACGCCTGCCTGCCTCCTCGCCGCCCCCGAATTTCAGCAGGACTGCCCCGCGGGAAACGCGGGAGACAAGGCGCGGCAACGATTCTACTGAAACACTCGGTTCTGTGTGCGACCAACCGCCACAGCCTTCTGGGGAGAAATCATGGCTGCGCTTTCCGACGCCGACCTGAGAGTCATCTTGGGAGACAATTATGAGGCCACGCTCCAGTCATTGGACGAGGAGCAAACTGAAGAACGCAAGAAACTCAACGCGCGGAACCAGTTGGAAGCGCGGATGCGGGCTTTCGAGAACAGCCGGTTGAGCGCCATCTTCCTGTTCATCGGGGGCGCCGTGCTGATCTGGGCCGGATGGATGGTCGCCGGATACTCCCTCACCGTCCAAGTAATGCTTGGGGTCGCCAGTTGTTTGATCGGGCTTGTCTGGTTCGTCTATCTGCTCGGCGCCATGCGCAAGCTGCACCAAGCGAGATTTGCCGTGATGGCCGCCTGAGCCGTTTCAGATCGGCGTCTGTGAAGGGCATAACGCCATAGCCTGACACCGTCGGCTCGATGTCGAGGTCCCTCGGCCGGAGGCGCGATCAGGGCGTCGCGCCGTCCGCGCCCAGCGCCGTGGCGCTCAACCTCCTCGCGCCTTAAGGCCCTGCGTTTTCATGGCATCGGCAAGTCCGGCCTGAAATCGCGCACGCGCCGCGGCGCCATGCACCAGCGCGTAGTCAAGCTGCGGCTTCACGCCGGGCCGCACATGAAGCGTCGCGAATGTCGGCCCGGGCGCCTGAAAAAGCCCAGGCAATCCGGACTGCAGATCCGCGATCTCCGCATACTCAGCGACCGTGCGATACCCCGCCGCGCGCGCAAGCCCGGCAAACGAGACCACCTTCTGCCCCGGAATCGGATGCTCGCCGTTGGCTTCATAACATCCGTTCTGAAAGACGAAATGGATCAGGTTGCGCGGCGCAACGCCGGCGATCGTGACCAGACTTCCGAGATTCATCAAAAGACTTCCATCGCCGTCGAGGACGACGATCTGCCGATCCGGAAGCCCCATGGCAAATCCCAGCGCGCTGGAGGACGCCTGCCCCATGGCGCCGACGGAGAGGAAATTCAGCGGATGCGGAGAGATTCCGATCCATTCGAACGCGGCGGAATAGACCGCCACGACAAGCGCCTCGCCACGCAGCTTGGCGATCTCCGCGAGAGCCTCTGTGCGGACCATCATGGCGCAATCCTCCTGCCGAAAAGGCCGACAACAGGCCGTGACGTCTCGTAAGCGCGATCGATGGCCGTCTTGATGAGCGGAATGTCATCATCATCTTCGATGCAGACGTAATCGACCGCCATCGCCTTCAAGACCGGCTCGACGATGTTGACCGAATATTTCTTCGAGAGATGCGGCGGCTGTCCCGGCTCCTTGCCGAGCAGTCCGACGAGCATGCAAACCGGCTGTCCGTATTCGACGGCGATGCCTCTCACGGCGTTGAGCGAATCGAACAACCCCGTCTGCTGCATCAGAAGGACCGATCGACGATTGCAGTAGGCAAGCGCGGAGCAGATCGAAATCCCCTCGTCTTCCTTGCACACGCGAACCAGTTCGATTTCGGAGCGCCGGGACAGCGGCCAGAGCAGTCCCGCGCTTGTGGTGATGTCAGGAACTGCGACCGCAATCTCTATGGAGGCGCCGATCAGCGTTGAAATAATCGCGCCGCCATCGAGCTTCGTCTCGGCATTCACGTCCTGCACGTCATGTCTCCTGGGCGCGCGGATCCGGCAAAAGAAGTCCGCCGGAAAATAAGCAGTGGTTTTCGGACACCCGGAAACCGGCACCGGACTCTCGAAAGGCCCCGTCGTTCATGGAATGGATGAAACCGTGATCGGCCAGTTCCTGACCAAGTCAATTTTTGGCCGGTCAGTCTTTGCCTTCTTTTTTCAAGCCGGCCTTGACGGCGAGGTCCTTCCATTTGCTGAGATCGTCTTCGATCCGCTTGCGCATCCCCGCGGGGGACAGCGGATCGGTGATGATGGCCTGGTTGAGCAGGGTTTTGCGGACATCGGGTTGCGCCATCACCTCATTGATCACGGTATTGAGCCGCTCCACGATAGCGGGCGGCGTCTTCGCCGGCGCGATCACCGCCAGCCACAATGAAGCCTCGTAACCGGGCAGGCCGGATTCGGAAATCGTCGGAATGTCAGGGTATTCAGGGATGCGCTTTTCCGTCGTGATTCCCAGGACGTTGAGCCTGCCATCCTTGATGTATTGATGTGTCGTGGTGAGGATGCCGAATTGAGAATCGATGCGGCCCGCCAGCAGATCGATCACTGCCTGGGTGGAGCTTTTATAGGGAATCTGATTCAGCTCGACGCCGGCCATGTTACCGAACAGGGCGCCGGCAAGATGCGCCAGACTGGCGTCGCCAACGGATGAGTAAGTAATCCGCCCCGGCTTTGATTTCGCCAGAGCGATATACTCTTTGACATTCTTCGCGGCGACCGATGGATGGACCACGAGGACATAGGGCGAATATCCGACCATCGCGACCGGCGCAAAATCCTTCACAGGGTCGTAGCGCGTGTGCAAGCTCAGAATCGGCGCGGTCACCAAGGTGGTCGTCGTCGCAATGCCGAGCGTGTAGCCGTCGGGCGCCGCCTTGGCGATTTCGTTCGTGCCGATCTCGCCGCTCGCTCCGGCGCGATTGTCGATGATGACGGTCTGGCCAAGCTTTTCAGACAGCTTCTGGCCGACAAGTCGCGCGATCGTATCGGCCGCGGAGCCAGCGGGGAGAGGCGCGATGATATGGATCGCATGGTCCGGCCATTTTTTATCGTCGGCCAATGACGGCGAACAGAAAAACAGCGCGTTGACGAGGAACAATCCTGTCAGTGCGATCCTAAAAAGCATGGTTGCGCCTCCCGTTGCAGCCTTTATCCGTCAGGCTTTCGCGTTTGGAGGAGCGTAGCTTGCCGCCGAGACGCAGTGCAATGAACAAATGCGAAACCGTGCGTGAGATTTTCGCATTGTCATGGAAGGGCGGAAGTCTGCGATGGCCGCGTCAGGCCACGTTCAAGTCCCGCCTCACGCGATGCCTCGTGGCTTGTTTTTCAAGCCTTGCGCATGATCACAGGCGGGCCTTCGAAGAGCGCGGCGGGAACGCCGTCCATGAGGAAATTCGGCACCCGGCTTGCCGCCATCGGCTTGGCGAAGAGAAACCCTTGCCCGTGGCTGCAACCATGGGCGCGCAGGAAGCGCAACTGCCCTTCGCTCTCCACGCCTTCCGCAACCACGTCCATGCGCAGGTTGCGTCCGAGATCGATCACCGCACTGACGATGCTGGCGTCGTCGTCGTCGATCTCGATATCGCGGACGAAGCTGCAATCAACCTTGATCTCGTCGATGGGAAACTGCTTGAGATGCGACAGCGAGGCATAACCGGTGCCGAAATCGTCAAGCGCAACATTGACGCTCTGGCTGCGGAATTGCCGCAGGATGGTGGAGACATGGCCCGAATTGCGCGCCAGGAACACGGTCTCCGTGACTTCGACGCCGACGCGGGTCGGTGGAACGCCCGCCGCACGCATAAGGTCAAGAACACGCGTCGCCAGATTCTCGTCACGAAATTCGACCGGTGAAAAATTCAGTGCGACCCGGCCAAAATCAAAGCCCTGGTCGAGCCATTCGCGCATATCGCGGGCGACACTGCGCACCATCACGTCGCCGATCCCGATAGCAAGTTCGGCGTTCTCGAACGCCGACATGAAGTAAGACGGCGCCTGCAGGCCGAGCAGCGGATGCTGCCAGCGCGCGAGCGCTTCGAAGCCGACGACCTTGCCGGTTCGCAGATCGATGCGCGGCTGATAATAGGGAACGAACTGGCCCGACAGCAGGCCCGCTTCCACCTCGCGCGCGACCGCAACCTTACGCTCCAGATCGAGCCGCATCTGCGGATCATAGAGGGCCACGCGTCCACGGCCCGCGCCCTTCGCGGCATAGAGTGCGAGATCGGCATCCTTCATCAATTCGATCGGATCACGATGGTGATGGGGATAGGCGGCGACGCCGATGCTGCCGCGGATCGTCATCATCAAGTCGCGATAGAAGATCGGCTTCTTCAATTCATCGAGCAGGCATCCGGCAAGCCGCGCCACGTCACCCAGTTCCAGGCGACCGGACAGCAACACGACGAACTCGTCGCCGCCAAGCCGGGCGATGAAGGCGTTGTCCGGCATCACCGACCGCAGCCGTGCGCCGATCTGGATCAGCAGCGCGTCGCCGGCATCATGCCCGAGCGTGTCGTTGATTTCCTTGAACTCGTCGATGTCGACCAACAAGATGCTGACGCCGCTGCCGCCCGATTGTTCAGCCGTGATGAGCGTGTCGTTGAGATGGACCTGGAAGAATGCGCGATTGGGAAGGCCGGTGAGCGCATCGTGGGTCGCGGCATATTGAACGTTATGCTCCGCGAGCTTGCGGTCGGTGATGTCGATAACGCCAGACATGACGGTCCGCGTTCCGCCGACATCCAGCGCCGTCGCCGCCATGAGAACGTCGCGCATGGTGCCGTCGCACAGCCGCACATGGGATTCGAAGGGCTCGGCGCGATGATGCTGCTGCAGTTCATGGAAGATGTGGCTCCGCGCGGCCGGATCGATGATCTGCTTGACGGCATCGCTTTCCACGGTCGCCTCGGTGACACCGAAATAACTGTAGGCGGCATCGTTGGCGCCGATCAGCCGGCCGGAATCCAGGGCGTTGATGACCAGCGGAATCGGGACGGCCATGAACATGCGCTCGAACAGCTTCCGGCTTTCCGCGAGCGCTTCCTTGGCCGCGCGCTCGGACATGGTTGCCGCCCATTCGAGACGGCGCAACCGGTTCGATCGGCTGACGATCAGCATCAGCGCAAAATTGAGCATGACCATCACCAGAACGAGGCCGAGGGCCGTCGGCTCGTGTGGCGCTGGCGCAAGATAGCCGGCCAGCATCGCAGCGCTGCAACCAACGCCCGAGATCACCGACCAGCGGAACGAGGTCGGCAGGACCAGGTACATGATGGATGGCAGCATCAGCATGACGAACAGCGCGAGATCGGTGCGGGCGCTGACGAGCAATCCGACTCCGATCGCGGTGACGATATTCCAGGCAATCATCAGGTGTTGCAGACGGCGGAAATCCCGCGGCTGGTAGGTCGCCGCGAAGCAGAGGAGCGAAATCGCAACAACCGCGAGACGTCCGCCGACGGCGACATAAAAATGACTGGTGCCGTAAAAGCGCCAGTCGCTGACCAGACAGATCGCATTGAGGATGGCGGCGATGGCGAACGAGAGACAGAGATGGCGGCTGGTTTCATCCTGCCGTTCCGCCTGAAACGACGCCTCCCGGGCGGCGTCGCGGAATTCCCCGCCAACACTGGTTAGCGCATTGTCCTGCATATCCCGGTGCTACACTGGCGGTCTCAACATCTTCTTAATAGGGCCGTGTGGTGCCGCCGGCCTGCGAGCCCATCGTCCCTCCCGCCGCCGGACGCTGATGATGGGCTCGGGCGCGGCGTGGTGTCCTGCCAAACGCTGAGACGGATTGGCACTCTCGACAAAGCGCGTATTTCTTCATATGTACAAGGGGTTATAAGCGCCTTGGGCACGAGCCGGCGCGACTGGGGAAACGACCGGGCTTTCCGTTATTGCCCGTGCGGTCCGAAGCCATGGAGCGAGACAACGGCTGCCGTCCAAGACCATGCGAACCCGACCGACCCTCGGCTCGCCGCCGGGGAACGGGCTGCTGTGAACTGCGCCTTTGGTCTAATCCGCCACACGCGGCGGCGGCGGATGGACCAGGCCCGCCACATATGGGACAGTCACGAAGGGGCCGTATTGAGCTTTCATGTGCACGGGCCTGATCCACAGTGGCACGCTGCGTGACGGACTCTCCCCCACCGGACCTTTTTCCAAAAGACTTGCAGCGCGTCATTGCGCCGCGAAACCTCGCGCTTGGGATCGAGCGCATCGGCTTCATCCCACTGTCGCACAAGGTCATATCCGTCGTCGTCTTCCTGATGCTTTGCGTCGGGGCCGCCTTCGGATTCATGCGTCTGAAAGTCGACGACTCGCTCAGCCAGTTATTTCGGTCCGATACGCCTGAATTTCAGGCCTACGAAAACGTCGTCCAGCGGTTTCCGTCGAACGAATTCGACGTGCTGATCGTCGTTCAAGGCCAATCGCTGCTCGAACGGGCTTCGCTGCAAAAACTGCGCGATCTCGTCATCGACCTGCAACTCATCGACAACACCCGCGGCGTGATTTCGTTGTTCTCGGCGCGCGAGCCGCCGCAGAACGGCGGCGTTCCAGCGCCGCTCTTCCCCGACCCGCTGCCGCAAGGCGACGCGTACAAAAAACTCATCGAACGGGTGAGGTCGAACGAAATCATCCGCGGCAAGCTGTTGTCATCGGATGGGACGCTGGCGCTGATGGTGCTGGCGCTCGATCCATCGGCGGTACGCGGCGACAGTCTCACGAAAGTCGTCGGCGCCATCCGCGAGAGCGTCAACAAGCATTTGCAGGGCACCGGCCTCAAGGGCGAACTGTCGGGCGTCCCGGTGATGCAACTCGAGACGCGTCAGGCCATCGAGCGCGACCGCTTCACCTACAACACGCTCGGATTTCTCGCCGGCTGCCTGATCGCGGCGCTGTTCTTCCGGCGACTGGTGTTCATGATCATCGCGGCCGCGCCGCCGCTCAGCGCCATCCTTCTGGCGCTCGGCGCGCTGGGATGGCTCGATTTCCGGTTGAACATATTTTTGAACGTGATGACCCCGCTCATCATGGTCATCAGCTTTTCCGACAGCATGCAGCTCACCTTTGCGGCGCGCGACCGTCTGCTCGCGGGTGACGATAAATACGCGGCCTTTCGCAATGCCCTGCTCATCGCGGGGCCGGCCTGCGTCCTCACTCATGCCACCGCCGGTATTTCATTCATCGCCCTGTTGTTCTCCAAATCCGAATTGATCCAAACCTTCGGCGAGGCCGGGCTCATCGCCACGATGATCGCGATGTTCGCCGTGCTCATGGGGGTGCCGCTGCTCGGCGTCCTGCTGATGAAGAACGAATCCGGCTTCGTTGCCAGCACACGGGGCGTGGACCGGGCGCTCGACGTGCTGCGCCGGCTGTGCGGCTGGATCGCCGTCCGCATGGTCAGCCGGCCGGGGCTCTACACGCTGATCGGGCTGATCGTCGTCGTGGCGTTGTCGGCCAGCTATGCGCAGCTTCAACCGCGCTACCGGCTGGCGGATCAGGTGCCGGATCATCAGCAGGCGGTCGCAGCCAGCGAGCAACTCGACGCCAAACTGACCGGCGCCAACCCGATCGACGTCTTGATCGAATTTCCTAAAGGGGCCTCGCTCTACGACGCAAAAACGCTTGCGGCCATCGCCGACGTGCACGCGATCCTCGAAAAGCAGTCCGGTGTCGGCAATGTCTGGTCGCTGGAAACCCTGCGCCGGTGGCTGGCGGAAAAGGCGCAAAAATCCGACGTCGCCACGCTCAAGCAGTATGTCGATCTGCTCCCGAAATATCTGACCCGCCGCTTCATCTCCGCCAAGCAGGATGCGGTGATCGTCAACGGCCGCGTGCCGGATGCCGACGCGAGCCAGTTGCTGCCGATCGTCGACGGTCTCGACAAGCAGTTGGACGGCGTCCGCGCAAAATATCCCGGCTACACGATCGCGGTGACCGGATTGTCGGTGATCGCCGCGCGCAACAGCGCGATCATGATCGATAAACTCAGCAACGGCCTGACCATCGAGATCGTCTTTGTCGCGGCCTTTATCGGCCTCGCGTTCCGTTCCGCCCTGATCATGCTGATCAGCATCCTGCCGGGGATATTTCCGATTGTCTTGGCGGGAAGCCTGTTGTGGGTCACGGGGCAGGGTCTTCAATTCGCGAGCGTCATCGCCCTCACCGTGTCATTCGGTCTCGGACTGAGCGCGACGATTCATTTCCTCAACCGCTGGCAGATCGAGGACATTGACGAGGATCCCGCCGTGGGCGTCGAGCGCGCCACCATCCTGGTCGGACCGCCGCTGATCTTGACCTCGGCGGTGCTTGCCTGCGGTCTGGCGATGACGGTGTTTTCGAGCCTGCCTTCGCTGCGCCTGTTCGGCTGGCTCAGTGCCTTCGCGATGATCGCAGCGCTGATCGCCGACCTGTTCATGTTGCGGCCGACCGCAACCTTCCTGAGCCAGCTCGCACGCCACATGTGGCGGCGGCCGTCGCCGAGCACGCCGGAAAAAGGACGCTGACCGGCGCCAGGCCGCTTTATCCTGATTTCTTGAAAACGAAGCGACGGGTCAGCCGCCCGTGCGCCGGAGCGCGATCGACGCTCCCTTCAGGCTCGCGTCGGGATCGAGGGATTTGATGTCGACGGTCTGCTTGTCGCCCTTCGTCGCCACGGTCAGGCGGGCGGAGAATGCACCCTTGGCGATAACCTGGAATTTGCCGTCGCTGGCCGTGCCGGAAATATCTCCCGAGGCATTGCGTGTCGATTCACTCCACGATCCCGTGATCTTGCCGGCGGCATAGCTGGCGCTGCCGCGCAGATCGAAATTGAAGCTGTCGCTGGCGCAGCGGATGTTGAGTTGAAGATTTTTTCCCTGCTTCAGCAGATCGTAGGAGGCGCGACAGCGGATCTGTTCTTTTCCGCCGTCGGAGGTCTGGATCGATCCTGACCCGGACCAATGGCCTTCCACCCCGACAAAAGGCGTGGCGCTTTGCGCGAATCCGCTTCCAGAAGCCGAAAGCCAGAACACCAGTGCCGCCACCGGCGTCAACTGACTCAAACGCATTGGGTATTGCATGGTCATCACACAATTATCTCAGGGGTTGGCATTTCGGGGATTTTGCGACGGCTTGCGCATCGGGACTTCCAACGCGTGCGACTGGCTCCGGTTCCCATATCCGCCTCGCGAAACCTCGCATATCCCAGTCTCGATATTTGGTCGTCGGGATGAGCCCCCGCCAGAGGCCCGCTGCATTAAGTCCTGCGTTCAATTCCCATGCCTAAATCGATACAAGCACTTTGAACGGCGGACAGGAGGAACGCGGCCCGGCGACCGGCGACAGGAGCGTGTCAGGCTTTCAGCGCCCGTCGTCCAGATTGTCGAGGATGGCGATCAGCACCTTGCGGAAGTCCGCGATCTGCCGTTCCGAAAGCCCCGCAATCGAGACATCGTTGACGGCAACTGCCAGCGGAACAAGCTCGGCTTCGAGCGCCTTCCCCGCCGCCGTCAGATGGATATAGACGTTCTTGCGGTTTTCGGGCTTCTGCCGGCGCTCGATATAGCCCAGCTTTTCCATCGCCTGCATGGCGGCGAAGGTCGACGGCGTCATGACGCCGGCCAGCCGGCTGAGTTCGGTCTGGCTGATGCCGTCGTGCTTCCAGAGAATGCGCAGGAACGTCCAGTGGCCATAGGCGATCGACCGTTCGGCCAGCTTCAACTGCAGCGCCCGGGCGAGCGCCTTGCCGGCGTCCTTGACCAGATGCGCCAAGCGGTCGGACGTGTCGACGACGGGCAGCGGCGGCGCGTCGGCCCGTGCCGCCGACGGCGCGCGCGGCCTGGTTTTCACTGGTTTTGCCTGAGGCGCCACGCGAAGCCTTTCCCGGAATCCGCGCATCGGAATCCGATGCGCGCGGTTTACCAGATCACCGCGAGGGCGGCCTTATCATGGCGATGGCTTTCGCGACCACGTCCGGCTTCGTCGCATAGGCATCCTGCACGAGCTTCTGCACGTCCTCGCCGCTGACGGCGTTGATTTCGAGCTTCTGCTTTTCGGCGTCCTTGAGGAAGTCCGGGTCCTTGAGCGTCGCGACAAATGCCGATCGCAGCACCGCCAGCCTGTCCTTCGGAATCCCCGGCGGCGCGATGTAGGGACGGCCCATGGTCTGACGCGCGAACAACAGCTTCACGATCTGCTTCTGCTCGTCGGTCTTCACCAGATCGAGAATGCCGGGAACGTTCGGCAGGTCTGGATGCTTGCGCAAGGCGGTCTGGATCAGGACGATGAATTTGCCGCTGTCGATCTCCGGCTTCTGGCTCGTGAGCACGCTCGACCATGACCAGCCGCAACGCGCCTCGACCTCGCCGCGCTGCATCGCCAAGATCGTGTCATTGCCGCCCGGATAGCCGGTGACCACCTTGAACTTCGTGCCGAGCAGGCCGTTGAGCGCCAGCGGAAACTGTCCGGTGTCGTCGTTGATGCCGGTGGAGCCGACCGTCACTGTCCGCTTCCTGGCATCATCGATGGTGCGGATGCCGCTCGCCTTGGTCGACACGCAAACGCTGACCTCGTCGTTGGCGCTGCCGAGCCAATCCACACTGGTGCCGCGAAAATCCGAGCCGGGGGTCTGCAGCAGCTTGTCGAAGGCGACGCTGCGCGAGATCGTACCGATCGCCGAGCCGTCTTTCGGCGCCACCTTCGCCATCCATTTCGCGAGACGCAAACTACCGGCACCCTCCATGTTGTGCGGAACGATGGTGGGATTTCCGGGAATATGTTTTCCGAGGTGCCGCGCGATCGCACGGGCGTAGATGTCATAACCGCCGCCGGCGCTGTAGCCGATATACATATCGACGGTGCGGCCTTTGTAAAACTGTTCGGGTGACTGGGCGGAAGCCGTCGCTGCCATGCACAGCAGCAGCGACGCCGCAAACAGCGATGTCTTGGTCCTCATAGGCGTCCTCGTTGATCTTGTTATTGCGTTTGTTGTGTCGGTGGGGCGACCAGTGTCGCGTCGTGACGGCGGGAGATCCGGGATGGCACAGGCAATGCGCCATCCCGCAGAATTGAAACCTGTCCAATCGTCAGCTCACGAGCCGCACGGGCTCCTGCTTCTTCTCGGGCTCGAAGATTTTTATGAGGTCCTGCGCAATCGGCGAATAGGCGCCGTGGGTGCGCAACAGCCAGCTCGCGAAGCCGTCGCTGTTGTGATGCTTCTTGCGCTCGTTGGGCAGATCGATGCAGTGGTTTTTGGCTTCGTCGCGAAACAGCGCCATGGGGTCCTGGCCCTGTTCGACCTTCTTGATCTCGCGGCGCAGGATGCGGCGGAAGATCGCGATGCCCTGATCGGACGCGCCGAGATTTTCCCGGGTGCGGTCGGCGATCGGCCCCTGCGTGATCCAGGCCATCATGTCCTGACCATCGATATTGTCGACGATGAAATTGCCGTTCTCGTCCTTCCACGGCACGGTATAGACATGCACCTTGTCGAGCAGGTGCTGCGGCACGGTGGCGCCCTTCGGCGGCATATAGGCCGTGTACCACATGTGCATGGTGTGGGTGTCGTCGACCGGAACGCGAATCTGGAACGCGTAATAGCGTGACGATTCATCGCCATTGCCGACCGAGAGCATGTTCGGGAAAACGACCGGATGGCCGATGCGCCAATCGTCGGACTCCTCCGAATGGCCCGCAAGCAGGCGGTGCTTGGTCATTCCGTATTCGAATTCGCGGAAGGCGATCTTCTCGTGGCGCGCGCTGATGGCAACCTTGACGCCTTCCTGCTCCTTGACGAATTCGTAGTGATGGCCGTGCAGCCATTCGGTATGAATCGGATCGAGCGAGTTTTCCATCGCCTGCAGCCAGTTGATGGGGATGAGCGCGCGGCCGAGCATGCGGATCGACCCTTCCGCAACAAAGCCGTCCCAGCGCGGCAGCAGCGGACGCGGCTCCGGGCCGAGATAGGCGAACAGCATGCCGTTGAGTTCTTCCACCGGATAGGCCGGGGTTTTCACCTTGTCCTTGAAGCAGGTGTGCGCTGGCTCGTTCGGCTGGTCCAGGCAGTCGCCGCCGTGGCCGAATTCCCAGCCGTGATACGGACAGCGGATGCCGTCCTGCGTCGGGATGCCATGCGCGAGCGAAGCCCCGCGGTGCGGGCAGGTTTCGGTGATCAGGCCAAGGCGTCCCTGCCGGTCGCGAAACAGCACGAGGTTCTCGCCGAGCAGGCGCACCGGCATGGTCCAGCGGCCTTCGAGTTCGGACACCGCCGCGATGGGCTGCCAGTACCGGCGCATGAGATTGCCGGCCGGCGTACCGGGCCCGATGCGCGTGAGCATGTCATTCTGTTCTGCGGTGAGCATGGTCGCGTCCTCTCTCGTATCTCGTGCTTGTCTCTTGGCGCTTTTGGGCGCTCGTCGCCGCAGCCATGCTGCGACAGACTTTGGATTTCCGCGTCGACGGCGGTGCGCCATGGCCTTGCGCCGCTTGCCAGCCGACCTCAATTATATTAGGAGACTAACATTATCGCTGGATCGAGTCCAGAGAAGTTCGAACGGTTTTTCGGCTGCGCGCCGCGTTCTTCACCGCCGCCGCGGCAGGCTTTAGAGACAGGGATGGCGCGTCGGCCCGTCTTGCAGTCGCAAAAACGAATGGCCCGATCCCGCACGGGACAGACCGGGAGGATTCAGATGAGCACGGCCACAACGAAGCGGTTTCGCATCGGCATCGTCGGCCTGGGTGCCGCCGGCCGGGCGTTTCTGCCCGCGATCACAAAGCATCCGGGATTCGACCTCGTCGCCATTGCCGAACCGGTGACGGAGACGCGCGAGAGCATCGCTGCCGAGACGCATGCCGCCGGCTATGCCGACCTGCCGGCCCTGCTCAACGGCACGGATGTCGATGCGATCTACATCGCAACGCCCACGGAGCTGCATCCCGAACACGCCGCCATCGCCTTCGATGCAAAGAAGCACGTATTGACCGAAAAGCCGATGGCCGTGCGCCTCGACGAGGCCGAGGCCATGACCAAGGCTGCGAAGCATGCCGGGATCACTTTGCTCGTCGGCCACGCGCACGGCTTCGACCTGCCGATCCAGCGCATGCGCGAGATTATTTTGAGCGGCGAACTGGGCCGCGTGCGCATGATCCACACCTGGAATTACACCGACTGGATCTACCGGCCGCGCCGGCCTGACGAACTCGAACTCGACAAAGGCGGCGGCGTCACCTTCCGGCAAGGTTCGCATCAGTTCGACATCATCCGCATGCTTGGCGGCGGCATGGTCAAAAGCGTGCGCGCAACGACATTTGACTGGGACCCGCAACGCAGCGCCACCGGCGCGCATACGGTGTTCCTGCATTTTGCCGACGGCACCACGGCCACCGCCGTCTACAATGGTTATGGCTATTTCTCAGCCATGGAATTATGCGGCGACGTCACCGAATGGGGATTTGTCGAACCGATCGAGCAGCGTCCGCCAGTGACGCGGCCGTCCGCCGGACGGTCCGCCGCCGATGAACTCGAAGCCAAGCGCAAGCGCGCGAAGGGCGCCATTCCGGCGAGCGCACCGTTCCAGCCGACTTTTGGGCTGACCATTGCAAGCTGCGAACGCGGCGACATCCGCCAGTCGCCACGCGGGCTTTATGTCTATTCGGCGGAAGGACGCCGCGAGATCGTGCTGCCGACCGACCAAAGCCCGCGCGACCTCGTGCTTGCGGAGTTTCATGACGCCCTGACCGGCAAGGCGCCGCCGCTCCATGACGGGCGCTGGGGCCTCGCCAATCTCGAAGTCAGCGTCGCCGCGCTTGAATCCTCCGCGACCGGACGCGAGATCGAACTGAAACATCAGGTGGCCGCAGCACGTTAGAGCATGATCCCGAAAAGTGGGAACCGGTTTTCGGACAAGATCATGCTCCAGCAAAATGACGGCGCGAAAAGCATTTGGACAAGGATCGCATGGCGAAGGATGAATTGATCGTCGTCGATATGACAGGGGGCGGCGCGGCGGCAGCAGCGCCCGGTCCGACCCTGTCGCTGAAGGTGGTCGAAAAATCGGAAATCGCCGCCGGCATCTTCTTGTTCGCACTGGAGCGCGACGACCGCGCGCCGCTGCCGCCTTTCACGGCCGGATCGCATATCCTGGTGCAGACGCCGGGCGGCCTGACGCGGCGCTATTCGCTGTGCGGAACGCCTTCCGTTCGCGACCGCTACAGCATCGCGGTCAAGCGCGAGGACGAGGGCGGCGGCGGCTCGCGCAGCATGGTGGAGGAGGTTCAAACCGGCGACCATCTGCAGGTCTCGGAGCCGGAAAACTATTTCCCGCTCGCCGACGACGCTACCATACACATCCTCATTGCCGGCGGCATCGGCATCACGCCGATCCTCTCGATGGCGCGGCAATTGTCCGAGAAGCAAGCGCCGTTCAAGCTGATCTACTGCACGCGCTCGCCGGAGACGACGGCCTTCCACGCCGACCTTTGCGAGCCGGAATTTGCCGATCGCATCCTGCTCCATCACGACTACGGCGATCGCGAACGCTCGCTCGATCTCGGCGCGATTCTCGCGGATCGGCCTGACGGCGCACACGTGTATTGCTGCGGCCCGCGTCCGCTGATGAACGCGGTGCGCGACATGAGCAGGCACTGGCCGCGCGGGACGGTGCATTTCGAGGATTTCGGCACCAGCGAGCCTGTGACCGAAGGCGCCGAAAAAACATTCCGCGTGCGGCTGGCGCGCAGCAACACGGTCGTCGAAGTGCCGCTGGGGATGTCGATCCTCGAGGCGGTGCGCCGGCACGGCATCGAGGTACCGAGTTCATGCGAAAGCGGCACTTGCGGCACCTGCCGCACGGGGCTTCTCGCCGGCGTCGCCGAGCATCGCGATTACGTGCTCGATGACGACGAATACGACTCGGCCATCATGATCTGCGTATCGCGGGCCAAGTCCGATGAACTCACACTGGATCTTTGACCCGCCCGCGCGCCATCGACCTTCAGAACCCGAGACCGGTCCTCAGACAGCAAGGAATTCCGCGATGCAGCCCTTTTCGCTTTTCGTGTCCGAGGACGCAACGCAACTCACGATCACGTCCGAGGATGGGTCGCGCCCGGTACAGCTCTCCGCGGGTGCCGTCGATGAGTTGATGCGGCGGCTCGCCGACTGCCGGGCGCGCATGACCCCGGTTCATCCCGCCGAGCCGACGAGCGACGCGCCAATCTACACCGGCGACAACCTGCTGTGGTGCGTCCGCCCTGCTCCGCACGCCTCGGCGCTCGAATTCGGTATCCAGCATCCCGGCCTCGGCTGGATCACGATGCCGCTGTCCCGCGCCCAGGTGGAGGACCTGACCACGAGCATCGCATTTGCCTTGCAGGACCTGCGGCCGGTCGGCGCCAAGCCGGACAAAGATTAAGCCGCCCGGGACTAGCCGCCCGAAGGCTCATAACGGCAGCGTTCGAAAACCGGCGCCGTTCGCACCTGCAACACGGATGCCAAGCGATCGCAATGTATAGTCCCAATACTTCTGCGCTTTCGGCTAACTATTCTGGAACCGCATCATATATGTTGCGGATTGGACTTCGAATGCCGGCCTCGATGCGTCTGCGCGCCGAACGGCTCGCATCCAGGACTCGCATTCAAATCCGCGCGGCGCGTGCCGGGATTCACCCGTCACCGTCTGCCGACCAAGGAGGACGCCATGGCAAAAGGCCAGATGAGAAGCAATCGCGAAAAGAAGAAACCGAAGGCTGACAAGAACAAGACGAAGGGATCTTCCGGAGCGACATCACACGCCTCGGCCTGGTCGCCGGAGAAATCCGGGTCGACTCAATCCGGCAAGAAAGCGACTTGATCATTCAAGCGCACGCGCTCCAACACGGTATCCGATAATGGCGCTTCAATTTCCCAATCCAAGTCGGTCCTATGACGCGACACGGCGAGCCGTGCGGTTTTGGGGGCACGACAGCGCGATGGAAGCGTCGTTCTTCGTGCAGGAAGACGCGCTGAAGCACATCAAACCCGACATGCAATGTGACGAGGCCGGGTTCCTCAACGCGTTCGATCAGAACCGCGATCGGATTTGTGTTGCAGCGGAAAAAGTCTACAAGCGCCAGCACAAGGGCTCGTACGAGTTGACCTCCGCCGACTTTTGAAGCTTGCGCATAGTCCACTAAGCCTTCCGGCGAACTATTCGCGAATACCCCTATTCGCGGATACCTGTCTGTTTTGCCGTCAAGGCGCGGGCAAACGTCAGTCCCGCATCGAGATTCAGTGCATCGCGAGGCGGGCGCCGACGGACTCGAGAAGCAATTCGTGCGCGCGATCGACGATTTCGTCGAGCGAGGGCGTGCGGGCAAACATGGCCCTGGCTTCCGTGAGGAATTCCTCGCGCGTCGGCACATGCGGAAGGTGGAACGTCTTCAGCACGTCGCTTGTCCGGCGCCGCGCCTGAATCATGGCTTCCTGCACCGCCTGCAATTGACCGCCATGCAGCGCCGCAGCCATGGCAAGGGCGATCCTTTCCGAATTGAAACGCGCCGCCAATTGTTCGGCGGCCCGGTGAATGACCTTGGCGCCGAGCCGCTGCTCGTTCCGCAGCACCTGCAAAGGCGGCGTCTTGAGATCCCACACGACGCCGATCCACGACAACGTCTTGAGGATGGCGTAGGTGGCATCGATTTCCCACCATCGGAATCCCTGTCGCACGCTGCTTTGATAGGCATGATGATTATTGTGCCAGCCTTCGCCCATGGTGAAGAAAGCGAGAAGCCAGTTGTTGCGGGAATCATCGCCGGTGACGTAGCGCTTGGTGCCGCGCACATGGGCGAGCGAATTGATGCAGAATGTCGCGTGATAGACGAGCACGGTGCTCCACAGGAAGCCGACGACAAGACCTGACCATCCTCCCACGAGGAAGCAGAGGACGGCGAGAACGACGGCCGGCACGAGTTCGTATTTGTGGAGCCACATCAGTTCTGGAAACCGCACCAGGTCTCCGACCCGTCGCAAATCCGTCGCGCCGTGCCTGCGGGCAAAGATCCATCCGACGTGACTGTAGAGGAAACCGGTATGCCGTGGCGAATGCACGTCGTTCTCGGTGTCGGAAAACTGATGGTGATGCCTGTGCTTGGCCGCCCACCACAACACACTCTTCTGGGCGGTGGATTGGGCGAGAGCCGCAAGGATGAATTGGAAAATCCGGCCGGTCGCGTAAGCCCGGTGCGAGAAATAGCGATGGTAGCCGGCCCCGATCGCGAACAGGCGCACCCAATACAGCGCCACGCAGATGACAACGGCCGGCAGCGTCACCCCGGTCCAGATCGCGGCCAGACAACCCAGATGCACCAGAATGAACGGAATGGCGGACGGATAGACGATATCGCCCGATTCGCGATCTCCGTCGTTCCGGTCGGTCTGTTTGTCGGCGTTCAGGTCGGCATTGCGGGCCATCAGGGACTCGTTTCTCAAGAGCAGGACGTCAGTGGGTCTCGGGTCGTGATCAGGTCTTGGATTTTGGAACAAGACTTGGATTCGGGACAAGACTTGGGACAAGGTCAGTAGAAGGTCCGTGGCTATCAGCCATGCACCGGCAGACAAGCTTTTTTGCGTGCAGAGTGTGATGATAGCAGGGCCCGCCCCACCCGTCACGCCGGCGGCCGCTTCGGCTGACGAAAGTAGGACGGCCCGAAAGAAAATCCAGATCGGGGTGCGACGGGAGATGCCCTGAACGGTCAGCGACGGATTGACGCCCCCACCGGCAGAAAGACCGAACCGGCCCAGATCCGGGAATCGCTGATGTTCGCGCGGCGGCGGTCTGCATCGACAACGCTGTGGGCTGCTCCTGCTCCACGCGCGTCCCGCTTGACAAGACGCCGGGCACGGCATCGTCTTGATCCGGTCGATCAGGCAAAACGTGAGTCTCGCATGCTCAGCCGTCTGCTCAGCGCGCTCATTCATGAAGGGACGCTCATCGTCCTGCGCCCCGGCGCGCAGCCTCTCACCTTCGGTGAAGGCAAGCCGCAAATGACCATCCGTTTCCATGACCGGCGCGCGGTGCTCGCCTTCGCGCTCAATCCGGACCTCAAGTTCGGCGAACTGTACATGGACGGCCGGCTCACCATCGAAGACGGCGGCGACATCGTCTCCCTGCTCGATTTCCTGATGAGCAATCTGGCGCGGCAGGGACTGAGCGGCTGGCACAAGGCCGGCCGGATGGCGCGGCGTATCCTGCGGCCGCTACAGCAGTTCAATCCGGCGCGCCGCGCGAAATCGCATGTCGCGCATCACTACGATCTGTCGGGTGAACTCTATGACCTTTTCCTCGACAAGGACCGGCAATATTCCTGCGCCTATTTTGCCGAACCGGGCATGAATCTGGAAAACGCCCAGGCGGCCAAGAAGCGCCACATCATGGCCAAGCTCAATCTCGACCGGCCGGGCCTGAGGGTGCTGGATATCGGTTGCGGCTGGGGCGGCATGGCGCTCGACCTTGCGCGCAACGCCCGTGCCGAAGTACTCGGCGTGACGCTATCCGAAGAACAGATCGGCGTGGCGAAAGCGCGCGCAGCGCAAAATGATCTGACTGCTTGCATAAAATTCAAGCTGATCGACTACCGCGCGATCAAGGGACAATTCGACCGCATCGTCTCCGTCGGCATGTTCGAACATGTCGGCGCACCGCATTACGACGCGTTTTTCAAGAAAGTGCGCAATCTCCTGACCGAAGACGGCGTGATGCTGCTGCACACGATCGGGCGCAGCGACGGGCCGGGCGCGACGAATGCCTGGATCGCGAAATATATTTTTCCCGGCGGCTATGCGCCGGCGCTCAGCGAAGTCCTGGCCGCCATCGAGCGCAACGGACTGATCGTCACCGACGTGGAAGTGCTGCGCCTGCATTACGCCGAGACTTTGCGCGAATGGCAGCGGCGCTTTCAGGTGCACCGCGCCGAAATCGCGCGGCTTTATGACGAACGCTTCTGCCGGATGTGGGAATTCTATCTGGCGGGCGCGGAAATGTCGTTCCGGCACGACGGACAGGTGGTCTTCCAGATTCAGATCGCCAAGCGGGTCGACGCGCTGCCGCTGACGCGCGACTATATGATCGAGCGGGAGCGCGCGATGAAACTGGCGCAAAGCGGCGCCATGCTGTTCACGACACGGCCAGCCCCGTCATCATGGCCGGTCAATCGTCCCGACTCTTCTGCTTGAGCATGTAGAGCGCTTCGAGCGCTTCGCGCGGCGACAGATCGTCGGGATTGAGCGTGCCCAGGGCCTCGCGCAACGCATCCTTGGCCGGCTCGGCTGCCTGCGGCGCGGGACGCGTCGCGGCAAACAGCGGCAGGTCGTCGATGAGCTTGCGCGCCGGCGATGCACGGTCCTGGTTTTCAAGCTGCGCCAGCACCAGTTTTGCCCGTGCGATCACGGCGTCCGGCAGGCCGGCGAGTTTGGCGACCGCAATGCCGTAGGAACGATCAGCGGCACCCGGCACGACCTCGTGCAGGAACACCACGTCGCCGTGCCATTCCTTCACGCGCACGGTGGCGTTGACGATGCGGTTGAGCTTGCCCGCGAGCGCGGTCAGTTCGTGATAATGGGTTGCAAACAGCGCGCGGCAGCGATTGCTTTCATGCAGATGCTCGATCGAGGCCCAGGCGATGGACAGGCCGTCGAAGGTCGCCGTGCCGCGCCCGATCTCATCGAGGATGACAAGCGACCGGGGACCGGCTTGATTGAGGATCGCCGCCGTCTCGACCATCTCGACCATGAAGGTCGAACGGCCGCGCGCCAGATCGTCGGCCGCACCGACGCGCGAGAACAGGCGATCGACCACGCCGATATGGGCGCGTTTCGCCGGCACGAAACTCCCCATCTGTGCCAGTACCGCAATCAGCGCATTCTGGCGCAGGAAGGTCGACTTGCCGGCCATATTCGGCCCGGTGAGCAGCCAGATGCGCCCGGCGCGCGCATTGCCGGTGAGATCGCAATCATTGGCGACGAAGGGCGCGCCGTCGCGGCGCAGCGCCTGTTCGACCACCGGATGCCGGCCGCCCTCGATGACAAAGGCGAGCGTATCGTCGACCTCGGGCCGCACATAATCCTGCTCGGCGGCGAGTTGCGCCAGCGCCGCCGTGACGTCGAGCACGGCGAGCGCTTCGGCGGCAGCCTTGATCGTCTCCTGCGCCGCTGTGACCATGCGCGCGAGCCGCTCGAAGGTTTCAAGTTCGATCGCCAGAGCGCGGTCGGCGGCGCTGGCGATCCTGGCTTCCAGCTCGCTCAGTTCGGTCGTCGTGAAACGCACCTGTCCGGCGAGCGTCTGGCGATGGATGAAGCGCGCATTCAAAGGCGGCGTCTGCAGCTTCTCGGCGTGCTGCGCCGTCACTTCGATGAAATAGCCAAGTACATTGTTGTGCCGGACTTTGAGGATGCGGACGCCGGTCTCCTCGGCATAGCGGGCCTGCAACGCGGCGACGACGCGGCGGGATTCGTCGCGCAGCGCGCGCACTTCATCGAGGCCCTTGTCATAACCGGCGCGGACAAAGCCGCCGTCGCGGCGCAGCGCCGGCAGTTCGTCGGCCAAGGCCCGCGCCAGATCCTGTGCGATCGCCGGATCGGCTCCGCGTAAAGCGCCCGTCGCCGCGCGGATTTCGGCGCCTTGCGCGGACGACGTGTCGAGCCGGCGCGCAATCTCGCCGGCGGCAAAAATACCGTCGCGCACGGCGCCGAGATCGCGCGGCCCGGCGCGTTCCAGCACCACGCGCGACAGCGCGCGGGCGAGATCTGGCGCCGCCTTGAGCCGTTCGCGCAACGCCGCGCGCAACAGGTCGTCGGCGCGCAGCGCGGCGACGCTGTCGTGACGGTAGGCGATGGCCGCGGGATCGGTGAGCGGGGCCGCGAGACGCTGCATCAGGCAGCGCGAACCGGCGGCCGTCACGGTGCAGTCGATATGCGACAGCAGCGAGCCGGCGCGTTCGCCCGCGAGCGTGCGCGTGAGTTCGAGATTGGCGCGCGTCGCCTGATCGATGGCAAGCGTTGCGCCCTGTGCCTCGCGCTGCGGCGGCGAGAGCGGCGGCCGTTTGCCGATCTGCGTGCGCTCGATGTAAGTGAGGCAGGCGGCAGCCGCCGTGCGTTCGAGCCGCGACAGTGCGCCGAAGCCGTCCGAGGTCGCGACCGCATAATAGTCGGCAAGCCGGCGTTCCGCCGTCGCGCCGTCGAACACGTCGCGCGTCAACGGCATCACGGCGGGCAGCGAGCGCCACAGCGGCGACAGTTCGGGGTCGTTGAACAGCGCGTCGGCCAAAATGATCTCGCCGGGTTCAAGCCGCGCGATTTCGGCGGCGAGCGAACCGGCCTCGCATTCGGCGATGCGGAATTCGCCGGTCGAGATATCGACCCAGGCCAGCGCATAGCGAAAGCTCTCCGGCATCGCCGAGACGCGCGCGCGTGCAATCGCGAGGAGATAATTATTGCGCCTGGCGTCGAGCAGCGTTTCTTCCGACAGCGTTCCGGCCGTGACCAGACGCACCACGTCGCGCTTGACGACGCTCTTGCCGCCACGCTTGCGCGCTTCGGCCGGGTCTTCAAGCTGTTCGCAGACCGCCACGCGGTGGCCGAGAGCGATCAAGCGGTGGAGGTATTCGTCCGAGCGCTCGACCGGCACGCCACACATCGGAATGTCCTGGCCGAGATGCTTGCCGCGCTTGGTCAGCATGATGCCGAGCGAACGCGAGGCCTTTTCCGCATCCTCGAAAAACAATTCGTAGAAATCGCCCATCCGGTAGAACAAAAGGCAATCCGGATTGGCGGTCTTGATCTCGATATACTGCTCCATCATCGGCGTGACGCGTGTCGCCACGTCCGCCGACGCGGGCTGCGGCGTATCGGTCTCGTCACGGTTTTGGGCGCGGGCTGGTTCCATCGCCGGGCACGCTAGCAGATGGTGGCCCGCCTTGCATGGCCGCAACACGGCAACCCACAAGCGCGGAAATTATCTGGGCGGAAATCCGAGCAGAAATCGCCTGGAGATTGACTCAGAAGCCGGCTTTGTAGCGCGCCAGCGATGCATCGAGCGCATTGGCGACGTCGCCGGGATTGAAACCCGCCTCGGCAATGCGCTGCGCCGCCGTCCCGCGCTGGGCCGCGACCGACTGGCGCCAGGCCGCGAGCGCCTCCGGCGTCAGGGCCGTGAGCGTTTCCCCTTCGGTGCCGGCAACCACCGCGCGCGCGGCGGCGTTGCGAGCGATTCCGTCGGCTGCGGCCTTCGCGGCCCAGTCGGTGCTGCAGTGATCGTCGATGACACGTTTCTGCATCGGCGAGAGCGTGCTGTAGCTCGCCTTGCTCATGACCAGCGCCAGAGGCGTCACATAGACCGGCGCGTCGATATGAACGCGCGCAACCTTGTCCAATCCGGCGGCGGCGGCGCCGTCCCAGGTCGTGAGCGCGCCGTCGATCGTGTTGCCTTCCATGCCGGCGCGCAGCAGCGAATCCGGCAGCACCGCGGGGGATGCGCCATGCGCCGTCAGATAGGCATTGAGCACCGGGTTTTCGGCCGCGATCCGCAGGCCGCTCAGATCCTGCGGGCGCGGCACGGCCTTTGTATGCGTGTGCAACGTACCCGGCGCACCGACCAGCGCGAAGCAGAATTTGACATTGGCGAGTTCGCGCAGGGCGAGCGGACGATACCAGGCGTCGAGCGCGGCCGCGGCGCCGTCGCCATGAGCCACGGTGAAAGGCAAGGCGGCCAGCGCCATGACGGGAAAACGCGCCGGATCGTTGACCGGCTCCACGAGCACGAGATCGGCCGAGCCACGGCGCACGATGCCCAAATGATCCTGACCGCGGCCGAGTTCGCCGCGCGGTTCGATGCCGACATGCAGCGTACCCTGCGAGGCCTGTGCGACCGCGGCGGCCCATTGCTGCATCGCCTCAGAGGCAGGATGCCCGGCCGCGAACCAGTGCGACAGTTTCATATCGACCCGCCGATCCAGCGCCTGCGCCGGCAGCGTGGCCGCCATGCAGATGAGGCCAGTCAGGGCGGCACGCAGAATCATGAAAGGCTCCAAGCAGATTGGCCGCAGCGGGATCGAGATGTCACCGTTGCGATGAGACGCGAGACAATCCCGGCGCGCAAGACGTCTCATGGCGCCTGGCCTGACATTTTCGACACCGATGCAAGGCGCAGACCTGAAAATGGGCCATTTGACCATGCGGCGCGCGGCTCTTAAATGTGAGGTCACATTATCAGCAGGATCAGCAGGAAGGGCCGCATGCCCCGCATCGTTTCACTGGCCGAAGCCGTGAAGGCCAATGTCCGCGACGGCGATACCGTCGCGATGGAAGGCTTTACGCATCTCATTCCCCACGCCGCCGGTCACGAGATCATCCGCCAGGGCCGCAAGGACCTCACCCTCATCCGCATGACGCCGGACCTGATCTACGATCAGATGATCGGCATGGGCTGCGCGAAAAAGCTCGTCTTCTCCTGGGGCGGCAATCCGGGCGTCGGTTCGCTGCACCGGCTGCGCGACGCGGTGGAGAAAGGCTGGCCGAAACCGCTCGAGATCGAGGAGCATTCCCATGCCGCCATGGCCAACGCCTATGAGGCGGGCGCGGCGGGACTGCCGTGCGCCGTGTTCCGCGGCTATATCGGCGCCGACCTGCCGAAGGTGAACCCGAAGATCAAGTCGATCACCTGTCCTTATACGGGCGAAAAACTCGCGACCGTGCCGGCGCACCGGCCCGATGTCACCGTGATCCACGCGCTCAAGGCGGACCGCGAAGGCAATGTGCTGATCGAGGGCATCGTCGGCGTGCAGAAGGAAGCCGTGCTCGCGGCCAAGCGCGCCATCGTCACGGTGGAAGAGATCGTCGATGATCTCGGGCCGCGCAGCCTCAATGCCGTCGTGCTACCGGCGTGGACGGTGACGGCCGTCGCGGAAGTACCCGGCGGCGCCTACCCGTCTTATGCGCAGGGCTATTACAAGCGCGACAACGCCTTCTACAAAGCCTGGGACCCGATCGCGCGCGAGCGCGAGACGTTTCTGGCCTGGATGAAGGCAAACGTTCTCGACAAAGGCCCGGAGGTTTTCGCGGCCCATGCCCAGCGCACGCGCGCCGCGGCGGAATAGGGGTTTCGCATGGCCGATTACACATCAACCGAAATGATGACCATCGCGGCGGCCCGCTCGCTGCGCAACGACGACGTTTGCTTCGTCGGCATCGGCGCGCCATCGGCGGCGTCGAACCTGGCGCGGCTGACGCACGCACCGGAGATCACGCTGATCTACGAATCCGGCACGCTGGCGACAAAACCCTCGGTGCTGCCACTGTCGATCGGCGACGGCGAATTGTGCGACACCGCGCTCACCACGGTTTCGGTGCCGGAGATGTTCCGCTACTGGCTGCAGGGCGGGCGCATCACGGTCGGCTTCCTCGGCGGCGCGCAGATCGACAAGCACGCCAATCTCAACACCACTGTCGTCGGCCCCTATGACAAGCCGAAGGTGCGGCTGCCCGGTGGCGGCGGCGCGCCGGAGATCGCAACCTCCTGCGGCGAGATCTTCATCATCATGGCGCAGAGCAAACGCAGCTTCGTTGACAAGCTCGATTTCATCACCTCGTTTGGCCACGGCGAAGGTGGCGATCATCGCGAGCGGCTTGGCCTCAAGACCAAGGGCCCGACAAAACTGATTACCGATCTGTGCATCTTCGAGCCCGATCCGAAGACGCGGGAGATGATCGTCACCTCGATCCATCCCGGCGTGACCCGCGAGCAGATCGCGGAGAATACCGGCTGGCCGGTGACGTTTGCGGCAGCGGTGAAGGAAACGCCGGCGCCGAACGCGCAGGAACTGAAAATCTTGCGCGAACTCAATGAGCGCACCGCGCGGGCGCACGGCAAAGCCGCGTGAGCGGCGCGGTCTGAAGGAGCAAAAATGCGGGACGTGTTTCTTTGCGATGCCGTACGCACGCCGATCGGCCGTTTCGGCGGCGGCCTGTCCAAGGTGCGCGTCGACGATCTCGCCGCCGCGCCGATGAAGGCGCTGATCGAACGCAATAAAGGCGTCGATTGGGCCGCGCTCGACGAGGTCTATTACGGCTGCGCCAATCAGGCCGGCGAGGACAATCGCAATGTCGCGCGCATGGCGCTTCTGCTCGCCGGCATTCCCGACAGCGTGCCTGGTATCACGCTCAATCGGCTGTGTGCGTCGGGCCTCAACGCGGTCGGCGCTGCGGCACGCGCGATCAAGGCGGGCGAAGCCGACTTCGCCATCGCCGGCGGCGTCGAATCGATGACCCGCGCGCCCTTCGTGATGGGCAAGGCGGAAACCGCGTTCGCCCGCACCACGGAAATGTTCGACACGACCATCGGCTGGCGCTTCGTCAATCCGCTGATGAAGAAACAGTACGGCGTCGACTCCATGCCGGAGACCGGCGAGAACGTGGCGGAAGACTTCCAGGTCACGCGCGCCGACCAGGATGCGTTTGCGCTGCGCTCGCAGCAGCGCGCCGGCCAGGCGATGGCGGACGGCTATTTTGCCGAGGAAATCATCACAGTCATGGCACCCGGCGGCAAAGGCGGCCCGGTGACTGTCGACGCCGACGAACATCCGCGGCCGCAGACAACGCTCGCCGACCTCGCCAAACTGAAAACGCCGTTCCGCAATCCCGGCACGGTGACCGCAGGTAACGCTTCCGGCGTCAATGACGGCGCGGCCGCGATGCTGATCGCATCCGAAGAGGCGGTGAAGCGGCATGGCCTCACCCCGCGCGCGCGCATTCTCGGCATGGCGTCGGCCGCCGTGCCGCCGCGCATCATGGGCATCGGTCCGGTGCCGGCGACGCGCAAGCTGATGGAACGCTTGAATTTGAAGATCGGCGATTTCGACGTGATCGAACTCAACGAAGCCTTTGCCTCGCAATCGCTTGCCTGCCTGCGCCAGCTCGGGCTTCCCGACGATGCCGAACACGTCAATCCGCACGGCGGGGCGATCGCGCTCGGCCATCCGCTCGGCATGTCGGGAGCACGGCTGGCGATGACGGCCGCGCACGCCCTCGCGCGGCGCGGCGGCAAGCGCGCGCTCGCCACCATGTGCGTCGGCGTCGGCCAGGGCGTATCGCTCGCGCTCGAAGCCATAAACTAGACGGCAAACACCGAGACGTCAGGGAGAGGATTTTCGCCATGACATTCGTCTATCCCCGCAAGAGCCTCGAGGCGTTCGGCCCGGCGCTCGCGCCGGCCTACAAGAGCACGGTGAAACGTTCGCCGACGAAGCCGCTGATCCTGATGCCGCATACGATGTCGGAACTGACCGGACCGGTTTACGGCCACGACACGGTGCAGGCCGGCGACGAGGACCTCACCAAGCAGCACAAGGGCGAACCGCTCGGCGAACGCATCGTCGTGCATGGCCGCGTGCTTGATGAAGACGGCCGTCCGGTGCCCAACATGCTGGTCGAAATCTGGCAGGCCAATGCCTGCGGCCGCTACATCCACGTCGTCGATCAGCATCCGGCGCCGCTCGATCCGAATTTCACCGGCTCGGGCCGCGCCATGACCGATGCCGAAGGCAAATACAAATTCATCACCGTGAAGCCTGGCGCCTACCCCTGGGGCAATCATCCCAATGCCTGGCGGCCGGCGCATATCCATTTCTCGATGTTCGGCCATTCGCTGATCTCGCGGCTGGTGACGCAGATGTATTTCCCCGGCGATCCGCTGTTCCAGTACGATCCGATCTTCAATGCCGTGCCCGACGAGAAGGCGCGCATGCGCATGGTGTCGTCGTTCGACCTCGACAACACCGTCCCCGACTGGGCGCTGGCCTACAAATTCGACATCGTGCTGCGCGGCCGCAACGCGACCCCGATGGAGTCCTGAAAAGCATGTCCGGAATCACGCCGTCACAGACCGTCGGTCCCTACTTCGCCTATGGGCTCAATCCGCTCGACGATTACGACTGGAAACAGACGCTCACCAATAATCTCGTCACCAGCGACGCCTCGGGCGAACGCATCCGCATCGAGGGCCGCTTCTTCGACGGCGACGGCAAGCTGATCAGCGACGGGCTGCTGGAAATCTGGCAGGCCGACGCACAAGGCCGCTACGCCCATCCGCGCGACGAGAGGCGGCCAAACGCAAAATTCTCCGGCTTCGGCCGCGCCGGCACCGACAAGGACGGCGTCTATCGCTTCACCACCATCAAGCCGGGTGCTGTGCCGGGCCCTGACGGCACCATGCAGGCGCCACATATCGTGGTCGTCGCCTTCGCACGCGGCATGACGCGGCAGGTCTATACCCGAATCTATTTCGCTGACGAAGGCGCCAATGCGACCGACCCGATCCTCGCGCTGGTCCCGGACGATCGGCGCGCGACCCTTATCGCCAAACGCGAAGAGGGCAAGGACGGCCCACTGTACCGCTTCGACATCCATCTTCAGGGCGAGCAGGAAACTGTCTTTTTCGACCTCTGAACCCGTCAGGAATTCGGGGCCGCCCGGCGCGGGATTCACCTTTTGTTAACCGTGTGACGTAAGCAGCGGTTAACCAGAGCAATGAGCTTTGTCGCGTCCAAAGCCACATCGGCCTGCAATCGATAAAATTTGAACTCTCTTGCTCCCACTGTCTTAGGGCGACCGGCGTAGTCTCGGCGCCCGATGGTTGAGATTTCCAAGAAAATTTCCCGGTGCGCTGCCGACCTCACGCGACGTCTTCGTGGAACAAGTCTGCGAGTCCGGGTGCTGCTGCTGGTGCTGGTTGCGACCGTACCGCTCGCCGGCGAGCGGCTTCACGGAATAGAGGTCGGCCGCGCCGATCGGGTCCGTCTGGCCGAATCGCAGATGCTGGAACTGGCGCGCGAAGGGGTCCTTTCGCAACAAGGCCTCCTCACAAGCGCGCGCAGCGCCATGGAGGCGATTGCCCTGACGCCCTACCTCACCAATCCCTCGGCGCCGGGCTGCAACGCCTTCCTGGCTCAGATCGAGAAGAAGGTCGATTCCATCAATGCCGTCTCGATCATGTCACCGCAGGGCCGCGTTATCTGCGTCAACAACAAGAAAGCGGAAGGGCGTGATTTGTCCGACCGCCGCCAGGTCCGCGTCGCCATCGCCAGCAAGGGATTTGCCATCGGCAATATCGTGAACGGAAAAATCTACCAGCGGCCGACGCTTGGCGTGGCGCTCGCCAAAACCGACAGTACCGGCAACGTGATCACCGGCATCGTCGGCGCCACGCTCGATCTCAAATATCTGGAAAAACTCATTTCCGACATCGGCAAACGTCCCGGTATCGAGGCTTTCGCTATCGACGGCAACAATACGGTTATCGTTCACTATCCTGACCCTGAGGTCTGGACGGGGAAGAAATACAGCGTGAACGCCGTCGCCAAGGCCATTCGTGGTTCGGATTCCGGCGTATTGCGATTGAACGATGCATCAGGCACGCCGCGAATCTACGGCTATCATCGGCTTCCCGACACGCAATCCTATTTCGTGGTGGGTCTATCGGCGAAGCTTTTGTTCGCGAACATCGACCGCCAGTTCCGGACGGCATCTCTGACGATCGCCGCGATGCTGCTGATCGTGCTCTGCGGCGTGTGGTTCGGCGGCGAACGGCTGATCGTGCGGCCGATCAATCGCCTCGTGCGGCGCGCCGTCCGGCTGGGCGGCGGCGACTATAGCAAGACCGACGCGATGCAGGACATGCCCAGCGAATTCACCCCGCTCGGACGCGCCCTCGCCGACATTCAACAGCAGCTCGCACACCGCGAACTGCGCCTGCGCGAGGAAAACAGCGCGCTCGATTCCCTGGCCCAGCGCGATCCCCTGACCGGGCTGGCCAACCGCCGCCGGCTCGATACAAAGCTCGCGACCTTCGTAGAGCAATGTGCGTCCGCCAGCACGGCGCTGACGATCTTCATGATCGATGTCGATCACTTCAAATCCTATAACGATCGCTATGGCCATGTGGCCGGCGACCAATGCCTCAAGACGATCGCTTCGACGATCCGATCCTGGTTTCGTGACAACGATCTCGTGGCCCGTTATGGCGGCGAGGAATTCATGATCGTCGTGCCCGGGCTGTCGCAAACGGCGATGCGCGTGCTCGCCCGGAAGATATGCGAAGCGGTGCAGGCGTTGCAGATCCCCCATTGCGCGAGCCCGCATGGGGTCGTGACCGTCAGCATCGGCGTCGTCAATGCCGTACCGGAGGTCGGCAAGGACGCGATCTATTTCCTGCAACAGGCTGACACGGCGCTGTATCGCGCCAAGGATCGCGGCCGCAATACCGTCGCGATCTACAACGAAGCCGGGGACCTTGCGATCGCGAGCTGAAGGGGTTTCCTCGGCCGCTTTCTTTGCCGAACATTCCGGGCTACAGCGTTCCTGTTGCAGATCCGCGCGGAACGCAGTTCATGGCCATCGACCCCGACAAGCTTCTGGCGCTGCGCTTTCCGGAAGTCGAACAGCACTACACCGACAAAGACGTCATTCTCTACGCGCTCGGCGTCGGCCTCGGTCACGACCCGCTCGACGCCACGGAGCTTGCCTTCGTCTATGAGAAGCATCTCGCGGTGCTGCCGACGTTCCCGCTCGCCATGGCATGGCCCGGATTCTGGCCGCGCGATCCTGCCACCGGCATCGACTGGGTGCGGCTCGTCGCCGGCGAACAGGATTTGCGTCTGCACCGCCCGCTCGCGCCGCGCGGCACGCTGGTCAGCCGCATGCGGGTGACCGACGTCATCGACAAGGGCCGTGAGACCGGCGCGCTGGTCTATACCGAGCGCAAGCTGAGCGACAAGGCAAGCGGCGCGCTGGTGGCGACGATCACCGAAACGGTCGTCTGCCGCGGCGATGGCGGTTTCGGCGGGCCGGTGCGGGCGACGCCACCGGTTCACAGGCTGCCCACGCGTGCGCCCGACGTCGTCTGCGAACGGGCGACACGGCCGGAAATGGCGCTGCTCTATCGCCTCAGCGGCGATCGCAATCCGTTGCATGCGGATCCGGCTGTCGCCGCGGCGGCCGGCTTCCCGCGGCCGGTCCTGCACGGCCTCGCCACGTTCGGGGCCACGGCCTATGCCATCCTGAAGACGTTCGGCGACAACGATCCGGCGCGGCTGTCGGCGATCGCGGCGCGCTATTCGGCCCCGGTGTTTCCCGGCGAAACCCTTCGCGTCGAGATGTGGCAGGACGGCAGCGCGATCAGCTTTCGCGTGCACATCGTTGAACGCGATGCGACCGTCATCAACAATGGCCGTGCCGAACTGCGCGCAGGGGGCGGGAAGGAGGCTTCATGAACGAACGCGAGAACGATGACCGAGAGGGCGGCGACTCCGGCAGCGCCTTCACGACCATCCGTCAGGCGGTGCGCGATCTGTGCGCGCGCTTTCCGGGGCCGTATTGGCAGAAGCTCGATCGCCAGCGCGCCTATCCGGCCGATTTCGTCACGGCGCTCACCGAGGCCGGCTATCTCGCCGCGTTGATCCCGGAAGAATACGGCGGCAGCGGCCTGCCGCTGCGCGCGGCCTGCGCCATTCTCGAAGAGATCAATGCCGCCGGCTGCAACGGCGCCGCCTGCCACGCGCAGATGTACACGATGAACATCCTGCTGCAGCACGGCAGCGCCGAGCAGAAAGCAAAATACCTGCCGCGCATCGCCAGCGGCGCCCTGCGCCTGCAAGCCTTCGCTGTCACCGAGCCGGCATCCGGGACCGACACGCTGTCGCTGCGCACATTCGCGGCGCGCGATCGCGACGACTACATCCTCAACGGCCAGAAGATCTGGATCTCGCGGGTCGAGCATTCCGACCTGATGTTCGTGCTGGCGCGCACCACGGCCCAGGACAAGGTCGAGAAGCGTACGCAAGGGCTGTCGGTCTTCCTCGTCGAGTTGGAAGAGGTCATCGGTGCGGGCCTGACGATCAGACCGATCCGCACGATGATGAACCACGCGACGACCGAACTCTTCTTCGACGATGTCACGGTTCCGGCCGCAAACCTGATCGGCACTGAAGGCGACGGGTTCCGCTATATCCTCTCCGGCATGAATGCCGAGCGCATCCTCATCGCGGCGGAATGCATCGGCGACGCCCGCTGGTTCATCGCCCGCGCCACCGACTATGCCAATGAGCGGGTGGTGTTCGACCGGCCGATCGGCATGAACCAGGGCGTGCAGTTTCCGATCGCGCGGGCCTACGCGCAGATGCGGGCGGCAGCGCTCATGGTCAACGAGGCGGCGCGGCGCTACGACAGCGGTCAGCCGTGCGCGGCGGAAGCCAATATGGCAAAGCTGCTTGCGGCCGATGCCTCATGGGCCGCCGCCGATATGTGTCTGCAGACCCATGGCGGTTTCGGCTTCGCCGAGGAGATGGACATCGAGCGCAAATTTCGCGACACGCGCCTGTTCCAGACCGCACCGATCTCGACCAACATGATCTTGTCCTACATCGCCGAACACGTGCTCGGTCTGCCGCGGTCGTATTGACGCCGCCGCGCCGCGGCTTGCGTCTCCTGCGGGAGTGTGAACACTCCGCAGCGAATCTTCCGTCCTTCGTCAGATTACCATATCCATTGTCATGGCCGACAAATCCTCCACGACATCGCTCGCGCTCATCGCCGATATCGGCGGCACCAACAGCCGCTTTGCCCTGGTCGAAGCCCAGGGACAGCCGCAGCAGGTCCGCACTTACGAAGACGATGATTTCAAAAATCTCGAAGGTGTCGTCACCCGCTATCTGAAGGATACGGAGGCCGCTCCGACGATCGGCATTTTTGCCGTCGCCGCGCCCATCACCGGACCGGACATCGCGCTGACCAACCGCGACTGGCGCTTCAATGTCGATGCGGTGGCGCAACAATTCGGCCTGTCGCGCCTGCATGTGCTCAACGATTTCGAGGCCGCCGCCTGGGCTTTGACGCGCCTTGAAGACTCCGAGATGCGCGCGATCGGGCATTTCGCCGCCGGCGATCCGCCGCAAGGCGCGCGCGTGGTGCTCGGGCCGGGCACGGGCCTTGGCGTTGCCGCGCTGCTGCCGGCAGGCGACGACTGGCACGCGGTGCCGACCGAAGGCGGACACATCTCGTTCGGCCCTGCAACCGATGACGAAGACGCGATCTTTGCCCGGTTGCGCGCCGACGGGCCGGTATCGGCAGAGACGATCCTGTGCGGCCGCGGTCTCGCGCGGCTCTACGCCGCCATGCAACCGGACCGCGCGCCGCTCGAGCAGCACGCGATCGTCAAGGCCGCGCAGGCCAATGACACGGAAGCGGGAGCGGTCACCGACATGTTCGTGCGGATGCTCGGCCGCTTTGCCGGCGACATGGCGCTATTGTTCAAGGCGACGGGCGGGGTCTATGTCGCAGGCGGCGTGGCGGCAGCGCTTGGCCAGCGGCTCGATGCGGATATTTTTCGGCACGCGTTCGAAGCGCATCCGCCCTACCCGCATCTGCTCGAAAAAATCCCGACTTCTCTCGTCACCGCAAATGAAATGGGTCTGCTCGGCTGCGCCGCCTATGCCGCCATGCTAGCGCGCCGGAAAAATTAGAGCGTTTTCCAGGCGACCTAAACCATAGCCAAACCAACGACCGTCATTCCGGGATGCGCCACTGGGTGCAGGCCCGGAATCCATACTCCCGGTCGTGGTTATGGATTCCGGGCTCGCTCGCGAAGAACGCGCGCCCCGGAATGACAAAGTGGATGGGATTCAAAGTCTGGTCAAAAATTCTCTAGATCAGCCCATGCGCGGCGAAGGCGTCGTGATGCAGGCCGGCGGAATCATCGGAAAAGCAGCAGAAGATGACGCGCGTTAGAGACATTTCATGCGCCGCGAGTTCAGCGATCACCGTACCGACCGCGATGCGTGCGGCGCGATCTGCCGGAAAGCGATAGACGCCGGTCGATATGGCGGGAAACGCCAGCGATGCCGCACCTTTCTCGGAAGCGAGCGCAAGCGAAGTCCGATAGCAGGAGGCAAGCAGCTCGTCTTCCTGCGAGCGCCCGCCATTCCAGACCGGCCCGACCGCATGAATGACGTGGCGCGCCTTGAGCTTGAAGCCCGGCGTGACCTTGGCATCACCGGTCTCCGCGCCGCCGAGCGCCTGACACGCGCGCCGCAACTCCGGACCCGCGGCGCGATGGATGGCGCCATCGACGCCACCGCCGCCGAGCAGACTGGCATTGGCGGCGTTGACGATGGCATCGACGTCGAGCGTCGTGATGTCGGCGACGATGACATCGAGCCGCGTCGCGCCCGACTGGGCGGTGGCGACACGCACGGCTTGCTGCTGCTGACGGGGACGAGTGTTCACGCGCGGGTCGGTCCTTCCGCGGCAGAGGTGCGTTTTTGAGCACATTCCGGGGCGCGTTCTTGAGCGCTTTCTTGGGCGCGCCTAAGCGGCGGGCGCCACGCGCTCTTCCGAACTGAGGTCGACCGTGCTGCGTATGCCCACATCGTCGAAGTGACTCGCAAGGAATTGCCTCACTGCATCCTGACCGATCCCATGCAGGCGGTCAAAGAAATGATAATCGATTTTCATCCGCGATCGTGCATCGCCGATGATGCTTTCGTCTTCGAGCACGATGCGATGCACACGAATCTGGCGCAACTCCTTGTCGCCCGAATTGCTGCGCAACTGCCCGTTCCTCAGCAGTCGGTTGACGCGCGCGATGGCCCGAAGTTCCGCATTGAGCGAAGCATTGAAGGTGATTTCGTTGATCCGGTTGGTGATCTCGCGCGCCGAGGTCGGCAGGCGGTCGCGCATCAGCGGGTTGATTTGCACAATCAACAAATCGTGTGCGCCGGTATAACGGAGAAACGGCGTCAGCGGCGGATTGCCGAGATAGCCGCCGTCCCAATAGGCCTCGCCGTCGATCTCGACGGTGCGAAACAACAGCGGCAGGCAGGCCGAAGCCATGATGACGTCGCCGTTAAGCTCCTCGCGGGTGAAAACGCGCAGCTTTCCGGTGCGCACATTGGTGGCGGAAACATAAAGCGGGTGCGGCCACCGCGTGCGGATGGCCTCGAAATCGATGAACTGCTCGATGAGTTCCTTGAGCGGATTGATGTTGAGCGGATTGAAGTCGTAGGGCGACAGCAGCGAGCCCATCGATTCGATCCACGTCTTGATCGGGCTCGCATCGAGGATATTTGTCATCACGGTGTTCTGCATGCCGGGCATCTGCCCGCCGCGGCTGACGGCCTTCCAGAACGCACCGAGCCGTTCGCGCGCGACCTGCGGCCCGCCGCGCATCAGTCCGTCGACGAGCAGCGCGCCATTGACGGCCCCGGCAGAGGCCCCTGTGATGCCGCAGACCTCGATCCGGCCGTCGGCGAGCAGGCCGTCGAGCACACCCCAGGTGAAGGCGCCGTGCGCCCCGCCACCCTGCAAAGCAAGGTTGACGCGCTTTGGTCCCTTCGCGGTTTTCGGCTGGTTCGGCGAATGGGGCTCGGGTTCCGCGGGAGCGGATTTGTGACCGAGCCAGCTCCCGAGATTGCGAAAAGGCAGGCGATCGAAATGATTCAAGGGGTCGCTCCTGCGGGCGCGTGCTGCGCCGGAGATGGATTTATTGCGCTGCAACGTGAATATATTGCGATGCAATATCGCCGAAACAAGGGCTTGCGGCCACAGGGGATCATGGGCAAATCGACTGGGCCGCCTGATGTTGAAGCACCAAAACGGTCTATATTCGGTCCGCAGGCCGGAACACGGCAGGGTGCCCATTTTGGAACGCGAAGGGTAAAACAGGCTGCGTGTGATGGAAAAAAGCGTTTTTCCAGGACCCGATCATGATCACGGGCGCTGCACCGTCGGCGGCATGGCGCTCGCCGAGGAGCTGTGCCACCGCACCGGCCAGCGGCTGACCCCCATGCGCCGCCAGGTTCTCGCGGTGCTGCTCGACGGCCACAAGCCGATGGGCGCCTACGACATCATTGGTGCCATCGGCACTACGCAGGAGCCCCCTGCCCCGATTACCATCTATCGCGCGCTCGATTTTCTGCGCGAAAACGGCCTCGTCCACCGCATCGAGAGCCGCAACGCCTTCATCGCCTGCGTGCACAACCACGAGACCGGTGCGCCGGTCGTGTTCCTGATCTGCGAGCGCTGCGGCGCTGTCGGCGAGGCGCCATCCCAGAATGCCGCGGAACCGCTGATGGCCGCGGCGCGGGAGGCGGGTTTTGTGCCAAAAGTGCCGGTCATCGAAATCGGCGGCATTTGCCGGCATTGCCGGACCTGATTGCCGGCCGGCACGTGATCTTAACCAGCCTCCGCTGTCATTGCTCCGTCAAACATTGTGACGCATAAGAACGACACCATCTTTAGGGCAAGTCTTTCTCGCTTCAGGGCGATGCCATTCTCGAGATCTGGTCTGCGATCAGGACCTGTCAGCCGGACGACACCAGCATGAACATCCAGAATTCCCAATCGATCACCATCCCCGCTGCTGCCCCGCCAAAACGGCACCGCACGGTTCAGGTTTCCGTCGGTGGTGTGCTCATCGGGGGCGATGCTCCGACCGTCGTGCAGTCGATGACCAATACCGACACCGCCGACATCGAGGGGACGGCGCGCCAGGTCGCCGCGCTTGCCCGCGCCGGCTCCGAGATCGTGCGCATCACCGTCGACCGCGACGAGGCCGCCGCCGCCGTGCCGCATATCCGCGACCGGCTTGCCGCGATGAACGTGCCGGTGCCGCTCGTCGGCGATTTCCATTACATCGGCCACAAGCTCTTGGCCGACCACCCCGCCTGCGCCGAAGCGCTAGACAAATATCGCATCAATCCCGGCAATGTCGGCTTCAAGGACAAGAAGGACCGCCAGTTCTCCGCCATCGTCGAGACGGCGATCCGTTACAACAAGCCGGTGCGCATCGGCGCGAACTGGGGTTCGCTCGACCAGGAACTGCTGACCGCACTGATGGACGAGAATTCGCGTTCGGCCACGCCGCGCGACGCCCGTGACGTCACCCGCGAGGCCATGGTGCAGTCGGCGCTGCTCTCGGCCGCGCGCGCCGAGGAAATCGGCCTGCCGAAGAACCGCATCATCCTGTCGGCAAAGGTCTCGGCGGTGCAGGACCTCATCGCGGTTTATCGTGAAATGGCGCGGCGCTCCGACTATGCGCTGCATCTCGGCCTCACCGAGGCCGGCATGGGATCGAAAGGCATCGTCGCGTCGGCGGCCGGCATCGGCGTGCTGCTGCAGGAAGGCATTGGCGACACAATCCGCATTTCACTGACGCCGGAGCCGAACGGCGACCGCACGCTGGAAGTGAAGGTCGCGCAGGAACTGCTGCAGACCATGGGCTTCCGCACCTTCGTGCCGCTGGTCGCCGCCTGCCCCGGCTGCGGCCGCACCACCTCGACCGTGTTCCAGAGTCTGGCACAGGACATCCAGGGCTTCATCCATCAATCGATGCCGGAGTGGAAGACGCGCTATCCCGGCGTCGAGACACTCAATGTCGCGGTCATGGGCTGCATCGTGAACGGGCCGGGCGAAAGCAAGCACGCCGATATCGGTATCTCATTGCCCGGCACCGGCGAGCAGCCGACAGCGCCGGTGTTCGTCGACGGCAAGAAGGTCGCGACGCTACGCGGCGCGACGGTCGCCGAAGACTTCAAGCAGATGGTGATCGATTACATCGAGCGCCGCTTCGGCCCCGGCGGCACGGGACGCACCGCTGCGGAGTGATCCATTACACTCTCCCTTGCATGTCATGCCCGCGCACGCGGGCATCCAGCCCTGCTGCCGCACTCGCGATGAAACGCACCACGTCAGAAAAACGCTGGGTCCGCGCTTTCGCGGGGACGACAAACGCTGTCACAGCGGCGTATAGCCATCGCGCTCCATCGCCGTATTGATCGTCGCCTCCTCGAGGTCGAGTTCGCGCTCCACGCGGCGGCGCGCCTCGTCGGTGATGCGCCCTTCGCGCAACAGCCGGTGCAGGTATTTGCGTTCTTCCGCGATAAGCTGAATGCGCAGGCTGGTGCCGAGCACGATTTCGTCGAAGGAATCGTCAAACGATTTCGGCAGCAATTGCAGCCGGTCGGCATAATGATTGCGCAGCACGCTGAACACTTTTTCCGGTAATTCGTGCTGGGCGGCGATCTCGTCGAGGTGGCGCTGGCCGAACTGCATGGCTTCGAGCCGGGCCACGAGTTCATCGCTTAATTCGCGCTGCCGCTCTTTCTCACCCTCCCCGGCCAGCCCCACCAACCGCACCACGAACGGCAGGATGAGGCCGAGGCCGACCAGCGTCGCGACGATGACGCCGAAGGTGATGACGAGGATGAGGTCACGGCCGGGAAACGGATCGCCGTTGTTGAGTGCGAGCGGAAGCGCCAGCGCCGCGGCCAGCGAGACGATGCCGCGGATGCCGATGAACGAGATCATGAACGGCAATTTCCACGGCGGCGACGGATCGCGGCGCTTGAGCGAAGGACTGAACCAGCGCGGCAGATAGGTTGCCGGAAACACCCAGACGAAACGCGTGATCATCAACAGCAGCGTGGTGATCGCGATCGCGGCAATGATCTCGCGCAGCGAATAGCCCTGGATGCGCGCCAGCACCGTGTTGGCCTGCAATCCCGTGATCAGAAAGACGAAGCCCTCGATCAGATAGATGAACAGGTCCCAGAAGAAGATGCCCTGCAGCCGGGTGCTGGAGCCGATCAGCAGCGGCCCGTTCCAGCTCACGTAAAGACCGCAAGCGACGGTCGCGAGCACGCCGGAGCCGCCGAGATGCTCGGGAATCCAGAAGGCGAGGTAAGGCGTCGCCAGCGACAGCGTGATTTCCGCACGCGCGTCATGAACCCAGCGGCGCAGGCGCAGGCTGAGCCAGCCGACGCCGACGCCGAATATGATCTCGCCGATCACGATAATGCTGAAAGTACCGAGCGCCGGCCCAATCGAAAAACTTCCTGTGGCGACGGCGGCCACGGCGAAGCGATAAAGAATCAAGGCCGTCGCATCGTTGGCCAGCCCCTCGCCTTCCAGGATGACGCGCAGCCGGCGCGGCAGGTTGAGGCGGCGCGCGATAGCGAGCGGGGCGACGACGTCAGGCGGCGCGACGATGGCGCCGAGCACGAAGCCGACCGCCCACGGCAGCCCGAACAGATAATGCGCAACAACCGCGACCGTGCAGGTCGTGAACACGACGCAACCGACAGCGAGAAGCGCGATCGGCCGCAGGTTGGACTTGAACTCGCGCCAGCTCATGGAGACACCGGCCGAATAGATCAGCGGCGGCAGGATGATCAGCAGCACGAATTCCGGCGCCAGTTCGATCGCCGGCAGGCCCGGCGTGACCGCAAGCGCGATGCCGACGAGAACAAGCAGGATCGACGGCGCGGTGCGCAGCTTGCGCGCGGCGAAGGCGACCGCCACCAGCGCGATCAGCATCAGCAAAAGGGTCTGGATGGTCGCCGTCATCTGCCGCCGTGACCTTTAGCCTTTTGGCCGCCCCTGCTGCTGTCCGGCTAAGCGCCGACAATCCGCGCTTCGGCCATATCGCAACTGGCGTTGCAAGGAAAGTGCTGCTGCACGCAGCCGCGCCAGCCCATTGTCAAACAGGCGTCAGAGCATTTTCCGGCTAAGTGGAATCCGGTTAGCCGCAAGAAAATGCTCTCACTCAATATCTTGCGCGTATTCTGATCGCAAAACCGGTATCCACTTTTGCGGAATACGCGCTAATTTCCGCCGAGCGCGTTGGCCGCGATGTTCACCGTCAGGGCGACCAGCGCGACATTGTAGAGGAACGACAGCACGCCCTGCGCAGTCGCGGTGCGCCGGATTGTTTTCGAACTGATGCCCACATCGGAGACCTGCGATGTCATCCCGATGACAAAAGAAAAATAGACGAAGTCCCAATAGTCGGGCTCGGCCGAGCCGTCCGGGAACTTCAGGCCGCCGCGCGCCGAGCGGCTGCCGTAGAATTCATGCGCGTAATGCAGGGCAAAGACCGTGTGGATGAAAGCCCATGACAGGGCGGTCGTGATCAGCGCCAGAGCGACCTGATCGGACGAGCGGGGGACGCCGTTCTGGGTGCCCAGTTCCACGATGATCGCGGACAGGCTCGCAACGCCGGCAATGCCGGTGAGAATGAGGAGTGCGGTACGTCCTTCATCCTCAAGCTGCGCGCGCATGCGGATGCGCTGGACGTCGGCCCTCATGATGTTCGCGTAGATGACGACGAGAAACAGCCCCGCACACACGTTCCAGCCGATCAGCAAGCGCGAGGCGAGCCGAATGGAATCTGGCAGGACAACGAAAACGATGATCCCGGTCAGGATCGCGAGCAGCAGCATCGTATGCGCACGCGCCGTGCGGACGATCCGCTGCAGGCCCGTTCGTTTGACTGACGCCTTGACGGATGTCTTGGCTGATGTCTTGGCCATGCTGTGCCGTTCTGCCGATCAATCGCAGTGTGGTGCCGGAATGCCCGAAGCGCCATGGGGGGTCAAGACGGCAATGGCGATCACGCGCACGACGCCGGTGCCCGCGCGTCCGTCGATGGTGTAGAACGCGGACGTGAAAGCGGGACTGGAGGCAGGGCGCGCGGCATGCGGATTGTTCGGGGGATCGTCGTTGCGCTCGTGATCATGCTGGCGCTGCCTTACGTGCTCACGCCCCTTTGCCTTGTCTTCACGCCGCCATCGACGCTGATGATCTGGCGCTGGGCCACCGGCCAGCGGATGGAACAGACCTATCGGCCGCTCGGCGCCATCGCGCCGACGCTGCCGCGCACGGTCATCAATGCGGAGGATTCCCGCTTCTGCAGTCACAACGGCATCGATTTCGACGCCCTCCAGACCGTGCTCGACGACACCTCCGACGACGGGGTCAGCCGTGGCGCCTCGACCCTGACCCAGCAGGTCGCGAAAAACCTGTTCCTGTGGCCCGGCCGCAGTTATGTCCGCAAGGCGCTGGAACTGCCGCTGGCGCTGTGGATCGATCTGGTCCTGTCCAAACGGCGGATCATGGAAATCTACCTGAATATCGCGGAATGGGGCCCGAACGGCGAATTCGGGGCGGAAGCGGCCGCGCAATATGCTTTCCACCGGTCGGCGGCGCGGCTGACCGCGCACGAATCGGCGGTGCTGGCCGCCATCCTGCCCAATCCGCACACGCGCAGCGCCAAAAAGCCCGGCCCGGCGGTGCGGCGGCTGGCGGGGCTCTACCAGCGTCGGGCGGCCCGCTCCGGACCCCTCGACCGTTGCGTGCGCCCGAAGGCCGGCTGATACTTCCGAAATCGGGCGGGAAACCGCTGGTTTCCGTGGCCCTTTTCATTTATAAGCCGCGCCAACCACTGCCCACTGACAGTCTGCGCACTCGCGCCGGGCCTTGCGAGGAGAATACCCTATGGCCGTTCCGAAAAGAAAAACGTCGCCGTCCCGCCGCGGCATGCGCCGCTCCGCTGACGCGCTCAAGCGGCCCGTCTATGTCGAGGACAAGGATTCAGGCGAGCTGCGCCGCCCGCATCACATCGACCTCAAGACCGGCATGTACAAGGGCCGCCAGGTCCTCAAGCCGAAAACCGAAGCCTAGTTTTTTCGACGCGTATCAACTGTTGCCGCATACGCGCCAGGGTTCTTAACGGGCATGCCCGCGAGTTCTTCATTCAGCGAAGGTCTTGCCGGAGGCTGAGCATGATCGCCGTGCGCCCCAATGAGCGACGATGACGCGGCTGAGCCGCGATCGTCGGAGATCGCCCGCGCCGGCGAGGTTTTTCGCGTTTTCCTCAAGCTCGGGCTGACGTCATTCGGCGGCCCGATCGCGCATCTCGGCTATTTCCGCAACGAACTCGTGCTCCGTCGTGGCTGGATCGACGAAGCGGGCTTTGCCGACCTCGTCGCCCTCTGCCAATTCCTGCCGGGTCCGGCCTCGAGCCAGACCGGTTTCGCGCTCGGTCTTCTCAGAGGCGGCGCGCTCGGCGCATTCGCCGCCTGGGCAGCTTTCACATTGCCGTCCGCCATCCTGCTCGTCGCTTTCGCTTATGGCGCGACGGCACTGTCAGGTCCCATCGGGCAAGGCATCGTCCACGGCCTCAAGGTGGTTGCTGTCGCGGTCGTGGCGCAGGCCGTCTGGGGCATGGCGCGGAGCCTGGCGGCCGATCGCGAGCGGACGGGCATCGCGCTCCTTGCCGTCATGGTCGTTGTCTTCGGCGGCGGTGCGTTCGGCCAGATCCTGGCCATCGCGGTCGGCGCACTGGCCGGACTGCGATTCTGCCGCGAGAGCGCCGCGCCCATCATCGGCCGTCTGCATGTCCCCGTCACACGCCTGACCGGCGGCCTCTGTCTGGTCGTGTTCTTTTTGCTTTTGTTCGCGCTGCCGTTTGCGCAGACGTTTGACGTTCAGGGCCTTGAACTGCTCAACGCCTTTTATCGGGCCGGCGCCCTCGTCTTCGGCGGCGGACACGTGGTGCTGCCACTACTGCAAGCGCAAGTCGTGCATCCGGGTTGGGTGACGAATGACGCGTTTCTCACCGGCTACGGCGCGGCACAAGCGGTTCCCGGTCCGCTCTTCACCTTTGCCGCCTATCTCGGCGCGGTCATGCGGCCCGAGCCGAACGGGATCGCGGGAGCGGCCATCGCCCTTGTCGGCATATTTCTGCCGGGCCTGTTGCTGGTGGTCGGCGCACTGCCGTTCTGGGATGCGCTGCGCACGCGCCCGATTGCCCAGTCCGCGATGCGCGGCGCCAATGCGGCAGTCGTCGGCGTACTCGGCGCGGCGCTCTACAATCCCGTCTGGACGAATGCGATCCTCACGCCATATGACTTCGCCCTGGCGCTGGCCGGCTTCCTGTTTTTGACGGTGTGGAAAGCGCCACCCTGGATCGTCGTGGCCGGCACCGCCGTGGGTGGAGCGCTTCTGACATTCGTGAGGTGAGATGCCGTGGCGACGCTTCACCTTTGCACCGCGTGGGTCCCTCCGATACAAGCGCCGCATCGTCGCTCATGGGCGAGAGCCCGCCCGCACTCTCCTGATAGTCTGGCAAAGCCGGCGGACGCCAACTAGGATGGCGGAAAGACCAAGCCCGCCTGGCAAACCGGTCTCCGAAGGGCAAATCGCGGCGCGGCCGCGAATGGAGAAAAGGAAGCCCCATGTTTCTCATCGGCGTTCCACTCCTCGTCATCACCTTCGCCATTTACAACATGATCGCCTTCCTCACGCCCGGCGTGAATTTCCTGGCGCCGGTTTTCAGCGTGCACATGGTGTCGGGCGCGGAATGGCCGGTGACAGTCTCGGACGTGCTGCTCACACTGGCGCTCGTGCTGCTGTTCATTGAAATCATCAAGGCGACGCGGATCGGCTCGCGCACGCTTGTCGATCACATGCTGTCGACGGTGCTGTTCATCGTCATGATCGTCGAGTTCATTTTGCTGCCGCAAGCAGCCACATCGACGTTCTTTCTCCTGATCGTCATCAGCCTCGTCGATGTCATCGGCGGTTACTCGGTGACCATCCGCACGTCACAGCGCGATATCGCGCTCGATAATCCATGAGCATGTTGGACCGCGATTTCCATCGTCCCGGACGTTCCGCCGTCATCGCAACGGACGGCATGGCCGCGACATCGCATCCGCTTGCGACCCAGGCCGCGCTCGAAGTGTTGCGCGCCGGTGGAACGGCGGCCGATGCGGCGGTGACGGCAGCGGCCGTCCTCTGCGTCGTCGAACCGCATATGACCGGCATCGGCGGCGACTGCTTCTGCCTGATGGCGGAGCCCGACAAGCCGGTGTGGGGCTACAATGGATGCGGCCGCGCGGCCGCCAAGGCGACAACAGAGGCCCTGCTGGAGAGCGGCGAAACCAGCATCGCCTCGCAATCGATTCATTCGGTCACGGTGCCGGGATCGATCGAGGCATGGGGCGCGATCCTCGAGGCGCATGGCCGTTTCACCCTCGAACGCGCGCTACAGCCCGCGATCCGCTATGCGGAGCTTGGCTTTGCCGTCGCGCCGCGGGTCGGCCATGACTGGGCGCTGAATGTCGATCGCATCAGCGGCGATCCCGGCGCCTCGAAATATTATCTGATCAATGGGCAGGCGCCTGCGATCGGGACGGTCGTGCGGCTGCCGGCGCTCGCACGCACATTGCGCACCATCGCGCAGCAGGGCCCGCGCGCCTTCTATGAAGGTCCGATCGCGCAGGACATGGTCTCGACCATCGCCGCGCGCGGCTCGTTCATGACCAGTGAGGATTTCGCCAGCCATCGCGGCGACGTGGTCGAACCGATCAGCACGCGCTATCGCGACGTCGACGTCATCGAAATCCCGCCCAACGGCCAGGGCATCGCGGCGCTGGTGCTGCTCAACATCCTCGAGAATTTCGACCTCAAGCAATATGACCCGCTCAGCGCCGAGCGCTTCCATATCCAGCTCGAGGCCGCGCGCATGGCCTATGCGATCCGCGACACCCACATCGCCGATCCCGCTTTCATGCGCGTGTCTTCCGGCGCGCTGCTCGACAAGGCTTTCGCCCGCCGGCTTGCGGCGCATATCGATCTAGCCAAACGCGCCAAACTGCCAACGGCACCGACGCCTGGCAGCGACACGGTGTATCTCACCGTCGTCGATCGCGACCGCCGCGCCTGCTCGCTGATCAATTCCCTTTATGCGGGATTTGGCGCCGGCATCGCCACCGAGAAAACCGGCATCATGCTGACCAATCGCGGCGCCTGCTTCCGCGTCGAGCCTGGACATCCGAATACGATCGGTCCCGGCAAGCGGCCCATGCACACGATCATTCCGGCGCTACAGATGCGCGACAACCGCTGCGAAATGGCGTTCGGCGTCATGGGCGGCGATTACCAGCCCATGGGACAGGCGCAGGTGATGGTCAACGTGCAGGATTACGGCATGGACATCCAGTCCGCGCTCGATGCGCCGCGCGTCTTCTATGAAGGCGAAGCTACAACGATCGAACGCGGCGTGCCGGACGACGTGGTTCGTGGCTTGCGCGCACGCGGCCATCATACGGTCGTGACGCCGCTGCCGCTCGGCGGCGGCCAGGGCATCTGCATCGACTGGAAAGGCGGCGTGCTGATCGGCGGGTCCGATCCACGCAAGGACGGCTGTGCGCTGGGATACTAGACCGTCGCCAAACGCACCTGCCGTATCGCTGAACTAGATATAGGTTTCGAAACGGCCGGCCGCCGGCGACGGCTGCTCTTCATAGGCGTCGGCACCGGCATCGGCCTCGACGCGCCCACGCGCGCGCGTCTGCTGCACACCCTGATGGGTGGCAATGAGTTGGGCCAGAAACGCCGCGTTGGTGCGCGGCCCCGGCGACGGCGGCGCTTCGATATCGTCGGGATCGCGGCCAAGATCGGCGGAGAGCGGCACCAGCGCGAAAGATGCCGGCGGCGCCTCGTCCTGATCGCGCGATTCATCCCCGTCGTTGCGCATAATCGGATCGTACGCAGATTGATAAGATCGCGGAGATTCTATTTTCCGAATGCTAACCATGTCGGCAGTTTGTCCCGGAGTGAAACAGGTCTCGCCTGTCTCCATCGCCGGTTCAATCGCCGTGCCAGCGCACAATTCGCTGTCTCCATCGGGGCGATGATCCGCGATTTCAGTCTTTCCGCTCTGGTTCAGGGCGCGGGACATGGGGATTTCGTGGTCCTTTTTCCGATATGTTCAGGCTTTCCTGCTACTGTCGAGAGTGTCTCAACTCGCTTGAACCAACGTCCACACCCGATTGGACGTTCCCAATAAGGCACACGCGTGGCACGCAAGGAAGACAGCGAGTTGTTCATCCGGCGGCACTATATCGACGGCGAGGAACCGTGTCTTTTCGCCGATGACGCCCTGCCACATGAACCGGTTCGGGCCACGCCGGTCCTCGATCCGTTCGCGGTGTTCTCCGCCGCCGGCGAAGTGCCCTATGAATGGGACCTCTCGAGCGACGCGATCTTCTGGGGGCCGAATGTCGCGCAGGCGCTGCGTCTGCGCGACACCGATGCGGTGAGCACCGGCGCGGCTTTCGCGAAACTGGTCGATACGGACAATGTGGCCACGCGCGCCAGCGCCGTCACCCAATCCGCTGCGATCGATACGGGTGCGGGTGTCCCGTTCCAGGTGCAGTACAGCATCCGCCCGGACGTTCTTTCACCGCAACGGACATGGATCGAGGACACGGGCTGCTGGTATGGCGGCACGAACGGCCGGCCGCGCCACGCGCGCGGTGTCATACGCATCATCAACGAGCGGCACGAGCAGGAGCAGCAGCTCACACGCCGCTCGCGCACCGACGACCTGACCGGCGAATTGAACCGGCAGACGCTGTTCGAATCGCTCACCGGTGTGCTCGATACCTGCCTGCGGACAAAATCATCCTGCGGGTTTCTGCTGGTTTCGATCGACAATCTCGCCCGCATCAACGAGGCCTATGGCTACGACATCGCGGATGCGGTGATCCTTGCCATCGCCCGGCGCCTCAACAGCCAGATGCGCGGCGGCGACGTGATCGGCCGTTATGCCGGCAATCAATTCGGCATCGTTCTCAATCAATGCGCCTCCGACGACATTGCGATCGCAGCCGACCGGCTGCTCACGGCCGTGCGGCAAAGCGTGATCGATACCGATGCCGGCTCGGTTGCCGTCACGATCACCATCGGCGGAGTCGTCGCGCCGCGTTTCGCGCGCAGCGTCGAGGAAATCTGCATGCGTGCGCGCGAAGCGCTCGACATGGCGAAAGCGCGGCGGCGCGGTTCTTTCGTGCAATACATTCCCGACATCGAACGCGACGCGCGGCGGCGCGAGAACGTGCGCGTCACCGAGGAGATCATCGCCGCGCTCAACGACCGGCGGATGACGCTGGCCTTCGAGCCGGTCGTGGAGACCCAGACCCGTTATCCGATTTTCTTCGAATGCCTGATGCGTCTGACCAAGGCCGACGGCACGCTGATCCCGGCCCAGACCATCGTGCCGGTGGCCGAACGGCTCGATCTCGTGCGCCTGCTCGACCAGCGCGTGCTCGAACTCGTGTTCGACGAGCTGGTACAGTGGCCGCTCCTGCATGCGAGCCTGAACGTCTCGCCGACGTCGACCGCCAATCCGGACTGGTGGACAGGGTTCGTCTCCGCGCTGCGTGCGAATGCCGACGTCGCGCCGCGTCTGACGCTGGAGATCACCGAGACGGCCGCGATCCACGACCTCGACGTCACCCGCGGATTCGTCAGTCGCGCGAAGGATTTTGGCTGCCGCATCGCCATCGACGATTTTGGCGCCGGCTACACGTCGTTCCGCAATCTGCGCAAACTCGGCGTCGATATCGTGAAAATCGACGGCGAATTCGTGAAGAACCTGCCGCGCTCGGAGGAAGACCGCGCTTTCGTGCAGACACTGATCGATCTCGCACATCGCCTCGGACTGGCGACAGTCGCGGAATGGGTGGCGGACGAGGAATCCGCCGCGATCCTCTCGGACTGGGGATGCGACTATCTGCAGGGCAAACTCATCGGGCTTGCGAGCCTGAACCGGCCATGGGTGACGCAACGCCCGCCCATTCAAGATCTGGCGGTCTAAAAACCCTGAGGCTTCAGGACTTGTCTTTCTCGTGCAGGCGGTCGAGCCGCTTCTGCATGTCTTCGAGTTGCCGTTTCAATTCCTCGATGCCGTTGTCGGCGGCGGACGGAGTGCCGCTCGGCGGCGTATCCGCAGCGCTCTTGGGCGCGAACGGCGTGAACATCGAGAACGCGCGCTGGAACATCTCCATATTGCGGCGGACCTGCTCGTCCATCGGGCCGAACGGCCCGGTCCCGAATGTCTGGCCCATGTGCTCGCGCAGCTTTTCCTGATCGCGCGTGAACGAGTTGATGGAGAATTCGAGATAGCGCGGCACCAGCATCTGCATGCTGTCGCCGTAGAAGCGGATGAGCTGGCGCAGGAAGGTGATCGGCAGAAGGCTTTGGCCTTCCTTGTTTTCCTGTTCGAAAATGATCTGTGCGAGCACCGAGCGCGTGATGTCGTCACCGCTCTTGGCGTCATAGACGACGAAATCCTCGCCGTCCTTCACCATCGTCGCCAGATCTTCGAGCGTCACATAGGTGCTGGTGCCGGTGTTGTAGAGTCGCCGATTGGCGTATTTCTTGATTGTAACGGGTCCGTCTGATTTCGCCATGATGGTTCCCGACACCCTTGGAACACGCGTGATACCACCACGTTAGGCGGTTTGGCCGCAGGGAGCCACCTTTTTGTGCGGGCTGCGACACCGGGCTTGCGGCATGGTTAGGACGGCTCGATCCGCGGGTCCTCATCCTTAATCGCCTTGATCTCCCCCTGATCTCCCTTGATCTCCCTTGGCCGCCGCCGCGGATCATTCCTATATAGCAGTGTCGCGGCATTCTTCGCCGACACTTGGGTTCATGCGCCGGACAGCCGACACAATTCCCGGCTAGGCTCGCCACGATATCAAGACTGCGTCCGCTTTCGTCAGCCGATTCTCATCGATCAAGGCGCTTCCATCAAACCAACCTCTTCAATCCGGAATTCAAAAGGAGTGTGCAATGAAGGACGACATCGTCATCGTCGGCGCGGCGCGGACGCCCGTCGGGGCATTCAACGGAGCGCTCAGCACACTGCCCGCGCATGAACTCGGCAAGATCGCCATTCAGGCGGCGATGGAGCGGGCCGGCATCGAAGGCGGCCAGGTCTCGGAAGTCATCATGGGCCAGATCCTCACCGCCGGACAGGGACAGAACCCGGCGCGGCAGGCATCGATCGCGGCCGGCATTCCGGTCGGCAGCCCGGCCTGGGGCGTCAACCAGCTTTGCGGCTCCGGCCTGCGCGCCGTCGCGCTCGGCTATCAGGCGATCATGAACGGCGACAGCGACATCGTCGTCGCCGGCGGCCAGGAATCGATGAGCATGGCGCCGCACTGCGCCTATCTGCGCAATGGCGTGAAGATGGGCGATTTCGCCATGGTCGACACCATGATCAAGGACGGCCTGTGGGACGCCTTCAACGGCTATCACATGGGCACGACGGCCGAGAACGTCGCCAAACAATGGCAGATCACCCGCCAGCAGCAGGACGAATTCGCTGTGCGCTCGCAGAACAAGGCGGAAGCCGCCCAGAAGGCCGGCCGCTTCAAGGACGAGATCGCCCCGGTCACCGTGAAGACCCGCAAGGGCGACGTCGTCGTGGACACCGATGAGTATCCGCGCCACGGCGCGACGCTCGATGCGATGGCGAAACTGCGTCCTGCGTTCTCCAAGGATGGCTCGGTCACCGCCGGCAATGCCTCCGGCATCAATGATGGCGGCGCGGCGGTCGTGCTGATGAAGGCGAGCGAAGCGCAAAAGGCCGGCAAGACGCCGATCGCGCGCATCGTCTCCTGGGCGCATGCCGGCGTCGATCCGTCGATTATGGGCACGGGACCGATCCCGGCTTCGCGCGCAGCGCTGAAAAAGGCCGGCTGGAAGATCGAGGACCTCGACCTGATCGAAGCGAACGAGGCGTTCGCGGCGCAGGCCTGCGCAGTCAACAAGGATCTCGGCTGGGATACGGACAAGGTCAACGTCAATGGCGGCGCGATCGCGCTCGGCCATCCCATCGGCGCATCCGGCGCGCGCGTCCTCATCACGCTGCTGCACGAAATGGGAAAACGCGACGCCAAGAAGGGCCTCGCGACACTGTGCATCGGCGGCGGCATGGGCATCGCCATGTGCATCGAAAGGTAAGCGCGTCGAGCGGTAGGCGCATCGCACGAAGCGGAACGCTCGATACGTCGGATCACTTACTGATTTATCGCCGCGCGCTCATCTCATGGGTCGCGCGGCAAAATATTCAGAACACTTTTCATGAAAGGGGCAGGATATGTCACGGGTAGCGGTGGTCACAGGCGGTACGCGCGGGATCGGCGAAGCGATCGCCAAGGCATTGAAGGCGGCAGGCTATAAGGTCGCGGCCAATTATGCCGGCAACGACGCGGCCGCGCAGAAATTCAAGGATGCGACCGGCATTCCCGTCTTCAAGTGGGACGTGAGTTCATATGATTCCTGCGCCGAGGGTTTGAAGACAGTTGAAGCCGAAGTCGGTCCGGTCGAGATCGTGGTCAACAATGCCGGCATCACGCGCGACACCATGTTCCACCGCATGAAGCCGGAACAGTGGAGCGCGGTGATCAACACCAATCTCAATTCGCTGTTCAACATGTGCCGCCCCGTCATCGAAGGCATGCGCGAGCGCAAGTTCGGGCGCATCATCAACATCTCGTCGATCAACGGACAGAAGGGGCAGCTCGGCCAGGCGAATTATTCGGCAGCGAAAGCCGGCGAACTCGGCTTCACCAAGGCGCTTGCGCTCGAATGCGCGCGCGCCGGCATCACGGTGAATGCGATCTGCCCCGGTTACATCGGCACCGAAATGGTCCGCGCCATTCCGCAGGAGGTCATCGACAAAAGCATCCTGCCGCATATTCCGCTCGGCCGCCTCGGCGAGCCGGAAGAGATCGCGCGCTGCGTCCTGTTCCTGGCCTCCGACGAGTCGAGCTTCATCACCGGCTCGACGCTCTCGGCCAATGGCGGCCAGCACATGGTGTGATGCGGCGGCTGAAGTTGCAGCCTTGCGTCAGCCCTGATCCTCACCATGGGCCGCATCGGCGCGATGCAGGTGATGGTGGGCATGGGTGATCTCGTCGCCGTGCATATGGCGGTGCGCATGCGCAAGATGGGTGCGGGTGAGCAGCGCGACGTCGCCCAGAATTTCGGCCGGCGTTCCGGAGGCGACGACGCGTCCCGCCTGCAGCACATGGCAATAATCCGCAATGTCCTCGACGATGTCGAGGTCGTGGGTCGCGGTGATCACGGTGCGGCCGGAGCCGCGGCACTTCACGAGAAAATCGACCACTTCGCTCGTGCTTTTCGGGTCGAGCGCGGCGGTCGGTTCGTCGAGCAGCAGCACGTCCGGATCGAGAATGAGCACGGAGGCAAGCGCGACGCGTTTCTTCTCGCCGCCGGACAGACGATGCGGCGAACGATCCTTGAGAGGCGCGATGGCAAAGTCGTTGAGCGAGACGGCCACGCGCCTGCGGATCTCGTCCTTGGACCAGCCGAGTTGCAGCGGGCCGAAGGCGATCTCGTCGAAAACGGTGGGACTGAAAAGCTGCACGTCCGGATTTTGGAATACGAACCCGACACGGCGGCGAAACGCGTAAGCCGTCTCGTCGTCCTGCATCCGTTCTTCGGACAAGACCTCGCCGAAAGCCGACACCGTTCCGCGATCGGCGAAATACAACGCATCGAGAAGCCGCAACAGCGTCGACTTGCCTGAACCGTTGGCGCCGAGCAACGCGACCCGCTGGCCCTTTTCGACCGTCAGGCTCAATCCCTTGAGCGCCGGCACGTCGTGATAGGCGTAATGCAGATCGGAGACTTCGAACGCGACTGTCATGAATGCCTGCGAAAAAACGAGCCGACGCCGATCGTCGTCATGCCTGGAGCCAGAGAGCGGCGATAGCGACGGCGGCAAAGCCGGCGAGAGCCAGCCAATCGATTGGCCTGGTACGGAAATCATCAAGCAGATGCACCTCGCCGCGGTAGCCGCGCGCGATCATCGCCAGATGCACTTCGGTGCTCATATGCAGCGCCTTGCCGAGCAGGACGCCGGCGCTGGCAGTCGCCATGCGCCGCCGGTCGCGCGCGCTCAACGGGCCGATCATGCGGCTGCGCCGCGCCTCGAACATCTGCGATGCGTTGTGCAGAAAGATGAAGATGTAACGGTGCGTCATGCCGAGGATCACGACCAATACGGTCGGCAGGCGGCAGATGCGCAGCGCCTTCAAAACATGCGGCCATGGCGTGCACAGGATCAGCAGCAATGCCAGCGTCGCCGCGGTCTCCGAACGGCCGAGCAGGAAGGCGGCGCTGCGCAGGCCCTGCAGCGTGATCGTCCAGTGCAGCACAGGAAGCTGCGCCAAAACATCGCCGGGCACGAGAAACAGCGCCGGCGCCGCGATCATGCCGGTGAAGGCGAGAACGCTGAGCCACACCTGCTTGAACAGCCGCGACAATTTCACATGCGACGGCAGAGCGAGCGCGACGGCGAACAGGAAAAGGCCGCCGAGAACGAGCAAAGATTTCACGATGACGGCGACAACAATCAACGTCAGCAGGCCGGCGACCTTGATCCGCGGATCGAGTTTTTGGAGAAAGCCGTCTCGCCGCGACAGGTCGTCGGCGTCGAGCGCATGATCCATGGCGTGCAGAAGCCCGCCAGCGAGCCGGTCGAGATAACTGCCGCCATGATGGCCGCCGCAGACGAACGACTGTTCACCCATGATGCTTCCTACGCTACGCGATGATCTCTTCCGGCGGAGCCGCGCGAAAACAGCCACGACAGGCCGGAGAAGACCAGAAGGATCAATCCGGCGCCAATGACCGCCGACATGATGTAACCGAAATTGGCATCGTGCATGAAGGCGGGCGCGTAATCCGGCATCGGCGCCGTCCAGATGCTCGACAGATGCTCGAGGCCTTGGGGCAAATGCTCCGGGGGCGCCACATTGCCGGACGTCTGCGCGATCTGCGCGCGGGTTTCCGGGTTGGCGAAGTCCTCCGGACCCCATTCGCCCCAGGCGAGACCCGCAGCAAGCAGGCCGAGCGGGCTGATCACCATCAATGCACCGAGGCCGATCCACAGCGGCCGCGTGCCACGCCATCCACCGGCGACCGCGATTGTGTCCGGTGCTGCGGCGGGCCCAACCGTGAACCCTGCCGTCATCCGCAGCAAAGCGGGATTGGCGCGTTGAAGATAGGCGACGATGCCGCCCGAAACGATGGCCTCCGCCAGACCCGCGATGGTCAAATGCGCCAGCATCATCGCGGGGATCGCAACCCTCAGCGAATAGGGCGCGTAGAGCGGCGCGCCGGTCGCGTCCGTAAACAGGATCGGCTGGATGCCGAATTCGAGGGCCGCAAGGAAGGCCGCGACATTGATCGCGAGATAGCCAGCGATCGCGGCAGCAACAATGCGCCGGGGCGAGTCGAGCGCCGCACGTGCGGAAATCAGATGGTAGGTTCCGTAAGCGACCAGCGAGCCAACAATCGCCATGTTCAGGCAGTTGGCGCCGAACGCGGTGATGCCGCCGTCGCCGAAGAACAACGCCTGGATCGCGAGCGCGATGGATATGGCGAGGATCGCCGCCCATGGCCCGAGCACGATCGCCGCGACGCCCATGCCGACCGCATGCGCCGTCGTTCCGCCCGGGATCGGCAGGTTGAACATCATGATGACGAAACAAAATGCCGACACCACCGCCAGCAAAGGCACCACGCGGCTCTGCATCAGGCGCTTCACGCGATTGAGCGCCACATACCAGAACGGCGCTGCCGCCGCGTAAGCCACAGCGCAGGTGGTGGGGCTGAGATAACCATCAGGGATGTGCATCGGCGTCGGCCCCTTGAATTTTACAATGCGACACGCGCACGACAGCACGCGACGCCAGGGTCACGCGCGGACGGCGGCGGAAGAAGCAGGGCTTCTTTCGCGTTTGTTATGACAGTTTTTGTTTTTTGTCATACTCGCGGGCCGCCGTCAACGGGGGCTCGGCGCGCGATAATCAGCCGCGGGACACTAAATTTTTGGGCGAAAAATCCTGGGGCGCCATTTCGAAGCCGGCGAAATCAAATCCCGGTGCGACGGTGCAGCCGACCAGCGTCCAGTCGCCAAGACTTTCCGCTGCCTGCCAGACCTGCGCGGGGACAATCACCTGCGGTCTTTCACCGCCGACGAGATTGCTGCCCAGCACGACCTGCCGCGCCGGCGCTTCAAGATTCTCACAGAGCGAAAGCCGCAGCGGCGCGCCCGCATGATAATGCCAGGTTTCCACCGCATCGACGCGATGCCAGTGCGAGCGTTCGCCGCGCGCGAGCAAAAAATAGATCGCGGTGGAAGCGGCACGGCCGGTCGCATCGCAATGGGAATCGCGAAACGTCTCGCGGTAATGCCCGCCTTCCGGATGCGGCTTGAGATCGAGCAACCGCACGATCGTGGCCGCGTCAAGCAATGTATCGCCGTCGCGGCGATTTACGGGATCGTTCACGGCGGATCCTGTTTCCGAGAACTTTTAGAACTTGTTCTCAAAACTTGTTTTTGCGGGCGCGGATCTCGGTGAACACCGCCGCCGCATCTCGGCCCGCCATGCCGATGCCCTGCGCCACCTCGGCCACGTCGGCGCGCAGGAACGGATTGGCCGCCTTTTCCGCGCCCATGGTCACGGGAATCGTCGGCGTTCCATGCGAGCCGAGCCAGTCGACTTCATCGGCGCGCTTGTCGAGCGCGGCATTGCCCGGTTCGATCGTCTTCGCGAATTTCACGTTCGCCTTGGTGTATTCGTGCCCACAATAAATTTTCGTATCGTCCGGCAGCGCGCGCAGTTTCACCAGCGACTGCCACATCATCTCCGGCGTCCCCTCGATCACGCGGCCGCAGCCGATCGAGAACAGCGTGTCGCCGACGAAGGCAACGCCATCCTTCTCGAACCAATAAGCGATGTGATCGAGCGTATGGCCGGGTGTTTCGAGCACTTTGGCGGTCAGGCTGCCGACGGTCACAGTGTCGCCCTCAACAACCGTTTCATCGACGGCCGGTGTCTCGTCCTTGCCTTTTAACGGCGCGACGACGCGGCAATTGTATTTGCGCTTAAGGGCTTCGATGCCGCCGGTGTGGTCGCCATGGTGATGCGTCACCAGGATATCGGTGAGCCGCCATTTGGTCATTGTCAGAGCCTGCTCGACCGGCCCCGCCTCGGGCGCATCGATGGCGGCGGTCGCGCCGGTCGCGGGGTCATGCAGCAGAACGCCGAAATTATCCTGCAGGCACATGAACAGACGAATCTCAGCGGCCATGAATCTCTCGCATCTCTTGGGTGCATCGAAGGGGTGTTGAACGAAGGCTAACACGCGTTTGCGGCAAGGTTAACCCAAGTACAGTTAACCCGAGTGCACTTAACCCAAATCCGCACAGTCACTCCCGCGCCGTTCGTTCCCGCGCGCTTTCCATGTTATTCTGTCAGCCATGGATGTCGTCGATTTGCGTCACTTCTACGGCGGCGGCCTCGGCAAGGTGGCGCGCCGCCTTGTTGGCCGCACGATCAAGACCTGCTGGCAAGATACAGCCGGCATGCGCGTGCTTGGCATCGGCTACGCACCGCCTTATCTCGGCCTGTTCCGCGAAGATGCCGAACGTTGCCTCGCCTTCATGCCGGCGGCGCAGGGCGCGATCAAATGGCCGTCCGAGCGGCCGGCTCTCGCCGCGCTTGTCGATGAATGGGATTTCCCGCTCAACGACGGAGCGGTGGACCGCGTGCTGCTCGTGCATTCGCTCGAAGTCTCGCGCGATGTGTCCGCGCTGCTGCGTGAAACCTGGCGCGTGCTGGCGCCGGGCGGACGGCTGCTCTGCGTCATTCCCAATCGCCGCGGATTATGGGCGCGCATGGACACGACGCCGTTCGGCCAAGGCCGTCCCTATTCGCGGCTGCAGATCATGCATCTGTTGCGCGAGACCTGGTTCACGCCGACAGCCTGGCACGAGGCCCTCTATATCCCGCCGCTCGAGCACCGCTGGCTGTTGCGCTGGTCTGTCGCGTGGGAGCGCACGGGCGCGGCGCTGTCGGCGCCGTTCGCCGGCGTGCATGTCGTCGAAGCAACGAAGCAGGTCTATCGCGCGCTTCCCGCGCGCCGCAAACAGCCGCGCCTCGTGCCGGCGATGCAGCCGGTGCTGGTGCCGACGCCGCGCGTCTGATCAGTAACATAACGCAGCAAAAAGGCCGGGTTCGAACCCGGCCTTGAAGCGTGCGGCGTGACCGCAGCCTTATTCGCTCGGCGGCGAGTCCTCGGCGGCGAAGGGCGGATTCGATCCGTCGGGACGCGGGCCGCGATGGCGGCGCCGGCGGCGATGCATCGGATAGCGATCGCCTTGGGCGTCGCTGCCTTCCGCGCCGTTGCCGGCTTGGCCATTTGCGGCCTGTCCGTTGCTCGGCTGTGATTGCTGCGGCTGCGGTTGTCCCCCGGTGATGAACGAGGGCAACCCATTCAACGCAACATCACTGTTGGTGCCTGCCGTGCTGGCGCTGGCCGTGTTGCCGCTCGCAGCGTCTTCCGCAACGGTGTGCGACGGCTGCGGACCGCGTCCGGCGCCATATTGATTGTTGCGCTGATAAGGCTGGCGATCGCGGTTCTGATGACGTGGCTGATGTTGCTGCGGCTGGTGCTGTTGTTGCTGCTGCGCCTGCTGCGGTTCGCGCGGGGAATAGCCCGGCTCGTTGCTCATCGAAGACCCGTTGTCGTCGTCGTCCTCATAGGAATCGTCGTTGCGGGTCTCATTGTCCGGCCGGTAATAGGGGTTGGCCTGACGAAACTGCTCCTGCGCTGCGGCGATCAGGCGAAAATAGTGTTCGGCATGCTGATAATAATTCTCGGCGCCGACAGGATCGCCCGAGGTCGCGGCATCGCGTGCAAGCTGGATATATTTCTCCGCTACATGATTGGCTGTGCCACGGATCTTCACGTCGGGGCCGTTCGACTCATAGACGCGGGTCAACGGGTTCTGACTTTTGCGGTTGTTGTTATTGTTATTGTTGCGACCGCGCATGCGTTTGTTCTGACCGTTTCTCATCATCTTGCTTTCTTACCAACCTCTAAGTCTTGAACCAGCCTGTGAGTTTTAGCGACAGAGCCCGTCAACGCCACATCACCGTGCGCGGACCTGCAGTCGAAGACCTGGGCAAAAGCATCCGCGCCTTCGCCCAAGACGACGACGTGACCTGACAGATGCGGCGCATGTGACTCATCAATGATGACGCGGCAACCTTTTGGCCACGAGTCCCAGTGGACAATCGCAGCGTTGCTGAACACCGCACTTCACCCAAACCGCATTGCATTCAATGCGATGAGCCAAAGCGCGTCCAAACGACGAAGCGTCTAACCCGAATTCCGGTGAGCTGGAGTCCTTAAAGCTATGATCCAGATTCGCTGTGTGTGTCCGCGCGTAGCGCCAACTCAAGGACCAATTCCAGCGGGTTACAATCCCTGCGGGTGATGATCCGGGCTTTTCTGCGCGACAACCCCTCATTTCGGGCCGTTTGCGTAAGAGGAACGTAGTCTTTCCGGCGGCTGATTCCAAGTGCTTTTTTGACCTCGGGAACCCTTTTGCCGGGTGCCCGGAACAGCCGATCCGGCAGGCTTTTTCACCGCCGCCGACAGGGCGCGCGGAATGCCGGCGATGTCCGGCCGCACGGCGTCACATGCGAGCCCTTGCGCGGCAAAAATCGCCGCCACCGCATCAGCCTGACCGATCCCGAGTTCGACGATCAGGCGCGCGCGGTCGCACAGCAACGGCGCGACGCTCGCAGCAATGGCGCGATAGGCATCGAGTCCATCCGCGCCGCCATCGAGGGCGCGCAGCGGATCGTAGCCGCGCACGTCGGTATCGAGACCGACGATATCGTCACGCGGAATATAGGGCGGATTGGAGACGACGAGATCGAAAGGACCGCGCAGCGCCTGCGCATAATCGCAGGCAACGAAGACAACGCGATCGGCAAGCCCGAGACGCCGCGCGGTGCCGCGCGCCATCGTCAGCGCCTGCGGATCAATGTCGGTCGCCACCGCCGTGGCGTTCGGCCATTCCGACAGCAGCGCCAGCACCAGCGCGCCCGATCCGGTTCCGAGATCCGCAATCCGTAACGGCGCAGCGCGATCGAAAGCCTCGATAGCCATGGCGACGATCGTCTCCGTTTCCGGCCGCGGCACCAGCGTTGCGGGCCCAACATCGAAATCGAGGCTCCAGAATTCCTTGCGGCCGACGACGCGCGCAACCGGCTCGCGAGCAAGCCGCCGCGCCAGCACGGTTTCAAGCGCGGCGATGTCCCGCACGGCATCGAGCGTTTCATCCGCGGCCGCGATCAATGCGGTCTGCGAACGACCCAGCGCATGGGCGCAGAGAACGCGCGCGTCGATGTCAGCAGATTCGATGCCGCCCGCGCGCAGACATTGTGCGAGAACCCGCCGCGCCTGCGCCAGCGTCATCCCCGGCACAAATCGCGGACCGTCGGTCACGCGCGGACATCCTCGGCCGCAAGCAGTTCGGCCTGATGTTCGGTGATCAGCGCATCGACGAGTTCGCCGAGCGATTCGCCGGCAAGAATCTGCGGCAGCTTGTAAAGGGTCAGGTTGATCCGGTGATCGCTGACACGGCCCTGCGGATAGTTGTAGGTGCGGATACGCTCGGAGCGGTCGCCGGAGCCGACCTGTCCGCGACGGTCCGCGGCACGCTCGGCATCGCGCTTGCCGCGCTCGAAGTCGTAGAGCTTGGCGCGCAGCAGCGCCATCGCCTTGGCGCGATTGCGATGCTGCGAGCGATCCTCCTGCATCGCGACGACGATGCCACTCGGCATATGGGTGATGCGGATCGCCGATTCGGTCTTGTTGACGTGCTGGCCACCGGCGCCGCCCGCGCGCATGGTCTCGATCCGCAGGTCGGTGTCATTGATTTCGACATCGACGTCCTCGGCTTCGGGCAAAACGGCGACCGTCGCCGTCGAGGTGTGGATGCGGCCCGAGGCCTCGGTGTCGGGCACGCGCTGCACGCGATGCACGCCGGATTCGAATTTCAATTTGGCGAACGCGCCGGCGCCCTTGATCTCGGCGACGATTTCCTTGAAGCCGCCCATGGTACCTTCACTGGCGGAGATCATCTCGACCGTCCAGCCCTGCTTGGCGGCATAGCGCTCATACATGCGGAAGAGATTGCCCGCGAACAGGGCCGCCTCGTCGCCACCGGTGCCGGCTCGAATTTCGACAATGACGTTGCGTTCGTCCATCGCATCCTTGGGCAGGAGCGCGACGCGAAGCTGTTGTTCGTAACGCGCGAGCGTCTCGGCCAGCGCCGGCCGTTCGTCCTCGGCGAGCGCGCGCATGTCCGCATCGGTGCCGGCATCCGCCAGCAGCGCGTCGATGCCATTGAGTTCGGCCGCCGTCGCCCGATAGGAGTTGACTGCATCGATGATCGGTTCGAGATCGGAGAATTCGCGCGACAGCCGCACGAAAGTCTCGCGGTCAACCTGTGTCGACAATTCGCCAGCGACCGCGGCATGCCGCGCGAGCAGAGCATCGAGTTTCGATTCGGGGAGCATTTTGAGATCTATACCTGCAGGCCGTGTTCGGCTGCGAATGCTTTCAGCCGGTCGCGTATGACGACCGGGGTTGCAGGCCGGTTCGGCCCACCCGTCGGCGCGTCGATCAGCTGATCGAGCATCGCCTTGGCGGCGCCGAGATCGAGGTCGAGCAGCATCGCCTTGACCGGCCCGTGCGCCGACGGCGTCAGCGATAGGCAGCGATAGCCGATGGCGGCCAGCGCCAGCGCCGACAAGGGTTTTGAGGCGAGTTCGCCGCACAGCGCGATGTGCTTGTTGTGGGCCTTGCCCTTCTCCACGATTGTACGCAGCGCGCGCAGCACCGGCGCCGACAGCGGATCGAAGCGGTCGGCGACATGGGCGTTGCCGCGGTCGGCCGCGAACAGGAATTGCAGAAGGTCGTTCGAGCCGACGGAAATGAAATCCACCCGCTCAAGCAACTCATCGAGCTGGAACAGCAGCGAAGGCACTTCCAGCATCGCACCGAGTTCGATCGAATCCGGCATTCTGTGGGAATGGCGGCGCAAGTGGGTGAGCTCGCGCTCAAGCAGCGCGCGCGCCTCGTCGAACTCGCTCACCACCGACACCATCGGGAACATCAGACTGAGATGCCGTCCGGCAGCCGCCATCAGCAGCGCCCGCAACTGCATGCGCAACAGGCCCGGCCGGTCGAGCCCGAGCCGGATGGCACGCCAGCCGAGCGCCGGATTTTCCTCCTGCACATCGCGCATATAGGGTAGCACCTTGTCGCCACCGATATCGAGCGTGCGGAAGGTAACCGGCTTTTTCTGCGCGGAATCCAGGACCGAGCGATAGAGCGCAAGCTGCTCGCGCGCGCGCGGAAAATTCGGCGAGACCATGAACTGCAATTCGGTGCGGAACAGGCCGATGCCGGCCGCACCGGTCTCGTCGATATGCGGCAGATCGACGAGCAGTCCGGCATTGAGCATCAATTCGAACGCGTGCCCGTCCTTGGTGACGCACGGCTTGTCGCGCAGCGCGCGATACTGCTCCTGCCGGCGCGCGCGGAAGCGTACGCGCTCGGCATAGGCGTTTTCGATGTCGGGCGTCGGCCGCGCCTGCACTTCGCCGGTGATGCCGTCGACAATGACGGGATCGCCGGAATCGAGAATTCCGGTGGCGTTCTCGATCTCGCCGACGGCGGCGATGCCAAGCGCACGCGCGACGATGGAGATGTGCGAGTTCGGGCCGCCTTCTTCGAGGATCAGGCCGCGCACGCGCTTGCGGTCGTAGTCGAGCAGCGTCGCCGGCCCCATGGAGCGGGCGACGATGATGGCGTTCTCCGGCAGCATGTCGCGGCGCGGCGCATGCTCATGGCCGAGCAATTGCCGCAGCACGCGGTTGGCGAGGTCGTCGAGGTCGTGCAGCCGGTCGCGCAGATACGGATCGGTGAGACGCTGCATGCGCGCGCGGGTGTCGGACTGCACGCGCTCGACGGCAGCCTCTGCCGTGAGGCCGGAGGAAACCGCCTCGCGCATCTTGCGCATCCAGCCGTGGTCATAGGCGAACATACGATAAGCTTCGAGCACGTCGCGATGCTCGCCACCGTCGGAGACGTCGCCGCGCTCCATCATCGTGTCGAGATCGCTGCGCACCGCCGTCATCGCGGTTTCCAGGCGCTTGAGCTCGCCCGGCACGTCGTCGGCGATGTAGTTGGTGATGACGACGCGCGGCTCGTGCAGCACGGCGTGGCCGAGCGCGATGCCTTCCGACAACGGGCTGCCGGAGAGCCGCATCGGCCGCCGCACCGCCGGCTCCGCGCCGGGACCGGCCAGGGCCGACAGCTCGCCCGAGGCGATCATCTCGGCCAAGACCATCGCCGTCGTCTGCAGCGCCTCCTCTTCCTCCTCGGAATAGGTGCGCCGCGCGCGGTTCTGCACGACGAGCACGCCAAGCGTCTTGCCGGCGCGCAGGATCGGCACGCCAAGGAACGATTGATAGATTTCTTCGCCCGTTTCCGCGCGATACGAGAAGGCCGGATGCTTCTGCGCGTCGGACAGGTTGATCGGATTGGCTTCGCTGGCGACCAGGCCGACGAGGCCCTCGCCCAGCCGCATCACGGTCTGGTGGACGGCTTCGGATTTCAGACCTTCGGTGGCGTAGAGTTCGAGGCGGTTGTCGATGCGCAGGACATAAACCGAGCAGACCTCGGCCACCATGTTGGCCGCGATCAGTACGACGATCTTGTCGAGGCGTTCCTGCGCGCTGACCGGCTCCGCCATCACTTCGCGAAGCCGTCTTAGCAAAACGCGCGGACCGCCAAGCGCACCACGCATGGCGTCTGGTCCTTTCGGTTCAGGCTAGAACGATTGTTGAGAGCCGCCCAGCCCGGCCATGAAGAGGAAAACCCGCCGCGTCCCGGGCGCCGCGGCGCTCAACTCAGCCGTAATAGACAATGCGACATGCAAACCGCAAGCCATTGGTGCCGATCACAAATTTTGCATCGCAGCAATTCGTGACGGGCGGCTGACAATGGCCGCGCGAATACGGGGAAACTTGGGCGTCAAAAATTTGGGCGTCGGATTCGCAGAAAACTCCGGAATCGACCTCAAGCGCCGATTTTGAGCCTCGCCGAGGGTATCAGGGCCTGTCGAGGCCATAAAGCGTGTGCAGGGTGCGCACGGCAAGCTCGGTATAGGCCTCGTCGATCAGCACCGAAAATTTGATTTCCGAGGTGGTGATCGCCCGGATGTTGATATTCCGCTCGGACAGCGCCTTGAAGGCTGTCGCAGCGACACCGGCATGGCTGCGCATGCCGATGCCGATGACCGACACCTTGGCCACCTCGGTGGCGCCGTCCACGCGCTCGAAGCCGATTTTTGCCCGCGCCTTGGCGATGGTGTCCTTTGCGCGCTCGAAATCCGCCGCCGGCACGGTAAAGGTCAGGTCGGTGGTCTTGCCGTCGGACGACACGTTCTGGACGATCATATCGACATTGATGTTGGCGTCGGCGAGCGGGCCGAAAATCGCGGCGGCCACGCCCGGCTTGTCCTCGACCTGCCGCACGGAGATTTGCGCCTCGTCCTTCGAAAAGGCGATGCCGGTGACGACTTGCTGTTCCATGATCTCCGCCTCGTCGCAGATGAGGGTTCCCGGTGGGGTCGCGTTGGGGTCGATGGCTTCGGGCGTGTCGAAACTCGAGCGCACGAAAATGCGCACATTGTGGACCATGCCGAGTTCGACCGAGCGCACCTGCAGCACCTTGGCGCCGAGCGAGGCCAGTTCCAGCATTTCCTCGAACGCCACCTTCTCGAGTCGATGCGCGCGCGGCACCACGCGCGGGTCGGTGGTGTAGACGCCATCGACATCGGTGTAGATATCACAGCGGTCGGCCTTGATCGCGGCGGCGATGGCCACCGCCGAAGTGTCGGAGCCGCCGCGGCCGAGCGTCGTCAGCCGGCCGCTCTCCTTGTGGATGCCCTGGAAGCCGGAAATGACGGCGACCTCCTTGCGGTCGGCAAAACGCTTGACGATCTCCGTGCCATTGATGTCGAGGATGCGCGCCGAGCCATGCGCCTGGCTGGTGAAAATCGGCAACTGCCAGCCCTGCCACGACCGCGCCGTGACGCCGAGAGACTGCAGGGCGATGGCGAGCAGCCCCGAAGTGACCTGCTCGCCGGAGGCGACGACAGCATCATATTCGCGGGCATCATGCAGTGAGGCCGCCTCGCGGCACCAGCCAACAAGCTGATTGGTCGTCCCCGACATGGCGGACACGACCACGGCCACCTCGTGGCCGGCATCGACCTCGCGCTTGACGTGGCGCGCGACGTTGCGGATGCGCTCGATATCGGCGACGGACGTTCCGCCGAATTTCATCACCAGGCGGGCCATGAAAGCGACCGGCACCTTTCGGCTGCAGGAGGGCTGGAAACCGCCGCAGCCTGCGGCGGCCGCGACGGCGCGCATCCATAACGTCTGTCATCACGGCCTGCAACCCGGGGCCGGACACCGCCTCAGGCGGCAAGGCTAATCTCGGGGTCGGGCATGCGCAGTCCCGCGCATGGTCTCTGCGCCATCGCCGCCGCAAGAGCTCCTGAATTGTCCTCATTGCGCCGGCGTGGCATTGTGATTTCGAGCACGGCTGCGGAGCAGGTTCCGTTTGCGAAATCGCGCAGGTGCCTTAGAACCGTCAGCGAAAATGAAAGAAGACCCTGGTGCAGATTTTGGTCATTGCCGATGAGTGACGCCCGGACATCGACCGTCGATCAGGCCGAGGTCGATCGCTTTTCCGCGCTCGCCGCAGAGTGGTGGGACCCGCACGGCAAGATGAAGCCGCTGCACAAGTTCAACCCGGTGCGGCTCGGCTATATCCGCGACACCGCGACGGCGCATTTCGCCCGCGATCCGAAAACCCTCGATTGCCTGGCGGGGCTGCGCATCCTCGACATCGGCTGCGGCGGTGGACTGTTGTCGGAGCCGCTGGCGCGGCTTGGCGCATCGGTGCTCGGCGCCGACCCGGCGCAAAAGAACATCGAGGTGGCCAAGTTGCATGCCGCGCAGTCGGCGCTCACGATCGACTACCGCGCCACCACCGCCGAGGCTTTGGCGGATGCCGGCGAACGCTTCGACGTGGTGCTGGCGATGGAGGTTGTCGAGCACGTCGCCGACGTGAGCCTGTTCGTCAGACGCTGCGCCGAAATGGTCAAGCCCGGCGGGCTGATGATAACGGCGACGCTCAACCGCACGCTCAAGAGTTTTGCGCTTGCCATCGTCGGCGCCGAATACGTGCTGCGCTGGCTGCCGCGCGGCACCCATCAATGGGACAAGTTCGTCACACCGAATGAACTTGAGATTGCGCTCACGCAAGGCGGCCTCACGGTGATCGAGGACCGCGGCGTCATCTACAATCCGCTCGCCGATCGCTGGCAGCTCGCGCGCGACACTGATGTCAACTACATGCTCACCGCCGAGAAGCCGGCGTGAGGCCTAAGCGTTGATCGCGGCACCTTGGCTCTGGATTGTCTTCACGGTGCTGGCGGCGCTCGGGCAGACCGTGCGCAACGCCATGCAGCGCGAACTGACGCAACGGCTCGGCACGGCCGGCGCGACGCAGATCCGCTTCATCTTCGGGTTTCCGTTCGCGATCCTGTTCCTGCTCGGCGTGCTGCTTGTTACCGGCACGGCGCTGCCACGGCCCAGCCTCGTGTTCTGGCCGTGGCTGGTCGCCGGCGCGCTGGCGCAGGTCATCGCCACCGCGCTGATGCTGGTGGCGATGGGCGAACGGTCCTTCATCGTCGCCTATTGCTACATCAAGACCGAACCGGTGCAGGTCGCCATTTTCGGTCTAATCTTTCTCGGCGATGCATTGTCCGCGACGACGATCGCGGCCATCGTCATCGCCACCGCCGGCGTCATCGTGATGGCGGTCAGGCCCGGCGCGGCGTCGCAAGCAAGCCTGCGGCCGACAGTGGTGGGCTTGATCTCCGGCGGCATGTTCGCCCTGTCGGCGATCGGCTATCGCGGGGCGATCCTGTCGCTGGCCGACTCATCCTTTTTGATGGCTGCGACCTATACGCTGGCCTGGGGCCTGTTCGCGCAGTCGGCCGTGCTCACCATGTACCTTGTCTGGCGCAAGCCGGCGGCACTGCGCGCCATTTTCGACGCCTGGCGGCCATCCGCGCTGGCCGGCTTCATGGGCGCGACGGCGTCGGAATTCTGGTTTCTGGCTTTCGCGCTGACCTCGGCGGCCAATGTCCGCACGCTGGGGCTGATCGAGGTGCTGTTCGCACAACTGATCTCGTCCTACGTGTTCCGCCACGCGACGACGCTGCGTGAAAAACTCGGCGTCGTCCTCGTGCTGGCCGGCGTCACGATGCTGGTGCTGACGCACGCATAAAGGCGCTAGAGCATTTCCGCCTTTCTCAGAATCACGAAAATGCTCTATCTCCTTGTTCTTGCGCAATTCCGGACGGAAAACCGCTTCGCACTTTTCCTGGAATTGCTTTAGTTCTTATCCTCGGGGAGCATCGGCAGCGAATGAAAGGCGATGCCTTCCTCATGCAGCGCCTTGGCGTCCTTGGGACTCGCCTCGCCATAGATCGAGCGATGCTCGATCTCGCCGTAATGCATCTTGCGCGCTTCTTCCGGAAAGCGCTTGCCGACATTGTCGGAATTTTTCGTCAGATGCTCGCGCAATTCGCGCAGCTTCGTGCGCAGCTCTTTTTCTTCCGGCGCCATCATGGCGACGGGAGACGCCGCCTCGGACACTGTCGGCTCAGGCTCGGTCTTGCCGCGCCTGCTTGCGCCGGAGACGCGCGGCGCCATGATCGCCTTCTCGACCTTGACCGAACCGCAGCGCGGACACGATACCAGGCCCTTCTTCGCCTGCTGGTCGAAGGCGGCGGAATCGCGAAACCAGCCATCGAACGTATGGCGTTGCTCGCAGATGAGGTCGTAGCGGATCATCGTGGCGTCTTCACTGCATGCAGATGGACCGGCTCGGCCAAGGGCTCGACGATCTCGAAGCGGCGGCCATGCTGCAGCGAGGGGATGCGGGCGCGCGCCGTCGAGACCGCGCTCAAATCGATCTCGGCCATGATCACGCCGGGCTCGGTGCCGCCCTCGGCGACCACGCGGCCCCACGGATCGACGACCAGGGAATGACCAAACGTCTCGCGGCCGTTTTCGTGGGCACCGCCCTGCGCCGCGGCCAGCACGAAGCAGCCGTTCTCGATCGCGCGCGCGCGCAGGAGAATGTTCCAATGGGCTTCGCCGGTCTGGCGCGTGAAAGCGGACGGCACCGCGATCAGCGAAGCGCCGGCATCGGCGAGCGCGCGGAACAGGGCGGGAAAGCGCAGGTCGTAGCAGATCGTCAGGCCAAGCCGCGCAAACGGCAGGTCGCTGACCACGGCGATCTCGCCGGCGCGATAGGTGTTCGACTCGCGATAGCTTTCGCCCTTGTCGAGATCGACGTCGAACATATGGATCTTGTCGTAGCGCGCGATGATCTCGCCGTCGGGATCGATGAGGAAGGAGCGATTGGCGGCGTGCTCCGGTGTGACTTTGATGGCCAGCGACCCGATATGGATGTGAATGCCGAGCGAGCGCGCCAGTTCGCGCAACGCGGCGAGGCTCGTGTCTTTTTCTTCCGCCATGATCGTCGCGAGCAGCCGGTCGCGCCTCGCTTCCATGATGTTGGTCATTTCGGGCGTCTGCACATAGACCGCGCCCTGGCTTTTCGCCTCGCCGATCAGCTTGACCGCGGAATCGAGATTGGTCGCCGGATTGACGCCGGAGCGCATCTGCACCAGGCCGATCTTGAAGCGGGCATTATCCGCCATCGTCATCTCCGACTGGTCGTCGCCGCGCAATTCATCAGGCCGGCGTCACGCCGCGAGCATGGCGTCGAGTTGCTGGGCCTGATCGAGGGCATAGAGTTCATCGTAACCGCCGACATGCTGCGCGCCGATGAAGATCTGCGGCACGGTCATGCGGCCCTCGGCGCGCTGGACCATCTTCTCACGCAAATCCGCATCGCCCGAGACGTCGATCTCGGTGAACGGAATGCCTTTGCGGGTGAGAAGCGCCTTGGCCGACAGGCAATAGAGGCAGTACTTGGTCGTGTACATTTCAACTTGCGGCATGCGTCTCACCGTTTATTTCGACGGTCTTTTATATGGTCGTTCGCGCCGCCGCCACAACCCGCGCGAAAACCAGCACATCCACGCTTTTAGCGTGCGCGCGAAGCAGCGCCCGGGCGCAGGCCTCGACCGTCGCCCCCGAGGTCAGCACGTCGTCGATAAGGACGACCTTGAGGCCGGCAAGCATCGCCTTGCCGGCATCGGGAACGGCAAAGGCGCCCTGCACATTGGCCGTGCGTTCGGAGCGCGTCAGGCCGACCTGATGCGCAGTCGGGCGGCGGCGGCGCAGAAGGTCGGCACGGACGGGAACGCCGCTCGCCCGCGAGACATGCGTCGCTAGGACGGCGGACTGGTTGAAGCGCCGCATCCACAGCCGGCGCCAATGCAGCGGCACCGGAACAATGGCGTCGGCGCCGCTCAACACTTCGGCCCCCGCCTGCGCCGTCCAGCGGCCCATCACGGGGGCGAGATCGAGGCGGTCGCTGTATTTGAGCGCATGCACCATGGCGCGCGCGACATCGTCATAGCGCACGGCCGCCCGTGCCCGATCATAGGCCGGTGGCGTGGCGATGGCCTCCATCGACAGGATACCGGGGCCGGGATCATAGACGAAGGGGATGCCGAGGCGCTCGCAATAGGGCCGCGCGATGAAAGACAGTTTGGTCCAGCAGTGCGGACACAGACCGGCGCCATCGACGGGATCGCGGCAGGCCGGACAGAGAGAGGGCAGCGCCAGGTCGAGCGTCACATCGAGAGCACGGCCGAACAGCGCGCCAACGGCTGAGCGGCTGCCCCGCCAGACGTTCGCCGACCGCGCCGCGATGTCTGCAAGACCCGCCATGCATCCCTGCTCCCCCGGCAAAGCTACTGCGCGCGGGCCGCCGCCTCAACCGGCCCGCCTCCTTTGTGCATTGCTATTTCCCCCCGGACGCGCGACGAGTCTCGCCCATGACGCCGCTGATTTTCGATCGCGCCCTGCTGTCGGCGCGCCGCCGCCGTGCCGCGCGTGCGGGCGCTGAAACCTTCCTGCTCGATCATGTCGCCGCCGATCTTGCCGAACGCGTCGGCGTCGTCACGCGCCGCTTCGCGCTCGCCGCCGACATCGGCACCGCAACATCGGCTTTGCGCGACCGGCTCGTCGCCGGCGGACAGGCGGCCCACATCGTCGCCGTGATGCCGGACGGCGCGCAGCCTGCGCCCACGACCGCACAAGTTTCCGTCGTGATCGGCGACGAAGAGCGCCTGCCGCTGCGTGAAGAGGCTTTCGATCTCGCGGTCTCGGCACTGTCGCTCCAATGGGTCAACGATCTGCCCGGCGCGCTTGCGCAGATCAATCGCGCACTCAAACCCGACGGGCTGCTGCTGGCCGCACTACTCGGCGGCGAAACGCTGACCGAACTGCGGCAGGCGTTTGCGCAAGCCGAAGCCGAACGCGACGGCGGGTTATCGCCGCGCGTCGCGCCGTTCGCCGACCTTCGCGATCTCGGCGCGCTGCTGCAACGCGCCCACTTCGCCCTGCCGGTGACGGATACCGATCGCCTGACGGTGCGCTATGCCTCGGCCTTCGCGCTGATGCAGGATCTGCGGCGCATGGGCGCGACCAACATTTTGCACGAACGGCGGCGCGCGCCGCTGCGCCGCACGACCCTGTTGCGCATGGCCGAGATTTACGCGGAAAAATTTTCCGATCCCGACGGACGCATCCGCGCGACGTTCGACATCCAGTGGCTGTCAGGATGGAAGGCGCATGAAAGCCAGCAAAAGCCGCTCGCTCCCGGATCGGCCAAGGCGCGGCTCGCCGATGCGTTGGGAACGACCGAAAGCAGCGCCGGCGAGAAGGCCGGCCGCTGACCGATGCCGTGCGATCGCCGAAGGCGGCTAGTGCAATTTATCCGAGACGGACTTGTACAAGCCGTTGACGGCCGTCCCCAGCGAAAACACCGTTGCGGCGATCGCGACGGCGATGCCGGAGGCGATGATGGCATATTCGATCGACGTGGCGCCGCGCGTGTCGCACCAAAATGCCGACAGATTGCAAACCTGTGAAGAAGGCGGCGCCAACGCGATGGCGGCCGTATCGACAGTCTTGGACGTTTCGACAGTTTTGGACGTCATGACCCTTGCCCTCGGCTCCTGAATCTTTTTGGCTCTTTGACCCGCTCACAACAAAAGGTCGGTCAGAAACGGCAGCAGCGGCTCGTCGGCAGGCGGCATCGGGTAATCCCGCAGCCGGTTGGGCCGCACCCAGGCCAGCGCCTGGCCCTCTTGCGGCATGACGATCCCATCCCAACGCCGACACACATAGAGCGGCATGAGAAGGTGGAACGTCTCATAAGCGTGACTCGCGAATGTCAGCGGCGCGAGGCAGGCTTCCTTGACGACGATGCCGAGTTCCTCCTTCAGCTCCCGGATCAGACACTCTTCAGGCCGCTCGCCCGCCTCGATCTTGCCACCCGGAAATTCCCATAAGCCAGCCAGCGTCTTGCCCGGCGGGCGCTGGGTGAGCAGGACGCGACCGTCGGCATCGACGAGGGCGCAGGCGGTCACAAGAACGAGTTTCAGATTCACGGCCCAGCCTCTACCGTGGCGGGTTGACGTTAACGATGTCTGAACGCGACGGCTGTCCGTTGAGCGTAGTTAACCATGCGTAGTGTGGAATGCATAAAGCGGGCATCGGCTGCAACCGGAATTCGCACAAAACAAGATCACGACGACCGAGAGCATGATGTTGTCCGAAAACCGCTTCGCACCCCCGATCAAGTCGAGGGTAGGCTTTTCGGCATTATGCTCTAGGAGCGGTAGTCGCCGTTGATCGCGACATACTCCTTGGTGAGGTCGCAGGTGAGGATGCGGTGGTGGCCGCGGCCGAGACCAAGCGCGACCTTGAGCGTGATCTCCGGCTTCTTCATCACCGCGGCGACCTCTTGCTCATCATAGTCGGGGTCGCGTGCGCCCTTGTGCGCCACGCGGATGCCGCCGAACCAGATCGAAAGCCGGTCGCGGTCCGCCGGTTCGCCCGCCTTGCCGACGGCCATGACCACGCGGCCCCAATTGGCGTCTTCGCCGGCGATGGCCGTCTTCACCAGCGGCGAATTGGCGATCGAGAGCGCCACCGCGCGCGCCGACTGCTTGGAGACCGCGCCTTCGACGATGACTTCGACGAGCTTGCGTGCGCCCTCGCCGTCACGGGCGACCTGCTCGGCGAGGTCGGCCATCAGGCATTCAAGCGCCATGCGGAAGGATTTCAGCCGCGGATCGCTCGGCCGCTTGATCTGCGGCGCGCCCTGCGACGCGGCAGCCCCCGTCGCGAAGGCCAGTAAAGTGTCGGAGGTGGAGGTGTCGCCGTCGACGGTGATGGCGTTGAACGTATTTTCGACCGCGCGGCCGAGCAGCGATTGCAGAACGGGCGCCGTGAGCGGCGCGTCGGTGAAGACGAAAGACAACATCGTCGCCATGTCCGGCGCGATCATCCCCGCGCCCTTGGCGACTCCGGCAAGGGTGACGGTGGCGTTGCCGAGCGTGGCTGTCGCCGTCGCCGTTTTCGGAAACGTGTCGGTCGTCATGATCGCGCGGGCAGCGTCGTTCCAGCGGCCCGGCTGCGCCGCGGCGACGAGGCCGTCCATCACGCCATCGAACACCGATGCGTCAAGCGGCTCGCCGATGACGCCGGTCGAGGCCAGAAACACTTCGCCGGGTTTGCAGCCTATCGCCTTGGCCGCAAGGTCGGCCGTGAATTTCGTGGCGTCGCTGCCGGTCTTTCCGGTGAAGGCGTTGGCATTGCCGGAATTGACGACCAGCACGCGTGCCTTACCGCCCTTGAGCTTTGCCCGGCACCATTCGACCGGCGCCGACGCGCATTTCGACTGGGTGAAGACACCGGCCACGGCCGTGCCCGGATCGAGCGCGACCAGCAGCACGTCGGTGCGGCCTTTGTATTTGATGCCGGCTGCTGCTGTGGCCAGACGTGCGCCCGCAATCTCGGGCATGTCGGCCACGCGTTTCGGCGCAAGAGGAGAAATCGAAACAGCCATGCAGAACGGGCCCGCCCCCTAGAGCATTTTCCGGCCAAGTGAAATCCGGTTAGCCGCAAAAATGTTCTAAATCAAAAACTCGCGCGTCTTCCGATCGCAAGGTCTTCGCTCTCGGATCAAGTCCGCCACCAAGCTTTGCCGGATACGCGCCAACAAGACGCCAGCCGGAAGCGTTCCGGCCCGCGCAGCAGGCTTAGAGGAGAAGACCGCGGGCGACAAGCACAACGAAGGCTAATATTTTCGATCAAATGCCGTCCATCGCGCCGCCGCCTATCCCGTGCGGCAGCGCTTCATGACATGACGATCGGACGCCGCGATTTACGGCCTCTCGTTACGGCTTCTTGCCGGTCGGCGGCGCGACGCCGCCGGCGGCAGGCGGGGTGGCACTTCCGGCGGCGGCCGGCGGTGCGCCGACGCGCTCGATCTTTGCACTCTCACGCAACTTGCTGATCAGGTCGGCCTGCGCCTTGCGCGCCACGTATTGCGCGAGCTGGTCTTTCACCTGATCAAATTCCGGCGGCTTCTTCGCGCGCCTGTCCTCAAGCTTGATGATGTGCCAGCCGAAGGATGATTTGACCGGTTCGGACACCTGGCCCTTCTGCAATTTGAAGGCCGCTTCCGAGAATTCCGGCACCATCTGGTCCTTGGTGAAATAGCCGAGATCGCCGCCCTGCTTGCCCGAACCCGGGTCCTTGGATTTTTCCTTCGCCAGGGTCGCGAAGTCGGCGCCCTTCTTGAGTTCGGCCTCGATCGCCTTGGCCTCGTCTTCGGTCGGAACGAGGATGTGACTGGCCTTGATCTCCTCCTCGCCCTTCATCTGCCCGATGGCTTCGTCATAGGTCTTGTGCATCGCCTCATCGGTCACAGCCTGCTGCGACGCCTGCTTGAGCATCTCTTCCATCAAAAGCTTGCTGCGTTCATAGGCGAGCTTGTGGGCGAATTCGGTGGTCGAGGCCATGCCCTTGTCCTGCGCCGCCTTGGCCAGCAGCATCATGTCGGCAACGTAAGTGATGAGCTGATCCTGCTTCGACGCCGCATCCGGCGCCGGCAGCTTGGCGCCGAGTTCGTCTTCGGCGATCGCGATGTCGCTCTGCTTGATCTCCATGCCGTTGACCTTGGCGACGACCGGATCGTCCTGGCTCCTTGCCGGCACGACCGACAGCGAGGTGAACAATGCGCCGGCGAGCGCCAGCCCGCACAAGGCAGCGATGCCGCGACGAGCGTGGCTTGAGGAGCCGAGACGAACGGTCGGTGTGACGGTCTTAATGACGGTCATGGCGACATCCTTACGAAAGAGTGGAACCGCGTCATTCGATCCGCGCGGCAGAGGGTCGCGGACACTCGCGCAAAGAACATGGCATTGCAATGGCCGGGCCACGTGGCCGGCGCATGATGACAGGAGTGTCATGATGATGGGCGTGTAAGGGCGCGGCAGCGACGTCACGCCGGTAGCCGACCGCAACGGGCGAAGTGACCCGGGCCGCGAAGTGACCGGGCGACGGCACCGACTCTTGCCCGACCCTGGCCCGACCCTTGCCTAGTCCTTGGCCTGCGGCCCGTGCCGGATGGCGCACTCCTGCGCGCGTAATGGGCCGGCCGGTAATTGACAAGGGTTGGACCCCCTCCTATCTCTCGCTTGCCTCTCCCGCCTCCGCCGGAGGGGCGCTTTTTCTTGCCCGAATCGCCGATCCGTAAAAATGTCGCGATTTCAAGCTCATTGGGCGTATCGACCCGCCAGGGCCACTGCCGCGCAGCGTTTGTGTTTTGGCGGCGGGGCGATCCCCGCACCAGCCGTGACAGACCGCCGCCTGCGGCGTGTGAAAGGACAGACATGATCGGCGATCTCGCCCGTAAGATTTTCGGATCGTCGAACGACCGGCGGATCAAGAGCTACCGTGCGCGGGTTGACGAGATCAACGCGCTGGAGCCGGAGGTGGCGGCGCTGTCGGACGAGGCGCTGCGCGCACGCACCGACGCCTTCAAGGCGGAACTCGCCGGCGGCAAGAGCCTCGACGACATTCTCGCCCCGGCCTTCGCCACGGTGCGCGAGGCCGCCAAACGCACGCTCGGCCAGCGCCATTTCGACGTGCAGTTGATCGGCGGCATGATCCTGCACGAAGGCCGCATCTCCGAAATGAAGACCGGCGAAGGCAAGACGCTGGTTGCAACGCTGCCGGTCTATCTCAATGCCCTCGCCGGGAAGGGCGTGCATGTCGTGACCGTCAACGACTACCTCGCCAAGCGCGACGCGGAATGGATGGCCCAGGTCTATGGCTTCCTCGGACTGTCGACCGGCATCATCGTGCACGGGCTCGACGACGAGGAGCGCAAGCAGAACTACGCACACGACATCACCTACGCGACCAATAACGAGCTGGGCTTCGACTACCTGCGCGACAACATGAAATACAGTCTCGAGGAAATGGTGCAGCGTGGGCACGCCTACGCCATCGTCGACGAAGTGGACTCGATCCTCATCGACGAGGCGCGCACGCCGCTCATCATCTCCGGTCCACTCGAGGACCGGTCCGAGTTCTACAACACGATCGACACCTTCATTCCGCATCTGCAAAAGGACGACTACGAGGTCGACGAGAAGCAGCGCACGGTCACGCTCACCGAAAAGGGCATGGAGAACATCGAGACCCGGCTGCGCGAGGCCGATCAGCTCAAGGGTGCCTCGCTCTACGACATCGAGAACGTCTCGGTCGTGCATCACGTCAATCAGGCGCTGCGCGCGCACACGCTGTTCCAGCGCGACAAGGATTATATCGTCCGCAACGACGAGGTCGTCATCATCGACGAATTCACCGGCCGCATGATGCCTGGCCGGCGCTATTCGGAAGGGCTGCATCAGGCGCTCGAGGCCAAGGAACGCCAGCCGATCCAGCCGGAGAACCAGACCCTCGCGTCGATCACGTTCCAGAATTACTTCCGCATGTACGAGAAGCTGGCCGGCATGACCGGCACGGCGCTCACCGAGGCCGAAGAGTTCATGGACATCTACGGTCTCGAAGTGCTCGAAGTGCCGACCAACATGCCGCTCGCCCGCGTCGACGACGACGACGAGGTCTATCGCACCAATGCGGAAAAATACCGCGCCATCATCACCCTGATCGAGGAATGCAAGACGCGTGGCCAGCCGGTGCTGGTCGGCACGACATCGATCGAGAAATCCGAGCAACTGGCCGAGATGCTGCGCCAGGCCGGCTGGGAGCAGCACGACTTCACCGATCCGAACGCGTTTGCCGCGCTCTATTCCGGCGATGAGGGCGCCTCGAAGGCAAAGGTCTTCGCCATCCTCAATGCCCGCTACCACGAGCAGGAAGCCTATATCGTCAGCCAGGCCGGCGTGCCAGGCGCGATCACCATTGCCACCAACATGGCCGGCCGCGGCACCGACATCCAGCTCGGCGGCAATGCCGACATGCGCATCCGTCAGGAGATCACCGAGATCGAGGACCCGCGCGCGCGCGAGAAAAGCCCACAGGCCGACGAGATCCGCGCCCAGATCGCGCGCCTCAAGGAAAAGGCGCTTGCCGCCGGCGGCCTGTTCGTGCTCGGCACCGAGCGCCACGAAAGCCGGCGCATCGACAACCAGTTGCGTGGCCGTTCCGGCCGCCAGGGCGACCCCGGACATTCAAAGTTCTTCCTGTCGCTCGAAGACGACCTGATGCGCATTTTCGGCTCTGACAAGCTCGACAGCATGTTGCAGCGGCTCGGCCTCAAGGAAGACGAGGCGATTGTCCATCCCTGGATCAACAAGGCGCTGGAAAAGGCGCAGCAGAAGGTCGAGGCCCGCAACTTCGACATCCGCAAGAACCTGCTGAAATTCGACAACGTCCAGAACGATCAGCGCAAGGTCATCTTCGACCAGCGCGTCGACCTGATGAAGGAAGACACTGTCTCGGAAACCATCGCCGACATGCGTCATGCCGTCGTCGACGACCTGGTCGCCAAGCATGTGCCGGAAAGCGCCTATCCTGAGCAATGGGACACGGCCGGCCTCAAGGAAGAGCTTGCGCGCGTGCTCGCGCTCGATCTTCCGGTCGACGAATGGGCGAAGGAAGAAGGCATCGCCGACGAGGAACTGCTGTCGCGCATCGAGCGCCGCGCCGACGAGGCGATGGCGTCAAAGGTGGCGCAATGGGGTCCGGACGTCCTGCGCTATGTCGAGAAATCGATCCTGCTGCAGACGCTCGACGGCTTGTGGCGCGAGCATCTGCTGATGCTCGAGCATCTGCGCCAGGTGATCGGGCTGCGCGGTTATGGCCAGCGCGATCCGCTCAACGAGTACAAGGAAGAGGCGTTCAACCTGTTCGAAGCGATGATTTCGCGTCTGCGCGAGGCGGTGACGGCGCAGCTCATGCGCGTCGAGATCGTTTCGGCGCCGCCCGACGAACAGAACGAACTGCCGTACATGGAGGCGCATCACGTCGATCCCTCGACCGGCGAGGACCAGTTGGCGATGGCCGACGTGACGCTGGCTCCGGCTTATGCCGGCGAGGCGGCCGAGCGTGCCGCCAACCGCAATCCGAACGATCCGACGAGCTGGGGCAAAGTCGGCCGCAACGAGGTCTGCCCCTGCGGCTCCGGCAAGAAGTTCAAGCATTGCCACGGCCGCTACGTCTGACATCCGGCTCTGAAGCGCTATATGAAATGAAGGCGGCCCCGTGGGGGCCGCCTTTTCGTTGCGCGACAATCCTCGCCCTCAAACTCGCGGCGTTTCAGTCTCCTTCCGCTTCAATCTTGCGGAAGACGCGCGGCGAGTTGCTTGCGAAAAGCCCGATCGCGTTTGAGATGCCATTCGCGGCTCATGGCTTCGCGGCGTGTGGCGAAAGTTTCGCTGTGCAGCAGCACCCAGACGCGCCCGCGCGTCGTGCGTGCGCCGGTGCCGGCGTTATGCCGCGCCACCCGTTTGGCGACATCGATGGTCCAGCCGACATAGGTCATCCGGCGCGCCCCCGAGACCGTGCCGAGCACATAGACGCTGCCGCTTGTCATGTCCGGATCGCTTTTCATACGCGCTTCGTTTGATCGGCAGAATTTGACATGCAGGCCCGATTTGCAGGCTTCATATGAAAGAGGCCGGGATCGACCCGGCCTCGAAACGCAATGCATCCCCTTGATGCATCCCTTGCCCGAATCTAGCGGCCGAAACCGGTCGTCGACAGCGCCGGAGCGGCACCGTTCACGAATCCGCCGGATGTGGCGGACGCAAACGCCGTGCCGTGCGGCTTCGCAGCCTGCGCATCCTTTGCGGGCTTCTTCGCATGCACCGCCACCGGCTTGGCTGGCTTTGCAGCCGCCTTCGACGATAACTTGGCTGAGGAGAGCGTCGCATTCCAGGCCGGCGCGCCGGCGCCGGCGGCCGCGACTTGCGTGGTCGCGGCGTGATGCGCCGCGTTGGCGGTCGTGGTGCCCGCCGGCCTTGCCGCTGCGATCTGGGTGTGGGCCGGTTTTGTCGCCGGCGGCTTCACAAACGCGACGGCTGTCGGCCGTATCGGCGGAAGCGCGATGGCGGTCTTCGCGGGAGGAGATGTCGGCGTGCCCATTGGCTCGGCATTGGCAAGAAGCGTGCCCTTCACGCCCGGCTGCGGCGGACTGACATACGGCGGAATCGTGCCGGGCGCCTTCTCAGCGAACAACGCCGGCGAACTGTCGTCACCATCCATCGGCGGACGGCCGAGTGCTGCCAGGAACACCCTGTTCATGCCGCCATCGGTGGCCATGCGGATCGGCGCCGTCTTGAGACCACTGCTGACCAGGCTCGCGACCTGCGCGTCGTCCTGGCGTTCCTTCTGCGCGACAGCCGCGGCGATCTCCTGCGGCATCTGATAGACCGGGCACTGGCCACGCGGATTGAACCGCGGCGCGGGCTGTCCCGCCGGACCTTCGGCGTCGAAGACATAATGCTTGTCGCAGACGTCGACCTTTGGCTCTTGTCCCGAGACCTCGAAAATGTCGTTGCCCTGCTTGAGCATCTTCCAGAACGCCATGTTCGGATTGTTGCGATGGCGGGCGAGGTTCTTCGCCGTCATGTGGAAGGGATAGGCCTGGATCTGGAAGGCGCGCTGGCCGCCGGCGAAGGACTCGCGCGCCAGCGCATAGATCTCGCTGATCTGCTCGTCGGTCATGGCATAGCAACCGGCCGACGAACAGTCGCCATGGATCATCAGAAATTTGCCGTCTCGATCATTGGCGCGGTCGTAAGCGTTGGGAAAGCCGATATTGAACGCCAGATAGTAGCTGGAATTCGGATTCATCTGGCCGGGCGTGATGGTGTAGAACCCTTCCGGCGCCTGACGGTCGCCCTGCTTCACCTTGGGACCGAGATCGCCGGACCAGCGGCAGATCGGAAACGACTTCAGCTTTGCATAACGGCCGCTGTCGTCCTTCTTCCAGACCTCCAGCTCCGCTTCCTGCTTGAAGATGCGCACAAGCATCGGCGACGCTTTGGTCATGTGCTTTTCTTCCATCAACGCCAGCGTCTTCGCCGGGATGGGCTTCGAGGCCTTGGCGTTGGGAGACATGCCGCCGTCGGTGTTGCATCCGGCAAGCGCGAGGGCGGCAACCACGGCGGCGAGCGCTGCGAGAGGGCGCAAAAGGGATCTGTGGGAGATGAGATGACCGATCAACGCAATACTCCCCCGAAATGAGTGCAAAACTGGCGCTCACTCAATAGCATTCGTTAGCCTTAAGAGGCCGTTGCCGGGACAGGCCGCAGCCCTCCGAACATCGTCCTCCGCAGTTCTATGGTGAAGGTCAGGTAAAGACGGTGCGCTTCCCCCGTCGATTCCGCACTTCCCCCCGTCGAGGCAGACAGCCTGTCCACCCAGCTATACCATGATCGCTCGCAGTTTTGGACAAGTTTAAGGCAGGCATTCCCCGCGCGCCGAAAAAGGCCAGCGGTGTCAATCGCATAGCCGGTGGGTGACATTTGCGGCGACATCGCCGTTTTCAGCCAAGCCTTTGATGGACTGCGGAAATGCCGCTACAGGCCGGTCCGGCCGATGGCGAGATATTTTTCGCGCCGTTGCTTGCGCAACGCATCACCGTCCAGCCCATGCAGGGATTCAAAGGCCGCAGCGATCGCGTCGCCGGCTTGCGCGATGGCGCCGGCGGAATCGCGATGCGCGCCGCCGACCGGCTCCGGCACGATGCTGTCGATAACCGCGAAGCGCAGCAGGTCCTCGGCCGTGATCCGCATATTGGTCGCCGCGTCCTGCGCCCTGGCGGTGTCGCGCCACAGGATCGAGGCCGCGCCTTCTGGCGAAATCACGCTGTAGATGGCGTGTTCGAGCATCAGCACTTTGTTCGCCGTGGCGATGGCGATGGCGCCGCCGGAGCCGCCTTCGCCGATGATCATCGCGACATTGGGCACCTTGAGCTGCAGGCAGGCTTCGGTCGAACGCGCGATCGCTTCGGCCTGGCCGCGCTCCTCGGCGCCGATGCCCGGATAGGCGCCGGCGGTATCGATCAGCGACAGTACCGGAATGCCGAACCGGTCGGCCATTTCCATCAGCCGCACGGTTTTGCGGTAGCCTTCAGGGCGCGCCATGCCAAAATTGTGCTTGAGCCGCGTTTCCGTCGTTGCGCCCTTCTCGTGGCCGAGGACGCAGATGCTCTCGCCGCGAAAACGGCCGAATCCGGTGGTTACGGCGTCGTCGTCGCCGAATTTCCGGTCGCCGGAGAGCGGATGAAAATCGGTGATCAACCGGGCGATATAGTCGATCGTGTGCGGCCGCTGCGGATGGCGCGCGACCTGGGTCTTCTGCCAGGGCGTGAGCGTGGCATAGACATCCTTGAGCGCCTGATCCGCCTTGGCCTCGAGCCGCTCGATTTCCTCGCCGATGGCCGCGGAATCCTCGGTCTCGACGGCGCGCAATTCGTCGATCTTCGCCTCGATTTCGGCGACGGATTTTTCAAAGTCGAGATAGCTGCGCATCAGAGACTAAATACCCGCGAGACTTGAGGTTATTATGGGGAAATGGACCGATCCGCCGGGAAACTGGCTGCATGACCTGCGCAAGTCAAGCCAAGCAGGCCCAAGCCGGGCAACGGATCAAGCCAGCCGGCATCTCGGACTATTGACCGAAGCGTCTTAACCAGCGGTTGCCGATCCATTCGCCTGCCCCATCTATGTCATGACGGGGACGACTCCGCTTTCACGCCATCCGTTGAGGACGACCTCATCGCCCCACGGGCCTGCGCGCCGCGAAAACAAATACCTGTTCGCGTTGGAACGCACGCTCATGTCTTATGCGAGGGTACAATGAACTGGGTCATCCTGTTTGTTGCCGGACTGCTGGAAATCGGCTGGGCCGTCGGCCTGAAATACAGTGAAGGACTGACCCGGCCTGTTCCGGCGGCGGTAACAATTCTTGCCATGATCGCCAGCATCGTGCTGCTCGGCCTCGCGTTGCGCACCCTGCCGCTCGGCACCGCCTATGCGGTGTGGACCGGCATCGGTGCGGCCGGCACCGCGATCTATGGCATCTATGCCTTCGGCGAGCCGGCCGACGCGCTGCGCCTGGCCTCGATCGGACTAATCCTCGCCGGCGTGATCGGGCTCAAGCTCGTCACGGCGTGAGGCGAAAACCCATTACGTTGAAGACAAAGGGTGCAAGTCCGGAACGTGCTTACGTTCCGGACAGAGGATGCAAGTCGCGCACCATGCTCTTGAGCCGTTCCTCGAGCACGTGGGTATAGATCTGCGTAGTCGAGATGTCGGCATGTCCGAGTAGCGTCTGCACCACGCGCAGGTCCGCGCCGTTGTGCAGCAGATGACTGGCGAAGGCGTGGCGCAGCACATGCGGACTGATGCGGTCGCTCGCGATGCCGGCCGCGGCGGCCACCGTCTTGAGATCGCGCGCAAAATGTTGCCGCGTGAGATGGCCGCTCTCGCCGAATGACGGAAACAGCCATTTCGACGGCGCCGCGCCGGATTCCGACAAGCGCGCGCGATAATCGGCCATCATGCGCTTGGCGGTATCGTTGAGCGGCACCATGCGTTCCTTGCCGCCTTTGCCGCGCACCACCAGCATGCGTGCATCGGACCGCGCGGCGGTGGCCGGCAGGGCGACCAGTTCGGAGACGCGCAGCCCCGTCGCGTAAAGGACTTCGAGCAGGCAGGCGAGACGCGCCGCGCGCAGCCGCGTGGCGGAGGGTGCTTCATCGTCATCGCCCTCGCCGGTCTCCTGCGTCGCACGCATATGCGCCGTGGCCAGGAGCCGGTCGACATCCGCGATCGACAAAACTTTTGGCAGAGGCCGGCTGCGCTTGGGGCCGGACAGGACAGCGGCCGGATCGTCGGCGCGGCGGCCTTCGGCATAGAGGAAGCGGAACAGTTGGCGCATCGCCGACAGCCGGCGGGCGACGGAGGAAGACTTGAATCCGCGCTCATCGAGGTTGGCGAGGTAGGCGCGCAGTGCCGCGGTGTCGGCACGGGCAAAAGTCTGGCCGGAGCGTTTGAGGACGCTGGCAAAATCCTCGAGATCGCGCCGATAGGCGGCGAGCGTGTTGAGGCCGGCGCCGCGCTCGGCGGCCAGCATGTCGAGGAACAGATCGGTCGCTTTGGCGTCGGAGAGCACAGGCGCCATGGTTAACCTGGAAAGGGACGTAAAGCCCGAAGCGCGCGAAGGCCCGGGAGTCACGCACGTTGTAGCCCGGAAGCGATTAAGGCTTCTTGTAAAAATGCTCGGGCGGGATCGTCACGGTGATTTCGCGCGGCGTCGGCGTAATGAAATTCGCGAGCGAAAACATGGCGCCATAGGCCATGCCGCCCAAAAGGCCGACGAACACGATAAATCTGAAGAGACTGGGCATCGCTCGATGACTGGTCATACTCACAGCGCGCCGGAACCGGTCGCATATCTTGCCCTCCGGTGCAACGGTTCCTTCGATATTAGCTTAAAGGCGCATGACAGCGGCCCTGACCCGCAGAACCGGCAGCCGCTCCATGACAGTTGGAAGCGGGCCGACTATCCCATAAAAGACGGATGTCCGGCCTGTCTTTGGGCGGAATATGCCAACGACTGTGCGATATTCGGCTTTGCCATGCAGAATCACGTCGACGCCCCGCCCCATGCCGTTCCCCTCTCGCCGCTCCTGGCGGCGCTGGGCGGCCGGGCGATTGCGCTCGTCGGCATGATGGGGGCGGGAAAATCCTCGATCGGACGCAAGCTCGCCCATGCGCTGGGGCTGCGCTTCGTCGACGCCGACGCCGAGATCGAGCGCGCCGCCGGCATGACGATCGCGGAGATTTTCGCGCGCCACGGCGAGGCCTATTTCCGGTCAGGAGAGGCGCGCGTGCTCAGCCGCTTGCTGCATGACGGCGCCCAGGTGCTCGCGACCGGCGGCGGCGCCTACATGAACGCCACCACCCGCGCCGAATTGCGCGCACAGGCTGTCACCGTTTGGCTCAAGGCGGATTTCGACGTTCTGGTCCGGCGGCTGCGGCGGCGCACCGACCGGCCGATGCTCCATACCGACAACCCCGAACAGACGCTGCGCGATCTGATCGCGCTGCGCGATCCGGTTTATGCCGAAGCCGACATCACGATCCTGTCGCGTGACGTGCCGCATGACCATATCACCTCTGAGATTATCGCACGGGTCTCGCACCATCTCGGCCTGCCGGAGCCGGAAGGAAAGGATTGCAAGTGACTGCTGACGTGACCATGGCGACAAAAAAGACCGTGGCCAAGACGCAGGAAACCTGCGTCGGCGTGGCGCTCGCCGAACGCAGCTATGAGATCGTCATCGGCCGCGGCGTGATCGACACCCTCGGCACACGGACCGCGGCGCTGCGCCCGAACGCGCGCGCGGCCGTCGTCACCGATGAGACGGTGGCGCGGCACTATGCCGACCAGGTAGAAGGGATCCTGAAAGACGCCGGCATTGCCAGCGTTCGCATCACTGTTCCCGCCGGCGAGAAGTCGAAAAGCTTTGGCGTCTTCGAACGGGTCGAGGAAGACATCATCGCAGCGCGCATCGAGCGCAACGATCTCGTCGTCGCGCTCGGCGGCGGCGTCGTCGGCGATCTCGCCGGCTTTGCGGCCGCGGTGATGCGGCGTGGCGTCGATTTCGTTCAGGTGCCGACGACGCTGCTGGCGCAGGTTGATTCCTCGGTCGGCGGCAAGACCGGCATCAATTCCCGTCACGGCAAGAATCTCGTCGGCGCGTTCCATCAACCGATCCTCGTGATCGCCGACACCGCCTGCCTCGATACGCTGCCGGTCCGCGAATTCCGCGCCGGCTATGCCGAAGTCGCGAAATACGGCCTGATTTCCGATGCCCCGTTCTTCGCCTGGCTCGAAAACAACTGGCAGGGAATTTTTGACGGCGGCGCCGCGCGCGAACACGCCGTTGCCGTGAGCTGCCGCGCCAAGGCGGCCATCGTCGCGCGCGACGAATACGAGACCGGCGACCGCGCGCTGCTCAATCTCGGCCACACCTTCGGCCACGCGCTCGAAGCCGCGACCGGCTTTTCCAGCCGCCTGCTGCATGGCGAAGGCGTCGCCGTCGGCATGGCGCTGGCGTTTGCGTTTTCCGCGCGCCAAAATCTCCTGCCGCAAAGCGACGCCGACCGCGTCGTGAAACATCTCGCTGCCGTCGGCCTGCCGCATGGGCTTGCTGCGATCGACGGCGATCTGCCGGACGCCGACGGCTTCCTCAATCTCATGGCGCAGGACAAGAAAGTCCGCCGCGGCAAGCTGACGCTCATCCTCGCCAAAGGCATCGGCGCGAGCTTCATCGCCCATGACGTCGACCATGGCGCGGTCAGGACTTTTCTCGCCGACATGCTGGCGCAACGATGATTGCAGCAGACTGGATTTCGATCCTCATCGTCTTTGTGTGCCTGTTGCTGTCGGCCTTCTTCTCGAGCAGCGAAACCGCGCTCACGACCTCTTCGCGCGCCACGATGCACCGGCTCGAGCAGCAGGGCGACAAGCGCGCGGCCATCGTCAACCGCCTGCAGGCGACACGCGAGCGCCTCATCGGCGCGCTCCTGTTCGGCAACAATGCCGTCAACATCGCCGCTTCCGCGCTCGCCACGGGCCTGCTGACGGCTTGGTTCGGCGACGTCGGCGTGTTCTACGCGACGTTCATCATGACGCTGCTCGTCGTCATTTTTGCCGAGGTGCTGCCAAAGACCGCCGCGATCAACGCGCCCGATCGCATTTCGCTCATCGTCGCGCGTCCCATCAACGTATCGGTCAAACTGTTCGGCCCTTTGCTCATGGCCGTCGAGGGCATGGTGCGGCTGATCCTTTCGCTGTTCGGCATCCGCGTCGGCGAGAACCAGGCAATCCTGTCGGCGCATGAGGAACTGCGCGGCGCCGTCGATCTGCTGCATCGCGAGGGTGGCGTGGAGAAACTCGACCGCGACATGGTCGGCGGCGTCCTCGACCTGCGCGAACTCGATGTCACCGACGTGATGATCCATCGCACGAAAATGCTCACGGTGAATTGCGACGCGCCGCCGACGGACATCGTCAACGCGGTAATGTCGTCGCCGGTGACGCGGCTGCCGCTGTGGAGCGGCAAACCGGAAAACATCATCGGCATGCTGCACGCCAAGAACGTGCTGCGGGCGTTGCAGGCGGTCGGCGGCGATCCGGAAAAGGCCGACTTGCGCGCCATCGTCACGCCGCCCTGGTTCGTGCCCGACACCACGCCGCTCTATGAACAGCTCAAGGAATTCCGCCGCCGCAAGACGCCGCTTGCGCTCGTCGTCGATGAATACGGCGAGGTGATGGGGCTGGTGACGCTCGAAGATATTCTGGAAGAGATCGTCGGCGACATCACCGATGAACACGATGTCGTCGTGCCCGGCGTCAAGCGCCAGCCCGACGGCTCCGTGCTCGTCGACGGCGGCGTGCCGATCCGCGACCTCAACCGCGCGCTCGACTGGACGTTGCCGGACGAGGAGGCCACGACCATCGCCGGGCTCGTCATTCACGAAGCGCGGCAGATTCCGGAAGCCGGACAGAGCTTCACCTTCCACGGCTTCCGTTTCCGCGTGCTGCGCCGGATGCGCAACCGCATCACTGAATTGCGCATCACGCCGGTGACGCGCCGCGCACCCGCCCGCGCGGCGGCCGGGCAGTCGCCGTCTACATCTTCGCCGTCTGCATCTTAAGTTAAATTATACGCCACCGGCGCCCGGCGCGGTGGCATGGATCGCCAGCGCATGCACGCCGCCGTCGAGTTCCGCGGCCAGCGCCTCATTGATCATGCGGTGACAGGCAAGCCGGGTCTTCCCCCGGAAGGCTTCCGACACGATATAGACTCTGAAATGCGTCTGTCCGCCGGGCCGGTGCCCGGCATGCCCCGCATGCTGATCGGACTCGTCTTCCACGCGCAGTGACTGCGGCGTGAAAGCCTTCGTCAATTTTTCGGTGATGACATCCTGCGTTCGCATGGGGGTCTCTTCTACCTTGTGGGGTCTATGACGCGTCAAAATGCGCGACGCCTGAAGCGCAACGCGTCCGAAGCCCAACACTATGGCGCGATCAAGGTATGCGGTCCGGTCGGATGGCCCATGATCGCAATTTTTCTATCGAACAAACAGTCACACGCTCATGCGCATGCTTCTGTCAAGACTTGAAGATCGCGTAACAAACCTCGCATACTGCGTGCCGCAATGAAATTCGACTCAACCATATTTGACAGCATTCGCGTCAAGCCAGCGAAGGGCCGCAAGTCGGCCGTCGTCCTGCCGACCTGCGAATGGGCCGGTTGCAGCGAGGGCGCGACGCATCGTGCGCCCAAGGGCCGCGGCCACGAGAACCAATATCTGCGCTTCTGTCTCCAGCACGTGCGCGAATACAACCACTCGTACAATTATTTTGCCGGCATGAGCGACGACGCGGTGACGCGCTATCAGAAGGATGCGATCACCGGCCATCGGCCGACCTGGAAGATGGGCGTCGGCAAGACCAAGCCGCGTCCCGACCTCGAGGGCGCCACCGATCCGCTCAACATGTTTCACGAATTCGCCAACGGCCGTCAGCAAACCAGGACCGAGCGGCCGCAGCCTGAACAGCGCGCGGTGCGCAATGCCGAACGCAAGGCGCTCGATGCGCTTGGCCTTGAGGTCGGCGCCGAACGTGACGCGATCAAGATGCGGTTCAAGATGCTGGTGAAACGGCATCACCCCGACGTCAATGGCGGCGACCGCTCCACCGAGGATCGCCTCGTCGAGATCATCCAGGCTTATAAATATCTCAAGACTGCCGGCTTCTGCTGATCGCGCGCGGTGCGTTCGCAACGCCGCTTTCCCCTCAACACAATCAAGCAGAGGAATCGCGTCCTACCGCACGTCGGTGGCGGTCGTCGCCGAGGCATGCTGCGGTCCGGCCACGGTCACGAATTGCGTGGCTTCGAGCCGGGCTTCGCCGAGCGGCGTCGGCACCGAGGCGCGGAACGGCACCAGCAGGCGCGTGCCTGCGATCGGCGCCAGCCACAATTCCATGTCGCGCTGCGCTTCGAGATATTTGAGCGCCACCCGGTTCGGGATGTGGCCCGACACCGGAGAGAAATAAAGGCTGCAGACGACGACAGGCCCTGCATAGCCTTTCTTCGCCTTGACCCGGTCCATGCGCTTGTAGGCGAGCGTGAGATTGTAGCGCATGCGTCCGTCGAAAACCGGGAGCTTCTGCTCGCATGCAGCGGCCGAGACGGGATTGCCGGTGCCGGGCGAGCGGATAAGCCATGCCGTCATCGGATCCATGACACCGTTGCGGTCCTTGGCGGTGACGGGCACGCGTTCGGGGTCGGGTGTCTGCGGCGGCGTCACCGTGTACTGCTTGACCACGCCGGCATTGATGAGGATACGGACCTCATCCGTCTTCTTGTTGGTGTTGATCGTCGATGCATACGTCCCGGCCACCAGCAGACCGTTGACGACAGCGCCACGGACGGCGCCGGTGCCCTGCCCGCTCGAGAACACGCGCATCAGTCCGGAAGCCGAGCCGCTGGCGGCGGAGGTGTATTGCTTGTCGGTGACATCAACGACCCAGGCGCCGCTGCCGAGCTTGAGGCCGGCCAGCGAGGCAGTGTAACGCGCGTCGAGTTTGCCTTGCGCCTGCGCCGGCGCACACGCGAGGCCGGCGAGCACGCCGGCGGCCGTCACAGCGGCTACGACACGCCAGGCTTTTGCATGACTGCAAGCTTTTGCACGATGGATCGTCTTCGCACGACGGACCATGATGCGGCCGGCATTGAACTGGAACGGCGTGTCGATCATCGGTCTCCTTGCGCAGCGGCTTCGGCCGCTTTCTCGATGCCGTTGGGGCGTCGCCATCATAAGCGCACCCGCGCCGATCGCCAGACCATGAGACCGTGCAGAACAGCTTTTTGCGGTCTTCAAACGGTGGGCCTGTGTCGTCGGGGAATACGTCCTTTATAAGGACGTGCGACATAAGGACATGACCATGAAAAGACCGGCCGGGGCTGAAAGGAAATGGGCAGCGGGTGCCGATCCTATGGCTCGTCCGCGGCGTCGGCGCAGCGGCTCATCATCGGGCTCATCGGACTTTTTTTATCGACGCGGCCGTTGACGCCGACGAAACGGCCGCCCCTGACCTGATAGCTCCCGTCGGACCGCCTGACATCCTCGGTGCGATACCGCCCATTCTGGAAACGCAGCACGACATCGAACGTCTCGCCGTTCAAGGATTCGCTTAAGAGCAGTCTGGTCGCGGACAGCCGCCGGGCATCCTCGATGATATAGATGTTGTCCAGCCCGTCGCCGGCGCTGAAGACAAGCTGGCCTTCACCGTTCGGCGCGATCGTATAGGTGCCATACCAGTTGTCGGTGCCACGCGGCCGATCACAGCGCACGGCCCATCGCCCGGTCAGGTGGAAGGCCTCGAGTGCCTGTTTCACCGACGGCAGCGCGGGCGGAGCCTCGGGTTCGGTCTGCTGCGATTCGGGCTGAGGGGCGGCGCTGGCCGGTCGCGGCGTAATCGCGGTCATGACCAGGATCATCGCCGGGATCGTGCCCGCAATCGCGATCCGGCCTGCTCCGCTCACCCGTCCCGCCATTCTCACCCCTTTGTGTAGCCCCGCGCTCGGCCACCCTACGGCCCTATCATGAATGCTTGCCTTCCATGCGGTGCCGGGGTCCGCCACAGGTCGCTTGACCTCGCGGCCCGCTGCTTCTATACGTCCGGCAATTCCCGCATGGATCATGCAGATCGGCCGGCCCGCGGTTGGCGGCCCCGAAAGCTTAAGGATTTCAACCATGTCGCGACGTTGCGACCTGACCGGCAAGACCGCCCTTGTGGGCCACAATGTCAGCCATTCGAACCGCAAGACCAAGCGGCGGTTCCTGCCCAACCTGTGCAACGTGACGCTGTCGTCCGAGGAACTCGGCCGTTCGGTGCGCCTGCGCATTTCGGCCAACGCCCTCAAGACGGTCGATCACCGTGGCGGTCTCGATGCCTTCCTGCTCAAGGCCAAGGAAGACGATCTTTCTCCCAAGGCCGCGGAAATCCGCCGCGCGCTGGTGAAGAAGCGCGCCGCCGCGAACTGACGCAACGCATTACGATTGGGCGCAGCAAGACGATGATCAAGCCGGGGCAACCCGGCTTTTTTGCGTTTTCTTTTTGCGCGCTATTCCGGCACGAGCGTGAACTGCAGCAAAATGGTGCGCTGGATCGACGAGAAATTATCGTCGGAGATCAGCGTCAGCATCGTCTCGCCGTCCACCGTCCGGTTCACCGACAGGCCTTCCATATTGTCGACCTGATAGGCCATGTCGGCGAACACGAGCTGCGCGCCATCGACGGTCGCCCCCGGCCTGATCGCCGCGATCGGGATACGGCGGATGCGCATGGCGACGCCGCGCAGGATCGAGAAGCGCCGTTCCAGCAACAGGAGGTCGCCGTCCGGCATCAGCGCGCAGTCGCTGACATCGAAATCATCCGACCGCACGACTGAAAATTCACCCGGCTGTTTGCCGCCAAGAATGAAGCCACGCAAGTTGCCGGCAGCATCAAGCGCCCGTTCCAGCACGGTGATCAGCGCGCCGCCAAGCGGCCCGCCATGCGGCATGGCGACCAGACATTCGAGACTCTTGTTATAGGGAAAGCCCTTGAAATCGGCCGGCGTTGCAATCGCGTGACCGCGCGCCGCAACGCCATGGCGGCCGTAGTCGAATTTCACGATGCGATCGACACGCTCGATGCCGACATAGGCTGTGTTGCCATCGCGCGCGAGCGCCTCGGTGTCGTACCAGCCCCGGCGCGCGAGCGGCGTGCCATCGGCGCCGAGGATCGGCGCCATCTCGGCGTCCGCGATGCCTTTGGGAGTCTTGCCGTCGTAGGTGATGCGGCCGCGAAACCAGCGGCCACGATCAGACAGGCCAAGAAAATGCTGGTTGTCCGCTTCGAGCTGAAGGCCGGAAATGCCGCCGAATTCCTTATAGTCGGTGCGCAGCTCGATTCCGCCGCGGAATTCGAGCTTGCCGAAACGCACGCGCGTGGCATCGCGATTATCAAACGATGTGATCGGCCGCGTCTGGATCGTGAAGCGGGTCACCCCTTCGCCGACCCGCGGCCGTGTCGGCTCCGCCCATACGGCAGCGGCAAGCCCGATGGATGACGCAACCGCAGCAGCCAGCAAAACCGCTGCAACGCCCGGCCTGCATCGCGCGGCCCGCACGATCCGCATTATCGATCCCGGCACGGCAGTCCCCCAAAATCGGCCCTGTGTCAGTGCACCGTTTTCGAAGGCGGCATTTTCGAAGACGCTTTCGATTCGATCCTGGATTCACTTTTGGGATCGAGAAACGTGGCGGAGCGACGCGACCATTCATCCGGCTTTTGCGGCTTCGGCCGCTGCGATCGACGCTGCGGCGTCGGCGCCGTCTGGGTATCGTCGAACAGTTCGGCAAGCTTGTCGGTCATGGCGCCGCCGAGTTCTTCGGCGTCCACGATCGTGACCGCGCGCCGGTAGTAGCGCGTCACATCGTGGCCGATGCCGATGGCGATGAGTTCGACCGGCGAGCGCGTCTCGATCTCTTCGATCACCCAACGCAGATGGCGTTCGAGATAATTGCCGGGATTGACCGACAGCGTCGAATCGTCGACCGGCGCGCCGTCGGAAATCATCATCAAAATCTTACGCTGTTCGGGACGGCCGAGCAGGCGTTTATGCGCCCAGTCGAGCGCCTCGCCGTCGATGTTCTCCTTCAACAGTCCCTCGCGCATCATCAGGCCAAGATTTTTGCGCGCGCGCCGCCACGGCGCATCGGCGGACTTGTAGACGATGTGGCGCAGGTCATTGAGCCGGCCGGGATTGGGATTTTTGCCGCCGGCGAGCCACGCTTCGCGCGCGTGTCCGCCCTTCCAGGCCCGCGTCGTGAAGCCGAGAATCTCGACCTTGACGCCGCAGCGCTCGAGCGTGCGCGCCAGAATGTCGGCGCAGGTCGCGGCAACCGTAATCGGCCGCCCGCGCATCGAACCGGAATTGTCGATCAGCAGCGAGACCACCGTGTCGCGGAAGTTCATGTCCTTCTCGCGCTTGAACGAGAGCGGATGCATTGGATCAGCAATGATGCGCGACAGCCGCGCCGGATCGAGCATGCCTTCTTCGAGATCGAATTCCCAGGCGCGGTTCTGCTGCGCCATCAGCCGCCGTTGCAGCCGGTTCGCAAGCCGCGCCACGACGCCCTGGAGATGCGAGAGCTGCTTGTCGAGATAAGCGCGCAAGCGATCGAGTTCGTCGGCCTCGCACAATTCCTCCGCCCCGATCATCTCGTCGAAGCGTTTTGTGAAGGCGTGGTATTCCGGCCCACGCGGCTCGTTGCGGTTGACCTTTGGCCGCCACGGCTGCGCCGGGGATTCGGTGTCGCCCATTTCGGAATCGTCAGTGAGTTCGGAGGTCGGCGCGTCGATCTCCTCCATGCCGCTTTCGGGAAGGTCTTCCTGCGAGGCCTCGCCCTCGTCGGCCTTCATGCCCTGCTTCTCGGCGGACTCGGAGGTCTCGCCGTCTTCGCCGGCCTCTTCCTTGCGGCTTTTCTGCTCCTCTTCGGAGTCGTCTTCCTTGCCTTCGGAATCTTCGCCGCGGTCCTCGCCCATATCGAGGCAGTTGAGCACGTCATAGACGACGTCGCCGAAACGGCGCTGGTCCTCGAGATGCACGGACAATTGATCGAGCACGTCGCCGGCACGCTCCTCGATCAGCGGCCGCCACAGATCGACGAGCGGCTGGGCGGCAGCCGGTGGTTCGCGGCCGGTGAGCCGTTCGCGCACCATCATCGCGATCGCCTCTTCGATCGGCGCGTCGTCGCGATCCTTGATCACGTCGAAATGGTTGCGATGGAAACGGTCGTGATGCATCGCCGTGAGATTTTGCGCGATGCCGTCCATGCGGCGCGCGCCGATCGCCTCGACGCGGGCCTGCTCCACGGCCTCGAACACCGCGCGCGCCTGTTGGCCCGCGGGCGACAACCGGCGATGCAGGATTGGATTGTGGCATGCGAGCTTGAGTGCCATGGCGTCGGCATGCCCGCGCAGGACCGCGGCTTCCGCCGCCGTCAGCCGGCGCGGCGGCTCCGGCAGCCGCGCCTTGTTGCCGGACACGCCCGGCTTTTCGGCGGCATAGGAGACTTCGAGATCGGGTTTGCGCGCAATCGCCCGCAAGGCGCCCGAGACCGCCCGCTTGAACGGTTCGTTCGGGCTTTCCTTGGCGCCAGCGCGGGATTTATTACTCGGTGTCGTCATCGTCAGCCTTTACAGCGCCTTGGTCAACCAGTGGCGCGTGACGCCGCCGGGATACCCATCGATATTGCCGTATTCCTTATAGCCGCAGGCGCGGTAGAAGGTCGGCGCCTGGAAGCTCATCGTATCCACATAGGATCTCACCGCTCCGAACCGCCGGGCTTCATCTTCGATCGACTTGATGAGCGCGGTGCCATGGCCCCTGCCGCGAAACCGCTGCTCGATCCAGAAGAACTGGATGAACAAGACCGTCATCCAGACCTCTCCGACAATCCCGCCGACAATCTCGCCATCATCATCGCGGAGCGAGACGGCAAACCGCCGGTGTTTTTTTGTTGTCTTGCCGAACTTCTCGCCGTTGTAGCGAATGAGTCCGCCAAGAACCGCGCGTTTGGTTCGCCCAATCGTGCGCTCAACGGCGATGGCGGGCATTACATCAGCTCAGCGCGACGTTCATCGCCGATTCTGGAAGCTCTTGACCGAACGAACGCTGGTAGAATTCGGCCACGATCGGGCGTTCGAGTTCGTCGCATTTGTTGACGAAGGTGACGCGGAACGCAAAGCCGATGTCGCCAAAGATTTCCGCGTTCTCGGCCCAGGTGATCACCGTGCGCGGCGACATCACGGTCGACAGATCGCCGTTCATGAACGCATTGCGTGTGAGGTCGGCGATGCGCACCATCTTGTTGACGATCTCGCGGCCCTTCTCGTTCTGGTAATGCTTGGCCTTGGCCAGAACGATTTCGACCTCGTTGTCATGCGGCAGATAATTGAGCGTTGTGACGATCGACCAGCGGTCCATCTGGCCCTGGTTGATCTGCTGCGTGCCATGATAGAGGCCCGACGTATCGCCGAGGCCCACCGTATTGGCGGTGGAGAACAGGCGGAACGCCGGATGCGGCCGAATCACCTTGTTCTGGTCGAGCAGTGTCAGCCGGCCGGAGACCTCGAGCACGCGCTGGATGACGAACATCACGTCGGGGCGGCCGGCGTCGTATTCGTCGAAGCAGATCGCGATATTGTTCTGCAACGCCCAGGGCAGGATGCCGTCGCGGAATTCGGTGATCTGCTGGCCGTTCTTGACGACGATGGCGTCCTTGCCGATGAGATCGATGCGGCTGATATGGCTGTCGAGGTTGACGCGCACGCACGGCCAGTTGAGCCGCGAGGCGACCTGCTCGATATGCGTCGATTTTCCGGTGCCGTGATAGCCCGTCACCATGACGCGGCGGTTATGCGCAAATCCCGCGAGGATGGCGAGCGTCGTCGGGCGGTCGAACAGGTAGTCCGGATCGACGTCAGGCACATGTTCGGTGGGTTCGGAATAAGCCGGTACCTGCATGTCGCTATCGATGCCGAAAACTTGGCGGACGGACACCTTCATATCCGGCAACGGGGCAGTCTCGTGTGTCGCGGTCGTCATGGGAACTCCGTACCCTGGCCGAGCCGGGGCCGATGTGGGGCGATTTGAGTGGTTTGCGCGCAAAACCTAGCAGATACCGCCGCTCCGGCGAAAGCGGCAATCTCGCGCCTCTCCCCCTGCACATAGGCATACGCGTTTGCGCATAAAAGGGTTGGACATGAAGGGGTTGAGGGTCAATCTGTCCGCCCTGGGCGCCCGACGGCGAATCCCTGACCGCAGGTCCCCTCGCCCGATCCCTATATCGTGGAGGCGTCGTCTTGAGGCCGTCATCTTGTCTTCAATGCGCCCATAATCATCTTCAAACAATTGTGTTACCGGACACGCAACAGGCTGTGCCGTGTCGGCGTATCTATTTTGGGGCTACCGGCATTTCGCCTCGTGTCACATGCTTTGCGTCACATGATTTTCGCCGCCTCGTGATACCGGCTGCTTTCTCCATCACCGGCTGCGTTTTCCATAATTGAAGGATTTTTCGTGTCAGGTTTTGTCGATGCAGTTGTTGCCCAGGTGTCCGCCCAACCGGACATTGCCTATCTCGCCGTCTTCCTCGCAGCCATGACCGAGGCGCTGGCGTTTGTCGGCTCATTCGTGCCCGGGTCCACCATCGTCATCGCGCTCGCGGCACTCGTGCCGGTGGGGGTCATCGGCGTGGTGCCGACGCTGATCGCAGCCGTTCTCGGCGCCATCATCGGCGATGGCGCGAGCTACCTGCTGGGCTGGCGCTACAAGCGCGGCATCCTCACGACGTGGCCGTTCTCGCGCTATCCGGCGCTGGTTGAACGCAGCACGGCGTTTTTTCAACGTTACGGGGCGTTCGCGGTCTTCGTCGCCCGCTTCCTGCCGCCGATCCGCGGTTTCGTGCCGGTCACGGCCGGCGCACTGTCGATGCCGCCGCAACGTTTCTTTCCGGTCAATGTCGCGGCCATCGTCGGATGGGCCATGATTCATGTCGGTGCCGGGGTGCTCGCTGGGTCGGCCTACAAGGATTTCGGCGGATCGCTGGGGGAATACGGTTTGGCGATCCTCGTTGGCGTCGTCGCGCTCTATCTCGCCTACCGCATCGCCCGCCGTTTCATTGCCAATCGCAGCGGCGGCAAGGCCAGCCTTGCGCGACAAAAGCCGCAGGTCCTGCAGGTGACGCACCGGTCGCCGCAACCGCTCACCGCGAAGTCTTCGTATCCGACGCGCTAGGGCTCGCCCTATTTCGATAGCGGCTTGCTGACCACAGGTTGCAATTCGCCTGCGGCAATCGCCCTGGTTCGATCAAACGATGTCAGGTAGCGGCGCAGTGTGGGCGTATTGCGTTCGAACACCATGTAGGCGACGCCGGCCACAAGCACGCATGCGCCGGCGCGCAACCCGAAATCAAATATTGCATGCGGCGTGATCCGTGCGGCCTGGGGCAGGACGGCGTTCAGGGCGACATTGGTCGGATAGTGAAAAAGATAAAGGGAGTAGGAGAATCCGCTGACCGCGCCGGCGATGCGTCTCACGCTCCCGAGCCGCTGGTTGAGCGAAGCCGAGCAGAACAGCGGGAGAAGACAAAACACACCGACACAGACGATCGTTTCAGCCATGTCCTTGGGGAAAACGATGCTGGCGAACGCGCGGGACGCCAAAGCGAGTTGAAACAAAACGATTCCTGCCGCGAGGATCACGGCACCGCAGATCGCGAGGCATGCCTTGAAGCGTGAGGCGAGAAGAAACGTCGCGAGCGCCCCCATGCCCCAATAAAGGACGTAGCGCGCGGGCAAAACGCTAAAGACGCAGATGCACGCCACAACGACGATGAAAGCGACGAGGCGCGAACCAGCCTTCCTCCCGGTGCTGTCGCCGGCATTCGCGCTGGCGATGATATAGCCGAGAGCGCCGCCTGTTATGTAGAACCAGATTTCGAACGGCAGCGTCCACAACGGACTGTCGGTGAGGAGAAGCGGGACCAGAATCCCGTTGAGGCCGGCCATGTTGCCCAGAAGGACGCCGATGTGATCCGGTCGATCAAGGATAAAGGCGTCGATCGCGGCCGTGAACAGGCAGGCGGGAACGAGCGGCAGAAAAATCCTGGTGAGGCGGTCGATGGCATAGGTGCGCAGAACAAAAGTCCCTGAACGCAAACGGGACACGATCTGTCCGCCCACCAGAAATCCACTCAGCACGAAAAATATCAGGACCGATTCCATCCCGAGCCGCGTCAGGGCATAAAAGGCGGCTGTGAAAGCCGTCTGCTGATCGGCCGGAAGAAGACCGTATTCGACAAAACTCGCGGCGCGCGTGTGCACCAGCATGACTTCGATGGCGGCAAGTCCGCGCAAGATGTCGAGTGCGATGAGGGAGTGCGTGCGCGGCGGCGCGTTCATCGATCGTTCCGGTGCCCTGTTCGATGCGTGAGATAGCACTTCCCGCAAATCACTGTCGACCGGACGTCCTTCGGATGCCGGGATCACGGCCGCCAGCCAAACGCCTCCGGCCGCAGCGGGCCATAGGGGAACTGTAAGCCGTCCCAGAACGTGGCGAAACCACGCGGCCACCGATCGGATTCGAATGAGAATTCCGCGCCGGTATCCGGCACCGGGACTGTCATGAAACGGATGTCCGGCCGCATCTGCGCGAACGCCGCATAGGCGCGGCGCTGGCGCGGCGTCGGCATCGCATGATTATCGAGCGTGACGGCGGTGAGCGCCTCGCCGGTCCAGAACACGGCATCGAAGCGCAAAAAGCGCGCGCCGCCCGCCGCGGCGCTTTCCGCCTCCGACAACCGCAGATGCGCGTTAGGCAGTGGCAGGAACGCCGAAAAGAACCAGTCATCGACGCTGAAGATGGCGTCATCCCACGTCCGCCCGCCCGGCAAGACGGCGGCATTCTCGCGCACGCGCCGTTCGACGAAGTCGAGATACTGCACGAGGAACCGCTGCAACGGCAACGCGAACAGCGGCGCCTTCTTCTCTACGCGCCAGCGGCAATAGTCCTTGAGCGCCTGATGCGTACGCAGGTTGGCGGCGACATCGAGCGTCAGGTTCATCCAGCCCGGACTGTTGAGGCGCAGGGCCGAACTGCCAGTCGAGATCGACGCGTGATAAGGCCCAAGACTGTTCGCGTTATCCACCGCCCGCGCGTTATCGCTGGAGCAAAGCGCAGCCTCAGGATTCTCGATCGCTCCATAAGCGATGTCGTAGACGATGGTGTCGGCGCGCATGACCACGCAGGATCAAATGTCGGCTTCGAACGTATAAAGCCCGCCGCTCCAGCGGTCGCCGGCAAAAATCACGCCGCGCTCGTCGACATAGATCTCGTTCATCTGCGCCGTCGCCACGCGCGAGCCGTCCGGTACTGGCGGGATGAAGCAGGCGATCTCTTCCGGCCGATACGGGTTCTTGATGTCGAAGATGCGGATGCCGGCATTGAAGAAGCATCCGAATATGATGTCTTCGCTGCGGAACGAAGGCCCCGGCCTGTTTTCGTGCACATTATGCGAGCCGAAACGCCCGCCCTTGTGGCCGAACTCCTCGACCGACGGCAGCGGAAAGGTGCTGATCGGCACAAGATTGTCTTCCTTGCGCGCATCTACCATCCAGGTCAGCTTCGGCCAGTCCTCGGCGTCGTCCTGCACGCATTCATCGGTGACGACGAGCAGCCCGCGGTTGAACAGCGGCATCACCGTGTGGGTGAAGCCGGGATAGGGCGGATGCGGATTCCATGCGCCGACGACTTTTGGCGCGGATTTGTCGGCGATGTCGAGGATGAAGGCGCCGCCGTCGATATAACCGATGTAAGCCCGGTCCGGCCGCTCCGGATAGATGTTGGCGTTGTGCAGCCGGAACGCGTCTGGCCCACGCAGATCCTTCAACGGCATCGGGCGCACGCGCGGCGGCGGCGGCGCGGCATCGCCCTTGCGTGTGCCGGGGTACCACCAGCGCCCCGCCTCGACCGGTTTTGCCGGATTGTGCACATCAATGATGCGATAAAACTGATCATCGCGCGGATGCGTCGGCTCGAAATCGGCAGCACCGCTGGCGCAATGGATGAATTCGCCGTCGACGAACCACAGGCAATGCACGCCGCGCGAATGCGGGCCGGAGCAATCGAAAAAGGAAATGCGCTGCGGCCGCTCCGGCGTGCTGATGTCGAACAATTCGACGCCGGCCGGCTGGCCGCCCGGCCGCGAGACCTGATAGGCGACCGCCAGCACGTCGCCGACCACGTCGAGCGAATTGGAGCGCATGTCGTTGTGCGGCAGGTCGGTCTGGCAAACGATGCGCGGCTTGCGCGGATCGCTCACATCGACGCCGGTGAAATTTTTCGGCGGCCCTTCATGGGCGATCCAGAGAATCCGGCGGCCGTCCTTGGCAAGCTGGATGCTCATGCCTTCGCCGATGCCGCCGAAGCCGCCAAGCACGTCCTGGGACAACAGCTTTATGTTTTTTGCGACCGCACCATCCATCGGCAAATTCCCCGTGCGAGGCGCTGCGCCTCTGAAAGTCAGGGCGGCTCCATCCCATATTCTATAAAATACGTCAACGTTACGCATGTTTTATATAATCGTTGACCAGGTTCCAAGTTTTTGCAAACGTCGCTCAGCATGAAAAGCAGAAGCACAGAGACAGCGACGCGAGGCGCCAGCCCGGCCGGAGCGGCGTCATGACCGCGCGCCATGCTCCGGTGCAAGCTTCGCTCGAAGACGTGCCGATTTATGTCGTCACCGGCTTTCTTGGGAGCGGCAAGACGACCATCTTGCGGAACATCATCAGCCAGCCGGGCATGGCCGACACGGCGCTGATCATCAACGAGTTCGGCGAGGTCGGCCTCGACCACGTGCTCGTCGAATCCTCGTTCGACAATGTGCTGATGCTCGACAATGGCTGCGTCTGCTGCTCGATCCGCGGCGATCTCGTCGATACCGTGGGCGACCTGTTCACCAAGCAGGCGCAGGGCAGCATTCCACCGTTCTCACGCATCATCATCGAAACCACGGGGTTGGCCGATCCGGGACCAATCATCCGCGACCTGACCACGGCACGCAGCCTGCACGGCCGCTGCCATCTCGCGCGCGTCATCAGCACCATCGACGGCGTACTCGGGCCGCAGCAGTTGCGCGACACGGACGAAGTGTCGGCACAGATCGCGCTCGCCGACCTATGCCTCGTCACCAAGGCCGACATCGCCGGCCGCAATGCCGTCAGCGACCTTCTCGCCGACCTGCGCGCGATCAATCCGGCGCTCGATATTCTTGTTGTCTCGCACGGCAAGGTCGATGCGGCGACGCTGTTTTCGCAGCTTATTCCAGCCGTCGCGCGCAACAATGCGCACGCCAATCACGCCGCGCACGACCACACCCATCATCATGCGGCGCATGACGAAGCGCATCCCGTCCACCACCATCATTCCGGCGTCGAAAGCTGGTCGGCGCGCATCGACCGTCCACTCGCATGGGATCGCCTGCGCGACTGGATGGCCATGGTTTATTCGCTGCGCGCGCCGCACATCCTGCGTATGAAGGGCATTTTCTGGCTGGCTGAATCCGCGCGGCCGGTGGTGATGCACGGTGTGGCAGGGCTCGTCAGTGAACCGACGACGCTGACGGCCTGGCCCGACAACAAACCCGAAAGCCAGATCGTCTTCATCACCAAGGGCCTGAAGGCCGCGCTGCTGGAAGAAAGCTTTGCCACACATGTTCTGGCAACCGCAGAACCGGTTGCAACGCATGGAGGCGCGCATGGCCTCTAGCAACGCATCAACGCTGGCGCTGACCGCCTATGAACGCGTGCGCCGCGACATCACCAGTGGCGCTTTCGCCCCCGGCATGAAGCTGCGGGTGGCGGAACTGCACGGCAAATACGGCATCGGGTTGAGCCCGTTGCGCGAGGCGCTGAGCCGGCTCTGCTCCGACGGCCTCGTCGTCAAGAAGGAACGCCAGGGCTTTTACGTCTCGGAACTGGACGAAAACGAATTCATCGCCATCACCAATACGCGCCTCGTGCTCGAGGAAGCCGCGCTGCGGCTCTCGTTCGCAAATGGTGGCGAGCGCTGGGAGGAATCGATCCTGCTCGCCTTCCACCGCCTGTCGAAAGCAGGAGCCTCGGCGGGTGCCGACGCAGGCCGCGACTATATGCTGACCCCCGAATGGGCGGTCCATCACCAGGCCTTCCATCACGCATTGCTCGCCGCCTGCGGCAATGACTGGATTTTGAATTTCACCACGAAACTCTACGAGCAGTCGGCGCGCTACCGTTTGCGCCGCCGCATCCTGTCCGCGGCCCACGCGCCGCTGCGGCAGGATCTGGTCAAGGAACATCGCGACATCCTCGATGCCTGCCTCGAAAAGGACGTCGAGGGCGCTGTGCGCCTGCTGATCAATCACTATAAGAAGTCGATCGAGATCGTCTTGAATGCCCGGGTGTTCATCCTTGAAGACCCCAAGCGGTTCGTCGTCGACGGCACTGGGTTGTCCGCCACCGGCTAGCCCGCACGGCATTCAATCAGATTTCGCAGCCAGATTTCGCATTGAGATTTTCAGGAGAGCGTCATGATCAAATCCATCAATCCGGCGACCGGCGCCGTGCTCAAGGAATACAAGCCTCATGACAAGGCCGCCATCGACAGCGCGTTGACTGCCGCGGCAAAAGCGCAGCGCGCCTGGGGTCGCACACCGCTCGCAGAGCGGTTGCCGCTGCTGAAACAGATCGCCCGCGTGCTGCGCGAGAACAAGAAGCACTATTCCGAACTCATCTCGCTGGAGATGGGAAAACCGATCGCCGAGGCCGAAGGCGAGATCGAGAAATGCGCATGGACCTGCGACGTCTATGCGGAGATGGCGCCCAAATATCTCGCGCCTGATATCGTCGACAGCAACGCGAGCTACAGCGAAGTGGTGTACGATCCGCTCGGCGTCGTGCTCGCGGTCATGCCGTGGAATTATCCGTTCTGGCAGTTCTTCCGTTTCGCCATCCCGGCCTTCGCGGCCGGCAATGGTGCCATCCTCAAGCATGCCAGCAATGTGCCGCAATGCGCGGTCGCCATCGAAGAGGTCGTGCGCAAGGCCGGCGCTCCGGACGGATTGATGGCAACGCTGCTGATCTCGGCCTCCGAGGTCGCTGCCCTCATTGGTGACGACCGCATTGCCGCCGTGACGCTGACCGGCTCGACCGAAGTCGGCTCGCTCGTTGCCGCCGAAGCCGGCAAACATCTCAAGAAGCAGGTGCTCGAACTCGGCGGCTCCGACCCGTTCATCGTGCTCGCCGATGCCGATATCGATGCCGCCGCCCAAACCGCGGCGAAGGCGCGCTTCCAGAATGTCGGCCAGAGTTGCATCGCGGCCAAGCGCTTCATCGTCGAGTCGTCCGTGATCGACAAGTTCAGCGACGCGCTGTGCGGCCACGTCAAGAAAATGGTCGTCGGCGATCCGCTCGACCGCAAGACCACCATCGGCCCGATGGCGCGCGCCAACCTGCGCGACGATCTGCACGATCAGGTGCAGCGCTCGATCAAGGCTGGTGCGCGGCTGCGCATGGGTGGCACCATCGAGAACAATCAGGGCGCGTTCTATCCACCGACGGTGCTCGACAATGTCGCGCCCGACATGGCGGCCTTCGACGAGGAAACTTTTGGGCCGGTCGCGGCGATCGTGCGCGCCGACAGCGCGGACCACGCCATCGAACTCGCCAACAGGACCGAATACGGCCTCGGCGCTGCGCTGTGGACCGGCGATACGAAACGCGGACGCGAACTCGCGCATCGCATCGAGGCCGGCGCGGTCTTCATCAACGGCATGGTCGCCTCGGACGCACGGCTCCCGTTCGGCGGCGTCAAGAAATCCGGCTACGGGCGCGAACTCGGCGCCTACGGCATCAAGGAATTCACCAACACCAAGACGATCTGGGTCGGCCCGGTCAAAGCATAAGGCCGGCATTCAAGAGCAAAGAGACAGGGGGCCGCGCCTTCCGCATCATGCGGAAGGCCGGCAGAGGGATAAGGCGCGCTGATGACCGACACGAAGAACACGATGATCGCGGACACAATCTGCGTTGACTTCATTGCCGACGCCCTGACCAAAGGCGGCCTGCCGAATGGCGACGCACGCACGGTCGGCGAATTGATGGTCGCCGCCGATCTGCTCGGCGGCGACGGCCACGGCATCTTCCGTCTGCCGCGCTATCTCGCCCGGCTGAAGGTCGGCGGCTTCAATCCGAATCCCGATATCCGCGTCGAACGCCGGAGCGGCGCTATGGCGCTGCTCGACGGCGACAACGCCATGGGCCATCTGGTGATGAAGCGGGCCGCCGACATGGCGATCGACATCGCGGCGGAAAACGGCATCGGCTGGGTCGGCGCACATCACAGCAATCACGCGGGAGCGGCCGGCGTCTATGCGCTGATGCCGCTCAAGAAGGACATGATCGGCCTCTATGTCGCGGTCGGCAACGCCAATCACATGGCGCCGTGGGGCGGCATCGAACTGTTGCTCAGCACCAATCCGATTGCGGTCGCCGTCCCGAGCACGGAGCGGCCGGTGCTGCTCGACATGGCGACGACGAAGGTCGCCTACGGCAAGGTGAAACTCGCGGCGCAACGCGGCGAGACCATGCCCGACGACTGGATGATCGACCCGGAAGGCAATCCGGTGACCGATCCGAAGAAAGGCGCCGGCGGCTCGCTGCTTCCGATCGGCGGCCCGAAAGGCTACGGCCTGTCGCTGATTTTCGGCCTGCTCGCCGGCACCCTGAACACCGCTGCATTCGGCCGCGACGTGGTCGACTTCAACGCCGACGATACGAGCGTCACCAACACCGGACAGTTCATCGTCGCGATCGACGTCAAAGCCTTTTGCGACGTCAAGGCGTTCAAGGAGCGTGTCGAGGCGGTGCGCGCCGAGATGAAGGCCTCGCCCCTGCGCCCAGGCTTCGACGACATCCGCCTGCCCGGCGAGCGGGCGCTGGCCGCGCGCGACAAGCGTCTCGCCCAAGGCATTCCGATCACGCCGCCGCTGCTCGCCGAACTCGACAAGGTCGCCAGCGAATACGGCATCACGCCGATCGTCGCGCGCACCCGATGATTTTCCGCTTCTGGAGTTCAAGACCATGACAGAGAAGAAAGCGACCGTTTTCCGGCAGTCCGACATCAAGGTGTTCGACCGCGGCAACGGCGTGACGACAAAACTCTTCTGCAACGAGAAGCGCTGCGGCGCGCAGGTCACGACCGGCACCACGACGCTGCCGGCGGGCCGCAGCGTCGCGCTGCATTATCACAACTGCGATGAGCAGATCGTGATCCTCTCAGGCCAGGCGGACGTCGAGGTCCACGGCCAGCGCCGCCCGATCGGCCCCATGGAGGTCGCCTACATTCCGCAGGGCGAGGTGCATTGCTTCCACAATACGGGCGAAGCGGAACTGGTGATGCTGTTCGTCTACGACGCCGGCGAAGTGACCCGCACCTTCGCGGCGACCGGCGAGACCGTCGTGCATCTCGACGAGGGCGACCTCGCGCAGCCCAAAAGCTGAACGCAAAGGCCAAACGCAAATTTTGACCAAGACCGAAAGACGAAATTCCAGACAAGCGAGACAAGCAAATCAAAGGGAGGACGAAGTGAGAAAAATTCTGATGACGGCGGCAGCGCTGTCGCTGGGCCTGACCACCGCGCAGGCGGCAGACAGTGTCGCCGATTTCTATAAAGGCAAGACGATCCGCATCGTCGTCGGCGTGGCCGCAGGCTCGGGCTACGACCTCAATGCGCGCACGCTGGCGCGCTATCTGACCAAGCATATCCCGGGCAATCCGAACATCATCGTCCAGAACCAGCCGGGCGCGGGCGGCGTCGTCTCGGCCAACTCCCTCTACAATGTCGGTCCGTTCGACGGCACCGCGATCGGTGCCGCGTTCGGCGGCGTGCCGACGGCGCCCTTGCTGACGCCGGATGGCGTCCGCTTCGATCCGGTGAAGTTGCAGTGGCTCGGCAGCACCAACCGCGAGACCCACGTCACCTATCTTTGGCACACGTCGCCCGTGAAAAAATGGGACGATCTCCTGACCCATGAGACGGTGGTCGGTGCGCAGGCGCCGGGATCGACGCAATATGACTTTCCGATCCTGGCGAATGCGATCTTCCACACCAAGTTCAAGGTCGTCACCGGCTATAACGGCACGCCCGCGATCAATCTCGCCATGGAGCGCGGCGAGATCGAGGGCAACGGCGCGACCGCCTATACGACCTTGAAGGCCATCGCCGGCAAATGGCTTGCCGAAAAGAAGGTGCGGATCATCGCGCAATGGGCGCTGCGTCCGAATCCGGAACTGCCGGGCGTCCCGAGCGTGTTCGAGATGGCGAAAAACCCAGACGACAAGAGCGCGCTTCAGCTTGCCATGGCACGTCTCGACTTCGGCCGGCCGTTCTTCCTGCCGCCAAAGGTCCCGGCGGATCGCGTCGCGGCGCTGCGCAAGGCCTTCGACGACACGATGAAGGATCCCGAGTTCCTCGCCGAGGCCAAGAAGGAGAAACTGGATATCGATCCGGTGGACGGAAAGGCGATGGACAAGCTCGTGGCCGATGTCATCGCGACGCCGAAGCCTGTCGTCGAGCGCGTGCGCGACATCCTCGACGCGAAGAAGAAGAAATAACGACGGCCTTGTCCGTTATCGCACGGCGCAGCATGTGATGCGCCGACATGAAGGGAGTGGCATCCGCCACTCCTTTTTTGTTGACGGACGCAACAGCCGCCAATGCCACCACGACACCGTCCCTCAGGAACTTTCCCGTAGCCGCCGCATTCAATTCCCGGCATCCGGCGAAGCCGTCCATCCGGCGCTGTGAGCGCCGCCGCCTCCCCGCCGTCGCCACAAAGGACACACGACGCATGAGAGATTTCGGCATGCAGCCGACAGGATGATTGACGCGATGAAGACGGAGGCGGCATCCAACATCGCACCGCGCAACCGGATTGCGCTCGAATCGCTCAACTTCTTCATGGCGGACATGCAGGCGGGCATCGGCCCGTTCCTCGGCGTTTATCTGCTCGCCTATGGCTGGCAGAGCGGCGCCATCGGCACCGTGATGACCATGGGCGGCATCGCGGGGATGCTTTTAACCGCGCCCGCCGGCGCGCTCATCGACGCAACACACCACAAGCGCGCCTATGTCATCATACCCGGCATCTGCACGGTGCTGGCGTCCTCGATCATCCTGCTGTCGCAGGAATTCTGGGTGGTCGCCGCCTCGCAAGTCGCAACCGCCATCGCCGGTGCTGCGATCGTGCCGGCCGTCACCGGCATTACGCTCGGCATGGCGCGCCAGAGCGGATTCAACCGCCAGAACGGGCGCAACCAGGCCTTCAATCACGCCGGCAACATGGTGGGGGCGGCACTGTCCGGCTATCTCGGCTGGCAGTTCGGATTCGTCGCCGTGTTCTGGCTCGCCGCCGCCTTCGGCATTGTTTCGATCATCAGCGTGCTGATGATCCCGCGCGACGCGATCGACGATCGTGAAGCGCGCGGCCTGTCGCACGATGCCGGGGCGCAGGGTGAGGTCAAGGGCGTGCGAATCCTGCTCGAATGCAAGCCGCTGCTCGTGCTCGCCGCGTCGCTGGCGCTGTTTCATCTGGGCAACGCGGCAATGCTTCCGCTTTACGGTCTGGCCGTTGTCGCCGCCAAGGAAGGCGATCCCGCCACTTTCGTTGCCACGACCATCGTCGTTGCGCAGGCGGTGATGATCGTTGCCGCCATCGTCGCCATGCGCATGGCGGAAAAGGAGGGCTATTGGCTCGTCATCCTGATCACGTTCATCGCGCTGCCGATCCGTGGCGTGGTTGCCGCCTCAGTGATCAAGGAATGGGGCGTCTTTCCGGTGCAGATTCTCGACGGCATCGGCGCCGGACTGCAAAGCGTCGCCGTTCCCGGTCTTGTCGCGCGACTGATGAACGGCACCGGCCGGGTCAATATCGGACAGGGCGCGGTGATGACGGTGCAGGGCGTCGGCGCGTCGCTCAGTCCCGCGCTCGGCGGCTGGATCGCGCAAGGCATCGGCTATCGCGCTGCCTTCGTGGTGCTTGGCGGCCTTGCGTTGGGGTCGCTGATGTTGTGGATCATGTTCTCGTCCCTGCTCAAACCGGCCTGCGCCGGCAAGCCCGCTGCGGCGCCCGCTCCAGCGCCGGCATAAGGTCTCCTGAATGGATGCGACAATCGCCAACAGTCTGGTCTGGGGGATCGCCGGACTTACCACCGCCGGCGTGATCACGCGGCCGTTCGGGTTGCCCGAAGCGGTGTGGGCCTGTCTCGGCGCGGCCGCCGTCGTGCTGTTCGGGCTGCTGGCGCCCGGTCTCGCCCTCGACGCCATCGGCAAAGGCCTCGACGTCTATCTCTTCCTGTTCGGGATGATGCTGCTGTCGGAAACGGCCCGGCATGAAGGTCTGTTCGACTGGGTGGCGCAATACGCAGTCGCCCACGCGCACGGCTCGCCGCAGCGGTTGTTCCTGCTCGTCTATGCGGTCGGCGTGATCGTCACGGCCTTCCTGTCGAACGACGCGACCGCCGTGGTACTGACGCCCGCGGTGTTTGCGGCGGCGAAGAAAGCAAAACTCGAACCGCTTCCCTACCTCTTCATCTGCGCCTTCATCGCCAACGCGGCGAGTTTCGTGCTGCCGATTTCAAATCCGGCCAACATCGTTCTTTACGGCGATCACACGCCGCCGCTTGCCGCCTGGCTCAAAAGCTTCGCACTGCCCTCGCTGCTGTCCATCGTCGCGACCTACCTGATGCTGCGCTGGGCGATGCGCAACGATCTTGACGCGGCGTTCACGGCCGAGACCGGCACGGAAAAACTTTCGTCGGGCGCCAAGGCGGCGCTGGCCGGCATCGCCGTGACCGCGGCGACGCTGCTGACCGTGTCGCTACTCGACATCCGCCTCGGCCTGCCGACGGCGCTGCTGGGCCTCGCGACCACGCTCTTCGTTCTTGTCCAGCAACGCCAGTCGCCGCTGCCGCTGATCAAGGATGTGTCGTGGGGGATCATTCCGCTTGTCGCCGGACTGTTCGTGCTCGTCGAAGCCATCGAACGCACCGGCCTGATCCGCCTGCTTGCGACAGACCTGACGCAGCTTGTTGCGATCTCCGAACTGCTTGCCGGCGCTACGGCGGGCGGACTCGTCGCCGTGCTTTCCAACGTCATCAACAATCTGCCGATGGGGCTGATCGGCGCGACGACAATCGCGGCAGCAAAACCGCCACAGGCGGTGACCGACGCGATCCTGATCGGCGTCGATCTGGGGCCGAATTTTTCCGTGAGCGGATCGCTTGCCACGATCCTGTGGCTGCTCGTCATCCGCCGCGAGGGCGAACATGTCGGCTACCGGACATTCCTGAAAATCGGATTGCTGGTCACGCCGCCGGCGCTCATCCTCGCCATCGGCGCGCGCCTGCTGCTGCCTTGAAAACGCAGCACTGATTATCGCGCAGCGTAAGCCGCCATGAAGGTCCTCACGGCGATGCCGACGACATGGTCGACGCGCTCGGGCGTTGGCGGCGGGGCAAAGTTGAACAGCAGCGGCTTGAACAACGTGGACAGGCTCGACTCGATCAATTGCGCCGCGGCGACCTCGCAGTCGGCTACGACCAGCCGGCCGGCCGCAACCTGTGCTTCGAGATAAGCCTTCGCCTTGGCGATACCGGTGGCGGGTCCGGTTTCGTAAAATTTCTTTCCGATATGCGGCATGCGGTCGGCGATGGCGATGACCATGCGCAGCGGCGAATGCCGCGCCGGCTCGCACAATGTAGCGGCGAATTTCCGCAACACCTGCGTCAGTTCGCCGGCCACATCCGGGTTCTGGGAGTCGAACGCAAAGATCCCCTCTGCCTGAAAGATGCATTCATTGGCGACGATGGCCTCGAACAACTCGTCCTTGTCCTTGAAGTAAACATACAAGGTGCCCTTTGAGACGCCGGCCACCTTGGCGATCTCGCCCATGCTGGCGGCATCGAATCCCTGCATCCTGAAGACCTGGCTGGCACCCTGGATGATCTGGCGCCGTTTGACGCTGTCGTCGGCCTCGGCAGGCAGGCGCTCAACGATGGCAGGAGCAGTCATGGCAATACCTCCTTGCGCAGGCCCATTATTAGACTTTCGGACCGGCCACCCAAATATGGACTATTCCTATGCATTTTTCAATGACCGAACCGTTCAGTCAATCTTGACAGAGCCGAAACCATTCCGCATATTCCGCGTTGACTGAACGGTTCGGTCAATGGAGCGAGATATGTTGCAGCGCACGAAGAATGGGACGGGGTCCCGCCTGAGCGTTGTCCCAGCGGACGCCGGCCATGAGATTGGCCGGGAGACTGACCAAGAAACTGACCAAGCGGCCAGCCACGGTCCGAACCTGCCGGTTCGGCAGGATGGACCGGTTAGCGCAAGACCCGCTCATGAAAAGACCACGACTTCAACCGACGCGAAAAACGACCGGACCGAAGCCAAGGGTCCGCTGCCGCAACAGGACAATGACAATGCCACGGCGGCGAAACCGTCGCTGAAGGCAACGCTCAAGGCCAACCGCAAGCGCCTTCTGGTCGGCGCCGGGCTCGTCGCCCTGCTCGCCGGCGGATGGTTCGGCTACGACTACGTCACGGTCGGCCGCTTCATAGTTTCCACCGACGACGCTTATGTCCATGCCGACACAACGACGCTGGCCGCCAAAGTGCCGGGCTATGTGTCACAGATTCTCGTTGCCGATAACGCCAAGGTCCACGCCGGCGACGTAATCGCGCGCATCGACAATGGCGACTACAGGATCGCCGTCGATCAGGCGCGCACCAAGGCCGCCACCCAGCAAGCCAGTATTGAGCGCTTCGACCGCCAGATCGTCGCGCAGCAAGCCAGCGTCGAACAGGCGCAGGCGCAGCTTGTCTCGAGCAAAGCCGGACAGACACGCGCGCAACTGGAGTATCAGCGTCAGCAGGCGCTCGCCGGCAAGGCATTCGCAAGCCGGCAGACGCTTGAACAATCGATTGCCAATCGCGACGAGGCGAATGCCAGCGTGCAAAGCGCGCAGGCCGCCGTCGACGCCGCGGTCGCCACTGTCGGCGTGCTGCAGGCACAGAAGAAAGAGGCGGAACGCACCCTCGACGAACTCAAGACGGTGCTCGCCAAGGCCGAACGCGACCTCTCCTTCACCGAGATCCGCGCGCCGGTGGACGGCGTCATCGGCAATCGGGCTGCGCAGGTCGGCGACTATGTCCAGACCGGCCAGCGCGTCGCAGCGATCGTGCCGCTGGCGGACGTCTATATCGACGCCAATTTCAAGGAGACGCAACTCGGCCATGTGCAGCCCGGCCAGCCGGTGTCGATCGCTGTCGATGCGCTGCCCGATCAGACGATCAACGGCGTGGTCGAAAGCCTGTCGCCGGCGTCCGGCTCCGTGTTCTCGCTGCTGCCGCCCGACAACGCGACCGGCAATTTCACGAAAATCGTGCAGCGGCTCGGCGTGCGTATCCGCGTCCCCGTCGCTGTCGCCGACCGTGGCGCGCTGCGGCCGGGCATGTCGGTCGTCGTCGATGTCGACACCAAGCCGGGTGCCGTCGCGGCGATCCCGCTGAAGACGCAGACGGCCGCAAAGTAAAGATCGGCCGGGCATTTGCCCGGCCTCCCGTCATTCCCGGGACGTCAGGTCATGACCACCACCGTCGACACAAATTCCGATCGCATCGATCCGCGCCGGATGATCGCGTTCATGACCATGTGCTTCGGCATGTTCATGGCGCTGCTCGACATCCAGATCGTGTCGGCCTCGCTCAACGAAATCCAGGCCGGCTTGTCGGCTTCGGGCGACGAGATTCCCTGGGTGCAGACCGCCTATCTGATCGCTGAAGTCGTGGCGATCCCGCTGTCCGGCTTCCTCGCCCGCGCGCTCGGCACGCGCACGCTGTTTGCCATCTCATGCGGCGGCTTCACCTTCGCGAGTTTCATGTGCGGCATGAGTTCGTCGATCTCGACCATGATCGTCTGGCGCGCGCTGCAGGGTTTTATCGGCGGCGGCATGATCCCGACGGTGTTCGCCGCCGCCTACACCGTTTTTCCGCGCTCAAAACAGTCCATCGTCAGCCCCGTCATCGGCCTGATCGCGACGCTGGCGCCAACCGTCGGACCGACTGTCGGCGGCTACCTGACCGAATTGCTGTCCTGGCACTGGCTGTTCTTCATCAATGTCATCCCCGGCATTCTGGTGACGTCGGCCGCGCTGGCGCTGATCGATTTCGACCAGCCCGACTACAAGCTGCTCGACCATTTCGATTGGTGGGGGCTGTTCTCCATGGCCGGATTTCTTGGCGCGCTGGAATATGTGCTCGAGGAGGGGCCGCGCAACGACTGGCTGCAGGATAATGCCATCTTCTATGCGGCGATCGTCTCGGCGGCGTCGGCAGCAGCGTTCCTCTACCGGGTCTTCACCGCGCGAGAGCCGATCGTCGACCTGCGCGCGTTCGCGAACCGCAATTTCGCAATCGGCAGCATGTTCTCCTTCGTGCTCGGCATCGGGCTCTATGGCCTCACCTATCTCTATCCGGTCTATCTGGCGCAGGTGCGCGGTTACAATTCGCTGATGATTGGCGAAGCGCTGTTCGTCTCCGGCCTGGCGATGTTCTGTAGCGCGCCCATCGTTGGCCGGCTGTCGTCGAAGCTCGACCCCCGATATCTGCTGATCGGCGGCTTCCTCCTGTTCGCGCTCGGCACCTATCAGATGCAGTTCCTGACCAAGGACTGGGATTTCTGGGAAATTTTCTGGCCACAGATTTTCCGTGGCCTCGGACTGATGTGCGCCATCATTCCCGTCAATAACGTCGCCCTCGGCACGCTTCCGCTCGATCGCATCAAGAACGCCTCCGGCCTGTTCAACCTGACGCGCAATCTTGGCGGCGCCATCGGGCTTGCCGCGATCAACACCGTGCTCAACGACCGCATGGACCTGCATCTCGCGCGGCTGCATGAGTCAGTGACATGGTCGCGCGGTGCGGCGAATGAAACGCTCGCCGATCTCACGACAAAATTTCATGACTTCGGCAGCGCCGCGCCGGCGATGGCTCTCAAGCAGCTATCGTTGATCGTGCGACGGCAGGCGCTCGTCATGAGCTTTGCCGACGTCTTCGTGATCCTGACGGTGCTGTTCGTCGCGCTTGCCGCACTTGGCATCTTCATGAAGCGCCCGGCCCCGCTCGCAGCCGGCACGCCCTCGCACTAAGTGCGGCGCGAAGGCGTCACGCCGCATCGAGAATCCAGCGGAAGGCGCGGCGCAGTTCGGCGGCCGCGCCTTTGTCGTACCACAGTCCGTGAGCGATGATGATGCGTTCGGGATTCCACGCGATCATCGTCTCGACGGCGGCCTTCAATTCACGTTTCTGATTGCGGAAGCTGAACCGCATGTCGCGCGGCATCTGACCGTCCGGCGCCTGCACGCCGCCGAACCGCGTCAGCCAGCGCATCAGGAAGCCGAGCTTGCGCGGCTCGAAATTCTCGATGAAATCGGTGAGGATCAACGTGCGGCTCGCATGGTGGAAGAATTCCACCTCCGTCATGTAGCTGCCTGCGATCGGCAGCGTCGCGATGGCGCGATCCCACGGATAGCCGGTCTGCACGTCAAGATCGCACGTCGCAAAAGCGATCCGTGCGCCCGCCTGCTCCCTGATGCGCGGCGCGAGATAGACATCGGCGTGCGGAAATGCGCTCTTCCAGTCGGGAATCCACCAGTAATGGAGGCGGTTGGGTCCGACGATCCAGCGCGGCGTGCCCGCCTTCTCGATGTCCGCCTTCAACGCCGGCGTCAAAGCCGTTGGCGAATGCAGAAACAACGACCCGTCATCGAGGCGAACGACCGTCATCCGCGTCGGGAACGGCATCTTCAGACCAGGCGGCCCAAAGCGGATCAGCGGCCCGTCCACGATCCAGACGTTCTCTGCAACGCGCTTGAGCGTATTCAGTGGCGGATAGGTTTGATTGTCTTCGGTCATGGGCAAACGATGGGACGGCGGGCAACGACGTGCTCTCTGCTTCTATATCGCATCGGAAGCCGATGCATGATTTCAGGAGCGACTCTCAACGGTCAAACTTTTGGCCTATCCATTCGTTCCGTTCAACAGAACAGTTTCTCTTCCCGTTCTATACGAAAGACGCGTGCCCAGGCCGCGCCGCGACAACAAGACGCCGCTTCGCGAATGAGGGGCGTGAGACATTTTCTCCGCAGATTGAAGCCATTCGAGATACGCCATTGACTCGTTTCAGCGCTTGAACGTAGCGTCCACAGAGGGAGATAGAGCGTTCTGTAATGCGGAATGGCGGAGTGAGATTTCGCTCGCAACGCGGCACAGGCGATGACGAGGAAACGCGCATTTGACCGACACGCACGCGGCTGCATCAGCTACGGCCATCGACATCCGCAATCTGCGCAAGGCCTATCTGTCGCGCAGCGGCCGTGTCGTTGAAGCCATTGCCAACCTGTCGCTTGCGATCACCCGCGGTGAGCGCGTGGCGGTGCTCGGTCCGAGCGGCTGCGGCAAAAGCACGCTGCTGCGCATCCTCGCCGGTCTCGATGCCGAATTCAGCGGCGACATCCGCTGGGCCAACGACAGCCATGACGCAACGCGCCTGCGTAGCGCGACGGTATTTCAAGGGGATTCGACGCTGCCGTGGATGACGGTCGAGGCCAATCTCGATATCGGCCTTTCGGGGCTCAGCCTGTCATCCGCTGCGCGCGCTGACCGCATTCGTCATTATCAAGCGCTTGTCGGGCTTGCAGACTTCGGCGCCGCTTACCCGCACGAATTGTCCGGCGGCATGCGCCAGCGGGTGGCGATCGCGCGGGCGCTCGCGACCGAACCGGAATTGCTGCTGATGGACGAGCCGCTCGCCGCCGTCGATGCGCAGACCCGCATGGTGATGCAGAAGGAATTGCATTTCATCTGGGGTGAGGCGCATTCGACCGTCGTTTACATTACCCATGACATCGAGGAAGCGCTCAGCCTCGCCGACCGGCTCGTCGTGATGACGGCGCGGCCCGGACGCATCAAGCGCATCGTCGCCTCGCCATTTGCGCGTGACGCCGATCCCTTCGCACGCCGCCGCGATCCGCGCTTCGGCCCGCTGCAGCTCGAAATCTGGAACGAAGTCGCGCAGGAAGTCGGGCAGAGCCTGCAGGCGTCCGAGGAGGTCGCGTGATGAGCACGGCCGCGGCAGAGCCAGTCATGGACGAACCGACGCGCGCCTTCATCGCTCGCACGCAGCAGCGTCATGCGCGGATGAAGGTGAAGCAGGTCGTGCTCGGGTTCGGATTTCCGATCCTGCTGTTGCTGCTGTGGGAGGCGGCAGCACGGTTCGGCGTCATCGACCGCCGCTTCTTTCCGGCGCCGAGCACGATCATCGCCTCGATCGGACCGTTCATCACCGAGGACGAGTTGCGCGCGAACCTGCTGATGAATGTCGCCGCGACCTTGCGGCGTCTTGCCATCGGCTACGGCATGGGCGCGACTGCCGGCGTATCGCTTGGCCTCATCATGGGCCTCAACACGACGGCGCGCTTCGCGGTCGCGCCACTCATCTATGGCATGTTCCCGCTGCCGAAGATTGCCATCTATCCGCTGATGATCGTCATCTTCGGTCTCGGCGACCCGAGCAGCATCGCGCTGATCGCGCTCGGCGTCTTCTTCATGACCTGCATCAACACGCTCTCCGGTGTGCGTTACATGCAGCCGATCTATCACGACGTCGCCACGGTGTTCCGTGTGCCCGGACCGAAGCGCTGGTTCAAGATTTTCATCCCCGCGGCAATGCCCGCGATCATCACCGGCCTGCGGCTCGGCCTCGGACAGGCGCTGATCCTCGTCGTGTCTTCGGAATTCGTGTCCTCCGACACCGGCATCGGCCGCTTCATCTGGGACGCCTGGCAGACGCTGGACATCCCGAAAATGTTCATCGGCCTCGCCGCGGTGCTGCTGTTCGCCAGCATCGCGGCGGCCGGCGGCAATTATCTCGAGCGCCGGCTCATCCCATGGAAACGCTGACGATGGAAACGCTGATGCCTATCGTACCGAGGACCAGCGGGCTCCAAGACAAGAAGGAAAACCAAAAATGGTAACGCGTGCGCTTTCCGTGGCGATCATCGGCGCAGGAATCGGTGGCCTGACCGCGGCGGCTTCGCTGCGCCGCGCCGGGCTCGATGTCGCCGTCTATGAACAGGCGGCAAAATTCACGCGCCTCGGCGCCGGCATCCAGCAGACGCCGAATTCCGTCATGGTGCTGCGCCAACTCGGTCTTGAGGACCGGTTGCGCGACGCCGGCTATCAGCCTTCGGTGATGCATTATCGTGACTCCGTGACCGGCGACATCCTGTGGGAGAAGGCGCAAGGCGCGAAGGCGGAAGAGAAATTCGGCGCGCCGCATCTGCTGCTGCATCGCGGCGACCTGCACGAGGCGCTCGCCTCGATCGTGCCGGCCGACGTGGTTCATCTCGGCCGCAAACTGGCCTCGTTTCGCCAGGACGAGACCGGCGTCGTCATGCGCTTCGACGACGGCAGCGAGGCGCGCGCCGACGTGATGATCGGCGCCGACGGCGTGCATTCCATCGTGCGCGAAGCGCTGTTCGGCCCGGAAAAGCCGCGCTACACCGGCCGCGTCGCCTATCGCACGGTGTTTCCCTCGGCGCTTCTCAACGGCGCAGTGATTGACGGCTCGGCCAAATGGATCGGCCCGGATCGCCACATCGTCGTCTATTATGTCAATCCGCGCGAGGACGAGATCTATTTCGTCACCAGCACTCCGGAGCCGGGTTTCAGCGTCGAGTCGTGGTCGGCGGCGGGCGACATGGACACGCTGCGCGCGGCCTATCGCGATTTCCATCCCGAGGTGCGGACCGTGCTCGACGCCTGCCCGGCCGCGCACAAATGGGCGATCATCGAACGCGATCCGATGCCGCGCTGGACCGACCGGCGCGTGGCGCTGCTCGGCGATGCCTGTCACCCGATGACGCCCTATGTGGCGCAGGGCGCGGCCAGCGCCATCGAAGATGCGGCGATCCTGTCGCGCTGTCTCGAAGGCGCCGCGCAAGCCGATATCGAAAATGCGCTCATTCGCTATGCGGAAACCCGCAAGCCGCGCACGGCGCGCATCCAGACCTTGTCGAGCCTCAACAGCGTCGACCGTCTGCGTCAGGAATACGAAGCGATCTACGGTTACGACACCTGGGCGGCACCGCTCGCCCCATGCCGGTATCTGCCGGGGCTGCGTAGCACCGACATGCGATGACAATAACAGCGATGTCATACACAAAGCTCAGGAGCATGCCCATGCGTCATCACACGCGCCTTCCCGACAGGCGCCTTCCAGACACGCAGCTTCCCGTTTGGCGCGGTTTGCAAACGCCGTCGCGCCGCTACGCCGCCCGGGCGGTTGCGGCGGCTCTGCTCGCAGCGCTTGCGCTCGGCTTCGGGTCTTCGCGCAGCCAGGCCGCGGAGACGGTGCGCTTCGGCTCGGTCGGCGGCATCACCGATGCGGGCGTCTATCTCGCCGACGAGATGGGTTTCTTCAAGGAGGCCGGCCTCACTGTGGAGAGCAAGCGGATGGCGAGCGCGCCGGCGCTGGTCACCGCGCTCGCGACCGACCAGCTCGACGTTGCCGGAATCGCGCTGACGCCGGGCCTGTTCATGGCCGTCCAGCAGGGGATCAACGTCAAGATCGTCGGCGACAAGCAAAGCTCGCGGCCGGGCTATTCGGCGACACGCATCGTCATCCGCAAGGCACTGTGGGCCGGGAGCAAGGAGAAATCGATCGCGGCGCTGAAGGGCAAGACGATCGCAATCTCGGCGCGCGCCTCTTCGTCGTTCTACAACGTCGCCCAGGTTCTCGACGCCAACGGAATGAAGATTTCCGACGTGCGCTTCACCCAGCTTCCCTATCCGAGCATGGTCGCCGCGCTCACGACCGGAGCAGTCGATGCCGCCTACATCATCGAACCATTCCTCTCCAAGGCTTTGAATGGCGGCATCGCCATGGAAATCGCGGACATCGGCTATCTCGGCAATGCGAATGAAAGCCATCTCAGCGTGCCGGTCGTCTATAGCGAAAAATTCGCCAAACGGGAAAAGGAAGCCGCCGCCTTCATGCTTGCTTACATGAAGGGCGTGCGCGTCTATAACGACGCCTTCGTCAAGGGCAAGGACAAGCAGAAGGTCATCGACATCATCGCACGACGCGCCGGCGTCGATGCCAAAGTGGTCGCCGAATCCCATCCCGCCGGCCTCGATCCCGAACAGGACGTCAACATCAAATCATTGCAGGAGATGCAAAACTTCTTCGTCGCGCAAAAGCTAATGTCGGCGCCGACCGACCTCGGCAAGCTCGTCGATACCAGCTTTGCAAAAGCCGCAGTCGCCAAGCTCGGACCCTACAAATAGGTTCGTCCACCGCACACCGCGACGCCGCTGCAAAACGCACTTCCGCAAGACACTAAAATCAAAACTGGGGCAAGAAGAATGTCTTTCAACTCACTCACGACCGGCACCTTCGAATATATCCGTCTGCCGCTCACGACCAATATCAGCAAGGGCATGAAGGTGCTCGTCATCACCGACACCGCCCACGATCCGCGGGTGTGGCAGGTGGCGATGGCAACCTTGTCGGAGCTTGGCGCGGACGCGGTGCTGGCGATCTTCGATCCGCGTCCGGCCGACTATTACGACCCGCCGGAGGCCGTGTGCGAGGCGATGAAGAAGGTGGACGTCAATATCCTGCTCGCCTCCACCGGCATGCTGCACTGTCCCGCAAACCATCACGCCATGCAGGCCGGCGTACCGGTGATCTGCATGGACGGCGGCATGACGCTCGAAATGTTCCAGTCGGGCGCGGTGACGGAAGACCAGCGCCAGATGGCGATCCGCAATCACAACGTGGCGATGCGGATTTTCGGCACCGACGCCAAGATGTGCCGCGTCACCTCGAAATACGGCTGCGATTTCACCTACAGCGTCGAGGGCCGCATCTTCCCGCCGGCGCTGCCGGGACCGGATTTTGTGCCCTACAAGATCAACAGTCTCGGCCGCAGCAAGAAGGTGCCGTTCGTGCGTTTCCTTTATCCGAACGGCGAGTTCAACGTGCCGCCGGTGGAAGGCTCGGGCAACGGCAAGCTCGTCATCGACCTGTGCATGCATCAGCTCGGCCGGCTGCGCGACCCGATCGAGTTGACCGTCAAGAACGGCCGCATCACCGACATCCAGGGCGGCCATGACGCCTACACGCTGCGCAATTACCTCGCGCGTTACGGCGACGAGAACGCCTATATCTGCCCGGCCGAAGCCTCGGTCGGCGTCAACTCGAAGGCCGTGATCCGCGGCGTGCAGCGCGAGGACAAGAACATCCTCGGCTCGATGCATTTCGGCCTCGGCACCAATGTGGACGTGGGCGGCACCATCACCTCCAACATCCACATGGACGGGGTGATCCTCGAGCCAACCCTTTATGTCGACGGCGACATGCGCATCGAACACGGGCGCTTTTTGCGCGAGGTCGAGAAGTAGGCGTCGGGACGCCGTTGCACTGACGCCTTTACCGATCAACGCGCCCGCCGTCCCGGGCGCGTTGTCGTTTTGCAGGAAGGGAACGCAGGTGGCACCGGCGGGTTGAGACAGTGCGAGACTTGTCAACGTCCGGGACTTCGCCATGCCAGCCCGTCAAACAGCGAAACGTGCGACATCCAAGGCTAAGACGTCGGAGCATTCCCGGCGCCGTCGCACCAGCCCCAAATCCAAGGCCAAAGCCAAGGCTAAGGCCAAAACCATAGCGAAATCGAGCCGCCGCAGCGGACCGCACGCGGCCAAGGCAAAGAAAGCTGCACGCGGCGCCCGCAAATGGTCTGGCAAGGTGACCGAGACGAGCGACGCGCTCGACCTCAAGGATGGACTTTTCAAAGGGACGTCGACGCAGATCGCGCAATCGCTGAAGCGGGCGGCCGAGCGCAGTCATCGGCGCAAGTCGACCCCTTACCACTCGGCCATGTCGATGCTGGTGTTCTACATCAATCGCGCCGGCAAGAACCTTTCGGCGACGCGGCGCAAGCGATTGGAAACGGCGAAGGACAAGCTGCGGAAAGCATTCGGCAAGCCGGCGGCTGCGTAAGACTCTACGCGACGGCGGCATCCCCGCTCCCCATCGTCCCTGTATCTGGGCCCATAAACACACTGCGCGAATTGTCGTCCCTTACGAGCAGGGCCTGGCGCTTCCTGCGCGCAATGGTCCCATAGATCACGCGGTTGGCTTTGCCGCCGCGATCATTATGATGCCCCCGCCGGACGCCGCGGCCCGAACTGCCTTTGGGCTTCCCTTGGACTTTTCACGGCCGCATGTCCCAACAACGAAACGCGATCAGGCAACCGCGACAAGGTGGAGGAACGCCTCATGACGACCCGCGATAACGCGCCGCGCACAAAACTGCCGGGCGCGCGCCCGAAAAAAATCCACGTGACGGCGGCGACCGCATCCGTGCTCGCGGCGCTGACGTTTCCGGCGCACGGGCAGTCGGCGGGTCAATCAACCGAGCAGTTCTTCAAGTCGACGCAACTGACGATGATCGTCGGCTCCGGCGCTGGCGGCGGCTACGACGTGCTCGGACGCCTCGTCGCCCAATACCTGACGAAATACCTGCCGGGCAAACCCAACATCGTCGTCAAGAACATGCCTTCGGCCTCCGGCGTGCAGGCGGCGAATTATATGTTCAACACCGCGCCGCATGACGGGTCGACCATCTCGGCGGCGACCAATGCCGCGCTGATGCTGCCATTCTACAACACCCATGTCGCGCATTACGATCCGCGCAAGTTCGAATGGATCGGCAGCGTGTTCAAGCAGCAGGCGATTTGCGTCACATGGCATACGTCGAAGATCAAGACCCTTGCAGACGCAATGAAACAGGAGACGACGGTGTCCGCCACCGGCGTCAGCGCCGGTCCCGGCGTCTTTCCAAAAATCCTCAATGAAATGCTCGGCACGAAATTCAAGGTGATCAGCGGCTACACCACGAATTCGATGCGGCTGGCCATCGAAAAGGGCGAGGTTGACGGCGCGTGCGGCCTGGCCTGGCAGACCTACAAGACGGTGAGCCGCGACTGGATCGCGAACAAGAAGCTCAACATCCTGGCGCAGATCGGCGTCGAAAAGCATCCCGACCTGCCTGACGTTCCCAATGTCCTCGACATGATCAAGAACCCCGACGACAAAAAAGTCCTCGAACTGATCGTGACACCGCAGGAATTCGGCCGGCCCTACATCGCGCCGCCCGGAGTGCCGGCGGATCGCATGGAGGCTTACCGCAAGGCGTTCGAGGCGATGCTCAAAGATAAGCAATTCATCGCCGATCTTGCCAAACAGGGCGGCACGCCCGAACCGATGACGGCCGAAGCGATCACGGCGCTGCTCGCCAAAGCCTATGCCGCACCGCAAGCGCTGCGCGAACGCGCAGCCGCGTTGGCCGGGCAGCTTTAGCCGCAAAAAGGGCGGCCCGTTAAGGCCGCCCGTATTGCGTCAATGCGTAATCCTGCCCTCGGATTCGACTCCGAAAGCCGGTCTCGATTTAGCGGCAGGTCCGCACTTTCCTGACGATGCGCCGGCCGTGCGGGCCGCGCGTGACGACGGTCTTTACGCGACACACGCGATGGTGCCAGGCGACGCTGATCGCCGGGACGCTGGCTGACTCGAGCGCGGCGCCGGCCGCCGGCAGAGCGGAAGCTGACGTTGCGAAAGAAGCCAGCCCGAACATGGCGGCAGCAGCAAGACCAAGCGTTGTCATTTTCATAAGCGTTATCCTTCCATTTGCGCCGACTCACGGGAGACCCGGCCGACGCTCTCCCCGTCGCATGACAGGCCGATGAAGGGAACAGGAGTCCGATACCGGTGGATAAATTGCTTCAGGGCAACAAGCGCCTGCGCGATACAGCAAGATGCCCGCCGATTGACCGGCTCATCCCGTCCGCCTAGCATTCCAAAAATAAAATATCCTGCGCGAAAAAAATGTGGGGAGGCAACGATGACGGCATGGGACTCTCTGTGCGCAACACGCGCATTGGCGCGTCAATCCAAACACGGCATCATCTTCAAGGTCGCCGCGTGGAGCGCCTTGGTCTGCGTCCAGGTTTTGGCGGCGGGTCCCGAAGCCCGGGCGCAATCACCTTTCTATGCCGGCAAAACCATCACGATCGTCGTCGGCGCCAGCGCGGGCGGCGGATACGACATCTATGCGCGCGCCATCGCGCCGTTTCTCGGCCAGCACCTTGCAGGCAATCCGAAAGTCGTCGTCCAGAACATGCCGGGAGGCGGCGGCCTGACATCGGTAAAATATCTCGATGCCAATGCGCCCAAGGACGGCACCGTCATCACGCTGTTCAATGCCGGTGTGATCACGGAAGCGCTCACCAACATCGCCAAGGCAAAAGTCGACCTCAAGACCATGGCCTGGATCGGCAGTGCCAATCGCTCGTTCCGCATCTGCTATTTCTGGCACGGTTCGGGAATCAAGACATGGGCCGATCTCGATCGGGACAAGGCGCCGACCCTGGGCGCGATCGGGGTTCACAGCGCCTCATACAACGACGTCGCCATATTGAAGCGTCTGATGCATAAAAACGTCCGCGCGATCCTCGGCTATCCCGGCCGCTCGGAAGTGCATCTTGCAATCGAACGCGGCGAACTCGACGGCGAATGCGGCTCGCTGGAGGGGCTGCCCGAAAACTGGATCAGCGACCACAAGATCAATGTCGTCTCGCGCATGTCGGAAGCAAAATCGCCGGATATCCCGAGCGACGTTCCCTGGATGGGCGATCTTGTCAAATCCCCCGAGGACGTTCCCGTCCTGCGTCTTCTCACGGCGGCAAACGAATTGGGCCGGCCTTTCATTGCGTCGCGTCAGATTCCGCCGGAACGGCTCGACGAATTGCGGACGGCATTCCAGGCCGCACTTGCCGACAAGACTTTTCTCGCTTTTGCCGAAAAGCGGAAAATCGCCATCAGCGCGGTCACAGGAAAAGAAGCGCAGGATATTATCGCGCAGGCCTATGATGCGCCGAAACCCGTCGCGCAGAGGGCCATGGACGTCATCCAATAAACGCGCGCTGGAAAAAAGCCCTAGCGAAACACGTCCTGATAAATCTCCAGCCACTCGCGGGCGTGCTGTTCGACATCGTCGGGACTGAGCACGATGGCCTGGTAGCCGCCTTCCTGCGGGCGCAGCATCGGATCGGCCGGCGCAATCTTGGGATGAACCGGCAGATATCCGTGATCGCGAAACACCGTTTGCCCGGCGCGCGAGACAAGGAAATCGAGGAACAGCCGCGCCGCCGCCGGATGCGGCGCTTTTGCGACGACACCGGCCAGTTGCAATGTCGTCGTGACCGGCGAAACCGGGACCCAGCGGATCGCCGCGCCCTGTTTGCGGCTCGCGACGGCGTGCGAACTGGTCATCTCGAGACCAACGGCGTATTCCCCGGCGATGACGCGATCGAGCACGGCGCGGTCCGAGGTCGGCACGGGTGTGATAGTCTGCCCGGCGAGCGCGCGCAGATACGCCATGCCTTTGTCCTCGCCCATGTGCTTGAGCACGGTGCCGATGAATCCGACGCCACCGGAAAGCGATGTCGGATTCCACACCATCTTTCCCTTGAAGCGTGGCGCAAGAAGATCGGCGTAGCTGCGCGGCGCATCCTTGTCGGCAATGAGATCGGTGTTGTAGGCAACCGAACGCGTCGACAGGTTGGTCGCGACCCACATCTTGCCGGCATCACGGAAGTCGGGCGGCAGTTCGGCACTGTTCGGAATCTCGAAAGGCGCGATGGCCTTCGCCTGAGCCAGCGCCGCAATGCCGTCGGTCAGATTCCAGACATCGGACTGGACGTTTCCTGCCTGAAATTCGGTGAGAAGGCGCGTGGTCAGTTGCGTGCTGTTGCCGCGGACAAAACTGACTTTCACGCCCGGCACCTGCTTCTCGAAGGCGGCGATCGCCGGCCGCACGATCTGGTTCACGATGAGCGTCGTGTACCAGATCACCTCCTTGTCCTTCTGCGCCGCGGCCAGCATAGCGGCATCGGGCTTGTAGGTTTCCGCCGACATCGCAGGCAAAGACGAGACGGCCAATGCCAGAAGCAACGCCGAGACGAACGCGCCGGCGCATATCGCGCGCCGCAAACGCCTTCTATTCAGTTGGGTATGAAGCATGGCTTGCTGTCCTCGTCACTCAGACCCGCTGCGTGAAATCCGCATAGTCGAGTTTGGGCCGCGGATAGGTGAGCGCGCTCTGGGTCATGCCGAAGGCGACACACATTTCCGCAAAGCGGATGCCGATGGCCTTCGTATTCATCACCTGCACGCCGGTCGCACGCGCAAGCGCATCCGGATCGACGACATAGGGAATGAGCGCGCCACCCAGCGGCACGATGATTTCCGCGCGGGTCTCGTCGACAAGCGAGCGAATGAGACGCTTGGTGATATCGAAAATCTCGTCCTTGCGCGTCTTGATATCTTTGCCATAAACCCCGATCGGCTTGATGTCGGAGACGAAGCGATCCAGCCCATAGGTGCGCAGGATACGCCACGTGTAGGGAACATGGGTATCGAGCGGCACGACGATGCCCACGCGGTCCGCCAGCGTCAGCGCCGCATGCATCGCGGTCCGCAACAGCCCGATGACGGGAATATCGACCGCGAGACGGCCGCCGTCCACGCCGGGATCGAAAGTGTTGCTGGAGATGACCGCGTCATAGCCGTTCTGCGCCGCCCAGAATATCTTGCGCACGATGCTCGGCGCTTCCATGAGGTGATGCAGGCCGTTGAGCGCGCTCTGCTTGCCGATGGTGTCGAAGAGTTGCGAACCCTCATAATCATCGGGAAACCCGATCTCGATCCTGGTCCCCGGCGAGCCGTAGGTGTTGAGCAGTGCTTCGATCTTGTCGACGTCGTAGGCGGGATTTTTTGGCGCTTGATTGAGAAACAGGATGCGCATCGAAATATCCTTTTTGGCTCGCTAAAAATCAATGGTTCGCGCCTTTGGCCGCTGGAAAGAGAAAGGCGATCGGCTATCACTTGCTCAGTGTCTTCATTTTCTCGACGACGTCCGCGGGCGTCGCCATCAGGTCCGCAACGAATCGCGCCAACTCCACGCCGGGCACGAAATTGATATCCAATTTCGCTTTGTTGGCTTCTTCGCGCAATCCGGGATCCGCCAGCGTGTCCGCCAGCGCCTTGCGCAAAGCGTCGATCCGGTCGCGGGGAACGTCGGGCGGCGCGACAATGGGACGACCGATCTCGACGCTCGAAGCATAAAGGCCCAAAACCTTGCGCTGCTCCTCCGTCTTGGCGAACTCAAACACCGATGGCGCGTCGAGCCCTGGCACGCGGTTGCGCTCGGTGTTGAACAACACCTTCAATTTGCCGGTTTCGATCCAGTGCGGACGGCTGCTGCGCAATGACGTCAATGTCTGGCAAATGCCCTGCACTTCGCCCCGCTCCATCGCCAGAAGGACAGCCTGCGAACTGCCGTATCCTTCGACCAGCTTGAACTTCATGCCGAGGAGATTGGCGAGCAGTGTCGGCATGGTGCTCACCGCGGTGCCGGCACCGGCACCGCCCATCAGGAGTTCATGATGGAAGAGATCGACGGCCTTTTGAACCGGCGCGCCTTTCATCGCCGTGCAGACGCGGTGGGGCAATTCGGGACTGCCGAGCCACGCGAATTTCGTCGGATCGAACCGGACGCCCGGCTTCTTGACCAGCGCGTCGTTCGGCAGGTTGCGCCCGATCATGCCGATGACGCTGCCGTCCCTGGGCGCAACATTGAACAGATAATTCGTGGCCGTCAGTTGGCCGCCGCCGGGCATGTTTTGCGGAATGAATTGCGGATGTCCGGGAACGTGCAGTCCGAGAAAACGGATGATGAGCCGCGACCACTGATCGTAATCGCCGCCGACCGCCGTCGAGATGATGAAACGCACCTGCTTGCCGCGATAAAAATCCGCAACCGGGTCAGTTTTGTCAGAGACCGGCTCAGCCGCGGCGCGAAAGCAGGCGGCGGTCAGCATCAGGGCGACCAATGCGGAGATTTTGCGGAATGGCCTCATGGTGCTTTGCTCCCCGCGCTCCGCTGCGGCCGCGATGTCCTTCGGATCAAATCCATGCCGTCCGGAATCGATGTGATGGTTATGGCTCCGACAGTACGCGGCTGTGGCCCGGACGCGGCGTCCAGTCATTGAGGATATGCAGCACGTTGCGGATGAGCGCGGTCTGGTTGCAGATCGCCGGCCTGCCGAATTCTTCTTCAAGCTTCTTGCACACAGGCTCGGCGATCCAGGTGCCGCCGCCGATATAAATCCCGTCGCAGGACGGATTTTCCAGAAACGCCCGCCGTCCGAGTTCATAGGCAAGATGCATGTGATCGTCGCTCCTGATCTTGACGAATTCCGCCGGATCGAGCGACTTGTTCGCGGTGCCGCACAGGGTCACACCTTCGCGCGCCAGAAAATGACCGAGCGTGACGTTCATGGCATCGGTCCATTTGTTCACGGCGACAACGTTCTTGACGCCCATCTGCCGGCAGGTCTGTGCCACGCAAAGCACCGTCGATGTCGCCGGCTTGCCAGTATATTTGGCCATGTGGTCGAGAAGCCGGTCGTGCTTGTCGAGGCCGATCAGCAGCGGCAGGGGAACGCCGTTCTGCATGATGATGTCGATGCCGCGATCCATCATCTGGTCGAGAAACCCGTCGAGCGGCGCGTAAACGCGTTCGACATCTTCGCTGGTGAATTTCTCCAGCCCGATTGGAATCATCACCAGCATCACGCCCGGCGGCGCGAGGCGATAGAATTCATAGGCCGCGTTCTCGATGATGCCGAGAGGCGAAAGGTATCCGATCTTGTGACGCGGCGTGTCGTCTTCAAACATGAATGTCTCTCTGATCGAGGGCAATCAACGGGCGGGCGAGCGGTGTTTCAGGAAAACGTCGTTTGCCAGCCTCTGCCAGCGGGGAAATTCCTGCGTATAGCTCGGCCTGTTGGCGAGGTAGAGTTTCTGAAGCTTTTGATCGTCGTCGCTGCCGATGCCCTTGCGCGAGGCGTTGTAGCCAAGCTGACTGTAGAGTTCCTGCCCTTCTTGAGAGAGCAGGAAATCGATCAGCAGCATGGCGGCGTGAGGATGCGGAGCCTTGACGGCAAGCGCCGTGGACGTGTCCGTCACCGGCACCGGGCCGGGCACGACCCACGCAAGCGGCGCGCCTTTCTTTCGGCTGTCCGCCACATGCGAATTATAAATCGTCGGCGAGAGCGGCACTTCGCCGGAAATCATCAGGTTGGCGAGCGCGCGGCCGGTGAGTTGGTAGACCCTGATATCCTGCTGCCCGAGCTTGCGGACAAACGCCTCGCCCTGCGACACGAGCAATGCCGCCGTCCAGCCCGTCAGCGTCCCCATCGATCCGGACAGCGCCATCTTGCCCTTCCATTGCGGCTTGAGCAGGTCCGCATAGGATTTCGGTGCATCGGCTTGTGCGATCTTCTGCGTGTTGTAGCCGATGCCGAGATAGCTCTCGCGCACGCTGATCCAGTGCCGCCCCGGCTCGATCGCGGACGGGTCGAACGCTGTCATCTCGGGCGAGGAGATCGGCTGCAGCAGTTTCCGGTCGCGCAGGACGACAAGCCCGTAGGACGACAATTCGAACGCGTCGACCGCATGCAGGCCGGCACCGTATTCCTCGATCACCTTGCGCGTCGTGTTGATGGAATCGCTGCGCAGCAGGTCGACCTTGATGAAGGGATATTTGCTGCGAAAGCGTTCGATGATCGGCAGTATTTGGGTGCCTGTCGCGTAAATCAGCAGCGCGCCTTCCTTGCGCGCACCGTCTTCGAGCATCCTGGTCCGGTCCGGAGCGCTGTAATTGGCGATGGCGGCAACGGAAGCAGGCTCCGCCGCAACGGCCATCGTACAAAATGACAGCAGGATGAAGAGCGAAGCGACGATGCCGCCCACGGCCGCGCGTCTGAACGGAAAATCGTGAGGGATTTTTCCTTGCACGCCGGCCTCCACTTCGGTCACACTCTTTTCTTGTTTGAGCAAGCGTAAGACGAGCCGGACAGGATGGCAACGTGGCCGACACCGCGAAACACGCGGGGTCGCAAATGCCGCACAGGCGTTTCGATCGGCGCCATGACATCGCTCTGTCGAGGGAGTGCGACATGACGATCCCGTCAAAACGGGTCATCTTTTAAAAATGGCTGAAAATACCGCCGGCAGTGCAGATGCCGCGTCCCTCGCCTATTTGGCAAGCCCGGCGCCGCAGCGACGATGGCTGGTTGCGCCGGGTCTGTGGCTCATCATCGTCGCCATCGCGCTACTGGTTCTTCCCCCCTTCGTCTATCTTGTGAGCAGCAGCCTTTCGGTCCCCGGCTCTCAAAGCCGTTTCGCGCTCGATAATTACCGCAGCATCCTGGATATCGGCGGCGCTGCGGTATGGACCGTGAGTCTCGCCTTCGCGGCAGGATCGACCCTGGTGGCTGCCGTTCTCGGCTTTTCCGTCGCCTGGCTGGTTGCACGAACGGACGTGCCATTCCGGCAGACGGCCTATGTCAGCGCCTTCCTGTCGCTCGGCGTGCCGTTGATCGTGAAGGGCATCGGCTGGATTCTGCTGCTCGGTCCCAACAACGGACTGATCAATCAATGGCTGCGAGCGCTTGGCGCAGGAGACGCCGCGATCCGGCTCTATACGCTCGGAGGAATGATCTCCGTCGAAGGCTTGCTGTGGACGCCGGTTGCGTTTCTCCTGCTGCTGCCGCCGCTCGCCGGAATCAATCCGGCCCTGGAAGAAGCTGCCGCCATGGCCGGGGCGACGCGCTGGCAGACGTTTCGCCGCGTGACATTTCCGTTGGCGCGGCCCAGCGTGCTGGCCATCCTGCTGCTGTCGTTCATCCGGGCGCTGGAATCCTTCGAAGTCCCTCTGCTGATCGGCATTCCCGGGGACATCGAAACAGTCACGACGGCGCTTTACCAGCGCATTCATTCCGGCTTCCTTCCGCAATACGGCGAGGCCAGCGCTTATGCCGTTCTGCTGATCGCTGCCGTCGCGCTTCCGCTGTTTCTGTATTACCGGGCCACGCGCGAGAGCAGTCGTTTTGCCACCCTCACCGGCAAGGGGTTTCAGACGCGCCGGATTGCGCTCGGGCGCTGGCGCGTTCCGTGCGCGCTGTGGGTTCTGCTGGTTCCGCTGTCGCTGGCTGCGCCTTTGATCATCATGATATGGGCGTCGTTTCTGCCCCTCTATACCAATCCGTCACGCGACGATTTTTCCCGGCTGACGCTGGATAATTATGCCGGCCTGTGGCGGCAGCCGGAAACATGGTCCGGTCTGACGAACAGCCTGATCGTCGCAGGCGTCAGCGCCACGCTGGTCGCGGTTGCAACCCTGATTTTCAGTTGGCTCGTCCTGCGGCGGAAGGAGCCGGTGCGCTGGACGATCGACATCCTGGTGTCGCTGCCGCTCGTCTTTCCCGGCCTCGTTCTCGGCATCGCGATCCTCGTTGAGTTCCTGCGGCTGCCGTTCATTCCGATCTACGGAACGGTCTGGATTTTCGTCGTCGCGTTCGTCATCAAGTTCATGCCCTACGGCATGCGCTTCAATTATTCGGGCGTGCTCGCCATCGCGCGCGAGCTTGAGGAAAGCGGGCAGATGTCCGGCGCATCGACGGTCACGGTGCTGCGGCGCATTGTTCTGCCTCTCGCCATGCCCGCCGTCTGGGCGACATGGGTCTATGTGTTCATCTACGCCATACGCGACCTGTCGACCGCCGTACTTCTGTCCGGTCCGCGCAGCGCCCTCGTATCGGTGGTCATCCTCGAACTGTGGAATAACGGGGAGGTGCCGCAACTCGCGGCGCTCAGCGTCTTTCTCGCGATCATCGTCTCGCTTTTCGCGCTGCTTCTGATGCGGCTCAGCCGCGCGCAAGGGCTTAACCCTTGACCCAGCGAAAGCGTCGTTCCACCTGCGTCAGCACGGCATTGGCGGCTGCGGCCATCAGCAGCACCAGCAAGATTCCGAAATAGACATGGCCGACATCGAACAGCGAACGGTAATAGGAAATCCAGAAGCCGAGTCCGTTGACGGCGGACAGCATCTCGCTCTGCACGACGCTGATGATGACGAGCGATGTCCCGACCCGCAACCCGGACAGGATGGTCGGTAGCGCAAGCCGCGTCATCACCTGCAGCAGGATCTGGCCTCGGCTGGCGCCCAACGCTCGCGCCATGTCCGCATAGCGGCGATCGATCGCGCTCACGCCGGACGCGGCCGCAAGCGCGATGGGGAAGAAGCCGGCCGCCGCGCCATAAACGATTTTCGAGGTCGGACCGATGCCCGTCCAGGCGACGATCACCGGATAGAGCACCACCAGCGGCACTGCGATCATCGCGGAAAAGATCGGTGAAAAAACCATCGTCGAGCGGATGCTTCCGCCGACGATCACGCCGAGCGAGACACCGCCGACCCAGGCGATCGCCGTCGCCACGACGATCTCGAACGCTGTGACCCGGGATGCCAGGAGAAACGTGCCGCCGTCCTTCAACGCGGCCGACGCGATGAGACTCGGTGCGCCGATCAGCAACGGGTTGATGAGCCCGAGGCGGTAAAGCCCTTCCCAAAGTGCGATGACCACACAGAAGATGACGAAGCCGCGCGCGAAACGGGTCATGGCCGCGTCTCTTGATTTGTCTCCTGCGGCTCCGCGATCAGGTGCCAGATCTGATTGCGCAGCTTGCCGAGCCGCTCGGAGCCGAGCATGTCGAGGCTGCGCGGCCGCGGCAGGCCAACCACGATGCGTTCGACGATGCGCCCCGGCCGCGAAGCCATCACCAGCACCTCGTCGGCGAGATAGACCGCCTCGACCAGGCTATGGGTGATGAACAGGATGGTCGCATGGCTGCGCTCCTGCACGCGCAAAAGCTCTTCCCACATCCGCGTCCGCGTCTGCTCGTCGAGCGCGCCGAACGGCTCGTCCATCAACAGCAGCCGCGGATTGCGGACGAGGCCGCGGGCAATGGCGACGCGCTGCTTCATGCCGCCGGACAGCTCATGCGGGAATCGGCCCGCGAAATCGACAAGCCCGACGAGGTCGAGCAATTCCATCGCCCGGGCGCGCCGTTTGGCCGGCGGCACGCCGCTGAGCGACAGCGGGAATTCGATATTCTCCGCCGCCGTCTTCCACGGCAGCAGCAACGCCTCCTGAAAGACGACGCCGATCTTGTCGGGGCGCGGACCGGTGATCGGCTCGCCGTCGATGCGAACCTCCCCGCGCGTCGGCGCGTCAAGCCCGCCGATGATCTGCATCAGCGTGGATTTTCCGCAGCCGCTCGGCCCCACCACCGACACGAACTGCCCCTCGCGGATTGAGAGCGAGATATTGTCGAGCGCCTGAAAACCCGACGTCCCCTCGCCAAAGATGCGGGAGATGTTTTGCGCCGAAACAACTTCGGCCGTAGCTTGCGCGTTCTCTGTCATGATTTCGAATCGAAACGTGTTCGGGTGCGCAGCCAGCCTTCGAGCGCCTGCATCGTCTCGTTGAGAATGACCGTGGCGACCAGGATGAGCAGGACGCCGGCGAACAGGCGCTTCATGTCGAAAGACTCACCCCAGTCGAGGATTTTGCGGCCGATCCCTTCCGACGAGGCATACATCTCCGCAAAGATGATGCCGTGCACGCTGAAGATCAGGCCGAGCCGCACGCCGCTGAGGATGATCGGCGCCACGGCGGGCAGATAAATCCGCGCATAGATCTGCGCGCGCGTGGCGCCGAACGATCGCGCCGCCAGCAACAATCCGGACGGCACCGAATGCACCGCCGCGATTCCCGTGGGCACGACGATGAAATAGGTCAGCACGACGGCAAAAATCACCTTTTCGGCAAATCCGATCCCGAACGCCAGAATGAAGACCGGCAGGAAGATCGACTTCGGCACGGTCATCAAGAGTTGCAGCGGAAGGCCGAACATCTTCTCCAGGCGCTTGCTCTCGCCGAGCGCAAAACCGGAGATCAACCCGAGCGGCACGACGATGACAAAGGCGGTGAGGCATTCCACCACCGTCACCAGAATGTCGGACCGGAAGGCTGCATCACGCAACAGCGTCCCGAGCATCGCAAAGATGCTCGACAGCGGCGGCAGAAGATCGGGATCAACCCAATGCAGCCGGCTGGCCACTTCCCACACAACGACAAGCGCGGCGAGAAGGGCCAGACGCCAGGCGCGCACGATCCAGATTTCCATCGCCGCGATTGTCCCCGGTCTTTGTTCCCGATCTTGCCCTTGATCTTATTCTTGATCTTGGCAACGCCCGCTATGCCGCGCCCGGCTATTTCACGGCGGGATGATAATCGTTGGTGAACAGCGTGTCGGCCTTGATATCGGTGAGCGTGGAAATCCCCCAGGCGCGCGCGGCGAGTTTCAGGCCGTTATCCACCCACTCCCGCTCGATCGCGCCGTCCGACGAAAGCTTTGGAATGATCTGCTCGTAAAGCGCCTCGGTCACCTTGTCGTCGTCGGATTTTGCAAAATCCTTCAGGAAGGCAAGCGACCAGGCGCGGTTCTTCTTCATGTAATCGAGCGTCTGGTAGATGACCGCGAGCGTCGCTTTCAACTCCTTGGGGTGGTTCTTCATCATGTCGTCGGAAGCGACATAGACATCCGCCATGGTCGGCGGCATCGCCTGACCGAGTTCGATGATCGAGCGCGCCTTTCCGGTCAGAACCTCGCGCATGGTGAGCAGCGCCGAGAACACGATGGCGTCGACCTGATGCGAGCGCAAGGACGGGATCAGGGCGGCGGGGCCGAGCGGGATCTGGCGCAGTTTGACGCCGGCCTTCTCGGCGACCCACAAGGCCGCCATATCGGAGGTGCTGGCCTTGCCGCTGATGCCCACGGTCTTGCCGTCGAGATCCTCGATCGACTTGATCGGCGAGTCGTTGGGCACGATCAGGTTCCAGCCGTAATTCCCCGCCGCGATGGTCGCAACCATCTGTTCCTTCACGCTTTTGCTCACCGCAAGGCCGACGGCCGGGCCGAAATAAGTGATGATATCCGCCGAACCCGCCGTCATCGCCTCTTGCGCCGCCGCGCCGCCGCGAAAGGCGATCAGCTTGACGTCGAGCCCGGCCTTCTTGAAGGCGCCGAGTTTCTCGGCGGCAAAGGCCGGCGCGTAATCCGCGCTGCTGCCCGTCGCAAAACCAATTCTGATTTCCTTTGCGACCGCGCTGTGGGCGCCGAGCGCGACAGTGGCCACGACGAGTGCCGTGCCGAGGCCGTTCCAGATGCGCATCATCTTCTCCCTGCGTTGCCGTCCGCTTATTTTGATCGTTGGGTATCGCGCAGGATAAGCATGGTCAACCGACAAGTCATTACGCAGGTCGCCGCAGGCGCGACGCACCACGCCCGCAGGGCACCTTTGAAGATTCGCCGCTTTCCCCGTGCGCACGTTTGTCCTAAAGCAGGCGGAAGCAACGCCGGCCTTCAAGCATTGCGACAAAGCAGGAGGGAGATGCCAATGATCAGGACAGTCACGGGCGATATCGAACTGGGCGATGGGCCGGTTCTCGTCCACGAGCACCTGCAGATCGATCTGTCGCACAACAAGGGGCCGGAAACGGTTCTCGGTCCGTCCGACGCAGAGGACATCATTGCTGACTTGAAGAAGACCGCCCAAGCCCACAGCGTGCGCGCCATCGGCGATCTCAGTGTGCCGGGCTCGGGACGCGATCCCGAAGCGTTGCGGCGGATCGCCGAGCAGTCAGGCGTCGCCGTCGTCTGCGCGACGGGATTTTATTGGGATCCGATGCCCGCGCCAGCGGCTGAAGGCACCAAGGAGTCCGTACGCGATACGATGATTGCGGAAATCCGCACCGGCATCGGCGACACCGGCATCCGCTGCGGTGTGATCAAGATCGGCACCGACGTCGGCGAACAAAGCGCTGCCGTCGAACGTGTGTTTCGCGCCGCGGCGCTCGCTGCCCGCGAGACCGGTGCAGCGATCATCACCCACACATCGACCCCCGACCAGGGGCAATGGCATGTCGATGTGCTGGAGGACGAAGGCGCCGATCTCGGCCGCGTCCTGATCAGCCATCAGCACACGGCCAAGAACTTTGCAGACATCGTCGCGCTGACAGACCGTGGCGTGTATGTCGGCTTCGACCAGATCGGGTTCGCCAAGGGTCCGACTCCGGCGCAGATCGCGGACCTCACACGGCAGATGTGCGAGCACGGCTTGGCAAAGCAGTTGATTGTGTCGTCTGACGTTGCCCGTCGGGTCCGGCTGCATCGGCACGGCGGAACGAGTTACGGCACCGTGTTTTCGCAGTTCGTTCCGCTCCTGCGCGAGCGTGGTGTGAGCGAAGCACAAATCAACACGCTGCTGTTCGACAATCCGCGACGGCTTTTGACGCTCGCGCAGTGAAAGTCCCGGCGCAGGCCGAAAGCCGATTCAATTTTCCCCGATCCGGTAGCCAATTCCCGGTTCGGTCAAAATGATCCTTGGATCATTCGGCCGATCTTCGATCTTCTGCCGGAGTTGCCCGATATAGACGCGCAGATATTGCGTGTCCTCGGTGTGGGCCGGGCCCCATACCGCCGCCAGAATCTGCTTGTGGGTGATGACGCGGCCGGCATGCCGGGCGAGAAACGACAGCAGCTCAAATTCCTTCGGCGTCAATTTGAGTTCTGTGCCGCCGCGCATCGCGCGATGGCGCACGGCGTCGACTTCGAGATCGCAGACGCGCAGCACCGGAATCTCGGCCTTGCGCTGCAGGCGATGCCGCAGCGCCGTGCGCATGCGCGCCAGAAGTTCACCGATATTGAAGGGCTTGTTGACGTAATCGTCGGCGCCGAGATCGAGCGACTCGATCTTTTCCGTTTCCCGCTCGCGCGCCGACAACACAATAACCGGCACGTCGGACCATTCGCGCGCACGCCGGATCACATCCTTGCCGTCGCCGTCGGGCAGACCGAGATCGAGCAGCACGATGTCCGGCGTTTCGGCAGCAATGCGCTTGACCGCTTCCGCGACGGTGCCGGCGCTGCTCACGTCGTAATTGTTCGCCTCCAGCGCCGGGTTGAGAAAGCGCAGGATCGCTGCTTCGTCGTCGACGATGAGCACGCGGGTCTTTCCGGTCATGACCGCATCTCCTGACGCGGAAAAATCATGATGAAGCGCGCGCCGCGGCCCTGCGCGACAGGGCTCTGCACGTCGATCGCGCCGCCATGCGCCTCCATGATGCCTTTGGCGATGGCAAGGCCGAGACCCGTGCCCTGATTGCCATCCGCCCGCGTCGCATCCAGCTCCGCCCCGGTTGCGAACTTCTCAAAGACATGCGGCAAGGCATCGGGCGCGATGCCGGGGCCGTCATCGGTCATCCGCAACGCAACGTCGTCCGCACCGACGGCAGCATCGACGATGACGTGTGTCTCCTTCGGTGTGTGGACGATGGCATTTGCCACGATGTTGCCGATCGCCTGCTCGACCAGCGTCGCATCCGCACGCACGAATGGCAGATCGGCGGGCAATGAGACATCGATAGGATGCACGGCGCCGCGCCGCCGCGCCGCGCCAACGACACGTTCGACGATCTCGCGCAAATCGATCCAGTCGCGCCGCAATTCCAGGACGCCGGCATCGATACGGGTGATCGCCAGAAGATTGCGCACCATTTCGTCGAGCCCTTCGGCTTCCTGTTTGATCTGGCCGAGCAGATCTTTTTTGGCCGTAACGCCGAGCTTGTCATCATAGGCGATGAGGCTCGTGGCCGCGCCGAGAATCGAGGACAGGGGCGTGCGAAAATCATGCGAGATCGACGCCAGCAGGGTGTTGCGCACCCGCTCGGTCTCGGTGGCGGTCTTTGCACTCACCATCTCGCGCGCCAGGGATGCGCGATCAAGTGCCGCAGCGGTTTGTTCGCCGAGCGTGTCGAGCAGTCTGCGCGCCTCCGAATCGAGCGGCGGCATGTCTTTTTCCTTGTCCTTATCCATGTCCTTGGCAACGCCGATGACACCCAGCGTCTTGCTGCCGATCCGCAGCGGCACGAAAAGCCATGGAATGGTCGGCAGCGTGCCGGTGCCTGCTCCTGCCGGCTCGACATGGCGATAGGCCCAGCGCGCCGCCATGGTCGCGGCGGCGTCGAGGTCGTCGTCGGGGGGCCATGCGCCGACGAGTTCGAGATCATCATCTTGCGCCAGCAACATGACGACCGGACGCCCCAGGCTGGCGTGAATTTCGCTCACCGCCCCCTCGGCGACGGCGTCGAGCGTCGCCAGCCCCGACAGCCGGCGCGTGAATTCATAGAGCCGCCGCATCGCCCGCATGCGGCTGGCGGATATGCGCGCCTGCTCGCGCACGCGCCCGCCCAGCGCGGAACTGACCACGGCCACGACCAGGAAAATCACCAGCGCGAGCAATTCGTAAGGCTCGGCGATGGTGAAATTGTAGAGCGGCGGGATGAAGAAGAAATTATAGACGAAGAAAGACAGCACGGATGCAAAGATGCCGGGCCAGATGCCTAAATTCATGGCGGTCACCAGCACCGCCATCAGGAACACCATCGATAGATTTGGAATGGCCGCGAAGGCCGTCAGCAGTTTGCCGAAGGCCAGCGCGCCTGCGACCGCGATCACGGCGTAAAGAAACGGCAAGGGACGCTGCGCCACGCCCGCCGCGCGGCGCGGCCGCCCCACCCGCGATGCCGGCTCGACTTCGTGCGTGATCAGATGGATGGCGATGCCTTGTGTCCTGCGCACCAGTTCATGGGGCAACGACCGCCGCATGAGGTCGGAGAAGAAACCGCCACGCGACCGGCCGATGACGATCTGGGTCACGTTCTCGAAGCGCGCAAAGCGCAACAGCTCCGCCGGCAGGTCGGCCCCGGTCAGCGTCTGCGTCTCGGCGCCAAGATTTTCCGCAAGCTTCATCGCCTCGTCGAGGCGCTGGCGCGCCGCGTCATCGAGGCTGGCGCCCGGCCGCTCCACGGTCACCGCCAGCCAGGGCGCATCCATCAGGTCGGCCAGCCGCTTGGCGGTGCGGATCACGGCCGGCGAATTCGGATCGGGACCGATGCAGGCGAGGATGCGTTCGCCGGCGGCCCATGGCCCCTCGATCGCCTGCGCCTGCATGCGCGAGACGAGATCGGCGTCGATGCGTTCGGCCGCCCGCCGCAGCGCGAGTTCGCGCAATGCCGTCAGGTTCTGCGGTTTGAAAAAACTCTCGACAGCGCGGGCGGCGGTGTCCTGGACATACACCTTGCCTTCGGCAAGACGCTTGAGCAGTTCGTCCGGCGGGAAATCGACCAGCACGATCTCATCGGCCTTGTCGAAGACCGTGTCGGGCACGGTCTCGCGCACGCGCACTTTCGTGATCTTCTGCACGACGTCGTTGAGGCTTTCGAGATGCTGGATGTTGAGCGTGGTCCACACATCGATGCCGGCGGCCAGCAATTCGTCGATGTCCTGCCAGCGCTTGGGATGGCGGCTGGTGGGCACGTTCGTGTGGGCGTACTCGTCCACGAGCAGCAGACCGGGGCGGCGCGCCAACGCCGCGTCGAGATCGAACTCGCGCATGATCTGGTTGCGATAGACGATCGGCTTGCGCGCCAGAATCTCAAAACCGTCGACCAGCTTTTCGGTCTCGTGCCGGCCGTGGGTCTCGATCAAGCCGGCGACGACGTCACGGCCGTCGGTCTTCTCGCTGCGGGCAGCGGTCAGCATGGCGTAGGTCTTGCCGACGCCGGGAGCCGCGCCCAAGAAAATCTTCAGGCTCCCGCGCCCCTCCTTTTTCGCCAGGGCCAGCAGGGCATCCGGTGAAGCTCTCTGCGTTTCCGTGCCCGGCATTCCGCTCCTCTATCGCGTCATTCTAGAGCATTTCCGCTTTTTTCCGAATCACGGAAATGCTCGATCTTCCTGTTCTTGCGCAATTCCAGACGGAAAACCGCTGTACACTTTTCCTGGAATTGCTCCGTTCTTGCGCAATTCCGGACGGAAAACCGCTTCGCACTTGTCCGGGAATTGCTCTACGAGCCCGCTTTGTCCAAGGCGAGGTTCAGCTTGAGGACATTGACACGGGGCTCGCCGAGCAGGCCGAAAGTGCGGCCTTCGGCTGCGTTCTCGACCAGCGCACGAACCCGCGGCTCCGGCAGGCCGCGCGCCCTGGCCACCCGCGGCACCTGGAACAGCGCCGCCGCGGGAGAGATATCGGGGTCGAGGCCACTGCCGGAGGTCGTCACCAGATCGACGGGCACCGCCGCCGACGGGTTTTCGGCTTTGAGCTTCTCGACGTCGGCCTTTAGCCGTTCGGCCAGCGCCTTGCTGGTCGGCCCCAGATTGGAGCCGCCGGAATTCGCCGCATTGTAAGGCGCCGCGACGGTCTTGGTGGAATCCTTCGGATCGGGCGCCGTGGTCGCGGACGGGCGGCCGTGGAAATATTTGGCGTCGGTGAACGCCTGTCCGATCAGGGCCGAACCGACCACCTTGCCATCGCGCGCGATCAGGCTGCCCTGCGCCTGGTACGGGAAGACGGCTTCCGCGATACCGGTGATCGCCAGCGGGTAGATGAGGCCGGTGATGATCGTCAGCGCAACGAGCATGACCAGCGCCGGGCGGATTTCCTTGAGCATGACCCTCTCCTCTCAAGCCAGATGCAGGGCGGTGACGGCGAGGTCGATGGCCTTGATGCCGATGAACGGCAGCACCAGGCCGCCCAGGCCGTAGATCAGCAGATTGCGCCGCAGCAGCGCGGCCGCGCCGATCGGCCGGTACCGGACGCCCTTCAGCGCCAGCGGGATGAGCGCGATGATGATGATGGCGTTGAAGATGATCGCCGACAAAATCGCACTCTGCGGCGTCGACAGGTGCATGACGTTGAGAATGCCGAGTTGCGGATAGAAGGCGACGAACATCGCGGGGATGATGGCGAAATACTTGGCGACGTCATTGGCGATGGAAAACGTGGTGAGCGCGCCGCGCGTCATCAGCAACTGCTTGCCGATCTCCACGACCTCGATCAGCTTGGTGGGGTCAGAGTCGAGATCGACCATGTTGCTGGCCTCGCGCGCCGCCTGCGTGCCACTCTGCATCGCCACGCCGACATCGGCCTGCGCCAGCGCCGGCGCATCGTTGGTGCCGTCGCCGCACATGGCGATCAGCCGACCTTGCGCCTGCTCCCCGCGGATATAGCGCAGCTTGTCCTCGGGCGTTGCCTCGGCGATGAAATCGTCGACGCCGGCTTCCGAGGCGATCGAGGCCGCGGTGACGGGATTATCGCCGGTGATCATCACCGTCTTGATGCCCATGCGGCGCAGCGCGGCAAAGCGCTCCTTCACGTCGGGTTTCACCACGTCCTTGAGATGGATCACGCCGAGAATGCGGCTGCCCTCGACCAGTCCAAGCGGGGTGCCGCCGGCGCGTGCGATCCGGTCCACCGCGGCGCGAAACGCCGGCGGCTCCGGTACGTCGCGGCCGGCCTGCTCGCGCGCGAATTTGAGCACGGAATCGATCGCACCCTTGCGCAGCGCGCGGCCGCCGGTGTCGACGCCGGACAGACGCGTCACAGCGGAGAATTCGACGAATTTGGCGTTCGCCGCCGCGACTTTGCGGCCGATATTGTACTTCTCCTGCACCAGCGTGATGATCGAGCGCCCTTCCGCGGTCTCGTCGGCATTGCTGGCGAGCAGCGCTGCCTCCGCCGCTTCCGCCTCGGTGACGCCGGGGACCGGGATGATTTCGGTGGCAAGCCGGTTGCCGAAGGTGACAGTGCCGGTCTTGTCGAGCAGCAGCGTATCGACGTCGCCTGCCGCCTCGACCGCGCGACCGGACATCGCCAGCACGTTGAACCGCACCAGCCGATCCATACCGGCGATGCCGATGGCCGACAGCAGCGCGCCGATGGTGGTCGGGATCAGCGTCACGAACAAGGCCACCAGCACGACCACGGAAATAGTGCCGCCGGCATAGGCGGCATAGCTCGGAATGGTCGCGGTGGCGAAAACGAAGATGATGGTCAGGCCGACGAGCAGAATCGTGAGTGCGATTTCGTTCGGAGTTTTTTGGCGTTCCGCGCCTTACACCAGCTTGATCATGCGGTCGAGGAAGGACGAACCGGGACCTGACGTGATGCGGATGACGATGCGGTCGGAAATGACGGTGGTGCCGCCGGTCACCGCCGACCGGTCGCCACCGGATTCGCGGATCACCGGCGCCGACTCGCCCGTGATCGCCGCTTCGTTGACCGAGGCAATGCCTTCGATCACCTCGCCGTCGCCGGGAATGACATCGCCGGCCTCGCAGACGACGAGATCGCCGGGCTCTAACGACTCGGCGGTCACACCTTCGTAGAGATCGAAATTATCCGGCGACAGGACGCGCTTGGCGCGTGTTTCCGAGCGCGTCTTGCGCAACGTATCGGCCTGCGCCTTGCCGCGCCCTTCTGCCACCGCTTCGGCGAAATTGGCAAAAAGCACCGTGAACCACAGCCAGACGACGATCTGCAGCTCGAAGAGAATGGTGTGACCACCGGTGACGATGTCGCGCACGAGCAGCGCCGTCGTCAGCAGCGTGACGACTTCAAGCACGAACATGACGGGGTTTCTGACCAGCGTGCGCGGATCGAGCTTGAGAAAGGCCTCTCCGATCGCCGGAATCACGATCTTCTGGTCGAGCATCGCGGTCGACGGCATACGCTTGCGAAGTTTCGAGGTATCCATGGGAATGGCTCCAAATATCCGCTCAGAAGACGCTGCCGCCGAGCATCGCGAGATGCTCCACGATGGGTCCGAGCGCGAGCGCGGGGAAAAACGTCAATCCGCCGACGATCAGGATGACTCCGACCAGCAGGCCGACAAAGAGTCCGCCGGTGGTTGGGAACGTGCCGCTGGTGGCCGCCACGGTTTTCTTCTGCGCCAGCGCGCCGGCAATCGCCATGGTCGGGACGATCATCCAGAAGCGGCCGATGAACATCGCCACGCCGCCGGTGAGATTGTAGAACAGCGTGTTGCCGGTGAGGCCGGCAAAGGCCGAACCGTTGTTGCCGGTCTGCGAGGAATAAGCGTAGAGCACCTCACTGAATCCATGCGGTCCGGCATTGGCCATCGAGGCGACGGCCGGCGGATAGACGACAGCAACCGCCGTCCAGCCGAGAATCATCAGCGGCAGGACCAGAATGGCGAGCATCGCCATCTTCACTTCGCGTACCTCGATCTTCTTGCCGACATATTCCGGCGTGCGGCCGACCATCAACCCGGCCACGAAGACCGTGAGCACGACAAACAGCAGCATGCCGTAAAGGCCGGCGCCGACGCCGCCGATGACGATTTCGCCAAGCTCCATGTTGATCAGCGGGATCATGCCGCCGAGCGCGGTGAAGGAATCGTGCATGGCATTGACGGCGCCGCAGGAGGCCGCAGTGGTGACCACCGCGAACAACGCCGAGCCGACGATGCCGAAACGGATTTCCTTGCCTTCCATATTGCCGCCGGTGAGCCCGAGCGCATCGAGGATGGCGGTGCCGTTGGCTTCGGCCCAATAGCAGACGAGGACGCCGGCGAGGAACAGCACACCCATCGCCGCGAGGATCGCCCAGCCCTGGCGCTGGTTGCCGACCATGCGGCCGAACACATTGGTGAGCGCCGCGCCGATGACGAAGATCGACAGCATCTGCACGAAGTTCGACAGCGCGGTCGGATTCTCGAACGGATGCGCCGCATTGGCATTGAAGAAGCCGCCGCCATTGGTGCCGAGCATCTTGATGGCGACCTGCGAGGCCACGGGTCCGACCGCGATGGTCTGCCTGGCGCCTTCGAGCGTGGTTGCGTCGATATAAGCGCCGAGCGTCTGCGGCATGCCCTGCCACACCAGGAACAGCGCATAGACCACGCAGACCGGCAGCAGCACATAAAGCGTGCAGCGGGTGACATCGACCCAGAAATTTCCGACCGTCCTGACTGACGCACGCGCGAAGCCGCGGATAAGCGCAACCGCCAGCACGATGCCCGTCGCCGCCGACAGGAAGTTTTGATGCGTCAGGCCCAGCATCTGCACGAGATAGGACATCGTGCTTTCGCCGCCGTAGTTCTGCCAGTTGGTATTGGTGATGAAGCTGATCGCCGTATTAAAGGCAAGGTCCGGCGCGACGGCCGATTGTCCGGCGGGGTTGAACGGCAGCACCGCCTGCAAACGCATCAAGGCATAGAGAATGACGAAGCCGGCCACATGAAACAGCAGCATGGCAATCGTATAAGTGAGCCAAGGCTGCTCGCGGGTCGCGTCGACGCCGCCGATGCGATACAGCCCTGTTTCGACCGGCCGCAACACCGGCGAGAGAAACGTGCGCTCGCCATTGAAGACCCGCGTCATGTAGCCACCGAGGAGCGGCGTGAGCGCGACGAGGATCGCGCAGAAGATGGCGATTTGAATCCAGCCGATCGCGGTCATGATATGTCTCTTAAGGAAGCTCTTGGCTTAGGCGTGATCTCTTCCAAAAAGCTGCTTTCGCTATTTGGAACCGCGCGCATCAGAATCTCTCAGGCCGCAGCAGCACGTAGGTGAGGTAGATCAGCAACCCCACGGTCACGAGCGCCGCGAGCGAATAGTCGGTCATCATGGAAGCCTCCTTCAGAGGCGATCGCAGGCGACGGCATAGCCGATCGTCACAACGAAAAGGCCGAGCGCGGTGGCAAGCATGGTGAAATCGAACATGGATGCTCCCTCCAAATGTCCTGGAGCGACCATGCAGATAGGCGTCCGCCAATAAAGAAGCGATGCGGATTGTCATCGCGAGGCATCAAGAGGGCATAAAGATGCGGCGCGGCCCCTGTATGCGTAGCGGGCGGCGGGCGACAGGCGGCGGGAGTGGGATCACGCCATTCAGACAGCACACCGCGAAACGCAAACGACGCTGCGCGCTTCCGACAGGGACGCGGGATTTTATTTTATCGCGGGGGCGACAGGGCGCTTCACAACCCTGCTCAATCTATTGAGCCAAGCGAACAGCTCGCTATGAGCTAGGCGAACAGCTCGCGGATGATCCGCCAGGCTTCTTCCCTGATTTCTTTCAGGTGGCTGCCGCGCATCTCCACACCCGGATCGCAACAGAGAATCTGGCCCGCCAGCCAGAACACCGAACCCGTCGGCGTATGGATGACTCTTTCGCCATTGAGGGCGAACTGATCGGACCTGACCTGCATGAAAAACGACCTGATTTGCGATTGTCGGCGCCTTCCTAAATGGAATGTGTGAGTAAGTGGTGAACGGCGGAGGAGGTTTGACCGCAATAGCTGGACCGTCTCATTGGCCGGCTCACAAGATCCGGCCAAACGCTCTTATTGATAGGGTCCCAGTTTGGCGAGAGCCGCTTTCGCAAAACTGGTATCGACGAGCGTTGAGAGGTCGGTCGGCTTCGGCATCATCTTCTGTGCGACGAAGAAGCTCTGCATCTCCTGCAAGGATTTGACGTTGATATCCTGATCGGGGTCGAGACCGGCGGGATAGGATTCCGCCACCACCTTGCGATCGACACCTGCGTATTTCGCCATGATGTCGATGACCTTCTCCTTGTTTATTCCCTTGACGAAGGCGTCGTTATAGACGCGGACGCCCTTCATATATGCGAGCATGAAAGCGCCGGCTTCCTTTTTCCGTTTGGCAAAATTCTCGCTGTAAACCAGTGGGACGCTGAGATGGCTTTCTTTCGCGTCGCCGAGATAGCCGATATCGGCAACCTCCGCTGCAACGCCGCTACGCAGAACCTTGGAAAGGAACGGTTCGATCATATAGGCCGCATCGACAGCGCCGGTTGAGAGCGCCGCCGCCATGCTCGCATAGGGTAACTGCGTGAAAGTCACATCGGGAATTGTCACGCCGTTTGCTGCCAGAACCTGCGCCACGTTGTAGAACGACGAAGAGGCACGCGAGGTAATCGCAATCTTTTTTCCTTTGAGTGACGCGATCGACTTTTCCTTGCTGCCGGCCCAGAGCGGCTTGCGGATGACGAGACGCGTCGCGGAATAGCCCGGGCGCGAGCTTTGCTTGTCGCCGACGACCTTGAGATTGATCTTCTGCTGCGGAGCCATAAACAGGCCCGGCGTCAAACCGATTCCGATGACTTCGAGTTGATCGGTCGCAAGCGCGGTGACCAGCGCCGGTGCGCTGTCCATCCGTTTCCTTTCGACCGTCAGACCCGCTTCCTTGAAGAAGCCCATTTCCTCTGCGAGATAGACACCCGCATCGGTAAGACCGCCGACGGAGCCGAAGCGCACAGTTTCGGCTGCCTCAGTCCTGGTTGGGATCAATCCAAGCGCGGAGATCGACAGGAACGCCCCCGCCATCGCGCAAGCCGTGCGGCGTGAAAGGCAAGGCATATCCCACAAAGCAGGACGGCGTGTATCGCGAAGCATAATTATCCTCCTCATTGTTGTCTCTTATACTTTCCACCTCGAACGCCAGCCCTCACCGCTTCCACGGGATGAGGTGACGCTCGAGATAATTTCCGCCGACTGCCGCAACGCTCGCAAAGAGCAGCACCACGGCAAGGCCGATGAACATTTTTGGGATGTCCAGCGTCTGCCAGGCATCCCAGATGAACCGGCCGATGCCGGTATCCGAAGACACGAATTCCGACGACACGACCAGGATCAAGGCCTGCCCCAGCCCGAGCCGCAGCCCGGTGATGATCGCCGGCATCGCGGCCGGAACGAAAATCCGGAACCAGCGCTTCGGGGCCGGCACGCGAAAGACCGTGGCGACGTCATGATAGATAGGCTGCATGTAGCGCACGCCCGATAGCGTGTTGATGCAGGTCATGAAGAAGACGCCAAGCGCAATGAGCGCAACGCTGCTCGGATCGCCGAGGCCGAAAATAACGATGGTCAGCGGATAGATCGCAATCTTGGGCAGCGGAAAGATGGCATAGATCGAAGGTGCGACGGCAAACCGCGTCGCCGTATGCAGCCCCATGATCAACCCGAGCGACACACCGGCGGTCGCGCCGATGCCATAGCCGAGAGCGAGACGCCGTAGCGTCGCTGCGACATTCATGAGCAGATTGGCGCGCTGCTCGTCCTCCGTAATGAAGGGGCCGATCGAAGCTATGATGGTGCTCGGCGCCGGGAAAAAACGACGATCGATCACGCCGAAGCGCGCTGCTGCTTCCCACAGCAACAGAAGCAGAATCGGAAATCCGAAGCCGAGCACGATCTGCTTGATCTTGAGGCGCGCATGCTGCTGCTGGGTGCGAGCGATGAAGGCCCGTGTCGGCTCGTCCACGATTGATACCTGATCGGCTGTCACGATACTCATCAGGCGACCTCCTGGCGGACCTGGAGGCTGTGTCCCACTTCCTGTGCGACCTCGTTCCAGATTTCGAGTTGCAGCGGGCCGAAGCGCGGATCGCGACGGCGCGTAAAGGGATCGGCGTCGCGCGTGAACGGCGAGACGATGCTGCGCTTGATGCGCCCCGGCCGTGCCGTCATGACGACAAGCCGATCAGCAAGGCTAAGTGCTTCCTCAATGTCATGAGTGATGTAAACGACGGTGGATTGCGCCTCGCCCCAGATGAAGTGCAGTTCCTTCTGCATCACGAGCCGCGTCTGCGCATCGACCGCGGCGAGCGGTTCGTCCATCAGCAGCAGTTCCGGCTCGGTCGCAAGCGCCCGTGCAATCGCCACGCGCTGACGCATGCCGCCCGAAAGCTCGTGCGGGAAGGCGCCGCCGAAATCGGCAAGCCCGACCAGCGCCTGATACTGACGGATGCGCTCCGCGCACTCAGCCGGCGACAGCGTCAAACCGGAAAGACCGATTCCGAGATTGGCTTCAACGGTCAGCCACGGCAGCGTCGAATCGCCTTGAAAAACGGTAGCGCTACGCAGGCGCGCAGCGTCGGTGCTGTCATTGCTCCAGAGAATGTCTCCGCTGAATTCTGAATCGAGGCCGGCGAGGATGCGCAACAGCGTACTCTTGCCGCAACCGCTCGGGCCGAGGATGGCCACGCGCTCGCCGCGTTCAATCGCCAGCGAAATCCCAGCGATCGCTTCGACAATCCGGCCGCTGCGCGACAGATAGGCCTTGCGCAAATTGCGGATGTCGAGTGTTACCGAAGATGCAGCCAAGCTCATATTATTCATTTTCTTATTCATTTTCGTTCTCCCTAATCCAGCCCGCACGAGACCTACGTGCATATCGACCGGTGTCCGCCGCCTGCAGGGCAACGGACCAAACGCGCCTCATAAATCGAGGACAAGGCGCTCCGACTTGCTGCCTGAACAACAGATAACAATGAGATCGTTTTCTGCGGCCTGTTCAGGGCTGAGAAAAGAGTCCTTGTGTTCAGGGATTCCGGAAATCACGCGCTGAACGCATGTTCCGCAAATCCCGGCTTCGCAAGAACAATCGACATCGACCCCTTCATCCAACAGTGTTTCGAGAATCGTTTGTCCTTCTGCAACGAAGATCTCTTGCTTGGAGCGCGCCAGATACACAGTGAATCCCCCCGCTCTCAGCGGCTCGTATTTCGCCACAAAGCGTTCGATATGAATCTGGGGGTTTGGCCAACTTTCAGTCGCGACTTCAAATGCGCCCAACATCGGCGCAGGTCCGCAACAATAAAGATGCCGGTCTTTTGGTAGCTTCGCGACAACCTGTCCGATATCAGGAGGCACACCCTGATTCTCATCATCAAAGTAAAGATGCGCATTGTTATTGTCTTGCAGTTCCTCGGCAAAAGCCATTTCGGCGCGCGTCCTGCATGAATAGAACAGCGTCCAGCCGCGCTTTATGCTTTCCAGTCGCCTGATCATGTTCCAGATCGGCGTGATGCCAATTCCGCCGGCAAAGAAAACGCTATGATCTGCACTTTCGTTAAGTCGAAAATTGTTGCGAGGCGCGCTGATGCTGACGTGATCTCCAACCCGGAATTTATCGTGAATGTATCGAGAGCCGCCACGGCTAGCCGGGTCACGCTTGACGGCAATCGTATAGGCACCAGGGCTGACGTCGCTGGAGGGGATCAACGAATAGCTTCGCACCAATCCGTCAACGAGATGCAGGTCAATATACGCGCCGGGCTCATGTGGAGGCAGAGGCTCTCCACTTCCCGACAGGAATTCATAGGCTTTGATGTCGCGCGCGATCGGCGATATCGAATTGAGCACGACATCGAGTCTTTGCGCCGGTATAGAGCCGCCATTGCGCACGTCATCAATGAGACGTTCTGTCATGGCCTGCAGCACTATATCCTCCAATTTCTCGGAAATTACGTTGCTTTCGAATCTTCGCGGCGCGATCGCAAAGTCGGGGCACTCTCAACTGGTCAAATCCACAGGGCTCGGAGACGTGCTTATGACGCGCCCTTCAGCTCCCAACCATGGACAACGGCGCGCTTGCGTTGGCAGGCACTTCATCGATGACAGGGTTGCGGAGAATGCCGATTCCGTCGATCTCCACCTCGAGATTGTCGCCGTTCTTCATCCAGACGGGAGCGGGCTTCTGCGCGCTTCCCACGCCGCCGGGCGTTCCCGTGAAAATCAAGTCTCCGGGTTCCAGGGTGATGCCCTTTGTCAAATAGACAATCGTCTCGGCAAGCGGGAACATCATGTTCGCCGTTGTATCGGACTGCATCGTGCGGCCGTTAAGGCGACTCTCGATTTTGAGGCCTGCACCGCCGCGCGGAAGTTCCTCCTCGGTCACGATCCACGGACCGATGCTGCCGGTTTGATCGAAATTCTTTCCGATCCCCCATTGTGTCGTATGACGCTGGAAATCGCGGACCGTTCCTTCATTGCCGCATGTGTAACCGGCGATGCACGATAGCGCGTTGCTCAACGTCATATCCCTCGCCCTCCGCCCAACCACAGCGACAAGCTCTGCCTCGTAATCGAGCTGTATGGAGGCGACGGGGCGAACGACAGGCTGCTCATGCGGCACCAGGGAAGAGAAAAGCCGCATGAAGATACTTGGATGCTGCGGGGACGTGTCGCGAAGCATGCCTTCCTTGAGATGGTTCAGATAATTCAATCCAAGGCAGATGATCTTGCTCGTCCTCGCCACAGGCAATGCGTAACGCAATCCTTGCAGTGGCCTGCGCGAACGCGCCGTCGCCTGTTTTGCCAATTTCGTGATTGTTTTGATATCGCCATCAATGCAACGCAGAAACTCGCCGAAATCGGTGGGCAGCGCTTCGTTCAACTGATGAATGTCGATGACCTCTTCACCATCGACAACACCGAAGCGCGGTGCTCCACCGGTCTCGAACTGCACGATCTTCATTTTCTTTCTCCGAGCATCTTCATCTCCGTCGCTTGTCTTCATTCACAAGCGAGAAGAATTTTTCCGACGTGCTTTCCGGTTTCCATATACGCGTGCGCATTCGCAGCTTCGGAAAGGGGAAACGCGCGATCAATGATCGGCTTGACGCGCCCCTCTTCGATCAATGGCCAAATCGCTCTCCGAACGGTCGCGACCAACCTGGCCTTCTCGCAAGGCGAGCGCGGCCCCAGCCGCGAGCCGGTCAGGATTGCGCCCTTGGCCTGGACCTGAGCGAAGTCGAATTCGACCTTGCTTCCTTTTCTCATCGCGATGATGACTTGCCGGCCTCCGGACGCGAGCGCGTCGAGACCGCGCGGCAGATAATCTCCGCCGACCATTTCGAGAATGACATCCACGCCCGCGCCGGAGGTTTCGCGCTTGACCACTTCGACGAAGTCTTCGGTCTTGTAATTGATCGCGAGGTGAGCGCCCAATTCAACGCAGCGAGCGCATTTCTCAGGCGAACCTGCGGTCGCGTAAACCTGCGCTCCCAACGCACGCGCCACCTGGATAGCCATTGAGCCGATGCCGCTCGCGCCACCATGCACAAGCAGCCGCTCACCGGGCTTCAATCCGCCCAATTCGAAGACATTGAGCCACACCGTAACGCATGCTTCGGGCAGTCCGGCAGCGTTCACCAGGTCCATGCCACGCGGAATGGGAAGGCACTGGGCTGCCGGCGCGATGGCGTATTCGGCATAGCCACCATTATTCAACAGCGCGCAAACCGCATCTCCCTCACGCCACTCCGTCACGCCGCTGCCGACCTTTGTGATCGTGCCGGCAACTTCGAGTCCCAGAACCTCAGGCGCTTTTCCGCCTCCGTAACGTCCACGGCGCTGGGATAGATCTGCGCCATTCAGCCCCGCAGCCTTCACCTTGATAAGCACCTCGCCATGCGACGGATGAGGAACCGGACGAACGGACGACTGGAGCACCTCCGGGCCGCCAGGCTCACTGATCCTGATCGCCGTCATGGTTTTGGAAAATTCGTTCATCGAATTCGCAACCTCTGTTACCCAATAAACTCACGCCGATAATGGCCTGGATCGCCATTCGCTTAGGTGTCGTTTACGTCCCGTGCAGCGCTAAAGAGCCGGATGTCGAGCCGTATCCACATTCACACGAGCCGGAATCGGGAGATCCACGGCTTCTTCCAAACGGGACCATTGCTTCAACGGACGACCGGACTGGATCGCGCTGATCTCGCGGAGAAAGAGATTGCGGAGAAACACGATCCCCTTATCCGACTTTCCAAGTCGCTCATGAGTCCTGTCGGCGATGACGCCCTGCCCCATCAAGGCGACGTAGTCCTGCGCGCTCGTCAATCTGATGAGCGGATCGTCCGGATATTCATGCCGGTCGATGAGCGCCTCGTGATGGTCGGCTGCGTTGTAGCTTTCGGCTTCCGCAAAGTAGCGCGTGATGCGCTGATCCGCTTCGGGCGTCGTGGAAGGCACGCGCCGCAGCGAGAACCGTGCAGTCCTCGTATCGTCGATCGGGACCATCCAGTTGCCGGTATCGATCCACGCATCGGATTCCAGAAGCCCGGGAACGCGCACATGATTGCAACTCGGGAACGTCCAGTTGCTGACGCGAATATTGTTTTGCGACCGCACCGCAGTCTGCTTGATGCCAGCACTCGTCTCTTCGTAGCTGAGATCGGGAATTGCGCCGGTAATCGCGCGCCCGAACTCACCGATACGGCCCATTTGATGGGCAAAGCTGACGTGAACCGGGTCCAGCGAGTTCTCAACGTGCTGGAACCAGTTGCACGGCCACACTTCCATGCGGACGAAGCTGAGATCGTCAGGCCGTTCGAAAGCTTCGTTTCTTGGCAGGTCGAATTCCGGCGGGGCGCCGGATCCCATATAAGCGAAAATGAGACCGGCATACTCATATGTCGGATAGCCCGCGATGCACGACTTGTCTGAAATGCGGGCCGTTTCCGCCGGCCGCTCCACACATTGTCCGGCACCGTTGTATTTCCAGCCATGATACATGCAGCGAATTTCATCGCCTTCCACCCAGCCGGTGTGCAGCAATGTCCGGCGATGAATACAGTGGCTGCCAACGAGGTGCACTTTGCCGCTTTCACCGCGGTACAGCGTCAAATCCTCGCTGAGAATACGGATCGCCATGGCTGATTTTGGCTTCAGGCGGGGTGACAACGCGACAGGTTGCCAAAAGGTACGAAGAAGCTGCCCCATCGGGGTGTCGGCGGCCGTGCGAGCCAGCGCATCGAACCGCTCCGCTTGCGTGTTTTCGTCGTGACCGACCACCGTTCATCTCCCAGTTCATTGCGTCGACAGCGCTGCGGTCTTGTGCCGTTTTGATCGAGCGCCAGATCGCAGGGGCTTAATCAGGCTGTTGCTGCATTGAATGCGGAGAGCTTAAAGAATACAATGAACATAATCTGATCGATTGATAGGATTACGTTATGTATCTGTCGCTGAGCAAACTGCGCACCTTTGTTTCTGTCGCGCAGCACAAGAGTTTCCGGAAGGCTTCCGAGCAACTCCATCTGTCGCAGCCGGCGCTAAGCGTTCATATCCGCGATCTGGAGGAGATGCTGCAAACCCCTCTCTTTCATCGAACGACACGCAGCGTGATTTTGACGGATGAGGGCGAGCGGTTCTTGATCAGGGCACGGCGGGCGCTCGAAGAGCTTGAATGCGGTCTGATTGAAATACGGGATCAGGCAGCGCTGTTGCGTGGACGTGTCGTCGTGAGCTGCCTCCCGTCGATCGCATATTATGCAATTCCGCCGGTCATTGCCTCGTTCGTGAAGAAGCATCCCGAGATCGAGATACAAGTATTTGACGAACTCAACGTTTCGCTGCTCCGAAGAGTGCTGAGTCGCGAAGCGGATTTCGGGATCGGTCCGCATCCGGAACATAACGATGATCTTCAATTCACACCGATATTGAAGGATCCATTCGTAGCGATTGTCTCTGATACGCACGCTCTTGCGCTGCGCCCCGAGGTACGTCTGAAGACCTTGATCCGGTTTCCAATCATAACATTGGCTCAGGGAACCAACGTTCGAAGCCAGCTCGACCAGATTTTCGAAGAAGAAGGGCTGACTCTTAAGCCAGCATACGAGACGCGACACCGGGCAACGTTATGCGGATTGGCGCAAGCAGGACTCGGCGTAGCGATTCTGCCCGCGATGATACAGTCGATGATGAACAACTCATCATTGAGATCGGTGAAGATCGTCGGACCAGACATCGCGCGTGAATTCGGAATTATCGAACGGCGGGACCAGGCACAACGTCCGGCCGTCAGGACATTCATTTCGGCGCTTCAAGAGACTCTGATGACGTCGGACAACCTGGAAGAAAATGTTCGAAAGCATCGAGCAAATCGACGCGCTAAACTCAAGTAAAAGACCAAGAAAAGCTTACAGCGAACTCTCTCATGCCCGTGTTTCCGCCTGGCGATGATCTTGAGGGCAGGCCACATCGTCGCGTTTGACTCCGCCTGCATTATCCTTGCGGGGCATAACTGCTGCATCATAAGGGGCCGCAACAAAGCGACGATCAATCACGGTGCCGGACGCACGTTCTGAAAATTCCGGGCTAGGAGCCAAGCGCGGGGGTGATGTTTTGGCCCTGGGCCAGCAGCGGCATGGTGAAAACAAACCGTGTTTCATCCGGGTTCGATGTCACATCGATTTTTCCGCCGTGCGCCCGCGCGATCTGTGAGGCGATGTGGAGCCCGAGTCCCAGGCCCTGACGGCTATCGCGGATGTTGCCGCGGAAAAACGGCTCGAAAAGTTTTTCCATTGCTCTTGCGGGAATCGGCTCACCGGCATTTGCGACCCAAATCTCCAATTCGCCACCTTCCGTCTTTGCTCCGACGCGGATGGGTCGGTGCGATGCTCCATGCGTAATTGCGTTGCCGACCAAATTCGAAACCAGTTGTCCGACTCGTGCGCAATCACAATCGACGCGTTCGGTAATCGCAAAGCTGGTTTCGATCACGCGCTCAGGCGATGCCGTTCGCAACTCATCGACCACCTGCTCGAGGATCGGTTCCAGCGGCCGGCTGATGTCGCGGCTCAAAGTGATACCGCCGCCCAGCCGTCCGCGCGCGAAATCCAGAATATTATCGATGAGGTCCGACATGCGGGTGACCGTGGTATTGATCATGTCGAGAACACGGAGTTCCTTCGCTTCTCGCAGCGAGCCTGATCGTTGGAGAATCCGGGACCCTGCGCTGATCGCCGCGAGCGGATTGCGCAGGTCATGGCCAAGAACGGCGATGAATTGCTCCCGCAGTTCCGCAGTCTCGCGCTCACTGGCGAGCCCTTTCTGAAGCTCCGACCTCGAATCCACCAGTTGACGTTCGTAACGTCGCCGGTCGGTCGCCTTGATGACCACCAGGGCCGTGAAAAGGAGCGCGCCGTCGGCATCGCGATGTTCGGCGGCGTTGGCGATCACCGGCATGCGGCCACCGGCGGCAGT
>DATJHH010000021.1:0-197516 GCA_035494115.1 Xanthobacteraceae bacterium
CGCGAATCTGTTCGGCTCCGGCAATCAGCTTGCATTCGGATATGTACCGGACGGCCTGTATGTTCCGGGCGGCGGCGTGCAGTTGACGACGGCGTGGAACATCAACACTGCCGTCGAGCATTGGTGGCTGCCGAACCTGCACACGTCGCTGTACTATGCAATGTCGAACGTGAGCTACAACGATCAAGTGAAGTCGGGCTTCTGGTTCTGTGGCGGTGTCCCTGGCGGAAGCAACACGCGCTTCCAGGCAGCGAACTGCAATCCGGACTGGTCAGCCTGGGAAGTCGGTTCGCGCACGCAGTGGGAGCCGGTGCCGAATCTCGAACTCGGTCTCGACGTGTTCTACACCGCCGTCAACACGGCGTTTTCCGGTACGGCGAGCCTCGTTGCGGTCGGCGCTCGGCCGGCCGGTATCTACAACGTCAGCGACCAGGGCATCGTGAGCACCACGTTCCGCGTGCGCAAGACGTTCTGATCGTTCGATCCCATGTAAACACGCGATGGCATGCCTGCATGCTGAGCGGAAAATCCCGGCGGTGCTCCCGCCGGGATTTTTTTCTTGCGTCTCTCACGTCGATGTCGTGCCGGCGACGAAATTAAATCCGGTCGAGACGTCCATCGATGTTGGGCTTGTGGCGCCGGGCTGTCCGATCAATACGGCGCGTAGCTCTTTTCTTCCGAAATCTGGGATTCTGTGAGAGCATTAATCCGGCGCTTGAGACGGGCACGATCGTCATTGAAGGTGTAGACGGCGCGAGCCAATGCAATGAACGTTTCATCGAAGATTTTCATTCGCTCTTTTTCTCGAATTTCATCCTCGATGGACCATAGACGCTCGTTGACGGCGCGAAGGGAGAGTTTTAATTCGTCAAGTTCAGGATAAGCTCCCATCACGGCCCCCGCAGCCGCCGACAATGCACGCAGTTCGGTCGTGATGTTGAGCCGGGCTTCCTCTCTTTCAATCCGTTCACTTTTGATTTCCAGGATCGTAATCTTGTCAATCAGTTCGCCCCACGAGACCGGCACGGTTGGGGAGCGAGCAGTGTCGGAGGCGCTTGACGGATTTCCACGCAACAAATCGGAAAGCGCCTCACCAATCTCCGAAAAGACACCTTTCCAGTCGCCACGCGCTGGCTGCCGGAAAAGCCGCATGGATGGGTACCAGGCATTGGTGCTTCCCTGTCTTCCCCATCGCCAATCCGGCTGATGCTGCAAAACAACCCAAACAGGTCGGCCCAGCGCACCGGCAAGGTGCGCGACAGCAGTGTCGGACGTTATGACCAAGTCAACCGCCATCATCACAGCGGCAGTATCCAGAAAGCCATCTTCTCCGGCATCGAATTCCGGTCCGAATATCTCAATCGGTAAGTCTGATGAAGGGGAAGCGAGCTGTTCGATTCCGAAATTCTTTTGCAGGCTGAGAAGTCGGACGCCTGGCAGGCGGGCGATGTCGCCAAACAGATTCACCGGAAATGATCGACCGCGATCAATAGCTCCAGCGCTTCCTTGCCAGGCAACTCCGATGCGGAAACCATGAGATCCAATTTGTCGGCGCCATTCTTTCGTTTTATCCAATTCGGCGGAGAGATAAGGGATCCCGGTGGGTATGGTGCCAGGCGTCGTGTTGAACGCGAGCGGCAAGCTCATGATCGGAATGTGAAGATCGGCCTCAATCGGAGTCGTTCGCGAATCCACGACGGTGATTTCGGGGTCAATTGTCTGAAGCAGTCGAACCAACGAGTCCTGAACCGACAAGATGACCTTGGCACCGGTGTTTTTCGCCAGTTTGGCGTAACGGCAAAACTGGATCGTGTCTCCCAAGCCGCGTTCGGCGTGAATGAGCAACGTACGTCCCGTGAGGCTTTTACCGCCAGACCAAAGTTCTTGTACGAAAGCGCGCGGCGCGGCTGCATCTACGGTTTCGTGACGCCATTCATATTCCTTCCATCCCTCCTCAAAATGCCCGATCGAAAGCAACGCCAGCCCTTTGTTCTTGTGCGCTTCGGCAAAATCGGGGCTCTCGCGAATAGCGCGGGCATAATATTGGATGGCTTCATCAACATGCCCAAAAGCATCAAGGACAACGCCCTGACTGTTCAACGCCTCCGGAAATGCATGCCGGATTTCGACAGCCCTACCGTAACTTTGTTTTGCTTCCTCTAGTCGATCAAGTTCGAATAGCGCGACCCCGCGATGATAGTGCGCCTCTGCAAACGCCGGCGCGATGCTTATCGCAGCCTCGTGGCTTTGCAGTGCTGCTTCGTAATCTTTCAAGGCGGAGAAAGCTGTGCCACGGCCATCGAAGGCCTCGGCGCTTTGGGGTTGAAGTCCAATCAGCCGATCAAAGGTTTCGACAGCCCCACGATGCTGTCCAAGCTTCGACAGAGCACAGGCCAGATTGTACAAGGCATCACGATGTTTCGGTTCAAGCGAGAGAATGCGTTTGTAAACCTCCACTGCCTCCGCGTGCCGATCAAGGACATTCAATGCGACGCCCATATTGTAAAATCCGTCGATAAAGTCTGGTCTGATCGACGTCGCTCTCCGCAGATGTTCGACGGCAGCAGCAAAATCCTGTCGCCCGATGGCGATCACCGCCAGCAAATAGTTGCACTCGAAATCGCGCGGGTGTGACCGGAGAATCTTCCGGCATATCCGTTCCGCGGCATCGTCGCGCCCGGCTTCATGATGGCCAACAGCCAACTGAAATTTGTTGCGAGCGGGATAATCGCGATTGAGCGGAGACATGAATAAAATCTTGATATCGAGGCTGCGCGCGAAGGCGGGGGCCGGGTGGCACGAAATGAGTTGGCCGCAAGATCTTTTCTTGCAGCCTTATTAACGCGCGAAACCTAGCAATATCGCATTGCGGTATCTACCGCCCGCCGGTCCGGGAACATCATTATCGTTCGATGGAGCGCAAACATAACGACGGCATGCCTGCATGCTGCGCGGAAAATCCCCGCGGTGCTCCGCCGGGATTTTTTGATTCGGACTTCGTGATTCGATTCCGACTGCTTGCTCTTCGGCGTCGGCCAAGTCCCTTCAAAGGCTACGGATATGTTGCGCTGCAACAAGCGGGGAGGGCTTAACAGGCGATAATCCCCTTCAAAATCGCAACGCAGCGAGAAATGCCTCTCCGAAATTACCTCTGAATGATCAATTTGTTGTCGAAACGCCACACCGTGCGGCAATCAATGGCCTGCGACATTCTGTCAAGGTCCGTGCGACCGATTGTCATCCTATCCCTTTAATGCGGGGACAGGGGGGAACTCTAAGGCCTCGCCCACCTGTGGGGGCTTTATGCGTCGGATGCCGGCGGTCAGCCTCCTGACAACTTGGAGGATACAAATGAAGATCAAGGGTCTTCTCCTCGGAACAGCAGCGGGGCTCGTTGCGGTATCTGGGGCGCAGGCAGCCGATCTTCCCGTCAAGGCCAAAGTTGCGGCCCAGTACGTGAAGATCTGTTCGCTGTATGGCGTTGGGTTCTACTACATCCCCGGCACCGACACATGCGTGAAGCTCGGTGGCTATGTCCGCGCCGACTATTACTGGGGCAATAGAGGCGGCGGCACGCCGCTGTATTCCGGCGCTGGTGCGCGTCACACGCTGACTGACACAAGCGATTATGCCACGCGCCACCGTGCGGCGATCGCGATCGACGCTCGTTCTCAGACAGCTTACGGCACCGTCCGCAGCTTGCTGCAGTTTGGTTTCTCGAACGAGAACCAGCAGGGTTCGTCCTCTCCGTCCATCTACTTCAACCGCGCCTTGATCCAGTTCGCTGGCTTCACCTTCGGCCGTTCGAAATCGCCGTTCTCCATCTGGTCGTGCGACGACTCTTGCCGCGCAGCCCAGAACCAGGCGTCGAGCTCGAATAGCGCCGGCGGCACCAATCAGTTGTCCTACACGGCTGAGTTCGGTGGCGGTCTATCGGCCACGGCGTGGATCGAAGAACAGCGCAATGTTGCTGTCGCCAACCTCGGCAGCGCCGGCGTGCTCGCGATCGGCTCTGATCCGACGGACAGCAAGCCGACCGAGCAATATCCGGACTTCGGCCTGAATATCCTGCTCGAGCAGGCTTGGGGCTATGTCGGTGCGTCGGCTGTGGCCCACAATGCGTCCGGCGGCTATTACGGAACCACCACCACGACTGGTCATCCGGACGAGCGGCTTGGCTGGGCGGCTGAAGTCGGCGGCGAAGTCAAGCTGCCGTGGCTGGGACATCCGAAGGATCGCTTCGGTATCGACTTCGCTTATGGCGAAGGCGCGTTCGGCTACTCCGGCGGCAACAATCTCGCCAGCCCGGGCTTCTATGGTTCGGGCAATCAGGTGGCAATCGGGTTTGCCTCCGACGGCGTTTTCGTTCCCGGTGGTCAGGTTGAGCTCACGACCGCATGGAACTTCAACACCGGCATCGAGCATTACTGGCAGGATAACCTGCGGACTTCGCTGTACTTCGTCTACGCTCGCATCGAGTACAACGATGTCGTCAAGTCAGCTCGCTTGTTCTGCCGTGCTGGTGGCAGCATCAACGGAGTGGATGCAGCAAACTGTGATCCGGACTGGTCGTTCTTCCAGGTCGGCTCGCGCACCAACTGGAGCCCGGTCCCGAACCTGAACATCGGCCTCGATGTCTTCTACACAGGCATCCAGACCGGCTTCAAGGGTCTCGCCTCGCTTCCGGCTCGTGGTGCTCGCCCGGCTGGCCTCTACAACGTCAGCGACCAGGGCAGTGTCTCGACGACCCTGCGCATCCAGAAGAACCTGGTTGCCGGCGGCGACTAAGCCTTCGGGTTGCTTCGCTTTCTCGATCAAGAGGCCTCGGCAGGAAACTGCCGGGGCTTTTTGCTGTTTGGGGAGGAGTTCGCGCGCCAGCGGAAGGGTTGAACGCCCGATTCAGTGCGCGAGAATGGGAAGATTCGCGGGCGGAACGGTCATAACCGCCCAAATGAGAGTATCGCCGAAATGTGGCGGTCAATGTCTGGCGCGTTGGAGATTGTTCGGCGCATGGCCGTGCCTCGGAACCTTAAGTCGTTCAATTAAAAAGAAAAAAATGCTCAGAGCGAAGGCTGTGTCTTTACCCTTTCGGATTGTCGGCAGCCCGCAGATGAGTGCCTTTTGGGCAACAGTGCGGCGAAAAGACGCTGGTTGATCCCCCAGAACCGCAAGTCTCGTTTGCGTCGATCCGACGCTGCGCTAATCTGTCGCATGCGACGAGTTTCACTTTGTCGCTTCGTCGGTTCACGCGCTCGAGGGGCAGGCCAGTGGCGGGTCTGAGAGCAAAGAAACCGGTGGTCGTTGGGGGAGTGAAGGGAACCTACCGGGGGTGCGTCGCACCGGCGGAGACGGAACCCTCCCTTGGTTTTTCAACTTCGGAGGTTACCACATGAAGATCAAAGGTCTTCTCCTCGGTACGGCAGCAGGGCTTGTTGCGGTTTCTGGGGCGCAGGCAGCCGATCTTCCCGTCAAGGCCAAGGTTGCGGCCCAATACGTGAAGATCTGCTCACTCTATGGCGTTGGGTTCTACTACATCCCCGGCACCGACACATGCGTCCAGATCGGCGGATACGTCCGCGCGGACTACTATTACAACAACGTCGGCGGCGGTGCGCCATCGATCAACGGCGCTCCCGGGCGGAACACGTTCACGGATACCAGCCCGTATGCCACGCGGCATCGTGCGGCGATCGCGATCGATGGCCGTTCGCAGACGGCTTACGGCACGGTCCGCACTTTGCTGCAGATCGGTTTCTCGAACGAGAACCAGCAGGGTTCCTCGTCGCCTTCGGCTTACTTCAACCGCGCGTTGATCCAGTTCGCTGGCTTCACGTTCGGCCGTTCGAAGTCGCCATTCTCGATCTGGTCTTGTAACGACTCCTGCCGTGCCGCCCAGAACATCCTCTCGAGCGACAACAGCGCCGGTGGCACCAACCAGCTCTCCTATACGTTGGAGCTCGGTGGTGGTCTCTCGGCCACGGCGTGGATCGAAGAGCAGCGCGAAGGCACCACGGTCAACTTCAGCGCTGCTGGTGCTAGTGGCATCGGCGCCGCTCTGGCGGATGGCTCCGCCGGCACGGAACAGTATCCCGACTTTGGCTTGAACATCCTGTTCCAGCAGGCCTGGGGCTATGTCGGTGCGTCGGTCGTCGCTCACAACGCGTCGGGCGGCTACTACGGCACGACCACGACCACCGGTCATCCGGACGAACGTCTCGGCTGGGCGGCTGAAGTCGGCGCCGAGATCAAGCTGCCTTGGCTCGGTAATCCGCGCGATCGCTTCGGCATCGACTTCGCCTATGGCGAAGGCGCCAGCAAGTACTCCGCAGGCAACAACTTCGTTAACGCCGGTCTCTTTGGATCGGGTAACCAGGTTGCCTTCGGTTACTTCACTGACGGTGCTTACATCAGCGGCGGTCAGGTCCAGCTCACCACGTCGTGGAACTTCAACACCGCGATCGAGCATTACTGGCTGCCGAACCTGCGGACCTCGCTGTACTACACGATGGGCAGCGTCGAGTATAACGACGTCGTCAAGAACAGCGGCTGGTTCTGTGGACTCGGCGGCGCGGCTGCAAACCGGGCCTTCAACAACTCGACCAACTGCAATCCAGACTTCTCGATCTGGCAGGTCGGATCGCGCACCAACTGGAGCCCGGTTCCGAACCTGAACATCGGTCTTGATGTTTTCTATACCGGCGTGAATACGGCGTTTAAAGGCACGGCGTCGCTCGCGGCAAACGGTGCCCGTCCGGCTGGCATCTATACGGTCAGCGATCAGGGACAGGTCTCTGGCACGCTGCGCATCCAGAAGAACCTGGTTGCCGGCGGCGAGTAAGCCTTCTCAAGCGGAGCTTGCTTCGCTTTCTCGATCCAGAAGCCCCGGCAGGAAACTGCCGGGGCTTTTCTTTTCTGACGACCCACTTGGACGGGCGCGCTGCTGCCATGCGCCACGATGGTTTTACCGCGAGGCTAAGAGCGTGCGCCGCAGTCACACTGCGCCGCGAAACTGGCGATGCGGGCGATGACGTCCGGCTCCATCAGCAGCGGCGCGTGCCCTTGGTCGGGCACTTCGAACAGTTCGAGCGGTCGCCGTTCGCGCATAAGCGCTACGGTCGCCGGAAGCAGGATGTCGCTCAATGCGCCGCGGATGATCATCAGGGGAACGGAGGCGAGGGCGTCGAATTCCTTCCAGAGCGACGGAATCGGCTGCTCCGGATCGATTGACTCGAGCGTTCTGGCGAGACGGGGATCATAGGTTGGGACGATTCGGCCGTCCCTTTCCTGGAAGGTGCGTTCGGCGAAGCGCATCCAATCCTCGGCCGTCAGCTTCGGAAACTGGCCGCTGAAGAGCCGCTTCAGCACGTCTGCGGCATCGGCCATCGAGGATGGCTCGGGCAACTTGCCGATATATGTCTTGATGCGCACAAGACCTTGCGGCGCGACCACCGGCCCGATGTCGTTGAGGATCGCGCCTGCGATCATGCCGGGGCGATGGGGCGCAAGCAGCATTGTCAAAAGGCCGCCGCGCGACGTTCCGAGGAAGATGGCGCGCGCGACGCCGAGCGCGGTCAGGACCGCAAGCAGGTCGGTCAATTCGACCGCAAGGTGATAGTGATCCGGATCGTCGTCATAGGCCGACAGGCCGCGCCCACGATAATCGATGGCGACCACGCGGCGCGGCGTCTCTGCTTGTGCAAGGGCACGGGCCAGAACATCGAAATCCGCCGCGGTGCGGGCGAGGCCCGGCAGGCAGACGAGGGGGAGCGCCGCGATCGCGCCGGCGCCATAGTCTCGCGCATGGAGCCGAAGCCCGTCCGGCGCGGAGACATAGCGGTCGGCATATCCCGGCGCAGTCATCGTTTCGAGCCTGTGCTGTTCGTCTGTTTCTCGCGCCGTGTGGCGTGTTCTTTGTGGCCGCCGCGGCCGTGGTCTAGCGCAACCCCTTCCTACGATCTAGGCTGTTGCGCATGGACGAAAGGCCGTTTCGCCCCATGGCTTTGGTCCAAAAGTTGGAGTGAGTGAGCGCATGACAGACCTGTTGCAGCACGCCTTCGCGCAGCATCAGCAAGGGCACCTTGCCGACGCCGAGCGCGCTTATCGCGGCGTACTGGCGGAAACGCCGGATCATTTCGAGGCGTTGCATTATCTCGGCGTCCTGCGTCTGCAAGCCGGCGACGCGAACGATGCGCACGGTCTGCTCACGCGCGCGGCCGGTTTGCGCCCGGGCGATGTCGACCTGCTCGGCAATCTGGCCGCGGTCAAACTCGATCTCGGTCGCAACGAGGAATCACTCGCGATATCCGAACGCATTCTGGCGGGCCGGCCGGGTGATGCGCAGGCGCAATTCAATCGGGCATCCGCGCTGGCCAGTCTCGGACGTGGGCAGGCAGCGCTTCAGGGATTCAACAGTGTCCTCGCCAAGGACCCCGACAATGCGCGGGCGCTCTACGCACGCGGCACGATTCTGGCGGCGCATAACTATTTCAACGAGGCGCTGGCGGATTACGACCGCATTCTTGCGCGGCTTCCACAGCATGTCGAGACACTGATCAATCGCGGCAACGTTCTGATCAAGCTGGAGCGCCGGGTCGAAGCGCTTGCCATGTATGAACGCGTCCTCGCCATGCAGCCGGACAACATTCTGTGTCTCGGCAACAGCGGCATTCTTCTCAAGGGTTTTCTCCGTTTCGATGAGTCGCTGGCCTGTTTCGATCGTGTTCTGGCGCTTGCGCCGGCGAACACGGATGCGTTGTACAATCGCGCCAAGACGCTGTCGCGGATCGGGCGTTACCGGGAGTCGATAGCCGATTTCGAGGCGGTCATCGCACGCGATCCCAATCATGCTCAAGCGCTCAACGCGCTGGCGATCGACAGCCTTGCCGTTTGCGACTGGGCGCGTGCGGCGGCGTTGAAGCCGCGCCTGAGCGAGCAGGTTGCGGTCGGTCGGCGGGTCGATCCGTTTACGTTCGTCGTCTATGGCGCTACGCCGGAAGAGCAACTCGCCTGCGCGCGTAATTTCGCCCGGCTCGAACTTGCGAAGACGCGCCCCCTGTGGAGCGGGCAGGTCTGGCGCCGCGACAAGATCCGTGTCGCTTACTTATCCTCTGATTTCCGCGTGCATCCGATTGCGATGCTGCTCGCACCGCTGATCGAGCGACACGACAGAGCACGCTTCGAGATCATCGGCGTTTCCTACGGCGCGGACGACGGCAGCCCGCTGCGGGCGCGCATGGAGAAGGCATTCGATTCGTTCCACGATGTGCGCGGCAAGAGCGACGGGGAGGTGGCGCAGCTCTTGCGCAGCCTCGAGGTCGAAATCGCCGTCGATCTCAACAATTACTCCGACAACTCTCGTCCCGGCATTCTCGCGCATCGGCCGGCGCCGATCCAGGCGAGCTATCTCGGCTATCCGTCGACGATGGGCGTCAACTTCATCGACTATGTGATCGCCGATGCGATCGTGCTGCCTGCGGCCGAGGCGCGGTTCTATACCGAGCATGTGGTGACGCTGCCGCCGAGCTTCATGGTCGCGGAGAATGGCGCCGTCGATCTTCCCGCCACACCCACGCGCGAGGCCTGTGGTCTGCCGGCGGATGGTTTTGTCTTCTGCTGCTTTAACGACAACTATAAAATTCGTGCCGATGTATTCGGCATCTGGATGGGGCTGTTGAAGGCCTGCGACGGCAGTGTGCTTTGGCTGCTGCATTCAAACGATATGGCGCGTGACGCATTGCGCCGCGAAGCAGAAGCGCATGGCGTCGCTCCGCAACGGCTCGTCTTCGCGCCGCGTCAGGAGCGTGCAGCGCATCTTGCGCGTATGGCGCGCGCGGACCTGTTCCTCGATACATGGCCGGTCAATGCCGGCGTCACCGCCGTGGATGCGCTTTCGGTGGGGCTGCCTGTGCTGACATGGCCTGCCGAAACTTATGTGGGGCGGGTCTGCGCCAGTCTCCTGACGGCGCTCGGCACGCCGGACTTGATCGCGGCAACACCGCAAGCCTACGCGGAGATGGCGCAGAAGCTGGCTACGGACCCGGCGTTCCTGTCCTCGGTACGCGACAGCGTCGCAGCACACGCGCGCGGCGGCGCGCTTTTCGATGTGGATGGGTTTGCGCGTCGGCTCGAGTCGGCTTTCACGACCATGGTCGATCGCTGGCAGCAGGGGCTGCCGGCGCAGGCGTTTGCGGTCGGGGGGCCGGGCGATGGATAAAAAATATCCGATGTTCAAGGTGCATATGGACACCGACGGTGCGCTCGACGGCCTGCGCGAGGTGTTTGACTCCGGATTCGTCAATGAAGGCGAGCAGGTGACTGCGTTCCAGCGCGCGGTCTCCAGAAACCTTGGTGTCGATGGACTTGTTCTGACGAATGCCTGCACCAGCGCGCTCACGTTGGCGCTGAAGATCGCGGGCGTGGGACCGGGCACTGAAGTCATCACCACGCCGATGACCTGCATCGCCACGAATACGCCGATCGAGAATCTCGGCGGCCGTATCGTCTGGGCGGACATCGATCCTCATTCCGGATTGATCGATCCGGAAGACGTCGCGCGCAAGATCACACCTGCGACCCGGGCGATCATGGCGGTGGCCTGGGCCGGCACGCCATGCGATCTCGATGCGCTCGATGCGATCGCCGCGGAACGCGGCGTCAAACTCATCCACGATGCCGCGCACGCCTATGGCGCGATATGGCGCGGCCGGCCGCTGTCCGAATTCGCCGATTTTACCTGCTACTCGTTTCAGGCGATCAAGCATCTCTCTTGCGGCGACGGCGGCGCGATCGTCTGCCGCGATGCCGACGATCATCATCTCGCGTCCAAGCTGAAATGGTTCGGATACGATCGCGATGCGCACAAGGACGAAAAGGGCGAATGGAAGGGGCAAAGCTGGTCGGCGGATATCGAGCCAGGCGAAGTCGGCTACAAATACAACATGAACAACATCGCCGCCGCGATCGGTCTGTCGCAGATGCCGTTCATCGACAGCATTTTGCGCGCGCATCGCCGGAATGCGAGAGTGTATCACAAGGCTTTCGAGGACTCGGCGAGCATTCGTCCGGTCACGATTCCCGATCATGCGAAGTCGAGCTACTGGGTCTATACCGCCCGCATTGCCGATGACCGGGCAACGCGGCGCGACGTTCTTTTGAGGGAGCTTAATCGAGAGGGGATCGCCGCCGGTCTCGTTCACCTGCCGAACGACGATTACAGCGCTTTTGCGCCTTATAAATCCGACCTGCCGGGCGTCCGGCGTTTCGCCAAATGCCAGATCTCGCTGCCTTGCGGCTGGTGGCTGACCGAGGATGATTGCAGGCATATCGCCGATCGGACGCAGAAATTGACGAAGGAATGGGCGCGGTGACGACGGTGACTGGCCCTTCCGTGGACGCGCTCGCCGGCAACGGATCGGCGCGGCTGATCGTCAGGCTGCTCGAACGCGCCGATCTCGAAGACGCGCGCCGGCTGCACAATGACGATGCGACGCTCAAGCAACTTACAGACGTTTCGCATGTCAGCGAGGCCGAACAGGAGACGTGGTACCTGTCGTTGTCGTCGTCGCGGCAATCGCGCCGCTATGTCGCGCGGCGTCGCGAGGACAATGCCTTCGTCGGCGTGTTCCGGGTCGACCGCATCGATCTTGCCAACCGCAATGCGCTGGTCGGCGCCGACGTCGTGCCGGCGATGCGACGGCAGGGTTTTGCCACCGAGATGTTCGGCTATGTGCTCGATCATCTCTTCGGCCATCTCGGGCTGCATCGCGTCGGGCTGGTCACGCTTGCCGGCAATGCCAACGCGCTTGGCCTTTATCGCAAGCTCGGTTTTGTCGAGGAAGGACGCGAGCGCGACGCGATCTTCCGCGACAACGTTTTCACCGATCTCATCTCAATGGGGCTTTTGGCGACCGAATGGCAGCAAAGGCGCAGCACACTTTAACTTGCTGCTTAACATGCTGCGCTGGCCGCTGTTTAGTTGACCCGCGACCCTTCGCGCAACTCGGCTTCATTGAGCGGATGCTGTGTGCCACCCATCAGGGCGCGATAGACCTGCATGTTCTCCATCACGCGTTCCACATAATTGCGCGTTTCGGAGAACGGGATCAGTTCGACCCAGTCGACCGGATCGACCTTGGGATCGCGCGGGTCGCCATAGCGCGAAATCCAGGTCCGCACCCGTCCGCGCCCGGCATTATAGCCTGCGAAGGTGAGGATATAGGAGCCGTGATAGTCGCGAAGGAGATCGCCGAGTTCGGCCGCGCCCATCTGCATGTTGTAGGTCGGATCGCTGAGCAGTCGCTTTTCGTCGAACGATGCGCCGAATTTCTTCGCGACATAGCGTCCGGCGGCGGGCGTCACCTGCATGTAACCCATCGCCTTGGCGCGCGAGACCGTGTTCGGATTGAAGCCGCTTTCCTGGCGCGCGATGGCATAGACGACGGCCAGGTCGATCGGCGGTCCGATGTCGCGGAAATGCGGCAGACCCGCGGTCGGGAAGGCATGCACGTCCATCGGCAGGCCGCGCGCGAGCGCAAGCTTGCCGGCGAGCAGCATGGCGCGCGCGTCGCCATGGGCTTTGGCCTTTTCGGCGATAACGGAAAGAGCCGAGACGTTGTCGGCCTTGTCGCCGAGATCGGCGGCCATGATCGCGACGAAACCGCGCTCGTTCAGAGCATAGAGCATGTCGATGGCGCGCACGACTTCGAGCCGGTTGAGAGTCGCGCGCTGGCTGGCGCTCAGCGCCGGCGGCCGATGCAGCACGATGTGTTCACCGAGGCGGGCGCGGGCGAGTTGGCCGTAATAGGCGGTCGAGTAGCGGGCCGCCATGTTGTAATGAGCGCGTGCTTCGCTGGTGCGGCCGAGGGCTTCGGCTGCGCGGCCTTGCCAATAGCCCGCTCGCGCAAGCGAAATGGGGTTCTCGACGCCGCGGGTCATGCGTGAGAAATGCGTCAGCGCGGTCGCCGGATCGCGAAGGAATCGCAGCGCGATCCACCCGGCCATGAACTCCCGTTCGACAGCATAGTTGTCGCGTGTCGGCAAGGCGGCATCGCGCACGACGGTATAGGCTGCACGCGCATCGCCGGCATCGATCAGTTCGCGCGCCAAAGAGCGTCGCTCCTGCCACCATTTGTCGGTGTTGATCAGCAGCGCCGCGTTATGCGGGACGGTGTGCATCAGCCGCGCCGCCTCGGCGACGTGATCGTGCCGGCGCAGCCATTGGCAGAGCGAGAAGATGTAGCCCGGGTCATGCCGCGCATCCGCCGGCACCGCATCGAGCAACGCCTTGGCGTTGGACGCGTTCTTCAAAACGGCCAGCCGGGCTTGCGCAACGGCAAGGTCCGGGCCGCCGAGCCGGTGTGCCGCGCGCATCGCGTCCGCGGTGTCGTTCGCATAGAAGCGGGCATGCATCCGCGCGCGATGATCGGCACGGGTGAGCAGGCTGCCGAACGTCTGGAGCGTGGTGTTCTCGAGTGCTTCGGAGAAATCGTCACTGATCCAGGCCTCGCGCACCTGGCGTTGTGCGCCGGCCTGGTCGCCGGATTGCAGCAAGGCTTTCGCCAGCGCCAGATGACCTTTTGCCAGGCTTGGCTCGTTCGATCCGAAGAAGCGGCGGATCGTCGCCGCATCACGACGGTCGTCCCAGAGCGACGCCTCGGCGCGGCGCCGCAGGGTGGTGACGCTGGGCCATGACGGATTGGCACGAACGAAGGAAATGTAACGGTCGAAGCTCATTCCATTGTTGGAATCCGAGCGCAGGATGATCCATTCGATCAGCTTGGCGGCGACCGGATCGCGCACGCCGCTCTCGAGCGCTGTAGCCTCGCCATCGCGACCGCGCCGCACGAGCGCAATCGCTTCCTTGATAGTCCCCAGATCGCTGTCGGACGTCGTCGCCGATTGGGCGAGCGCCAGCGGTGGGGCGGTCGATGTTCCGGCCGCCGATGGGGCGGTGCGCAAGGGAAGGGGAGCTGCTGCGAACTGCGGCTTGACCTGCGGGAGTTGGACGGCGCTTCCGCTGAAACTTGACCGCACGGCGGCCGTCGCTGGTCTGGAGCCGGTTGCTGAGGCGCGGCTGCGCGGCAGCGGGATGGTGGCCGTGTTTTCGGTCGCTCTGACTGCCGCGGCGGGTTTTGGTTGCGGCTTGGTCGCGGAATGCGCCGCAGCGTGCGTCGGCTGCCCGGTCTTGTGCGCCGGCAGGGTAACGGACGCCTTGACGGACGGCTTGGCCGACTTGTTCTCCGGCTTGACGCGCTTGCTAGTCTCTTTTTGCGGAGAGGCTTTCGGGCTGGATTTCTTGGCGGCGGCCTTCGCCGGATGAGCCTTCCCGTGCGATTTGGCCACCGGATCGTCCTTGGCGGCCACGGGTGAAAGCCCGAGCCCGCCAGCCAGCAGAACCGTCGACAAGAGGGTCGTCGATAGAAGGGCCGCGAATCGCTCGGTCATGCCTGTCCCGTGTTGAAACCTGCGGGGGGCTTGTCGCCTCCGGTCGTGCTATCTGCTGTTGTCGACCGAATTTGGTTAGCGAAACCCTAAAGGTGCCAGATTCTAGGCGAGAAATGAAGGGCCACCGCGTCACAGGGCCTTTCGCGCCGGTGATCAACCCAGTAAAACGACGCTATGGGCTGAATTCAGGCATAAAATCGAGCCTATCGCGGGCTTGGCATTCAGGTCGCGCGGCCAAGCCTGTCCATCGACGCACGCAGCGTGTGGCCGCTCGCACCGGCCGGATTGAGGAACTTTGTTATGACTGCCACGAAGACCGCCTCCCAGACCGACGCCGCGGGCACGCGCCTCAGAGGTTCGTTCACGGCCCTGGTCACGCCCTTCAAGAATGGCGGCGTCGACGAGGACGCATTTCGCGGGCTCGTGGATTGGCAGATCGCCGAAGGAACGCATGGTCTCGTTCCCGTCGGGACGACCGGCGAAAGCCCGACGCTGTCGCACGACGAGCACAAGCGCGTCGTCGAGTGGTGTGTCGACCAGGCCAAGGGCCGCGTGCCGGTGGTTGCCGGCGCGGGATCGAACGCCACGATGGAAGCCGTCGAACTGTCTCGCCATGCCGAGAAGGCGGGCGCCGACGCCGTGCTGATCGTGACGCCCTATTACAACAAGCCGACCCAGGAAGGACTCTATCAGCACTTCAAGGCGGTCAATGATGCGATCGGGATTCCGATCATCATCTACAACATCCCCGCGCGCTCGGTCATCGACATGTCGGTCGAGACGATGAAGCGGCTCTACGATTTGAAGAACATTGTCGGCGTGAAGGATGCGACCGCGAACGTGCTGCGCGTTTCGCTGCAGCGGGCAGCGATGGGGACCGACTTCACGCAGCTCTCTGGCGAAGATGGCACGGCGCTCGGATTCATGGCGCATGGTGGCCATGGCTGCATTTCCGTCACCTCCAACGTCGCACCGCGGTTGTGCTCGGAATTCCAGAGTCATTGTCTGCGCGGCGATTTCGCCGCCGCCATGGCTGTGCAGGACAAGCTGTTGCCGTTGCATCAGGCGCTGTTCGTCGAAACCAATCCGGCGCCTGCAAAATATGCGCTGTCCGTTCTCGGCAAGTGCGCCGACAGTGTGCGTTTGCCGATGGTGCCGATGGCCGAACAGTCCAAGGCGGCCGTGCGCGACGCCATGGTGCATGCCGGGCTGGTGAACTAGCTCTTCACTACCTATCTAAGGTCTGTCGTTGACCGCTGGCGCCTCTTGCGCGTCCGGCGCGGGTGTCCGATTCCCGGAACCCTTTGCCCTGTCACGCGTTATCCGAAATGGGGCGAGAGGCGGAGAGGTGTAGTGCTGTATCAAACCAAACGAAGTAATCGCGCCTGGAAGCCGATTGACACGGCGCCGACAGACAAGGATGTCGAGTTGCAGGCCAGCGACAATTTCGGTCCCTATACGTTGACATTTCCGTGCCGGCGGAGAGACGGGAGTTGGGTCAATTCCAGGTCACTTGGCGCGATCGAGGTCCAGCCGACGCATTGGCGGGAGTGCCGGTAAGGCGCGACGTTGGATCGATTGGTCAAGGCGGGAAAAACGCCTCCGAGCGTGTCGCATCCGGGACGAACTGCAAATCTATTCGATAGTTTTAAGTCTCTTCGCTCGCGTGCTTGAGCCGCGCGGGCGGATGGGGCATGACAGTAACTGCGCCGGTCGGAGCTGTGGCTCCTGGCTGCGCGGGGCTTTATTTCAATCGCAATAGCGCACGTTCGCATTTCCTGTCAGTTTATTCTGGAAGACGCGCTGGAACACCCGCAACGATGGCCGAAAAACAGCCGCCGAATTTCAAGGTCGTCGCTGACAACCGCAAAGCCCGCTTCAACTATGAAATTGGAGAGGTGTTTGAGGCCGGCATCGCGCTGACCGGTACCGAGGTCAAATCGCTGCGCCAGGGCAAGGCGACGATCGCGGAATCCTATGCCGACGCCAAGGGCGGTGAGTTGTGGCTCATCAACGCCAATATCCCGGAATATCTGCAAGCCAACCGCTTCAATCATGAGCCGAAGCGGCCGCGCAAATTGCTGCTGCACAAGGGCCAACTCGTCAAGCTCGCGATCGCAACGGAGCGCGAGGGCATGACGCTTGTGCCGTTGAAGATGTATTTCAACGCCCGGGGGCGCGCCAAGATCGAAATCGCCGTCGCACGCGGCAAGAAGCTGCACGACAAACGCGAGACCGAGAAGAAGCGTGACTGGGATCGCGAACGCGGCCGTCTGTTGCGCGAGCGCGGTTAGCGGCTGCGCGGCGCTCTTTTCGCTGCCGGTTGTGCTGACTGATCGAGCGCTGCACGCACGGCGGCAAAGACTATGTGAAACATTTTTTCCGTCAGCCGGCCGGTGTTCGTGTTGTAGCGCGAGCAGTGATAGCTGTCGAAAAGTGTCACCCGCACCGCGCCGTCGAGCCGGTGCGTGCTTGCATGTCCGAACGCATGGGCGGCGCGTTTCACACCCACGGCGGAGAGCACGGACTCGTGCGCGATCCGGCCAAGCGCGATGATCGCGGTGAGGTTCGGCATGGCCTGCATCTCGGCGATCAAAAAATCGCGGCAGGTCGCGATTTCCGCTCCCACCGGCTTGTTCTGTGGCGGCACGCACCGCACTGCATTGCTGATGCGGCAATCGACCAGCGTGAGGCCATCGTCAGGAGAGGCGCGATAGTCGCCGTGCGCAAACCCGTAAGCGAGAAGGGTGGGATAGAGGAGTTCGCCGGCATAATCGCCGGTAAACGGCCGGCCGGTGCGATTGGCGCCGTGCAGGCCCGGGGCAAGACCGACGATCAGCAGGCGCGCATCGACACTGCCGAATGCCGGAACGGGCGCGTTGAACCAGGCCGGTTCGCGCTTCCGCCAGTCTTCGCGGAAGGCCACGAGACGCGGGCAGCGGGGGCAGTCCCGCGATGGTTCGAAATCTGCGCGGGGCGGCCGGCTCATTTAGGAAAATCTAGTCCTCGAAATCATCGCCGTTGGGTACGGCACGTTCAGGTAAAACGCTGCGTTGCAGGAATTGCGGCGTATGCCGGGATTCCCGTGGCTCGCGCGGCGGCCGGTGGTCCATTCTGTCCGGATCGCGGCCGATCTTACTCTGCAGTTCGACAATGTCGATGAATTGATCCGCCTGTCGGCGCAATTCGTCGGCTACCATGGGCGGTTGGGTGGAAATCGTCGATACGACGGTGACACGTACGCCGCGCCGTTGCACGGCCTTGACCAGCGAACGGAAATCGCCGTCGCCGGAAAACAGCACCATCTCGTCGATCATGCCAGCCAATTCCATGGCGTCGACGGCGAGTTCGATGTCCATGTTGCCCTTCACCTTGCGGCGTCCGGTCTGGTCGACGAACTCCTTGGTGGCTTTGGTGACGACGCTGTAGCCGTTGTAGTCGAGCCAGTCGATCAACGGCCGGATCGAGGAGTATTCCTGATCTTCGATCACAGCGGTGTAATAGAAGGCCCGGAGCAGGCGACCGCGCGAATGAAATTCGCGCAAGAGACGCTTGTAATCGATGTCGAAGCCTAAGGTCTTGGTTGTCGCGTAAAGGTTCGCGCCGTCTATGAATAGAGCAATAGTATCTTGTGTCCTGGGCATCACTATATCTCTTTCTCGTTTCAATTTGTCTGCCGACATGAAAAGTCTGCCGACAAATGCGAGATCCGCGCGCCCCCGCGGATCGTCTTTCGAGGCTCAATCTTGAACCGCAATGTCAAAGCGCAATTTTGATCGTATGACCTGAATCCCTGGTGCGTGAGGCCATCTGGCCGGTGAACATCGGAGGCGTTGAAAAAATACGTCAACCCCGGCGGAAAGTTTCCGGCCTGCATGGTCGTCGCATAGGGGTTATCTTCGAACTCAAGATTGGGCCAGGCCAATCAAAAATCTGAAATCCGGCTTGCAATCATCTGGAATAGGCTTGCCGGGGGAAAGCCCCATACGTCAAAAAAACCTTGCATTTCGCGCTATATCTCGTTAGGAAACGCCCTGTTCCACAACAATGTTCCATCACGAAAGGTGGCAAGCCCATGGCTCGCGTCACTGTCGAAGACTGTATCGACAAGGTCGAAAATCGATTCGATCTCGTGCTGCTTGCCGGTCACCGTGGCCGCATGATTTCATCGGGGTCGCAGATCACCGTCGATCGCGATAACGACAAGAACCCGGTTGTCGCGCTGCGCGAGATCGCCGAAAGCACCGTTGCGACTGACGATCTGCGCGAAGATCTGATTCATTCGTTGCAGAAATATGTCGAAGTCGATGAGCCGGAGCCTGAGTCGATGCCGCTCGTTGGCGCTGCGGCGGGCGCAAGCATCGATGCCGACGACACAGAGGTCACGGCCGACCGGATGACCGAGGAAGAGCTGCTGCGCGGGCTGGAAGGTCTCACCCCGCCCGAGGAGCAGCCGGAAGAAGACGAATAGGGAGTAGGGCTCGGCTAATGCAGGGCTGGGTTGAGCGTCCCGCGTATCGCGCTTCGACACCGACGATAACCATTTAACGGCCCGGATTTCCGGGCCGTTTGCTTTTTTGCCGCTTTTTTGAACGAGTCTCCGGGCACCATGATACTATGTTCCACTCCTGCTGGCCGAGGCCGGCGGAGGCCGTATTTCGTCAATGCACCCCGGTCGTCATAACCCGGTCCCGTAAGGTCGATTTGTCCGTCCATGGCGCGTCCAAGCAGTTCGATCGCCAAGCTCAAGAACCGGCTCCCGGGCGGTAAGCGCTTCCTGCCGTCGAACGCGGCGCCGGCGAGCCCTGATGCACCCGCCCTCGCGCCCGACATCGCACCTCAGCCGCCCACGGAAGGCCGCCGCTCCCCGCGCATGATGCGGCAATATGAACTGGTGGACCGGGTCCGGCGCTACAATCCGAACACCGACGAGGACATGCTCAACCGGGCGTATGTCTATGCCATGAAGGCCCATGGCGAGCAGGTCCGCGCCTCCGGTGATCCCTATTTCTCGCATCCGCTCGAAGTGGCGGCGATCCTCACCGATCTCAAGCTCGACGATGCCTCGGTTGCTGCGGGGCTCCTGCACGACACCATCGAGGACACCGAGGCGACGCGGGCCGAGATCGACAGCCTGTTCGGGCAGGATATCGGCCGTCTGGTCGAAGGCCTGACCAAGCTCAAGCGCCTCGACCTCGTGACCAAGGAAGCCAAGCAGGCGGAGAACCTGCGCAAGCTGTTGCTTGCCATCGCCAACGATGTGCGCGTGCTGCTCGTGAAGCTTGCCGACCGGCTGCACAACATGCGCACGCTGCGTTACATGCCTGCGGAAGCGCGCCGCCGCGTCGCCGAGGAGACCCTCGAAATCTATGCGCCGCTCGCCGGCCGCATGGGCATGCAGGAAATGCGGGATGAACTGGAGGACCTGTCCTTCAGGGAGCTTTACCCGGAAGCCAATAAGGTCGTGAGCGAGCGGCTCAATGCGCTGGCCGAACGCAACAAGGATCTGATCGGCGAGATCGAACGCCAGCTTGTCGCAAAACTCGCGGCACGCGGCATCGAAGCGCATGTGCATGGGCGGCGCAAACGGCCGTACTCGATCTGGCGCAAGATGGAGCGCAAGTCCGTCGGGTTTGAGCAGCTTTCGGATATTTTCGGATTCCGCGTCGTCGTTGCAACGCCGGAGGACTGCTACCAAGCTCTCGGCGTCGTTCATATGACGTGGCCGGTGGTGCCGGGCCGGTTCAAGGACTACGTATCGACGCCGAAGCAGAATGACTATGCCTCGCTGCACACGACGGTGATTGGGCCCGGAAGGCAGCGCGTCGAACTGCAAATCCGCACCGAAGGTATGGATGACATCGCCGAATACGGCATCGCCGCGCACGCGCTCTACAAGGACGACGTCGGTTCTCCGACGGAGATGTTGTCGCGCGAGTCGAGCGCCTATGCGTGGCTGCGGCGCACGATCGAGATGCTGTCGGAAGGGTCCAATCCGGAAGAGTTCCTCGAGCACACCAAGCTTGAGTTGTTTCACGACCAGGTTTTCTGCTTCACGCCGAACGGCAAGCTGATCGCGCTGGTGCACCGGGCGACCCCGATCGACTTCGCCTATGCGGTGCACACCGATGTCGGCAACACGGCGGTGGGATGCAAGATCAACGGCAAGATCGCACCGCTGAGTTCGGAGCTTCACACCGGCGACGAAGTCGAGATCATGACGTCGAAAGCGCAATTGGCGCCGCCGTCTGCATGGGAAGGTCTTGTCGTCACCGGCAAGGCGCGCGCCGCGATCCGTCGCGCGACCCGCGTCGCCGTGCGCAATCAATACGCCGGCCTCGGACGCCGCATCGTCGAGCGGCTGTTCTTTCGGGCCAAGCGCGAATATTCCGACGAGAAGCTCGCGGGCGCTTTGCCGCGCCTTGCGCGGTCCTCCATCGAGGATGTGATGGCTTGCGTCGGACGCGGTGAACTCAAGGCGTCGGACGTCGCGCGTGCGATGTATCCGGATTACAAGGACGAACAGCGTCTGGTGAAACCGGGTTTTCTCAAGAGCGAGACCGGGTGGTTCAATCTCAAGCGGGGCAAGTCGTTGAAGTTCAAGGTGCCCGACAGCGACAAGGCCATCGCCATACCCATCCGCGGCATCAACACCGAACTGCCGGTGCGCTTCGCGCCGAACGGCGGCGCCGTGCCGGGCGACCGGATCGTGGGCATCCTTACGCCGAACGAGGGCATTACGATCTATCCCATCCAGTCACCCGATCTGAGCGAATTCGAGGATCATCCCGAGCGCTGGCTTGATGTGCGCTGGGATATGGATACGACCGAACCGCAGCGTTTCCCGGCGCGACTGACCATCGATTCAATGAACGAGCCCGGCAATCTTGCGCAGATTGCGCAAATCATCGCCGAGCACGATGGCAATATCGAAAATCTCAACATGCGCCGGCGATCGCCCGACTTCACAGAACTGGTGATCGATCTCGGTGTTTATGATCTTGCGCACCTCACGGCGATCATTGCGCAGTTGCGCGCCAAGAAGTTCATTGCCAAAGTCTCGCGCGTGAACGACTGAAGCGATCGTGGCCGAAAGAAGCTCCACGGCGCAAACGGGGAGACGCGTCATGGAGACTGACGGCATCCAGCGGGATGGCATCCGGCGCGGAGACGCCGTGGTTGTCACGGGCGCGGGCGGCGGCTTTGGCCGCGCCTTTTGTCTGCGCTTCGCGCGTGGTGGCGCCCGCATCGCTGCCTGGGAGCGGAACGCGGAGAGCGGCGAGGAGACCGTGCGCCAGGTGCGCGATGCGGGCGGTGAGGCGATATTCATTCCCGTCGATCTCGGCGAGCGGTCGCAAATCGACAACGCGAGCGTGGCAACCCGCAGCGCATTCGGCACGCCGTATTGCATCGTCAACAACGCGAGTATTTTCCCGCGCGGATCGGTCCTGACACTCCCACCGGAAGACTGGGAGCGGACGCTGCGGGTCAACATCACCGCGCCGTTCCTGATCTTGAAAGCATTTGGGCCCGACATGACTGCGCAAGGCCGCGGTGTCGTGATCAATATCTGTTCGGGCCGCGCCATCGAAGGCGCCAGGAACGGATCGAACTATGCGGCATCGAAAGCCGCGCTGCTGTCGCTGACCAAGTCGCTCGCGCTCGAATGGGCGAAGCACAATATCCGCGTCAATGCGATCATTCCCGGCGTGTCCATGACGGCGATGCCGCTGGAGGACACGACGCCGGAAGAGCTTGTCGCCCGCAGCAAACAATCCATTCCGCTCGGCCGTCCCGGCTATCCGGAAGACATGGCCGGCCTTGCGGCTTACCTTGCAAGTTCGGATGCCGCATTCATGACCGGGCAGGGGGTTGCCATGAATGGCGGGAAGGTGCTGATTCCTTGAAGAAACGCTGGTTTATAAAAAAGAGAGGAGGCGACCATGACCCGGACCAAAAGCGTTGAGGAAAGCGCACCCCCGAACCGACGGATTGCATGGTGGATAGGGGTCTCGCGGCCTTCCCGTGGAGCGATACGCATCGCGGCAACCGCCGTCCTTGCCGCGCTTATCGCAAGCACCGGGAGCGCCAGGCTGCAGGCGCAGGATTTTTACAAGGGCAAGACAATCAACTTGATCGTCGGCTCCGCCGTCGGCGGCGGCTACGATGCCTATGGCCGTCTCGTTGCCGAACATATTCGGCAGCACATTCCCGGCAATCCTGTGATCGTCATCCAGAACATGCCGGGCGTCGGCTCGCTCCTGCTCACCAATCATCTCGCCAATGTCGCGGTGCGGGACGGCACCGTCATCGGCGCGGTCAACCCGCTCATCACCACGCAGCCTTTGTTCTATCCCAAACGCGCCCGCTTCGATCCGCGCACGTTTGGCTGGATCGGCAGCGTGCTGCGGGAAAACCATATCGGGCTTGCCCGTTCCGACAGTGGCGTGACGTCTTTCGACGACGTGTTCAACAAGGAACTGATCGTCGCCGGCACCGGCGGCGCGACCAATTCCTATCCGCTGCTCACCAACGCCATTCTCAAGACGCGCTTCAAGGTCGTGTCGGGCTACAAGGGCACGGCGCAAGGGATGCTCGCAGTCGAGCGCGGGGAGGCCGGCGGTCTCATCGGCATCACCTGGGCGAGCGCGCAGGCGACCCAGAGCGCCGCCCTGAAAAGCGGAAAGCTGCACGTGATTGTTCAGTTCGGCCTGGAAAAACACCCCGACCTGCCGAACGTCCCCTGGGTATTCGATTACGCGAAAACGCCGGACGACCGCGCTGCTCTCAGGCTGATCCTGAGCAATCAGGAATATGGCCGACCCTTCATCACCCCGCCGGGCGTGCCCGACAAGACGCTGGGCATTCTGCGGACCGCCTTCGAGGCGACGATGAAGGACCCAGCCTTCCTCGCCGACGCCAAAAAGCGGAATATCGACATTGACCCCGTTGGCGGAAAAGCTATTCAACAACTCGTCGAAGAGACGTATCGCAGTTCGCCTCAAATCGTGGAGCGGGTCGGTCCGATATTCCGGATGTCGAGCGACTGAGGCCAGGCCTTATCGAAGGAGCTATTATGGCGTTCACCAGTTGGCGCGGCGTTGTCGGTTGCATCAAACCGACCATGCGTCCGGGCTCGATCGAAGAATTGATCCGCATGCTGCCTGAGGGTGTCGGCATCATTCCCCTGTTTCTCGATATCCGCAAAGGGACGACCGACGAGTTCAAGCGTGCGGTCGAGCCGTTCGAGCCGCTGGTGGAGCGGCTGGCGGAAGCGGGCTGCGACCTGATCCATCCCGAAGGCGCGCCGCCTTTCATGCTGCGCGGCTACAAGGGCGAGGCCGAAATCCTCGAGAAATGGGAAAAGAAATACAAGGTGCCGATGTTCACGTCCGGCACCAACCATGTGCGCGCGCTCCGGGCGCTCAAGGCCAAGCGCATCGTCGGCGCCACCTACTTCACAGGCAAGATCAACGATCTGTTCGCCGACTATTTCCGCCAGGCCGGATTCGACGTGCTCGGCATGGAAGGCCTGCAAGTGGAGGATTTCGAAGAGATCGGCCAGTTGTCGCCGGAGTCGGTTTACGCGCATGTGAAAAAGGCTTTCCTCAAGCACCGCAAGGCGGAGGCGATTTATCTGCTCGGCTCCGGCTGGCGCGTGCTGCCGGTGATCGACATGCTGGAGCAGGACCTTGGCGTCCCGGTCGTGCATCCGGTGCCGGCGCGATGCTGGGAGATGCAGTTGCGCCTGTCGATCCGTCAGCCGGTGAAGGGCTACGGCCGGCTGCTCGCCGAAATGCTTCCGGGCTGAGGAGTGAATGCGAGTGCCTTCCTGTGACTGACATCCGGCTCGGTGTGAACGTCGATCACGTGGCGACGTTGCGCAACGCACGCGGCGGCGCGCATCCCGATCCCGTGCGCGCGGCGCAGATCGCCATCGCCGCAGGTGCGGACGGGATCACGGCGCATCTGCGCGAGGATCGCCGTCACATCCGCGATGACGATATCGCCCGGCTCAAGGCCGAGATCACCAAGCCGCTGAATTTCGAAATGGCGGCGACCGACGAGATGGTGCGCATCGCGGTGGCGACGAGGCCGCATGCCTGCTGCGTGGTGCCGGAGAAGCGATCGGAGCGTACGACGGAAGGCGGTCTTGATGCTGCCGGCCAGCGCGAGCAGCTTGCTCCGTGTGTCGCGCGGCTGGTCGAGGCCGGCATTCGCGTTTCGCTTTTCATCGAACCGGCGCGCCAGCAGATCGAGGCTGCTGTCGCCATGCGGGCGCCGGTGATCGAGATTCATACCGGCGCATGGTGCGACGCCCTGACGCGCGGACACGGCGAGGCCGCGGCCATCGAATGGCAGCGCATTGTGGATGCGGCGCGCGCAGCGTCCGAAGCCGGTCTCGAAGTCCACGCCGGACACGGCCTCGACTTCGAGACGGCTGAAACCATCGCGGCATTGCCGCAGATCGTCGAATTGAACATCGGTCATTTCATGATGGGCGAGGCGCTGTTCGAGGGTCTGCCGATCACCATCGCGCGCATGCGCGCGGCCATGCAGGCCGGCCGCGCCAAGGTTATGTCCGATGCGCAGCGGAGCGCGTCGTGATCCTGGGGATCGGCTCGGACCTGATCGACATCCGGCGCATCGAGAAGACGATCGCGCGTCACGGCGACCGGTTCATCAGTCGCATCTTCACCGATATCGAGCAGAGCAAAGCCGAGGGCCGCGCCAACCGCATCGACACCTATGCCAAACGTTTTGCCGCCAAGGAGGCTTGCGCCAAGGCGCTCGGCACCGGCTTCCGGCGCGGCGTTTTCTGGCGCGACATGGGCGTCGTGAACATGCCGTCCGGTCGGCCGACGATGCAACTCACCGGTGGCGCCCTGGAACGGCTTCAGTCGATCGTCCCGCCGGGATGCGAGGCCCGAATCGACCTCACGATTACCGATGAATGGCCACTGGCGCAGGCCATGGTGGTGATTTCGGCGGTGGGCAAATCGTAATTTCGATGCCCGCCCGAATTTGGCCTTGAGTTGCCCCTTTAACGGGCCGCATCTCCCCGGACATGGCACTTTTGCCCGGAATCACGTGCGGGCGGCCTTGATTGCGCGCGCTGGTTCCAGGGTCTACAAGATTATCCATTCAGCTTAGGACCAAGGGCCGATGAGCGTGTCGACGACAAAACGGAATGAAGGCGGCTTTGCCGAAACGATCCGGGTCATATTCCATGCCCTCGTCATCGCCATTATCATCCGGACTTTTCTTTTCCAGCCCTTCAACATTCCATCCGGCTCGATGAAGGACACGCTACTCGTCGGCGACTATCTCTTCGTCTCAAAATACAGCTATGGCTACACGCACTATTCCATTCCGTTCTCGCCGCCGCTCTTTCACGGCCGTATCTTCGGTTCGCAGCCCAATCGCGGCGACGTCGTGGTGTTTCGCCTGCCGAAGGATGACAGCGTCGATTACATCAAGCGGGTGATCGGACTGCCAGGCGACAAGATCCAGATGATCAACGGCCTGCTGTACATCAACGGGACGGCGGTCAAGCGCGAACGCGTCAAGGATTTCGTCGATGACGATGAAGGCAATGTGCATGTGAAGCAATGGCGTGAGACGCTGCCGAACGGCGTGAGCTATACGACGCTCGATCTTGTCGAGAACAGCTTTGCCGACAACACGCCGGTCTATACGGTGCCCGCGGACCATTACTTCATGATGGGCGACAACCGCGACAATTCGACCGACAGCCGCTTCCTTTCGCATGTGGGCTACGTGCCGTTCGAGAACATCATCGGCCGTGCACAGCTTATCTTCTTCTCCGTCGCGGACGGCGCGCCCGCCTGGCAGATCTGGCGCTGGCCATGGGACGTGCGATGGAACCGCCTGTTCACACTGGTGCGATGACGCGCCGCAAGGTCGCAGAGCGCAAGGTTTTGGACGCGGACCCGGCGGCGTTGGGCGATGTCCCTGCGGACGACGCGACTGCAGTTTCAACGCATGACGACAGCGACGCGGCAGCGCAGGGGTTGACGCCCATCAAGCGCCGCCGCCGCAATGTCTCGATCCTCGAAGAGCGCATCGGCTATCGCTTCGCCAATCCGAAGTTGATCGATTGCGCGCTGACCCACGTCTCCGCGCACTCGGTCAAGCGCGGCAAGGCGACTGCAAGCGAAGGCAGCAAGGGCGAAAACTATCAACGGCTTGAATTTCTCGGCGATCGCGTCCTCGGGTTGGTCATCTCGGATGCGCTGTACCGGACCTTTCCCAAGGCGGCTGAAGGAGAACTGTCGCGACGTCTGGCCGACCTCGTGCGCAAAGAGACCTGCGCCGACGTGGCGCGGATGATCGATCTCGGCGCGGCGATCCGCCTTGGCACATCGGAAGCAAGCGCTGGCGCCCGGTTGCGGATCGCGATTTTGGCCGATGTCTGCGAGGCGCTGATCGGCGCGATTTTTCTCGATGGCGGCTTGCCGGCGGCGACGGATTTCATCGCCCGTTTCTGGGGCGAGCGCATGCACGTACACGGCGGCCCGCGCCGCGATCCCAAGACCGCGCTGCAGGAATGGGCTCAGGCGCGCGGCCTGCCGACGCCACTTTACAGCGAGGTCGAGCGCACCGGTCCGCACCACGATCCCGAATTCAAGGTGCGCGCGGAATTACCCGGCCTTGCGCCCGCGGACGGTGTCGGCCGTTCGAAACGTGAGGCGGAGAAGGCTGCGGCGGCCGCGTTTCTCGCCCGCGAAGGAGTTTTGGTTTGACCGAGCCTGAAGACGACAACAGGAGCGCGAGCACGCCGCCGCCGACCGATGACGGCAAGCGCTGTGGTTTCGTTGCGCTGATCGGTGCGCCGAACGCGGGAAAGTCGACGCTGCTCAATGCGCTTGTCGGATCGAAAATCGCGATCGTCACTCACAAGGTGCAAACGACACGCGCGCTGATGCGCGGCATCGCGCTCGAAGGCGCCTCGCAATTGATCTATGTCGACACACCGGGGCTGTTCGCGCCGCGCCGGCGTCTCGACCGCGCCATGGTCACAACGGCCTGGGGAGGCGCGCAGGATGCCGATGTCGTCGCGCTGCTGCTCGACTCGCGCAAGGGGATCGACGAGGAGGCCGACAGCATCATTGCGCGCTTGCCGCATGTGAAGCAGCCGGTCCTGCTTCTGCTCAACAAGGTCGACCTGATGCAGAAAGACAAGCTGCTGACGCTCGCGGCGGACGCCAATGAACGCTCGCGCTTCGCTGCAACATTCATGATCTCGGCGCTCACCGGCGACGGCTTGAGCCAGTTGCGCACATGGCTTGCCGAGCACGTACCGGTCGGCCCCTGGCTCTATCCGGAAGACCAGATGACGGTGTTGCCGCTGCGACAGCTTGCGGCGGAGATCACCCGCGAAAAGCTCTATCTGCGGCTGCATCAGGAATTGCCGTATCAGACGACGGTGGAAACCGAGCAGTGGAAGGAATTGCGCGACGGTTCGGTGCGCATCGAGCAGACGATCTATGTCGAACGCGACACGCAGAAGAAGATCGTCCTCGGCAAGGGCGGCGCGACCATCAAGGCGATCGGCGCGGAAGCGCGCAAGGAGATCGCCGAACTGGCCGAAATGCCGGTGCACCTTTTCCTCTTCGTCAAGGTCAGGGCAGGGTGGGGCGACGACCCGGAGCGCTATCGCGAAATGGGCCTGGAATTCCCCAAAGAATGAATCCGGCGATTGCTTCCTTTGCAGTAGAATACAGCCATGCAATGGAGCGATGAGGGTATCGTCCTCGGTATCAGGCGGCACGGCGAAGCGAATGCCGTCCTCGAACTCTTGACCCGTGCGCATGGTCGTCATCTTGGTCTCGTGCGTGGCGGGGCTGGCTCGCGCCTGCGCCCCGTGCTGCAGCCCGGCAACACGGTGACGGCCGTCTGGCGCGCGCGGCTCGACGAGCATCTCGGCAATTATACGGTTGAAGGGCTGAATTTACGCGCGGCGGCGCTGCTGCCGCATGCGCATGCGCTTTACGGCGTGACGCATCTCGCCGCGATCGTCCGGCTTATCCCCGAACGCGATCCGCATAACGGGTTGTACGAGATCGTCGAGGACATTCTCGAACACCTCGACGATCCGCGCGCGGCCGCGATCCTGATGGCGCGCTTCGAGTTGCTCTTGTTGTCGGAACTGGGTTTTGGTCTCGATCTCGATGCTTGCGCGGCGACCGGCGTCACCACCGATCTCGTTTACGTGTCGCCGAAATCCGGCCGTGCGGTATCGCGCACGGCGGGAGAACCCTGGCATAATCAGCTTTTCGCGTTGCCGGGTTTTCTTACGGGCGAAATGGAGACCGCGCCGTCGGCGCAAGACTTGCGCGATAGCTTTGAACTCACCGGCGCATTCCTGGCGCGTCATATTCTCGATCCGCGTGGGCTCGATCACGGAGAAACGCGGCGGCAATTCATTGCCGCGGTGATGCGCGCCATGCCTGACGCGGCGTAGCACGGCGCTCCAACGTGCCCAAAAGAGAGCGGGGCCCGAAGGCCCCGCAATTATCGTTTGCTTAGTAGCGGTGCCAGCGGCGGCCGTGCCATCCGCGGTGCCAGCCATAGCCGCGGCGCCAGCCGGGGCGAACCACGACAACCCGGTTAGGACGCCAGCCGCATGTGCGGCGCCAGCCGAAACGCGTCCACACCCTGCGGCAGACATAGGCCACCTGGGTGGTCGGGCTGACGTCTTTCACGGCTTGGTCGATCGCCGCCGGATTGGTGAGCGGCACGGCACTGGCCGAGGTCGACATCACCGTGCTGCCGGCGGCCATGGCGGCCGCGGCAGCGATTGCAAAAAGCAACTTCCTCATTGGGTTACCTTCCTTAATCAAATGTTTCAGCGCATCTGCGTAATGGCAGCGCAGAACCATAACGACTGCAACTGCATACGGTTCGCAGACGCCACGGTTGCAGCCATTGATATCCCCGCCGTCTGAATTCTCCCGGTCTTGGGTGTTCATCACTTGTTCATCCAGCGGGGGCGCGGTAATTCCGGTGCCATGGGAAAAACAGTGATTCCGCCGGAGCCCGCTCCGATCAACGAAATCGGCCTGCGCGACGCGCTCGAAGAGCGCTATCTCGCCTACGCCCTCTCGACCATCATGAACCGGGCGCTGCCGGATGCGCGCGACGGGCTCAAGCCGGTGCACCGGCGACTGCTCTATGCGATGCAGCAACTGCGCCTCGACCCCGGCGCGACGTTCAAGAAATGCGCGCGTGTCGTCGGCGACGTCATCGGCAAATTCCATCCGCATGGCGATCAGTCGGTCTATGAAGCGCTGGTCCGCCTCGCACAGGATTTCGCGCAGCGCTATCCGCTGGTCGATGGCCAGGGAAACTTTGGCAATGTCGACGGTGATAACGCTGCCGCGATGCGATACACCGAAGCGCGGATGACGGAGGTCGCGGGCCTGCTGCTCGACGGCATTACCGAGGACGCGGTCGACTTCCGCCCGACCTACGATGCAGGCGACGACGAGCCGATCGTGTTGCCGGCGGCATTTCCCAATCTGCTCGCCAACGGCTCGCAAGGCATCGCGGTCGGTATGGCCACTTCGATCCCGCCGCACAATGCCGCTGAATTGTGCGACGCGGCGCTGCATCTCATCGATCACCCGAACGCCAAGAGCAAGAACCTCCTCAAATTCGTGCCCGGCCCGGATTTTCCGACCGGGGGAATCATCATCGATGGCCGCGAGACCATTGCCGAAGCCTACGAGACCGGACGCGGCTCGTTTCGCGTGCGTGCGCAGTGGCACAAGGAGGACGGCGGCCGCGGCACCTATCTCATCGTCATTACGCAAATCCCGTGGCTGGTGCAGAAGTCGCGGCTGGTCGAGAAGATCGCCGAACTGCTGACGGCGAAGAAGCTGCCGCTCGTTGCCGACGTGCGCGACGAATCCGCGGAAGACATCCGTCTCGTGATCGAGCCGCGCGCACGCACGGTCGAGGCGTCGCTGCTGATGGAAAGCCTGTTCAAGCTCACCGAGCTTGAAAGCCGCATTCCGCTCAACATGAACGTGCTGCTGCGCGGACGCATCCCCAAGGTCGTCAGCCTCGCCGAGGCATTGCGCGACTGGCTCGACCATCGGCGCGAGGTGCTGTTGCGGCGCTCGCGCCATCGGCTTGCGGCAATCGATCATCGTGTCGAAGTGCTCGGCGGATATCTCGCCGCCTATCTCAACCTCGACAAGGTGATCAAGATCATCCGCAACGAGGATGAGCCGAAGCCGGTGCTGATGAAGACGTTCAAGCTCTCGGACGTCCAGGCCGACGCCATCCTCAACATGCGGCTGCGCAACCTGCGCAAGCTCGAGGAAATGGAGATCCGCGGCGAAGACAAGACACTGCGCACCGAGCGCAAGGCGCTGCAGAGCCTGATCGATTCCGAGGCCGAACAGTGGAAATCCGTCGCTGCGCAAATCAAGGACGTGCGCGGACGCTTTGGGCCAAAAACCGAACTCGGCAAGCGGCGCACGCAATTTGCCGACGCACCCGAGCATGACCTTTCGGCAATCGAAGAGGCCTTTGTCGAGCGCGAGCCGGTGACGATTGTTGTGTCCGAAAAGGGCTGGGTGCGGGCGCTCAAGGGTCACGTCGCCGATCTGTCCAACATCACGTTCAAGACTGACGACAAGCTGAAATTCGCGTTCCCGGCCGAGACGACCTCAAAACTGCTGCTGTTCGCCACCAATGGCCGCTTCTACACGATCGATGCCGCCAAGCTGCCCGGCGGTCGCGGGCATGGCGAACCGGTGCGGCTGTTCATCGACCTCGAGCAGGAAGCGGACATCGTCTCCGCTTTCGTTTTCACCGGCGGCCGTAAATTCGTCGTTGCCAGCCATGCCGGCCGCGGATTCATCGTCAGCGAAGACGAGTGTCTCGCCAATACCCGCAAGGGCAAGCAGGTGCTCAACGTCAAGATGCCCGACGAGGCGCGTGCCATCACGCTGCTGAACGGCGACACCGTCGCCACCATCGGCGACAACCGCAAACTCGTTATTTTTCCGCTCGACCAGCTTCCGGAAATGGCGCGCGGCAGCGGCGTGCGGCTGCAACGCTACAAGGATGGCGGATTGTCGGACGTCATCACCTTCAAGGCTGCGGATGGCCTGGTCTGGCGTGACGGCGCCGGCCGCGAATTCCGCCAGACGCTCAAGGAGCTTGCCGACTGGCGCGGCAACCGGGCGGATGCCGGCCGCCTCGCGCCGAAGGGCTTTCCGCGCAATAACAAGTTTGGCGCGGCCTGATTTGTAGAGCGCGCTAGTTCGAAACGAACACGAGCGAGGTCTCGGCTTTCTCCAGTACGCCGGCGGCCGTGTTGCCAAAAAACAGCCGGTCGCTGTCGCGGCGGGTCACGCCCAGAATGATCAGGTTGTGGCCTTCTTCCTTGGCGATCTCGACGATGGATTCATCGGCCGAAATATCGGCGATCGCAGAGGTTTTCACTTTCACGCCAAACTTGTCGGCCAGCGAGACCACGGATTTCACGATGGTCTGCTCGTTCTGACGCAGGTTGACGCGACGCCGGCGGTTCTTCGTGGTGTTGTTTTTGCGGCTCGCGACATAAAGAATTTGCACCGGAGCCTTGGTCGCGCGGGCGATGGTGTAGGCGATCTCGGACGCATTGCGCGATGTTTCCGTTCCGGTCACCGGCAGCAGGATGCTCAGCTTTGTTTTGACCGGCGCGGCCTCGAGCGCGCCGCGGCTCGAAACGATCGCCAGCGGCCCTTCGAATTCATTTGCGAGGCTGTCGACGGTGTCGTGGAATTCGTTTTTTCGCACCGTCGTTTTTTCGACGCCGATGATCAGCAGGTCGTATCCCTTCTTGACCTCCGCAGCCACGGTCTCGATGACCGTACCTTCCGGCTTCACGGTGACGACTTCAGCTTTTGCGGCAGGATCGTCGTCATCCTTCGTGCGTAATTTTCGCGCGGGCGCTGCTGCAGCGGCGGTGCGCACCGCTTCGGCAAGCAGGTCCTTGTCGTCGTCCGTTTTGGCACTTTTTTTTGTCTCGGCCTTTTTGGCGTCGGCGTTCTTGGTCTCGGCTTTTTTTGTGTCGGATTTCTTGTCTTCGCCCTTTTTGTCTTCCGCTTCCTTGCCGGGTTTCGGTTTGGCCGGGATCTTGCCATTGATCTCGATCACCGATGTCGGCATGCCGCGGCTCCCGGCGATCAGGCCGGCGACGCGGGACGCGAGCAGGCCATTGGTGCTGGTGTCGGCTGCAAGCAGCAAGCGCTCGAGATTGGAGACGAAGCCCGTCTCTTCGTACTCCTCGCGGTCCAGGCGTTCCTTTTCCGCCTTTGACATCGGCAGGCGGCGCAACGCCCAGCGCAGCGTCGGCGGCATCGCCAAGGTCGTGAGCACCGCCATGGTGACGATCATTGTGAACAGCGTCTGGTTGAGGGCGCTGATGGACAGGCCGATGGTTGCGACGATGACCTCTGTCGAACCGCGCGCATTCATGCCGAGCGCAAGCGCCAGGCCCTCACGGCGTGTGAGACCACCCAGTTCTGCACCGATGAAAGCGCCGGTGAATTTACCGACGCTTGCGATGACGATAAGCAGGGCCGTCAGCCCCAGCAAAGTCGGATCCTTGAGCACTGTGAGGTCGGCGCTCAATCCGGCCAGTCCGAAAAACACCGGCATGAACAGCGCGACGATCAGCCCGCGCAATTCCTCTTCGATATGTTTCGTGAGGATCGGCGATTCACCGATGAGAATACCGGCGACGAAGGCGCCCAGAACCGTGTGTACGCCGATCAAGTCGGTGATCAGTGCCATCGCGCCCATGATCACCAGGATCATGGTTATGACCGGAAACTCGCTGACGAAGGTGTCGTTCGCCCACTTGATCAGCCGGAATACGATCCGGCGTCCGATCGTCAGGCTGACGGCCATGAAAATCAGCGTGCCGGCGATGCCGCGAATGACCGTCGCGGTATCGACAGAGCCGTGCAGACCGAGACTGAAGATCACGGAGATGATGATCCAGCCCAACGTGTCGTCGATAATAGCTGAAGAGACGATGACCTGACCCAGCGTGCGCCGCAGGAAATCCATCTCGCGCACCACCATCGCGACGATCTTGATCGATGAAATGGAAAGCGCGGTGCCGAGGAACAGCGAGGTGACCATTCGCTTGCTCGGATCGGGCAAGAGTGAATCGGGAAGGTACTCGCCGGTGATGTAACCGATCACGAAGGGCACCGCGATGCCCGCAAGCGAGGCCATGACCGATGCCCGTCCCCCGCGTTTGACGAGTTTGAGGTCTGTCTCCATGCCGGTCAGCAGCAACAGCATGAGGATGCCGAGTTGCGATACGGCGTCGATCATCGCTTTCTGTTCGGGTGTTTTCGGAAAGACGAAATGCTGCCATTCCGGTGCGACAGCCCCGAACAGCGAGGGGCCGAGCAGCAATCCGGCGACGAGTTGGCCCATGACTTCGGGCTGCCCCAGTCGTTGCAGGCCTTCACCAAGAAGGCGGCCGACGACCAGCAGCAAAATGATCTCCACAACGAAAATGGCGTCAGACGGAGCGGATTTGCTTTGCCCTTCGGCGGCGAAGGCGGGTAGGGCGGTCGCCAGCAGCATCAGCGCAGACAGCATGAGCGGTGCGCCGAAAATCATTGCCCGCACGTCTCGGTTCGCGCGCCGGCGCGCGATTCCCCGTACTCTCATCAACGTCCCCCGTCCCGGCGATCTTGCGTACTCTGTCTCAATTTGACCCGATGGAACTTTCGCTGGGCGTCGGACAACCAGTTGATTGGAAGATCGTTCCCTGCCTCCACGTGGCCCGTCTTCCGGCGCATCTTCGGTGAGGCCACGATTACATCTTGCAATTGCAAATTATTTGCAACAAGCTTATGTTTCGTGTGCGTTTCATGAAATAAGTGAAAATGACCGAGACAACCACGGAGCTGGAAGAGGTCCAGGAGGTCGCTTCGCCGGGGTGGCGCCGTTCTCGCGGCAGGCCGCCCCTGGCGGAGGTGTTCGGCTCTGTTGCGACGCGCACGAGCGGACCGTGGTGGCGCAAGCTCTTCGCCTTCCTCGGGCCGGGCTATCTCGTCGCCGTCGGCTACATGGACCCCGGCAACTGGGCGACGTCGCTCGCCGGCGGCTCAAAGTTCGGTTACGCGCTGCTGAGCATCGCGCTTCTGTCCAACATCATGGCGATCCTGCTGCAGGCGCTCTGCGCCCGCTTGGGTATCGCGAGCGGCCGCGACCTTGCGCAAGCGTGTCGCGATGCCTTCCCCCGCGCGGTGGCGTGGCCCCTGTGGGCGCTCGCCGAACTTGCGATCGTTTCCACGGACCTCGCGGAAGTGATCGGGACGGCGATCGGACTCAGCCTATTGTTCGGCATTCCGCTCGCGATCGGCGTCCTCATAACCGCGGCGGATGTTTTCCTCGTGCTGGCGCTCCAGCGGCTGGGATTCCGCTGGGTCGAGGCGCTGATCATCGCGATGCTCGCAGTGATCGCCGCCTGTTTCGGCATCCAGATTGCCTCTGCCGATCCCGACTGGGCTGCGGTGCTCGGTGGATTCATTCCGACAACCGCGATCGCGACCAATCCCGACATGCTGTTTCTGGCGCTCGGCATTCTCGGTGCAACCGTGATGCCGCACAATCTCTACCTGCATTCGGCGGTCGTGCAGACACGGCGCGTCGGCGACAGCGTGCGCGAGAAGCGCGAGGCCATCAATCTCGCCACGGCGGATTCTACCATTGCCTTGATGTTTGCGCTCTTTGTGAACGCCGCGATTCTCATCCTCGCCGCAGCGACCTTCAATAAAGCCGGCCGGACCAACGTGGCGGAACTGCAGGATGCCTATTCGCTGCTGACGCCCTTGCTCGGTTCGACCATGGCGCCGACACTGTTCGCGATCGCGCTCCTGTGCTGCGGCCTGAACTCGACCGTGACCGCCACGCTGTCCGGCCAGATCGTGATGGAAGGCTTTCTCGAGATTCGCCTGCCCGGATGGCTGCGACGGTTGATCACCCGCGCCATCGCCATCGTTCCCGCAGCGATTGTAACAATCCTCTATGGCGATCAGGGAACGGCAAAGCTTTTGATCCTCAGCCAGGTGGTGCTCAGCCTGCAATTGCCGTTCGCGGTCGTGCCGCTGGTGATGTTCACCGGCGATCGCAGCAAAATGGGCGACCTCGTCGCCCCGCGCTGGATTACGACCTGCGCGTGGGCCACCGCGGCGCTGATTATCGTCCTGAACGCAAAACTGCTGTTCGATGCAATCACTGGCTGATGGCGGAATGCTGAGCTAGCGCTCGACCCGCGTCCAGCCCGACGGCATCAGTCGTTCTTGCGGCAGGAAGCGGCTCTTGTAGTCCATCTTCTTCGACGACCGCACCCAATAGCCGAGATAGACGTAAGGCAGCCCCATCTTTTTCGCGCGCGCGATCTGGTCGAGGATCATCACCGTGCCGAGTGATCGCGCGGCTTGGTCGGGATCGAAATACGAATAGACCATCGACAGTCCGTCGGCGAGCACGTCGATCAGCGCCACCGCCACGAGATCGCCGACGCCTTCGCCGGTAAACGTGCTGTCAGGCCCACGCCGCCGATATTCGACGAGCCGGGTCTGCACATGGCTGTCCTCGACCATCATCGCATAGTCGAGAACCGACATGTCCGCCATGCCGCCATCCTGATGGCGAGCATCGAGATAGGCGCGGAAGATTGAATATTGCTCCGAAGTCGGTCGCGCCGCCCGCATCGTGCCGATGATATCGTCGTTGCGCGCGGCGATGCGGCGCATGCTGCGCGTCGGCTCGAATTCGCCCGCGAGGATACGAACCGAGACGCAGGCACGGCAGGTGTCGCAGGCGGGGCGATAAGCGATGGATTGACTGCGCCGAAAACCGCCTTGCGTGAGCAGGTCGTTGAGTTCCGGGGCGCGTTCGCCGACAAGATGCGTGAAAACTTTGCGTTCTTCCTTGCCTTCCAGATAGGGGCAGGGAGACGGCGCCGTCAGGTAGAACTGCGGCGTATCGCGGGAAAGTTTTGTCACGGAATAGCGTCGGCCTTTTTGTCTCTCTGAGGCATTATCTATTCAGCCGCGCGCAGCGATTGAACGCGGCGTGGATTGTTAATCACGACGGTGCCGATCAAAAAATCGTGCAGCAGGCGGCGCCGATCGTTGAATAGGCCCACCAGCAGAATGAAAGGCGAAAGGAACGACACCGTCGCCCAGTAAAGGATGGCATGGACCGCGCCGAGCAGAAAATAGCAGGGCTCGCCGTGCGAGGTGCGCATCTGCAATTCCATCACGCGCATGCCGAGCGTCGCGGAGGAGGGGCTGCCGAGGGACCATCCGTAATAGGCGATCGCCCACAACAGCGGCACCGGCGAGAGGAACCAGAACAGCATCCAGCCGACCCCGAGTGTAATCAGTCCGAACAGGAAGATGAATAGATAGCCGAGCGCGATCGGGATGCCGATCATCACGAGATCGATCAGGAACGCTATGACGCGCCGCGCCAAAACCCCATCGAACAATTCGGGGTTGACGAGCGGGTCGTAAGCGTAGGGCTTCGGATCCATCGGCGGCGGCCTTTCGTGAATCGGCGGACGGGTCGTTAAATCGCACCCAGTCTAGCGCCGAAATGGTGATAAAACGACCCGACATGAGACGCACGATGCCGCAAGACGGGACGGGAGCCCTCAGATTTCTGCATAGGACGCCGCAGGACAGCCTCTGCCGGAAACCGCCGACGTCGCCGCTCAAGCGGCCACCTGCCGGTCTGGGGGGCTGTCAGGGCGCTGGGGAAGGCACTGACGCGGTGTTGGCGGCAGGCGATGGCGGCAACGGCGGGGGTGCGCCATGGGCGTGACATTGGCGGATATCGTAGCGGCGCGTGCCACCATCGCCGGGCAGGTGCTGCGCACGCCGATGCTGCCGGCGCCAAAGCTTTCGGCGCTCACCGGAGCCGAAGTTTTCGTCAAATATGAAAACCTTCAGGTCACGAATTCCTTCAAGGAACGCGGCGCCCTGAACAAGCTCGCCTCGCTCTCGGCGGCGGAGCGCGCGAAGGGCGTCATCGCCATGTCGGCCGGCAACCACGCCCAGGCGGTGGCCTATCACGCCGCGCGCCTTGGCATTGTGGCGACGATCGTGATGCCGGTGACGACGCCGTTCGTCAAAATCGAGGCGACGCGTTCGCACGGCGCCGAAGTCGTGCTCGAAGGCGAGACCATCGCCGAGTCGCGGCTGCGCGCCGTCCGCATCGCGGAAGAACGCGATCTGACCTGGGTGCATCCCTATGACGATCCGGCCATCATTGCCGGGCAGGGGACAATCGCGCTCGAAATGCTCGAGGACGTGCCCGGTCTCGATACCCTGGTCATTCCCATTGGCGGCGGCGGGCTGATTTCCGGCAACGCGATTGGCGCGCGCGGCGTCAATCCAAGGATCGAGATCGTCGGCGTCGAATGCGCGCTTTATCCCTCGATGTGGAATGCGCTGACCGGCGGAAGCCTGCCGGTGGGCGGCCCGACGCTGGCGGAGGGCATTGCGGTGAAGGAGGTCGGCGCGCTGACGCTGCCGCTGGTTCGCGAACTCGTCTCCGAGATCGTGCTGGTCGACGAGTCGCATCTCGAACGCGCCGTGAATGCCTATCTCACCTTGCAGAAGACCATGGCCGAAGGAGCGGGGGCGGCGGGGCTGGCCGCGATGCTGGCGAAGCCGGAGCGCTTTCGCGGGCGCAAGGTCGGCCTCATCCTGTGCGGCGGCAATATCGATCCGCGGATTCTGGCCTCGATCATGGTGCGCGAACTGGAGCGCGGCCAGCACATCGTGTCATTCCGGATGACCATTCCCGATCGTCCGGGCGTCCTCGGCATCATCTCGACGCGGCTGGGCGCACTGGGCGCAAACATCCTTGAGGTCGACCACAAGCGGCTGTTCCTGGATGTGCCGGCCAAGGGTGCGCGCCTCGACGTCACACTGGAAGTGCGCGACGCTGCCCATGTCGAAGAGATCGCCAAGGCGCTGGCCGCCGACGGCTACGCGCCGGCCCGTGTCGAGGCCGGCGACGCCATGGGATAGTTTAGGCCTTGAGCGACGGCATCAGGCGCAGCGCGTTGTCGCGTGCGATGGCTTGGATATCCGCCGGCTTGAGACCGGACGAGAGCAGGTCCTTCTTGTTTTCCGTGACCTTCACATACGGGTAGTCCGAACCGAACATGAGCTGCGAGATCGGCGCGATCTTCAACAGCGCCGCCATGTTCGGCGCATAGGCCGCATTCGCGGTTTCGTAATAGAGCCGGCTCAGTTCGTAGGGGATGCCCTGCGGCGCCAGTTTGTCGAGATTCTTGATCTGGAATTTCGCGAGCGCCGCCACGCGCCCCGCGAGCGACGGCACAGCCGCGCCGCCGTGCGAGAAGATCCAGCGGATGTCGCGATATTTCGCGAGCGCGCCGGTGAACAGCAGGTTCATCACCACGCGGTTGGTGTCCTGCGGATATTCGACGAAGGAAGCAGGCAGCGCCGGGATGAGCCTGCTGCAGCATTCCGGCGACGTCGGATGCACATAGACGACGGCCTTGCGGCGATCGAGTTCGGCCAGCACCGGATCGAATGACGGATCGCCGACATATTTGTCGCCGTAGCTGGTGTTGAAACCGATGCCTTCGGTCTTGAGCGTGTCGAGGCAATAGGCGATCTCGGCCAGCGTCGCATCGACGTCCGGCAGCGGCATGAAGCCGTACATGCCGAAGCGGCCCTTGTGATCCTGCCGTGCCTTGGCGGCATAGTCGTTGCAAAGGCGCGTCCACTTCCGCGTCTCGTCGACGCTCAGGTTCGGAATGTTGAGGCCTGTCGCCATCGAGATGATGGACGTTTCGACGCCGGCGGCATCCATCTCGTCGAGCGACGCCTGCAGCGACCAGCGCTTCACTGGGCCGCTGATGCGGATGTGCTTGTCCTGCCAGAACTTCATCAGTTCCGGTGGGTAGTAGTGATGATGCACGTCAATGCGGAAGGGCTTTTCCGCTGGCTGTGCCATCACCGCCGGTGCGGGCAAGGCCGCGCCCGCCAGCAGCGCCGCGCCGCCGCGCAGGAACAGCCGCCGGGACGTGCAGCCACAGGAAAGATGTTGGCAGGAGGACAAAACTTCAGGCGTTTCCGGATCGTCGCATTGCATGATGCGAGCCTCGCTTTTTTATGACGTCAGATTTTCTGTAACAGACGCTCCGCAACCGTGGGAGCAAAATAGGTGAGCACGCCGTCGGCGCCGGCGCGCTTGAACGAGGTCAGGCTTTCCATCATCGCCTTGTCGCCGTCGATCCAGCCGTTCTGCGCGGCGGCCGCGATCATCACGTATTCGCCGGACGTCTGATAAGCGAAGGTCGGCATGGCAAAGGTCTGTTTCACGCGCGCCAGAATATCGAGATAGGGCAGGCCGGGCTTCACCATCACCATGTCGGCGCCCTCGGCGATGTCGAGTTCGACCTCGCGCAGCGCCTCGTCGGAATTCGCCGGGTCCATCTGATAGGTGCGCTTGTCGCCGATGAGCGTCGCGCTCGAGCCTACGGCGTCGCGGAAGGGGCCATAGAAGGCCGAGGCATATTTGGCGGCGTAAGCCATGATCTGCACGTCGACGCGTCCCGCATGGTCGAGCGCCGATCTTATCGCACCGATGCGGCCGTCCATCATGTCCGAGGGTGCGATGATGTCGCAGCCGGCGTCGGCTTCGACCAGGGCCTGCTGCACCAGCATGGCGACGGTCTCGTCATTGAGGATCACACCATCGCGCATCAGCCCGTCATGGCCGTGGCTGGTGTAGGGATCGAGCGCTACGTCGCAGAGGATGCCGATCTCCGGCACCGCCTTCTTGATCGCGCGAATGGCCGTGCAGACGAGGTTTTCCGGATTGAGCGCTTCGCTGCCGTGGTCGTCGCGCAGGTCGGCATCGGTGTAAGGGAAAAGGGCGATGCAGGGGATCGTCAGCTTCGCGGCGCGTTCGGCTTCGCGCACGGCTTCGTCGACGCTCAACCGCTCGACGCCCGGCATCGATGGCACCGGCGTGCGTGTGCCCGTGCCATCCGTGACGAACAGCGGCCAGATGAGATCGTTGGTGCTCAGCACCGTCTCGCGCACCATGCGCCGCGACCAGTCGGTGCGGCGATTGCGGCGCAGGCGTGTCGTCAACCCGAGGTCCGGGGATGATCTGTTATCCGATGTCGTTTTGCCGTCGGACGGAAACGTCGTGACACGCGACTCAAGGGGACGGCCGAATTTGATTGCCATGGGGTGCTCCTGGCGAGAGTTTTACCCATTCCTGCCGCGATGGGCCAGTCCAAGCCGCTGACGATCTGGTCCCGGTCCGAATGTCCTTAAAGGGCGGACCTTGCTCCGATCCCTGGCTTCCGATTTCGGACTTGCTCTTTGATCGCTGCTTGATTTCGTCGCGCGATCTTCGATCATGCGATGTGTCGCCGGGTCCGCGATGGCGTCGATAAGAAAGGCAATCAAGATGACGGACGACGAACGCGCCATTCGCGAGGTGGTCGATGTCTGGCTGGCCGCCAGCAAGGCCGGCGATCTCGCGACGGTCCTTAGCCTTATGACGGACGATGTGATCTTCATGGTTCCCGGCCAGAAGCCGTTCGGAAAGGAGGCTTTCGCAGCCGCATCGCAGGGGATGAAGGATGTGCGGATCGAAGGGACGAGTGATATCCAGGAGATTCAGGTGTTGGGCGATTGGGCTTATCTTCGAAACTACCTCGAAATGACGGTAACCCCGCCCGGTGGCGCCGCGAAGCGTCGATCCGGCTATACTCTCACGGTTCTGCGCAAAGAGGCCGATGGGCGATGGCGGCTTGCGCGCGATGCCAATCTCCTGGCGGAAGCCAAATGATGCACGCGAAGTGATCCATGCGCCGTGATCGGTGCGGGCAATTGGCCATGGCGTCGCGCGCGATGAACTGGCAAAAGACACATGATGATTGGTCTCAAGACGAAAAAAATCCGACACACCGAATCGCGGGTCATCGATCCCGTGCATGCCGACCAGAAGCCGAAGAGGGCAAGCGCGGTCGATCGCCTCGTTCTGTTTCTGCGCATCATGGCCGCGATTGCGCTGGTGAAGGGTCTTTATCACTGGGCGCGTATCTGCGGTTTCAACGTCGGCATTGACGGCGGATTTGAAAGCCAGTCGGGCGCATGGCAGACGGCAACCGTATTCTTCGCCGTCATCGATCTCGTCGCCGCTGTCGGTCTCTGGCTCGCGGCAGCGTGGGGCGCGGTGGTGTGGCTGACGGCGGTCGTGTCGATGGCTGCGGTCGATCTGTTATTTCCGGCCGTGTTCGGCGGCAGCATTTTTGTCGTCGGTGGCGCGATCGCCGTGATTGCGGTCTATCTCTTGCTGGCGTTTTTCGCAGCGCGCGAACAGCCGTAGCTCCCAGGCGGATCGAGAAGACGTTAGCGCAATGATGTTGGATTGAATCAATCCGACAGTATGAACACGATCGATTCTTATTAGTTAGAGCGTCATGTTGTCCGAAAGCCGCTCTGTATTTGTCGACATCATGCCCGACGAACGGCATCCACCATGTTTGCCCCAGGATTGCTGCAGGGGCGCCGCCGTGATGAATAAAGTGTAACGAAAACCCCTGCAATTCCTGCTTCAATTGAATGTTCACCCTGTCAAATAAACCTTATCTTTATGCTGTTGTTTAAGCCGTTCTTAGACCGCGCCCGGTAATGTCGCATCAACACGGGGAAACAGGGCCCCGGCAAACGCGAAAAAACGGAAGGCGTCATCATGAAGGCCGCACTGCAAACGGTCGACCAGGCTCACGAGCCGCGGATCGAATCCATCAAGCCGCTTTATCTCGAAGCGCTGACACTCGTTGAGCGTCTTCATCGCCGCCTGCTCGACGTCATCAAGGATGAATTCGACAGGCGCGGCCGCTCGGACATCAACTCGGTGCAGGCTCTGCTGCTCTATAATATCGGCGACAAGGAATTGACCGCCGGCGAGCTGCGCACCCGCGGCTACTATCTCGGCTCGAACGTTTCCTACAATTTGAAGAAACTTGTCGAGATGGGTTTCCTCGATCATCAGCGTTCGCGCATGGATCGCCGTTCGGTTCGCATCAAGCTGACCGACAAGGGCATCGTGGTGCGCGACATCGTCGAGACGCTTTATCAGAAGCACGTCCGCACGGTCGAACAGGTCGGCGGCATCAACTCGGAAGAGTTCGCGACCCTGAACAAGTCGCTGCATCGTCTCGAGCGCTTCTGGACCGACCAGATTTTGTATCGGCTCTAAGAGCTAACAGGAATTTGGGCGGCGCCCTTCGCGCCGTCCCGAGAGACCCGCAAAGGGTCCCGAAAGTCGATTGAGACAGGTGAGCGTTTCTACAGCACAAACGGCCTTCCTTCGCGGGGAGGCCGTTTTGCGTTGGGAGCCGCGCGATACTGAAAATCCGCACGGCCGACTGGCCGGGACAGTGGCTGGAAAGGCCGCTTCGAAGGCGATAAAAGGACAGATGAAAACGTTCGTCATTGCTGTCGTCGTTGCGACGTTCCCGGGCTTGGCGTTTGCTGCCGAGCGCACGCCGCAACCGAAACGGCCTTCAGCCGCGAAAACACTCCCGGCCTCGCCGCCGCGCGTCCAGACCAACCCATGCGCGCTCTATGGCGCCGGTTTTGTCCAGGTCCAGGGCTCGACGACCTGCGTCAAAATCGGCGGTTCCGTCAGGGTCGATACCAGCATCCATCATTAGCCGCACCGTGTTACCGGCCGGCATCGGCTGCTGTGGAACGATCGCTGGCAGGGTGGGGCAGAGAGCGCCGCGGGCGAAGCCACTGCCGCGCAAAGAAAAACCCCGCCGGGGGGACGACGGGGCTTTCCTGTGAATGAGCAACTCGGAGGTTCGCTCTGTCCCGATAACACCCGACCACGGTGAAGGTTTCATGAAAAAGGGCGCCGAAGCGCCCTTAATTTCTATCGCGGTAAAACAGTCTTGTTCCCGGCGTTCCCGGAGCGCGACGCCGCAGCGGCGCGGAAAGCGGTCACTCGGTGACGGTCGGCTCTTCCAGGGACGGGAAATCCTTCAGCTTCGCGGTGGACAGCGTGACCTTTCGTCGTGCCGACTCTTCCCGCGCGACCGGATCGGCCTGTCTCGACTGCCGATAAAGTTCACCGCCGTAGCGTCCGGCGGTTTGCTGCAGATCTTCGAGTGCGGAGGCGGAAGCGATCGCCAGTCCGATCGAGTTCAGGTGGGCCCGGCGGGAGCAGTAGACGGCGAGCATCGCCCGGGCCATGGGGGGCACCGTTGCCACCAGCTCTCTGAGGCCGTCGGGACTGGCGCGATACATTTTCCCGAGCACGTCGTCGGCAACCGGGCACGGCTCTTCCTGGGGTACGTTCACGTTCGCATCTCCGATGTTACCTGCAGAGCATGCGAAGTAAAATGTTAAGGGTCCGTAAACCTTGCGAGGCCAGTCACGCGGTGAGTCCTGTTATCCGCAGGCGCTCGCTCGCCTTTGCCGAACGCATTGGCTGACGGCTTTCCGTCATCACCTAAGGAGTCATTGCTCCGGATGGTCAGTTTAAGGTCGCGCGATAAAGGGCTTTCGAAGCAACATCGCGAGTCAATCTTCCGAGCTTATGTTGCTTTACCGGCAAGCTTCACAATGCCCGAAAAGTGGAAACACCCCCGCAATTGCGGGTAGGTTCCCGGTTATGCCGATACAACTAACATCCAGTTTGAGACGTGCCCGCCTTTGTCTATAACACGCGGGTATTTCAACTGAGGATACCCGTTTGACACAACCGAACATCAAGAATCTTTCCGTCGCCGAATTGCTTTCATTGCGTGGCGCCATCGATACCGCCCTTCAAAGCAAAAAAGCAGAATTGCATAGTCAGCTTGCCGAGATTGACGGCGGCCAAGGCCTGAGAACGAGAAAGACAAAGGGCGCGAAAGTCGCGGCGAAATATCGCCACCCGGTCACCGGCGAGACATGGAGCGGCCGCGGCGGCGTCGTGCGCTGGCTTGCTGAAGAAATCAAAGCCGGAAAGAACAAAGACGATTTCTTGATTGCCAATAGTGGCAAGAAAGGCGTCAAGAAAGCCGGCAAGAGGGGACGCCCGAAGAAAGCCTCCCGAAAATAGCGGCCGGACATATCGGTCAAAAATAATAGCCGAGAGATCGCGCCCAAAAGCAGTGCCGGGAAACGCTTGACCATTCCGGCACTGTCCAACGGCATGTTGCTGCATCGGCGCGGTTTTCGCTTTCGGCCATAAATCGGCCCAGCCACCTTCTGTATGATCCGCGCTCGGTTGTTTGCGCAGGTCAGCCCAAAAAGCGGGCGGTCTGCGCGGGTAGCAGCACAATGCCTCATTCCGGCCCGTTTCGAGGTGGCTGGAGGATGCGGTATTGAAGGGTGTGTGGCGTAATTACCAGTGTTTTGGGTCGTTTCCCGTGCTACGGGACCTCGCACGCGCTTCGGCGCGGCGCGATCGGCTGGCGTTGTCCGCGCGGGCAAAACGATCCGACACGAACCATTTGGGCCAAAAGTGACAAGGCGCGATCTGATGGACAAGAAATTGAGCACCCGCCGTGCGTTCCTCACGGCGTTGGGAAGCGGCACGGCAGCGCTGGCAGCGGGTCGGGCCATGGCCGCGACCGACGATCCGGCCATCCGCGCCATGATCGAGCAGACGCAGCGCAGCAGCTTTGGCCAGAATTTCGATTCGGCCTCGCGCACCATCCACATGCCGAAGTCATCCCTGCCGACGCTGTCGCCGTCGACGGTCGACACCACGCAGGTGGCCGTCGGCCAATACGAGCAGATCGTGGCGCGGGGCGGCTGGCCGATGGTGCCGCCGATGGACCGGTTGCGCATCGGCAACCGTCACCCCACGGTGTCCGTGCTGCGCCAGCGGTTGGCGGCAGGCGGCGATCTCGACCCGGCAGCAGGCGGCGGCGACGTGTTCGATTCCTATGTCGAAGCCGCTATGAAGCGTTTCCAGGCACGGCATGGGATGAATGTCGACGGCGTTCTTCGCCGGGAAGCCTTCGATGCGCTCAATATTTCCGCGCCGATCCGGCTTGCCCAGCTCAAGCTCAACGTCAATCGTCTGCGCGACCTGACCAGCCATCTCAGCGAACGTTTCGTGATGTGTAATATTCCGGCCGCGCAGATCGAGGCGGTCGAGGATGGCGTCGCCGTTTCGCGTCACATCGCTGTGGTCGGCAAGACCGATCGGCAGTCGCCGCTGATCGACAGCAAGATCGTCGAGGTCAATTTCAATCCGTATTGGACCGTGCCGGCTTCGCTGATCCGCAAGGATCTGATTCCGAAGATGCAGAAATATCCGAATTATCTCGCCGAGAATAAAATCCGCATCTTCGATTCCAAGGGCACGGAATATCAGGCGAACCAGATCGACTGGCATACCGATCAGGCCACGCATTTCATGTTCAAGCAGGATCCGGGCGCGTTGAATTCGCTCGGCGTCGTGCGCATCAATTTTCCGAACAACGATCAGGTTTACATGCACGATACGCCGTCGAAGAATCTCTTCGGCGACGATTTTCGCTTCGACTCGTCCGGATGCGTGCGCGTGCAGAATGTCCGCGAACTGGTGGCCTGGCTGCTGAAGGATAATCCCGGCTGGTCGCGCCACGAGATCGATGACGTGATCCGCAGCGGTGCGCGCAAAGATGTCCGGTTGACGCAGCCGGTGCCGGTGCATTGGGTCTACGTCACCGCCTGGGCGACGCCGGATGGCGTGGTGCAGTTCCGCGACGACATTTACGGCCGCGACGGTCTCGGCCTTGTGGTCAAGCCGCCGCCATCGCCGGAAGCCGAGGCGGAGCAGGCCGAGGACGCCTCAAACAGGAAAATGGCGAACGACGCGCATTGATTGCGCCCGGACACCATTTTTCGGCACTGGGCTCTAGATATTGCGCCGGGACAGGTTCCAAAACCTAAACTTGGCCCTGAGACTGCGATATGCTAATCGCGCGTCATTCCGTGCCTGGGCTGCGACCGGGCACGGGGAGCGGCGCTGCCATTGCGATGACACCAGCCGTTTTTCCAGAGCTGACGGCCCCACCAGGAGATTGCAATGCCGGCGAGTGAGAAGTCCGAGCGTCCTGCCGAGACCCTGTTCTCGGCGCATCTGGCGCAAACCGATCCCGAAGTCGCCGAAGCGATCCGCCTCGAACTCGGTCGCCAGCGCGACGAGATCGAACTGATCGCGTCGGAGAACATCGTCAGCCGCGCAGTACTCGAGGCGCAGGGTTCGGTTCTCACCAACAAATATGCCGAAGGCCTTCCGGGCAAACGCTATTACGGCGGTTGCCAATACGTCGATATCGCCGAAAATCTGGCGATCGAACGCATCACCAAACTGTTCAATTGCGGCTTTGCGAACGTGCAGCCGCATTCCGGCGCGTCGGCGAATGCCGCCGTCTTCCTGGCGTTGATGAATCCGGGCGACACTTTCCTCGGCCTCAATCTTGCGGCAGGCGGCCATCTCAGTCACGGCATGAAGCTCAACCTTTCGGGCAAGTGGTTCAATCCGGTGCCCTATGGCGTGCGCCGCGAGGACCAGCGCATCGACATGGACGAAGTGGCGCGGCTTGCCGAACAGCATAAGCCAAAAATCATCATCGCCGGCGGTTCGGCCTATCCGCGTATCATCGACTTCAAGCGCTTTCGCGAAATCGCCGATAGCGTCGGCGCCAAGCTGATGGTGGACATGGCGCATTTCGCCGGTCTCGTCGCGGGCGGCGCGCATCCGAGCCCGTTCCCGCACGCCCATGTCGTCACCACGACGACACACAAGACGCTGCGCGGACCGCGTGGCGGCGTCATCCTCACCGATGACGAAGCGCTGGCGAAGAAGATCAACTCGGCCGTTTTCCCCGGCCTGCAGGGTGGTCCGCTGATGCACGTCATCGCCGCGAAGGCCGTGGCCTTTGGCGAAGCGCTGCGTCCGGAGTTCAAGACCTATGCGAAGAATGTTGTCGCGAATGCCAAGGCGCTGGCGGAGAATTTGAAGTCGAAGGGATTTGACATCGTTTCCGGCGGCACCGACACGCACCTGATGCTGGTCGATCTGCGTCCGAAACATTTGACCGGCAAGGTCGCGGAGGCAGCCCTCGGCCGCGCCCACATCACCTGCAACAAGAACGGCATTCCCTTCGATCCGGAGAAGCCGACGATCACGTCCGGCGTTCGCCTCGGTACGCCGGCGGGTACGACGCGCGGCTTCGGCATCGCGGAATTCCAGCAGGTCGGCGACATGATCGCGGAGGTGCTCGACGTTCTTTCGCAGAAGAGCGTGGAGGAGGACACGTTGGTCGAAGAGACCGTTCGTGGCCGCGTGAAGGATCTCGTCACCCGTTTCCCGATCTATCAAGGTTGATGGGGGAAGTGTAATGCGCTGTCCGACCTGTTCGAGTCTCGATACGCAGGTCAAGGATTCCCGCCCGACGGAGGATTCCTCCGTCATCCGGCGTCGGCGCGTCTGCATGAACTGCAATTTCCGTTTCACCACCTTTGAACGCGTGCAATTGCGCGAACTCACGGTGATCAAGCGCAATGGCCGCCGCGTGCCGTTCGACCGCGACAAGCTCGTGCGCTCGGTGCAGGTCGCGCTGCGCAAACGGCCTGTCGAGCCGGACCGCATCGAACAGATGGTGTCGCGCATCGTGCGCGAACTCGAGAGCGGGGGCGAAGCCGACATCACCTCGGAGACCATCGGTGAACTGGTGATGGAAAACCTGCGCACGCTCGACGACGTCGCCTATGTGCGGTTTTCGTCGGTCTATCGCAATTTCCGTGAGGCCAAGGATTTCGAAGCGGCCCTGGCCGAACTTTCCGCGGATGACGACGACAGGTCCGCGCCGCCCGTACGCAAATGAACCCTGCACTGACCCCCGAGGCGATCGCTGTCGATCGCCGCTTCATGAACGTTGCGCTGGCGCTCGGTGCGCGCGGTCTCGGCAATGCGTGGCCCAACCCGGCCGTCGGCGCGGTGGTTGTCAGGGACGACGTCATCGTCGGGCGCGGATGGACGCAACCCGGTGGCCGTCCGCATGCGGAGACCGAGGCGTTGCGGCGAGCGGGGAGCGCTGCACGTGGTGCGACACTCTATGTCACGCTCGAGCCGTGCTCGCATCACGGCAAGACGCCGCCCTGCGCCGACGCGATCATCGCAGCCGGAATCGCGCGCGTCGTGTCGGCGATGGAAGATCCCAATCGCGCCGTTGCCGGCAAGGGTCATATGCGGCTGCGCGCGGCCGGCATCGCTGTTTCGGTCGGCCTCGGCATCGTCGAGGCGCGGCGCGCGCATGCCGGCCACATTCTGCGCATGCGCGAGGGCAGGCCGCATGCGACGCTGAAGCTCGCGATGTCGGCGGACGGCAAAGTCGGGTTGAGAGGCGCACATGATGCGCGCCACCCCGTGGCGATCACCGGAGAGGATGCGAACAGGCGCGTGCACTTCCTGCGCGCAACGCATGATGCGATCATGATCGGTGTCGGTACGGCGCTTGCCGACAATCCGCAACTCACCTGCCGCCTGCCGGGCCTGGAGCACCGCTCGCCGGTCCGCATCGTACTCGATCGCCGCCTGCGCCTGCCGCTCACCGGACGGCTTGTCACGACCGCCCGCACGGTGCCGGTGTGGGTCGTCACCGGAGAAGCGTCATCGCCGGCCGCCGAAACGGCGTTGCGCGGGGTGGGCGTCGAAGTCATCCGGCTGCCGGATGAACTCGATCTCAATGTCGCGCTCGCGGCGTTGAGCCAGCGCGGCATCACGCGGCTGATGGTGGAGGGCGGGCCACGCATCGCCGCGTCCTTCATGCGCGCCAATCTCGTGGATGAAGCCGTTCTGTTCCAATCGCAGCAAGATCTCGGCGTCGAAGGTCTCGATGCGCTTGAGGGCCTTCCGCTCGCGGCTTTGACCGCATCGAAGCGCCTCGACCTGGCCGATACCGAAAATCTCGGCGCCGACACGGTCGCCACTTATCTCCGGGTCTGATAACAGGACAGCATGTTCACGGGTATCATCGTCGATGTCGGCGAAATCATTTCGGTCGATCCGCGCGCGGACGGTCTGCGGCGGCTTGCGATCGCGTGCGGCTTCGATCGCGCATCGATCGCCATCGGCGCGTCGATCGCCTGTTCGGGCGTATGCCTGACGGTGGTCGAGACAAGATCGGTCGGCAACCGGACGATCTTCGTCGTCGATGCGGCGGCCGAGACAATGCAGGTGACGACGGCGGCCGACTGGAAGGCCGGAACGCGCCTCAACCTCGAACGCGCGCTGAAAATCGGCGACGAACTCGGCGGCCATCTCGTCGCCGGTCATGTCGATGGTATTGCCGAACTGGTGTCGCGCGAGGATTTGCCCGACATGGCGAAGCTGACGCTGCGTGCGCCGCGCGCGATCGCGCGCTTCGTCGCGGCGAAAGGTTCGGTTTGCCTCGATGGCGTGTCGCTTACGGTCAACACCGTCGACGACGATCGTTTTTCGGTGCTGATTATTCCCCATACGCTCAAAGTCACGACGCTCGGCGCCTTGCAAGCCGGCGCTCGCATCAACATCGAAGCGGACCTGATCGCGCGCTACGCCGCGCGTTTGGCCGAAAAGCCATAGAGCATTTTCCGGTTAAGTGGCATCCGGTTAGCCGCAAGAAAATGCTCCCACTCAATACTTTGCGCGTATTCTTATCGCAAAACCGGTGTCCACTTTTGCGGAATACGCGCTATCCGCTTGCGCCGACAGCGCTCGACGCGCTACCACCACGCACATTCAACGGAGATGATCGATGGCTCAGCCCAAGCGCGCCGCGAAGAAGACGGTCGCGAAGCTCGCAAAGACGCGCGTCCTGATCGTGGAAGCACGTTTTTACGACGACATTGCGGATGCGCTGCTCGAAGGCGCCGTGAAGGTGCTCGACGAAGCGGGTGCGACTTATGAACGGATCACCGTGCCCGGCGCACTGGAGGTCCCGGCGGCCATCGCCATTGCGGTTGAAGGTGCGCGGCGCTCGCGCAAGGCCTATGATGCGGCTGTCGCGCTCGGCTGCGTGATCCAGGGCGAAACCTACCATTTTGAGATCGTTTCGATGCAATCGGCGCAGGCGCTCATGGACTACGCGGTCGCACAGCAATTTCCAGTCGGTAATGGTATCCTCACCGTCGACAACAATGCGCAGGCCTGGGCGCGTGCGCGCGCGACCGAAGGCGACAAGGGTGGCGACGCGGCGCGCGCGGCGCTCGCCATGGTTGCGGTCAAACGCGACCACGGCAAAGCTTGAACGAAGGCTTGATTGGACCTCATGATGACGACAACGCCCGATAATCGCCGCGACACCCGCAACGGCGCGGCGAAGAATGGCGGTGTCATGAAGGCCAATCGGCGCGGCGCAGCGCGGCTTGCAGCCGTGCAGGCGCTCTATCAGATGGACCTGTCCGGCACCGGGATCACCGAAATCTTCGCCCAGTTTGAAAGCCACTGGATCGGCCGCGAGGTCGAAGGCGAACAATATCTGCCGGCCGAGGCCGCTTTCTTCCGCGATGTCGTTTCCGGCGTGTTGCGCGACCAGATCAAGATCGACCCGATGATCGACAAGGCGTTGGCAGAGGGCTGGCCGCTCAAGCGCATCGAGACGATTCTGCGCGCGGTGTTGCGTGCCGGCACATACGAACTCGAACATCGCGCCGACGTTCCGGCCCGCGTCATCATTTCCGAATATGCCGATGTCGCGCACGCCTTTGTCGAAGGCGACGAGACCGGCATGGTCAACGGCGTTCTCGATCATCTGGCACGGCATTTGCGGCCGGATGAATTCAGCCGTCCGGCAGTCTGACCATGACCCGCGACCATCACCAGTCGCGGGAAGACCGGTTGATCGCGGACTATTTTCGTCCGCTTGCCCATCATGCCGGCGCCTTTGCGCTGGAAGATGACGCTGCTGCGCTGACGCCGCCTCCCAACTGCGATTTCGTCCTGACCAAGGACGCCATCGTGTCCGGCATCCATTTTTTTGTCGACGATGGGCCGGGCGACATCGCGCGCAAGGCGCTGCGCGTGAACCTGTCCGATCTCGCGGCGAAAGGCGCCGATCCCGCCGGCTTTCTGCTGGCGCTCGCTCTGCCGGATGCGGCGGACGACGCCTTTCTGCGTGCTTTCGCCGATGGATTGAGCGCCGACTCCGACGCCTTCCACTGTCCGCTGCTCGGAGGCGATACCGTGCGCACGGACGGCCCGCTGATGGTGTCGATCACCTGTGTCGGCACCGTTCCGCATGGCCGTATGGTGCGGCGGCGCGGAGCGCAGCCGGGTGATCGGGTGGTCGTCACCGGAACGATCGGCGATGCCGCGCTCGGCCTGCTGCTACGGCAGGATTCGGTGTGGGCGGAAACGTGGGGCATGTCGGTTACCGATGCCCAGACGCTTGTCGCGCGCTATCGCGTGCCGCAACCGCGCAACACCATTGCGCCGGTCGTGCGGGCACACGCGTCGGCGGCGATGGATGTGTCCGACGGCTTCGTCGGCGACCTTGCAAAACTCTGCGCCGTGTCCGGCGTCAGTGCGCGGATCGCGGCAGCCTCCGTTCCGCTCTCCGGCGCGGCGCGTGTCGCCATTACGCGGCAGCCGCATCTTTTCGAAACGGCGCTGACCGGCGGCGATGATTACGAAGTCCTGTGCACGGTGCCGGAAACCGCCTGGCCGGCCTTCCAGACCGCGGCCGCGGCAGCCAGCGTTTCCGTCACGGCTGTCGGTGTGATCGAGGAAGGCACGCACGCGCCGGTGATCGAAGGCGAGGGCGGACGGCCGCTGGCCTTCGGCCGCACATCCTTCTCGCACTTCTGATCTTCCTCGCATTTCCGATCACTTGATCGCTTCCGGGCTCTGCGCGGGGTAGCCGCTATGGCCGGCAGCGTTTAAGACACCGCGACCTTCGAGGTTGCGACATGACGACAGCGACAGTGGATTCCGTGGCTGAGGGCGACCGGCTGGCGCGCCGGAACGCACGGCTGCTTGCTGTCTGTCAGGCGCTTGCCGGCGGCAACAGCACGGTCACCATCACCACGGGCGGCATCATCGGTGCGATGCTCGCGCCCGAAAAGGGGCTGGCGACACTGCCGATCAGCGCGCTGGTGTTCGGCATGTGGGTGGGCACGCTGCCAATCGGCTATCTGGCGCGGACCTATGGACGGCGTGCGGCCTTTCAGGTCGGCACCGTCCTCGGCATCAGCGGCGGGCTGCTCTCGATGCTGGCCGTGCTGCGGGGTTCGTTCGGCCTCCTGCTCGTCGGCACCTTCTGCAACGGTCTCTACGCTGCCGCACATCAGGCCTACCGTTTCGCCGCCGCCGACACCGCCAGCGACGCCTTCAAGCCAAAGGCCGTATCCTGGGTGATGGCCGGCGGAGTGTTTGCAGGCGTTGTCGGGCCGCAGCTCGTGATTTGGACGAAAGACCTCTGGCAACCCTATCTTTTCGCAGCAACTTATCTCGGGCAGGCTGGCGTCGCGCTGCTTGTCGGTGGGCTGCTGACGGGCTTGAGGATTCCACGGCCGCCACGAGCGACCGGGCTCAACGGCGGGCGCCCGCTGATCGAAATCATATCGACGCTGCGATTCATCACGGCCGCCGTCGCCGGCGCGGCAAGCTATGCGATGATGAACCTCGTGATGACCTCGGCACCGCTCGCCATGGTCGCATGCGATCACTCGATCACGGACGCGACGCTCGGGCTGCAGTGGCATGTGCTCGCGATGTATGCGCCGAGCTTTTTCACCGGAGCGCTGGCCGCGCGGTTCGGGCTGATGCGGGTGATGGTCGCGGGCTTTTTCATGACCCTGCTCAGCGCCGTCGTCTTCATGACCGGCCTGAGCCTCGCCCATTTCTGGATCGCGCTTATCCTGCTCGGGCTCGGCTGGAATCTGTCCTTCATCGCGGCGACGACCCTGGTCACGCAGTGCCATACGGGGGTCGAGCGCAACAAGGTGCAAGCCTTCAACGATTTCCTTGTCTTCGGCAGCATGGCCGTCGCGTCGTTCTCATCGGGCAACGTTTTGGCGCATTACGGCTGGCAGGCGGTCAACGCCATTGTCTTCCCCGTGGTGGGGGTGGCGCTTGTGCTGATCGGCATCCGTGCGCTGCGCGAACGGCGGATTCGCCCCGCCTAGCTCGAAATGGCAGGGAAAACCATTCCTGCGAACGCAAAAAACACGTGAAATCAGGTGTTTTCTGCCGTTGCGCCTCGTCTGCGTTTTTGGCAATGTCCGCGCGAAATCGTCGCGCCAGCCCTTTGGGCATCGGTTGCGGCAGCCTGATTGCCGGGCGGGTGGTCCGGCATTTCCTGATATTGGGGTTTGGATACCATGACAGCTTTGTGGTTGATCGTCGCCTGCGGCCTGCTTGCGGTCGTCTATGGCATTTGGGCGATCGTCTCCGTGCTGCAGGCTGATGCCGGCAATGCACGGATGCAGGAAATCGCCGCGGCGGTGCGCGAAGGCGCGCAGGCCTATCTCAAACGCCAATATGCAACGATCGCGGCGGTGGGCGTCGTGATCTTCCTGATCGTCGGCTACTTCCTTGGCTGGCTGGTCGGCGCGGGCTTCCTCATCGGCGCCGTGCTTTCAGGCGCCGCCGGCTTCATCGGCATGAACGTCTCGGTGCGCGCGAATGTCCGCACCGCCCAGGCCGCGACGGTCTCGCTCGGCGGCGGCCTTGAACTCGCCTTCAAGTCGGGCGCGATCACCGGCATGTTCGTGGCCGGTCTCGCGCTGCTCGGCGTGGTTCTCTATTTCGCCTTCCTCACCGGCGTGAAGGGTTTTGCGCCGAACGACCGCGTCGTCATCGACTCGCTGGTGGCGCTCGGCTTCGGCGCCTCGCTGATCTCGATCTTCGCCCGTCTCGGCGGCGGCATCTTCACCAAGGGCGCTGACGTCGGCGGCGACCTTGTCGGCAAGGTCGAGGCCGGCATTCCGGAAGACGACCCGCGCAACCCGGCGACCATCGCCGACAACGTCGGCGACAATGTCGGCGACTGCGCCGGCATGGCGGCCGACCTGTTCGAGACCTATGCGGTCACGACGGTCGCGACCATGGTGCTGGCCGCGATCTTCTTCGCCGGCACGCCGATGTTGTTGCCGATGATGACGCTGCCGCTCGCCATCGGCGGCGTCTGCATCATCACCTCGATCGCCGGCACGTTCTTCGTGAAGCTCGGCGCCAACCAGTCGATCATGGGCGCCCTCTACAAGGGCCTCATCGTCACCGGCATCCTGTCGCTGATCGGCATCGCGGTCGTGATCTATCTATTGATCGGCTTCACCGTCCACTACAAGACGACAGCCGGCCTCGACCTGACCGGCCAGACGCTGTTCACCTGCGGCGTCGTCGGCCTGGCCGTCACCGGCCTGCTGATCTGGATCACGGAATACTACACCGGCACCAATTTCCGCCCGGTGCAGTCGATTGCCCAGGCCTCCATTACGGGCCACGGCACCAACGTGATCCAGGGTCTGGCGATCTCGATGGAATCGACGGCGATGCCGGCCATCGTCATCATCGCGGGCATTCTCGTCGCCCATGGCCTTGGCGGCCTGTTCGGCATCGCCATCGCGGTGACGACGATGCTGGCGCTCGCCGGCATGGTCGTCGCGCTCGACGCCTTCGGCCCGGTGACCGACAATGCCGGCGGCATTGCCGAAATGGCGGGGCTTCCGGCGGAGGTCCGCAAATCGACCGACGCGCTCGACGCCGTCGGCAACACGACCAAGGCAGTGACCAAGGGTTATGCCATCGGTTCCGCCGGCCTCGGCGCGCTGGTGCTGTTCGCGGCCTACAATGAAGACCTCAAATACTTCATCGCCAACAGCGCGCACTTCACATACTTCCAGGGCGTAAAACCCGACTTCTCCCTGAACAACCCTTACGTCGTGGTCGGCCTGCTGTTCGGCGGCCTGCTGCCTTACCTGTTCGGCGCCATGGGCATGACCGCTGTGGGCCGTGCGGCCGGCGCGATCGTCGAAGAGGTGCGCCGCCAGTTCCGGGCCAAGCCGGGGATCATGCAGGGCACCGATAAGCCGGATTACGGCCGAGCCGTCGATCTGCTGACCAAGGCTGCGATCAAGGAGATGATCATCCCGTCGCTGCTGCCGGTGCTGTCGCCGATCGTCGTCTTCTACGTGATCTATTTCATCGCGGGCGGCGGCGCGGCCGGCAAGTCGGCCGGCTTCTCGTCGGTCGGCGCGATGCTGCTCGGTGTTATCGTGACCGGTATCTTCGTCGCCATCTCCATGACTTCGGGTGGCGGTGCCTGGGACAACGCCAAGAAGTACATCGAAGACGGCCATCACGGCGGCAAGGGTTCGGAAGCCCACAAGGCGGCCGTCACCGGTGACACCGTCGGCGATCCCTACAAGGACACGGCTGGTCCGGCGGTCAATCCGATGATCAAGATCACCAATATCGTTGCGCTGCTGTTGCTGGCCGTGCTCGCCCATTCGGTCGGCGCGCACTAAAGCCTTCAAGTCGCAATCGAGAGGAAAAAAAACCCCGCCGATCCGGCGGGGTTTTTGTTTGTGTGCGATTCCAAAACCTGATGAAGAACGCGGCCTTACTTCAGGATGTTGAAAAGGTAGCCGAGATAGAACTGCTCGCTGCCGCCGGTCGGCGTGGTGCGCCCGATGAAGTCGAAGACCTTGCCATCCTTGATGCCGTAATCGGCGAGCCGGCGCACCCGGCGATCCTTGTCGAAATAGACGGCGATCACCCGCTGGTTGACGGTTTTGTCGGGCAGGAAGGCAGCCGCGCGTTCGGTGCGCTGGGAGATGTAATAAAACACTTCGCCGCTGACGGTCGCGACGGTGGAGGGCGTGCCGAGCACGAGCAGCACCTGATCCTGCGAGGCGCCGATGGGGATCTGTTCAAGCGCCCCGGGCGGAACGACGTAGCCGCGTGAATAGGTTTCCGAGAGGCCGCCGCAACCGGAAAGCAGCAGCGGGCCGGTCAGCGCGGCGGCCACAAGCATGGCGCGGCTCCCGCGACGGGAGAACTGGAACATAGGACTCGTCATTTCAGGCTTGCATCCCCTCGATCATTCACGTACCCGCCAGCATTCCACTTTGCAATGCGGCAGGCATCCGGATAGCGGACAGGATCACCATGAAATGGCCATTCACCCGCTCCGGGGCCCCGGAGCGCACCATTTCGGCCCTCTATGGCGCCATCGTGGCACAGGCGCGCGCGGCTGACTTCTATCAGAGCTATCGGGTTCCGGATACGGTCAACGGCCGCTGCGACATGATCATGCTGCACGTCTTCCTGTTTTTCCGCCGGATGAACCGGAACGACGCGGGAAAACACCGGGCGATCGGGCAGGCGGTGTTCGACCGTTTCTGCCAGGACATGGATGACAACCTGCGGGAAATGGGGATCGGCGACCTCAAGGTCCCCAAGCAGATGCTCAAGATCGGCGAAGCCTATTACGGTCGCGCCAACGCCTATGAGGACGCCATCGCGGCGCCCGGAGACCGGGCGCTGGCCGCGGCCCTGAGTCGCAACGTCTATCAAAACGACTCCGAAATTTCTGCGGAGGCCAATCGGTTAGAGCGCTATGTTCGCATGGCCATCGAGCATCTTCAGACGCAGGATGCAGCGGTGATCGCGGCCGGTCGCGTCTCCTGGCCGGCACCTGCTGCCGTGATCGCCGCTGACAGCATGGTGGGAGTTTGACGTGACTGCGCGGGATATGACGGCGTCAGTATGGCCGGTCTGGCTGCGGCTGCAGGATGTGCCGCAGGATGGTCTGCATCGCGACATCGTTGCCGATGAAGACGTCCGCACCGCTGTGGCGAAACTCGCAGACTTACGCACGCTGCCGCGCTTCGAAGCGCATTTCGACATCCGGCGGCAAAGGTCCGAGGGCCTTCACGTGACCGGCGTGGTGGAGGCGACGGTGGGGCAGACCTGCGTCGTGACGCTGGAGCCGATGGAGTCGGCGATTCGTGAGTCGGTGGACATGCGGTTCGACCCGCCGGCGCCGGAATGGGACGAGGGCGAGGCCTTGCCTGCGGTCCGGACACGAACCCAGCCGCGAGGCAATGACCGGGATGATGACGATGAAGAGGACGTCGAGCCGCTCGTCAATGATCGTGTCGATCTTGGCGCGCTCGCCGTCGAATTTTTGATGCTCGGCATCGATCCTTATCCGCGCAAGCCGGGAGTCAGTTTCGAAGCGTTGACGGAAGACGAGGGCGGTGACCATCCGTTCGCGGCGCTGGAGGCGCTCAAGAAGGACAAGGGGTCCGATCGCGCCTGACGTGGCACGACGGGGTGCTGTCGGGCATTTTAGACGCGGGGTCGTTTATCCGTGCGACATTCTGGCGTCAACTTCACGTGCAATCTGGCGTGGTGCTGATTGCGAGGCGCATAAATCGCGTGCGGTCAAGGCTGTTGCTCAGCATCCCGAAAGGGTATCCTCACGCCTGGTCGCAGACCACGCCGGACTGAGCATTTCGGCACATCACGCTGTCAAGGTCCATTGATGCCGAACAAGGTCCGCATTGCCATAGATGCCATGGGGGGTGACCACGGCCCCACGGTGTTGATACCGGGTGCCGAAATATCTTTAGTCCGGCATCCTGATTCCGAATTCATCTTGTTCGGCAATGAAGCCCAGATCGCGCCGCTGCTCGCGCAACATCCGCGCCTCAAGGCGGTCTCCCGCGTCGTGCACACCGACGTCTCCGTGAAGATGGACGAGAAGCCGAGCCAGGCGCTACGCCATGGCCGCTGGAAATCCTCGATGTGGCTCACCCTCGACGCGGTCAAGCGCGGCGACGCCGATGTCGCGATCTCCGCCGGCAACACCGGCGCGCTGATGGCCATGGCGCGCTTCTGCATCCGCATGCGCGAGGGGGTCGACCGGCCGGCCATTGCCGCGCTCTGGCCGACGATGCGTGGCGAATCGGTCGTGCTCGACGTCGGCGCCTCGATCGGCGGCGATGCAGAGCACCTCGTCAACCTCGCGGCGATGGGCAGCGCCATGGCGCGTGTGCTGTTCGATATCGATCAGCCGACGGTCGGCCTGTTGAATATCGGCGTCGAGGAGGTCAAGGGTCTGGACGCCGTGCGCGAGGCCGGGCGCATCCTGCGCGAGACGCCGCTTTCCCACGCGACGTATTTCGGCTTCGTCGAGGGCGACGACATCGGCAGGGGAACTGTCGATGTCGTGGTATCGGAGGGTTTCTCCGGCAACATTGCGCTCAAGACAGCCGAAGGCACTGCGCGCCAGCTCGGCTCTTATTTGCGCGCAGCCATGACCCGGACCTGGCAGGCCAAGCTCGGCTATTTCCTGGCGCGCCACGCCTTCGCCGCGGTGCGCGAGAAGATGGACCCGCGCAAGGTCAACGGCGGCGTGTTCCTCGGCCTCAATAATATCGTCATCAAAAGCCACGGTGGAACCGACGCCGAGGGCTTTGCGGCCGCTGTCGATCTCGGATACGACATGGTCCGTTACGAACTCCTCGAGAAAATCAATCAAGCGCTGAGCCGATCTTCTGGTGCGGCCGTCGCGGAAAAGAAAGTCGGAATCAGCGCGTGAGTATTTTGCGTTCGGTGGCCTTGGGCTGCGGGAGCTATCTGCCGGGTCAGGTTGTGACCAATGCAGATCTCGCCGCAAAGGTGGAGACGTCGGACGAGTGGATCGTCCAGCGCACAGGCATCCGCCAGCGGCACATTGCCGCCGATGGTGAAATGACATCGACCATGGCGGTCAAGGCTGCGCAGGCCGCCCTTCAGCACGCCGGAATCGATGCCGGCGCGATCGACCTGATCGTGCTCGGAACCTCGACTCCGGACCAGACCTTTCCCGCCAGCGCCGTCTCGGTGCAGGCCGAACTCGGCATCACCAAAGGCGCGGCCTTCGATCTTCAGGCGGTGTGTTCGGGCTTCGTCTATGGGCTGGCGATGGCGGATGCCCTGCTCAAGGCGGGCAGCTTCAAGCGCGCCCTTGTCATCGGCTCGGAAACCTTCTCACGGCTCCTCGATTGGGAGGACCGCACCACCTGCGTGTTGTTCGGCGATGGCGCCGGTGCGGTTGTCCTCGAAGCGCAGGAGATGCCGGGAACGCACGGGGACCGCGGCATCCTGACAGCGAAATTGCGCTCCGACGGCCGTTATCGCAGCAAGCTCTATGTGGACGGTGGCCCATCCTCGACAGGGACGGTCGGACACCTGCGGATGGAGGGACGCGAAGTCTTCCGTCATGCAGTCTCGATGATCACCGACGTGATCGAAGAAGCCTTCCGCGTCACCGGTTACACCGCCGCGGATCTGGACTGGTTCGTCCCGCATCAGGCCAATAAGCGCATCATCGATGCGTCGGCCCACAAGCTTGGGATTGCGCCGCACAAGGTGGTGACGACGGTCGACCTGCACGGCAATACGTCGGCTGCGTCGATCCCCCTCGCATTGTCGGTCGCCGTGGCCGACGGCCGCGTGAAGAAGGGCGACCTGGTGATGCTTGAGGCCATGGGCGGCGGCTTTACCTGGGGCGCCGTCCTGCTGCGGTGGTAAAGCCACACTCGCCAACTAGCGTGTTCAACCCGGTTGACCCTTGTGGATCAAGGTCTTATCGTCGATCCCTAGGTGACTTTTGATCGCCGGAATCGGGGCGGGCGATGAGCGGAAAAACAGTGACACGCGCGGACTTGTGCGAGGCGGTCTACCAAAAGGTAGGTTTGTCGCGCACGGAGTCTTCGGCATTGGTAGAACTTGTGTTGAAAGAGATCACCGATTGTCTGGAGCGCGGCGAAACGGTGAAGCTGTCGTCGTTCGGTTCTTTCGTTGTGCGAAAAAAAGGTGAACGCGTCGGCCGCAATCCCAAGACGGGAAAAGAAGTGCCGATCTCACCGCGCCGGGTGATGGTGTTCAAGCCGTCTGCTATCCTCAAGCAACGCATCAACGGCGATTCGCTTGACGTTGCGGCTGAAGACTAATTCCCGCCGGCAGATCGTATTCGTATAGTCAGCGTGTGCTGCGAAGGTCCGGCCAACGCGTGATTGCGCCGTATATTGCTTGAGGCTCTTGTTGTTTGGGGCTCTATCTCACATGAGATTTCAAGTCGCTTGAGACTTGCTCTCGCTTGAGATTTTTTCTGGCTTGAGACTGTGGAGGACACCGTCGTGGAAAAAGCGCCGGACGCTTTCCGAACCATCAGCGAAGTCGCCGATGAACTCGATGTGCCGCAGCATGTGCTGCGCTTCTGGGAAAGCCGCTTCAATCAGATCAAGCCGATGAAGCGCGCCGGTGGCCGGCGCTATTATCGGCCCGAGGATCTCGAACTATTACGTGGCATTCGCCATCTGCTTTATGGGCAGGGTTATACGATCCGCGGCGTGCAGCGCATCCTCAAGGAGCAGGGCGCGAAATTCGTGCAGGAGGCTTGGCAGAACACGGCTTGGCAGAGCAAAGCCGGCCAAGACTCACCGGACCAGGATTCGTCCGACGAGGACGACGCGCAAATCGAAGCCGATGAGGACGCCGTCGAGGATGCATCCATGCAACCGGCAGCCGAGCAGGGCGGCTTGCGCGAGAAACTCAAATCGCTTGTCGGCCGCGATCTTGGCGATCCGATGGATGATGCGCGCGCGCGTCCCGATCCGCCCTTGCATGCCACGCCGTTCCCGCGCATCACGCCGGAAGATCGTCCGACAGGGCGCTCTCCGCGCGATCAGCGGACGACAACCCCACCGGTCGCGCGCGGGCCTGCGGATGTGACGGGACCGGAAATCGGTCCCGCCGCGCGCAGCGTGGCGGGCAACAAGGGGCAGCATCAGGACGTCGAACACGCGCCGCTCAGCCTCGCGCCGGACCATCACGCCAGCCTGCAGGCCGCGCTTGAGGAACTCGAAGCCTGCCGGACCTTGCTCGACGCCGCCCTGATGCAGGACGCCTGAGCAAGGCGCGACGCATTGGAATGCAATTGCGGCGCGGGGAGAGCTTTAAGCGCTCACGGCCTGGATGTCGGTGGCGAATGCCTTGATCTGCTCTTTGATCCGTTGGGTCTGATGCGTGACGCCGGCCGCAGCACGGCTGAGCGTATCCATGGATTGCGCCGTCTGATGTGCGACCGTTTCAATTTCCCCGATCGCATCATTGACATGAGCAACCCCTGTCGATGCGGCATACACATGGGCGGCGATATCGCGGGCGGCGGCGGCTTGCTGCTCCATGACGGCGGCGATCCGCGACGAGGAGTCGTCAAGCTCGAGAATTGCCCGCGAGACCACCTGGATCGCTTCGACAGAGCGCTGGGTGGCCGATTGCATGGCGGCGATCCGTCGCCCGATATCCTGGGTGGCGAGGGCGGTCTGTCCCGCCAGCGCCTTGACCTCCTGGGCCACCACGGCAAATCCGCGGCCGGCGTCTCCAGCCCGTGCCGCCTCTATGGTCGCGTTGAGCGCCAGCAGATTGGTTTGGCCCGCGATCGCGCTGATGAGATCAGTGACCTCGCTGATTTCGAGCGCCACGACGGCGAGTTCGTCGATCGTCTGGTTTGTCTTCATCGCCTCGTTCACGGCGCTCGATGCAAGACTGGACGACCGGATGGTATTGGCGCCGATCTCGGCGATCGTCACGGCCAATTCTTCTCCCGCCGACGCCACTGACTGCACTTTGTGCGCTGTATCCTGTGAGGCCTTGGCGGCGGTGACGGTCTGAGCATTGGCGTAGGATGCGGTCTTGCCGATGGTATCCGTGCTCGAATGCAGTTCCTTCGCTGCCGTATGGAGGATTTCGGTCGCCTGCGACATTTCCGCTTCGAAACGTTGCAGCAACTCAGAGATTTCCCGCTGCCTGATCAAGGTTGCCACAAAATCCTTTTCACGCAGGAGAACGGTGGCTTGCTGATCCGCCGCTGCCTTCTGTGCAGCACCCTGTGACGCGTCCGCCTCGATGAATGAGGCGCGGATGGCGCGCCCGATCCAGAGCAGCATCGCCGTCTCGACCACCACAAACAGGGCATGCACCAACACTCGTCCAAAATCGCTCCCGCCCGGAAATAGAGCCCAGGGAATGAGAGCGTTGAAGGTCACGTGATGGACTGCGATCAATCCTGCCGCGGCGATCAGAAGCGTTGCGTCGCAGAAGCCCGCGATCATCGCCAGGATGGCGAAATAGTAGAAGTGCATCTCGATCTGCCAGGGCTGACCGGCAAGCAGGGACACGAGCAGCGAGGTCTGTCCGACGAGGGCGACCGCGATGGCAAAGCGGAGGACTTTGACGGGACGGTGTCCAATCAATGCGAGGACCGGTGCCGCCGCCAGGACGGTCGCGATGGCGGTGTTGGACGCGACGGCGCGATCTTCCATCCAGGCCGTTAAAACCAGGATCGGCACCTGCGCGGCGACGAGGGCTGTCAGCGCTCGCGCAACGATGGCCTGGAAATGCGCGAGGCGCGTCACGGATTATATTCCTCGCACCGCGTCGCCACATCCGGGTAATGTCCGCGGATCGGCAACAAGCCACGCTCCGGTCTTGTTAGCGCGCGCGACGTAATCTGCGTTTTCCGGAACCACGATAGCCACGAAACGCGCACCGCCGAAGCCGACAAAGCGTGCGCCGGGCGCAACCGCGCGCGCGACCACGTCCTTGGCCGTCGTCCACGGCGCAAAAATCACGGCGACGCCGCGCGACGGGTCGCGTGGTGCGAGATTTTCTTGAACGCTGAGTGCCAGTCCGAGAAGTGAGAGAGCTGTAAGGACGGCACAGTCCAGAATGCAACTGCGGGAGCCATGAACGGGCGACAAGGAGGCATCTCACCAAGGACCGGAAACGAGCCTCACATTTATATGCATATATCTTAATGAAGGCTTTGTGCGATGCGCATTCTGCCCTTGTTTTTCAGGGATAAAAGTGGGATTGCGATGCACGCAAAGGTGTCGCAGGCAAAGGTTTTTTTAATAACTCCATGACGGCAAAAATAATCGACGGCGTCGCAGTCGGGCGTAAAATCCGTGCGGAGTGCCGCGAGCGCACAACCGCTCTGCAAAAATCCTATGGAATGACGCCGGGTCTCGCGGTGATCATCGTCGGTGAAAACCCGGCCTCGCGGATCTACGTCCGCAACAAGGTGCGGGCGAGTGCAGAGGTTGGCATTCGGTCCACGGTATTTGCCTTTCCGGTCGGCGTGGAACCCGCCACCATTATTGCCAAGATCGGCGAACTGAATGCCGATCCGCAGACCCATGGCATCCTCGTGCAGCTTCCGCTGCCGCCGCAGATCAGGATCGACGAAGTGCTCGGCACGATCAGTGCCGAGAAGGATGTCGACGGCTTCCACCTCTACAACGTTGGCGGACTGGTCATCGGCAACACGGTGTTTCCGCCGTGCACGCCTTACGGCGTCGTCCGCCTGCTGGAGCACGAGAACATCCCCATCGAGGGCCAGAATGTCGTCGTGGTCGGGGCCAGCAATATTGTCGGCAAGCCGATGGCGCTGATGCTGATGCAACGCGATGCCACCGTCTGCATCTGCCATGCGAAGACCCGCGATCTGGCGCAATTCACCAGCCTCGCCGATATCCTCGTGGTCGCAGCTGGCCGGCCGAACCTGATCGGGCCTGAAATGATCCGCGACGGGGCGGTGGTGATCGATGTCGGGATCAACCGGCTCGCGGACGGCCGCCTGGTCGGGGACGTCGATTTCGAAGGCGTGCGACAAAAAGCGTCCTACATCACGCCGGTGCCGGGCGGGGTGGGGCCGATGACGGTCACCATGCTGCTCGTCAACACCATCGCGTCGGCGGAACGGATCGCCCGGCGCGAGCGAAAATTCGATCGCGCGGTCGGCGGCCTCTGAGAGAAAGTAACAGCGCAAGCGAGGCGTTTTAAGGCAGTGGAAAGGGCCGCTGTCTAAAGATGAGCGGCCATGTCCGCATTGCAAAAAAAGCTGCTGTTGTCGATCGCGCTTCTCCTGGTGCTGCAAACGGGAATCAATTTGGCGCGGTATTTTTCGGAGGTCACCGACTTCGGCGGCGATTTCTTCGGTTTTTGGCAAGCGGCGCAGCGCGTGCGCCAAGGCGACATACCGGCCATCTACGATCCTGACGCCTGGCGAAACCTGCTGTCAGTCGGCACGCCGGACAATCTCTATTGGTTCGTCTATCCGCCTTTTGCGTTGTTCGGCCTCTGGCCGTTCGGACACATGACGTACAACGAAGCGGTTTTGGTGTGGTCGCTGGCGCCGTTGCCGTTTTACTTCGGCTTGATGATTCTTCTGGCGAAGCGTTCGGATCTGGGACGTGAGACCAAGCTGGCAGGGCAAAATCCGGCATCGCCGGTGCAAGCACATGCCGTTCTTCTGGCCATGGCGTTACCGCTTCTGAGCGCCAATCTGTTCAGCGGACAAACCGGTACGTTTGTCGCGGTATTTTTTCTCGGTGCTGCATATTTCTGGCGGCGTCATTCGATTCTGGCCGGGATCTGCATCGGTCTTCTGGCCGTCAAACCGCAGATGGGGCTGCTGCTGCCGTTCGCGCTCGCCGCGGCGGGCCAGTGGCGTACGATTGCCGCCGCGGCCGCGACGATCGCCGTTCTGGTCGCCGCCGCGACCGCGTGGCTGGGGACTGCCATCTGGTTCGATTATCTGCACATGACGCAGGTCTTCGGCAATTTCATCGGTCAGGGCTTTAGCGGCATCAGGCAACTCGCGCTGAGTCCCTATGTCTCGTTGCAAGCCGTCGGGGTGCATGCTGGTTTTGCCGCCATGCTGCAGGCGGGTATCGCTCTGACGGCGCTGGTCACGATCATTTTCGTCTTTTGGCGAAACGCAGTGAACCGGGCAGGTGACGATGAAATGCTCGATTTGCGCCTGGCACTGCTGATCACGGGCACCTTGCTCGCGACGCCCTACGCGCTGTCTTACGATACGCCGGTCCTGATCTTGGCGATTCTTCCCCTGATTGCGCGCGCTTGGCGCGAGGGGTGGGATGCGCTCGAACTCGCCGCGGTCACTGCGCTGGTGGTGCTGCCCTACGCGCAGCCGATCTTCGTAAAGATCCATGTCCCGTTCGGGTTTTGCGCCCTGTTGCTGTCGTTTTGTGTGCTGTATCGCCGTTATCGCCGGGACGCGACCGTTTCCGAGGTCCGCGTTTCAATGTCACACAGCGGTGTCAGCGGGCAATGAGGTCGGTTGCGTCGCGGAGACGGCCTCACTATAGTCCGCGACCTTACGGAGCGTAGCGCAGCCCGGTTAGCGCACCAGTCTGGGGGACTGGGGGTCCCGAGTTCAAATCTCGGCGCTCCGACCAATCAAATCATATTAGAGCGGCACGGTGGCCTGCGCTGCGCTGGCCTGCCGCGCGGTCCGTAGCGGTCCGCGTGCCGCAAGAACCGCATAGAGCACCGCGCCGACCAGATAGACGGCGGCGTAAAACGTGAGATAGCCGACGATGTCGGCGCCGCGCAGCGCGCAGAACAACGTCGCAATCGTCATCGCCACGGCGGAGAGCAGCGCCAGGCGCGACAGTTCCTTGAAATAACCGGTGTGCAGCAGCACGTAATTCGACACGGTCTGCAACGCATTGGCGATCAGCAACACGATGATGATCGGGGTCGCTGCGGCGGGCATGGTCGCGGCCGGGCCCAGCAGGAATGCGAAGAAGCGGTCGCCCGCAAATAGAAGCAGAGCAGCGAGCACCAGCGCCGGCAAGGCGCACAATGCGCCGGCGGTCAGTGTCGCGCGGGTCAGCAGCGCGGCGTCGCGCGCGGCATAGGCACGGGTCTGCTGCATCACCATGCTGTCGCAGGCTGCGCCGTAGATAAGGCCGGAGCCGCGCACGATCTTGAACGACGTGTCGAGGATGATCGTCGGTGCGCCAAGCCCGAGCCAGAGCGGCCACAGCACATAGGGAAAATTGTAGATATACAATTCGCAGGCCGCGAACGTGCCACTCTGCCGGATCTGGCGTCCATTGCGCGCGACGAAGCGTGTGAAATCGGCTGCAATCGATTGGATGCGAAGGGTCATGGCGCCCCGGCGCTGCAATCGCATGATGGCGAGGGTGAGCAGGATCGCCCATAGCGCGACAGCGGCCGCCAGGAATGCCGTCAACGGCAAGCCCGCGAGCAGCGAGACGAGCATCGCGATATGGCCGACGCGCCGCATGGCTTCGAGCGTCTCGAAATACAGGAATTCGTCTGCTGCAACGCTGACATTACGCAACGCGAGCCAGACGAGATTGAGCGCGCTGAAGAGGAAGAAGGCGGAAAACTGGGCGGCTTCCACTGTCGCGATATGTTTTTGCGAAGCCGTGACGGCGAAGCAGATGAGGCTACCCGCAACAACGAGCAGGAAATAAACGCCGACGACGCTGGTGTTCTGGCGCGCGACGTCGCGATCCGTGCGGTCGGTCAGCCACCACTCCCGCGTTTTGACGAACAGGATTTTTGCGATGCCAAAATCGAACAGCCAGAGCGAAATCCCGATTGTCCCGACCAGGATGAACATGGCGAAACGGTCCGGGCTCAGCACGCGCGCGAAAACGAAGGTCTGGACGAAGCCGAAGAGAACGGCGCCGCCGGCCGTCGTCATCCGCAGCAGGAAATAGCGCAATGATAACCCGCTTCTGAAGGCTGTCATGGCGCGGGTCTCGGATGCAGTGCGCCCACGCCGCGCGGACCTTCATCGAGCAGAGCCAGATATTTTTCCGCCATCGCTTCGTAACTGTAGGCGGGCGACAGCCGACCCAGCGCGGCAACGAAGGCTTCGCGCAGCGCTGGATCATCAAGCAGCGCCTGCGACATCTGAAGCCAGCGCGCACCATCGTCCGTTGACAGCACGGCGTTCTGCGCAAGATAGGGTGATGTGCGAAACATCTCGCGGAATGAGGGGATGTCGGCACACAACAGCGGTGTCCGGCAGTGGATGGCTTCGATCGCTGCGAGGCTCAGGCCTTCGAACCGTGACGGAAACACAACGATGTCGCAGGCGCCGTAAAACGAGCCGATGTCCTGCGGATCGACGGAACGCACGAACGTGACGCGCGAAGCCATGCCGAGCGCGTCGGCGCGTTCGCGCAACATGGCCTCATCAGGACCGGAACCGACGAGCAGCAGGTGGGTCTTCGGCAGCGCGCCGATGAGTTCGAGCGTGAAGGTCTGATTCTTTTGAAATTGCAGGCGGCCGATCTGTCCGATCACGCGCGCATCATCGGGCAGCGACAGTCGCGCGCGTGCGGTAGCGCGGGTCCAGAGGACTGGCGCGTGCTGGCCGTTTGGAATTGCAATCAGGCGGCGGGCATACGCCGCGCCATTGTCGCGATACGTGTCGGCGACGGACTCGGCGCATGCGACGATGCGGGTATAAAGACCGAACCGACCGGCTAGACCATCGACGGCAGTGAGACAGCGGTTGAGATGATGTTTCGGATTGTGATGCGTGGCGATGCGGTTTGCCACACCGGTGAGGAGCCCCGTCAACGCGCCTGCGAGGTTGGACAGGGTTTGCAGGCCAATGATCACGTCCGGCTTCGTGTGGCGCAACGCAGTGTAGAGCCGCGTCAGGACACGCATCATGACCAGCGGCGATGAGGAGCGCGGATGATCGCACAGGACGCGGACGCCAGCCGGAACGGCGCCCTCCTGCGATCCGAACAAAAACCATTCCTCGACGCGATGTCCGCTCGCACGAAGACGCTTGGCCAGAGCATCGGCGAAAAACGAACTGCCGCCGTTGTCATGGGCCGTGCCGAGAAAGACGATCGTCTTGGTCATGATGGTGCCGCTACGCTTCGGCCGGCATAGGCACAGGCGGTGCGCGGCGTCCATAGTTCACCGTGGCGGCACTCAGTCCCCAGACGAGGCCGGCCAGAAGGTACCAGTGTCGCCAGTGATCGGTGTCGATGACGGCGGATTCAAATGCGTTTCCCGTCCAGGCAGCAAGGCAGGCGCAGTAGAACGGCTGCCACGGCGTGCGGATAAATACACAGCGATAGCCGACGAAGAATGTCATGAACACCAGTGCGAAATAGCTCGCCCCACCGGTCCAGCCATAGGACGCGAATGAATTCACATAGGTGTTGTGTGGCGCCTGAGTGAAAAATTTGTCGAACTGGAGAGGTCCGAATCCAAGCGGCCGATCGAGCAGCATGTTGAGGCTGGCGAGTTGGTTGGCGAAACGGCCGCTCGAACCTGAATCATATGATTGCAACAGCGTCGCGCGTTCCCGGAAAAAAGTATCGAGCGAACTGAATGACAACAGAAAGAGAACGATGACAACCAACACGCCGACGATCAACGCGCCGACGATGATGAGACGCGCGCGGGCGCGCGCCGTTTCCGCCGTCAGGAACATGAGGACCATCATGAGCGCGGTGCAGAAGATGAAGTTGCCCCACGCCGCACGTGAAAAGCTGAGAAAGAGGCCGAAAGTCAGGATTCCAAGCGGAATAAGATAGCGCAGGCGGATGCGTTCGAGACAGAGCTGGACCAGAAACAGCATCGGCAGCACCAGGAACGGCCCGAAAACGTTGGCGTCCTTGAACGTGCCGCTCGCCCGCTCGAAATGCGTGAAAATATCGGAGCCGGGAAAAAGGTGGAAGAAGCCGATCGCGCCGAGGATCGATGCACTGATCGCCGAGGGGATGTAACCTGCGCGCAAAATCTTGAGGCGGCGAACACAGTCCTGCGAAAATAGCGCGGCGAACATGATTCCGTTGATGGCGAGATAGATCGACGTCGCCATGAACGGGTAAGTTTCCTTATCGTCGGCGACGGGAAGCATCGCCATGGCGCCACTGAAATTCCAGGCGAAAAGAAGAATCATGAACGGCACGACCTTTCGGTCGATGGTCACGCCGGAAACAAAGCAGACAAGCAGCAGGATCGCGGAGAAAAACTCATACGGTGAGGGTTCGATGAGGACGACCGAACTCATGAGGATCGTGATGAACAGCGTCACGCGCAGGAGCTTGCCTGCGAATGTGCCCGGCGCGCGCCGCACGCGGTCCTGTACGACCGCGGTTTCGTAGGCGATCGTCAATACGCGTTCTCTGTCTTGAGCAGCGCCAATGGTGTGCGCGCCAGGATGTAGATGTCGAAGGCGAGCGACCAGTTCTCGATGTAGTAGAGGTCGTGCTCGACGCGCATCTGGATTTTTTCGGACGTGTCAGTTTCGCCGCGCCAGCCATTGATTTGCGCCCAACCGGTAATGCCCGGCTTGACGCGATGGCGTGCAAAATATCCGTCGACAGCCTCGTCGTAGAGGCGCTGTTCGGCTTTAGCGTTCACGGCATGCGGGCGCGGGCCGACCAGCGAGAGATTGCCCTTGAACACGACATTGATAAGTTGCGGAAGTTCATCGAGGCTCGTCTTGCGGATGAAGCGGCCGACCCGGGTGACGCGTGGGTCATCCTTGGTCACGAGCCGGGAGGCCGTCGCATCCGTCATGTCGGTGTGCATCGAGCGGAATTTGAAAATCTCGATCAGTTCGTTGTTGAAGCCGTAGCGCTTCTGGCGGAACAGGATCGGTCCACGGCTGTCGAATTTGACGGCGAGGGCGACGATCAGCAGCACGGGCGAGAGCATAATGAGCAGCCCGGTGCCGACGATGCGGTCGAACAGCCACTTCATCACGACGTCCCAGTCCGCGATCGGGCGATCGAACACGTCGAGGACAGGCACGCCGCCGACATAGGAATAGGAGCGGGGACGGAAACGCAGCTTGTTGATATGCGCCGACAGCCGGATGTCGACCGGCAGCACCCAGAGCTTCTTCAGCATCTGAAGAATTCGGGTCTCGGCGGTGATCGGCAGCGAAAACAGAACGAGGTCGACGCGAGTGCGGCGCGCGAACTCGACGAGATCGTCAACCGTTCCGAGCTTGCGCTGGCCGGCGACATCGTCAGGCGAACGCTCGCTGCCGCGATCATCGAACAGGCCGATGATGCGCACATCGGATTCGGGATGACTGGCGAATTCGCGGACCAGGGATTCCCCGAGCGGGCCGCCGCCGACAACCACGGTGCGGCGCGTGAGCCGGCCTTCGTCGGCCCAATGCTTGATGAACGAGCAGAGCATCAGGCGGAAGCCGACAAGACCGACGAGGCCGATCGCGTAGAAGCCGAGGACCCAGGCGCGTGATACGAAATCGTGCCATTTTCCCAGGAAAGCCACCGAGCAGGCAATCAGGAAAATAATCGTCCAGGCGCTGAACAGCCGCACATATTGCGAGCCGCGGCTTCTGAACGCCGGCACGCGATAGATGTCGGACATCTGGAAGGCGAGGATGCTGGCTGCCGCAATGGCTACGATGCCGATCGGGTAATCGAGCAAAAGGCCCTCTCTTGGTACGACGTAAATCCAAAAGATGGCCAATCCGATCAGTGTGATGAGAAGCGCTTCGATCGCCCGGACAATGCCGACGATGACGACGGGAGAATAGGCGGAGGGGAATTTCTCCAAAGCGGCCTTTGTCGCTTCCGCCGACAGTTCATGTGGCGTCGCTGCGCCGCGCGGTGCGGCGCCGCCAGTGAGTTGTGCCGGGCTGAATTGGAAGGAGCTTCCTGCGTCGATCTCGGACATGGTTCTGCAGAGGCTTCAGGTTGGGCAGCGGCCAGCCGCCGAAGGCAAGTCCTCGCTGACGCGAGTCGTCGCAAACGAAAATCTTGGCTGTTGCAAGTCTTCGCTAACGATGGTCTCAGCACTATTAGTAAAAAGCCGTCAAAAAACCCTTAGACCCCCTGAAGCGTTTCGCGATAGGCGCGCAACACTCCGTTAACCATCGTGTCAATGGAGAACTTGTCGCGGATGCGGTCACGCAGCCGCATGGATATCTCCCGCGTCTCCTCGGTATGCGCCTTGGCATAACGGATGGCATCCACGAGCTGGCCCGAGTCGTTCGGCGTGACGAGATGCGACGACTCCGGACCGTAGATTTCCGGGATGCCGCCGACGGCCGTGGTGACGAGCGGGATACCCGCGCCGATCGCCTCGAGGACGATATAGGGAAACGACTCGGAGCGGGACGGCACGACCATCAGGCGGCCGAAACTGAAGGCCTCGCGTGCCGGCGTTGGCGGGAAAAACCGGACAGACTTCTCCAAGCCGAGCGCTCGGGTCAAAGAATGCAGTTCATTGTCCGACGGGCCGCCGCCGACGATCGTGGCGGTGATCGGCTCTCCCTCCCGATGCATTTGATGGATGGCTTGCAGCAGGATATCGATTCCCTTCACCGGGCGCAGTTCGCCGATGAAGACGATGTCGGTCGCATCGCTGGCTGCACTGACGAGTTCGAGGTCGGCCGGTCCGATGCCATTGTGAATGACGCGAACGAGGCCGCGCGGCTCGTTCAGCTTGGCGCGGAAGACATTGGCGCTGTATTGGCTCTCGAACAGATAGAGATTGCCCCAGCGTGCAAGGATCGCTTCAAGCGTCAGATAGAATTTTCCGGCAACGGCGTTCGGCTTGAACAGAAGGCTCCCGCCATGCGGCGTATAAGCCCGTACGGTGCCTTTCGGCGCCCGCGCCAGCCGCGCGAAGGCGCCGCCTTTTGCACCATGGCCATGAATGACCTGGGCCCCGGTCTCGGCCACGCGCTGCGACACAAGCCGCACGCCGGTCATGTCGCTCAACTTCAAATAGCGGTCCACCGGCATCCGCATGACGCCATGTGCGAGGTCTTTCTCGATTTCAGCGAGTGACTGCAAGGCGCGCTCGCCGCCGGTCGTGCTGTCGGCAATGAAGCCGACGCGATGACCGCGTTCGATCTGGCCGCGGCTCAGATCGAGGACGTGGCGATAGAGTCCGCCCACCGGAGCGCGGAACACATGCAGGATGTCGAGCGGCTCGTCGGTCATTCCTAAAACCATCTCTCGTGGATGCGCAGGGTGTCGCCGGGGCGGAGCGGATAGCTGAGCGGCACGTCGGCCTTCACGGTCTGCCCGTTGAGCAGACGCGTGACGGTGATGTCGGATTTCGCCGCGCGTGGACCAAACCCGCCGGCAATGGCCACCGCCGTCTCCGCCGTCATGTTGGGCACGAAGGCGTATTGGCCCGGCGTCGTCACCTCACCGAGGATGAAGAACGGGCGATACTGCTCGATCTGCACGGTGACCTGCGGGTCTCGGATGAAGCCGCGCTTCAGATGCTCGGCGATGGCGCGGGCGAGTTGCTGGGGCGACAGGTTGCGCGCCGGCAGCATGCCGATGAGCGGCAGCGTGACGTTGCCGGACGCATCGACCGGATAGGTATTGGTCAAACCTTCCTGGCCGAAGACGGAGATGCGCAGCCGGTCGCCGGCATCGAGCGTGTAGGCCGCCGGCGTTTCCGGCGCGTAGGCGGACGGCGCCGCCGCGATGACGAGGGGCGCCCGGCCGGCATAGGGATTGGGCAAGGTGCGCGGCGCGGCGGAAAGGCCGGGGCCCTGCATGCAGCCGCTGACCGTGCCGGCCAGCAGTGCGAGCAAAGGCAGGAGAGACAGGCGCATCGGCCGCATCGGCAAGGTCCACGCGAAGGCTGAAAAGAGAGAAGAGCGATGTGCTGATTTGCGCCTCGCATGGTTAACAATTGATGACCTGGGCGTGCGCCCGCGAAGGCGCGCAACCGCTTCGTTAACGCAACATCAACCATAATGGGCAAGTAATCGGGCATGCCCCGCCGTTGCGTGGTTTGGAGTCGACAATGCAAGTCAGTTCGCCGGTTTTAGCGCGTGGCGCGGTGCCCGTCAGCGAAGACATCGATCTTCGTTCTCTCGGCCGCGGCATGTGGCGCCGGCGCTTCCAAATCATTGTGCCCGCGATTCTCGTCGCCGTGATGGCGTTCGTGACAGTCCAGCTCATAACACCGCAATATCGTTCGGAAGCGCGCGTTTTCCTCGAAAGCAAAGACAATATCTATCTGCGGCCCGAGGCCGAAAAGACGCTGGATCGCAATGTCATCGACGAGCAGGCGGTGGCCAGCCAGGTCCAGGTCATTCTATCGCGCGACATCGCGGTCGAAGTCGCAAAAAAACTCAAATTGATGAACCAGCCGGAATTCTCCGGCGGCGCTCATTCGCCGTGGCGCGCGATTGCAAACGCATTCGGCCTTTTCCGGCTCTCTGAGTCGCAGGTGATGGATCGCGTTCTCGAGGTCTATTACGGCGGCCTGACCGTCTATTCAGTCGACAAGTCGCGCGTCATCGCTGTTGGATTCCAGTCGACGAATTCCGCTCTTGCCGCGCGTGTCGCCAACGCTGTCGCCCAGACCTATCTCGAATTTCAGAAGCAGGCGCGTCAGGACCAGGCGCGCAATGCCAGCGAATATCTGTCCGGCGAAATCGACAAGATGCGCCAGAAGGTGGCCGACGCCGAAGCGAAGGTAGGGCAATATCGCGCGCATTCCGACCTCTATCAGAGTTCGAGCAATTCCACGCTCTCGACGCAGCAACTCAGCGAACTGAACAGCCAACTCGCACAGGCGCGCGGACAGAAGGCCGATGCCGAAGTCAAGGCGCAGGCGATTCGGAACATGTTGCGCAATGGCCAGCCGCTTGAAGCATCGGATGTGCTCAAGTCCGACATCATTCGTCGACTCAACGAGCAACTTGCCTCCATGCGGGCGCAACTCGCTGAACAGTCGGCCACGCTGCTCGACGGACATCCGCGCATCAAGGAGATGCGGGCGCAGATCCGCGACCTGAATTCCCAGCTTCGCAATGAAGCCGTCAAGCTCGAACGGGCGCTCGAGAACGACGCCAAGATTGCGGACGCGAAAGTCGCTTCGCTGAACAGCACGCTTGACGTTGCGAAGCAGCAGATTGCCCGTGGCGGTGATGAAGAAGTCGAACTGCGGAGCCTTGAGCGAGAAGCAAAGGCGCAGCGCGATCTGCTCGAATCCTACCTCGCCAAATATCGTGAGGCTGTCGCGCGTGACAGCCTCGACGCTTCGCCCGCCGAGGCGCGCATTGTGTCGCGCGCCGTGGCGCTGCCCACTCCGGTATTTCCGAAAAAACTGCCGATCATCATCGTGGCGACGCTTGCCGCGCTTGTCCTTGCCGGCGCCTATGTGGCGACGACTGAAATCCTCTATGCCGGGGAAGGGGAGCCGGTCGTCGTCGCGCCGCGTTCGCGCGCCGTCCGCGTGGACGAGCCTAAAGAGCCCCTCGTTGCAGAAGAGCGCGTCGTCGCAAGGCATGTTTTTGTTGCTCAAGAACCGATCGGTGCCGAAGAACCTGACGTCGCAGAGCATCGGATCGGATATCCCGGAGACCGGATTGCCGAATCCGCAGTTGACGCGGAGGAGGCCGGTCGCGCCGAGTCGCCCGGTCTGGCCAGCCGGATTGCGTCAATTCTCAAGCGCCGTTCCAAAGCACCTACCGACGCTGCTGCTGCGGCCTCGCCTGGTCTCGCAGCACGGATCGCGTCGACTCTCAAGCGCGGCCGTTCTTCGAGGATCGAGCCGGCGTTTGTCGATCCAAACGATTCCGATGCGCCTGTCTCTGCACCGCAGATCGCCGTCGCGGAGAAAAGCGATGCCGGCATGCAACTGCAAGCCTCCAAATACCGCGAGTTCAAGAAGGACGAACTCAAAGACCTGTCTGCGAGGGATGAATCCGAGAAGGCTTCAGCGTTTGTCGCCCAATCAGAGGTGGACAAGCCTGTCCAGTTGAAGAGCGAGCCGGTGATTGCCGAACGCAGCGCGCCGGTTTTCCACGCCGCCGCGCCGGAGATCGGCGCTGCTGTTGCAGCCCACGACGCCGCGGGTGCTGCGCCACGCAATGCTGATAATGATGATGGCAACTCGCTCGATGCCATGGTTCGCGCCATCCGGCAGAAGCATAACGAAGGTGGAAAGATCATCTTTGTCGGCGCATTGCGCAATGTCGGCACGACACACGCGGCTCTTGCCATCGGACGGGCGTTGAGCGCGGACGAAAGTGTGCTTCTGATCGATCTTGCGTTCGCGTCTCCGAGCGTGCCGCTGGTGTCGACCGAACCGTCGGCGCCCGGTATCGCCGATATCGTCCGCGGCGGTGCGACGATCTCGCAGGTCATCACCCGCGACAAGTTTTCCCGCCTGCAACTCGTCGCTCTCGGATATCTGGAAAGCGATGCCGCGACTCTGCTCGCGTCTCCCGGACTGAAGCGGGCGATCGACTCGCTGGCGCGCGCCTATGATCACGTGATTGTCGATGCCGGCGCCGTCAGTGCGTTCGCCGTCGATTGCCTGGGGCCGTTGACGTCACAGGCCGTATTGGTCACGGTCGACCCGTCCAGTGCCATGACGCAAGCCGCGCGCGAGCGCCTGATGCTCGCTGGCTTCGGAGATATCTCCGTCCTCAAAGGGCATCCGCGCACGGCGGAAGCCGCCTGAGGCGTGCGCGTTGCCGTCAGTCTGGAGCGACGGGCGTCGCTCGGCTGCGCCTGAACTTCTTGACCAGCGCCATCATCATCTCGTTCTGTTTGATTGCGCCTTTTGTGCGCGCGGTCATGCGTGAGCAGGCGGAGATGAGGCGGCCGCGCAGCGTGAGCGGCAGGAAGCTGTCGAAAAGCATTTCCGGTTCTTTGCAGAAAAAATTCTTGTAGCGCGCTTCGCCGACGCCGAGATCAAAAACCTCACCGCGCTGTTCCGCAAAAGAGCGGATCATATGCGAGAGCAGGATCAGGCCGGGACTGTGTCGCGACAGGTCGGACAACGTGTAGGTATTGAACATGCCGGAGAAGCGGCGGCCGTCGTTCGTGCCGCCGAACATCGCGATCATCTCCTCGTCCGTTTCCAGCACGTGCAGTTCAACCGGCGCATTACCGGAAGCCCGCAAGCGACAGATTTCACGCAGATAAGCCTCGTTGCCAGGCTTGGCAAAAATGTTCGGCAGGCCCTGTGCTGAAAGGCGTGTGGCCTTGAGACGGAAGAACACGTCAAGGATGCGGTCGATGTCGGCCGTCTCGGTCAGGCGATGATAGCGGTAGCCCGGATGTGCTTCGAGCCGGCGTTCCTTTGCGGGGAGACGCTCGCGCTTGACCGATTTCGCAACCGCGGCCAGCGCCGCCTCGACCCGTCCGACGATCGTCAGCTTGCGGCTGTGGCTCGGCGCGGCCTGATGCGCCAACCGTTCGAACGGATTTGCGACGTCGTCCCATACATGCGGCTGACGCTCCAGCACCAGCATGTCGGGCGCGTTGCGCTGACGTCGCAGGGTTTGAAGGATGCCGTTGAGATTTTCGGCCGTCATTGCGACGGCGACATCCGGCCGCCACAGCGCGACGTTGTAGTTCGCGTGCTTGCCGCCGAGGAAGCCGGCCGTTCGGAACGGACCCGATGCCCATGACCCGAGCGGCCAGAGGAAGGCCGGGCGGCCGACGGAATCGAATCCGATGACGATGAACGGCGTGATGCCTTCGCGTGCGCCGACTTCGCGCTGCCATGGCGCCAGCATGTCGAAGCGCTGATAGGGCGAGACGGTCGCGCCGCCTGTTTCCAGGGCCCGCCAGTGGGGTTCGGCGCGCGCAAGATCGTCGAAGACCTCGACCCGGCTGATCGCCACGCTCGCCGCGGCGGGAGACCGATCGAGCCCGAAGGCATGGGCTGAAGCCGTCATCGTCATACGCATACCCATTGACGCCACGCGCGACCGCGCCGGCCTATTCGGAGATTTGTCCGCAAGCTTGCAGACTTTCGTCAAGAAAGCGTTGGCTCAATTGCAGACATTTTGACGAAACACGGCGCGTTGAGGCCGCGTTAACCATCAATCCGCCGGTGCATGCCTTCGGTTCATGTTTCCGCAAGGCTCGCCGCCGATACTCGCGGCGCAAGGAACGATGCCGTGGGCGCGCTGAAACAGACTGTGATCCGGACCGGACTGGAAACGCTCTATTTTTCGGGCGCACATGCGCTGTTGCGTCCGTGGCTCGGCGGCGCCGGCATGATTTTGACATTCCATCATGTGCGGCCGGCACGCCCGCAGGCGTTTCAACCCAATCGGCTGCTCGAAGTCACGCCGGAGTTTTTTGCCTCCGTCATGAGCGAAGTACGGCGCGCGGGGCTCGATGTCGTCAGCCTCGACGAAATGCACCGGCGCCTGACGCAAGGCGATCTCGACCGCCGGTTTGTCTGCATCACGTTTGACGACGGCTATCGCGATACGCTTGAGCACGCATATCCCATCCTCAAGGCGCATGGGATGCCATTCGCGCAGTACATCGCGACGAGCTTTCCCGACCGGCACGGCGAGTTGTGGTGGATCGCGCTCGAAGCTGTCATCGCGCGACAGGACAGCATCGTCGTTGTGCTCAATGGTGAAGAGGTGCGTTTGCCCGGCGCCAGCCTTGAAGACAAGAACGCCGCGTTCGACCGGATCTACACCTATCTGCGGGAACGCGAAAATTTTGCCGACATCATCGCGTTCGTGCGCGATCTCGCGGCACGCCACGGCGTCGATCCCACGTCGTTCTGCGCCGATTTGTGCATGGGCTGGGACGAACTGGCGCAACTGGCCGCCGATCCGCTCGTCACCATCGGGGCACACACGGTCACGCATCCGATCCTGAAGAAGATTGCTGCCGCCGACGCGCTGAATGAGATTGAAGCCAGCCGGGCGGCGATCGAATCAAGGCTCGGCGTGCGGGCCGACCACTTTGCCTATCCCGTCGGCGACCCGACCTCCGCCGGCATGCGCGAATTCTCCCTTGCCGCCGATGCCGGTTTCAAGACGGCGGTAACGACGCGGCCGGGCGTGCTGTTTCCGGCCCATGCGGATCATCTGATGGCGCTGCCGCGCGTCTCCGTGAACGGCCAGTATCAGCAATTGCGTTTTCTGCGGGTGCTTATGTCGGGGGCCGCCACGGCGCTGTGGAACGGCTTTCGCAAGGTCAACGCCGCCTAGAGCAATTCCAGGAAAAGTGCGAAGCGGTTTTCCGTCCGGAATTGCGCAAGACCAAGAGGGCGAGGCAGGGCCTCAGGCGTCCGGCTTCGACATCCACCGGATCAGCGGCATGGCCGGAAGCACCCAGCCCAATCCCGCCACCACATAATAGAGAAACGCCAGCGGGCCGTTGATCGAGGTGAGGGCGAACTGCGCCACGGCCATGGCAATCAGGGCCCAGAACGTGACGAGCACGAGCAGCAGGCAGGCGCCGATCAGTTTTCGCAGGCGGGATGGCATCAGGATTGCAAGATTCGCAGCGCTTTGGTCTCCCGGATCGGTTGCCGGGAGGTAGGGCAGTGGCCTATATGGTCGGCGTCGCGACTGCAAGAGGTCCGACTTGAGCGGCCAGAGAAACGACTCCGCACGCGAGCGTTTTTGGGCGGCGCGCGGCCTTCGCCAATCGACGGGATCGCGCTGACTGGATGACAATATTGGATTGCGACGATGTCCTGCCGGCGCGACAAAACGGCGATTTCGATATGACCGAGGGGTCCCTCATCAGGCACGACAGGCTGGTTCGCATCTGGCTGTTGGCGGTCGCTGCTTTGATTTTCGCCATCGTGCTGGTCGGCGGCGCGACGCGCCTGACCGAATCCGGTCTCTCGATCACCGAATGGAAGCCGGTGACGGGAGTCTTGCCGCCGCTGTCCGACAGCCAATGGCAGAGCGAATTTGAAAAATATCAAGCCATCCCGCAATACCAGGAATTGAATCGCGGAATGTCGCTCGACGACTTCAAGGGCATCTTCTGGTGGGAGTGGGGCCACCGGATGCTCGGCCGCGTGATCGGCGTCGTGTTCTTTCTGCCGCTCTTGTTTTTCGCCTGGCGCGGATGGATCAGAGGCGCATTGAAATGGCGGCTCGCCGGCATTTTTGCGCTCGGCGCGGTGCAGGGCGGCGTCGGCTGGTGGATGGTGGCGTCAGGTTTGAGCAACCGCATCAGCGTGTCGCAGTACCGCCTGGCGTTTCATCTTACGCTCGCCTGCATTATCTTCACCGCCACGCTATGGACGGCGTTGCGCATGACCCGCCGGCCGCCGCCTGCCGAACCGTTGCCGGGTCGCATCGCGGCGTTCGGACTGCTGCTGCTGGTCCTGCTGCAAATCTATCTCGGCGCGCTCGTCGCCGGTCTTGATGCGGGAAAGGTCTACAACACCTGGCCGCTGATCGATGAATCGATCATTCCGTCATCGGAGCGGTTGTTCTTCCTCTCGCCGCTCTGGCACAATTTTTTCGAAAACCTGCTGACGGTGCAATTCCAGCATCGCATGGTGGCCTATACGCTCTGGCTGCTCGCGCTGCTGCATCTGATCTGGGCTGTGTACGCGCGCGCAAAGCCTGCGATCGCCGGGGCGACGGTCCTGTTCATCGCAGTGACGTTGCAGGCCACGCTCGGCATCGTCACGCTGTTGCATCAGGCGCCGATTTCACTCTCGCTCGCGCATCAGGGGATGGCGATGATCGTGCTGTCCGTCGCGTGCTTCCATGCCGCGCGCATGATGCGCTATCAGCGCGTGATGATCGCCGATGCTCAGGTTCAGGCGAGCGCCTGATCCAGGTCGGCGATGATGTCTTCCTTGTCCTCGAGGCCGATGGACAACCGCACCACGTCCGGACCGGCACCCGCCTGCACCTTCTGCTCGTCGGAAAGCTGGCGATGGGTGGTGGAGGCGGGATGGATGATCAGCGAACGCGTGTCGCCGATATTGGCGAGATGCGAGAACAGTTGCACGTTGGAGACAAGCTTGACGCCGGCGTCGTAGCCGCCCTTGAGCCCGAACGTGAAGACGGCGCCCGCGCCCTTCGGCACATATTTTTTCGCCAGTTCGTAGTAGCGATCTTTCTCCAGCCCCGGATAACTCACCCACGCCACCTTGTCGTGCGCCGCCAGCCATTGCGCGACCGCCAGCGTGTTCTCGCAATGGCGTTGCATGCGCAGCGGCAGCGTTTCGATGCCCGTGAGGATGAGGAAGGCGTTGAACGGCGATAACGCCGGTCCGATGTCGCGAAGGCCGAGCACGCGGCAGGCAATGGCGAACGCGAAATTGCCAAAGGTCTCGTGCAGGACCATGCCGTTATATTCCGGCCGCGGCTCGGAGAGCATCGGATAACGGCCTTCGCGCGACCAGTTGAACGTGCCGCCGTCGACGATCATCCCGCCGATGGAGTTGCCGTGGCCGCCCAAAAATTTAGTCAGAGAATGAACGACGATGTCGGCGCCATGATCGATCGGCTTGCACAAGTAAGGCGTCGCCAGCGTGTTGTCGACGATCAGCGGAATCCGCGCGCGCTTGGCGATAGCTGCGATCGCTTCGATATCGGTGATGACGCCGCCGGGATTGGCGATCGATTCAATGAAGATCGCTTTCGTCTTCGGGCTGATGGCGCGCTCGAAGGACGTGATGTCGTCAGGGTCCGCCCACACGACGTTCCAGTTGAAATTCTTGAAGGCGTGATTGAACTGATTGATCGAGCCGCCATAGAGTTTTTTCGAGGCGACGAACTCGTCGCCCGGCTGCATCAAGGCGTGCATCACCAGCACCTGCGCCGCATGGCCGGATGCGACCGCGAGGCCTGCGGTACCGCCTTCGAGAGCGGCGACACGTTCTTCGAGCACGGCGTTGGTCGGATTGCCGATGCGGGAGTAGATATTGCCGAAGGTCTGCAAGCCGAACAGCGAGGCGGCGTGATCGACATCGTCAAAGACGAAGGATGTGGTTTGATAGATCGGTGTCGCCCGCGCGCCAGTCGTCGGGTCGGGCTGCGCGCCCGCGTGAATGGCCAGCGTGGAAAAGCCGGGCTCGCGGTCCGTCATGAAGGCTCCTGGAGGCTGGCGGGGCGCTGATCCCCGCACGGTCAAATTGCCCTGTTGGTGTAGCGTACCACCCCTTCGCGTCAAGTTAGGCAGGCCTACGCCAGCGGCATGCGCGTGCGCCGGTTATTCGGTATTGCCGGACTCGCTGGCGGCACGCTCAGCCGCATTGGTGCGGCCGCCGCCGAACGTTGTCCGATTGAGCGTCATGCGCTGCACGCCTTTGCCGGTCAGCTTCGTGCGCCTGGAGGTGAGGGTGCGCGAATTCACGCCCATCCAGGCGATCTCCGACGACAGCCGGCCATATTCGATTTTCGGGCAGCGGTTCATGACGACCTTGACGCCGGCTTCTTCCGCCAGTGCGGCAGCCGCGTCGTCACGCACGCTGATCTGCATCCAGATCACCTGTGGCTTCGGCGACAGCGCAAGTGCTTCCTTGACAACAGGCATGACGAATTGCGATGCGCGAAAAATATCGACCATGTCGATGGGCTCGGGAATGTCAGCGAGCGTGCCAAAAACCTTTTGGCCGAGAATCTCCTTGCCGACCTGACCCGGATTGACAGGGATCATGTGATAGCCGTGTTCGAGCAGATATTTGAACGCGAAATAGCTTGGCCGGTTGTCCTTCGGAGAGACGCCGACCATCGCAATGGTCTTCACGGTATTGAGGATGCCGCGGATATAGGTGTCGTCGTAGCTGTCGTGATTCATCTGCGCGGCTCCCCGTCGGCCTCAACGAACATAAGGCCGAAACGACAAAACGGAAGGGCCAATCCTTCCGCCTTGTCATAATCGAAAGTCGAGACCGTCACTGGTCTTCCCAGCGCGGCGCGCGCTTTTCGAGAAACGCGCCGATGCCTTCCTCGGCGTCGCGCGCCAGCATGTTCTCGACCATCACCTCGGCGCAGTAGCGGTAGGCTTCTGCAAGCGGCATTTCGATCTGCCGGTAGAAAGCTTCCTTGCCGATCTTCACGGTGTGGCTCGACTTTGCCGCAATGGCGCGCGCCATTGTTATTGCGGCGTCGTGTTCAGTGCCCGGGGCAACGGATTTGTTGATCAGCCCCATGCGCACGGCATCGTCGGCGCTGAGCATCTCGCCGTTCAGAAGCATTTCCATCGCGTGCTTGCGTGAGAGATTGCGCGACAGCGCGACCATGGGCGTCGAACAGAACAGCCCGATATTCACGCCCGGCGTTGCAAAGCGCGCGGCGGAGGAGGCGACAGCGAGATCGCAGGTCGCGACAAGCTGACATCCGGCTGCGGTGGCGACACCCTGCACGCAGGCGATCACCGGCTGCGGCAGCAATACGATGGTCTGCATCACTGCGCTGCATCCATCCATGATCTTCTTGAAATAGGCGCGACCGCGATCGGGATCGCTGCGGTGCGCGGTCATTTCCTTGAGGTCGTGACCAGCGGAGAAAGCGGGTCCGTTGGCGGCGAGAATGACCACACGCACGGACGTGTCCGACTTGATGGCGTCAAGTTCGCGGCCGAGCGCCAGCAGCATCGCTTCGGACAGACTGTTGCGCGACTGCGGACGATTCATCGTCAGCGTCGTTACGCCGTCGCGATCCTCGCGCAGAAGCGGGGCGGTATCGGCCTGTACAGGGGAAGCGGCATGGGCGTCAGTGACGGACATCTGGACCCGATCTTTATTCGATTTTTCGCGCAGAGTGTTTTAACGCGTATTCCGCAAAAGTGGGACCCCGGTTTTGCGAAAAGAATACGCGCAAAGATCACGTATTCCGCAAAAGTGGGACCCCGGTTTTGCAAATGGAAATGCGCGATCAGGCAATCCGCAAAAGTTAGGGCGAGGACATGGTGCGAGAGGACACGGTGGGCAAGGATCTCTCAAGCGGAACGGCCGCGCCAACGATGACGATAGCGGAACTCGACGCACGGCTGCGGACTGAATTTCCGGAAGCTTTTGTCGGCGGGCTGGTGATCGAAGAGGTCTGGCATGGCGGGTGTCGTCTGCGGCAGCCGTTCCAGCCGCAAAGCGTGCGCCCGGGCGGCACGATGTCGGGCGCATCGATCATGGCGTTGGGCGACTATGCCGTTTATGTCGCGATTCTGGCGTCGATCGGATGGGTGCCGCTGGCCGTCACCACCAATCTGAATGCCGAATTCCTGCGCAAACCGGGCCGGGACGACCTTCTGGCGACCTGCCGGCTCATCAAGCTGGGACGGCGCCTGGCGGTCGGCGCGGTCGAGATCAGGTCGGGGGTCTCCCCTGACCTTGTCGCGCATCTGACGGCGACATATTCCATCCCACCGGATTGACCTTGTTTGCAGGTAATAAAATACCTTTATTTCAAGCCATTGATATCATGACGCTTTTATCGGTATCATGCTGTTGACGTAAATCGTCCCGCCGTGTACTCACCAGCGTCATCAGGGCGGCGTTGCGCCGCCTGCTGACTTTCATGGACAACACCGATGAAAACCTATTCGGCAAAGGCCGCCGACATCGAGAAGAAGTGGATCATGATCGACGCCAATGGTCTGGTCGTCGGTCGGCTCGCCACCATCGTCGCGATGCGCCTGCGCGGTAAGCACAAGCCGACCTACACGCCGCATGTTGATGATGGCGACAATGTTGTCATCATCAACGCCGCCAAGATCGTGCTCACCGGCCGCAAGGTCGAGAAAAAAGTCTATTACCACCACACCGGCTTTATTGGCGGCATCAAGGAGCGGACAGCGAAGTCCATCCTGGAAAGCCGTTTCCCGCAGCGCGTTCTCGAGAAGGCAATCGAGCGGATGTTGCCGCGCGGTCCGCTGGCCCGCCGCCAACTCGGCAATCTGCGCGTCTATCCGGGCGCCGACCATCCGCACGAGGCGCAGCAGCCGGAAAAGCTCGATGTCGCCGCTCTTAGCCGCAAGAATATGAGGAGCGCGTAACCATGGCTGACTCCATTCAGTCGCTCGACGAATTATCGTCCCTGAAGCCGGCCGCGCCCGAGGCTCCCAAGTATGTCCAGAAGCTGGACAAGCAGGGCCGCGCCTATGCTACCGGCAAGCGCAAAAACGCGGTCGCTCGCGTCTGGATCAAGCCGGGCGCCGGCAAGATCACCGTCAACGCCCGCGAGGTTGAAGTCTTCTTCGCGCGTCCGGTTTTGCGCATGCTGATCCAGCAGCCGCTCGTCGCCACCAGCCGCCAGACCCAATACGATGTGATTTGCACCGTGTCCGGAGGCGGTCTCTCGGGGCAGGCGGGCGCTGTCCGTCACGGCATCTCGAAGGCACTGACCTATTTCGAGCCAGACCTGCGCACGCCGCTCAAGCGCGGTGGCTTCCTCACGCGCGACTCGCGTGTGGTCGAGCGCAAGAAGTACGGCCGGGCCAAGGCGCGTCGTTCGTTCCAGTTCTCGAAACGCTGAACGCGATCGGTCACGTTCGAATCTGTTTTTACGGATTTGCGAAAGGGGTGCTTCGGCACCCTTTTTGTTTTTTGCATATATGCGACGACACGCGCCATCATCCTTTGCCGCTTGCCGGACGGAGAGTGCTGGGACCTGTGCGTGCACGGATGGCCAAGGAATCGCAAAATCCGGCCGAACCCGTTGGAAAGTACAGAAATACACGTTCATACGGCAATTTCGGGCCTGCCGTCTGTGTTCTGTGCATGACGACGCGAGACATCAAAACGGTTTGAGGAAACGCCGTGCGATGAGGGTTTTGTCGCGTAACCGGGCGAAGCCGAAGGTGGACATGTCCACGCGAATATTCATGTCCAGCCAATTGTAAATATTCGTTTCATCATTCCGCAGGGGCTGGTTGCTACGGTCGCAAGTATTCATTCGCGGCGATGTCCGCGTTTGTGCGAGTGGCCGATGCATCTCGATATCCCAACTCTGTTCATCGCTTCGATCTGCGTCGTTGCGCTGCTCGGGCTGTTTCTCTTTTTCGCCTGGATCCAGGAGCGTGACGTGCGCGCGCTCGCCTGGTGGGGCGGCGCCTATATGCTTGGCGGTGTTGCGGTCGCGCTGTGGGTCGTCGAGAGTTCTGTGCCGCGCATGGCGTTGAACGGACTCCCCCATGCGGTGCTGTTCATCGCCTGCGCGATGATCTGGAATGGCGCGCGCCTGTTCCGCGGCAAGGATGTCTTGCCGGTCGGGCTGCTTGCCGGCGCTGTGATCTGGCTTGCTGCCTGCGCGATGCCCAGCTTCGTGGCGTCGAGCCTGGCGCGGGTGACGCTCAGTTCGCTCATCGTCGCCGGCTACACTTTCTGTGCCGCGCACGAATTGTGGAAGGAACGCCGCGCCAGCGCCGGCCCGCGCTGGATGGCTGCCGTCGTTCCGATCCTGCACGGCATGGTATTCCTCACCCCCATTCCGCTCGCGGTCATGGACCTGTCCAATCACGCGCTCGCGTCGGGCACGGACAGGTGGGGGGCACTCTTCGTCCTGCAGGCGCTCCTCTACGCGGTCGGTACGGCGTTTATCGTCCTGCTGATGGTCAAGGAGCGCACGATGCGTGTGCATCGCGCCCAGGCGCTCACCGATCCGCTGACCGGCCTTCACAACCGTCGCGGTTTTTTCTCGGAAGCCGAGGAGCAACTCTCGGTCAGTGCGCCTGACCGTGAGTTTTCTGTTTTGATGTTCGATATCGACCATTTCAAATCGATCAACGACCGTTTCGGTCATGCTTGTGGCGATGAGGCGCTGCGCGTCTTCAGCGCGACCATCCGCGCGTCGATGCGCGCCGACGATCTCATCGGCCGGCTCGGCGGCGAGGAATTCGTCGCCTTCCTGCCGTGCACCGAGGCACAGGCAATGGCGACCGCAGACCGTGTCCGCACGGCGTTCGAATGGGCGGGCATGGAAATCGGCGGCCATGACATGAACGCCACCGTGAGCGTGGGCGTTGCAACCGCTCCGGCCCATGCTTTCGATATGAAAGTGCATCTCGACGCCGCCGATGCGGCGCTCTACTGCGCCAAGCAGAATGGCCGTAACCGTGTCGAATCCGCGCCGGCGGAAGCCCAGCCCCCGTCGCCCACCAACGGCAGCAGCGTGGAGGGCTGGACCGCCGCTCGCCCGTTCCCGCAGGCGCCGACGCCGGAATGTGCCGTCACCCGGGTCCTGCCGGCTCCGATCGGCGCCGCCTGAAGCGACGTCCTTCCCGGACCTTCCGCATAAATATTGCTGGTGCAAATTCTACACGTCTGTCTTCCGTCACAGCCTCGACACGATTGAAGCGAAAATCGATACTGCGGTACCGGTTGTGGGGGAGGCTTTCGATGTTCGCCCTGTTGCGTGTGACCTTTGCCGTGGCGCTTTTCGCGCTGTCCGGTGTTTCGGCCTATTGCGCTGACAAGCCATTTTCCCGCGACGATCTTTCCGATGCGGCGCTGCGTCTCGAGGCCGAGATCAAGCGCGACGCCGCGCCCGTCACCAAATCGCCGGCCGCGTTGCGGCGCGACGCCGATGCCGCCCTGCAGAAAAGGGATTACCGCGCCAGTCTGGTGGCGCTGGGAAAACTGGTGTCGGTCAGTCCCGACAACAGCGCCAACTGGCTGCGTCTGGCGAAAACCGTCCTGCTGCTGCGGCCCGCGAACGATCGCGAGCGCGCGATGTTTCAGGAGCGCGCCGCCACTGCCGCCTATATCGCCTATCAGCGCAGCAACAACGCTGACGAGGAAGCCGACAGCCTGGTCCTGATCGGCCGCAGCTATGCCGACCGCAAAGTCTGGCGTCCGGCGCTCGACGCCTTGCGGGAGTCGCTTGAGCGGCGCGATGTCCCCGCCATCCGCACACTCTATGAAACGTATCGCGACGCGCACGGCTTCCGTCTGCTCGACTATGCCGTGGATTCGGACGCGGCCTCGCCGCGCGTATGTTTCCAGTTCTCGGAAGATCTTTTGGGCAAGCGCGTCGACTTCACGCCATTCGTCAGCATGGCCGGCGTCGATCGCCCCGCGCTGACCGCCGAGGCGCGGCAATTGTGCGTCGAGGGTCTCAAGCACGGCGAACGCTACGAGATCAGCTTGCGTGCGGGTCTGCCGTCTGCGGTGAACGAGACGCTGACAAAGACGGCGAACTACACGATTTATGTGCGTGACAGGAAGCCGTTCGTGCGTTTCTCCACGCGGGCCTATGTGCTGCCGCGCACCGGGCAGCAGGGCATTCCCGTCATCAGCGTCAATACGAAGGCGATCGATGTCGCGGTCTATCGCATCGGCGACCGCAGCCTGATCGATACCGTCCTCGGCTATGATTTCCAGCGCAGCCTCGACCGGTATCAAATCGAACGGCTGGCCGACACGCGCGGCGAAAAGATCTGGAAAGGCCAGCTCAGCGCGGAATCGCCTTTGAATGACGAGGTGACGACGGCGTTCCCCATCGAGAACACGGTCGGCGACCTCCAGCCCGGCGTCTATATCATGACGGCGCAACCCGCGGAGGCGCTCACCGACGACTACGGCGCCGTCGCCACGCAGTGGTTCATCGTCTCCGACCTCGGCCTCACGGCGTATTCCGCGCCCGACGGCATCCACGCCTTCGTGCATTCGCTCGCGTCCGCAAAGCCGTTGCAGAAGGTCGACATCAAGCTGATGTCGCGCAGCAACGAAATCCTTGCCACGCGTCCGACCAACGGCGTGGGGCATGTGCAGTTCGAGTCCGGGCTTGCGCGCGGCGAGAGCGGCATGGCGCCGGCGCTGCTGATCGCGTCCACGGCGGATGGCGATTACGCCTTCCTCAGCCTCAAGAGTCCGGCCTTCGATCTCACCGATCGCGGTGTTGCCGGCCGCAAGGCGCCGGGAGCGCTCGATGCCTTCGTCGTTACCGAACGGGGCGTCTATCGCTCCGACGAGACAGTGCACATCACGACGCTGTTGCGCGATGCCAAAGGCGTGGCGGTCGGCGACACGCCGGTGACGCTGGTCGTCGAGCGACCGGACGGCATGGAATATCGGCGCGCCATCGTCGCCGACGGCGGTATCGGCGGGCGCAGTCTCGACGTTGCTCTCGACGGTGGCGTTGCATCCGGCACATGGCGTGTGCGCGCCTTCACCGATCCGAAACAGCCGGCGATCGGCGAGACGACCTTCATGGTCGAGGACTACGTGCCCGAACGTCTCGAATTCGATCTCACCGCAAAGACGCCGACACTCTCGACGACCTCGCCGGCCGAACTCACGGTCGATGGACGTTATCTCTACGGTGCGCCGGCCGCGAACCTCGATCTTGAAGGCGAACTGGTCATCGCACCGACGAACGAACGGCCGGGATTTTCCGGCTACCAGTTCGGCTTGACCGATGAACAGGTCGAGACCAAACGCGTCACGCTCGACGATCTTCCATCCACCGATGCGGCCGGCAAGGCGACGGTTCTTGTCAGCATCGACGAACTGCCGTCGGATGAAAGACTATTCTCGGCGCAGGCGATCATCCGCTTGGCCGAATCCGGTGGCCGCGCGGTGGAGCGCAAGATCGACCTCGCGGTCACGCCGTCCGGGCCGATGATCGGCGTGAAGCCGCTGTTTACGGGCAGCGCCCTGAGCCAAGGTGCGAACGCGGGGTTCGATGTCGTGCTCGTCGGCGCCGACGGTAAGCCGCTGACGCAGAAGGGCTTGCGTTACGAACTGCTCAAGGTCGACAGCCGTTATCAGTGGTACCGGCAGGACAACGCCTGGCAGTACGAGCCGATCAAGACCACCAAGCGCGTCGCCGACGGCACGCTCGATATGACTGCGGACGCGCCCGCGCATCTTTCGCTCCCGGTTGCATGGGGCCGCTATCGTTTGCAGGTTTCGAGCCCGGAACCGGATGGCCCGGCGACGTCGATCGCTTTCGATGCCGGCTATTACGCCGAAGCCGGTGCCGACACGCCCGACCGGCTCGAGGTCGCTCTCGACAAGCCGGAATACAAGCGCGGCGACACCATGACGGTCGCGGTCACCGCGCGCACCGCTGGTACGCTCACGGTAAATGTCTTCGGCGATGGGCTGCTGCAATCGATATCCCGTGACGTTCGTGAAGGCACGACCAAAATTCCGCTCGGCGTTGGCCGCGACTGGGGCGGTGGCGCTTATGTGGTGGCGACATTGCTGCGGTCGCTCGATGAAAAGCAGAAGCGCATGCCGGGCCGTGCCATCGGCGTGCAATGGTTCGGGATCGAGCACGCCGCGCATACGCTTTCTGTCTCGATGACGCCGCCGGCGCAGATGCGGCCGCAGACGGCGCTGCACGTGCCGATGAAGGTCGCTGGCCTTGCGGCTGACGAAGATGCACGCATTGTGGTCGCCGCCGTCGATGTCGGCATTCTCAATCTGACAAATTACAAGCCACCTGCGCCCGAGGATTACTATCTCGGCCAGCGCAAGCTCGCGACCGATATCCGCGACATCTATGGCCAGCTCATTGACGGCATGCAGGGCACGCGCGGCCAGGTGCGCAGCGGTGGTGACATCGCCTCCGCCGAATTGCAGGGCAGTCCGCCGGCACAAGCGCCGCTGGCGCTTTATTCCGGCGTCGTGCATGTGCAGCCGGACGGCACCGCCGCCGTTGACTTCGACATTCCTGCGTTTGCCGGCACAGTGCGACTGATGGCGATGGCCTGGACCAAGGACAAGGTCGGCCATGGCGTGCAGGACGTGATCGTGCGCGATCCCATCGTCGTCACCGCGACCTTGCCGCGTTTCCTGCGCACGGGCGACCGCGGCACACTGAATCTCGCCATCGACAATGTCGACGGCGCGGCGGGCGACTACCATCTTGCGGTGACCAGCGACGGAATCGTCAAGACAGGCGAGGGGGCGGACAAAAATGTCCATCTCGATGCCAAGCAGCACGATCAGTGGACCGTGCCGGTGTCTGCATCGGAGGCGGGGACATCGACGATCCGCGTTGCACTCAGCGGTCCGGGCGGTCTTGCGCTTGAACGCAGCTACACGCTGGCGACCCTGCCGGCAACGCAGACGTTGACGCGCCGCACGGTGCAGTCCATCGCCAAGGGCGAAAGCATCACCTTGAGTGACGATCTCTTTGCCGATTTTGTGCCGGGGACCGGCGCAGTGTCATTCTCGGCAAACATTTCGACCGCGCTCGACGTGGCATCGCTGCTGCGCGCGCTCGATCGCTATCCCTATGGTTGTTCGGAACAGATCACCAGCCGCGCGCTGCCGCTGCTCTATGTCAACGACATAGCGGATCAGGCGCACATGGCGCTCGATCAGGATGCCGACAAGCGCATCCGCGAGTCGATCGCACGGTTGCTGGCACGGCAGGCGTCGAACGGCTCGTTTGGATTGTGGAATGACGACAGCGGCGACGTGTGGCTTGATTCCTACATCACCGAATTCCTCACCCGCGCGCGCGAGCGCGGCTTCCCGGTGGAGGAGACGGCGTTCAAGCTCGCGCTCGATCGACTGAAGAATTACGTCGGCAATGTCGGCGATCCAAAGAACGGCGGCCGCGATCTTGCCTACGCACTCTATGTTCTGGCGCGCAACGCCACCGCGCCGATTGGCGACCTGCGCTATATCGCCGATACCAAGCTCGACGCCATCGATACGCCGATTGCGAAGGCGCAGATCGCCGCGGCGCTCGGCATGGTCGGCGACCGCACACGCGCCCAGCGGGTGTATGGGGCCGCAATCGCCGCTATCGCCACGAAGAAGGACTCGCTGTCGCGGCCCGACTTCGGCTCCGTCCTCCGCGATTCCGCGGCGGTGGCTGCGCTTGCCGGTGAAGGCAACGCGCCGCAACCGATGCTGATCAACGCGCTTCAACGCGTCGATGCAGCACGTGCGGAGACGCAGGCCACCTCAACACAGGAGAATGCGTGGCTCGTGCTTGCCGCACGCGCGATGGCCAAAGACGCCGACAAGATTTTGCTCGACGTGAATGGCGAGAAACGCCCCGGCGCGGTTTACCGCACGCTGACGGCGTCCGAGGTGAAGGCGACGCCGCTCAAGGTGGCCAATGACGGCGATGGGCCGGTGCAGGCGGTGGTTTCGGTTTCCGGTGCGCCGCTTATTCCAGAGCCCGCGGCTGAGCAGGGGTTCAAGATCGAACGCAAATTCTATTCGCTCGACGGCAAGGAAACCGATCCGTCGCAGGCGAAGCAGAACCAGCGCTTCGTCGTCGTATTGCGGATGACCGAGCCGATCCCGCAATACGGGCGGATCGTCGTCGCCGATAACCTGCCGGCAGGGTTCGAGATCGATAACCCGAAACTCGTGTCGTCGGGCGATACCGGCACGCTGTCATGGATACAGGATGCGGTCGCGCCCATCAGCAGCACCTTCAAGGACGACCGCTTCGTTGCTGCGTTCGACCGCAAGGCGAATGATCGCCCGGTCTTCACGGTGGCTTATGTCGTTCGCGCGGTGACGCGCGGACACTTCGTGCTGCCGCAGGCCAAGGTCGAGGACATGTACCGGCCGGAGCGCTACGGCCGCACCGCGACGGGCACGATTGAGGTCACGGACGGGTCATGATGCGCCGCGCATCACGTCTGCTGCTGCGCGCCGCGGCCGGTGCCAGCTGCGTCGTCGTCGTTGCGGCGCTCACGCTCACGGTGTGGTTCGTCTGGGCCGGGCCGCCGCCTTCGGTGAAGAGCGTCGCCTACGGTACGGTGGTGCTCGATCACGAGGGCCGGTTGCTGCGTCCCTATACGGCGGCCGACGGGCGCTGGCGTCTCAAGACGCGGTTGGCCGATGTCGATCCGCGCTATGTGCGCATGTTGCTTGCCTATGAGGACAAGCGCTTTCGGCAGCATCACGGTGTCGATCCGCTGGCGCTGTCGCGCGCGGCATGGCAACTCGCCACCCATGGGCGCATCGTCTCCGGCGCGTCGACGATCACCATGCAGGTGGTGCGTCTGCTCGCGCATGACAGCGAACGGTCGCTCGGCGCCAAGCTGCGCGAGATGGCCTGGGCCATGCGCCTCGAACGAAGCTTGAGCAAGGATGAGATCCTCGCGCTCTATCTCAATCTTGCGCCCTACGGCGGCAATCTCGAAGGCGTGCGCGCCGCCTCGCTGGCCTATTTCGGGAAGGAGCCGCGCCGGCTGTCGCCAGGAGAGGCGGCGTTGCTGGTTGCGCTTCCGCAATCGCCGGAAGCGCGGCGGCCTGATCGCGCTCCGCTCAGTGCCCGTGCGGCCCGCGCCCGTGTGCTCGACCGCATCGTGCAAGATGGATTGTTGCCGGCCGACGAAGTGCGCCAGGCCAAAGCCGAACGGATGCCCAATGGCCGGCGGCCAATGCCCGCGCTCGCCGCCATTGCTGCGGACGAGGCTGTGGCGGGACACAAGACGCGCGCCGTTCATCGCTTGACCATCGACGCGCCTTTGCAGGCCGCGCTCGAACGGCTCGCGCGAGACCGCGCGCCCGCGTTTGGCACGCAAGCCTCGGTCGCGATCATCGCGATCGACCATGCAACCGGACGTGTTCTCGCCCGCGTTGCCTCGGCTGACTATTTCGATCCGCGCCGTGCCGGGCAGGTGGACATGACGCAGGCGCTGCGCTCGCCAGGGTCGACACTCAAACCATTTATTTATGGCGTCGGCTTCGAGGATGGGCTGATCCATCCGGAGACGCTGATCGAAGATCGGCCGATCCGCTTCGGCAGCTACGCGCCGAAGAATTTTGACCTCTCGTTCCAGGGAACGGTGTCGATCCGCAAGGCGCTGCAACTGTCGCTTAACGTGCCGGCCGTAGCGGTGCTTGACCGCGTCGGCGCGAACCGGCTCGCCGCCCGCGTCAACCAGGCTGGCGGCCGGCTTGTGCTTCCGCCAGGCGAGGCGCCCGGCCTTGCCATGGGCCTTGGCGGTGTCGGCATCCGGCTCGCCGACCTCACGATGCTTTATGCCGGCATCGCGCGCGGCGGCATGGCCATGCCGCTGCTCGAGAGCTTCGACGATACCGCAGATCGCGCACCGCAACGGCTGCTTGATCCGGTCGCGGCCTGGTATGTCGGCAATATCCTCTTGGGCACGCCGCCGCCTGACAATGCGCCGCGCAATCGCATCGCCTACAAGACCGGCACGTCCTATGGCTATCGCGACGCATGGGCCGTGGGTTTCGACGGCGAATATACCATCGGCGTCTGGGTCGGACGGCCCGACGGTGCGCCGATCCCGGGTCTGGTCGGGCGCGGGGCCGCCGCGCCGATCCTGTTTGACGCCTTTGCGCGCTCCGGCAAGGTCATCAAGCCGCTTGCGCCGCCGCCTTCCGGCGCAATCCTCATGGCGTCGAAACTGCCGCCGCCGTTGCAGCACTTCGCATCGGACATGACAGCCACGTCAGGGGTGAGGGGTATCCAGATCATGTTTCCGCCCAACGGTGCCCGGCTCGAACTCTCGGGCGACGCTGACGGCGAAAATTCCGTTCCGCTGAAAGTGACCGGCGGCGCACGTCCGTTCACGCTTTTCGTCAACGGGACGCCGGTCGCGGCGCGGGGCACAGCGCGCGGGCGCAACACGCTGTTCTTCCAGCCGAAGGGGCCCGGATTCGCGCGCCTTACCGTCCTTGATGCCAAGGGAACTTCGGACAGCGTCGTGGTGCGTCTGCAATAGCGCGTCCTTTCCCTGCGAGAGCCTTTTCACTATGGTCCGGCGCGGTTTGAACCCGGCCCGAATCCGGCTCGAGATCCACAACTGGACCTCGAGATCCACAACTGGACCTGATGACAACGACGACGCTGCATAAGCCCGCACGATCCGCGAGCCTGCTCACGCCATTGATCGAGTGGCCGGCGGCGTCAAACGCGCGTGCGGTGATCTTCCTCGTCATCTTCGCGTTCGTCACCTTCCTGCCGGGCTTCTTCCAGATTCCGCCGATCGACCGCGACGAGGCGCGGTTCGCGCAGGCCACGAAGCAAATGCTCGAAACCCATGAATTCGTTGACATTCGCTTCCAGGACGAGGTGCGCTACAAGAAGCCGGTCGGCATCTATTGGCTGCAGGCGGCTGCCGTCGAAGCCGGCGCGATGCTCGGCATCCCGGACGCCCGCGAACGCATCTGGCTCTATCGCATTCCATCCCTGCTCGGCGCGCTCGGGGCTGTGCTGCTGACCTTTTGGGCGGCGCTCGCCTTCGTGCCGCGACGCGCGGCGATCCTCGCAGGCGTGATGATGGCGAGCTGCATCCTGCTCGGTGTCGAGGCGCGGCTGGCGAAGACCGACGCGGTGCTGCTGTTTACCTGCGTGGCAGCGATGGGCGCGATGGCGAGGCTCTATCTTGCCGACAGGTCCGGCATCGGGCCGCCGCAGGCGCGCTGGACCGAGCCTGCGATCTTCTGGACCGCGATGGCCGCCGGCATCCTTATCAAGGGTCCATTGATCGTGATGTTTACGGCACTCACGTCACTGGCGCTGATCGTGGCCGACCGGTCGGCACGGTGGCTGAAACTGTTGCGGCCGATACCGGGCATCGTCTGGATGCTGGCGCTGGTGCTGCCCTGGTTCATCGCGATCCTTATGAAGTCGGGCGGCAGCTTTTTGCAGGACTCTGTCGGCAACGACATGCTGGCCAAGGTCGCGAGTTCGCAGGAGGCGCATGGCGCGCCGCCGGGCACTTATTTCGTTCTGTTCTGGGCGACGTTCTGGCCGTCATCGATCCTCGCGGGACTGGCCGCGCCCTATGTCTGGCGGGCGCGGCGCGAGCCGGAGGTGCGCTTCCTGCTGGCGTGGCTGATTCCTTCATGGCTGGTGTTCGAGATCGTCGTGACCAAGCTGCCGCACTATGTGCTGCCGCTCTATCCGGCGATCGCAATTCTGATCGCGCGCGCGATCGCGCAGGAAGAACTCTCGGTTCGGCCATGGCTCGTGCGTGGTGCGGTGTGGTGGTTCGTCGTTCCGTTACTGCTGACCGGTCTTGGGATCGGTGCGTCTATCGCGATCAGCCGGGAGCCGGGGCTGCTCGTGTGGCCGCTTGCTGCCGCCACCGTCGTCATCGGCTTCTTCGCCTGGCGAAGCTATCGCAGCGAAGGCGCACCGCGGGCACTGCTGCGCGTGGGGATGGCATCGGTCCTGCTTTATGCGACACTTTATGGCGTCGTCATTCCGTCGATGACCAAGGCCTTTCCCGCTCCGATCCTCGCCAGGGTTTTACAAGATTCCGGCTGCAGCAATCCGCAGGCCGCGGCGGTCGGCTACCAGGAGCCAAGCCTCGTTTTCCTCGCGGGGACGAAGACACTGCTGACAGATGCCAACAGTGCCGCCGACTTCCTCGCCCCGGGCGGCTGCCGCTTTGCTTTCGTCGATAGCCGCTTCGAGAGCGACTTCCTCAAGCATGCAGGTGCGATCGGCCTTCAGTACACACTCGGTCCGCGCTTCGACGCCATCAACATCAGCGGCGGCCGCAAGATCACCATCGCGGTCTATCGCGCTGGAAAAACGCCATGACGGTGTTTCCGCACAAACCGACGGGCGTCCCTGTTCAGGTCCGCTCCGGTCTCATGGAACGGATCGTCCGCAACATGACGATCGGGTTGAGCCGCCTCGTCAAAACCCCGCACCGCGAGGCGGCGTATTGGGGTTTGGGACGTCCCGGTCGCGGCGTCATTCTGTGGGCTACGGGCGCGCTGATATTATGCGTTGCGATGATGTACATTATTGACGCTGATTCAATAGTTTGGGCGCGGACGCTTCCGGCGTGGTTTAGGCGTGCGTCCAGTGTCGTGACCGATCTCGGCCTGTCCGGCTGGTTTCTGTATCCACTCGGGCTGGCGCTGGTGGTGATCGCGTTCATCGACACGAACCGTCTTCCGCTTCGAGCCCGCGCGACCGTCGCGACAATGTCTGTGCGCCTCGGGTTTTTGTTTATCGCCATCGGGCTGCCGGGCATTTTTGTGACGATCTTGAAGCACATCATCGGCCGTGCGCGGCCGTTCGTGCCTGGACATGCCGACCCCTTCGCCTATTCACCGTTCAACTGGAGCGCTGCCTACGCCAGCATGCCGTCCGGTCACGCGACGACTGTCTTTGCGGTGGCGGTGGCGTTTGGCGCGGCATTTCCCAAGCTGCGGCTGCCGCTGTTTGCCTATGCCGTCATCATCGGCGTGAGCCGCGTTATCGTCACGGCGCATCACCCGAGCGACGTGGTTGCCGGCGCCTTGCTCGGGATGGGAACGGCGCTGCTCGTGCGGCGCTGGTTCGCGATCCGGCGGCTTGGCTTCGCTGCGGGCCCGGACGGCCGCATCCGTCCCTATGCCGGCCCCTCGTTGCAGCGCATCAAAGCTGTTGCCGCCGACATGTTTGCGAAATAGAAGCACCCGATCCAAGCGGACATCCTGTCATGCCATCTTTCCCCGCGCGCGCGCCTGGCGACAGCCAGACGGAGACCCTGCCGCCCCGCGACGTGCCGCAGGCGTCGGTGGTGGTGCCCGTGCGCAACGAGAGCGGCAACCTCAAGCCGCTCATCGACGAGATCGTGGCGGCGCTCGCAGGCCGCTACACGTTCGAAATCATCTATGTGAACGACGGCTCCACGGACGCCACGGCAGCGGAATTGCAAACGCTCGCGCGCACCGTTCCGGAACTGCGGTTCCTGTCGCATGTCCAATCCTGCGGTCAGTCCTCGGCCGTGCGTACCGGCGTGGCAGCGTCGCGCGCACCGCTCATCGCCACGCTCGACGGCGATGGCCAGAACAATCCGACATTCATTCCGGCGATGATCGAGATTTTACAGAGCCAACCGGCCATCGGCCTCGTCGCCGGCCAGCGTGTCGGCCGCAAGGCCACCGGCTTCAAGAAATTCCAGTCGCGGGTCGCCAACACCGTACGCGGCGCGATCCTGCGCGATGGCACGCGCGATACCGGCTGTGGACTGAAGGCATTCCGCCGCGCCCTATTCCTCGACCTGCCGTATTTCGACGGCCTGCATCGGTTCTTGCCGGCGCTGGTGCGCCGTGAAGGGTTCGGTGTCGGCTATGTCGATGTGGTCGACCGCGAGCGGCTGCACGGCGTCTCCAATTACGGATTCTGGGACCGGTTGTGGGTCGGCATTCTCGACCTCGCCGGCGTCTGGTGGCTGATCCGTCGCCGCAAGCGCGTGCCGCAACTCACGGAGATGAACCGCGATGCTGATTGATCTGTCGCGAGCAGCCGGCAGCTACCTGCAGGACGTGTTCGTCAAGAATCTCGATTGGTGGGTGCTGCTGGGATTCGCGGCGCAGGCTTTGTTCACCGCGCGCTTCTTCGTGCAATGGCTGGCCTCGGAACGCGCCGGTAAAAGCGTGGTGCCGCTCGCGTTCTGGCTGTTCTCCATCGGCGGCGGGCTGCTTCTGCTCGTCTATGCGCTCTACCGGCGCGATCCCGTGTTTATTGCCGGCCAGGCCTTCGGCGTCTTTGTTTACCTGCGCAACCTGCAACTGGTGCTGCGCGAACGGCGCACGGGTTCGACCACGGTTTGACGCTTACATCGCAGCGTGCAGCGCGGCGAAGCCGCGTTCGAGATCGGCGATGAGGTCGCCGACATCTTCAAGTCCGATGTGGAAGCGCAGCGCCGGGCCGCCGGGTTCCCAGGGCGTCGCCGTACGATAGTCCGCGCAATCAAAACGGATGACGAGGCTTTCATAGCCGCCCCATGAGAAGCCCATGCCGAACAGCGTCAGCGCATCGAGGAATGCGTTCACCGCGCGGTCGGGCGCCGGCTTGAGGACAAGGCTGAAAAGACCGCAGGCGCCGGTGAAGTCGCGGCGCCAGATGGCGTGCCCCGGATCATCTTCCAGCGCGGGATGCAGCACGCGCGCGACCTCGGGACGTTGCGCGAGCCAGCGCGCGACGCGTAGTCCCGACCCCTGGTGACGCGCGAGACGGACACCGAGCGTGCGCAGGCCGCGCAGCGTCAGGTAGATGTCGTCGGGACCGGCGCACAGGCCGAGCCCGCGCACGGTCTCGTGCAGCCGCGTCTGTGTCGCCTTGTTCGCCGAGACCGTGCCGATCATCACATCGGAATGGCCGCCGAAATATTTCGTGCCGGCCTGGATCGAGAGATCGACGCCTTTTTCCAGCGCCCGGAAATACAGCGGCGTCGCCCAGGTGTTGTCCATCAGGACAAGAGCGCCGCGCGCGTGTGCGACCTCCGCGATGGCCGGCACGTCCTGCATCTCGAAGGATTGCGAGCCCGGCGCTTCGACGAACACCACCCGCGTGTTGTCGCGGATGAGTTTTGCGATGCCTGCGCCGACGAGCGGATCGTAATAGGTCGTCTCGACGCCGATGCGGCGCAGCAGTCCGTTGCACAGATTCCGCGTCGGCCGATAGACGCTGTCGCTGACCAGGATGTGGTCGCCGCTTTCGACCACGGCCAGGAGAGCGGTGGAGATCGCCGCCAATCCGGACGGGAGGATCTCGACGCCCGCGCACTGGTCGCCCTCGATCAGCGCGACCGCCTCTTCCAGAGCTTCCGACGTCGGGGTGCCTTGCCGACCGTAATGATACCGGCCCGTGCTGTGTGCGAGGTCTTCCGCCGTCGGATACAGCACGGTGGACGCATGATGCACCGGCGGATTGACGAAGCCGTGATAGGCGGAGGGATCGCGGCCGCCGACCACAAGCTGCGTGTCCGCCTTCAGCGTGCTGGCCACCTTGGCGGCTTTCGTCCCGCTGCGTGCGGAATTTTCAGATTGGGAAGATTTTTTCATCTTATGCGGATGCCGCGTGAAGGTGTTTTGGCTAAAAGTCTGGAGCGACCGCATATACCGCGCCATTGCCGCGCGGCGTCAACCCCTTGACCCGTTGGGTTAATCGCATTGAGATAGAGACTGATGCGTCGGGGCCTGCCGTTCATCTCGCCCTTCCGGGCGACGGGCCCCCATTATCAATGGAAAAAATAAAAATGGCCCCCGCATGCATGGCCCGCTCCCTGATGGGGCTCGTCCTGAAAGCGCTTGTCCTTGTGACGATGGCCGGCGCTTTGGCGATCCCCGCAGCCGGGCAGGCGTCCGCGCAGACATTGAAATCCATTCGTGATCGCGGATCGCTGTTATGCGGCGTCAGTCAGGGCCTGCCGGGATTTTCGGCGCCGGACGACCGCGGTCAATGGACCGGATTCGATGTCGATTTCTGCCGCGCGCTCGCTGCGGCCATTCTCAACGATCCCAGGAAGGTGAAGTATTCGCCTTTGTCGGCAAAGGACCGCTTCACCGCGCTGCAGTCCGGCACGATCGATATCCTGTCGCGCAACACCACGTGGACGCTCGCGCGCGATGTCTCGCTCGGCTTCACGTTCTCCGTCATCTCGTATTACGACGGGCAGGGGTTTCTTGTCCGCAAGGCGCTGAACGTCAATTCGGCGCTCGAACTCGGTGGCGCGACGATCTGTACCCAGACCGGCACGACGACAGAACTGAACGTCGCGGACTACTTCCGCTCCAATAAAATGAAATACGAGATCCTGTCGTTCCAGAGCGCGGACGAGACGATCAAGGCTTATGAGAACGAACGCTGCAATGTGTTCACGACCGACGTTTCGCAAATTTATGCGGAACGTCTGAAGCTCAACAATCCCGGCGACCACGCTATCCTGCCGGAGATCATCTCCAAGGAGCCGCTCGGGCCGGTAGTCCGCCAGGGCGACGATCAATGGGCGGACATCGTGAAGTGGGTCTATTTCGCGATGGTGAATGCCGAAGAACTCGGCGTCACCTCCAAGAATATCGACGAGATGATGAAGTCGACGAAGCCGGATGTCCGCCGGCTGCTGGGGCTGGAAGGCAATTACGGCGAGGCGCTCGGGCTGACCAAGGACTGGGTTGTGCGGATCGTCCGCGCCGTCGGCAATTACGGTGAAGTGTTCGACCGCAATGTCGGCAAGGATTCGAAACTCAACATTCCGCGCGGCATGAACAACCTCTACACCAAGGGAGGCCTGCAATACGCGCCGCCGATCCGATGACAGGCCACGTGATTGTGACAGCAATCCGCGATCATGAGGCTGCCACTTGACGGCGCTCCTCCGCCAGAGACGTTTGCGCGCGTTGTTCTATCAGGTGGTCGCGCTCCTGTTCCTGCTTTGGCTTGGCTATGAAATGGTCGTCAATGCCACGACTAATGTGCGCGATCAGGGCATCGCGACGGGCCTTGGATTTCTGTCGCATACCGCCGGCTTCGGCATCAACCAGACGCTGATCCCGTACAAGGAGACGGACAGTTTTGCCCGCGTCTTCGTCGTCGGGCTTCTCAACACACTGCTCGTTTCCATTCTGGGCATCATCTTCGCGACGATCATCGGCTTCATCGTCGGCATCGCGCGGCTGTCGTCGAACTGGCTCGTGTCACGGCTCGCCGGCGCCTATGTCGAAGTCGTGCGCAACCTGCCGCTGCTGTTCCATATCCTGTTCTGGTATCTCGCGGTCCTGCGCGCGCTGCCGACCTATCACGACAGTTACGCTCTCGGCGGCGCGATCTTCCTCAACAACCGCGGGCTTTATATTCCCGGCATGGCGCTGTCCGACGGCTGGGGCTGGGTGGCGGCCGCCGCGCTGTGCGGGATCGTCGCGGGGCTGGCGCTGTGGCGCTGGGCGGTTCGCGCGCCGCGTGAAGCCGGAAGCGTACGGCGCGCCTTCATCGTCTGGATCGTCGTATCGGCGGGCGCACTGATCCTCGCACTCTATGCCACGGGCTTCGCGATCACCTTCACGCTGCCGACGCTTGGCCGCTTCAATATCGTGGACGGCATTCAGCTCTTGCCGGAGCTGGCGGCGCTGCTGATCGCGCTGTCGACATACACGGCCGGATTCATCGCGGAGATCGTGCGCTCCGGCGTGCTCGCCGTTCCACGCGGGCAGACCGAAGCCGCCTATGCGCTCGGCCTGTCGCGCGGCGCGACGCTGCGGCGCATCGTCGTTCCGCAGGCGCTGCGGGTGATCATTCCGCCGCTCGGCAGCCAGTATCTCAACCTGATGAAGAACTCCTCGCTGGCGACGGCGATCGGCTATCCCGATCTGTTCGCGCTGTTCGCCGGCACCACACTCAACCAGACCGGGCAGGCGATCGAGATCATCGGCATCACCATGCTGACCTATCTCGTGCTCTCGCTGGCGATCAGCGGCGCGATGAACCTCTACAATGCGCGCATGCGGCTGAAGGAGCGCTGACATGAGCGATTTCAGCACGCCAAGCAGGCCGTCATCCCTGACCGCGTCCGAGACGGCGCAGCCTTTTGTGCGCCAAAACCTGCTGGAGCCGGTGGCCGCGCCGGCGCGGCGTTCGCCGTTTCGCGTCGCCGGACTGTTCAACAGTGTCGGCAACGCCATCCTCACGGTGCTTGCCGCGCTGCTCATCGTGTTTGTCGGCTGGCAATTGCTGCGCTTCCTGCTGCTCGATGCGGTCTGGCACGGAACGAGCCGCGACGCCTGCCTCGCCGAGAAAACCGGACACGCTGTCGGGGCGTGCTGGCCTTTCATCGCCGCAAAACTCGACCAGTTGCTGTACGGATTCTATGAACAAAGCCAGCGCTGGCGCGTCGATCTGACGATGCTGCTCGGCGCGGGTGTACTCACGCCGCTGCTTATCCCGCAGGTGCCGTTCAAGTTTCTCAACGGCATCGTCGCCTTTATTATTTTTCCTGTCGTTGCGTTCGTGTTGCTGGTCGGCGGTGTGTTCGGCCTGGAGCATGTCGAGACGCGCACATGGGGCGGCCTGCTGGTGACGCTCGTGCTGTCGTTCAGCGGCATTTCGGCTTCGCTGCCGCTCGGCATCCTGCTCGCGCTGGCGCGGCGGTCCAACCTGTTCATCGTCAGATGGATCGCGATCGTCTTCATCGAATTCTGGCGCGGCGTGCCGTTGATCGCGGTGCTGTTTTTCGCCACCTACATGCTGCCGTTGTTTCTGCCGAGCCAATGGAGCATCGCGGCGTTGCTGAGTGTCATCGTCGGCGTCGCGCTGTTTGCCTCCGCCTATATGTCAGAAGTCATCCGTGGTGGATTGCAGGCAATCGGCCGCGGCCAATATGAGGGGGCGGCAGCCCTCGGGCTCGGCTATTGGCGCATGATGGGGCTGGTCGTGCTGCCGCAGGCGCTACGGCTCGTAATCCCCGGGATCGTCAACACCTTCATCGGCCTGTTCAAGGATACGACGCTGGTGCTGATCGTGGCGATCTTCGATTTTCTTGGCCAGTTGCGCGCTTCCTTTGCCGACCCGGCTTGGGCGACGCCGGTGACCCTGTTTACCGGCTTCGCCTTTGCCGGCATCGTCTATTTCGTGTTCTGTTTCGGCATGTCGCGTTATTCGCAGATGCTGGAACGGCGCGTGCGCACCGACAGACGCGAGGAATAATGACTGACACCGCGCCGCAAACACAGGACAATCCGGTCGTCACCATGCAGGCGGTCAACAAATGGTTCGGCCATTTCCATGTCCTGCGTGATGTTGATCTCGTCGTCGGCCGTGGCGAGAAGATCGTCATCTGCGGGCCGTCGGGATCGGGCAAGTCCACGCTGATCCGCTGCATCAACGGGCTCGAGCAGCACCAGAGTGGCACCGTCATCGTCGACGGCACAACTCTCGGCGACGATGTGCGCGCCATCGACACCGTGCGCCGCGATGTAGGCATGGTGTTCCAGCAGTTCAATTTGTTTCCGCATCTCACGGTGCTGGAAAACTGCATGCTGGCGCCGTTGTGGGTGCGCAAGATGAAGCGGCGCGAGGCGGAGGAGATCGCACGCAGATATCTCAAGCGCGTGCGCATTCCCGAACAGGCCGACAAATATCCCGGCCAGTTGTCCGGCGGCCAGCAGCAGCGCGTGGCGATCGCGCGCGCACTTTGCATGAATCCGACGCTGATGCTGTTCGACGAGCCGACGTCGGCGCTCGATCCGGAAATGGTGAAAGAGGTTTTGGACACCATGGTCGAACTGGCGCGCGACGGGATGACGATGCTGGTCGTCACCCACGAAATGAAATTCGCGCGCGAGGTTGCCGACCGCGTCGTCTTCATGGACGACGGACAGATCATCGAGGTCAACGCGCCGGGGCCGTTCTTTTCATCGCCCCAGCACGAGCGCACGAAGGCGTTCCTCGGTCAGATTTTGAGCTGACATCTCTCTTCACCTCTCCCCAATGGGGAGAGGTCGGCGCACGTCGTGCGTCGGGTGAGGAGACCTGTAAAAATCGATAGTTCGAATACCCCTCATCCGAACCCTCTCCCCTCCGGGGAGAGGGAGAATGCTTTGAGCGGAGCGACTGCTTCAATTGAATAGTGACAGTTACGCGCCTTCCACCGGCATGTCGGGACGTGAAGCCCATTCCGTCCACGAGCCGTCATAGAGCGCCTGCGGCGGCTTGCCGAGCGCATCGAGGGCAAGCCACAGGATGGCAGCCGACACGCCGGACCCACAACTGGTGATGATCGGCTTTTCCAGATCGACCTTGCCGGCGGCAAACACTTTTTTCAGCCGTTCGGGATCGAGCAGACGGCCATTTTCGGTCACCGTCGATGACGGGACATTGAAGGAACCAGGCATGTGGCCTGATTTCAGCCCCGGCCGTGGTTCGGGGGCCGTACCCTTGAAACGATCCGACGCGCGCGCATCGACAACCTGTGTATTGCCATCGGCAAGTGCCATCTGCACGTCGGCGAGCATGGCGACCGCATGGGTGTCCATCTCGGCCTCGAACGTTTTTTGCGCGGGCTTTTCCTCGCCTGACTTCAGTGGACGGTTTTCTGCCTTCCACTGCGGCAGTCCGCCGTCGAGGATGTAAACCTTTTCCGCACCGAAAATGCGAAACATCCACCAGACGCGCGGTGCGGAAAACAATCCCTGGCCGTCATAGACGACGATGGTGTCCGTCTTGCCGATGCCCAGCGCCCCGACCTGATCGCCGAATTGTGCCGGCCCGGGCAGCATGTGCGGCAGTTCGATGTCGCGATCGGAAATCTCGTCGAGATCGAAGAAGACGGCGCCGGGAATGTGACCCTCGCGATATTCCGCCTTTGCGTCACGCTTCATCGCGGGCAGGTACCAGGAGCTGTCGACGACAGCGACGCCGTCCTTGCCGAGCCGTCCGGCAAGCCAGTCTGTCGTCACGAGCCAGCGGCTCGCCGGTTTCTGCGCGCCGGATGATGTCGCTTCGGCCATGAATGGTCCTCTTTAACTGTTGTCCCCGCACCGGCAGGCGACACTATTGGAATTGGTGTGACGGACTTCGAACGCAAGGCAGCGCTCACCGCGCCGTGCCCCATTTGATACAACGCAGAGCGGGGCGTCCGGTTCGGTTATTCGTAGGGGATCGTCAATTCGCTCGGCCGTTCGAGCCATTCCGGTACGGGAAGGGATTTTGAGCGCAGGAAGGCGGGGGCGAATAATTTCGACTGATAGCGCGTGCCGTAGTCGCAGAGCACAGTGACGATCGTGTGGCCCGGCCCAAGATCCTTCGCCAGACGCACGGCGCCTGCAACGTTGATGCCCGACGAGCCGCCGAGGCAGAGGCCCTCGTGCTTCAGCAGATCGAAAATGATCGGCAGCGCCTCCGCATCGGGAATCTGATAGGCGACATCGATCGGCGCATCTTCGAGATTTTTGGTGATGCGGCCCTGGCCGATGCCTTCCGTGATCGAGGAGCCTTCCGATTTCAGCTCGCCGGTCGTGTAATAGCTGTAGAGCGCGGCCCCAAGCGGATCGGCGAGGCCGATGCGGATTTTCGCACTGCGCGCCCTGAGCGCCATCGCGACGCCGGCGAGCGTGCCGCCGGTGCCGACGGCGCAGATGAAGCCATCGACCGCGCCGTTGGTCTGGTCCCAGATTTCCGGCCCGGTGGTTTTGATATGCCCGTCGCGGTTGGCGACATTGTCGAACTGGTTGGCCCAGATCGCGCCGGCTGGTTCGGACTTCGCGATTTGCGCGGCGAGCCTGCCGGATAGTTTTACGTAATTGTTCGGATTGGAGTAGGGGACGGCCGGCACTTCGACAAGTTCGGCGCCGCACAGCCGCAGCATGTCCTTCTTTTCCTGACTCTGTGTGTCCGGAATGACGATGACGCTGCGGAAGCCCATCGCATTGCCCACGAGCGCGAGACCGATTCCGGTATTTCCGGCCGTGCCCTCGACGATCACGCCGCCCGGGCGAAGCTCTCCGCGCTTGACGGCATCCTCGATGATGAACAGCGCGGCGCGGTCCTTCACCGACTGGCCGGGGTTCATGAACTCGGCCTTGCCGAGAATGGTGCAACCCGTTTCCTCGGAGACCTTCCGCAGCTTTATCAGGGGAGTGTGGCCGATGGCCTCGACTATGCCGTTCTGAATTTGCATCGATAATTCCGGATTAACCGACACAACCTAGTGGAGGCCGCGCCCGCGAGCAAGCCGGGCACTCACGCGGAGCGCGCAAGACATTAACCCTCACGCCGGTTCGGATATGGCGCAATTTTCATCACGAGGGACGATAAGCGAGAGAATTTAACGATTCCGGCAACCTTTCCGAAATCATATGTTTCAATCTCCGGTGGAAGACAGACCCCGGCTCCCCGATCCCTTCTGCCAGGACGCGCTGCTGACGCTAACGTCGAAAGCACCACCTTCCGATGCGACCTGGGGCCGCGCATGAATCTGGACGTCAACACACTCTTTCTCGTGACGATCTATGTCGAGGCGATGCTCGGCCTGCTGTTGCTGTTCGCGTGGATTCAGAACCCAACGATTCATGGCGTGGCGTGGTGGGGTTTCGCGCAGCTGATGCGTGCCGGATCTATCGCACTCTACGGCCTGTTCGGTTCGGTGCCGGATCTCGTTTCGGTCGATCTCGCCCATGCCGCCCTGTTCACGTCCTTTGCGATGATTTGGGCTGGTGCGCGCGTGTTCGACGGCCGACGTCTGCGTCCGCTGTCGCTCTTCTCCGGTGCGATCGTCTGGCTCTGCATCAGTCATATCCCCGCTCTTGCGGACAACGCCAACCTCTGTGTGCTCATCACTTCGGGCATCATCGCCGGCTATTTATGGATGGCGGCTTTTGAACTCTGGGCCGGCCGCGAAGAGGCCCTTGTCTCACGCTGGCCCGCGATCTTCCTGCTGTTCGCGCACGGGGCGCTGTTCCTGCTGCGAAAGCCCTTTTCGTCCGTTCTGCCATGGTCATCGGGAACCGAAGTCTTCAGCAGCCTCTGGATGACTGCGCTCAGCTTCGAGACGTTGCTGTTTACGATCGCGACCGCGTTCGTCTTTCTCGCCATGGCCAAGGAACGGATCGAACTTCGCCACAAACGGGCAGCGCTGATCGACCCTCTGACCGGCATGGCCAACCGTCGCGCTTTTCTGCAGGACGGCATGGCGCTGATGCAGCGCCAACAGATCGACAGATGCGCGACCGCCGTTTTGTTGATCGATCTCGATCACTTCAAGTCCGTTAATGACCGTTTCGGTCACGCCGTCGGCGACAGGGTCTTGCAGGTTTTTGCAGAAGCCTCCGACGCGGTTCTGCGTCAACGCGATCTCATCGGGCGTCTTGGCGGCGAAGAGTTCGCCGCCGTGCTTTACGATGTAGAGCGCGACGAGGCGCGTCATATCGCAGATACATTGCGCGCGTGTTTTGCCCGTTTTGCGCATGAAGTCGACGGCCGGACGGTTGCGGCGACCGCCAGCATTGGGATCGTCATCAACGAAGATCCCACATTCGACGTGCCCGGATTGCTCGCTCTCGCCGATCAGGCGCTTTATCTGGCTAAGGCGCGTGGCCGCAACCGGGTCGAGGTTGCCGGTCTCGATCTGCTGACGTCCGCGGAGACCTCGCGCGGCCACATCTCCCGCACGGCAGCTTGAATTGGTTTTGGTATTACGGGCTTTGCGGCTGCGGTTTGCCGAAGCGCAGATGTTCGGCCTTGATTTGCAACGCCGCCGCCTTGCATCCGAGGTCGTAAAGGCGCGCGATGTTTTTGGCGTGGTCCATTTGCCGCAGACTTCCGATTTCTTTTTCGGAGACGGCTTCCTGGAGATGATCGCGCAGCCACGGGGCTTCGAGCCGCGCGTCGTAGCGCAGGAATTTGAACAGTTCTCCGGTCGGCGGCATGGCCGGGCCGATGTCGCCGATTTCCGAATTGATCGGCCAGGATATCGGTGACTGGCCGAGAAACGTCATCAGCGTCAGGACGAGTTGCTGTCCCTCCGCGATCATCGCCGCGAGCGAGCGTACGGCGAGTTTCATGGCGCTGGCGCCCATCGCTTCGTCGGCGGGAATGGTGGGCCGGAAGGAGCCAGTGCCGACGGACACGACCAGCAGATTGTCAGGTCCAAGCGTCCAGTTCAGCCCGAAGGCCGGCAGCATCGCGGCCATCAGCAGCAGCAAGGACGGATTGTTGTGCGGCGTCAGCCCGCCGTCGATGAACAGGCCCTTCGGCTGGCCGGCAATGATCTCGATCAGTTCGGGGTCGAAGAAACTCGGTGCCGCGGTGCTGGCGCGCACGAGATTGACGATCGGCAAATAGCGGTTGCCGGAAAATGACATATCCGTCGGCGTATTCCAGAAAGCCGAGCGCGGATTGTTCATCACCATCCAGGCGCTGCCGGTGTCCATGCGCTTGAGCACGATGCAGAGGCCGGTGCGCAGATCTTCGCTTTCGAGCGTGCGGCCCTGGATGATGCTTTCGAGTTGCTGCATCAGCGGCCGTGAATTGAATTTCGCCTGCCAGCCCGCAAGGCGGAAGAACGATCGCTTGAAGATGCGCGGCCCAAGTTCTTCGTAAAAGGTGCGCACTTCTTTGGCGCTGTAACCGAGCGCCAGCGTCGTTGCGATGATCGCGCCGGTCGACGTGCCGCCGATGAGGTCGAACCAGTCGCCGAGACGGACGGGGCGGCCTTCGATCTCTTCGATGACGGCTTCGAGCCGTTCGAGAAACGCAATCGACATGGCGCCGCGCACGCCGCCGCCGTCGAGCGACAGAATGCGCTTGGGTCCCGGAGAAAACAGATGCCGATCCCGCTGCGAGCCGATGTGCTGCGCGGGATCCGGAGGGGATGGGCCGGTCTCCATGGTGTTATCCTGCCTGACGACGATGCGCGGCCGCGTCCATGCGCAAGGATGGTGCTCGTGTCATGCGGGAAGCTCCAGCTTTTTCGTGCTGTAGAGCGATTGCCAGCCTTCGACATCCGCGGACAGCACGTCGGCGGTGGCGAGCAGGATGTCGAGACTATGCCGGAATTTCGGCTCCGGCAGCGTGGCGTCGATGTCGGTGCCGATATCGGCGAGTGCTGTCGCCGTCTGCGCCGAACGCGCACCGAGCTTGCTGAATTCCCCTGTAAAGCGAATGCCGGAAATCGAGGCGCCCAGCGCTGGCAGCAGGATGTCGAAGAACGTGAAGATGTTCTTGATCTTTTCGAGGATGTGCGCGAGCCCGCCCACGTGTTCTGGAGCTTCGCCGCCGTGAGCCGTGGCGTGCTCCGCGGCATGCGCCGGCTCGATCAGCAACGCGACGACGAACAGCGCGAGGTAGCACATCAGCAGGATCGCCGTGAGCGAGAAGCAGCCGAGCCCGAGGCGATGCAGCCGATGGTCGAGCGCATGCAAAGTGCGTTCGTTCGCATGGTGGTAGGAGACCTGGTCGTCGATCTCATAACGGCGTAGCGCCCGCAGGGCCTTGCGCTGGAAATCCGCGTCGAGATTGCCGGGCCGCAGACCGAGTTCGCGGCAGGTCGCGCGCACGTACCACAACACCCAGCTTTCCGCCTGCGCGCTTCCGTGCGGCATGCGGAAGAGCCGCGCGCCTTCGCCGAGCTGGCTGAGGAAGCGGATGTGGCGCAGCACTTCGGCCAACGCCCGATAGTCGAGCCAGCGCTCGTGCCAGCGTCCGGTGCGGCCTCGACGAACCAGCATCACCACCGTGATGACGACCACGAGTTCGAGCGCGGCGAAGAGGGCCTTGTAGGCGAGTTCGGCCATCGTCTCGAGATGCCCGGTCAGCGGCAGCAGTTCGGTGGCGGCGACAGCGACGGCAAGCGCCGACAGGAGATAGGTCAGGACGTAAGTGCTGCGATAGACGTGGGCGTAATAGGTGGCGAGCATGTCGGCCCAGGCCTGACGCCGCATAAGGATATTGAAGAAGCGTTGTTGCGCCGGGCCATCACTTGCCTCGGGCGCGAAAGCCTCCCACTCCGCGCGACCGTCCTCGAGCCCCCGCATCGGGATCACGCTGCGCCACGTCCACACGCGCGGCCAGCGCTTGAGGCAATCGAAGAGAACCCAGCGGCAGGCGGTCTTCCATGACTCGTGCTGAAAGTCAGCGAGCCGCGTTGCCGCCGTGACGACGGGTTCGCCATGCCCACCTTTGTGATGTCGGTTTTTATGATCTCCGCTTTCGTGATGGCCGGTGGCCGGCGGCGCGGCGATCTGCGTAACGATGGCGGCGATCTGTTCCGGCGTCGCCTCAACCGGCGCGGCCTCGTCTGTTACGGAGCGCAACAGTGCCGGCGCACGGGCTTCGGCGGCATGGATCCAGATCACGGGAATGCCGGCGTCGAGCGCATGGGCGACGACGCCTTGCGTGCCGCCTATGCCGGCCTTTTCATCACCATCCCAGATCGCGACCAGAAGATCGCTTTGCCGCAGCAGAAATTCGCCGGCGCTCTGATAGGCCAGCGGCGGGTCGGTTTCGTCGGCGAGAGCGACGACCGTTTCCGCCTGCGCAAGCGCCGCGCGGAATTCCGCGCGCCGGTCGATGCCGCCGGTCGCCGCGTCCGGTGCGAAATCCATGGCGTAGCGGTCGCAGGGGAAGGGGAGCACAGCGTCCACGGCCCAACCTTGCGGCCGCACCGCCACGGCGATCTGGTCGGCGCCCTCCGCGAGTCCCGATACGAGGCGGACCCGGTGCGCGGTGGAAGCGAAGGCTGAGGGATGCTGCGCAAGAAGCGATGCGCAGGCCGCGTCGATGGCGGCAAAGACATCGATGAGCGCCCGTTCGATATGATCGGTCGCGCCTTCGTTGAGCTTGTTGAAACGATGCCCGGTGATGCCGACGACGAGCGTCAGCGCAGGCTTGTCGGGATGCGTCTCCACCGCGGTCATTGTGGATGTTCTACCGACGGCAATCCCGCGAGATGCGCGACGACCTCATCGAGCCGCATGACGTCGGCGTATTTGTGATGCATGTCGAACAGGCTGACCTTGTGGATGAAGTCCGAGCGATCGAAGGTGCATTCTTCGACCACGCTCACATGCAGTCCGCTGGAATAGGCATCGACCACGCTCGCACGCACGCAACCCGATGTGCTTTCACCGCAGACGATCAGCGACCTGATGCCGAGCAATGCCAGATGCGAGGAGAGGGGGGTGCCCTGGAAAGCGCTGGCGCGTTGCTTGTAGATGACGGTGTCGGAGGTCTGCGGCGCAAACGCTTCGTGAATGGCGTAATTGTCCGACTGCGATGGAATTTTTCGTTGCCGCCGTGTTGCCACGGCACCTTCCGGCCGGTTGTTGGCGCGTTCATCCTGAGTGCAATAGAAAATCGGCAGCTTCGCCTGCCGTGCGGCCGCGAACAGGCGCTGCGTCGGCGCGATGGCGGCGTGAGCGAACGCGCCACACGTGTTGGGGAATTCGTCGTTGAGGTCGTAGGGCGAACCGGGGCCGCCGAGATAGACGAGATTGTAAAGGTCGATGGCGAGCAAAGCCGGTCGCGGGCCAACGAAGGTGTCACGGCGCCAGCCGGCATAAAGCGCAATATCGGCCTCGGAAATCAGGCCTTTCCAGCAATGCTCTTCAAACTGGTCGATTGACGCCATGAAGCCCCCCTCATGCCGCGCTCACGGCGCAATGCAACGCTGCCGCCGGTTCGCGCGTTTCTCGACGGCATTATAAATGGATCATGCGCGCAGGCGAAAGCCAATCGCCGCGTGGCCGGCTTTTATGGAATCAAAATCGAATGGAGCCGGCAACGGAGCCAAACGTATCGGCCTGTTGTTGCGTCGTGTATTCGCGTGAGCGCCGGATGAGCGTGAATGACAGGCCATAACCCGTCTGCGTGAAGATTTCCGCGCCTGCGACCAGATCGAGGACCAGCGGCTTGCGTGTCACGTGCACGCTGTCTTCAAACGTGTTGCCGTCGAGGAAAATGTTGCGGGCGACAGCGCGGCCCTGGAAACCGCCGAATACGTCCCATCCCCACCACGGTCCGTCACGATCGGGACTGACGAAAGAGGCGCCGGTCGGACCGGGCCGGACCACGGTCGGTCCCCATGTCGTCGACAGTGAGCGGCCGAATCGGGCGATGGCACCCACAGACCCGTAAGTGAGGACGTTTCCGGCGGTGAACCCGACAGACGGAATGATATCGGCGCCATAGCCGTCGGCGAACGTGGTGCCGATCTTCCAGCGGCGGTCCCAGGCGACGAGCAGGCCGGGTTCGTTGTGGAGTTCGAAGCCATTGATGAACGGCTTTGATTGGCCGAGCAGGCCGTGAAATATCCCTTGAACCTGTTCAGCCAGCGAGGCGCTGCCGCCGACGGCGCCGACCAGGACTTCCAGCGAATCGAGTTGGGTCTTGCCCGTCTCCTGAGCGGCGTTGAAACCCGTGTAGAGCCAACCGCTGAACGGCCTGTCGCCGGGGGCGCGCGTGGGAAGTCCCACCTTGTCGGGCGTGAAAATACTCTGGCCGACGGCGATCCATTCAAGCTGCTGTCGAACGGGGCCGGCGGGTGCGCCGGCCGTGATCAGCGCCGGCTTCATGAAATCGAAGACGCTTCCGGCGAAATGGTCTGCCGGCAGATTGTCGAAGATAAAGGATTGCCGAAAGCCGTTGGTGTAGTCGCGGTCGGTCCCGGCGATCGTATCGTTCTCGCCGATGAAAAGCGAACGCTGGGCGTGTGCCGCGCTCGAGAGGGCGACGAACCCGAGGACCAGACAGGCTGCTCGCAATGCTGACCGCATCACCGGCTCTGATTTGTTACGTTGCGGGAAAAGTATGCGTTGGCGCGGGGTGAAAGCGAAGCCTTCAATCCATGCAGGCGTGGCGAATAAATCGGCCGCCCGGTGGTCAACACCTGCATCTTGATCAAGGAAATCCCCACTTTTCCCGTCGCCACTCCCGCGCGTGGCTTACCTGAAAACTGCCGACGCTTCGCGCCCGGGAGCTTTCGGAACGCCATATAGCATGTTCCGTGAAGGCAAACACCATTGTCGGGAACAAAAGTCCGGACTGAATTTTGAGCGTTGCCGCGCCGCCACAGGACCCCTGCACACTGCCGGCATCGCAAGCTTTGCCGTGCGAACCGCCGGACGCCTTCAGCGCTTCATTCAGCGATCCAGATCGGCGGTCCGGGAAAAACGGATTGTCCTACCGTTTCCGCTTCGAATGATCGTTGCGCATGTCTCGAAACTCGCTCGGACCTTTCAGCAGCCGCCGTTTGCGACTGGCGCGCTCAGCGTCGGAAGCCGCCGGGTCGGCGAGGGCGTCGATTTCCTTGCCTGCCATCTCCTTTGCGGCGGACGCCCCTTTGGGCGTGGCGGGCCGGCGGACCCTGTTGCCGGTCAGCGCGATCTCGACAAGGCGGCGGATGGCTTCCGCCAGATTCGGATCGTCAGCCTGCTTTTTAGCCCACGCCTTGATGGTCTTCTGAAAATCGAGCGTCATCCGGACGCCGACGAGCGGCGCCGTGCCCGTTGCCGGGCGGCCGCGCTTTTTTTGATTATCGTTATTTGAGTCTGCCATGAATATATGATTATCGTAAAAATGCGGCGGAAAGGAAGCCTCATCGGTTCCGGCCAGCGCTTTACAGGACCTCTTTTAATTGATCGTCAGGCGACTTTGGCGGACGACTATGGCGCACAGACGTGTTAGGGTGGCTCCCTACGTAACAGGAGAGCGATGTGGCGACAGGTACTGTAAAGTGGTTCAACGCAACCAAAGGCTTCGGATTCATTCAGCCCGATAACGGCAGCAAAGACGTGTTCGTTCACATCTCGGCGGTTGAAAAGGCAGGCGCGAGCACCCTCAACGAGGGCGCCAAGGTGAGCTACGAGGAAGTAGCGAACAAGGGCAAGACGTCGGCCGAAAATCTCAAAATCAGCTGATAGGCTCTTCAAAGTGACATTAAAGGCCGCGCACCGGGCAACCGGCGGGCGGCCTTTTTCGTTTTCGAAATGTCGTCGAAGACGTTGAGACCGGGTGAAGCCGCTCAGATCGGCGCCGGATTCTCTTGGGGTTTTCGGACCCTCATTCAGATTCTAATGATGTCTGCGGCGTTCACCGCTATGGCGCTTGTCGTAGCGAATCATGAATTGACGACACGGCCTGCTGACCTTTTTGAAGTGAGCCTTCAGACAGGCGGCGATGCGGCCGCGATCCGGAATATCGTCCCCACACATCGCGAACACATCCTCCTGGCAGGCCTGCTGACCTTCCTGATCCTCTTTTGATTGCGCCTGAGCGTGGGTGCACAAAAGTGTCAAGGTCAGCGCGGCTGCGATTGGAAAACCAACTCTCACGGGATTGCCTCTTATTCGCTGGAGGGCACGACTCTGTGTTTGCAAATGCGCGTAGCCCGCTCTGGTTCCGAAGCATTGCGACCGGCCTCGTCGGTGGCGGCAATAAAGTGAGCCAGTGTGTTGAATGAGACGGTTCTCGTTTTTTGGCTCCCCGGGTCGATTCGAGCCGGTGACAACCGGTTGACCGTTCATGCGGATTACCTGAACCTGCGACTGGCAGCAGAATCTTGTGGCGATGCTGCATCAAGATCAACGAAGCCGGTAACGGCTCCTCGGCAAGGTGAGGAATATGAGGTTGCTGCGCACATTACGACGCGGAACGCTTTTTGGTCTTCTCCTGATCTTTGCTCTGGCCGCGCCTGCGATCGGCGTGCGCGCCGCTTCGGTCGAGGATTTCTATCGCGGCAAGAGCGTCGACATGATCATCGCGTCCGAGGTCGGCGGCGGTTACGATGTTTATGCGCGGCTTGTCGCAACGTTCCTCGAAAAGCACATGCCCGGCCATCCGCATTTCGTGCCCAAGCAAATGGTTGGTGCGGGCGGGATGATCGCCACGAACTACCTCGCCAATGTCGCGGCGAAGGACGGAAGCGTCATCGCGCAAGTGCAGAACACGATACCTTTTCAGCCCTTGCTCGCGCCGAAGGGTGCGCGTTTCGACGCGGTGAAGCTCGGCTATATCGGCTCGGCGAACAGCGAAACGTCTGTGGCCTTTGTCTGGCACACGTCCTCGGTAAAAAATTTCGCGCAGTTGCAGCAACACGAGACGCTGATGGCTGGCGTCAACCGTTCTATCAGCGCCCAGTATGCGCAGGCGATGAACGAGCTTGCCGGTGCGAAGATCAAGATCATCACTGGCTATGCGGGCGCGACGCAGTCGATGCTGGCCGTCGAACGCGGTGAGGTCGACGGCTATCCGGCGATCTTCTGGTCGACGCTGAAGGCGACCAAGCCCGACTGGCTGAAACAGAACAGCATCCGCATTCTCGTGCAGATGGCGTTGAAGAAGAATCCGGAACTGCCGGACGTTCCGCTGATTTTCGACTACATCAAGAACGACACGGACCGTCGCGTGGCCGAATTGCTGCTCGCGCCGCTGCTCGGCGGACGACCCTTTATTGCGCCTCCGGGTATCCCCGCCGAGCGGCTCGCCGCGCTCCGCGCCGCCTTCACGGCGACCATGCACGATCCGGACTTCCTGGCCGAGGCAGCGAAACACGCGCTGGAGATTCAGTATGTCAGCGGCGAAGAGCTTGCCGCCATCGTCGCCAAGGCGGCGCAGAGCCCGCCCGAGATCGTCGATCCTGTGCGCGCCATCTACGAGGGGCGGTGAGTGAGAATGCTCGGCTTGCCTTTTTGGCGACATTGCCTATAGCGGGCGCTCCATGTTCTTTTCGGTCTTGAATGAAGCGATGGCAAACGTCGCGGGAGAATGGATTCGATGGTCCAAAGGATTCTTTCATCCGGTTTGCTGGCGCTGATGCTGGCAGCGTCTGCGGAAGCGGCAAATGCCGAAACCGCGCCGGCGTGGCCGGATAGTTTTACGTCCCGCGTTGAAGCGCTCGCGCTGCTACAGAGCTTGAATGCCGATTTGCTGAGCCACGAAAGTGCAACCCTGACGCTTGACCGGTGGTGCGGTCTGCACAAACTGGCTGCGCCAGCACGCATTACCGCTGAGCAAGTTCATGGCGCGCAAAAATCTCCAACCGCCGAACAGCGTAAACTTCTCGGCGTCAGCCCCACTGAACCGGTCCGCTACCGGCGGGTGAGGCTGCATTGCGGCGACCGTGTCCTTTCCGAAGCGGACAACTGGTACGTCCCAGCCCGATTGACGCCGGAAATGAATCGGGTGCTCGACAGCACCGATACGTCGTTCGGCCGGGTGGTGCAGCCGTTGCATTTTCAACGCCATACATTGGCGGCGCAATTGCTATGGCGACCCTTGCCGGAGGGCTGGGAAATGGGAAGCCCGCTTCCGTCGCCGGGCAAGACTTTGCAGATTCCGGCAGACGTCCTGCAGCATCGGGCCGTCTTGACGCTGCCGGACGGCACGCCGTTCAGCGAGGTGATCGAAACCTACAAGAGCGATATTTTCGCCTTCCCGATGCCAAGGCGATAACGCGCGATGTCGTCGCAGCGGAGTTGCTAAACTCCAGCATGTTTCCGACGCAGCAACGGACGTTGCCCCCGAAAGATCCCGGGAATCCCCGGTGGCCGGAAACGCCATCCAAATATTTGAAAAAAATTGGCTCCCCGGGCCGGATTCGAACCAGCGACCAACCGGTTAACAGCCGGTTGCTCTACCGCTGAGCTACCGAGGAAAAGGCCAACGCGTCAGCGCTCAGGGCTATAACAAACCGGAGCGCCGATGCAAAGCGGGATTGCGCGGGCGGCGTTCGTATTGTTTGGGGCGGCCGGCCCTAGTGGCGCGTCGTTTTGCCGATTATAGGCTCAGGCATACGCCTTTGGGCGGACCGTGACCGCGCATCGACACGACATCGATGGGCGACTCGGGGTTGCGTCTTGGAAGGTCCGCACCACCTTTCGGCGGCTCGCAGCAGGATCGACATCCCTTGAGGGGCGCGCCGGAACCCCTGCATGTCGCTAATTCCGGTGTTGCATAGAGCCTTGAAACTGACTAGCACCTTGAGCCCAAGGCCACGTGGCGGAGTGGTTACGCGCCGGTCTGCAAAACCGTTTACCCCGGTTCAATTCCGGGCGTGGCCTCCACTCATCCTCGCATGCTTATCTCCTTGGACGTATTGCGCGATCCTCCGGCATCGGCGGGCTGCGGATGCCCGCTGGTGGTATCCGGGGGCGGGACTGTTGCTGCATTGCGTCAATCGCCCATTTATTTGTCACGCTTTCCGGGCTTTTGTTAACCTTGGGCTTGGCCGCAGATGAAGAGTCGGAATAGAGTGCGCCCCATTGTCGTCGGCGGGGGCGCTTTCTACTACGGTTCGCGTGGCGGGGTTCTGCGCGCAACAGTGGGTTGAGGTGGTTTTGATGATTTTTGTGGGGGTGCTCGACGTCGGTGTTCGGCGGCGGATCAGGCGCGTTGCTGCATTGACGGCAACGGTGTCTGCGGCGGCCATGGCGTTGTGGAGTGTCGTGCCGTCGGATTCGGCCGTCGCGGCAGATCGTTCGCTTCCCACCAGTGTGCGCTCCGCCCGTGCGGTATCCACCCAGGGGCGCGGCCACGGAACAACCACCCTCTATGGCGCGCTGTTGCACGCCTATCAGAACAACCCGCAGCTCAACGCGCAACGCGCCTCGGCACGCGCGCAGGATGAAGCCGTGCCGCAGGCGCTGTCGGGTTACAGGCCGCGTGTCAGCGTCACCGCGACCGTCGGCGAGCAGGCGGAATCCGTCCTGCAAAAGTCGTCGCAATCACCGACCGGTTACGCGAAGTCGTCCGCCGTCACGACGCCGTACAGCTACGGCGTGACGGCGACGCAGACATTATTCAACGGCTTCCAGACCGCCAATCGGACCCGGGCGGCGGAAGGCCAGGTTTTTTCGGCGCGCGAAGGCTTGCGCGTGGTCGAGCAGACGATTTTGCTCAATGCCGCCACGGTGTACATGGACATGCTGCGCGACTCGGCGATCGTCGCCGTGCAGCAAAGTAACGTCCGGGTGTTGCAGGAGACGCTCAAGCAGACGAACGACCGCTTCAATGTCGGTGAGGTGACGCGCACGGACGTTGCGCAATCGCAGGCGCAACTGGCGGCCGGTGATTTCCAGTTGCAGAATGCTGAGTCCAATCTCAACACGACGCGATCGAATTTCCGCCGCATCATCGGCTTCGAGCCCGGAGCGCTCAGCCCCGGTTCGCCGGTCGACCGTTTTGCGCCGCATTCGTTGCCGCAGTCCGTCGAGACCGGCCTGACGCACAATCCGAACGTCATCGCCGCCATGTACGGCATCGACGTGTCCTATCTCCAGGTCAAGATCAACGAGGGTGCGCTCTATCCGGTGCTGACCTTGCAGGGTTCTTTGCAGCAACAGATCAGTTCCTCGCCTTCGACAGTCTCGACGAATGTCGCTTCGGTCGTCGGCCAGCTCACGATTCCGATCTATCAGGGCGGCGCCGAATAATCGCTGATCCGCCAGTCGAAGGAAACGCTGACGCAGCAACGACTCAATCTCGAGCAGGTTCGCGACCAGACACGGCAGAGCGTCGTGCAGGCCTGGGGCCAGGTGGAGGCGACAAAAGCGCAGGTGCAGTCGGCGCAATCGCAGGTTCGCGCCAGCGAAGTCGCCCTTAACGGCGTGCGCGAGGAAGCGCGTGTCGGCCAGCGCACCACGCTGGACGTCCTCAATGCGCAGCAGGCGCTGGTCAATGCGCGCGTCTCGCTCGTGACGGCGCAGCATGATCGCGTTGTCGCCTCGTACAATCTGGTCGCAGCCGTGGGAAATCTCGACCCGCGCCTGCTCGGCATCCCGACGCCGGTCTACGATCCACGCGTGCACTATCAGCAGGTGCGCGATAGCTGGATCGGCGTGCGGACTCCTGACGGCAAATAGACCGCAGCAAATAGAGTGCGACGAAGACAGCGTCGCGCCGGCGGACCGAGGGCCATCCACAGCCAATTGACCGGCTGCGGCGGCTGACCTCACGCCGGCCTCGCGCAGCGGCATCGAGTTTCGGATAATCTACTGAGCGGGTGCGATTCGTTTGCCGCGAATGCGCCGCGCACGCGACGTGGTTCAGGCAACTTGATTCAAACATCTTGCTTCAAGCGACTTGCATCCTGCTTCAAGCGACTTGATTGTCGTGTTGTCTCACGCGCCAGATGAGTAGATGGGGATAATTGGATGAACCAGCCAGCGAAAACCCCAGAACCGTCGATGGAAGAAATCCTGGCTTCCATCCGGCGCATCATCGCTGACGACGACGCACCGAAGACGGAGGCGCCTGCCGAGGCACCGAAGCCGGCCGCGCCGCGTATCGTCGAATCCTCTCCGCCTCCATCGGTCGCGTCCTTGGCCGCGGGTGCGTTGCCGGAAAGGCCGGCCGACGCCTTGCGCGATCTCAACGACGATGCCCCGATCGCCAGCGAGCCATCGGCAGATTCGAGCGAGCAGGCGGTGGAGGATGTCTTCCAGCTCACCGAATCGATGGCGACGCCGGGACACGAGACGCCGCCGGTGTTCAGGACGGTGGATTCGCGACCTGACGTTTTCTTCTCGGAAGAGGAGATTGCACCGACGCCGGAGCCGGACGAGCCACAGCCGATCCGGCCGCAATTCACGCAGCAGCCGGCACCTTCCGCAGCTTACGAGCCACAAGTCGGCGGCATATTCTCCGATCTCACGGAGCGATCATTGATTTCGGACGCGACCAGTTCGGCGGTGAATTCGGCTTTCAACTCGCTGGCGCAGACCATCCTCGTGCAGAATTCGCGCACGCTCGAGGATCTGGTGCGGGAGATGCTGCGGCCGATGCTCAAGGGCTGGCTCGACGACAACCTGCCGGGTCTCGTCGAACGCATCGTGCGCGCGGAAATCGAGCGCGTCTCGCGCGGCAAATAATCTGGCGCGCTCGGGCGTGGACTGACTGACGCGCTCAGTCGGCTTGTCTGATCTGGAAGATATTTCCTTCCGGGTCGTGGCCATCGCAGACTCTGGCGCCTTCAAATTTCCATTCGTGCTCGATGGCATTCATGGCGCCGCCTTGCTCTGCCGCCGTATTTCGAACGCTTGCAATGTCCTCGACGGAGAACACGAGCTTGACCGGCGTGTCGTCACGGCGCTCCGGAGGCGTCGAAATGTCGATCGAGTCGGCAATGCGCTTCGGAATCTGGACGATCACGAGTTGTGATGGCTCCCGGCCGAGGACGGCAAATCCCTTTTGCACAGACTGGATATCGAGTCGTGCGACGGCAGAATAGAACTCCACGAGCCGCTGCAGATCCTTTGCGTACAAGACGGCGCCGGTCAGTCCGCGATGTGTCATGCGCCAATTACCAAGACAGACATCAATTGCCGAAATCGAGCGAACGGGACCGGGCTTCTGGTCTCAATGTTTGATGATGTCTGCTGGATAGGGTCGAAGAGGGCGTCCAGCACAAACATTGTTGCGAGCCTGTACCGCCTCGCGGTGGTACCTTTCCACCTGGTTCAGCAAGGGACCAGATATGTCGCATGACTCGCGATTGTTGTCTGCGTAATTGAGTGTCGCTTCCGCGGCCAAGGAGGCATGATTCAATGCTCCGCAGCGCTCCGATCGCGGCGCTCTCATCGCTTGTTTCCAGGCCTCGGTGGCCGCGTTGCGCAATTGCAGGTATTCCTGGCACGGCGTCCGCGCTTCGACCTGACCCCCGAGCCCGGCCATTGCGATCATTGTGAAGGTGAAGGCTGCCACTCCTATCGGTTTCATAGGATATCCTCGCATGCGTTGGCGACAGCATGCCGCAATATTGGCCCAGCAAGTACGGCGGATATGCGACCTCACGGTTTGGGTTGCCTGTGTCCGACCGCCTCGATCAGACCCAGTCATCTAGACCGACGGCGTCGCAAGTGACCGGCTGTGGCGACGCAGCCCGCGTGCAAACCACAGTGTCAGCACCAGCAACGCGATGGCCGCTGCGCCAAAGACCGGTCGCGCCGAATAGGCGTCGACGATAAAGGCCGCGGTCGCCACGCCTGCCGTCTGTCCGATGTAGAGCGCAGCGGCGAACAGCGCGACCGCCGTCGCCCGCGCCTGCGGCACCATCTGCGTGGCATTGGTCTGCAAAGTGTTGTGGAACATGTAGAACCCAAGCCCGATTCCGGCCGTCGCGAGCGGCGCCGTCCACCACACCGGTTGCACGGCAAGGAGCCCGTAGGCGAGGAAGAACAGCACGCCGCCGGCGATGCAGAGACCGCTCTGGCCGAGCCGGCGCACCAGAAGGCTGACCGTCAGGCTGTAGAGGATGCCGCCGATGGCGAAGCAGGCGACCACCAGCCCGATCGTGGTGAAGCTGAGCGCGAAGCGCTGATGCAGATCGACGCTGATATAGGTCAGCGCGCCGAAGGCGAACGCGCCCTCGCAAAACACAGTGAAGATCAGCGCGCGCGCCCACGGGTCGGCGAAGACGATGCCGTAATCGGCAAAAAAGCTGCGGCCGCGCACGCCCGGCGCCGGCACCGGACGCGGCTGATTGCGCACTTCCCACAACACGGTGAGCGCAACGATGGCAAACAGGCCGCCGAGCATGAAGAACACATTGCGCCAGCCCATCAGATCGCCGAGCACGCCGCCGGCGGCCTGGCCGAACAATTGTCCGCTGATGGTGCCGAACAGATAGCGGCCGAGCACGGTCTGCCGCCGCTCGTAGGGAATGGCGTCGCCGATATAAGACAGCCCGAGCGGAATGAGCATGCCGGCGGTCGCGCCGGACGCCATGCGGAACAGCGCGAGTTGCGGCAGCGAGGCGGCGAAACCACACAGGGAGACGGTGATCGCCGTCAGCCCGGCAGCGGCAACGACGGTGCGCAGTTTACCAAAGCGGTCGGCGACCGGCCCGATGGTGAGCTGCATCGTGCCGTGCATGACCGCATAGAGCGTGACGACGATGGAGGCGGCGCCGATCGACACCGCCAGATCGGAAGCGATCTGCGGCAGCAGCGAATCCGTCACACGGACGAGCGACTGGCTGCAGAATCCGGCGAGCGACAGAAGCACGATGGGGCGCAGGGAATCAGTTTGCGCCGATGGCGCCTGCGCGGGGTCCGCAGGAGGCGGGGTTTTGGTCAAAAGCGGAGTCCTTCTGGAGCACGATCCCGAAAAGTGGGTACCGGTTTTCGGAAAGATCGTGCTCGACAACGAAAATCAGCGGTGGGTCTGGTTCAACGAAGTTGGATCAGACCCAAGCCAAAAAGCGAGTATCCCCCGACCGTTGACAGCGGACCGCGCGCCGGGCTTTGTACCGCGCGCGAGATAAATGACAATGATCGAAAAGACCTACCAGCCCTCCACCACCGAGGGTCGCATTTATGCGGCCTGGGAAGAATCCGGCGCGTTCCGTGCCGGGCAGCCCGCGCGCGCCAATGGCGTGCCTTATTGCATCGTGATCCCGCCGCCAAATGTGACGGGCTCGCTGCATATGGGCCATGCGCTCAATAATACGCTGCAGGACGTGCTGTGCCGCTTCGAGCGCATGCGCGGCCGCGACGTGCTGTGGCAGCCGGGTACGGACCATGCCGGCATCGCGACCCAGGCCGTGGTCGAGCGGCAATTGCAGGAGCGCCAGCAGCCCGGCAGCCGCGAGATGGGGCGCGAGGCTTTCATTGAGCGCGTCTGGGAGTGGAAGGCCGAATCCGGCGGAACCATCATCGGCCAGCTCAAGCGGCTGGGCGCGTCCTGCGACTGGTCGCGCGAACGCTTCACCATGGACGAGGGGCTGTCGCGCGCGGTGCTGAAAGTGTTCGTCGCGCTCTACAACGAAGGTCTGATCTACAAGGACAAGCGCCTCGTCAATTGGGACCCGAAACTGCTCACCGCGATCTCCGATCTCGAAGTGCAGCAGGTCGAGCATTCGGGCAGTTTCAAGTGGTCGCGCGCGGCGGGCGAACCGCTCGATGCGGCGGCGCTGGAAAAAACGCTCAAGCGCGATCCCAACGGACATCTCTTTTATTTTCATTATCCGGTCGAGGGCACGACCTTCGATCTGTCCGATCCCGCGAGCTACGTCACAGTCGCGACGACGCGGCCGGAGACGATGCTTGGCGACACCGCCGTCGCCATTCACCCCGAGAACGAAAAGCTCGGGCACCTCATCGGCAAGACGGTGATCCTGCCGCTGGTCGGCCGCCGCATTCCCATCGTCGGCGACGACTATGCCGATCCCGAGAAGGGCACCGGCGCGGTGAAGATCACGCCGGCGCACGACTTCAACGATTTTGAAGTCGGCAAGCGGCATGACCTGCCGCTGGTCAACGTGCTGACGCGCGACGCAAAAATGGATTTGAAAAGCGATCCGGCTTTCGGCGATGTCAGCGCGCAAGCGCGCGCGGTGTTGAACGCCTTCGATGGCGCCGACCGCTTTGCCGCGCGCACGGCTGTTGTCGTTGCGATGGACGCGCTGGGGCTTGTCGAGAAAATCGAGCCGCACACGAACATGGTGCCGCACGGCGACCGCTCCGGCGCGGTGGTCGAGCCGTATCTCACCGATCAATGGTATGTCGACGCTAAAACGCTGGCGCAGCCGGCGATCGCCGCCGTGCGCGAGGGCAAGACGCGTTTCGTACCGCAGCAGTGGGACGCAACATTCTTCAACTGGCTGGAGAACATCCAGCCGTGGTGCATCTCGCGGCAGATCTGGTGGGGACACCAGATTCCGGCGTGGTATGGGCCAACACATCCGGACCAATATGGTGCTCTCCCAGCGCCGGATCATATTTGGCACAAGGAAATTTTCGTTGCTTCCACTGAGGAAGAGGCGTTTGAGGCGGCAAAGAAGTTTTATCCCGCCGACATCGAAATCAGTATTTCTAAAGATGACAGTGAATTTGAAGCGTGGAGAAAAAACTATGTTTACGGCGGCCGGGGGCCGATAAAATTACGTCGCGATCCTGACGTGCTCGACACGTGGTTTTCTTCCGCACTGTGGCCGTTCTCGACGCTCGGCTGGCCGGACAAGACGCCCGAGGTCGCGCGCTTCTATCCGAATGCGGCGCTTGTCACCGGTTTCGACATCATCTTCTTCTGGGTTGCCCGCATGATGATGATGGGGCTCCATTTTATGAAAGAAGTGCCGTTCCGCGACGTTTACATCCACCGTCTCGTCCGCGACGAGAAGGGTGCAAAAATGTCGAAGTCGAAGGGCAACGTCATCGATCCGCTCGGCGTCATCGACGATTACAGCGCCGATGCGTTGCGCTTCACGCTCGCGCGCGCGGCAGCGCAAGGTCACGACATAAAACTCGCGCCGCAGCACGTCGAGAACAACCGCAACTTCACGACCAAGCTGTGGAATGCGGCGCGTTTCGCCGAGATGAATGGCTGCGTGCGGGTCAAAAATTTCGATCCGAAGTCGGCGCAGCAGATGCTCAACCGCTGGATCGCGCACGAGACGGCGAAGGCCGCGCAGGAGATCACCGCGGCCATCGAAGCCTATCGCTTCAATGATGCGGCGGCGTCCGCCTATCGTTTCGTCTGGAACGTGTTTTGCGACTGGTATCTCGAACTCGCAAAGCCGGTGCTGACCGGTCCCGATGGCGCGGCGAAGGACGAGACGCGCGCCATGACGGCGTGGGCGCTCGACCAAATCCTCAAGCTGCTGCATCCGTTCATGCCGTTCATCACGGAAGAACTGTGGCGCGTGACGGCGGAGCAGGGGCCGGCGCGCAAGAGTATGCTGGTGCTGGCCGATTGGCCGGCGCTCGACGGGCTTGAGGACGCTGCGGCGGAAGCCGAAATCGGCTGGGTGGTCGATCTCATCACCGCGATCCGTTCGGTGCGCGCGGAAATGAACATTCCGCCGGGCGCGATGATCCCGCTGACGTTGTGCGGTGTGTCGACCGATACGCGCGATAGGGCCGGGCGCTGGACGGATTTCCTCAAGCGGCTGGCGCGTTTGTCCGACCTCGGTTTTGCCGATGCGCCGCCGCAAGGCGCGATGCAACTCGTCGTGCGCGGCGACGTCGCGGCGCTGCCACTCAAAGGCGTCATCGATTTTGCTGCCGAGCGCGTGCGGCTCGAAAAGGAAATCGCCAAGGTCGAAGCCGACATCAAGCGCGTCGACGGCAAGCTCGGCAATGCCGACTTCATCGCGCGCGCGCCGGAAGACGTCGTCGACGCCGAGCGCGAAAAACGCGAGGAAGCCATCGCACGCCGTGCCAAGATGCGCGATGCGCTGGAGCTTTTGAAAGGCGCGGCCTGAGATGGCCGACCTCAGGCTCACGCTTGCCTGTTGGGACTATGACCGCACGCGGCCGCTCATCGATGGACGGGTCAAGCCTGAGGGGATCGACCTCGATATCCAGGTCTTGCGGCCGCGCGTGATGTTCGACCGCATGCTGCACGATCAGGCGTTCGACGCGTCCGAACTCTCGCTCGCGTCCTATGTGGCGATGAAGGCAAAAAACGCGTGTCCCTTCGTCGCCATCCCCGTCGCCCTCTCAAGGCTGTTCCGGCACTCCTGCATCTATGTACGCAGCGGCGCGGGAATTTCCTCGCCACAGGACCTGCGCGGCAAGCGCGTCGGCACCACGCAATATGGCGCCACGGCCGTCGTCTTCATGCGCGGCATGCTCAAGGATGATTTCGGCGTCGCGCATTCGGATATGCATTGGTTCATGGGCGGCCTGACGGCGCCGACGGAGCGTCCGCTTCTGCCGCTTAATCTGCCGCCGGAGGTGAAGCTCGATTTGCTGGGGCCGGGCCAGACATTGGAAGCGATGCTGGAGCATGGCGAACTCGACGCCCTGTTCTCGATCTACATTCCAAAACTGTTTCTGGCGGGTTCGCCGAAAGTCGTCAGGCTGTTTCCCGACTACAAGGCTGCTGAGCAGGACTATTACCGGCGCACGCGCATTTTCCCGATCATGCATACGGTGGTGCTGCGCGAGGACATCCATCGGGCGCATCCATGGGCTGCGGCCAGCCTCTACAAGGCTTTTTGCGAAGCGAAAGCGCTTGCGCTCGACGGTCTTTACGACACCGATGCGCTACGCGTCGGTTTGCCATGGCTGCTTGACCATATCGAGGAGACCAGGCGCGTCATCGATGATGATTTCTGGGCCTATGGTCTGGAAGCCAATCGCCCGACGCTCGCTGCCGTCGCACGTTACGTGCATGAACAGGGGCTGGCACCGCGCGTGGTCGAAGCGAACGAGATGTTTGCGCCCGGCTTGACGTGAGATCAGCCGGCGGCTCATTTTCTGCACGATCATCGATCGAATGGAGTCGTTCATGCGTATTCTGCTGGCCGGTGCCACCGGCGTCATTGGCCGCCCGCTCGTCCTTCTGCTGGTGCGCGCGGGCCATGAGGTGATCGGTACGACACGCTCGGCGGCCAAGGGCGCCGAATTGACGAGCGCGGGCGCAATCCCGGCGGTGGTCGATGTGTTCGACGCCAAAGCGCTTGTGCAGGTCGCGCGCGATGCGCGGCCGGATGTCGTGATCCATCAACTGACCGATCTGCCCGATAGCGCCGATCCCGACGCGCTCAACGCCGCTCTCGCCGCCAATGCGCGCATCCGCATCGAGGGCACGAAGAACCTCATCGCCGCGGCGAAAGCGGCAGGAGCGAAGCGCATGATCGCACAGAGCATCGCCTTCGTTTACGCGCCGGGACCATTGCCGCATGCGGAGACCGATCCGCTGCTTCCGCCCGACGGTGTCTCGGCGCGCGGCGTGCACGCGCTCGAAGACGCGGTCACAGGCACGCCCGGCCTCGACGGCATCGTGTTGCGTTACGGCAAACTTTACGGCGCCGGCACATGGAATGCGAAGTCGGGCGCCGAAGATGCAAAGCCTGACGGCACCGGTTATGTGCACGCCGACGCGGCGGCACAGGCGGCTTTGCAGGCGGTCACGCGTGGCGCTTCCGGCATCTACAACGTCGCCGAAGACGATGGCGAACTCGTCATCGACAAGGCGCGCCGCGAACTCGGCTTCGATCCTGATTTTCGGCTGCGAGTTAACTCATAGCTCAAACCAACGTCCGTCATTCCGGGATGCGCCACTTGGCGCATGCCCGGAATCCATACGCCCGGCGGTGGTTATGGATTCCGGGCTCGCTCGCGAAGAACTCGCGCCCCGGAATGACACCGTGAATGCGAATCTGGTGAGATCAAAATGCTCTAAAGCGATCACGCATTCGGTCGCTGCGCGCCTGCGTTTCAGCCGCAGTTGCATTTGCGAGGGCGTTCGAACGCGGGACGGTAGAAATACACTCCCGGCGACGGCGAATAATAATATTTCGCCGGATAGAGCGTCGGCGGTGCGTAAACCGGCGCGCTCACCGCAGGGGCTTCGGTCTCGGCCGGGTATCCGTCAACTTCGGCGCCGGTCTCATAGCCGCTCGTGACGTACACCGGGTAACCACCAAAGAAGCCGCGGCGGCCACGGAAGGGTCGCCGGGCAAAACGATGGCGGACGGTTTCATGATGCTGTCGTGCAAGGGGGCGGCCCGCGTGCGCGGGAGTGGCTGCTCCATGTGCCGCCGGTCGCGGCGCGGCGACGTGCATGTTGCCGTTAGGGTCGGCTTGGGGGCCGGCTTGCGCCATCGCGGGATCGATCGCGATGAGGCAGGCACCGGCAAGCGCAACCGCAGTCATCAGTCCTATGATGCGCATCGTGAGAACTCCGGGCCTCGGACGCCGCGTCCCGAGACTACAGCATTGTCCGGCCCGTCGTGGAGCCGGCGCGGATCAAGAAAACGCTATCCACAAGCCTTGTGCCGGACCGGGCGGTGTCAGAATTCCTTGCGCAAGCGGCTGTCGATGGAGAACGGTCCGGCGCCTCTGATGAAGAGCGCGAGTGCCACCAGCCCCATGAGCAGCGCGTATTCCATGCCGCGATTGGTCCATCCCCAATGCGGATAGAGGACCGCGAAGGCGATCACGGCCATCTCGATGGCGATGGCCGCGGCGACGATGCGGGTGAACAGCCCCAGGATCAGCAGCACGCCGCCGAAGAACTCCACCACGCCGATGAAATAGGCCCAGGCCAACGGATAAGCCCAGCCAAAGGCCACAAAGTTGCGCGATGCGCCCTGCGCGGCACCTTGAAAGAGTTTTGGATAACCGTGCGTGATCAGGATGATCCCGAGGGCAATCCGCAGCATCGGCCAGGCATAGGGCGCGAGCGAGGTGTAGAGCGGGCCTGCCGCCGGCACATAAAGGCGATTGTGGTCGATGTCGGAATCCGTGCCTCTGCCAAACACCATAACGTCCCCCCCGTTTTGATTTTTAGGCCGCCAATCTAGCGCGCCGCCGCAGCGGAGGCGAGGACGGTCGCGCTTTGCTCCAACGGTTTGATCGGTTTGCTCAGGAAGCGGGAGCCGGCAACGCCGTAACGCCACGGGTAATCCATGGCGCGGGTGATGCCGATGCGGACGCCGACCGCCACGTCTGGCTTCTCGGGCGGCAGGAGGAGCGAGAAGGGCGGCGTATCGAGCCGGTGGCCGCTCAGCGCGTCCGTGATGCCGAGCGCCTGGCAGACGCGGCCCGGGCCGGAACAGAGCAGCCGTTCGTCGTCGAGCCCGCGCCGCCGCCGCATCGTCGGAAGACCGGTCAAAGGCTCGATCGCGCGGATGAGGACGGCGCTGGCGCTGCCGGCTTCCTCGCAGACGAAGTTGACGCACCAGTGGATACCGTAGGAGCGGTAGACATAGGCGTAGCCCGGTGGCCCGAACATCACGGCGTTGCGCAGCGTCATGCCGCGGTAACTATGCGCCGCGGGATCGGTGTGGTGATACGCCTCAACCTCGACGATGCGGCCGCCGATGCCGTTTACCATCATCACCATGCCGATCAGGTCGGGTGCGACCGCATGAACGCTGCGATCGAAGAAGGCACGGCCGACCTTTTCGAGAGGCGCGTCCTTGCGGGAGCGGCTGACTTTGCTTGGAGACATGGTGTTTTATCCGCGTACGCGCAGTCGTTTTTGCAGGCCGGCCATGTGGCGATCAGGCAACAGGTTTAGAACATTTAAATCTCGGGCCGCCATGGTGATGACTACGCCGTGATTTGGCCACAGGGTACGCCGAAATCAAAACTCATATGTTGTGTCTCCCCTATGCGTCCGGCCGCCAGTTCGGTTGCGTTGCGGCAGAAGGGGAGCGGGGCTGGGGGGCCCTGATGATCTGATGGATGCAAAGACAAATCTGAAATCGCGTTTGCCGAGCCGCCACGTGACCGAGGGTCCCGAGCGCGCGCCTCATCGCTCATATTATTATGCCATGGGTCTGACCCGTGGGCAGATTCATCAGCCGTTCGTCGGCGTGGCGTCATGCTGGAACGAAGCCGCGCCCTGCAACATCGCGTTGATGCGCCAGGCGCAGGCCGTGAAGAAGGGCGTCGCGTCCGCCGGCGGCACGCCGCGCGAGTTCTGCACCATCACCGTGACCGATGGCATCGCCATGGGCCACGAAGGCATGAAGTCGTCGCTGCCGTCGCGCGAGGTCATCGCCGACTCGGTCGAACTGACAATGCGCGGCCACGCCTATGACGCGCTGGTCGGCTTGGCCGGCTGCGATAAATCGCTTCCCGGCATGATGATGGCGATGTGCCGGCTCAACGTGCCGTCCATCTTCATCTATGGCGGATCGATCCTGCCGGGCACCTTCAAGGGCAAGCCCGTCACCGTGCAGGACGTGTTCGAGGCGGTCGGCAAGCATTCGGTCGGTTCGATGTCCGACGAAGATCTCGATGAACTCGAGCAGGTCGCCTGTCCGTCGGCCGGCGCCTGCGGCGCGCAGTTCACGGCCAACACCATGGCGACGGTGTCCGAGGCGATCGGGCTGGCGCTTCCGTATTCGGCCGGCGCGCCCGCGCCCTACGAAATCCGTGACGCGTTCTGCATGACCGCCGGCGAAAAGATCATGGAGTTGATCGCTTCCGGCCTGCGGCCTCGCGATATCGTGACCCGCAAGGCGCTGGATAACGCCGCCGCCGTTGTCGCCGCCTCCGGCGGATCGACCAATGCCGCGTTGCATCTGCCGGCAATCGCTCACGAATGCGGAATTCCCTACACGTTGTTCGACGTCGCGGAGGTTTTCAAGCGCACTCCCTATATTGCCGATCTCAAGCCCGGCGGCCGTTATGTTGCCAAAGATATGTTTGAGGTTGGCGGCATACCGCTGCTGATGAAGACGCTTCTCGACCACGGTTTTATGCACGGCGACTGCATGACGGTCACCGGCCGGACCATCGCCGAGAACATGGCCAAGGTGCGGTGGAACGACGACCAGGACGTCGTTCTGCCGGCCAACAAGCCATTGAGCCCTACGGGCGGCGTTGTCGGGTTGAAAGGCAATCTCGCGCCGGAAGGCGCGATCGTGAAGGTCGCTGGCATGAGCCAGCTCAAATTCGTCGGTCCGGCCCGCTGCTTCGATTGCGAGGAAGACGCTTTCGCAGCCGTCAAGGACCGCAAGTACAAGGAAGGCGAAGTTCTCGTCATCCGCTACGAGGGCCCCAAGGGTGGCCCCGGCATGCGCGAGATGCTGGCGACGACTGCGGCGCTTTATGGTCAGGGCATGGGCGACAAAGTGGCGCTCATCACTGACGGACGATTTTCAGGTGCGACGCGTGGTTTCTGCGTCGGCCATGTCGGCCCGGAGGCGGCGATCGGCGGTCCGATCGCGCTGGTGCGTGATGGCGATGTCATCACGCTCGATGCCGAGAAGGGTACGCTTGAGGTTCAGGTGGCGGATGCCGAAATGGCTGATCGCCGGAAGAACTGGAAGGCGACCGAAAGAGGTTTTGGGGCGGGGTGCTTGTGGAAGTACGCTCAACTGGTTGGGCCGGCCGTCAATGGTGCGGTGACCCATCCGGGCGGGGCGAAAGAAAAGTCGTGTTATGCGGATATCTAGTATCGCCGCCTGTGCTGTTGTTCTGAGTGTGTTCGGGTTGACCGGGCAGAGCATGGGTTTTGACGCCGACCAGTCGAAGGTCGCAGCGCCGCTCAGCCCGCTCGAAGCCTTTCGCAGCGGGGCCAAGGCGCTGGAAACCGGCGACACCGCCAAGGCGCTGACGTCCCTGCAATATGCCGCGGAAAACGGACATGCCTTGGCGCAATGGCAGCTCGGGCGCATGTATGCGCTGGGCAAGGGCGTGCCGCATGACGATCTGCGCGCCTTCGAATACTTCAAGAGCGTCATCAAGGGTCATCTCGACGACTCGCCGTCGCAGCCGCAGGGCCGCGTCGTCTCCAGCGCTTTCGTCGCCCTTGGCGAATACTACCTCACCGGCATTCCGCATTCGGCGGTGACGGCCAATCCGGCGCGCGCCCGCGACATGTTCGGCTACGCCGCGTCCTATTTCGGCGACCCCGACGCGCAGTATCAACTCGGCAAGCTTTATCTCGAGGGCGGCGCCGTCAAGCGCGAGACAAAGCTGGCGCTGCGCTGGCTCGCGCTTGCGGCCAACAAGGGCCATCATCAGGCACAGGCGCTGCTCGGCCGGGTACTGTTCAAGGGTCACATCGTGCCGCAGCAGCGGCCGCTCGGCCTGATGTGGCTGACGCTGGCGTGCGACGGGCCGGGAGCAAAAATTCCCGGCGTCGTCGATCAGCGCGATGCTGCGTTCCAGCAGGCGACGGAAGACGAGCGCCAGGTCGCACTCACGCTCCTCGAAGGTTGGCTCAACGGCCGCCGCGACTGGTAGCGCACTTTAGGCGCGTGCGACGTAAGGCTTTATCGCGTCGAAATCGACTTCTATTCCCAAGCCCGGACCTGAAGGCAGAGCAACGCTGCCGTTTTTCGGCGTGAGCGGCTTTTTCAGAAGCCGGTCGCGCAACGGATTGTCGCCGATGTCGAACTCGAGCATCCGCGGATAAGGCGGGTTTTCCGTATGTGGTGATGACGCCAAGCTGGCCATGAAGTGCATGGCGGCTGCGACGACGAAAGCACCGCCCCAGACCGCCGGGACGATGCGCAGATTTGCGGTTTCGGCGAGCAAGGCAACGGCACGCAGCGTGGACAGGCCGCCGCATTTCCCCAGTGCCGGCTGCAGGATGTCGACGCCGCGGGCTTCCACGAGCGTCTTGAATTCATGCACCCCATGGTAACCTTCGCCGGTCGCAATCGGGATCGGCGAGCGGGCGCGCAACTCTGCATGCCCCGCGATGTCGCTCGTGCGCAGCGGCTCCTCGATCCAGTGGATGTCATAAGGTTCGATTGCGCGCGCACTCAACAGCGCAACGTCGGGCGTATAGTTGCCGTTGACATCAACCATGAGCAGGAGGTCGTCGCCCAGCATCTTGCGGGCGAGGCGTACACGTTCGACATCCGATTTCGGATTGATGCCGATCTTGATTTTCACACCGCGAAACTGACTTTTATCCACGGCCGCAAGCTGCCGCTCGAGTCCGGCCATGCCGTCGCGCGTAATGTAGCCGGTGGTCGCGTAGCACGGAATGTTTTCGGCGGAACGCCCGCCGAGCAGATCGTGGACCGGAACACCAAGCTTTTTCCCCATGGCGTCGAAGGCGGCGACGTTGATGCCGCTCAGGCATGATATGTTGTGTCCCTCGCCGAAATGATCGAGGCGATCGCGGATATAGGTCGCGATGAGTTCGAAGTCGTAAAGACGCTTGCCGATGAAAAAGCCTTTCAGGATCGCAAGGTATTCGCGAATTGGCGCGATGGGACCGGATGCTTCGCCATAGCCGGTGATCCCATCGTCGGTTGTCAGTTTCACGATCGTGCTTGACCGCTTGTTGTTGAGTCCCCGTGCGGTGCCGTAGGCAAGCTCGGGCGCGATGGAATATTCGAGGGAAATGAGATCGAGATCCGCAATCAGGGTCACGAGTCCTTCCTTTCCATTGCGACGCGCGAGCCGCAGAAATGGGTCTGCGTGCGCCGTACATCGATGCGACATACAGACACGTATTGTCGGATGTTTTGCAATTTTATCCTACCCGGCTTTGGGCAAAAATGGAGCAGGCGTTCGATAGGCCGCTTCTCGATGGCAGTATTCGGAAGACTGAATTTGGGAAAGAATCTTGAACCGCTTGCCACTATGCGCGAGTGTTGCCTTGCGCGTAACCGCAAAAAGCGGAAGCGTTGATCGGACACCATGAGACGCTTGCCATGCGACATCGCGAGCAAGCCGTTGCGAGGACGAGGAATCATGGGGCAGTTTCGTGGGATGACGCTCGCCTTGATCGCTGCCGAACTGACGGCGCTGGCGGCAAAGGCCGATCCTGTCGCCGACTTTTACAAAGGCAAAACCGTCACCATCCAGGTCGGCACCGCGCCCGGCGGCGGTTATGACACCACGGCACGCATCTTCGCGCAAAACTTCGGACGCCATATTCCGGGAAATCCGAACGTCGTCGTGCAAAACGTTCCCGGCAGCGGCGGCATGAAAGAGGCGAACGCTCTTTATAATATCGAGCCCAGGGACGGCACCGTTCTGGGAGATTTTTCCGCCAACGTCATTCTGGAGCCGCTCTACGGCAACAAGCAGGCCCGTTACGACTCGCTGAAATTCGGCTGGATCGGCAGCATGGACGTCGATGTCCAGGCATGCGGCGTATGGAAAGGTGCGGGCGTCGGCATCAAGACTTTTGACGATCTGGTCCATGCCAAGAAAACGGTGACGTTCGGGTCAACCGCGCCGAGTGGCGGCACGAGCCTTTATCCGCTGTTTTTCAAGAACGCGTTTGGCGCGCCCGTCAAAGTGATCAATGGCTACAAGACCACGAAGGAAGTGCTGCTGGCGATGGCCCGTGGCGAACTCGATGGCACGTGCGGCATTACACAGGCCACCAGCGCCGTCGACATGCAGTCCGGCAATCTCGACGTTCTCATTCACATCGGAATGGATCGCCATATCCCGATCTACGGCAAGGCCATCGCGATCAGCGACGTCGCGAAGTCCGGCGAACTGCGCAAGATCGCCGAACTGGTGTTCAATCCCGGTCTTATGACGCGGCCGCTCGCGACCCCTCCCGGCGTGCCGCAGGCGCGCGTCGCGGCTCTGCGCAAAGCCTTCATGGAGAACATGCGCGATCCGGAGACCGCAACGGTGGCGAAGCAGGCGAACATGGCGCTCACGCCGATGGACGGCGAGGAGGTCGAGCGCCTGATCGTCGGATTTATGGCGACGCCACGCGAACTGGTGAAGAAGGCTTTCGACTACACGCACAAAGAATAGCGGCACTCTTGAGCCAGTGCTCACGACGAATTCCGGCGTGCGCTTCGGTCTAGACGCTCAGCGGCTTTTCCATATCGATGTCGGCGTAAACCGGCACATGGTCCGACGGCTTCTCCCAGGACCGCACATGCTTGTCGATGCCGGCGCCGGAGAGCCGGTCGGCGGCCTGTGGTGAGAGCAGCAGGTGATCGATGCGGATGCCCCAGTTCTTTTGCCAGGCGCCGGCCTGATAATCCCAAAACGTATAGAGGCCAGCCTGGTCCGTCGTCGCGCGGATCGCGTCGGTCAGTCCGCGATTGACGAGTTGCCGGAATGCCGCCCGCGTCTGCGGCAGGAACAGCGCGTCATTCACCCAGCCGGCGGGATTATGCACGTCGGCGGCGGTCGGGATGACGTTGTAGTCTCCGGCCAGCACGAGCGGCTCTTCGAGGCTGAGCCGGTTATCGATATGTGCGCCGAGCCGCGCCATCCAGCGCAGCTTGTAGGGATATTTTTCGGTGTCGGTCGGATTGCCGTTAGGCAGATAGATACTGGCGACGCGGATCACGCCGCCCGGGGTTGAGATCAGCGCTTCGAGGAATCGCGCCTGCGGGTCGCCGTCGTCGCCGGGCAGCCCACGCATCACGTCTTCCATCGGAAAACGGGACAGGATCGCCACGCCGTTGAAAGCCTTCTGCCCGTGCGTTGCCACGTTGTAGCCCAGCGCCTCGAAGGTCTCGCGCGGGAACGCCTCGTCGACGCATTTGATCTCCTGCAGGCAGACGACGTCCGGCTGCCGTTCGCGCAGCCAAGTCGCTGTATTTTCAACGCGTTGTTTGATCGAATTGACGTTCCAGGTGGCGATGCGCATGGGACACCAGGGCAAGGGGAATGGGGGCGGACGATGCCCGTTCCCGCCAGACTGGGGAACCTGCGACATGCCAAAGCGGCCAACTGTCCCCCAAAATTAATCCAACTTCCAACCGAAACCCAAACATTTGATGCTTAAGTCTAACGAGTGTGTTAGATGGTCGCAGGGTAAGGTATCAACCAGAGCGCGCTGCCATAAAGCGTGCCTGAAAAAACAGAAACAGGGAGTTCGGCGGGGCGAGATTCCACGCCTACCTCAATGCGATGAGTGCAAAGAAGATTGTTATCGGAGTGGCGATCATCGCGGCTGCGGGGGTGGGTGTTTACGCGGCGCGGGATTGGCTGCATCCAACGGGCGCTGTAGCGCAATCGAAGGCGCCCGAACGCACCGTCGCGGTGGAAGTGGCCAAGGCCAACCGCAAGCAGGTCCCCGTTCAGATCGAGGCGCTCGGCACGGTGACGCCGATGGCCTCCGTCAATATCAAGCCGCGGCTCGATACGTCCATCGTCAGCGTGGACTTCGCCGATGGCGCTGCCGTGAACAAGGGCGATGTGCTGTTCCGGCTCGACAGCCGCGCCATCGAGGCCCAGATCAAGCAGGTCGAGGGCATGCTCGCGCGCGACAATGCCCAGTTCGACGATGCCCAGCGCAACGTCCGTCGCTACACCGAGCTTGTCCAGAAAAGCGCAACGCCGGTCACCAATCTCGATAACGCCAAGACCCAGGAGCGCGTCTTCGCCGCGGCGATCAAGTCGGACGAAGCGCAGCTTGAAAACCTGCACGTGCAACTGACCTATTGCACGATCGTTGCGCCGATCGCCGGACGCATCAGCACCGCGAGCGTCAAGGCCGGGAATTTCGTGCGCTCCGCCGATCCGGCGCCGCTCGCCACGCTTATCCAGATCGCGCCGGTCTATGTCACGTTCCAGGTCCCGCAGAACAATCTGCCTGAACTGCGCAAGGCGCTGGACGCCGGGGAGGCGGCCCTCACGGTCACCATTCCCGGCGAGGAGCGTAAAGCGCACGGCAAGGTGGAAGTCATCGAGAACACCGTCGATCCCGTGACCGGCATGGTCACGCTGCGGGCTGTGATGCCGAACGACGACGCGCTGTTGTGGCCCGGTACGCTCGTGACCGCCAGCATGACCATGCGCAGCGAGGAGGAGGTGATCGTTCCCTCGACCGCCGTTCAGGTCAGCCAGTCCGGCAATTACGTGTTCGTGGTCAAAGACGGCAGGGTCGCGGTCCAAAAGGTGACGGCCGGCCGCATCGTCGATGGCGATCGGGTCATCGAAACCGGCCTCAAGGGCGATGAGACTGTGGTCACGGAAGGCCAGCTCTTGCTGTCGAACGGCACGAAAGTTTCACCGCGGCCGCCCAAGGCTCAATCCTGATGGGCATCTCCGAGACCTGTATCCGGCGGCCCGTCCTGACGACGCTGATTACCGCCACTTTCATTGTCTTCGGTGCGTTTGCCTATCGTCTGTTGCCGGTGGCGGCGCTGCCGTCGGTGGATTTTCCCACCATCTCGATCTCGGCGCAGCTGCCCGGCGCGAGCCCGGAAACCATGGCGGCGTCGGTCGCCGCTCCGATCGAGCGGCAATTGTCGACGATCGCCGGCATCAGTTCGCTCACCTCGTCCTCGGCATTGGGTCGCACCTCGATCACGGTGCAGTTCAATCTTGATCGCGACATCGACGGTGCGGCACTCGACGTCCAGACTGCGCTGACGGTCGCCGCGCGTCGGCTCCCGCAGGAAATGACGACGCCGCCGAGCTTCCACAAGGTCAATCCCGGCGACTTTGCCATCATCTACATCAGCATGATTTCGCCGACCTTGCCGCTGTCGACGGTCAACGACTACGGCGAGACGGTTCTGGCGCAGCAAATCTCGCAATTGCCGGGCGTGGCGCAGGTCGACGTCTATGGCGCGCAGCGCTTTGCCATCCGCGTGCAGGTCGATCCCGTCGCTGCCGCCGCGCGCAACATTTCGCTCGACGACATCCGCAAGGTTGTCGCCAATGCGAATTCCAACGCCCCGGTCGGCACGATCTATGGCGAGAAGCAGAACGTCACGCTGCTGGCCACGGGCGCGATGCGCAAGGCCGAAGAATACGCCAAGGTCGTCGTCGCCTATCGCAATGGCACGCCGGTGCGGCTCGATCAGGTCGCGCGCGTGGTGGATGGGGTCGAAAACAACAAGATCGCGACGTTCTTCAATAACGAGCGCGCAATCGTGCTGGCCGTACAGAAGCAGCCGGGCTCGAACACGATCGCCGTCGTCGATTCCATTCGCGAACGTTTGCCGGCCTATCAGGCGCAGGTGCCGGCTGCGATCAAGCTCCAGGTGCTCAACGACCGCTCGGTCTCGGTGCGCGACTCCGTGCGCGATGTCGAGGAGACGCTCGGCATCGCCATCGTGCTCGTCGTGCTGGTCATCTTCCTTTTCCTGCGCACGGTCCCCGCCACCATCATCCCGGCGCTGGCCGTTCCGATTTCGCTGATCGGCACTTGCGCTGCGATGTATGCGCTCGGATTCTCGATCAACAACATGACGCTTCTGGCGCTGACACTTTCTGTCGGCTTCGTCGTCGACGACGCCATCGTCATGCTTGAAAACATCGTGCGTCACATCGAGGGCGGCATGCGCCCATTCGAAGCGGCGCTCAAGGGCTCGCGCGAGATCGGCTTCACGATCATCACGATCACGTTGGCGCTGATTGCCGTGTTCATCCCGGTGTTGCTGATGGGCGGCATGGTCGGACGCATGTTCCGCGAATTCGCGGTCAGTATCGCCGTGGCCATCATGATCTCCGGCTTCGTGTCGCTGACGTTGACGCCGATGCTTTGCGCGCGCGTGCTGCGCGGGCATCATGAGGGTGAAAAGCAGAATTTCGTCTTGCGCTGGTTTGAAGCCGCATTCAATTCCTGCCTGAACGGCTATCAATGGGCGCTGGACAAAGTGCTGGCCGCCAAATTCGTCATGCTCATCGTGACCGTGCTCACGCTTGTGGCGACGGTCGCGCTGTACATCTACATTCCGAAGGGCTTTTTCCCGAGCGAGGACACCGGATTCATTTCCGCCAGCACCGAAGCCAATGCGGACATCTCCATCGGTGAGCTGACGCGGATGCAGAAGCGCGTGGCCGATATCGTCCAGCACGACAAGGCCGTTCAGTACGTGAACTCGACCATCGGGCCGAGCGGACGCAACCAGACCGGCAACACCGGGAGCATGTTCATTGCCCTCAAGCCGCGTTCCGAGCGGCACGAAACGTCACAGCAGATCATCCAGCGGCTGCGCAGGGCGGCCAACGTGGTGCCGGGTCTGGCCGTCTATTTTCGCAACGTCGAGAACATCAACGTCACCGGCCGCGTCGCGAAGAGCGAATTCCAGTACACGCTGCAGTCGAGCGACACCGACGCGCTGTATGGCATCGCGCCGGTTCTGCAGAGCAAGATCGAAAAGATCGCCGGCCTGCGCGACGTCACCACCGACCTGAACCTGCGCAATCCGCAGATGTCGGTCGAGATCGATCGCGAGAAGGCGGCGGTTTATGGTATCTCCATCGACCAGATCCGGCAGGAGATGTTCAACGCGTTCGGCACGCGTCAGGTCGCGACCATCTATACGCCGAACAACGATTACGAGGTGATCCTCGAAGGCGATCCCGACAAGCAAAAGGACGTCTCGGCCCTCGCGAAGACCTATGTCAAGACCGCCAGTGGCCAGTCCGTGCCGCTCGAAGCGGTGACGACGATCACGCCCACGGTCGGCCCGCTGCAGGTCAATCACCAGGCCTCGCAGCCGGCGGTGACGATCTCGTTCAACCTCGCGCCCGGTTTCTCGCTCGGGCAGGCCGTCGACGCCATCCATGACATTGAGCAGGAGTCACGGCTGCCGGCCTCGATCTCGACCGGCTTCCAGGGCACGGCGCAGGTCTTCCAGGAATCGCTGCAGGGACAGGGGCTGCTCGTCCTCGCCGCCATCTTCGCCGCCTATGTCGTGCTCGGCATTCTTTATGAGAGCTTCATCCACCCGATCACGATCATCTCCGGCCTGCCGTCGGCGGGCGTTGGCGCGCTGCTGACGCTGATCGCCTTCCGGATGGATTTGTCGGTCATCGCCATGATCGGCATCATCATGCTGGTCGGCATCGTGAAGAAGAACGCGATCATGATGATCGACTTCGCGATCGAACGGCGACGCGTGGGCCTCACCGCCGAGGCCGCCATCCGCGAAGCCTGCCTGCTGCGTTTCCGGCCGATCATGATGACGACGTTCGCGGCGATTTTCGGAGCGCTGCCGATTGCGCTCGGCACGGGCGCGGGCGCCGAACTGCGCCAGCCGTTGGGCGTGTCGGTCGTCGGCGGGTTGCTGCTGTCGCAACTGCTGACGCTGTTCATCACGCCGGTCGTCTATGTCTATCTCGATCGCATCGACCGCATGCTCAAGCGCCGGCTGGAGCCGCAATTGGAAGAAGTACCGGAATTGCCCGAACAGCGCCGCCCGGTCGCCGCCGAATAGTGCGCGCTAGAGCATTTCCGCTTTTTCGGAAGCACGGAAATGCTCCATCTCCGTGTTCTTGCGCAATTCCGGACGGAAAACCGCTTCGCACTTTTCTTGGAATTGTTTTACAGCGAAAAGCTGGTGCCGCAGCCGCAGGACGCGGTGGCGTTCGGGTTGTTGATCTTGAACGAGGCGCCGATCAGATCGTCGACATAGTCGATCTCCGCGCCTTGCAGGAAGCCGAGCGACACCGGATCGATCAGCACCACCGCTTCTTCGCGGCGCAGGACGACATCCTCCTCGGCCTGCTGGCGGTCGATGTCGAACTTGTACTGGAAGCCGGAGCAGCCGCCGCCCTCGACGCTGACCCGCAGCATGGCGCCGTCCGACTCGGTTCCCAAAATCTCGCCGATCCGCCGCGCCGCGCCTTCGGTCAGCGTCACGCCAACCGGCGCGGCCGCCGGGGCCGCTGTCGCTGCGATCTCAGTCGTATTGTCCGTCATCAGCTTCCATCCTGGCGGAGCGGCGAGTCTGCTCCGTCTCATCCATCCTAGGGTATTTTCGTTTGCCGCACGACCGGCCTTGTCGCACGACCTGTCTTGCCGCACAGCCACGCCGGCGCGAAACGCCGTTGCGTAACGGAACTCCTCATAGGTAAGTGTCGGGCGGGCGAATTCAATTCGGGACCCCCGCATGACAGATGACCCGAGGCGCGACAATGGCGATTGAGGCGGCAAGCCCGCGGATGCCTTATTCCTGCGATCCGACGCGAAGCCGCGGCCGCCTCCATCTTGAGCCGCTGAGCGTCGGCCGCAACGCCTTCCGGCGCGATTGCGACCGGATCATCCATGCGACCGCCTTTCGCCGCCTCCGCCATAAGACACAGGTCTTCGTTTTCCATGAAGGCGACCATTACCGCACGCGGCTCACCCATACGCTGGAAGTCACCCAGATCGCCCGGGCTCTGGCCCGCACCCTTGGCCTCGACGAGGATCTGGCCGAGGCGCTGGCGCTTTCCCACGACCTCGGCCATCCGCCCTTCGGCCATGCCGGGGAGCGGGCGCTCGATGCGTGCCTGAAGGCGTATGGCGGCTTCGACCACAACATCCAGACCCTGCGCGTCGTCGCTGAACTCGAGCAGCGCTATCCGGAATTCGACGGGCTCAATCTGACCATCGAGACGCTCGAAGGCATCATCAAGCACAACGGCCCGTTCCGAGAACCGGAGCAGCCTTCCAAGGGGCCGCGGCTTCCGGCCCGGATTGCGAAAGCGGGGGGCATCGATCTCGCCCTCCACGCACCCATGGAGGCGCAGGTCGCGGCCATTGCCGACGACATCGCCTATGATGCGCACGACATCGACGACGGCCTGCGCGCCGGATTGTTCACCCTCGACGCACTGACCGATATTCCGCTGCTTGCCAAAATACTCACGGCAATCCGTGACCGCTATCCGGCGCTTGATGCCGAACGCACCGTGCATGAACTGATCCGCCGGCTGATCGGCGCGATGATCGAGGATGTCGGCCGCGAGACCGCCGCGCGCGTGACGGCCCTGTCGCCGGCAACGCCGGACGATGTCCGCCGGGCGGGGCGCACGATGGTCGCCTTTTCCGAACCGATGCGGGCGACCGATGCCGCGATCAAGGGCTTCCTCTATCCGCGCATGTATCGCCAGGAGCGGATCGCGCGCATCATGCGGGACGCGGAAGCGGTGGTCGCCGATCTCCACGCCCATTTCGTCAGGCAGCCCGAAACGCTACCGGCAGATTGGCTATCCGCTGCCGGGCGAGCGGACGAAGCGTCGCGTGCACGCCGCGCCGGCGATTTCATCGCCGGCATGACCGACCGCTACGCGCTCGTGGAACATGCGCGCTATTTTGACTCGACCCCGGAATTGCGATAGGCCGCGCGCGCAAACGGCGGCGTGGCCGCTCTCATTTTTCGCGCTGTGACGCACATATATCCATGAACGTTTTCAATGATTTCACCGGACATATTCGTTCGGTTGTAGAACATCTGCATGCGACGGGAGTCTTCACCGCGCCGCCGGCGCTCGAGCGCATCGTCGTCGAACCGCCGCGCGACGAGACGCATGGCGATCTTGCGACGAATGCGGCGATGGTGCTGGCCAAGGATGCCGGTCTCAAGCCGCGCGACCTGGCGGAAAAGATCGTCGCCGGCATCGCAGCATTGCCGCATGTGACGCGCGCGGAGATCGCGGGACCCGGCTTCATCAACATCACGCTCGACCCGGCGGTGTGGCAGCGTGCGCTCGGCGCCACGATCAAGGCGGGGGCAGATGTGGGTCGCAGCACGCTTGGCGGCGGCGAGCCGGTGAACGTCGAATATGTCTCCGCCAATCCGACGGGGCCGATGCATGTCGGCCACTGCCGCGGCGCGGTGTTCGGCGATGCGCTGGCCAATCTGCTGGCTTATGGCGGCTATGCCGTCACCCGCGAATACTACATCAACGACGCCGGCGCGCAGGTCGACGTACTCGCGCGCTCGGCGTTCCTGCGCTACCGCGAGGCGCTCGGCGAAGAGGTTGGTGCGATCCCCGAGGGGCTTTATCCCGGCGACTATCTTAAGCCGGTCGGCGCGGCCCTTGCGGCAGAACATGGCGACAAGCTCCTGAATAAACCTGAAGCGGAATGGCTCCCTATCGTTCGCGATAAAGCCATCGCCATGATGATGGATGAAATCCGCGGCGATCTGGCCGCGCTCAAAGTGCGTCATGACGTGTTCTTCTCGGAGCGCACGCTGTCGCAAAGCGCGGCCGGCGAGCCGAATGCGATCGAAGCCACCATCGACGACCTGCGCGCCAAGGATCTTGTGTACGAAGGCCGCCTGCCGCCGCCCAAGGGCGCTCCTGCAGAGGATTGGGAAGACCGCGAGCAGACGCTGTTCCGGGCGACCGCTTTCGGCGATGACGTCGATCGTCCGTTGCGCAAGTCCGATGGCAGCCCGACCTATTTTGCCGCCGACATCGCCTATCACCGTTCGAAATTCGAACGCGGCTTCGACACCATGATCGACGTGTGGGGCGCCGACCATGGCGGCTACATCAAACGCATGCGCGCGGCGGTGCGGGCGATCAGCGGCGAGGGGGCCGATCTCGACGTCAAGATCGTTCAGCTCGTGCGCCTGCTGCGCGGCGGTGAGCCTGTCAAAATGTCGAAGCGGTCCGGGGAGTTCGTGACGCTTCGTGATGTTGTGGACGAAGTCGGTCCTGACGCCGTCCGCTTCATCATGCTCTATCGCAAGAACGATGCGACGCTCGATTTCGACCTCGCCAAGGTGATCGAGCAGACGCGCGACAATCCAGTTTTTTATGTCCAGTACGCCCACGCGCGGGCGCAAAGCATTTTCCGCAACGCTCTGGCCCAGGTTCCCACGCTACCCGTGGAACCCGGAGCGCGAGCGATCGCGCTGTGTGAAGTTGATGTCGGTTCGCTGACTGATCCTGCGGAACAAACCCTGCTGCGGCGGATCGCGCTCTATCCGCGTCTGGTCGAGGCGGCAGCGGCTGCCCACGAGCCCCACCGCGTGGCCTTTTATCTCTATGAACTCGCCAGCGATTTCCATGCTTTATGGACGAAAGGTAAGGACGCGCCACATTTACGCTTCATTATGCAAGATGATCCATTAATGACCCTGGCGCGCCTCGCGCTCGTGCAGGGCGTGGTCACCGTTCTCGCGTCGGGGCTGTCCATGCTCGGCGTCGAGGCCCCAGATGAAATGCGGTGAGCTTGACTAACGCAAGCGGTGTTTGATCCTCGGCACGATTTTTGACACCGACGATACATGCGCTTGCGCCAATGCGGGCCACTCCGCCGACGGGATTCAGGATGGCTGACGAAAAACAGTATCGCAGTGTTGCACAAGATCGCGGTCAAGAGCGTCAATCCACGCGCGCACGCGGCCACGATGTCGATCCGCTTGCAGAACTCGCGCGACTGATCGGGCAGACAGACCCTTTCAGCGACAAGCGCGACCCACGTGCTGCGCCTGCGGCGCGTCCCTCCCTGCGTCCTGCACCGCCTGCGCCAACTGCGCCGCCGGCACAACCGCCGCGCAGTGCACGGCCATCCAAACAATACGACTACGACGATGCGCCGCAGCCGGAGGCCTATACGCCGCCCGCCGCACAGGAACGAAACCGCTATCAGGCGCCGCAGCGCGTCGCCTATCCCGTGACGCCGCCTGCGGCTCCGACCCATGCGCCCGCTTATGCTCCGGCGCCGGTCTATGACGCAGCGCCGGAGGCCGACGCTTACGGCCATGCGCAATACGCCACCGGCTACGATCAGCAGAGCGAAGCATACGGTGCCGACGCACAGTACGACGATCCGAACGCCGAAGGTTATTATGCCGAGCCCGAATATGCGGCCGACGACGCGTCCGTCCACCCGCGACGGTCACGAAAACTCCTGATCGGCGTAGCGGTGGTTTCCGTCGTGCTGCTCGGCGCGGCCGGTGCTCTCGGCTATCGCACCATTTACGGCCATCTCCAGCACAGCGGTCCGCCGCCTGTGATCAAGGCCGAAACCACGCCATCGAAAGTCGCTCCCGAGCAGTCGGCCAGCCAGCAGCAGGGCAAGCTGATCTATGACCGTATCGGCGCAGCCAACGGCAAGGATGAGCGCATCGTTTCACGCGAAGAAAAGCCTGTGGAGATCAAGCCGGCCGGCGGCCCGGCACCAGGCGCGCAGACGGCACCGCCGCCCGAGTCATCGCTGCCTCCCGGTCCGGTGACATCGCAGGTCCCGATCTCGACATCCGGCGGAATAGGGGCGCAGGCCACGCCGCAGTCGCCCACGCTTGGGCGCGCCCCCAGCATTGGCCCGAGCGGGGCAACGCCGCGCAAGGTCCACACGGTCACGATCCGCCCCAACGAACCGTTCACGCCGCCGGCGCCACAACCTCCCGCCGCAACGCCGGGGCCGCGTTCGGAGATGCAAGCGCCGGAACAGACAGCCTCGGCCGGCCCGATCACGCCGCCATCATCGGTAGAGAAACCGGTTCAGCCGCGGCAGGTCCGGACGCAGCCGATCCATGCAAACAACGCCCCGCTGTCGCTGACCCCCGCCGCCAATGCCGCGCCGGCCGCCGCTGCGCCCGAGCACGTCGCCTCGACCGGCTCGGTGCCTGTCGGCTCCTATGCTGTCCAGCTGGCCTCGCATCGGACCGAGGGCGAGGCGAAGACGGCATTCCATCGCCTGCAGGGGAAGTTTCCAAGCCTGCTCGGCAATCGTGAGTTGATCATCCGCAAGGCCGATCTCGGGGCCAAGGGCATCTACTACCGCGCCATGGTCGGACCGTTTGCCACCGCCAGTGAGGCGACTGGGTTCTGTGGGAACCTGAAATCGTCCGGCGGCCAGTGCGTCGTCCAAAGAAATTAGCATTGCGAGCCTTGAGCTTGGGCGAGGCAGCGGCTAAGCCCGGCCCATGGCTGCGCGCGCTTTCATCACCGGATTGTCCGGCCTGACCCTGTCGGACGCGGAACGCGGCTTTGTCCAAGCCGCGCTTCCGTGGGGCTTGATTTTATTCAAGCGAAATATCGACACTCCTGCCCAGGTTACTGAACTCATTCGCTCTTTCCGCGATGCTGTCGGAACAGAGGCGCCTGTGCTGGTCGATCAGGAGGGCGGGCGCGTGCAGCGGCTCGGACCGCCGCATTGGCCGGCCTATCCGCCGGGAGCGGCCTATGCCGCGCTGTTTGCGGCCGATCCACAGGTGGGTTGTGAGGCGGCACGCATCGGCAGCCGGCTGATCGCGGCTGATCTGCATCCCTTGGGCATCACGGTGGACTGCCTGCCGCTGGCCGATGTGCCGGTGTCGGGAGCCGATGCCGTGATCGGCGACCGGGCCTATGGCACGACGCCGCGCCAGGTGGCGACGATCGCGGCGGCGGTAGCCGAAGGTCTGATGCAAGGCGGCGTGTTGCCGGTGCTCAAACATATCCCCGGTCACGGCCGGGCAACGGCCGACAGCCATCGCGACCTGCCGCGCGTCGACACTGACCGCGCCACTCTCGAAGCGACGGATTTCGCGGCCTTCGCGCCGCTCGCCGCCATCCCCCTGGGGATGACCGCTCATGTGGTCTACACGGCGATCGATCCCGCGTGTCCCGCGACCACATCGCGGCTTATGATCGACGAAGTGATTCGCGGCGTGATCGGATTCCGGGGTGCGTTGATGGGCGACGACGTGTCGATGGGTGCTTTGTCTGGAACCATTGCCGCGCGCACGCGCGCCTCGCTGACAGCGGGATGCGATCTGGTCCTGCACTGCAACGGCCGGATGGACGAGATGGAAGCGGTCGCGGCGGAAACACCGGAATTGTCCGGCGCGGCATTGGCGCGGACGGATGCCGCGCTGGCGGCACGCCGGGTGCCGGACGGGGCGGACATCGCCGCGTTGCGACAACGCTTCGCGGCATTGCTTGCCACATTCGCGCCAAATGGCGGAACGGATCCTACGGTGGCGTCATGACGACAGACGACGATTGGCCCGACGAGACGGCCGGGACGCCGGACAAGGCGGCGCAAGAGGGGTCCTCGGCACAAGAGTCCTCGGCGCAGCAGAGCGCCGATGCGGTTGCGCCAGCCGAGGTTGCGGCGGCAGAGGTTGCGGACGCAGTCGAAGCGACGGCGGCCGATGCGCCGGAGGTCGATCGCGGCGTGAGCGAGCCCGCGCTGGTCGTCGACGTGGAAGGGTTCGAAGGCCCGCTCGATCTGCTGCTCACGCTGGCGCGGCAGCAAAAAGTCGACCTCGCCAAAATCTCGATCCTCGCGCTCGCCAATCAGTATCTCGCCTTCGTCGAGCAGGCGCGCCGCACGCGGCTCGAACTCGCCGCCGACTATCTCGTGATGGCGGCGTGGCTCGCCTACCTGAAATCGCGGCTGCTGCTCCCCGATGCGCAGGCGCCGGACGGTCCGTCGGCCGAAGACATGGCGACGGCTTTGGCACAGCGCCTGCGCCGGCTTGAAGCGTTTCGCAATGTTGCCGAGCAACTCATGGTGCGGCCGCAGCTTGGCCGCGACGTTTTTCAGCACGGCCAGCCGGAGCCGATCGCCGAGCGCCGAACGCCGAAATTCACGGCCACCCTTTACGACCTTCTGTCGTCCTATACCGGCCAGCGCCAGAAGTCGGCGCTGTCTCATGTCCGCTTCAAGAAGCGCACCGTGTGGTCGCTGGTCGAGGCGCGCGAGGCGCTCGAGCGCCTGCTCGGGACCGGACAAGCCAAGGACTGGATGCGCCTGGACCAATATTTGATCGCCTACATGGCCGAGCCCGGTCATGCCGCAACGGTGATGGCGTCGAGTTTCGCGGCCACGCTTGAACTCGTTCGCGAAGGCGAAGCCGAACTGCATCAGGCGCAGGCTTTCGCGCCGCTTTATATGCGCAAACATCTCCCGGTGCGGGAGGTCTACAGCAATCCCGATGCGCCGGGACGGACCGGTCTTTCCGGTTGAGCAACAGGACTGTGACGCATGAATAGTCTGGCCAAGAAAAGCGAAATGGACGTGCACGAAGAAATCGACTCTGTAACCGCGACACGCCCGGATGAATTGCGTCTGCTGGAAGCGGTGCTTTTCGCCGCCGCCGAGCCTGTCGACGAGGCCTCGCTCGCCCAGCGGCTGCCGGACAATATCGACCTCCAGGCGATGCTGGCGCTGCTGCAGCAGGACTACGCCCATCGCGGCGTCAATCTTGTGCGCGTGTCCGGCAAATGGACGTTCCGCACCGCCGGCGACCTGTCCTGGCTGCTGACGCGCGAGACAATCGTGTCGCGCAAATTGTCGCGGGCGGCGGTGGAGACGCTGGCCATCATCGCCTATCACCAGCCGGTGACCCGCGCCGAGATCGAGGATACCCGTGGCGTTTCGACCTCGAAGGGCACACTCGATGTGCTGCTGGAGACCGGCTGGGTGAAGCCGCGCGGCCGCCGCAAGGTGCCGGGACGGCCTTTGACCTACGGCACGACCGCGGACTTCCTGTCGCATTTCGGGCTCGACGCCATTGCCGACCTGCCGGGTCTGGAGGAACTCAAGGGGGCTGGCCTGTTCGATGGGCGCCTGCCATCCGGCTTCTCCGTTCCGACGCCGTCCGACGACGCGGCGTTGCGCGACGACGAGGACCCGCTGGAACCCGGCGACCTCGACCTCGGTCTCGCGCCGCCGCCTGAGCGTGTCGAGGATTAACTACGCGCCCATGCGCCGCGCAAGGCGATCACAGAGTGCGGCGAAGTCCTTGTTTTCGCCGTGACGTGAGCCTAGGTTCCGGCTTGAAACGGAATGGGTTGCGCCGCGCGCCGATCCATCGCGACGGAGGATTTTCCGTATGGGTTCGCTAAGTATCTGGCATTGGATCGTGGTCGTCATCGTCGTCATGCTGCTGTTCGGGCGTGGCAAGATTTCCGACCTGATGGGCGACGTGGCCCAGGGCATCAAGGCCTTCAAGAAGGGCATGTCCGAAGACGAGACGGCACAGGCGACGCCGCCGAAGACCGACGTGCCGCCGCGGACGCTCGAGAACCAGCCGAAAAGCCGTACCGAGGCCGATTTCAAGCACCGCGCCGAGACCGAGCGCAAGGTCGAAGGCGATATGGTCTGAGCGTCTTTCTCAGGCGCACGGATCGCGTGAAGGCCTCCTCGACGGATGCCTTGGGAGTCTGATCTTCCATGTTCGACATCGGTTGGGGCGAGTTGATTGTCATTGGCGTGGTTGCGCTGATTGCAATTGGACCGAAGGAACTGCCCAGTGTGCTGCGCACCGTCGGGCAGTGGGTCGTGCGGATTCGCCGGCTTGCGGGCGATTTCCAGTCCCAGTTCCAGGATGCGATGCGCGAAGCCGAACTGCACGACCTGAAACAACAGGTCGAAGACCTCGGCAAATCCGTGAAATTCGACGACGGCTACGACGAGCCTTACAACAATCCCCCCGATACTGTGGCGGCCGAGACCAAAGGCAGCGACGAACCGCTGATGACCCCGTTGTCCGACGCTCACACGGCGCATGCTGATGTGGCGCATGACGATGCGCCGGCCAGACCGGATGCGACGTCGCATGATTCAGCGCCTGCGCAAATGGTGCCGGACGCAGGCGGCGAGGTGACAGGTGGAGGCGACGCGGCGGCGAAAAAGCCGGCGGAGAAATCCGCATGACGCATGACGACATCGAGTCGACAAAAGCGCCACTGATGGAGCATCTCATCGAATTGCGGTCGCGCCTGATCAAGGCGCTGATCGCATTCGCTGTGACGTTTATCTTCTGCTTCTTCTTCGCCAAGCAGATTTACAACGTGCTGGTGTGGCCCTTCGTCTGGGTGGCGGGCGCGGAGAATTCCCACTTCATCTACACGGCGCTGCTCGAATATTTTCTGACGCAGCTCAAGATTGCGATGTTCGGCGCCGCGTTCCTGTCGTTTCCGGTGGTCGCAGGCCAGATTTACATGTTCGTTGCGCCCGGCCTCTATCGCAACGAGCGTCAGGCGTTCCTGCCCTATCTCGTCGCAACGCCGCTTTTCTTCGCGTTCGGATCGGCGATGGTCTATTTCCTCGTGATGCCGGCGCTGGTGCGGTTCTCGCTCGGGATGCAGCAGGTCGGCGGCGGCGAGGCGCAGATCGCGCTGCTGCCAAAGGTCGGCGAATATCTCAGCCTGATGATGTCGCTGGTCTTTGCATTCGGCGTCGCCTTCCAGCTTCCTGTCATCCTGACGTTGCTCGGCCGTGTCGGAATCATCACCTCGGCGCAATTGCGCGCGAAACGGCGCTTCTTCATTGTCGGCGCCTTCGTCATGGCGGCGGTGCTGACGCCACCCGATGTCATCAGCCAGATGTCGCTCGCGATCCCGTTACTGCTGCTGTTCGAGGGATCGATCATCTCGGTGAGGATCGTCGAAGGACGGGCGAAGAAGGCGCAGCAGACGCCGCCGGCGGCCGGGATGCCGGCGAATCCCGACGAGTGATCGACGAAGCGTTTATTTTCGTGAAACGCGGCGCTGCCGGATAATCGGCAGTATGATTGCCAGACTGATTGGATGTGAGATTTTTTCATGTACGACATCAAATGGATCCGTGACAACGCCGCCGCCTTCGATCGCGGCCTGACGCGCCGCGGTCTCGAAGCGCGGTCCGCGGATCTGATCGAGCGCGACGAGAAACGACGCGCGATCATCACCCGCCTGGAGCAGGCGCAGGCACGGCGCAATGCCGCCTCGAAGGAAATCGGCGAGGCGAAGAAGGCCAAGGACGACGCGCGCGCCGCAACGCTGATGGCCGAAGTCGCGGAGATCAAGGCGACGATGCCTGATCTCGAAGCGTTGGAAAAAACGAAATCAGAAGAATTGATGCACAAACTGAAAGACATCCCCAACGCGCCGCAGGACGACGTGCCCGACGGCAAGGATGAGCACGACAATATCGAGCACCATCATTTCGGGGCCAAGCGCGAATATGCTTTCACGCCAAAACAGCACTTTGAACTCGGCGAAGCGCTCGGGCAGATGGATTTTGAGCTCGCCGCCAAGCTTTCCGGCGCGCGCTTCGTCGTGCTCAAGAAGGGATTGGCGCGGCTCGAACGCGCGCTTGGGCAGTTCATGCTCGACCTGCACACCGGCGAGCACGGCTATACCGAAGTCAATCCGCCGCTGCTCGTGCGCGATGAGGTAATGTTCGGCACGGCACAACTACCGAAGTTTCAATATGACCAATTCGTATCATCGCGAATTTCGGTAAGGTCCGATTTGCTTTCTGAGGCTCTGGCAAATGTTGACGCTGAATTTGAGAAGCAAAAAAGGCAGGGTAGCATTAGGGACTTAATCAATAAGGTTCTTGAAGATGCTCCCACGAAGGAGGACTTCTGGCTCATCCCCACCGCCGAAGTACCGCTGACCAATCTCGTGCGCGAGTCGATCGTCGATGAGGCCGAATTGCCAATGCGGTTCACGGCTTGCACACCGTGCTTTCGCGCCGAAGCGGGAGCGGCGGGACGCGATACGCGCGGCATGATACGCCAGCATCAGTTCACAAAAGTCGAACTCGTCTCGATCACCACGCCGGAGCAAAGCGCCGACGAGCACGAGCGCATGCTTGCCTGCGCCGAGGAAGTGTTGCGCCGCCTCGATCTGCATTATCGCGTCGTCACGCTTTGCACCGGCGACATGAGCTTTGCTTCGCGCAAGACCTACGACATCGAGGTCTGGCTGCCGGGCCAGAACATGTATCGCGAGATTTCATCCTGCTCGGTGTGCGGCGATTTCCAGGCGCGGCGCATGAACGCGCGCTATCGCGGCAAGGAGCGCGCGGTGGCGCCGGTGCATACGCTCAACGGCTCGGGCGTCGCCGTCGGCCGCGCGCTCGTCGCGGTGATGGAAACCTACCAGCAGGAGAATGGCGCCATCGCCGTGCCCGATGTCTTGCAGCCCTACATGGGCGGCCTGAAAACCATCGAGCGGGTAGCGTGATGCGCATTCTCGTCACCAATGACGACGGCATTCACGCTCCCGGCCTCGGCGTGCTTGAAGAGATCGCGGCGCAACTGTCCGACGACGTCTGGGTGGTCGCGCCGGAATACGATCAGTCCGGCGTCTCGCATTCGCTGTCGCTCAACGATCCGCTGCGTCTGCGCCGCATCGACGAACGGCGTTTTGCCGTGCGCGGCACGCCGACCGACTGCGTCATCATGGGCACGCGCCACATCATCAAGGACCGGCCGCCCGATCTCGTGTTGTCCGGGGTTAATCGCGGCCGCAACGCTGCCGAGGACGTGACCTATTCGGGAACGATTGCCGCCGCCATGGAAGGCACGGTGCTCGGCATTCCGTCATTCGCGCTCTCGCAGGCCTGCCACCTCGCCGGCGGCGGGTCGAAGCCGCATTGGGAGACCGCCATCGCCTTTGCGCCGGACATCATCCAGCGCGTGCTCAAGGAGGGCATGCCGCGCGACACCCTGGTCAATGTGAATTTTCCGGCCTGCCAGCCCAATCAGGTCAAAAGCATCGCGGTGGCGACGCAGGGCAAGCGCGACCAGGAATTACTCGGCATCGACGCGCGACACGACGGCCGCGGCAATCCCTATTACTGGATCGCGTTCCAGCGTGGGCCGCGCAAAGGCTACATTCCCAACAGCGATCTGGCGGTACTGGAGGACAATCGCGTCTCGATCACACCGCTGCGCCTCGACCTGACCGACGAGCCGTTCATGACGCGCCTGGTCGATATTTTCCACGAACCGGCGGTGCGTCGTCAGCGGTCGTGACCGGCGGCGGGCACGAAAACGAGACCGGCTCAGGATTTCTCGGCGATCAGGCGGGCGAGGGCCTTGTTCAGTTCCTCGACCTGAAACGGCTTTTGCAGCGTGGGCCGGTTCTCGTAGCCCGCGGGCAAAGTCAGGTCGCCGTATCCGGTCACGAAGACGAAGGGGATTTCGCGTTTGGCGAGGATGTCGGCGACCGGAAAAACCTCCGCCCCGTCAAGATTGACGTCGAGCATGGCGGCGTCGCAATCGCAGTCCTTGGCCCGGGCCAAGGCGTCCTCGAGGCTACCGGCCTCGCCGGCCACGCTATGGCCGAGGTCGGTGAGCATTTCCTCCAGAAGCATGCGGATAAGAAACTCGTCCTCGACGACAAGAATACGTGCACTAGTGGACAATTGAGTCGTGCCCCCGTCAGACATCGCCAAGTCTTTCTTTCCGCCCCTTGAACTGCGCCAATCAGCGTTTTGCTACAGAGCAGTTCCCGCGCTGCGAGGCAACTGGTGTTATGCGACCGCGTGACGATAAAACGTCTGGGTGCAAAGAAAAAATCAGGACGGAAGGCACCCGATCTTACCGACAAAGGGGCGTCATCCTGCGTAAGATCGCACACCGATTTTGTTTCGGCTCTCATCCTAAAGGAGAATATGCGAATGAACGGGACGATCGGCCTGGGTGATGGCATGGGGCGATCGACTGGACTTGCATCAAGATTTGCAGCCCTGCCTGCAATTGGATTTGCGCCAGCATGACGAACGAGGACAATGGCATCGTCGTAACCGAGCGCATGGAATTCATGCTGCTGTTGCGGCGTCGCGGAATCAGCGACCGGGCGGTGTTGCGTGCGATGGACGCCGTACCGCGCGATGCGTTCGTGTCGCGTGACGATGCCGCCTATGCGCATGCGGATCGCGCGCTTCCGATAGACTGCGGCCAGACCATCAGCCAGCCTTATGTCGTGGCCTACATGACGGAGCATTTGCGTCTCGCGCCAAACCTGCGCGTGCTCGAGATCGGTACCGGCTCCGGTTATCAGACGGCCATCCTCTCGCACCTTGCAAGCAGTGTCGTCACCGTCGAACGCTATCGCACCTTGTCGGATGGCGCGCGCAAGCGGCTTGGCGATCTGGGATGCGAGAACGTCACGTTCGTCGTCGGCGACGGGATCGCGGGTTGCGCGGACCACGCGCCCTATGATCGCATCCTCGTCACCGCCGCGGCGCAGACGGTGCCGGAAGCGCTGGCCGCGCAACTTGCCGACGGCGGCATCATGATCCTCCCGCTCGGTCCGCAGGATGACGTGCAGCATCTCGTCAAGCTCACACGCTCGGGCGAGAATTTCGCGCGCGAGACATTGCTGGCGGTGCGCTTTGTGCCGTTGTTGCCGGGGCAGGCGCGCGAACTCTAGGCCGCAGGCCTGTCGCAGCCCATGTCGCACGCGATGCCGCAGCTTGGGTTCCCGCGCAAATCTACGCAATCCTGGAATTTGAAATTAAGGTTGCGCAAGTGTTGCTTGCTTAAAGCCTTGTTTACTCCACGGGTGTTAACTCTGTTCACCGTGTTGATGTGTCGCGTTTCGAGTGAGTAAACAATGCTGTCGCGCGTTGAATTATACCGCTTCGTTTTGAGCCCCCGCATCCTCGTCGTCGCCCTGGCTTTCGGCGCCGCCGGATGCAGTTCCGACACAAGCCGCTTTAACGAAAATCCGTTTTCGTCAGGGACCGGCCAGCCCGAGGCGACCGGCTCGCTGCCGCAGTCGCGCCCGTCGGTGGCCGCAGCGGCTCCCGTCGGTCGGGTCGAAAGCCACCCCATGCCGCAGATGCAGGGCAGTGCGCTTCCGCCGCCTTCGTCATCCTACCCCTCGCAATCGTCTTACCCGGCGCCGCGCCATACCGCCGAAGCGGCCCTGCCGTCGCGGGCGCCTGCCGCCAACTGGCAGATGAAGGGCGGCAACACCATCGTGGTCAAGCACGGCGAGACGCTGTCGAGCCTCTCGCGCCAGCATCACGTGCCAGCCTCAGCCATCCTTCAGGCCAATCATCTGTCGACGCCGTCGATCCGCGTCGGCCAGCGTCTGGTCATCCCGCAATTCGGTCGCGAAACCGCGTCGGTGAAGCAGGTTGCCAGTGCGGCCGGACCGGTTCCGGTCGCGCGTCGGGAGCCGGTCGCGCCGCGGGTGACCGCGCCCGCCACACAAGCCGCCGCTGGCGGTGCGATGATCGTCGGGCAGGGCGACACGCTCGCCAAGATCGCCCATCGCAGCCGGGTTTCGGTCAACGATCTGGCCCGTGCCAACAATCTCGACGTGCATGCGCGGCTGCATCCGGGCACCCGCCTGACCATTCCGGCTCATACGGCCACGGCTGCCGCCATCCCGACCGCACCGGCGCATGAGCCGGCCAAGGTCGCATCGGTGGCGCCCGCGGAGAGCGCGCGCATGCTGACGCCGGCGACTGAGACGCCGAAGGTCGAGCATGGGGCGAAGGAAAAAGATGTTACCAACGCCACGCCGGCCTTCCGCTGGCCGGTCCGCGGCCGGATCATCGCCGGCTTTGGCCCCAAGCCGAACGGTGCCCAGAACGACGGCATCAATCTCGCCGTGCCGGAAGGCACGCCGGTGAAGGCCGCCGATGACGGTGTGGTCGCCTATTCAGGGAACGAACTGAAGGGCTACGGCAATCTCGTCCTCATCCGCCATCCGAACGGTTATGTGACGGCTTACGCCCATGCCAGCGAATTACTGGTCAAGCGCGGCGAAGCGATCAAGCGCGGACAGGTCATTGCCAAGGCCGGCCAGACCGGAAACGTCACCTCGCCGCAACTGCACTTCGAAATCCGCAAGGGATCGACGCCGGTCGACCCGCGGCAGTTCCTCAACGGCGCGTAATCAAAACGCATTCCGTGTCGATACAAAAATAAATGCGCGGGCTTTGACCCGCGCATTTTGCTGTGTGCTCGTCTTGTTCGAGCAGAAGCTCAGCCGCGATAGACCGGGGCCGGCTGGGTGAAATAGCTCCACAGGATGTGATAGACCATCATGTAGTTCTTCTGCTGGAAGCTCGCGTGCGAGATACCGGCCATCACCGTGAACTGCTTGTCCGGATTGGCCAGCGCTTCGAAGAACTTCATCAGGTCGTCAAAACTCGCAATGCCGTCCCACTGGCCGCGCAGGATCGCTGTCGGCACGGTGATTTTCGCCGGATCGACCAGCGGCAGGTTCGCGCACATATCGACATAGGTGCCGGTCGGCAGTGAATCGTCGAGCGAGAGAATGGCGTCGGCGAAGGCTTCGATGGTTTTGTCGTCCGCCGTTCCGGGATGGTCGCGACTGAAGATCGAATGCACGAAGGCGCGATCGACCGGCCGGCGGTTCTTGGCCAGAAATTCCGGCAGCTTCTTCTTGCGGTCTGCGAGCGTGTGGCTGCCTTCGCCGGTCCAAACCATGGCATCGAGCGCGAGGCGGGCGACATAATCGGGATTGCGCTGGGCAAACAGCGCGGCGCGCAATGCGCCCGACGAAATGCCATAGGTGAGCAGCCTGGTGTCCTTGCCGCGATGTTTGCGGATGTGTTCGGCCGCGACCTTGCAGTCGTCGGCGCCGCGCGAGATGTCGGCGTTGTTGTCGCGATCCTTGGTCGAGCGGCCATAGCCCTCCATGTCCACGCACCAGGTGTCGAAGCCGCGCTTGGCGAACCAGTCCATCGCCGAGGAGTCCGGCCGTCCCGGCACCTGCAGGTCGAAGGTCGGCTGCGACGCCATCGATGAGCCATGCACGAACAGGATCGTTCCGACCGCCTTGGCGGGATCGACGGCGCATTTGTTCCAGAGAAAGATGTCGGCGTCTTCCTTCTTGGTCCAGTGCTCCTCGCCTTTGATGGCGTCGCCGGACACGACGGGCGGTATCGCGGTCATTCGTCTTCTCCTCGGAAAGAAAGCGGCATGCCCCGCGTTATGCGGAGCATGCCTTGATTGCCTTGAGTGTGGTGTGAAATCTACTGGAAGATTTCGTTGAACTTGCGTTTGACGGTCGCGGAATCCTTGCCCACCTGAACGTAATCGATCGGGATCGATTTCACGTCAGCGAGTTTTGGATTGCCTTTCGGCGGATCGACGTCGGTGCGCGCGGCATAGCCGCCATCGACGGGGAACAGCTTCTGCGCTTCCGGGCTGATCATGAATTCCGCCAGCAACTTGGCGGCGTTGGGATGCGGCGAGCCTTTGATCACGGCCGTCGGCGAGGGGATGATGAAGGTGCCGTCGGTCGGATAAACGGTGGCGATGGGATGTCCATCCTTGCGCGCGCTGGCAGCATAAGAGTCCAGTCCGCCAAGCGCGATCAGGCGTTCGCCGCTCTTGAGGTTGTCCACGAGCTGTTCGTTGCCCTTAACGATCATCACGTCGTTCTTGCGGACGTCCTCGTAGTACTTCCAGCCGAGCTTGCGCGAGAGCGTCGACACGACCATCAACTGCAGCGACGTGAAGGAGGGATCCGACATCACCATCTTGCCCTTGAACTTCGGGTTGGTGGCGTCGGTCCAAGCCTTCGGCGCATCGGCCTCCTTGAGTTTGTCGTCGCGTACGAACAACGTCATCATATTCAGGCGCTGCGCGACCCAGTTTCCATCGGCGTCCCTGGCTGGCTCAGGCAGCTTGTCGAAGCCGTCAGGCTTGAAGGGAACGAGGATACCCTTGCGCGCCATGTCGCCGGCGGCAGCCGGATCGGACGTGGTGAGCAGATCGCATGCGATGCGCTTTGCCTGCAACTCTTGCATGAAGCGGCTCAGGATCGCGGATCCGCCGGAACGGAACAACTCGACCTTCACGCCAGTCTTGGCCTCGAACATCTGAACGAGTTTGTTCGCCGTCTTGATCGGCGTCGAGGTGTACCAGACGACCTTGCCTTCCTTCTTGGCGGCGGCGAGATCGACTTTGTCCTGCGCGGCAGCGGCGGTGACGAGAGCAACGGATAGGCCGACGCAGGCCATCAGCATGCCCGCCTGTCTTCGTAGTGTCATCGTGTCCTCCTGTTTTATCTCTGAGATGAAGCGGCCTTCTCGTTCATCAGCATGATTTTGTCCGAAAACGGTTCTACCCGCGGATCAAATCCGAGGGCAGCTTTTCGGGATCATGCTGATGCGTGGGCCATTTTTTTCGATGCCGGATCGTGGGCAAAAACGCTGACATGCGAGCCGTCGACGGTGATGCCGACGGCACTGCCGACCTCGAACACCTGCTTCGGATGCGTCTGCACCCGCATCACCGGTCCGCCGGCGATGGCGACGTAATATTCATTGAAGTTGCCGAGGAAGGTCCGGTCTTTGACCGTGGCGTTCGCGGCCGTCGTACCGCTGCCGGACAGCATGATGTCCTCGGGCCGCACGGCGATGTCGACATCGCCTTGCGTCGACAGGCCCTTTGCCGCGGCTTCCGGCGTTTCGATATCGAGGCTGTCGCCGATGCGGATCGTGTTCTTGCCGTTGGCGTTGCTCATGATCCGGGCGCGAACCAGATTCACGTTGCCCATGAAGTCGGCGACGACGCGGTTGGCGGGCCTGCTGTAAACCTCTTCCGGCGTGCCGAACTGTTGCAGCTTGCCGTTGTTGATGACGGCGATGTGGTCGGACAGCGCCAGCGCCTCGGCCTGATCGTGGGTGACGTAGATGAAGGTGATGCCGGTGCGGCGCTGGATCTGCTTGAGTTCGGTGCGCATGTGCTCGCGCAGCTTGGCGTCGAGGTTCGACAGCGGTTCGTCGAGGAGCAGGATTTCCGGTTCGACGACGATGCTGCGCGCGAGCGCCACGCGCTGCTGCTGGCCGCCGCTCAATTCGCTGGGGAAGCGTTTTTCGTAGCCGGTCAGGCCGACCAGGGCCAGGGTCGTGTCGACCATTTCACGCGCCTTCGCTGTCGGCACCTTGCGGATGCGCAGGCCGAAGACGACGTTCTCGAACACGGTTTTATGCGGCCACACGGCATAATTCTGGAACACCATGCCCATGCCGCGATGTTCGGGCAGGATGACCTTGTCTTTCGACGATACGAGCTTGTCGCCGACATGAATCGTGCCGGTGTCGGGCGACATGTAGCCGGCGATCAGCCGCAGCGTCGTCGTCTTGCCGCAGCCGCTCGGGCCGAGCAGCGTCACAAACGAGTTGTCGCGGATATTCAGATTGAGATCGCTGACGGCGGGCACGTCGGACTTGGCGCCGTAGCTTTTCGAGACGTTATTGATCGTGACCGAAGTCATTTAATTCCCCACAGTGACGGCGCGTTCGCCTGCATGCTGGGTCCCGCCGATTTTTTTCGCGAGCCACATGGCGAAACCGATAATGACGACATTGACGATGGCGAGCGCGGCGACCGGTTCGGTGTATCCGGTTTCGTAGAGATTGTAGACCGCGACCGCGAGGGTGATCGAACTCGAGGAGAACAGAAGGATGGAGGCGCTCAATTCCTGAATAGCCGGAACGAAAATGAGCAGCCAACCGGCCATCAGGCCGGGGCGTGTCAGCGGCACCGTCACTTCGCGCATGGTTTTTCCCCATGACGCGCCGAGAATGCGGGCGCTCTCTTCCAGCGTCGGATCGAGTTGACGCAGCGACGCGTTGGCGGCCCGCACGCCGAGTGGAATGTAGCGTGCCACATAGGCCAGCAGCAGGATCGTCAGCGTGCCGTAGAGCGGAACCGGCATCGCCAGCCAGAATTGGATCAGTGCGACAGCCATCACGATGCCTGGCAGGCCGAGGGGCACCAGCGAGACATAATCGAGGAACTTGCGCCCGGGCACCTTCGTGCGCAGGTCGATCCAGGCGATGATGGCGCCGATCAACACCGCGAGCGACGCTGCGGCGACCGCCAATATCAGGCTGTTGATGATGGCGCGCTGCGTCACGTCGTAATCGATCAGCACGAATTTGTAGTTGGCGAGGGTGAGGCCCTTCCAGAACTCAAGCCCCCAGGACTTGCTGATCGAAACGGCGACCAGGGCCGTATAGGGCAGGATGATCGAAACGATGAACACCAGCACGGCGAAGCCGACGAGCAGCCAGCGCCCGATGCCGAGATCGACCAGTTGCGGCCGCGAAGCTTTGCCGCCGAGGGTGATGTATTGCCGCCGCGCCAGATAGCTGCGCTGGAAGAACAGCGCCGCGACGGTGATTGCCACGAAGACCAGCGACAGGGCGGACGCGAGGCCGTATTGCGGCGGATAGCTGAACAACGAATAAATCCGTGTCGGCAGTGTCACGATGCGCGCGGGCAGGCCGAGGATTGCCTGCGAACCGAACAGCGCAATCGAATTCACGAACGCGATCAGCGCGCCGGACAGAATTGCCGGGGTGACGAGCGGCGCGGTGATGACGAAGGCCGTGCGCCATTTGCTGGCGCCGAGAATTTGTGCGGCTTGCTCGTAGGAGGCATCGACCCCCTGCAGGGCGCTCTCCGTCAAAAGGAACACGAAGGGAAATGTGTGCATGACCGTGACGAGCACCATGCCGTGCATCGAGAAGACGTTGAAGCCGAGCCAGGGGACCCCCAGCACGTCGCGGAAGAACACGTTGATCAGGCCGGCATTGGGGCTGAACAGGTTGACGAAGGCGATGGCGGTGAGAAAGGGGGGCGACAGGTAGGAGAGGTTCGCGGTCAACCGGATCAGGCCCTTGTACGGCACGTTCGTCCGGCTGACGGCCCAGGCGAGCGGAACGCCGATGACGACGCTGAAGAAGGCAGTCCACGCCCCCAGTTGCAGCGAGTTGAGCAAGGCCGAGACATAGAGCCGGCCGCTCACCGCATCCTCGAAATTCGAGAATGTGAAGCCCTCGTCGGAGCGCACGCTGCCGAGCAGCAGCGAAGCAAGCGGCAATACGATCAGGATGACGAGCGACAGGACCGCGAGACCCATCACCACCCGGTCCATGCGCAGGCGGGACGGTTTCGGGGACGAGGCGACGCCCGATTCAAACGTCTCAGCAGCAGTTGTCATCGATATGTTGCCATCATTTGCAAAGAGCGTGATCTGGTCGGTCGCGCAGACAGCATCTCTTTGAAATTGTTCCCACCCGAGCCATGCGGCCCATTTTATTCACTTTGGCGTGTCAGCCCCGGCCGTATGCCGGACATCGGGCTGCCATCACTGTGGGCCGCTTTGTGACATTCCAGAGCTTTTGCCGCAAGACTGTGCTTCTACGTCCTCACGCGTTCATGATGGACAAATTGTCCATGAAATCCCCGATGGCGTCCTCGTTTCGTCCGGCCGGCGGGCGATGCGCGCATCGTCGGGGTCGGCACATCTGCAGACCAGTCTGGAAGAGTTTGCAAGAATCGCACAAACCGCTGTCTTGCCACCCTTTGTGCGCTGCGCTAAGGCTCAACCCGCGTGGCACGCCGTCCGCGATTCCGCACAAATTCCGGGCATAATCCGGTGCAGAAGACTCGGCTGCGCGGCCAAGTTGCCTGGAAACGGGCATGACCTCCATCGTCTTTCCGGTTCATGGGAATGGAAGGACAGCGGCTCTCCGGGGCTGGTAATACTCACAATTCTGACCCGCGACGCAGGGACGCAGATGAACGCATGCAGCTAAACGCATTATGGGCCGCCTATCTGCCGCTCGTGATCTTCATCGCCATCGCGGCGGTGATCGGGCTTGCCTTGCTGATCGTACCCTTCGTCGTCGCCTATCGCGATCCGGATCCGGAGAAGCTGTCGGCCTACGAATGCGGCTTCAACGCCTTCGACGACGCGCGGATGAAATTCGACGTGCGGTTCTATCTGGTCGCGATCCTTTTCATCATCTTCGATCTCGAAGTCGCCTTCCTGTTCCCGTGGGCGGTCGCCTTCGGCCGGCTGGGCGCGTTCGGCTTCTGGTCGATGATGATTTTCCTCGGCGTTCTGACAATCGGCTTTGTCTATGAATGGCGAAAGGGAGCACTCGAATGGGATTGAACGAGGGCACCATGGTCGCGCCTGCCCCGAAGGGCATTCTCGACCCACGCACCGGCCGCCCGATCGGCGCGGACGATCCGTATTTCACCGGTATCAACGCTGAACTCTCCGACAAGGGTTTCATCGTCGCGGCGGCTGACGATCTCGTCACCTGGGCGCGCACCGGCTCGCTGATGTGGATGACGTTCGGGCTCGCCTGCTGCGCGGTCGAGATGATGCAGCTTTCCATGCCGCGCTACGATGTCGAGCGCTTCGGCTTTGCGCCGCGCGCCTCGCCGCGGCAGTCGGATGTAATGATCGTCGCCGGCACGCTGACCAACAAGATGGCCCCGGCGCTGCGCAAGGTTTACGACCAGATGCCGGAGCCGCGCTACGTCATCTCCATGGGATCGTGCGCCAATGGCGGCGGCTACTATCACTATTCTTACTCGGTCGTGCGCGGATGCGACCGGATTGTTCCGGTGGACATTTACGTGCCCGGATGCCCGCCGACCGCCGAAGCGCTTCTCTACGGCGTGCTGCTGCTGCAGAAGAAGATCCGCCGCGTCGGCACGATCGAGCGCTAAGGGATTTTGATGGACGACAGGCTCGCAAAACTCGGAGCGGATTTGGCGCAGGCGCTGCCCGGCATCGTGACCGGGCACACGATGGCCTACGGCGAATTGACGGTCACGGCGAAAGCCGCGGACATCATCACGCTGGTGACGCATCTGCGCGACGATCCGCAATGCCGCTTCATCAGCTTCATCGATGTGACGGCGATCGACTGGCCGGCGCGCGAAAAGCGCTTCGACGTCGTCTATCATTTCCTGTCACCGGAAAAGAATTTTCGCATCCGCGTCAAGATCGAGACCGACGAGACGACGCCGGTGCAGTCGATCATGCCGGTGTTTCCCGGCGCCGACTGGTTTGAGCGTGAGGTCTATGATCTCTATGGCGTGCAGTTCGAGGGCCATCCCGACATGCGCCGCATCCTCACCGATTACGGCTTTCAGGGACATCCGCTGCGCAAGGATTTCCCGCTGACCGGCTTCGTCGAGGTGCGCTGGGACGACGAGCAGAAACGCGTCGTCTACGACAAGGTGAAGCTCGCGCAGGAATTCCGCAATTTCGATTTTCTCTCGCCGTGGGAAGGACCGAACTACGTCCTGCCGGGTGATGAGAAGGCCGAAGAGAAACCTGGAAAGCCCGCCGCATGAGGCAGACGCAGAATGGTTGAAACCTCGCTTCGCAATTTCACGCTGAACTTCGGGCCGCAGCATCCGGCAGCGCATGGCGTGCTGCGTCTCGTGCTTGAGCTTGACGGTGAAGTGGTCGAGCGCGTCGATCCGCATATCGGCCTTCTGCATCGCGGCACCGAGAAGCTGATCGAGCACAAGACGTATTTGCAAGCGATCCCGTATTTCGACCGGCTCGATTACGTCGCGCCGATGAATCAGGAGCACGCGTTTTGCCTCGCGGTCGAAAAGCTGCTTGGCCTGAAAGTGCCGAAACGCGCGCAGCTCATCCGCGTGCTCTATTCGGAGATCGGCAGACTGCTCTCGCATCTTCTCAACGTCACGACGCAGGCGATGGATGTCGGCGCGCTGACGCCGCCGCTGTGGGGCTTCGAGGAACGCGAAAAGCTCATGGTATTCTATGAGCGCGCGTCCGGCAGCCGCATGCATGCGGCCTATTTCCGTGTCGGCGGCGTGCATCAGGACCTGCCGCCAAAATTGCTCGACGATATCTGGGCGTTCTGCGATCCTTTCCTGAAAGTCTGCGATGACCTCGACGCGCTGTTCATCGAAAATCGCATCTTCAAGCAGCGCAATGTCGACATCGCCGTCGTCAGTCTCGAAGACGCATGGAAATGGGGCTTTTCCGGCGTCATGGTGCGTGGTTCGGGCGCGGCCTGGGATCTGCGCAAGGCGCAGCCTTACGAATGCTATGCCGAACTCGATTTCGATATTCCGGTCGGCAAGCACGGCGACAATTACGATCGTCAGGTCATCCGCATGGAAGAGATGCGGCAGTCGATCCGCATCATGAAGCAGTGTCTGGAAAAGCTGCGCTCACCCGAAGGGCAGGGGCCGGTCACGGTCGACGATCACAAGATCGTCCCGCCGAAACGCGGCGACATGAAGCGCTCGATGGAAGCGCTGATCCATCACTTCAAGCTCTACACCGAGGGCTATCACGTGCCGGCCGGCGAAGTTTACGCTGCGGTCGAAGCACCGAAAGGTGAGTTCGGCGTCTATCTCGTCGCCGACGGCACCAACAAGCCATACAAGTGCAAGATCCGCGCGCCGGGTTTCGCGCATCTGCAGGCGATGGATTTCCTCTGCCGCGGCCACATGCTGGCCGACGTCTCCGCCATCCTCGGTTCGCTCGACATCGTTTTCGGGGAGGTCGACCGCTAATGGCCGTTCGCCGTCTTGCACCTGCTGACATTCAGCCCAAGGACTTCGCCTTCACGGAGGCCAATGCCGCGTGGGCGAAGCGTGAGCTGACGAAATACCCGGAAGGCCGGCAGGCGTCCGCTGTCATCCCGCTGTTGTGGCGCGCGCAGGAGCAGGCCGGCGGCTGGACGCCGGAAGCCGCGATCCGCTATGTCGCCGATCTGCTCGACATGGCGCATATCCGCGTGCTTGAGATCGCGACCTTCTACACGATGTTCAATCTCGAGCCGGTCGGCCGTTTCCATGTTCAGCTTTGCGGCACGACTCCTTGCGAGTTGCGCGGCGCGAAAGACCTCAAAAAAGTTTGTCACGACAAGATCGGCGAGCAGCATCACGTCACCGAAGACGGTGCGTTGTCATGGATCGAGGTCGAATGCCTCGGCGCCTGCGTGAACGCGCCGATGGCACAGATCAATTACGATTTCTACGAAGACCTGACGCCGGAGAGCTTCTCAAAGATCCTCGATGAGATGAAAGCCGGCCGCGTGCCCGAGCCCGGCCCGCAGATCGACCGGCAATTGTCCGCTCCCGTCGGCGGACCGACGACGCTCACCGACCCGTCGCTCTATCCGCTTGCGAAGAAACAGGCGAAGGACGGCGGGGCGCGGGAAAAAGAACCGGCGCTGCACGATGATGTCGCGAAAAAGCCCACCGAGGCCGCAAGTCAGCAGGAATCGCCGATACCGACACCGCCGGCCGATGATGCCAGCGGCAAGGGCCGCAAAGGCAAGAGCACAAAGAAATAGAGATCGCCGCGATGCTTCAGGATAAAGACCGCATCTTCAAGAATCTCTACGGCCTGCATGATTGGGGGCTGGAAGGCGCGCGCGCGCGCGGTTCGTGGGACGGCACCAAGGGCATCATCGAAAAAGGCCGCGACTGGATCGTCAACGAGATGAAGGCGTCGGGTCTGCGCGGGCGTGGCGGCGCGGGTTTTCCGACCGGCCTGAAATGGTCGTTCATGCCAAAGCAGTCCGACGGAAGGCCCAGCTATCTCGTCGTCAACGCCGACGAGTCCGAGCCCGGCACCTGCAAGGACCGCGAAATTCTGCGCAACGATCCGCATCTGCTGATCGAAGGCTGCCTGTTCGCCGGCGTCGGCATGGGCGCGCACGCGGGCTACATCTATATCCGTGGCGAGTTCATCCGCGAGCGTGAGCGCCTGCAGGCCGCGATCGACCAGTGCTATGAGGCGAACCTCCTCGGCAAGGACAACATCCACGGCTATCCGTTCGATCTCTACGTGCATCACGGCGCCGGCGCCTATATCTGCGGCGAAGAGACGGCGCTTCTGGAAAGCCTCGAAGGCAAGAAGGGCATGCCGCGGCTCAAGCCGCCATTCCCGGCCAATGTCGGGCTCTACGGCTGCCCGACGACCGTCAACAATGTGGAGTCGATCGCGGTCGCGCCCGACATCCTGCGTCGCGGCGGCGCGTGGTTCGCCGGCATCGGCCGGCCCAACAATGTCGGCACGAAACTGTTTTGCATTTCCGGCCATGTGAACAAGCCGTGCAATGTCGAAGAGGCGATGGGCGTTACCTTCCGCGAACTCGTGGAGACGCATGCCGGCGGCATTCGCGGCGGCTGGGACAATCTGCTCGCGGTCATTCCGGGCGGCGCGTCGGTGCCGCTGGTGCCGGCGGACCAGATCGCCGACGCCTACATGGATTTCGACACGCTCAAGAATCTTAAGTCCGGCCTCGGCACGGCTGCGGTCATCGTCATGGACAAATCGACGGACATCGTCGCGGCCATCGCGCGGCTGTCTTATTTCTACAAGCACGAGAGCTGCGGCCAGTGTACCCCGTGCCGCGAGGGCACCGGCTGGATGTGGCGCGTGATGACCCGCATGATCGAGGGCCGCGCGCACAAGCGCGAGATCGACATGCTGCTCGAAGTGACCACGCAGGTCGAAGGTCACACCATCTGCGCGCTCGGCGACGCGGCGGCGTGGCCGATCCAGGGCCTGATCCGGCATTTCCGCCCCGAGATCGAACGGCGCATCGATGCCTTTACCGCACGCGCCACCATCGACGATGTCGGCGTGCGCGACCCAGTTCCTCTTGATGCCGTGGCGGCGGAGTAGGGAGCGGACAATGAAGATTCATTGCGAGAAACATCGGCTCAACGTAACGGGCAGCGATCTTGCTGGCTCGATCTTCGACGACGTGAATTTGTCGGGTTGTACATACGAAAACGTCAACATGTCCGGCGGCAAGTACCACAACATCAATCTCTCGGGCTGCTCCTTCGACGATCTGAATATGGCAGGCTGGACCGTTCACAACGTCAACCTGTCGGGGTTACGGATCAATAACGCCAATCTCGCCGGCGCCTCCATCGTCAAAAGCCGGCTGGAAGGGATGACCATCGACGGGATCGAGGTCGTCGATCTCATCGCGGCATGGAAAGAAAAGCAGGCGGCTGGCTCGCCGCAAGGCAAACAAGCATGACAAAGATCATCGTCGACGGCACCGAAGTCGAAGTCCCGGCCGAATACACGCTGCTGCAGGCATGCGAGGCGGCGGGCGCCGAGATTCCGCGCTTCTGTTTCCACGAGCGGCTGTCGATCGCCGGCAATTGCCGCATGTGCCTGGTTGAACTCAAGGGCGCGCCGAAGCCGGTCGCGAGCTGCGCCTGGGGCGTGCGCGACTGCCGGCCCGGTCCCAACGGTGAGTTGCCGGAGGTGAAGACGCTGTCGCCGATGGTGAAGAAGGCGCGCGAAGGCGTGATGGAATTTTTGCTGATCAATCATCCGCTCGATTGCCCGATCTGCGATCAGGGCGGGGAGTGCGATCTGCAGGATCAGGCCATGGCCTACGGCGTCGACACCAGCCGTTATCAGGAGAACAAGCGCGCGGTCGAAGACAAATATCTCGGCGCGCTGGTGAAGACCTCGATGAACCGCTGCATTCAGTGCACGCGCTGCGTCCGCTTCGCGAGCGAAGTCGCCGGTGTACCGGAGCTTGGCGCCATCGGCCGCGGCGAGGATATGGAAATCACCACCTACCTCGAAGGTGCGCTGTCGTCCGAACTGCAAGGCAATGTCGTCGATCTCTGTCCGGTCGGTGCGCTGACCTCGAAGCCATATGCCTTCGCGGCGCGGCCCTGGGAATTGACCAAGACGGAGTCCATCGACGTGATGGATGCTGTCGGTTCGGCGATCCGCATCGACAGCCGTGGCCGCGAGGTGATGCGCATCCTGCCGCGCACCAATGACGACGTGAACGAGGAATGGATTTCCGACAAGACGCGCCACGTCGTGGACGGGCTGCGCTCGCAGCGGCTCGACCAGCCTTACATCCGCAGCGGTGGCCGGCTGCGCACAGCGACATGGGCGGAGACGTTTGCCGCGATTGCCGAGAAGGTCAAGACAACAAAGCCGCAGCGCATGGGCGCGGTTGCCGGCGATCTGGCGGCTGTCGAAGAGATGTTCGCGCTCAAGGATCTGATGACGCGGCTCGGTTCGGCCAATATCGACGCCCGCCAGGACGGTGCGCTGATCGATCCGTCAGCCGGCCGCGCATCCTACATCTTCAATCCGACGATCCGCGGCATCGACGACGCCGATGGGCTTGTGATCGTCGGCGCCAATCCGCGCCGCGAAGCGCCCGTGCTCAATGCGCGCATCCGCAAACGCTGGCGCCATGGCGGCTTCAAGGTGGCGCTGATCGGCGAAAAGGTTGATCTCACCTATTCTTATGAGTATCTCGGCGCCGGCACCGACACGCTGACCGGCCTCAAGGACAATCCGCTGGCGGACGCCAAGAAGCCGCTGTGGCTGATCGGGCAGGGCGCTCTGGCGCGTGCCGACGGCATGGCGGTGCTCTCCCACGTTGCCAAAACTGCAAAGGGCTTTGGCGCGTTCGCGGACGGCTGGAATGGTCTTGCGGTGCTGCACCATGCAGCCTCGCGCGTCGGTGCGCTCGACATCGGCTTCGTGCCCGGCGCGGGTGGCATGACCTGCGCCGCCATGGAGCAGGAAGGCGCGCTTGACGTCATCTTCCTGCTCGGCGCCGATGAGGTTGACATCGCGCCCGGCGCCTTCGTCGTCTATATCGGCAGCCATGGCGATCGCGGCGCGCATCGCGCCGACGTGATCCTGCCGGGCGCGGCGTATCCGGAGAAATCCGGTCTCTATGTGAACACCGAAGGGCGCGTGCAGGAAAGCAAACGCGCAACCTTCCCGCCGGGCGAGGCACGCGAGGACTGGGCGATCCTGCGTGCGTTGTCTGATAATCTGGACAAGCGTCTGCCCTATGACTCGCTCAACGCGCTTCGCGCCGCGATCTTTGCGGCCCATCCGCATCTGGCGCGGCTTGATGCCATCGCGGCCGGCAATGCGGCCGACATCGACAAGCTGGCCGGTCTTGGCGGGACGATCGAGAAGGGGGCGTTCCGGCCCGTGGTCGAGGATTTCTATCTGACCAACCCTATCGCGCGCGCGTCGGCGGTGATGGCGGACTGTTCCGCCCTTGCCGAAGACAACGCGACATTGACGGCAGCGGAGTAGCGGATCGATATGGCTGAGTTCTGGTCCACTTATCTTCTACCGCTGCTCATCATCGTCGGGCAGAGCGTGCTTATGCTCGTCGTGCTGCTGATCTGCATCGCGTATCTGCTGCTCGCCGACCGCAAGATCTGGGCCGCCGTGCAGATTCGGCGCGGTCCTAACGTCGTCGGTCCATGGGGCCTGTTCCAGTCGTTTGCCGATCTTCTGAAGTTTGCGGTGAAGGAGCCGATCATTCCGGACGGCTCCAATAAAGGAGTCTTCCTGCTGGCGCCGCTCGTCACCTGCGTGCTGGCGCTCGCCGCATGGGCGGTGATCCCGGTCGCGAGCGGCTGGATGATCTCCGACATCAATGTCGGCATCCTCTATCTCTTTGCGATCTCCTCGCTCGGCGTCTACGGCATCATCATGGGCGGCTGGGCGTCGAACTCGAAATATCCGTTCCTGTCGGCGCTGCGTTCGGCCGCGCAGATGGTGTCTTATGAGGTTTCGATCGGCTTCGTGCTGATCACCGTGCTGTTGTGCGTCGGCTCGCTCAACCTTTCGGCCATCGTGGCGGCGCAGGACTCGCGCTGGGGCCTGCTCGGCTGGTACTGGCTGCCGCTGTTCCCGATGTTCGTGATCTTCGTCATTTCCGCAATGGCGGAAACGAACCGTCCGCCTTTCGATCTCGTCGAAGCAGAGTCCGAACTGGTCGCCGGCTTCATGGTTGAATATTCGGCGACGCCCTATCTGCTGTTCATGCTCGGCGAATACGTCGCGATCACGACCATGTGCGCGATGGCGACAATCCTGTTTCTCGGCGGCTGGCTGTCGCCGATCCCATTTGCGCCGTTCACCTGGGTGCCGGGCATCATCTGGTTCGCGCTAAAAGTGTTCTTCATCTTTTTCCTGTTCGCGATGGCCAAGGCCATCGTGCCGCGCTATCGCTACGACCAACTGATGCGCCTCGGCTGGAAAGTGTTCCTGCCGATTTCGATCGGCATGGTTGTCATCACCGCGGCGGTTCTCCAGTTCGGCGGGCTTGCCCCCCTGAAAGGTCCCTGATGCGGCTCGATCGCGCAGCAAAAGCGGTTTTTTTGACGGAGTTCGTTTCGGCGTTCTTCCTCGGCATGCGCTATTTCTTCCAGCCGAAGCCGACGCTGAACTATCCCTTCGAAAAAGGGCCGATCTCGCCGCGCTTCCGTGGCGAGCACGCGCAACGGCGCTATCCCAATGGTGAGGAACGCTGCATCGCCTGCAAGCTGTGCGAGGCGATCTGTCCGGCGCAGGCGATCACCATCGAGGCCGGACCGCGTCGCAACGACGGCACCCGGCGCACGACCCGCTACGACATCGACATGGTGAAATGCATCTATTGCGGGCTGTGCCAAGAGGCGTGCCCGGTCGACGCCATCGTCGAGGGGCCGAATTTCGAATTCGCGACGGAGACGCGCGAGGAGCTGTACTACGACAAGGAGCGGCTGCTCGCCAACGGAGACCGCTGGGAGCGCGAGATCGCAAAGAATATCGAACTCGACGCGCCGTACCGGTGAGGACTCAATGACCGTCGCTACAATCTTCTTCTATCTCTTCTCGGCGATCTGCATTGCTTCGGCGGTGATGGTCATCGCGTCGAAGAATCCCGTTCATTCGGTGCTGTTCCTGATCCTTTGCTTCGTCAACGCGGCGGGCCTGTTCCTGCTGATGGGCGCTGAATTCCTGGCGATGATTTTGGTCGTCGTCTATGTCGGCGCGGTGGCGGTGCTGTTCCTCTTCGTCGTGATGATGCTCGACGTCGACTTCGCCGAACTGCGGCAAGGCTTCTTGCAATATTTGCCGGTCGGCGCGGTTATCGCCTTCATTTTCGTGTCCGAGCTTCTGCTCGTCGTCGGCACCTGGACGCTCGGCGCCGACATCGGCAAGACGATCATGTCGCCGATCCCGACCTCGCCGACGATCAGCAATACCGAGGCGATCGGCCTCGTGCTCTACACCCGCTACGTCTATTTCTTCGAGATCGCGGGCATGATCCTGCTCGTCGCCATGATCGGCGCGATCGTGCTGACGTTGCGTCACAAGCCCTACGTCAAGCGCCAGAACATCGCCGAACAGGTGGCGCGGACGGGCAAGACGGCGATCGAGATCAGGCAGGTACAGTCGGGGAAGGGCCTCGTATGACCATCACGCTCGGACATTATCTTACGGTCGCGGCCATTCTGCTGACTCTCGGTATTTTCGGCATCTTCATCAACCGCAAGAACGTCATCGTTATTCTGATGTCGATCGAGCTGATCCTGCTCGCGGTCAACATCAACCTCGTGGCGTTCTCGACGCATCTGGGCGACATCGTTGGCCAGATTTTTGCGCTGCTGGTGCTCACCGTTGCCGCCGCGGAAGCCGCGATCGGCCTCGCCATTCTCGTCGTCTATTATCGCAACCGCGGCTCGATCGCGGTCGAAGACATCAACCTGATGAGGGGCTGAGCGTTCAGGCATGTATCAGGCACTCGTTTTTCTGCCTCTGCTCGGCGCGATCATCGCCGGGATTATCGTCCTCACCGGGGCGCGGCTGCGCCATCCCGGCGCCGGCGATGTCGTCGATGCCGGTCTGGGTCACGCGCATCATGACACTCACGCGCACGACGATCATGCCCATGATCTTCACGCCCATGATCTTCACGCTCATAACGATCACGGGCATGAGCCGATTGAACCGCCGGCGCTCGGGTCGCGCGCGGCCGAACTCGTCACCACGCTGTTCCTGTTCATCTCCTGCATTCTGGCCTGGATCGCCTTCGTCTCCGTCGGCTTCGGCGGCAACGACGCGCATGTGCAAGTGCTCGATTTCATCTCCGTCGGCGACCTCAAGGTCGCTTGGGCGATCCGTGTCGACACGCTGACCGCCGTCATGCTGGTCGTCGTGACGACGGTGTCCTCGGTCGTGCATCTCTATTCCATCGGCTACATGGAGGAGGATCCGGACCGCCCGCGCTTCTTCTGCTACCTGTCGCTATTCACTTTCTTCATGCTGGCGCTGGTGACGTCCGACAACTTGGTCCAACTGTTCTTCGGCTGGGAGGGCGTGGGCCTCGCGAGCTACTTGCTGATCGGCTTCTGGTTCAAGAAGCCGTCGGCCAATGCCGCCGCCATCAAAGCTTTCGTCGTCAATCGCGTCGGCGATTTTGGCTTCGCACTCGGCATCTTTGCCGTCTTCATGTTTGTCGGGTCGGTCGATTTCGAGACGATCTTTGCGCAGGCGCCATCGCTCGTCGGCAAGACCATCCATATCGGCCACGACTTCGATGCGCTGACCGTGATCTGTATCCTGTTGTTCATCGGCGCGATGGGCAAGTCGGCGCAGCTTTTCCTGCACACCTGGCTGCCTGATGCGATGGAAGGTCCGACGCCGGTGTCGGCGCTGATCCATGCCGCGACCATGGTCACTGCCGGCGTGTTCATGGTCGCGCGCCTGTCGCCGCTGTTCGAACTGGCGCCGACCGCGCGCGAATTCGTGATGATCATCGGCGCGTCGACGGCGTTCTTTGCCGCCACTGTCGGGCTCGTGCAGAACGACATCAAACGCGTGATCGCCTATTCGACCTGTTCGCAGCTCGGCTACATGTTCGTGGCGATGGGGGCGGGGGCTTATTCGGTCGGCATGTTCCATTTGTTCACCCACGCGTTCTTCAAGGCGCTGCTGTTCCTCGGCTCCGGCTCCGTCATCCACGCGATGCATCACGAGCAGGACATGCGGAAGATGGGCGGGTTGAAGGACCGCATTCCATTCACCTATGCGATGATGATCATCGGGACGCTGGCGCTGACCGGATTCCCGCTCACCGCCGGGTATTTCTCCAAGGATGCGATCATCGAGTCGTCGTTCGTGACGAATAATCCGTTCGGTCTCTACGGCTTCGTCATGACCGTGATCGCGGCAGGCCTGACCTCGTTCTACTCATGGCGAGTCATCTTCATGACCTTCCACGGCCGCCCGCACGACCAGCATCATTATGAAGCGGCGCATGAGAGCCCCTATACGATGCTGATCCCGCTTGGCGTGCTCGGCGCGGGGTCCTTCCTCGCCGGCTATCCCTTTGTCGATGTGTTCGCCGGCCATGGCGTGCCAGAATTCTTCCGCGACGCGATCAAGATCGGTGCCGACAATAAAGTGCTCGAAGAGATGCACCACATTCCGGAATGGATCGGCCTGTTGCCGACCATCATGATGGTGATCGGTTTCCTCATCGCGTGGCAATTCTATATCCGCCGGCCCGACCTGCCGGCGCGGCTCGCGCACGAGCAGCCGATCCTTTACCGCTTCCTGCTCAACAAGTGGTATTTCGACGAGGTTTACGACGTCCTGTTCGTGAACCCGACGAAGTGGCTGGGGCGCGCGCTGTGGAAGGGTGGCGACGGCTGGCTGATCGATGGCTTTGGGCCGGACGGCGTGTCCGCCCGCGTTCTCGACGTCACGCGTAACGTCGTGCGGCTGCAGACCGGCTATCTCTATCATTACGCCTTCGCGATGCTCATCGGCGCGGCGGCCCTCATCACTTGGTTCATGTTCGCCGGAGTGCCGCACTGATGTCCTGGCCGATCCTCTCCGTCGTAACGTTTCTGCCGCTGCTCGGCGCCTTGTTCATCCTGGCGCTGCGGCGGGACGACGAAGCGAGTTTTCGCAATGCCCGCTGGGTCGCCATGTGGACGACGCTGATCGATTTTGCCATTTCGCTGTTGCTGGTCTGGCACTTCGATCCGGCGCTGCCCGACTTCCAGTTCGTCGAACAGGTGTCGTGGATGGGCGGCATCTCGTCCTATCACATGGGCGTGGATGGCATTTCGCTGCCCTTCGTCATCCTGACGACAGCGCTGATGCCGATCTGCATCCTGGCGAGCTGGCGCGCGATCAAGCTGCGCGTGCGCGAATACATGATCGCGTTCCTGGCGCTCGAGACGCTGATGATCGGCACGTTCTCGTCGCTCGATCTGGTCCTGTTCTATCTGTTCTTCGAAGGCGGCCTGATCCCGATGTTCCTGATCATCGGCGTGTGGGGCGGCCCGCGTCGCGTCTATGCGAGCTTCAAGTTCTTCCTCTACACGCTGCTCGGTTCAGTGCTGATGCTGCTCGCCATCATGTCGATGTACTGGGTGGCCGGCACGACCGATATTCCGACGCTGCTGACCTATAACTTCCCGCTCGACATGCAGAAATGGGCGTGGCTTGCCTTCTTCGCTTCGTTCGCCGTGAAGATGCCGATGTGGCCGGTGCACACGTGGTTGCCGGACGCGCATGTGGAAGCGCCGACGGCAGGCTCCGTGATCCTCGCCGCGATCCTGCTGAAGATGGGCGGCTACGGATTCCTGCGCTTCTCGCTGCCGATGTTTCCGGCCGCTTCGCATGATTTTGCGCCGCTCGTCTTTGCTTTGTCCGTCGTCGCCATTGTCTATACGTCGCTCGTGGCGCTGATGCAGGAGGACATGAAGAAGCTCATCGCCTATTCGTCCGTGGCGCATATGGGCTTCGTGACCATGGGAATTTTCGCCGGCACCGCGCAAGGCATCGCCGGCGGCATCTTCCAGATGATTTCGCACGGCATCGTCTCTGGCGCGCTCTTCCTGTGCGTCGGCGTGGTCTATGACCGCATGCACACGCGCGAGATCGCCGCCTATGGCGGGCTGGTCAACCGCATGCCGCTTTATGCCGCCGTCTTCCTCGTTTTCACGCTCGCCAATGTCGGCCTGCCGGGAACGTCGGGCTTCGTCGGTGAATTCCTGGCGCTGATCGGCACGTTCCGCGTCAACATATGGGTCGCCGGATTCGCGACGCTCGGCGTCATCCTGTCGGCGGCTTACGCGCTGTGGCTCTATCGCAAGGTGGTCTTCGGTGTGCTGCAGAAGGCAAGCCTCGCCAACATCCGCGATCTCAACTACCGCGAGTTGGCGACGCTGGTGCCGCTTGTCGCGCTGACGATTTTGTTCGGTCTTTACCCGAAGCTGGTGCTCGATATGTCGGCGGCCTCGGTCACGCAATTGCTCGATCGCTATCAACACGCCGTCGCCGTCGTGCAGGCGGCCGCACTCGTTGCGCACTGAACGGACGCCGGCAACGGACTAGGACCGCATTGTTATGGACGTGATTGGATACGATACGCTCGCCCCGCTGCTGCCGGAGTTTGTGCTGGCCGTTGGCGCGCTGGCCTTGCTGATGATCGGCGTGTTCCGCGGCGAGCAGACGACCGGGCTCATCAGCGGCCTTGCGATCATGCTGCTGCTCATCGCTGCGGCGCTCATCGGCCTGTTGCCCCCCGGGAAGCAGTCGCTGTTCACCGGCAGCTTCGTCGTCGACGACTTCTCGCGTTTCATGAAAATCCTCTGCCTTGTCGCGTCCGCAGCGGCGATCCTGATGTCGATCCGCTATATGGCGCAGGAGAACCAGCAGCGTTTCGAATATCCGATCGTCATCGTGCTGTCCGCCCTCGGCATGATGGTGCTGGTATCGGCCGCCGACCTGATCGCGCTCTATCTCGGGCTGGAATTCATGAGCCTGTCCCTCTATGTGCTCGCGGCCGCAAACCGCGATTCATTGCGGTCGACGGAAGCGGGCCTGAAATATTTCGTGCTCGGCGCACTCTCGTCCGGGATGCTGCTCTACGGCGCCTCGCTGATCTACGGCTTCACCGGCACCGTGAACTTCGCCGGTATCGCCAAGGCGGCTGGAAACGGCGGCATCGGGCTCATCTTCGGCATCGTCTTCCTCTTCGTCGGTCTCTGCTTCAAGGTTTCCGCCGTTCCGTTCCATATGTGGACACCGGATGTGTATGAGGGCGCACCGACGCCGGTGACGGCGTTCTTTGCGTCAGCGCCGAAGGTCGCCGCCATCGCCGTGTTCCTGCGTGTCGCGCTCAGCGCCTTCCCGACGATCTCGGGGGAATGGCAGCAGATCATCGTCTTCGTTTCGATCGCCTCGATGGTGCTCGGCTCGTTCGCCGCCATCGGCCAGACCAACATCAAACGGCTGATGGCCTATTCGTCGATCGGCCATATGGGCTTCGCGCTGATCGGCCTTGCTGCCGGAACGGCGGAGGGCGTGCAGGGCGTGCTCATTTATATGGGCATCTACGTCGCGATGACCCTCGGCAGCTTTGCCGTGATCATGGGGATGCGCCGCGACGGCAAGCCGCTCGAGCAGATCTCTGATCTCGCCGGCCTCTCGCGCACGTCGCCGGGCCGGGCGTTCTTCTTCGCCGCGCTCTTGTTCTCGCTCGCCGGCATTCCGCCGCTGGCCGGCTTCTTCGCGAAATATTTCGTCTTCCTCGCCGCCATCAAGGCCGGACTCTATACTTTGGCGGTGATCGGCGTGGTATCGAGCGTGGTCGGCGCCTATTATTATCTTCTGATCGTCAAGGTCATGTATTTCGATGAGCCTGCCGGGCGGTTCGAGCGCATGCCGGCCGAACTGCGTTTCGTTCTCGCCATCAGCGGTATTATCAATCTCCTGTTCTTCGTCTATCCGGCCCCGTTTGTTGCTGCCGCGACCGCCGCCGCGCATTCATTGTTCTGAGCATGATCCTGAAAAGCGGGTTCCGCTTCTCGGACCGGATCATGCTCGAACGAAAAGATCAGAGAGCGTGATTCAAGACAGATGAATCAGTTGTCAAGCATGACGCTCGACCCCGTCGCCAGTGCGGCAGGCGTTGGGCTCGTCACCTTTGCCGAAATCGGCTCGACCAATTCGGAAGCCTGCGCGCGTGCGCGGGTGGGTTTGCCGGCGGCAGTCTGGATTGTTGCGGAGCAGCAGACAGCCGGGCGCGGCCGCCGCGGCAATATCTGGGTCTCCGAGCCCGGCAACGTTTATGCAAGCCTGCTGCAGCCTGATCCTGCGCCGCGCGCGCATATCACGGAATTGTCGTTCGTTGCTGCGCTTGCGGTGCACGACACGATCAGTGCGGTTGCGCCGCAGCTTGCCGCGCGCGTGTCGCTGAAATGGCCGAACGACGTCCTGATCGACGGCGCCAAGGTCGCGGGTATTTTGATCGAAGGCGAGGGTGCGGCCGCGATTATCGGCATCGGCATCAATTGCCGCACGCATCCGCAGGCGACGCCTTATCCTTGCACGGACCTCGCGGAACTGGGCGCGGCCGCCGCGGCCGCCGACGTGTTCACCGCATTGACCGGTGCGATGCAGCGCCGGATCGTGCAATGGGAGCGCGGCGCGAATTTTGGGGCAATTCGTGAAGACTGGTTGGCGCGTGCTGTCGGCGTCGGCAGTGCGGTGCGTGTGCGGTTACCGGATCGTGAGATCGACGGCCATTTCGATGGTCTCGACGAAGCGGGCCGGCTGATCCTGCGCCGTGACGACGAGACGGTCGAAATGATTACGGCGGGCGATGTGTTTCCCTTGGGCGTGCCCGCGCAACCGGACAACAGCCTTTGAACGGACCCGCAAACGAACTCGTCTTCGCGCCGCTCGGCGGCGTCGGCGAAATCGGCATGAACCTGTCGCTTTACGGCCTCGGGAACGCGCGAAAGCGCACCTGGATGGCCGTCGACTTCGGCATGTCGTTTGCCGGTGAGGAAGCGCCCGGCGTGGACGTGGTGCTGCCCGATGTGCGTTTCCTCGTCGAAGAGCGCAAGAACCTGCTCGGTATCGTCATCACCCACGGCCATGAAGATCACATCGGCGCGCTGATCGAACTGTGGCCGAAGGTCAAGGTGCCGATCTATGCGACGCCGTTCACCGCCGCGCTGATCGCGGCAAAGTGCGCGGGCGAACCCGGCGCGCCAGAACTGCCGATCAACATCATGCCGCTCGGCAGCCGCTTCATGCTCGGCCCGTTCGATGTCGAATATGTGGGCGTAGCGCACTCGATTCCGGAATCGAACGGACTGATCATCCGCACGCCCCTTGGCACGGTGCTGCATACCGGCGACTGGAAGATCGATCCGACGCCTTATGTCGGTCCGCCGACCGACGAGAAGAAGTTGCGCGCGCTCGGCGACGAGGGCGTGCTCGCGCTCATCGGCGATTCCACCAATGCGATCCGCGACGGCCGCTCTCCATCCGAAACCGACGTGGCGCGCTCGCTGTCCGAACTGATCCGGTCGGCGCCCGGCCGCGTTGCGGTGACGACCTTCGCCTCGAACGTGTCGCGCCTGAAGGCTGTCGCCGATGCTGCGCGCGCCTGCGGCCGCGAGGTCGTCGTCGTCGGCCGCGCCATGGAGCGCATCGTGCAGGTGGCGCGCGAGACCGGCTATTTCGATGGCGTGCAGGATTTCCGTAGCATGGATACTTATGGCTACCTGCCGCACGACAAGGTCGTCGCGCTGTGCACCGGAAGCCAGGGCGAGCCGCGCGCGGCGTTAGCGCGCATTGCGCAGGCCGATCATCCCGAAGTGACGCTGTCGAAAGGCGATCGCGTCATCTTCTCGTCGCGCGCTATTCCCGGCAACGAGAAGGCGGTGTCGAACATCATCAACGGCCTGATCACCCAGGGCGTCGAGGTCATCACCGACCGCACGCATCTCGTGCATGTGTCCGGTCATCCGCGCCGCGACGAGCTTGAGGAGATGATCGGCTGGGTGCGCCCGCAGATGCTGATGCCGGTGCATGGCGAACCGTTGCACCTGCAGCAGCATGCCGAGATCGCGCGCAAATGCGGGATCAAGACCGTGCTGTCGGTCCGCGACGGCGACGTCATGAAGCTGGCGCCCGGTGCGCCGGGGATCGTGGACGAAGTCCCGGTCGGGCGGCTTTATCGCGATGGCCGATTGCTCGTGACCGGCCAGTCGCGCACGCTCGTCGAACGGCGGCGGCTGGCTTTCGCCGGCATCGTTTCCGTCGCCATCGCGATGACGGACAAGGGTGAGATCGCGTCAGATCCGCAGATCGAAGTGGCTGGCGTGCCGGAAAGGAATGCCGGCGGCGAGGATCTTAGCGAGGTGGTCTATGATGCTGTAGTCGATGTCCTCGACTCGCTGCCGCGCGGCAGACGGCGCGATCCGGACGCCGTTGCCGAAAGCGTGGCGCGCACCGTACGCAGCCTGTTCGGCCGCGAATGGGGCAAGAAGCCGGTGTGTCACGTCCACGTTCTGACGGTGTAAGCGCAGAGGGTGCGTCATGAACGATCCGCTCAGCGATGCGATGCGCAAGATCGGCCGGCTCAATCACATCGCCATCGCGGTGCCTGATCTGGCGAAAGCGGCCGCAATCTATCGCGAGATGCTCGGGGCCTCGGTGTCGGAACCGGTGCCGCTGCCCGAACATGGCGTCACCACGGTTTTCCTCGCATTGCCAAACACCAAGATCGAACTGCTCGCGCCTCTGGGCGATGAGTCACCGATCGCGCGTTTCCTCGAGCGCAATCCCGATGGCGGCGTGCATCATTTCTGCCTTGAGGTCGACGATATTTTTTCGACCCGTGATCGCCTGCGCGCCGCGGGCGTGCGCGTGCTCGGCGATGGCGAGCCGAAGATCGGCGCTCATGGCAAGCCGGTGCTGTTTCTTCATCCGAAGGATTTCTGCGGAACGCTCGTCGAACTCGAACAGGCGTGAGCTGCCGTGAGTTAGAGTATTTTGACCTGAATCAACTCGCATTCACGGTCATTCCGGGGCGCGAGTTCTTCGCGAGAGAGCCCGGAATCCATAACCACCGCGGAAGTATGGATTCCGGGCCTGCGCCAAGTGGCGCATCCCGGAATGACGGTTGTTGGTTTGAGCGATGGGTCAGCTCAACTGGAAAATGCTGTAGATGCCGTGAGGTTTAAGCGATGACGCTCGGGACCGGGATTGCGATCTATTTTCTGCTCTGGTGGCTGACGCTGTTTGCGGTGCTGCCTTTCGGCGTTCGCAGCCAGGCGGAAGAGGGGAAGATCGTCAAAGGCTCCGACCCCGGCGCGCCGGTCATGTCCACCCTCTGGCGAAAACTCGGATGGACCACGCTCGTCTCCGCCGCGATCTTCGCGTTGGTTTTCGCGCTTTTCGCCACCAAACTCTTGGATTCCGGCAGCGTCGCGCGGTTCATCGGAATGCAGACGTAATAGCGGCTGCCAAAAGAAAAAAAAGCAGGGCCTTGGGCCCTGCTTTCACGAAAGGATTGCACCTGTCCGCGACGTTCTTTTTGGTCTGTCGCGTCGGCAGCGTTGTCCGCGCCGGTGGTTTTTCTCCCTAGACTTCGGTCGGCCCAGATTGCCCTGGACGCCATAAAAGCTAGCGTAGGTTGCATAACCTGTCATCACTAAAAATGCGCATTCGCGTCCGGAAAAGCATTTTTTTAAGTCTGCCCTCCCTGCTGGGGTAATTTCCATCCGATCGGACGCCGCAGACAGCAAGAAAACTGCTCACAGTCGCTTCGCTGGGCGTTTTTTTTGGGGTATTCCGGGGGCGCGGGTTTCCTGGCCCGAAAGGCGTTTATCGCACCCGTAATTTCACACGCGATAGGCTGCAATCGGAGACGGTCGCGCTAACGCCCTTGTTTTTTCGCTGTTATTACGGTTTCACTCAGCGGCCGGCGATTCCGGTCTGCGATCCGTCCGGATCGGCTCCTCCAGGATCAAAAATGCGTCTTTCCCAATATTTTCTGCCGCTCCTGCGTGAAACGCCCAAGGAGGCCGAGATCGCCTCCCATCGCCTGATGCTGCGGGCGGGAATGATGCGGCAGGAGGCCGCCGGCATCTATGCCTGGCTGCCGCTGGGATTTCGGGTGTTAAAGAAGATCGAGCAGATCGTGCGCGAGGAGCAGGACCGCGCCGGCGCCGTCGAGCTTTTGATGCCAACCTTGCAACTGGCCGATCTGTGGCGTGAAAGCGGACGCTACGACGCCTATGGGCCGGAGATGCTGCGCATCAAGGACCGGCACGAGCGCGAATTGCTCTACGGGCCGACCAACGAAGACATGATCACGGAAATCTTCCGCGCCGCGATCCGCTCCTATCGCGAACTGCCAAAAATTCTCTACCACATCCAATGGAAATTCCGCGACGAGCAGCGGCCGCGTTTCGGCGTCATGCGCGGGCGCGAGTTTTTGATGAAGGACGCATATTCTTTCGACATCGACGAAGCCGCCGCCCGGCTGTCCTACAACCGCATGTTCGTCGCCTATCTGCGTACCTTTGCGCGCATGGGCCTGAAAGCCATCCCGATGCGGGCGGAAACCGGCCCGATCGGTGGCGACCTGTCCCACGAATTCATTATTTTGGCGGAGACCGGGGAGTCGGCGGTGTTCTGCGACAAGGATGTCCTTGACCTGCCGATCCCGGGTGCCGACGTGGATTACGATTCAGACCTCGCGCCCATCATCAAGGCATGGACGACCCACTATGCGGCGACCGAAGACGTGCATGATGCGGCACGCTTCGAGCGTGAAGTCGCGCAGGACAAGCGCGTGCAGACGCGTGGCATCGAGGTCGGGCAGATTTTCTATTTCGGCACCAAATATTCCGTCCCGATGAAGGCGGCGGTGACCGGCCCTGACGGCGCCGAGCGGCCGGTGCATGGCGGCTCCTACGGGGTCGGCGTATCGCGTCTCGTCGGCGCCATCATTGAAGCGTCCCACGATGAGGCCGGCATCATCTGGCCGGACGCGGTCGCGCCGTTCGACGCGGTGATCCTCAATCTCAAGCAGGGCAATTCCGACACCGATCGCGCCTGCGAGGCGCTCTACCGCGACCTTTCCGCACGTGGGGTCGGGGTGCTCTACCACGACCTCGACGAGCGTCCGGGGGCGAAATTCGCCGCCGCCGATCTCATTGGCGTGCCGTGGCAGATTCTAGTCGGTCCAAAGGGGCTTGCCGAAGGCAAGGTCGAGTTGAAGCGCCGCGCCACCGGCGAGCGGGAGCTGTTGACGCCGGCGGATGCCGTGATGCGCCTGAGTGCATGAACGTGTGCGTGCACGAACCTGTGCGCGAAAGGCCGACCAGGGCCTGTTACGGGGCGCGAATTTGCCAGAATCATGTGACAACCGGACAGGGATGAGAGTTGCATGACCAAAGCTGCCAAACCGACCGGTACGGCCCCCTTCAGTTCATTCGAATGGATGATGTCGCTGCGCTATCTGCGCGCGCGCCGCAAGGAAGGATTCATTTCCGTTATCGCCGGCTTCTCGTTCCTCGGCATCATGCTCGGCGTGGCGACGCTGATCATCGTGATGGCGGTGATGAACGGCTTCCGCCAGGAACTGCTCGACAAGATCCTCGGTCTCAACGGCCATCTGCTGGTGCAGCCGCTGGAGCGGCCGCTGACCGACTGGCAGGACGTGGCGGCGCGGATCTCCAAGGTACAGGGCATCCGGCTTGCGGCGCCCATCGTCGAGGGCCAGGCGCTGGCGTCCTCGCCATTCAATGCGTCCGGCGTGCTTGTGCGCGGTTTGCGCGCCGACGATCTCAACAAGCTCGGTTCGATCGCCAAAAACATCAAGCAGGGTACGCTTGAAGGTTTTGATGACGGGCAGGGCGTTGCGATCGGAAAACGGCTCGCCGATCAGCTATCGCTACGCGCCGGCGACATGATCACGCTGGTCTCGCCGCGCGGCGCAGTGACGCCGATGGGAACGACGCCGCGCATCAAGGCCTATAAAGTCGCCGCCGTCTTCGAGATCGGAATGTCGGAGTACGATTCCGCCATCGTGATCATGCCATTGAAGGAGGCGCAGACCTACTTCAACCGGACCGGGGACGTCACGGCGATCGAGGTCTATACCGACAATCCGGACCAGATCGCCACATTTCGAAAGCTTGTGCAGGATGCCGCACAGCGGCCGATCTTCATGGTCGACTGGCGTCAACGCAACGCGACGTTCTTCAATGCGCTGCAGGTCGAACGCAACGTCATGTTCCTGATCCTCATGCTGATCGTGCTGGTCGCGGCGCTCAACATCGTCTCCGGCCTTATCATGCTGGTGAAGGACAAAGGCGCGGACATCGCGATCCTGCGCACGATGGGCACGACGCAATATTCCATCATGCGCATCTTCTTCATCACCGGTGCGGCTATCGGCGTCGTCGGCACGCTCATGGGGCTTCTGGTCGGCACGTTGGTGTGCCTGAATATCGAGGACATCCGGCAGTTCATCTCCTGGCTGACCAACACTGAACTGTTTTCGCCGGAGCTTTATTTCCTCTCCCGCCTGCCGGCCGACATGGATGTCGGTGAAACGGTCGCCGTCGTCATGATGGCGCTGACGCTATCGTTCCTGGCCACGCTCTATCCGTCGTGGCGCGCGGCGCGGCTCGATCCGGTGGAGGCCTTGCGCTATGAGTGAAGCGCCGTCCGCCGGGCAAATCACGCCCGTTCTCGCCCTGCAAGAGATCGAGCGGCATTATCAGCAGGGCGAGGCAACCCTGAATATCCTGCAGAAGGCCGAATTCGCGGTCTGGGGCGGGGAGTCCGTCGCGCTGGTGGCGCCGTCGGGCGCCGGCAAGTCGACGTTGCTGCATATCGCCGGGCTACTCGAACATCCCGACGCCGGCGAGGTCTTCATCAACGGCGTGGCGACGTCGGGGTTGTCCGATACCGAGCGCACCCGTATCCGCCGCGACGAGATCGGCTTCGTCTATCAGTCGCATCGCTTGCTGTCGGAATTCACCGCGCTCGAAAACGTCATGTTGCCGCAAATGATCCGCGGTTTGAAACGATCGGAAGCGAAGTCACGCGCGATCGAGCTTTTGGCCTATCTCGGTCTCAAGGAGCGCGTCACCCATCGCCCGGCCGAACTGTCGGGCGGTGAGCAGCAACGTGTCGCTATCGCCCGCGCGGTCGCCAATGCGCCGCGCCTGTTGTTGGCCGACGAGCCGACCGGAAATCTCGATCCGAAGACGGCTGACCATGTCTTCGCGGCGTTCTCCCAGTTGATCCGCGCGACGGGCCTCGCGACCGTCATCGCGACTCACAACATGGAGATCGCAGGGCGCATGAACCGCCGCGTCACCGTACAAAACGGAATGGTCGTCGAACTGAAGTAGTTCGCGATCGGGCGTTGCCGTTCTCGGGCGTGTGGGGATACCGGCGCTGCGACCGGGGCCGCGAAAAAAGGCCCTGTCGAAAAGACAGGGCCGAGAACCGAAACTTTGCCGGGGCTCAGACAAACCCGACGTGCGCAAGACTACGCGTTACCCCTTACGTCTTCGTTTGCGGCGACCCCGATATTCCCAATTTGGCATAAAAAGAATCGTTAACCAGATTGGCAGATGCCCGAGGAGGTGAGGGGTTCCGATTGACTGAGAACAAAAACAGAACTATGTTCTTCTTCTGTTCACATGAAGGAGAAGGTCATGTTTCGCGCATTTGTAGAAGAAGCCGCCGCTCTTGCCTCTCTGGCTTTGTTTGTCGGAATGGTCGCCATCTGGGCTCAGGTCTTCAGCACAATCTGATCGGCAGAACCAGGCGGATTGGCCGCCACGCGGCCGTCTCGCATTTTCAACCGGCGGACATCACGACGCTTGAGGACAGCGGGTACGAATGGTCCTCAATGCGCCGCAGACGGTGGACAGGAGAGGGCGCGCCGCCCACCATGGCTCCCTGATTCAGGTCTTGTTTGGGGGTAAATCGTGGCAGCCGGTCCGGGCTTTGTGCATCTGCACACGCATTCGTCGTATTCGCTGCTTGAGGGCGCGCTGACGATTGCCCGGCTGGCCGAGCTTGCGAAGGCCGATCGCCAGCCCGCCCTCGCGCTCACCGACACCGACAATATGTTCGGTGCGCTCGAATTCTCGCAAAAGCTGTCCGGCTACGGCATTCAGCCCATCGTCGGCTGTGCGCTCGCGCTCGATTTCGGCGACCAGGTGCATCAGCCGCGCAACGGCGCCGGCCCGCTGCGCAGCCAGAGCGAACGCATCGTGCTGCTGGCCGCGGAGGAAGAGGGCTACCGCAGTCTGATGCGGCTCAGTTCGCGCGCCTTCCTCGAAACGCCCGCCAATGAAGCCCCGCATATCAAGTCCGACTGGATCGCTGCGCCCGGCCTGATCGCGCTCACCGGCGGCCCGTCCGGACCTATCGACCGCATGCTGCATGCCGGCCAGTCACCGGTTGCGCAGGAGCGGCTTCTGCGCTTGCAGGCGCTGTTCGGCGACAGGCTTTATGTCGAACTGCAGCGGCACGGCACGGCGGATGAGCGGCTCGCGGAGCCGGCCCTGGTCGATCTCGCCTATCGTCTCGGCCTGCCGCTTATCGCCACCAACGAGCCGTTCTTTGCCAAGCGCGAAGATTTCGAGGCGCAGGACGCGCTGATCTGTATCGCCGAAAGCCGGTTTCTGGTCGAAACCGACCGTCGCCAGCTCACGCCCGAGCACCGGCTCAAATCGCGCGCCGAAATGACCGAACTGTTCGCCGACCTGCCGGAGGCGCTGGCCTCCACGGTCGAAGTGGCGATGCGCTGCCATTGCCGGCCGAAGACGCGAGGACCGATCCTGCCGCGCTTCACGGTCGGCACCGACGAGACGGCCGCCGATGAGACCGAGACGCTGCGCAATGCTGCGCGGGCAGGGCTTGAACGGCGTCTTGTTGAGCATGGCACCGCGCCCGGCCGCACGCGCGAGGACTACGAGCAGCGGTTGGCCTTCGAACTCGACGTCATCGAGGGCATGAAATATCCGGGTTACTTCCTGATCGTCGCGGATTTCATTCAGTGGGCGAAATCGCAGGGCATTCCGGTCGGGCCGGGCCGCGGTTCGGGTGCCGGCTCGCTCGTCGCCTATTCGCTGACGATCACCGATCTCGATCCGATCCGGTTCGATCTGCTGTTCGAACGCTTCCTCAATCCGGAACGCGTCTCGATGCCGGATTTCGATATCGACTTCTGCCAGGATCGCCGCGACGAGGTCATCAACTATGTGCAGCAGCGCTACGGCCAGGACCAGGTCGCGCAGATCATTACCTTCGGAACGCTGCAGGCGCGCGGCGTGCTGCGCGATGTCGGCCGCGTGCTGCAGATGCCGTATGGGCAAGTCGACAAGCTGTGCAAGCTGGTGCCGCAGAATCCCGCCGCTCCCGTGACGCTCGCCAAGGCCATTGCCGACGAGCCGAAACTCAAGGCCGAGGCGGAGACGGACCCCGTCGTGCGGCGCGCCTTCGACATCGCCAAGAAGCTCGAAGGCCTCAACCGCCATGCCTCGACCCACGCCGCCGGCATCGTGATCGGCGACAGGCCGCTCGACCAGCTTGTACCGCTCTACCGGGACCCGAAATCGACGCTGCCGGTCACCCAGTTCAACATGAAATGGGTGGAGCCGGCCGGTCTCGTCAAATTCGACTTCCTCGGTCTCAAGACGCTCACGGTGCTGCGCAAGACCACGGATTTCATCGCCCGGCGCGGCATCGTGATTGATCTCGGCGCCTTGCCGCTCGACGACAAGAAGACTTACGAGTTGTTGGCGCGGGCCGAAGGCATGGGCGTGTTCCAACTGGAAAGTCAGGGCATGCGGCGCGCGCTGCTCGACATGCGCCCGGACTGCTTTGAAGACATCATCGCCCTGGTCGCGCTTTACCGGCCGGGACCGATGGCGAACATTCCCACCTATTGCGCACGCAAGCACAAACTCGAGAAGCCGGACTTCATCCACCCAAAACTCGAACCGATCCTGCGCGAGACGCACGGCGTCATCATCTATCAGGAACAGGTGATGCAGGCTGCGCAGATCCTGGCCGGCTACTCGCTCGGCCAAGCCGACCTCCTGCGTCGCGCCATGGGCAAGAAAATCCGCAGCGAGATGGCGGCGCAGCGGAATGACTTCGTGAAGGGATCCGTCGAGCGCGGCGTCGAGCGCACACAGGCGGACGCGATTTTCGATTCACTCGAACGCTTCGCGGAATACGGTTTCAATAAAAGCCACGCGGCGGCTTACGCACTCATCGCCTATCAGACCGCCTACATGAAGGCGAACTATCCGGTGGAGTTCATCGCCGCGTCGATGACGCTCGACATGAACAACACGGACAAGCTGGCGGAATTCCGCGCCGAGGCAACGCGGCTCGGCATCAAGGTCGAGCAACCGGACATCAACCGTTCGGGCGTGGCTTTCGAGCCGGACGGCAATACGATCATCTACTCGCTGGCCGCGCTCAAGGGCGTGGGTGCCCAGGCGGTGGAGCTGATGGTTGCGGCACGCGGCGACAAGCCGTTCACCGATCTCGCCGACTTTGCGGGGCGCATAAACCCGCGCGCCGTCAACAAGCGCGTGCTGGAAAGTCTCGCCGCCGCCGGCGCCTTCGACAAACTTTTGGCCGATCGGGCGCGCTGCACCGCGGCTGTCGATGCCATTCTCGCCGCCAGTGCGCGGGCACAGGACGCGGTCCTGCACGGGCAAAACGAATTGTTCGGCGGACCGACGATGCGCGAACCGCTGCCGATGCCGGCGACCGAACCCTGGTTGCCGGCCGAGAAGCTGCAGAAGGAATACGATGCCGTCGGCTTCTTCCTCAGCGGCCATCCGCTCGACGATTACGGCCCGACGCTGAAGCGGCTGGAGGCGAAGTCGTGGGCGGAATTTACGCGCGCCGTCAAAGCAGGCGCGAGCGCCGGGCGATTGGCGGCCACCGTCGTCTCGCGCACCGAACGGCGTATCCGCACCGGCAACAAGATGGGCATCATCGGCCTGTCCGATCCGACCGGACAATACGAGGCGGTGCTGTTTGCCGAGGGACTCGCGCAATATCGCGATCTGCTCGAGCCGGGCCGGGCGGTGCTGTTGACGCTGACCGCGGAATTGCAGGGCGATGATGTCCGCGCCCGCGTCCAGTCGGCCGAGCCGCTCGAGAAGGCGGCGGAGAAGGTGCAGAAGAAATTGCGTATCTTCCTGCGCTCGGAGGCGCCGCTCGATGGTGTGCAGAAACGGCTCGACCGTGGCGACGGCGAGATCAGCATGGTGCTGATGCTCGATGCGGGCGCCGAGGTCGAAGTCAAGCTGCCGGGCCGCTTCAAGGTCTCGCCGCAGATTGCCGGTGCCATCAAAGCGGTGCCGGGTGTCCTTCAAGTGGACATTCTTTAGACGCGATTGCGCGATGTTGAATGGCCGCTGCACCCCGGCTTTCCGAGCGGCCGCACGACCTTGATGGAGGACGTCAGCACGGCTCCGGCTTCTGCTGAGGACTCTTGACCCACATCAGTGATATTTTCACTGGTCTCCCATCCCACTTTTTTGCAGGCCCGTATGCCGTTTGCGACGCTTTGATGCGCCCGATTTCGAATGATCCGTTTTCAGAACGACATGATAAGCGAATGCCCGTCGCACGGCCGGCCAAAGGTATCGACAGACTGTTCGTGATGGGATGGCGCGGTTCGCTCGCGGCCATCCTGATCGCGTTTGTCGTCTCGTTTTTCCTGTCTGGATTCTGGTGGCCGTATTGGCGCATCGCCGACATGGACCTCTGGATGGTGTACGAAGCCTTCCTGTCCAACAACGGACTGCGCCAGGAATATTTCGACCATCCCGGCTATCTGACGATCCTGTCGCTCGGCACTTGGTTCAAGTGGCTGCACGCCTTCGGACTTCTCTCCATCCATGCGATATCGAACCTGCCTGTGGCATTCGATGGCCCGGACTCGGGATTGGCGTGGATGCGGGCGACGCAGGCCGCGCGGCTGTTGTCGCTGCTGATCGCGCTTGCCTTCCTCACATCGTTTGCATTTTTGCTACGGTGCCTGGTTCGGGACTGGCGCATCGCGATCCTGAGCGCGTTCGCACTCGCATTCTCCGGCGGCCTCATGATGGAAGGCCGCATCGTGCGAACCGAGTTGCTTCCGGCAGCATTCATGTATTGCGGCTTTCTGCTGCTGCTTCTCGCGGCGCGCACGCAGACCAGCTACAGACCCTTGCTCGTCGGGCTCACCTCGTTCCTCGCCGCGCTCGCAATGTTGAACAAAGTCCAGTTCCTGCTGTTGATCCTCGCGTTTCCGCCGATCCTCGTGGCGTTCGGGCATCGCTTCGCGCAGCCGATCACCTGGCAATCACGCCGCAACCAATTTCTTCTCATGATCGCTTATGGCGCTGTCGCCGTTCTCGCCGCGGTTCTGGCGTGGCCGATCGCACAAGCCGGCTTGTTCGATGCGGCCGCGGTGTCGGATCGTGTGCGGCTGTTCGGTACAGAATTTCCGTTTTACCAGGTGCTGATCGGCGTCTGGATCCTGGGCTGGATGTTGACTTACGCCATCATGTTTGGCGTCGGCTGGGCTGAGACTGTATCGGCCATGGCAGCGATGATTGCGGGAGCAGGGCTGGGCCTTCTCGTGTTGATGCTTCGCTATGACGTTCACAACGCCGTCGTCGTCATAAACCCGTTCGAAAAGATGCTTCTCTTTGCAAAGACCAGTGATGCCGGTCTGTTGCAGGACGGAACGATGGACGGCGGGGCATTTGTTCAATCGCTATTGTCCGGTGTCGGGCTTCTCCTGACGCGCCTGACATTCGTTCTGAATTCCTCTCCGCGGCCGACCATTTTTCTGGAATGGGTCGTGATCGCGGGCGCGGTGTTCGCGTGGCGGCGCGGCGAGAGGAAGGTCGTCTTTCAGGTCGCGCTGTTGCTCGCGGCGGCCTCGGCCATCGATCTGCTCGGTACGTTGAGGGGCTTGAAGCTTGAATATTTCATCGTCACCGATCCGCTGGTGATCATCGCCGCCGCATGGCTTCTGGCACGGGTGCCGTCGCTGCTCATGCACCGTTGGGTGCTGCCGGTCGGTCTTACTTTGATGATCGCGACGATCTGCGTCGGGCTGGCGGAACCGGTCAAACACGATTTTGAGAATGACATCCCGCTCAGTTTCTGCGTTCCGCACCATTATTATACGCGGCGGGTGGTTGGATTTTCATTTTGCCCCTGGGCCTTGCCGGTGCCGATCGACCCTGTTGCGGCCGAGTCCGCATCGGGCGCTCATTGATGGATCCGGCGCGCCTTGCGTGCGGGGCTGAACGCCTGTAGAACCCCCGTCATCTCACACGCGGATTCTGGCTCCGGTCCCAACAATGGATCGAACGGCCGTCCGGTGGTCCATCTGGCTCCCGCAGGAAAAACCTGTGGAATTTCAGAGGGCTCACAAGATCCGCGCTAGGTCCAACCGGAGAATATCATGGCGCTTCCTGACTTCACCATGCGTCAGCTTATGGAAGCTGGCGTTCATTTCGGCCATCAGGCCCACCGCTGGAACCCGAAAATGTCCGAGTACATTTTTGGCGCCCGCAACAACATCCACATCGTCGATCTCGCTCAGACCGTGCCGATGCTGCATCGTGCCCTGCAGGTCGTGAGCGACACCGTCGCCAATGGCGGCCGCATCCTGTTCGTCGGCACCAAACGCCAGGCGCAGGATTCGATTGCGGACGCGGCCAAGCGCTGCGCGCAATATTACGTCAACTCACGCTGGCTCGGCGGCACGCTGACCAATTGGAAGACGATCTCGCAGTCGATCTCGCGCCTGCGCAAGCTCGACGACCTGCTCTCTTCGAACGACGCGCAGGGCTACACCAAGAAGGAGCGCCTGACGCTCCAGCGCGAGCGCGACAAGCTCGACCGTGCCCTCGGCGGCATCAAGGACATGGGCGGCCTTCCGGACCTGTTGTTCGTGCTCGACACCAACAAGGAAGACATCGCCATCCAGGAAGCCCGCCGCCTCGGCGTGCCGGTTGCCGCCGTGGTCGACACCAATTGCGATCCGGCCGGAATCACCTACGTCGTGCCGGGCAATGACGACGCCAGCCGCGCCATTACGCTTTACTGCGACCTGATCGCACGCGCCGCGCTCGATGGCATTTCGCGCGCTCAGGGCGGCGAGCATCACGATGTCGGCGCGTTGGCTAACCCGGTCCCCGAGGAACTGCCGGCGTCGACTGGCGGTCTCGGCTTCGAGCCGCTGCCCGGTCCGCGTGGATCGGCCGACGACTTGAAGAAGCTGACGGGCGTATCGCCGACCATCGAGAAGAAGCTCAACGACCTTGGCCTCTTCCATTATTCGCAGATCGCCGCCTTCAGCGCCGAAGCCGCGCACAATGTCGGCGAAGAGGTTGGCCTGCCGGGCCGTGTCGGCGGCTGGGTCGCCCAGTCGAAGGCCCTGACCGCGGAAGCGGAATAACGCATCGATGAGGCCGGACGCGTCCGGCCTTTCTCGTCCGGCAGCAGTAGCCGGACATCCCACCATTCGGGCAACGGCGCGGCTCAACGGGGCGCCGGCCCGCGCAAGGATTTGAACATGGCTATTTCCGCAGCACAGGTGAAAGAGCTCCGTGACAGCACCGGAGCCGGAATGATGGATTGCAAGGCGGCGCTCGCGGAGACCGACGGCAACGTCGAGGCTGCGGTCGACTGGCTGCGCAAGAAGGGCCTCTCGAAGGCTGCGAAGAAGGCAGGGCGCGTTGCGGCCGAAGGGCTGATCGGCATCGCCGTGTCCGGCACCAAAGGCATTCTGGCCGAGGTCAACGCGGAGACGGATTTTGTTGCCCGGAATGAGCAATTTCAAGCGCTTGTGCGGATGATCGCACAAACAGGTTTGACCGCTGGCGCCGACGTCGATGCAATCCTGAAGGCCAAGTCGGGATCGGGCACGGTCGCCGATGCCATCGCCAACGCCATCGCAACGATCGGTGAGAACATGTCGCTGCGCCGCGCCGCCCTGGTGTCGGTGCAGAAAGGCGTCGTCGCAAGCTATGTGCATAGCTCCGTCGGCGACGGACTCGGCAAGATCGGTGTGCTTGTTGGTCTGGAGTCCGAAGGCAAGGCGGATGAATTGCAGACCATCGGGCGCCAGATCGCCATGCATGTTGCTGCGGCCAATCCGCAGGCGCTCGACGCGGCCGGCCTCGATGCCGGCGTCGTCGCACGCGAGAAGGACGTCCTCGCCGAGAAGTACCGGCAGCAGGGCAAGCCTGCCAATGTCATCGAAAAGATCGTCGAGTCCGGCCTCAAGACTTACTACAAGGAAGTCTGCCTGCTCGAACAGGCGTTCGTGCATGACCCGTCCAAGTCCGTCACCCAGGCGGTGAAGGAAGCGGAAGGCAAGGCCGGCGCGCCTGTGAAGATCACAGGTTTTGTGCGCTATGCGCTCGGCGAAGGTATAGAAAAGCAGGAATCCGACTTCGCCGCCGAAGTGGCGGCCGCGGCCGGCCAAAGCTGAGTCAATTGGCTGAGCCGCGCGACGGCGCGGCTTGCGTGTTCTGCGAAAAGCCTGCTCTCGGACCTGATTCGGGGGCGGGAATGGTCGAACAGGCGCAGGTCTTGATCGAGGGGAGTCATCGCGTGGCGCAGCCTGCCTATCGCCGCATCCTGGTCAAAATATCAGGCGAGGCGCTCTCCGGTCCTGACGGTTTCGGCATTCATCAGCAGACGCTCGAGGCGATTGCGACCGATCTCGTGCGCGTGGCCGCGATGGGCGTCGAACTCGCCGTCGTCGTCGGCGGCGGAAATATCTTTCGCGGCGTTGCCGTCTCCGCGAAGGGCGTGCCGCGTCCGACCGCCGATACTATGGGAATGCTCGCGACCGTGATGAACGCCATCGCGGTCCATGCGGCCATCACGGCACAGGGCAAGGCGGCACGCGCGCTCTCCGCGCTCGAGATGCCGGAAGTCTGCGATCTCTACACACGCGGCCGGGCGATCGAAGACCTTGCCCAGGGGCGCATCGTCGTGCTCGCTGCCGGCACCGGCAATCCGTATTTCACCACCGACACGACCGCGGTGCTGCGCGCCGCCGAACTCGATTGCGAGATTGTCTTCAAGGCGACCGATGTCGATGGCGTCTATTCCGCCGACCCGAAGAAGGACGCCAAGGCCAAGCGTTATGAAACGCTGACCCATGACGAGGCGCTTAACCAGAACCTGAAAGTCATGGATTCGACGGCGTTCGCCCTTGCCCGCGAAAACCGAATGCCTATCATCGTTTTCTCGATCCGTGAGGCTGGCGCGATCGAGGCTGTCCTGCGCGGCAAAGGGCGGTCGACGCGTGTCGGGTGAGGCCGGACGGGTTGACAGCCGTGCACTCAAACACGCGCTGTAACGATAATCGCCGTCGATGCTGTTATCCCATAAGGTGCATCACACGTCCGTATGAAGAGTGACCGAGGGAGAGCGCCGACAAGGCGCTGAACAAGATGTCCGACAACCACGATCTGAACGAGATCAAACGCCGCATGCAGGGCGCGATCCAGTCTTTCAAGCAGGAACTGACCGGCCTGCGCACCGGCCGGGCGACCGCAACCTTGCTCGATCCGGTGCAGGTCGAGGCCTATGGCTCGCACATGCCGCTCAACCAGCTCGCCACCGTCAGCGTGCCGGAGGCGCGGCTGATCAGTGTGCAGGTATGGGATCGTTCCATGGTGCATCCGGTGGAGAAGGCGATCGTCAATTCCAACCTAGGTTTGAGCCCCTCGACCGAAGGTCAGGTCATCCGCCTGCGTATTCCGGAATTGAACGAGGAACGCCGCAAGGATCTCGCCAAGGTTGCGCATAAATATGCCGAGGCCGCGCGCGTGGCGGTGCGGCATGTTCGCCGCGACGGGCTCGACACCCTCAAGAAGCTGGAAAAGGATTCGAAAATCAGCAAGGACGACCACGAGCGCGAGTCCGAGCAGGTACAGAAGGCGACCGATCAGGCGATCAGCGATGTCGACCAGTTGCTGGCTGCCAAGGAAAAGGAAATCATGACGGTCTGATTTGCGGCAATGCGGCCGCACCGGTGCCGAAACAAGATGACCGAAATGAATGCCAGTGGCCCACGCGACGTTCCATGCCATGTCGCCATCATCATGGATGGCAATGGACGCTGGGCGGCGCAGCGCGGCCTGCCACGGGTGGAGGGCCACCGGCGTGGCGTGGAGGCGTTGCGTCGTACCGTGCGCGCCGCCGCCGATCTTGGCATCCGCTATCTGACGATCTTCTCTTTCAGTTCGGAGAACTGGACGCGGCCGCCCACGGAAGTCCGCGACCTCCTCGGTCTGCTGCGCCGCTTCATTCGCCATGACCTTGCAGATTTGCACCGCAGCAACGTGCGCTTGCGCGTCATCGGCGAACGTCACGGTCTGACGCCGGATATCCGCCGTTTGCTGGAAGAGGCCGAGGACCTGACGCGGGCCAACACCGGCCTTACGGTCGTTGTCGCATTCAACTATGGTAGCCGGCAGGAAATCGCCAACGCGGCAAAGCGGATCGCGCGCGAGGCAGCCGAAGGCCGGCTCGATGCAAACACGGTCACGGCGGATTTGATAGGCCAGTATCTCGATGCGCCAGACATTCCCGATCCCGATCTCATTATCCGCACCAGCGGGGAACAGCGCCTGTCGAATTTCCTTCTGTGGCAGGCGGCCTACAGCGAACTCGTTTTCATTCCGACCTATTGGCCGGATTTCGATCGCGCCCTGCTCGAACAGGCGGTTTCCGAATATTGCCGCAGGGAGCGCCGGTTCGGCGGTCTGGTCGCGAAAACTGGATCTTGATCTGTGACGGTGAGCGAGGTCGTGCCGAAATTGGACGAGAGCAGGGGGCGGAACCTCTTGTGGCGGGTCCTGTCGGCTCTGGTGCTCGCACCCCTGGCCGTGGGCGCCGCTTATATGGGCGGCTGGGCCGTTCTCGTCTTCTGGGGGATCGCGGCGTTCGGCGTGTTCTGGGAATGGATCACGCTGTTCTCTGCGTTGGAGCGCCGGCTCGTCTTTGGCCTGGGCGCGACCGCCATCACGTTGGCTGGCCTGATGGGATGGATCGGGCGCATCCGGCTTCCGTTCTTCATTATCATCCTCGGCAGCATGGCGATCGGCGTGCTGGCCCGAACGAGCCAGCGGTCCTGGATCGTCGCGGGTGTTCCCTACGCCGGGACGCTTGTGGTGGCGCCGGCTGCGCTGACGCGCGAACCGCTGTATGCCTTTCCGGCGATGATGTTCGTCATGGCCATCGTCTGGATGACGGACATTTTCGCTTATGCGGGCGGACGTCTTGTCGGCGGCCCGCGCGTGTGTCCGGCGATCAGCCCCAACAAGACGTGGAGCGGCGCAATCACCGGAACGATAGCGGGCATCATCGGCGGCGTTGCCGTCGCGCACGGGTTCGGCCTTCCCAACGCCGTGACACTCGGCGCGATCGCTTTCGTCCTGTCGATTCTCGCGCAGTTCGGTGACTTCTTCGAATCCTACGTCAAACGTCAACGCGGCGCGAAAGACACGGGCAGCATTATTCCGGGACATGGCGGACTGATGGACAGGCTCGATGGCTTCGTTTTTGCCGTTTTTGCTGCAGCCGTGATCGGAATCATCCATGGCGGATTCGATCATGCCGGCGCCGGCCTTTTGTTATGGTGATGCAATGACTCCTCCCGCTCCCTTGACGCGCCACCGCAAGGCGCCGGCAAGCGCTGCGCGCAGTATCACGCTGCTCGGCGCAACCGGCTCCATCGGCGCAAGCACGGTCGATCTGCTCAAGCGCGGCTCCTATCGCGTGGAAGCGGTGACGGCCCATCGCAATGCGGCGGCGCTGGCGCAGATCGCGCGCGACCTCAAGGTCCGTTTTGCCGCCATCGCAGACCCGGCCGCTTTCGCCGAACTGAAATCGCTGCTCGCGGGCACCGGCATCGCCGTGGGCGCGGGGGACCAGGCGGTGATCGAGGCGGCCCAGCGGCCCGCCGACTGGGTCATGGCGGCGATTGGTGGCGCAATCGGGCTACGGCCGACCATGGCCGCCGTCGAACGCGGCGCCAGCGTCGCGCTGGCCAACAAGGAATGCCTCGTCTGTGCCGGCAACCTGTTCATGCGCAAGGCGAAGGACGCCGGCGCGACGGTTCTGCCGGTGGATTCCGAGCACAATGCCCTGTTTCAGGCGATGGCGTCGGGGCGGCGCGAGGAGGTCCGCAGGGTCATCCTCACGGCCTCGGGCGGACCGTTTCGGACCTGGACGCGTGAGCAGATGCGCACGGCAGCGCCGGAACAGGCGCTCAAGCACCCGAACTGGAGCATGGGCGCGAAGATCACCATCGACTCTGCAACCATGATGAACAAAGGGCTGGAAGTTATTGAAGCCCATCATCTTTTTGCACTTGAATCGGACCAGATCGAAATTCTCGTGCATCCGGAATCGGTCGTCCACGGGCTGGTCGAATTCAGCGACGGATCGCTCGTCGCGCAGCTTGGCGCCCCCGACATGCGTATCCCCATCGCGCACTGTTTGGCCTGGCCGGAACGGCTGGACGGACCGGCGCCGCGGCTTGATCTGGCAAAGATCGCGACGTTGCATTTCGAGGAGCCCGATCCGGTGCGATTTCCGGCTCTGCGGCTGGCGCGCGACGCCCTGCGGGCAGGATCCACGGCCGCGAACGTCCTTAACGCCGCGAACGAAATAGCGGTCGAGGCTTATATCGCCGGCCGCATCGGCTTCATGGCCATTCCCGCGCTCGTCGAGGCCACACTTGAGCGCGCGGTCAAGGAAGGTGCGACAAAAGAGCCTCAAAACATCGACGAGGCTCTGGATATTGACCATGTTTCGCGATCGTGGACCCGGGACCTCTTGCCTGAAATTGCCTTAAAGGCATTTTAGGTATCTGAGCATAGCCGTTAACCGGGTCAGGAGAGACCATGGACTTCAATGTGTTTGGTGGCCTGGCCACCTTCGGTGGCGGCGTTCTGTATTACGTTGTCCCATTCATCTTCGTCCTGACCATCGTCGTCTTCTTCCACGAGTTCGGCCATTTCATCGTTGCCCGTTGGGCCGGGGTGAAGGTTCTTGCGTTCTCGATCGGGTTCGGCCCGCAACTCTTCGGCTTCAACGATCGCCATGGAACGCGCTGGAAGATCTCGGCCATTCCGCTTGGCGGCTATGTTAAATTTTTCGGCGACGAAAACGCTGCAAGTGTGCCGGACACCGAAGCCGTTGCGCAGATGAGCACCGCCGAGCGGGGGCAGAGCTTTTTCCATAAGCCGGTGGGCAAGCGGGCGGCCGTCGTGGTCGCCGGACCGCTCGCGAATTTCATCCTGGCGATCGTGATCTTCGCCGGTGTGTTCGCGATTTACGGCAAGCAGACCATTTTGGCGCGCGTCGATACCGTGCAGGCCGGCAGCGCGGCCGAGGCCGCCGGGATCAAGACCGGCGACGTCATCCTCTCGATCAACGGCGAGAAGATCGGCAGCTTCTCGGACATGCAGCGCATCGTGAGCACCAGCGCGGGAGAGACCCTCACATTGGGCGTGGAGCGCGGCGGCCAGCCGCTGACTCTGAAGGCGACGCCGCAAATGCGTGAAGTGAAGGACAATTTCGGCGGCACGCATCAAATGGGCATGCTGGGCATCAGCCGCTCGACGTCGGCGGCCGATGTCAAATTCGAACGGGTGAACCCGATTGCCGCCGTCGGAATGGGCGTGCAGGAAACCTGGTTCATCGTCGACCGGACCTTGAGCTATCTCGGCGGAGTCGTATCCGGGCGGGAGAAGGCGGACCAACTCGGGGGGCCGATCCGGATCGCCCAGGTCTCTGGCCAGGTGGCCAATGCCGGCGGCATGCTCGGCCTGCTCCATCTCGCAGCCGTCCTGTCGGTCTCCATCGGACTGTTGAATCTATTTCCGATCCCGCTGCTCGATGGCGGGCATCTTATGTTTTACGCGATTGAGGCGGCGCGCGGCCGTCCGCTTTCCGATCGGGCTCAGGAATATGGATTTCGGGTGGGGCTGGCGATCGTCTTGATGCTGATGATCTTCGCGACCTTCAACGATGTCGTACACATTTGGAAGTCGTGACGGTAAAGGATTAAGCTGTTGCGTTTCTGCAACTTTTGCCGATGAACGCGCAGAAGTCGGGGGAGCCCGGTTTGCTCCGGAGGGGAAAGTCTGTACAAGTTTGGATTCGTCGGGGTATGCCGTTCGGGGCATTATCCGGGGTTGCCGCTTGAATTAGACTTTGGGAAATGGGTGCGGTGCGGATGGCTTGTGGGGAACGGATGTTTCGTGCGGTGGGTTTTGCTTGCCTCATCGTCGGGGGGCTTGTTGGGGCGAGTTTGACGGCAGCGGTGGTCACCGCGCAGCCCGCGCTTGCACAGGCTTCGAGCAATATCGTCGTGCAGGGCAATCGACGCGTCGAAGCGTCGACGATCCGCTCGTACTTCAAGGGGCCCCGGCTCGACGCGCCGACGATCGATGAGGCCATCAAGTCGCTCTACGGTACCGGCTTGTTCCAGGACGTTCAGGTCAGTCACGCCGGTGGGCGCCTTGTGGTGACCGTCGTCGAAAACCAGGTCATCAATCGCGTCGCCTATGAAGGCAACAAGAAGGTCAAAGACGAGCAGCTCAATCTCGAAGTGCAGTCGAAGGCGCGCGGCACGTTTTCGCGTCCGCTTGTACAAGCCGACACGCAGCGCATCGTCGACATTTATCGCAGGCTCGGCCGCTTCGACGTGACCGTCGATCCGAAGATCATCGATCTGCCGAACAATCGTGTCGATCTCGTTTTCGAGATCCACGAAGGTCCGAAGGTCGGCGTGAAGGACATCGTCTTCGTCGGCAATCACGCTTATTCGGATTACCGTCTGAAGGATCAGATCAAGACCAGCGAAAGCAATTTCCTGAGCTTCCTGCAGACGCAGGACGTCTATGACGCCGACCGCATCGAGGCCGACCGCGATCTGCTGCGCCGCTTCTATCTCAAGCATGGCTATGCCGATGTGCGCGTCGTGTCCGCCGTCGGAGCATATGATCCGTCGAAGAAGGGCTTTGTTGTCACCTTCACCATCGACGAGGGGCCGCAATATCACGTCAGCACCGTCGACGTGATCTCGAACGTGCACGATCTCGATCCCAAGCAATTGCGTTCGCGGTTGAAGGTGAGCGCCGGCGATATCTACAACGCCGACGCCGTCCAGAAATCTGTCGAGGACATGACCGTCGAGGCGGCCAAGCGCGGCTATGCCTTTGCGACGGTGCGTCCGCGCGGCGACCGTAATTATGCGCAGCACACGGTCAGCGAAGTGTTCGTGATCGAAGAGGGGCCGCGCGCCTATATCGAGCGCATCGACATTCACGGCAACACGCGCACGCGCGATTACGTCATCCGTCGCGAGTTCGATATCGCGGAAGGCGACGCCTACAACCGCGCGCTTGTCGACCGCGCCGAGCGCCGGCTGAAGAACCTCAACTACTTCAAGACGGTCAAGATCACCAACGAGCCTGGTTCCGCGCCTGACCGCGTCATCCTCAACGTCACCGTCGAGGATCAGCCGACCGGAGAATTCTCGGTCGCCGGTGGCTATTCAACGTCGGACGGCTTCCTCGCCGAGGTCAGCGTCGGCGAGCGCAACCTGCTTGGCCGCGGCCAGTACGCGAAGGCATCCGTTCAGTACGGCCAGCGCGCGCGCGGCTTCCAGGTGTCCTATGCCGAACCCTATCTTCTCGGCTATCGGCTGGTCGGCGCCGTCGACATCTTCGTGAAGCAGACCTTCGCGTCGAACTATCTGTCCTATGACACGCGGACGGCGGGCGGCAATTTGCGCCTCGGCTTCGCGCTGACGGAAGAGCTTGGCCTGCAACTGCGCTATTCGGCCTATCAGCAGGAAATCTCGCTGCCGGATTATTTGCAGAATTGTAATAACAACGGTGCCAATCCTCTCTTCTTCACGCCTGATTTTCAGCTCACCCACGGCGGTGCCTTGGCCTCCAACTGTTACTCAGACGGCGAAGCCTCGCTGCCGGTTCGCATCGAACTGTCGCGTGGCA
>DATJHH010000022.1:0-80827 GCA_035494115.1 Xanthobacteraceae bacterium
ATGGACGCGCGTGCAAATGCTCACGATGCGCCCGACGCCGGCCGTGCGGGCGCGCGCAACGACATCATCGAGCGTGTCGGCGAAGTCGGGAAAATCGAGATGGCAGTGACTGTCGATCAACATGCGGATCAGCCCTTATCCTTCTCTGTGGGCTCGATATAGCGCGGGAACACCGGCGCCGGCGGCGGCAGCGCCACGCCCGGCTTGAGGCGGTGCCGGCCGTCGAGAAAGGCGAAGCTGCGCTCGTCTTCCGGCACGCCGAGGAGGTCGAGCAGCTTGCCCGCTGAATCCGGCACGAAAGGCTGAGCGAGGATCGCGACCTGCCGGATCACCTCGGCCGTCACGTAGAGGATCGTCTGCATGCGCGGCCGGTCGGTCTTGGCGGCGGCCCATGGCGCCTCGCCGGCGAAATAGCGGTTGGCATCGGCAACGACCGCCCACACGGCATTGAGCACGTGATGCAGTTGCTGCGTCTTCATCGCCTCGCGCGCCTTGCCGATCATGGCGTCGGCCGCCGCGAGGATGGTGGCGTCGTTCTCGGTGAAGACGCCCGGCTCCGGCAGCACGCCGTCGCATTGCTTGGCGACGATCGACAGTGATCGCTGCGCAAGGTTGCCGAGGTCGTTGGCGAGATCGGCATTGATCCGGTTGACGATCGCCTGATGGCTGTAATTGCCATCCTGTCCGAACGGGACCTCGCGCAACAGGAAGAACCGCAGCGGATCGACACCGTAGGCGTCCGCAAGGTCGAACGGATCGATCACGTTGCCGACCGACTTCGACATCTTCTCTCCGCGATTGAAGAGAAAGCCGTGGCTGAAGACCCGTTTCGGCAACGCGATCCCGGCCGACATCAGGAAGGCCGGCCAGTACACGGCGTGAAAACGGACGATGTCCTTGCCGATGACGTGCAGATCGGCCGGCCAGTAGCGGCGGAATTTATCGCTCCCGGTGTCGGGAAAGCCTGCGCCGGTGATGTAATTGGTCAACGCGTCGACCCATACATACATGATGTGCTTCGGGTCGCCGGGCACCGGAATGCCCCAGTCGAAGGTGGTGCGCGAGATCGAGAGATCCTGCAGGCCGCCACGCACGAAACTCGTGACCTCGTTGAACCGTTCGCGCGGCAACACGAAATCAGGTACGCGTTCGTAGAACTGGAGAAGCTTGTCCTGGTAGGCCGACAGCTTGAAGAAGTAGCTCTCCTCCTCGACCCACTCCACCGGCGTTCCCGAAGGCGCCATGCGCGCGCCGTCCTCCGTGACCGTCGTTTCGGACTCGTCGTAGAAGGCTTCGTCGCGCACCGAATACCAGCCGGAATATTTTGACAGGTAGATGTCGCCGGCTTTGGCCATCCGTTCCCAGATCGCGGCGGACGACTTGTGATGCTGCTCTTCCGTGGTGCGGATGAACTGGTCGTTGGAACAGTTGAGCCTTTCGACCATCGCCTGGAAGCGCGGCACGTTCTTCTCAAGGAGTTGAGCCGGCGTCAGGCCGGCCTTGGCCGCCGTCTGCTGCATCTTCTGGCCGTGCTCGTCGGTGCCGGTCAGGAAGAAGACGTCATAGCCGTCGAGGCGCATGAAGCGCGCGATGGCGTCGGTCGCAATCACCTCATAGGCATGCCCGATGTGAGGCACGCCGTTCGGATAGGCGATGGCGGTCGTGACGAAGTATTTGGGCTTTTCGGACATTTCGCTACGCAAACCACGGATATGTGTGTCGCTGAAGCGACGATGCGCGTGTTGGTATCAATCGCGCATCGCTTCGGCAAGGCGCTCGAAGGCATTGAAAACGAGCGGTTTTCGCTCGAGATTGAAGGTATCGGCATCGTGCGCGGCGGCGTTGATGGCGGCAAAGGCCTCGGCGAGACGATAACGGGGTCCGGCGTTGGTCCTCGTCCGCACCTGCTCTGAAATCCATTGGTTGAGGGTTTCGAGAAAGGCCGCGAGCACCTGTGGATCGGTGCCGCTCATCTGTTCGCCCAGTCCATGCAGCGCCTGATCGTCGAGCCGCGGCAGCCGCGCAAGCTGGTCGAGGATGCTTTTCCGCAATGTCAGCGTCGTGCCGGCGAGCATGTCGAGGGCGCGGCCGACGCTGCCGGACGCCGCCTCCACGGCCTCGCGGATCGTCACCTCTTCGGCATCCGAGCCGGCTTCGAGGGCGACGGCCTGCATCGCCTCTTCTGTCGCGAGCGGCCGCAGCGTCAGGCGGCGGACGCGGGAGCGGATCGTCGGCAGGAGCTGTCCGGGCGCATTGGATACGAGTAACAACAATGCGTTGCGTGGCGGTTCTTCCAGTACTTTGAGAAGCGCGTTGGCGCCGTGCGGCATCTGCACCTCATCGATCGTATCGATGATGCACACACGCCAGCCACCCTCACCCGCGGTCGAACCAAAAAACGACACGGCGCGCCGCACCTGCGCGACGGGAATGACCGTCTGCATCTTGCCCTTCTCATTGAGCGTGCGTTTGAGCACGAGCAGGTCGCCATGCGACCGCGCCGCGATCTTGTGTGCAACCGGGTGGTCCGCGTCGACAGCGAGCGATGTCGCGTTGCGCACGGCCGCATCATCGGGGTCAGGGTGGGCGAGGACGAAGCGAGCCATGCGATACGCGAGCGTCGCCTTGCCGATCCCGCGCGGTCCGCCGATCATCCATGCATGATGCATACGGCCGCTGCGGTAAGCGTCGAGCAGCGCGATCTCTGCATCGCGATGACCGAATAGTCCGGTCGTCATGCGCGGCTTGCCGAGCGCTTCGTCGATCTCGGCGTCGGTCACGATGCCTGCTTCTTGGCCACGGCTGTCGCCCCAGAGGCCGCTTTCATCTCGGTGTTCGATCCGGATTTTGCTCCCGCGCTGGCGTCGCTTGAATTGTTCGCGGCATCGGAGCGGCCGGAGTCTTTGCGGAGCAGTCGAAGTTGGACGATTGACCAGATGCGCTTGGCGACGGCGTCTTCGGCATCCCGGGCATCGATGAGGGCGCAACGGGCGCTCTCACGTTCGGCAAGCCTGCGAAAGGCGGCGCGCAGCGTCTCATGGAATTGCAGGTCTTCGGCCTCGAAACGATCGGCCTTGTCGCGGCCGCGCCGTTTCGCCGCCCGCTCAAGGCCCATCTCTGCCGGAACATCGAGAACGAGGGTCAGATCGGGCTTGGTATCACCGACCGTGATGCGTTCGAGCGCATCGATGAGACTCGGCTCGACGTGGCCGGCAGCGCCTTGATAGACGCGCGTTGAATCGGCGAAACGGTCGCACAACACCCATGATCCGCGCGCCAGCGCAGGGCGGATTTTGCATTCCAGATGGTCGTTGCGCGCGGCTGCGAACAGCATCGCCTCCGTGAGGCTGCCAAGCGGGGCCGCTGCACCGGAGAGGATCACGTGGCGTAAAATTTCGGCGCCGGGAGAGCCGCCCGGTTCGCGCGTGACAACGACGTCGATTCCCTGCTCGCGCAGCGCGTCAGCGAGATGCGTGATCTGGGTGGACTTGCCAGTCCCCTCACCACCTTCAAACGTAATGAACCGTCCGCGCATGGTCTCTCGCTGAACCGGGTGTTCGGCAATCATAGCCGCTTGAAACCGGCGATGACCACGGTGATGACGGATTCCGCGACAGCATCGAAGGCGCGCTGGGAAACGGTGCCGACGCCGACATCGTTTGCAGCGTGCAGCGGCACTTCGAGGGCCAGATTGTCATTGCGCATGACTCTCAGGACGCCGACCGGCTGCCCGCTTTTAACCGGTGCCGGCAGCGGTCCGGTATAGACGATGCTCGCCCTGATCTTGTCGTTCCCGCCGCGCGGCACCATGAGGCTGACGGCCTCGTCGCTCTGCAGCGCCACGTGCCCTTCCGCGCCGCCAAAAACCTTCGCTTCGCCGACCGTCTGACCCTGGGCGAACAACATCCGCGATTCAAAGGTGTGGAAGCCCCATTCGAGAATACGCTTGGCCTCGTTGGCGCGATCTTTCGCCGTTTTCATTCCGGCCACCACCACGATCAGCCGAAAGCCGTTCTGCACCGCCGAGCCGACAAGACCGTAACCGGCCTCCTTGGTGAAGCCGGTCTTCAGGCCGTCCGCGCCGATCGACATCTTCAAAAGCGGATTGCGATTGTACTGGCGGATCTTATTCCAGGTGAATTCGGGCTGGCCGAACAGTTTGTAATAGTCGGGATAGGTCTGGATGATGTAGCGCGCCAGCTTTCCCAGTTCGCGCGCCGTCACCGTCATCGCGGGATCCGGCAGGCCGGTTGAATTGGTGAAGACCGATTTGGTGAGACCGAGCTGACGGGCGCGGTCGGTCATCTTCAGCGCAAACTCACCTTCGTTCTTGGAAATTCCTTCCGCGAGCGTGATGCAGGCGTCGTTGCCGGACTGGATGATCACGCCGTGCAGCAGATCGTCCACACTCGCCTTGCTGTGGATCGGCAGGAACATGCTGGATGTCCGCGACGGGGCGCCGCCGTGCCGCCACGCGAATTCGCTGACGGTGTATTCGTCGGTCGGCTTGATGTGCCCCTGGCGCAGTTCGTTGAGAACCACTTCCACCGTCATCAGCTTGGCGAGACTGGCGGGGAAGAAGCCGGCATCGGCCTCCTGCTCCATCAGGATGCTGCCGCTGGCGGCATCGATGAGGATCGCGTGCGGCGCAGTGGTGTGGAATTCACCTTTTGCCGGCGTTGCGGCCTGGACGGGTCCGACGCCGGCCAACGGCGCAAAGCCAAGCGCAATGGCGGTAAGAGCCGCACAGGCGGCTTTCGTGAGTGACGGGATAAGGAATGGACGCCGCGCGATCATGCACGTTCTTCTACACAAAAGGGCGCTGCGGATGCAGGGAAACTAGTAAAGCCCGCGACCGCTCGTGAGCGCCGCAGTACCATCATAGCGTGCCGGCGCGAAAGCCGAAACAGAGGCGCGCGCGGGAGGCGCCAGGACGTTGGAACGGCTCGGGGCTGACGGCCGATAAAGCGCAACATTTCTGTGGCTTGCGGCCGATACCTCAGGTCCCGGCTCAAGCTCTGGCGTATTTTGCGCCTGGGCATCCGCCTCGCCAAGCCGATAGGGGCGTGACGGCGGCAGCGGAACGTCGGCGCGCGTTCCCCGGAGCGATTCTTCGGGATCGACCGAATACTTGCGCTCGGACGGAAGGAACGGACCGGCTGCGGCCACACGGACGACCGAAGGGGCCGGCGCGGGACCGCCATCCTGACGTAAGGTAGCGACGAGCTGACGGTCGTCGGAGCCCTGCAGCGGCGCCTTGCCCACATATTCGACCTTCACGCGCGCGATGCCGTTACCGCGGAAATCCAGCAAATGAGCCGCCCGTCCCGACACGTCGATGAGGCGATTGCCATGGTACGGACCGCGATCATTCACACGCACAATGAGCGACCGCTTGTTCTCGAGATTGGTCACGCGAACATAGCTCGGCAGCGGCAGCACGGGGCTCGCGGCCGAAATCGAGTTCATGTCAAAAATTTCGCCGTTCGCCGTGCGCCGGCCGTGGAAATCGTCGCCGTACCAGGAGGCCAGTCCCACCGCCTTGTAATGCGGGTCGTCGGTAGGAACATACGTCCGGCCAGCAACGACATAGGGACGGCCGACAGCGTAGTGTCCACCACCCTTGGGAACAGGCTGACCGAATGGAATGACGCGCGGGCTGGCAGCCACGCCATATTTCGGATCGATACCGCCAACCGTCTTGGCGCAGTTTGCAACGGTCAATCCCGCGACGACAACGAACGCGATCCGCATCACCTGACGCGAATGCTCCGACGCTGACGCGCGTGCCCTATGACCCCTGCTTCCCATCAATCCCCCGACTTCCCACACCGGCGTCAGGTGCCTGATCAGGGAAGCCGACCTCTCCCACGCGACCACACACCCCGTCATCGGCGCGCAGAAATACCTTCCGCGCAAAAATTCCGATTCCGGACGACCCCTTCGAACAGGAGACCACTATCGCCCTGCAAAGTCGACAAAAATGCGACAATGCCTAAATGACGCCGCAAGTGGTTAAGGGCGGGTGTAGAACGCCTCGCGTCGCCCCGCTCCGCGCGCATTCGAGGGCAGGTTTTTCGAGGGCATGATCAAGGGCGAAGATAGCTCCAGCCTTGCTCCTGCAACTCCATGATCCGCACGACGCCCGACGGCACGACCTTGGCCTGCGACACCAGCGGAATGTCCTTGCCTTCCGCCTTCTTCATGCCCTCGCGGGTATTGTTGCAGGCATCGAAGGTGACATAAGGCATGCTCTGCGCGATCGACTTGACCCGCGCCTTCACCGGCGAGGTGTCGTCGCGCAGCATATGCAGGCCCGGGCCGAAGGCGACGATTTCGATCTCGACCTCGTCCCCCTGGGCCGTGTAATGGCGCGCGACGTTGACAACGTTGTTGAGCGCCAGGTTCATGGCCGCAGCGTCGTTGGTGTCCACCTGCACGGCCAGACGATGCGGTTTCTTCGTGTCCTGCGCTGTCGCTGCCGACACGCCGGCGGCGAAGGCCGCGGCAATGATGCACGCCGCCAGATTTCGGCGCGACAAGGTCCGGGAAAACAGATTTTGCATGGCTTGGATTCCTTGATGACCGTTGGCGGATCGCCCTGTCCTGCATAATGCCGGCCGCTCAAGGATAAATATACGAGAGTTATTGATGCGGCGACAGCATGCTGTCGCCTTCAATGAGGTGTTCGCGGGTGCGTTGCAGCCGCTGGGCGGACCGCGCATCGACGCTCGCGCGGCTGCTCTCGATGTTCCTGCGGCAATCGGCGTATTCCTCCGTCCCCGCCGCGTGGCCGGTTTGCTTGCAGCGCGCGTCGTCCTGCGCGGCGAGTGCGGCCGGATCCTCCGGCTGGCGCCGCGCGGTGCTGCATGCCGAACACAGAACGGCCAACGCGATCGCGACGGAAAAATTGACGGCCTTCATTATATCGTTCTCCTGCTGGAACGGTTTCGCACGACGTATATCGGCCTTGTGCACGAGGCCATCTGTCCGGACGTCGCGATCATAGCATGCGCTCGATCCGGCGCGCTCGGCGACGCGGCTCGTTCAGTAAAGCGCGATCAGACTCTAGCGCGCATTTCGCCACGGATCGTTGTCTGGTTTTTTGTCGGGGATGTTGCTCATCGCCTTTCGATAAGCCGCATCGGCCGCCTCGGCAGCCTTCTTTTTCTGCGTATCCTCAGGTGAGGGTTGATTCTGGTGCCTGTTGCTTTTACCGAAGCCTTGCGCCATGGCCGGCGTGGCCGACAGCGCGGCGATAATCGTAACGACCGCGATCCTCATTGTGCGTATCCCCTTGAAGTTAAAACGGCGCGCGCCCAACCACCTTTCCCGCCTTCGCGGCTTTTCCATGGAGGGGACGGTTGCTTGATACCGTAATCCAAACTCCACGTCGTCATCAGAGTGCCCTTTTCGATGCCGTCCTTAGTACCCTCCTGGATTTCGATATCGCTCGTTTCTTCGGTGCCGCGGACGTCTCGGCGCGCACGCTCTTGCGCAACGCGTCCTTGAGGTCGATCGGCCGGCCATGCTTCTGGAGCAGATCGCGAAATGCCTCATCTGCCAACTCCTGGAAATCCATCATGCGGTCCGACGCGAGCAGATCGAGCGCGTCCAGCGTCTCGCCATCGAATTGAATGCGTTTGCCTGGCATTGTCGTATTCATTCCGCTATCGCGGCATTGTGCCCTTGAAAAGAACCGGCCGCACCCTATTTAACTAACATCGGATCGGCGTCATTGCCTGATCCCTTGTCCTGACCACGGATGTACTGGCAGGACTTGTGTCGCCCCGCGCTGAGTTGTCAGTCGCGGGGTTTCGCATTTTTGGACCCCCGGCTTATCCAGTCCCTGCGCTCTGGCCCGCGCCCTTTTTGCCGCGCCATCTCTGGTTGAAATCCCCCGCTCCAAAGATCAGAATGCAAAAAAATCACGGTGCATGACATCGGTTGGGAGGAGTGAAAATGCCTCGAATTCGTCCGGCTCTGCTGGCTCTATTTGTTTTCTGCATGACGGCCGCTTTTCTGGCCGCGCCAATCCCGTCGCGGGCTGCCGACTTTTACCAGGGCAAGACCGTGACGATCATCGTCGGCTTCTCGCCCGGCGGTGGTTACGACGCCTACGGCCGGCTGCTGGGCCAATATATTGGAAAGCATATTCCGGGTCATCCGACCGTCATCGTGCAGAACATGCCCGGCGCGGGAAGCCTCACGGCGGTCCGCTCGCTGGACGCCAATCGGCCCAAGGATGGAACGGTTCTGTTGATCTTCAATCCGGGGCTGATAACGCAGTCCATCGTTCAGCCGGACCTGGTGAAGCTCGATTTCCGAACGATCGCCTGGATCGGCGTCGCTACGCCGGATTTTCGCGTTTGCTACGGATACGGTCCCAAAGGCCCGAAGACCTGGGATGAGATGATGCATCTCAAAGAGTTCAACCTGGGTGGAACGGGCAAGGGATCCGGAAACTACATCAACGGTGCGACGCTGCGGATCGTGTTTGGGGCTCCCGTCAAGCAGATACTGGGTTTCCCCGGCAGCGCCGAACAGCGCCTTGCCATCGAACGGGGCGAACTCGACGGCGATTGCGGATCATTCAGCAGCATCCCCATCGAATGGGTGCGGGACGGAAAGGCGCACCAGTTCGTGCGCTTCACAAAGGCGCGGCCGGAAGGCGTGCCGGAGAGCGCTCGCTATATCGAAGAGTTCGCAAAGACGGATGAGCAGAAGCAGCTTTTGGACTTCCTGGACGCGGCCAATGATGTCGGCCGGCCGTTCGTGATGTCGAGCCAGGTCCCGGCGGATCGCATCGCGATCATGCGCAAGGCCTTCGATGACGCGATGAAGGACCCCGAGCTTATTGCGCAGGCAAAAAAGCAGCAGATTCCGGTGAGTCCGATGTCTGGCGAGGAAGCCCAAAAGATCGTCACCAAGATGACGGACGTGCCGCCTGCGATCGTGGCCAAGGCCAAGGCGATCTATCAGTGACGCTCTCTTCGGGGCGCTGATGGATCTCAGGTCGAATTTCTTGCGCATTCCGCAACAAGCCCGCCTTCGGATTGATCCGGGGCGGGCTTTTTGCAATCAGACCGCGCGCGACGGGATGATTGACAGGTGGGCCTTGGCGGAAGGGGTGAGATTCGAACTCACGGAAGGCTATTCACCTTCGGCGGTTTTCAAGACCGCTGCCTTAAACCACTCGGCCACCCTTCCAAGGCGCTGGCGCTCGCCAGTGCGCTTCCTTCATAGCAAGAAGGCGCGTCTCGTCAACGCGCCCTCTCCTTTTCGTCTTACGGCTTGTTCCCGGATCGTATCGCGTTCCGGGAGCAGCGTTTGTGACCGGTCGATCTAGCTCAGGCCGAGCTTTCCGCGCAGGGTGGAAAGATCCTCGGCCAGCGTATTGACGGCCGCGGCCAGCACCTTGCGGTCGTCTTCGGTGAGCTTGTCGTAGGACTCATAGCCGTCCGCGGTCTTGTACTTGGCCAGCGTCTTTTCGACAGTCGCAAAATTGGCGTCGACCTTGGCGACGAATTTGCCGTCGTCCTTCACGATAAGCGGACGGACGAGGTCGTAGATTTTCTTGGCGCCGTCGACGTTGCCCTTGAAATCGAACAGGTCGGTGTGGCTGTAACGATCTTCCTCACCGGAGATCTTCGTGGCGGCCACTTCTTCCATCAGCGCGGCCGCGCCGCCCACCACCTTGTCCGGCGGGAACGTGAGATCCTTGACGCGCTTATTGAGGTCGGTGACGTCGGTCATCAACTTGTCTGCGATGGGCGCCAGCCCTTCGGTGCTGTTCTGGCTGAACAGGCCGTATTCGATGCGGTGGAAGCCGATAAAGTCCGGGTCCTTTTCGCGCTTCTCATGATCGTCGGCGCGCGAGTCGATCGACTTGTCGAGATCGCTGAACAGTTCAGCCACCGGCTCGATGGTTTCGTAGTTCACGCGCGTCGGCGCATAGAGCGCCTTGGCCTTCTTGAGATCGCCGGCCTTGACCGCGTCGGTAAAGCTCTTCGTGTCCGCGACAAGCTTCTCGAGCTTTTCGGAAACGAAGATTTTGTAATCGGCGACCGGTTTGACGATATCAAGCGGCGAAACACCCGCAGCGGTCGCGATCGAAGACGTGGCGAGCAAAGCAAACGCGCCCGCTGAAAATGTTGTTCTAAAACTCATTGCCGTGCTCCTCATGACTTTTTGCCGGACGCAATTTGGCCAGCGGCTTGCAACAGGGATCGCCCCAGGAAATCGTCTTCGTTGGTCACACCGGGCAGCGTGAAGAAATAGCCGCCTCCGATGGGCTTGAGATATTCCGCGAGCGGCTCGTCCTTCAGCCGCTTCTGCACGGTGATGAAGCCCTTCTCGAGATCGGCCTGATAGACGATGAAGAGCAGGCCCTGTTCGAGCTGGCCGGATTTGCTCACGCCGTTCGAATAGTTGAACGGGCGGCGCAGGATCAGGTTTTCTTCGCTGCCCTTTGTGCGCGGATTGGCCAGTCGGATATGGGCGTCGAGCGGCGTCACCTTGCCTTCGGGATCGGCGGCGTAGTTGGGCGTATCGCTTTCGACCTTGCCGTCCAGTGGCGCGCCGGTCGCCTTGTGGCGACCGAAAATGGCTTGCTGCTCGTTCAGCGGCGTGCGGTCCCACCGCTCGACGAAATTGCGGATGATGCGCACCGCCTGATAGGTGCCGTGCCGGGCCCAGCCCGGTTCCTCGCCGCCGTCGCGGACCCAGACGACGCGATCCATCAGCGCTGCATCGCGGGCGTCGGGATTGGCCGACCCATCGCGGAAGCCGAGGAAATTGCGGGCGCTCTCATGGCTGCCGTCGGCCTTGGGCGGCAGAACCGGCACCGAGCCCTCCTGCTTCCAGCGCACCACCATCAGGTCCGGTGTATTTTTAAGAATGTCACGCAGCGCGTGGATCGTGGCGTCCGGCGTATTGGCGCAGATCTGCAGCGAAATGTCCCCGTGGCAGAGCGCGGGGTCCAGCGCGTCGTTGGGAAATCCGGTCATGCGCGACAGGCGCACCGGCTTGAGCGGGGCGAGCCAGTCGCGTTTTGCGAAGAACGAATCTCCGAGCGATACCGTGATGGTCAAATTGTCGGGCGGAACGATCGGGCCGAGAATTCCCGAATCCGACGGCGGAAGTTTGGGATCGAAGGCTGGCGGTGTGCCGCCTGCCATCAGGAATTTAATGCGGTCGGTCAGCGTCCTGAAAAGCTGTTCAACATCCCTTGGCGTTTGCGCGAGGACATCGAAAGTGACGATCATGCCCGCGGCCGGCCGCGGGGTGACGATGCCGGCCTGATGCTCGCCATGAAACGGCTGACGCTCCTGCATCTTGTTGCTGACAGGCGCGTCGGTCACCTGTTCGGCACCGGCGTTTCCTGCAGCCTGCGCAGACGTCAAGCCGGCCGCGATGGCGCCGCCGGCCGCACCCACACCCAACAACAGGCGGCGGCGGTCAGTTACAAAGGATTCCTTGATCGTATCGGATTGTTTCATCGTCTTTGTCCTCGACTAAGCCAGTCCGACAGCGGCATTGAGCTTGCCGATCGCTGCGGCAAGCGCATGCATCTGCATGGCGAGCAGCTTTCGGCTCTCGCCGCTGATGCTGGTGTAAGGCGGAAAACCATCAGGCTTGCGCAAGTCCTTGAGCGTGCCGCGCACGGCCGCGAGTTTGCTCTCGATTTCGGCGACGACTTTCGGCGCGGCCTTCTCGGCGACCGGCTTCAACAGCGCCATCATTTTCGCGACGCCTTCGATGTTGGCGTCGAAATCCGTCAAATCCGTCTGGGCATAATGCTCCTCACCGACCGGGATCTTGGTGTCGGCAAGCGCCGTGACGAGCTGGGCCGCGCTTGTGGCGATCTGGTCAGGCGTGAATCTGAGCGTGCCGATCCGATCCTTGAGCGTCGTGACATCAGCAACCAGCCGCGCCGAGACCGGTGCCAATCCATCGGTGCTCCTGGCCGAGAACAGCCCGTATTCGATGCGGTGAAAGCCGACGAACCCCGGGTCCTGTTCGCGCTTGGCGAGATAGTCCGCGACCGGATCGATGACGTTGTCGAGGTCGGCAAAACGCTTTGCCGCAGGCTCGATCCGCATGTAGGGCAGCCGTGCGGCTTCGTAGAGCCCGCGGGCTTTTTCGAGATCGCCCGCCTGGATCGCCGCGTCGAGCGCCTGGGTCGCTTTGACGAGCGCGCCGGCCTGCATCGCGAGGAAAACCTGATATTCGGCCAGCGGTCCGATGAAGGCGACGAGGGCCGGTCGTGCCGCCTCGGCCTGGGACTCAGTCGACGGCGTCACATGCAGCGTTCCGCGCGCATTGCTGAGCAGTCCGCAGGTGATCTTGAAATCGCCGACCGGCAATTTTGTCGTCACCGTCTGGCTCAGGCCCGGCACGATATTCTCGCGCTCTTCAAGAACCATCACGCCGTCGAGAATCTCCCACTCGACCGCGCGCTCGGTCTGGTTGACGATCTTGAAGGTGTTGCGGCCCGCCGGCACGGTCATTTCGTTCGGTTCGCACGCGCCATTCCTGATGGTGACCAAGACGGCATTGTCCGCGCTGCCGCGCGTCGTTTGCAGCGAGGCCCAGTAGAAAACGCCGATACCCGCCAGCACCAGAACGCCGGCTCCGATCACGGCGAACCGCATCAGCTTCGCCGATGGCGGCTGTGGCGATTTCGGACCGGCAGGTTGGGACACGGGCGCGCTCATCTTCTTGATCATCAATGGCTCAGACGGGGGACTTCGCCGCCGGTCGGGCGCGTCAGTTCCGGACGCAGGAATGCGATCAGGCTCGCCGCGAGGAAGACGACATAGACGATGACCTCCCCAACCGTCGGGGTGTCCATGTAGCCGAAGAGACCCGACAGCATCACGCCGAGCGGGCTGGTTGCCGGCATCACGTCGCTGAGGTCGAACACGGTGGTCTGCAGATAATTCCAGACGCCGGCTTCATGCAGATGGCGCAACGTGCCGGCAAGAATACCGGCCGCGACGATGAGAATGAAAACACCGGTCCAGCGGAAAAAGCGGCGAAGGTTGAGACGCACGCCGCCCATATAGATGCCGCAGCCGACAGCCACCGACGCCAGCACGCCAAGCAAGGCGCCGAGCGGGGCATCTGCGCCGGCGCTCTGCTGAAAGACGGCAAGCAGAAAGAACACCGACTCCAGCCCCTCACGGGCCACCGCGAAAAAGATCGTCCCGACGAGCGCCAGGCCCTGCGTGTCGGAGCCGGACAACGCCGTTTCGATAGAACTTTGCAGATGCGTCTTGATCGAGCGCGCCGCCTTGCGCATCCAGAAGACCATCGACAACAGCACCGTGACCGCGATCAGTCCGACGATCGCTTCGAAAAGCTCCTGGGCCTTTTGCGGAAATTCCGCGCTTGCCAGTTGCAGCCCTGCCCCGACGAACAAGGACAAGGCGACGGCAAGCAGAACGCCAAGCCACACCGCAGGCATCCAGGCGGCGCGGCCTGTTTGCTTGAGATAGCTCGCGACAATGCCGACGATGAGGGCGGCTTCGATGCCCTCGCGCAGCATGATAAGGAACGGAACAAGCATAGAGTCGGGCTCCACAGTCGCAATAGTCCTAGAGCCGCGTCAAAAGCTAAGCAATAACAATAGATTAGAAGACCTCTAAGGAGGACGATAACCATCGGGTGCCGGGGCGAGCGCGGGCGGCGGTACCGGCAAGGCCTGGAGCGCGGGGACGCCGGAACCGAACAGTCAGATGCGTCCAGCCGCCGTTTTCAGGGCACGCGACTTTCCGTGCTCCCTCGCAGACCCTCCTGCTGGCCCGACTTCTTCGGCTTCAGGATCGTTTCGAGTTTTTTGGCCAGCGCGATTTTTATCGCTGCCGGCATTTCAAGTCCGGCCAGCTTCCAGTGCCACTGGATCAGGTGCAGCCGGGCGCGGAAGCGCTGATCTTTCGGGACGTTCGGCGGCAGCCAGAAATAGATGTCGCGGCCCATGTATTCGGCATTGAGATAGACATCCCACACCGTTCCCATCACTTTCGGGTCGAAACTGCCGGCGATCTGCGGCGTTCCCGCCGGCATGTCAGGCGCGGCCGAACCCTTGCCGAGGAGATCGAGCAAGGCATCCGATTTGATCAGCGAGGCCAACAGCGGCTCGACAAGGCCGATACCTGCGCCGCGGATCAGGGCAAAAGTTCCGCCTAGCCGGTCCTGCTGTCCGCTCTGCTTGAGATATTCCTGCGCGATCTGATCGGCGAGTGAATTGCGGAGCCTCGGAAGATCGACGAAACTGTCGAGTGTCGTTGTGTCGTGCCGCTCGATCGCACGCGCGATGCGGTAAAAATCCACCAGCGGCCACGCGATATAGGCGACCCAGAAGACAAGGGCCAAACCGAAAAGTCTCAGAATCCATCGCGCCGGGGATGACAACGCTAGTCCGCCAGATTGAGGAAAGGACCACCCTGCGTGCGGCAGACGCGCAGGCAGCCGCGGTCGCATTGGTCGGTACCGGCGATGGCCAGGCCGGACGGCTGGACGGCAAGCCGTCCCTGAAACGAGACGTTGCACTGGCGTTCGCAACTGCGCCAGCATCGGTCCGAGTTCCAGACCGACTGGGCCGCAGGGCTGCGTGGAATGACGTCGTCGAACCGCGTTTCGCCCACCGCGGCCGGGGTGTAAACCGAATGGGGCGCTCTCTGCCGGGTGTGTCCCATCAAGCTAGCGTCGGCGGCATAAAGCCCGCTCGGCGCCAGCACGCAGGCGATGCAGAGAATGACCATCCATGACTTCATCGGTGTCCTCATCTGGCGTGATTCTTATCACGCCGCATCCGGCATGGCCCGTCAAATGGCGGCATTTCCCGCTCTGATCCCGCCACAATTCGATGGGCTTTGTGACAGTGACAAAACATCGGCTGCGGTTGTGGGCAGAATGGACAGTGGACGGTGCGCGTGACGGTATCGGCCAATAATCAACCCGCGGAGCGTGAAGCCGGCCAGGCTTTCGCGGCGCAGGCTTTCGCGACCGATGGCATCCAGGCCATGGGCCGGCCGAGCCTCGTTACCCGCTTTTTCATGCGTGTGGTTTCGGCCGTCGAGCGGCTCAATCTGCGCTGCGCCGTCCACGGCAATCCGCCGATCTACGACAACGCGATCTTTCCTTGGGCCGCGGAGATCGAAAGCGAATGGCACCTGATCCGTGCCGAACTCGATCAGGTGCTGACGCGCCAAAGCGACCTGCCCGGCTTTCACGAGATTTCCAGCGACGTCGCGACCATCAGTCAGGACCGCGACTGGAAGACCTATTTTCTCAGCGGCTACGGCTTTAAATCCGACCGCGCCATCGCCGCATGCCCCAACACGTGGCGGCTGTGCAACAAGATCCCCGGCCTCACCACCGTGATGTTCTCGATCCTCGAGCCCGGCAAGCATCTGCCGCCGCATCGCGGACCCTATAACGGCGTGCTGCGCTTCCACCTCGGCCTAAAGGTGCCGGAGCCGCGCGAAAAGCTCGGCATCCGCATCCGCGATCAGGTGCGCCGCTGGGAAGACGGCAAGGCCCTGATCTTCGATGACGCCTTCGAGCACGAAGCCTGGAACAAGACCGACCAGACCCGCGTGGTGCTGTTCGTCGATTTCATCAAGCCGACACGCATGCCGGCCCGGTTCTTCAACTGGCTGCTGCTTCACCTCGCCGTGTTCACGCCGTTCATCCGCGAGGGCATGGACAACCACAAGGCGTGGGAAAAGAAGTTTTACGCCGAGGCGGAAGCCTTACGGAACAAATAGCCGCAAAACCTCCCTGCCCTTGCTACTACCCTTGCACTTTGCGCCGCGCGCGGTTAGCGCTGCGGCTTAGAAGGAAATTTTGACGATATGACCGAACTGAACGCCCCCAAGGTGAGCTTCGTCTCCCTGGGCTGCCCCAAAGCGCTGGTCGATTCCGAGCGCATCATCACGCGGCTGCGCGCGGAGGGCTACGACCTCACACGCAAGCACGAGGGCGCCGACGTCGTCATCGTCAACACCTGCGGCTTTCTCGACAGCGCCAAGGCGGAATCTTTGTCGGCCATCGGCGACGCCCTGGCGGAAAACGGCAAGGTCATCGTCACCGGCTGCATGGGCGCGGAGCCGGAAAGCATCACGGCGCAATATCCGCAAGTGCTGTCGGTCACCGGACCGCAGCAATACGAAAGCGTGCTCGACGCCGTGCATCGTGCCGCCGCGCCACAGCACGATCCGTTTCTCGATCTCGTGCCCGAACAGGGCATCAAGCTGACACCGCGCCATTACGCTTATCTGAAAATCTCCGAAGGCTGCAACCATCGCTGCGCCTTCTGCATCATTCCAAAATTGCGCGGCGATCTCGTCTCGCGCCCCATCGTCGAGGTGCTGCGCGAGGCGGAAAAGCTCGTCAAAGCCGGCGTCAAGGAACTGCTCGTCATCTCGCAGGATACTTCGGCCTACGGGATCGATATCAAATATGCGGCCGGTCAGTGGCAGGACCGCGAGGTGCGCACGCGCTTCCTCGATCTCGCGCAGGCGCTGGGCGACATGGGCGTGTGGGTGAGGCTGCACTACGTCTATCCCTACCCGCATGTCGACGAGGTCATTCCGTTGATGGCGGACGGCAAGGTGCTGCCGTATCTCGACATCCCGTTCCAGCACGGCAGCCCGGACGTATTGAAGCGCATGAAGCGGCCCGCGGCGCAGGAGAAAACGCTGGAGCGCATCACCCGTTGGCGCGAAATCTGCCCGCAACTCACGTTGCGCTCGACCTTCATCGTCGGCTTTCCCGGCGAGACGGACAGCGAATTCGAAACGCTGCTGCAATGGCTCGACGAAGCGCAACTCGATCGCGTCGGTTGCTTCAAATACGAGCCGGTGAAAGGCGCGCCGGCCAATGAGCTTCCCGACGCTGTGCCCGACGCGGTGAAGGAAGAGCGCTGGCACCGCTTCATGCAGCACCAACAGGCGATTTCGGCGAGGCGGCTCAAGCGCAAGGTCGGCACGCGCCAGCAAGTCATCATCGACGAGGTTGGCCCTACGGTCGCCAAGGGCCGCACCAAAGGCGACGCGCCGGAGATCGACGGCGCGGTCTATGTTTCAAGCCGGCGGCCGCTGCGTGTCGGCGAGATCGTCACGGCGAAGATCGAACGTACCGAAGCCTACGACCTGCACGCGACCGCCGGATTCTGATCTAGCTGTTTGTCTTCGCCTGCACTACCGAACCGCGAGATGCCCCGCCTTCGCGGGGCATGACATCTGTAGAGATCGGAGCATGATATCTATAGAAATCAGAAGTTCTTTGTCATCGCCCGCGCAGGCGGGCGATCTGAACCAAATCTCCTAAATTTTATCTAACGCGATTTCTTTACACGAACCGTGATCCGCTTTGCTCTGAAAAGCTATGTCATTGCGGCGTTGCAAGAACGCGCGCGATGGTTTTCATGAGGATCGCAACATCATCCTCGGCGATGGTGAAGGCCGGTGTGAGATAGACCGTCCGCCCGAACGGCCGCACGAACACACCTTCGGCAAGGAACCGCGCGCGCAGCCCTTCGAGGTCGTCGATGCGTTCGAGTTCGACGACGCCGATGCCGCCGCGCACCCGGACATCGACGACACGCGGTAGCGTGCGGCACGGTTCAAGCCCGGCGCGCATCCAGCCGGATAGCCGATCGACCTGCTCCAGCCGCGGTTCGCTTTCAAAAAGATCGAGCGAGGCATTGGCCGCGGCGCAGGCGAGCGCATTGCCCATGAAGGTCGGCCCGTGCATCAGCGCAGTCGCGCGCGTGTCGGAGAGAAACGCGTCGAAAACATGACGCCGCGCGACGGTCGCGGCCAGCGGCAGCGTGCCGCCGGTCAGCGCCTTCGACAGGCAGATGATGTCAGGCACGACATCCGCTTCCACGCTGGCGAACATTTTTCCGGTGCGGCCGAAGCCGGTAAAAATCTCGTCGAAGATCAGCAGCAGGCCATATCGGTCGGCGAGCGCGCGCAGTTTCTTGAGTACCTGCGGTGCGTGGAAGCGCATGCCGCCAGCGCCCTGCACCAGCGGCTCGACGATAATCGCGGCCGAAGACGCGGCCTTCTCCTGCAACAGCGTGTCGAGTGCCTGCTCGCTTTGCTCATCGACGGGAAGCGAAGCGACAAACTGCTCCGGCAACAATCCGTGAAAAAGATCGTGCATGCCGGACTGCGGATCGCAGACCGACATCGCGCCGCTGGTGTCGCCGTGGTAGCCGCCCTTGAAGGTGATGAATTTCGTCCGGCCGCGTTCGCCGCGATTGATGAAATATTGCATCGCCATCTTCATCGCGACTTCGACGGCGACCGAACCGGAATCGGAAAAGAAAACATGATCGAGATCGCCGGGCAGCAGCGTGGCCAGCCGCGAGGCCAGCCGCGCCGCCGGTTCATGCACCAGGCCGCCGAGCATCACATGCGGCATCAGCGCCGCCTGCCGCGTGATCGCGGAGACGATATGCGGATGGTTGTAGCCGTGGCAGGCCGTCCACCACGAGGCGATGCCGTCGATGAGCACGCGGCCGTCGGCGAGATGGATCCGCGTTCCCTCGGTGCGGGCGACAGCCAGGGGCTGCGCCGTCCGCATCTGCGTATAGGGCAGCCACAGGCGGTCCCGCGCGGCGTCCTGCCATTGCGGTGACGCTGGCGTTTTCGGGTTGCGCGACGGATCAGATACGCGTTGCATGAGAGCGGGTTGGCTCCTGATTGGTCATTGAAGCGGCTTGCCTCTATATATCGGACCAGCACGGCGTTCGCGCGCCCTGCACGTATTCTGGATTTCTAATGCTGTCACTCGATCACTTTGCAAAAACCAAGCTCGTGCAACTCGAGCGTGGCAGTCTGCGCCGCACGCTCGCGCGCACCGACCGCATCGACGGTCTCTGGCTCGAACGCAACGGCAAACGGCTGCTGTCGTTCTGCTGCAACGACTATCTCAATCTCACCCATCGGCCCGAGGTCAAGGCCGCCGCGCGTGCCGCGCTGGAGAGGTTTGGAGCCGGATCAGGGGCCTCACGGCTGGTGACGGGTAACCACTCGCTCTACGGCGCGCTCGAAGACCGTCTGGCGCGCCTGAAGGGCACCGAGGCGGCTTGCGTCTTCGGCTCCGGTTATCTGGCCAATGCCGGGATCATTCCCGTGCTGATCGGCGCGGAAGGCCTCGTCGTCATCGACGAACTCGCTCACTCCTGCCTGTGGACCGGCGCACGGCTCACGCGCGGCAAGGTCGTGACCTTCCGCCACAACGACGTCGCCCATGCCGAGGCGTTGCTGCAGGAGCATCGCGCGCAGCACGATCATGCGATGGTCGTGACCGACGGCGTATTTTCCATGGACGGCGATCTTGCACCCCTCGCCGCGCTGGCGCGGATCGCCGCGCGTCACGACGCATGGCTGATGTCGGACGATGCGCATGGCGTCGGCGTGCTTGGCGGCGGGCGCGGATCGAGCTTCGCGGATGGCGCGAAAGCCGATGTGCCGTTGCAGATGGGAACGCTGTCGAAAGCCATCGGCGGCTATGGCGGTTATCTCTGCGCATCCGCGCCGGTGATCGACCTCATCCGCAATCGCGCGCGCACCTTCATCTATTCGACCGGCCTGCCGCCGGCGACCGTGGCCGCTGCGATCGCGGCCATCGACATCATCGAAAGCGAACCGGAAACCGTTGCGAAACCGCTCGCGCATGCGCGCCTGTTCACGCGCAGCGTCGGATTGCCGGATGCGGAGAGCTGCATTGTGCCGGTCATCGTCGGCGAAGCGGAGAATGCGCTGGCCGCCGCGCGACTGCTCGAAGACGAAGGTTTTCTCGGCGTTGCCATCCGCCCGCCGACAGTGCCGCCCGGCACCGCGCGTTTGCGGCTGACCTTTACCGCAGGCCATGCGCAAGCCGACATCGAACGACTCGCCGACCTCGTCCGCACGCGTATTCTCAAACGGCAGACGAGCGAAATCCCCCGCGCCGTGCATTCGGCCTGATCCGTCGACCGATTAAAACAAAATCATATGGCTGCACTGTTCATCACCGCGACCGGCACCGACATCGGCAAGACGTTCGTCGCGGCGGGCCTTGCGCGGCATCTTCGCGAACAGGGGCAACGCGTCTCGATCATCAAGCCGGTCGTCAGCGGATTCGACGCACAAACGATGGCGCAGAGCGATCCCGCCGTGCTGCTGACGGCGCTCGGCGAACCGGTGACCGAGGAGACCATCGGCGCCATCGCGCCATGGCGATTTGCCGCGCCGCTCTCTCCCGACATGGCGGCGGCGCGCGAGGGCCGCACGGTGCCGTTTGAGGATGTGGTGGCCTTCACGCGGGTGAAGGTGACGGCCGCGTTCAACGGCGTTCTCATTGTCGAAGGCGTTGGCGGTGTCATGGTGCCGCTCGATCGCCAGCACACGGTGCTCGACTGGATCAGCGCGTTGCGCATCCCCATCGTTCTCGTCACTGGCTCTTATCTCGGGACCATCAGCCACACGCTGACCGCGCTGCATGTCATCGCACGGCGTAATCTTCAGCTTGCCGCTATCGTCGTTAGCGAAAGCGCGGAGAGCACCGTGCCGTTTGATGAGACGTGTGAGACGATCGCGCATTTCACCACCGGGCTGCCGTTCGTCCCCATGCGCCGCGGCGGCGACCATGAAGCAGCATTTGCCGCGATCTCCGCCGTCATTGGCTAAGCATTTCGATATGATGTGAATCATATCCACGATGTCATTCCGGGGCGCGAGCCCTTGGTGAGCGAGCCCGGAATCCATAACCACCGCCGGGAGTATGGATTCCGGGCCTGCGCCAAGCGGCGCATCCCGGAATGACAATTATGTTTTGGGCGGCCCTTAGAAGCGTCGCCTGATCGTCACGGCACGAGGATGGTCGTGCCCGTCGTCTTGCGGCCTTCGAGATCGCGGTGCGCCTGGCCTGCATCCTTCAACGGATATTTCTGGTTGATCTCGATCTTGACCGCGCCGCTGGCGACTACATCGAACAGCCCGTGCGCCAATTCCAGCAAATCCTCGCGCTTCGCGATATGCGTGCCCAGCGTCGGCCGCGTTGCGAACAGCGAGCCTTTCGGCGCCAGGCTGTTGAGATCGAAATCCTTGATCGCACCAGACGCTGCGCCGAAATTGACGAACATGCCGAAGGGCCGCAGGCAATCCACCGATCCCGGATAGGTCGCCTTGCCGATGCCGTCATAGACCACGTGGCACAGCTTTCCGTTCGTGATGTCCTTCACCCGCGCGGCAAAATCTTCATCGCGATAAAGGATCGGATGATCGCAGCCATTGGCGCGGGCAAGCTCCGCCTTCTCCTTCGAGCCCACCGTGCCGATGACAGTCGCGCCGATATGTTTGGCCCATTGGCACAGCAACAGCCCGACGCCACCCGCCGCGGCATGGACGAGGATCGTGTTGCCCTTCTCGACCTTGTAGGTGCGGCGCAGGAGATAGCAGGCGGTCATGCCCTTGAGCATCATGGCGCCGGCCTGTTCGTCGGAAATCGCGTCGGGCAGTTTCACCGCCCGGTCGGCGGCCAGAATGCGCTCCTCGGCGTAGCCGCCAAGACCCATGGCATAGCCGACGCGATCGCCGACCTTGAGATCGGACACGCCCTCGCCGACCGCGACGATTTCACCGGCCCCTTCGCTGCCGGCGATGAAAGGCATTGTCGGCGCCTTGTAGTAGCCGTTGCGAAAATAGACATCGATGAAGTTGACGCCGCAGGCGCCCTGGCGAATGCGGATTTCGCCGCGGCCGGGTTTGGCCACATCGACGGTCTCGAAGGTCAAAACCTCCGGCCCTCCGGTTTTGTGAACGGTGACAGCGGAGACCATGCTTCGTCCTTTCAGTTTTCAGCCGGCGGCATCAGGTGGGTGATGGAGCCGATCGCGACAAGATAGATCCCCGTGACGACCAGGCCGATGCTGAGCCACGCGGGGCACGCAAAATTGTACACCAGCACCAGAATCGCGAGCACCGCCCAGAGGACGACAACAGCGATGGTCAATGGCCGCAGGCGCACGACGCGCACCGGATGAACGAAACGGATCGGCGCGAATGTCAGCGCTGCAAGGACGACAATAATCGCCGCGCACAGGAAAGGCGGCGGCTGCAGGACGAAGAGATAGAACGCAACCGCATTCCAAAGCGTCGGAAAGCCGTGAAAATAATTTCCCGCGAGCTTCATGTCGCCATCCGCGAAATAGAGCGCGGCCGTGACGACGATGAGCGCGCCGAGCGGAATGGCCAGCATGTCCGGCATGAAGCCACCGACCGTGATCGCGTAGGCCGGCACGAAAACGTAGGTCACGAAGTCGACCACGAGGTCGAGGGTCGCCCCGGACCAGCGCGGCGCCAGTTCGCTCACGCGGAAGCGGCGGGCGAGCGAGCCGTCCACGCCATCGACGATGAGCGCCGCGCCGAGCCAGATGAACATCCACACCCACGCGCCCCGCGTGGCCGCCAGCATGGCGGCGAAGCCGAAACCCGCGCCGGTCGCGGTGAAGACATGGACGGCAAAGGCTGGCAGGAAGCCGCGCACGGGTGGCGGCTGCGAGGCGGTATCGCTGTGGCTCTCGGCGTCTCGCATGACTATATGATGCAGCGTTGTGGCATCCCGCCGTTGTGTCTCATCGGCGGTCCGAATGCCAGACCCGAACCGGGCCGAAAGAGGATTTCACGTGACGGTACAGGCTGCCTCATCATCGGTGATCGTCGTCGGAGGCGGTCCCGCCGGGCTGACAGCGGCGCTGGCGCTTGCCGCGGCGGGTGTGCCGACCACGCTCGTGGCGCGCCGTCGCGCGTCGCAGGATGCGCGGACCACGGCGCTGCTGTCCGGCTCGGTCAATGCGTTGACGGCTCTGGGCGTCTGGCAGGGCTGCGCAGCAGATGCAGCCCCGTTGCAGCGGATGCGCATCGTCGATGACACCGGACGGCTGTTTCGCGGCACGGAGATCACTTTCGATGCGAGCGAAATCGGGCTCGATACGTTCGGCCAGAACATCCCCAACCCCGCCCTGATCGCAGCGCTCGAGGCACAGGCTGAACGCGCGTTGGGGCTCATCCGCATTGACGCCGACGCCACGGCAGTCGTGCCCGGCCGCGATAACGTCACCGTGACCGCGGATTTGGGCGATACACTCCGCGCCAGCCTCGTTGTCGGCTGCGACGGCCGGCGCTCGCTTTGTCGTACGGCGGCCGGCATCGCCACGCATGAGCATCGCTACCCGCAGACGGCGTTGACGTTCACCCTCGCCCACACACGTCCGCATCATGGCGTCTCGACCGAATTCCACCGCCCGGGTGGACCGTTCACGCTGGTGCCTCTGCCCGGCGATCGATCGAGCCTGGTGCATGTGACCGACACCAAAGATGCCGCCACGTTGCAGGCGCTCGACGATAATGCATTGGCACTGATCCTGGAGCAGCGCGCTCATTCCATTCTCGGCAAGTTCACCATTATCGGTGCGCGCGGCGTCTTCCCGCTGGTGATGGAAACCGCCGACCGCATCGCGACGCGCCGCATTGCGCTCGTCGGCGAGGCCGCGCATGTGCTGCCGCCGATCGGCGCGCAGGGGCTTAATCTCGGCCTGCGCGATGCCGCAACGATCGCCGAACTGGCCGGTGACGCTGTGGCCGACGGCCGCGACCCCGGCGCCGAGGCTGTGTTGGCTGCCTACGATACGCGGCGCAAATCCGATCTGCGCAATCGCGCCACTGCCGTGGACATGCTCAACCGCAGTCTGCTGACCGACTTCCTGCCGTTGCAGATGGCGCGGCGTGTCGGCCTCCTCGCTCTCGACCGGATCGCGCCGTTAAGGCAGATCGTCATGCGCGAGGGCCTTGCGCCAGGGAGCGACCAGCCGCGTTTGATGCAGGAGCATGACTCCGGGCGCTGATTGTCCTGCGCCGCCGCGCATGGCAAAATTCGATTGCAAAATTCGGCAGATTGGATTTCCGCGCAATGTGATCGCGGCAGACATATATCTCACCGGCTCCGCCACAATTTGTTCGTATCTAGAGAACCATGACCAAGACACCCGATAAGGCTCACGCCAAGATGCGAAATGCCAAGTTCATGCTCGGAGAGGTCGTCCGCCATCGACTGTTCCCGTTCCGCGGCGTCGTTTTCGACATCGATCCGGAATTCGGCAATTCGGAAGAATGGTGGCTGTCGATCCCCGAGGACCGGCGTCCGCGCAAGGACCAGCCCTACTACCATCTCTTCGCGGAAAACGCGGAGACGGAATACATCGCCTACGTATCGGAGCAGAATCTCCTGCCTGATACCTCGGGCGAACCCGTACGCCACCCGCAGGTCAATGAGGTCTTCGACTTCGACGACACGGGACGCTATCGGCCACGCGTTTCGAATCTGAACTAAACAAAAAGGGCGCACCGTGATGCGCCCTTTTTTATTTCCTTGATTGGCTGCCGCTTATTTCTTCGGCTGCTGCTCGAGCTTCTTGCGGGCTTCTTCCGCCTGCTTCTGCAACTCGGTGCCGCGCTTCTGCAAGCCCTCCTGGAATTTCTTCTGCTGTTCCTCGAAGACCTTCGGATCCATCGGCGGACCGTCATAAGCCTTGGCGAAATCAGCCAGCGGAATTGGCAGGTTCATCGGCTCCTGGCTGACATGGATTGCCTGGACGAGAAGGGTCTGGCCCTTCTTCATCTTGTTGATCATGTCGTCGTTGATGTGATAGTCGGCCACGCATCCGGCGACCGCCACAACCGGCGGAATGCACGTCACATAGGGCGCCGTGAGCGGCTGTTCCTTGTCGAGGATGACACGCGTGCCGACCTGCAGGTTGACGCCGTAAGGCAGCGTGATGCGCAGCAGCTTCTCCGCCTGCCCTTGCTGCTCGACGATGACGGCATGGACCACCATCATATTCGTTTCGAGCCGCGCATCCTTCATGACGGCGCAGGTCTTCTTGGTGGGGTCCTGCTGATCGTTGCCGCAGACCTTGACCCACGGCGTGTAGATCAATTGCAGTTTCGCCGCTTCTTTCGCGGGCGCTGCCGGTTGCGCGGGCTGGGCTTGCGCCGCTGGCTTGGCTGGCGTTTTCGCTGCCGGCTTGTGCTGCTGCGCAAAAGCGGCTGGCGAAGCCATAACGGTCGCGACTGTCGCGATGCTAACTGCGGCTGCCAAGAGCCGCACCAGCCGCGCCGGCGCGGACACGTTCCGAATATCCATAAGCGAGTTCCTCTATTGGGGTGCGCCGGCCCACCGCATCGGGGGCGATTTTCTGACCCGGCGCGGGCTGTGTCGACTTTAAATACGGCGGTAGCGTGACAGTTTCGCCCGCTGCCTTAGCCCGAAAAAGGGCCTGAGAAAAGGCTTTCCTGCCCGTTTGGTGAAAGGCGGGAAGATGCGCCGGACGGATGGCCGCGCCCCGAGGCAGCGCGCCGGTGTGCTAGTTTTCGCCCGTGAACAGACGCGAATCATCCTTCTTTCGATCCTTCACGGGACGCTTCATGGGGCAATGCCCTCTCGCGGCGGCATTTGCCCTGATCATCGGCACGGCTTGGCCGGCAATTGCCGATCAGGCTGTGACGAATCGCACCACCGCAGGTCAGGCTGTGGCGGCACCGGCCCTCGCCATGCACGGCGCGCCGGCTTTGGCGCCCGGCTTCTCGCATTTTCCCTACGCCAACCCCGACGCGCCCAAGGGTGGCCGCATGGTCCAGTCCGTGCTCGGGACGTTCGACAGCCTCAACCCGTTCATTGTCAGCGGCGTGCCTGTAGTCGCCGTGCGCGGCCTCGTCGTCGAGAGCCTGATGGCGCGCGGCTATGACGAGCCGTTCACGCTTTATGGCCTGCTCGCGCGCAGCGTCGAAACCGATGCGGCGCGCAGCTTCGTCACCTTCTCGCTCGAACCGAAGGCCACGTTTTCCGACGGCAAACCGGTCACCGCCGAAGATGTGGCGTTCTCCTGGAAACTCTTGCGCGACCACGGCCGGCCGAACATGCACAGCTATTACAGCAAGGTCGCGAAAGTGGAGGTTATTGATGACAAAACCATCCGCTTCGACCTGACCGGCAGCAATGACCGCGAATTGCCGCTCATCCTCGGGCTGATGCCGGTCCTGCCGCAACATGCGATCGATCCGGAAAAATTCGAGCAAACGACGCTCGGCGGCTTTATGGGCAGCGGACCTTACGTCATCGGTGATGTGAAGCCAGGCCGCAGCATCACGTTCGATCGCTCGCCGTCCTATTGGGCGCGCGACAAGGCGGTCAATCGCGGGTTGTGGAATTTCGACCAGGTGCGCCTCGATTATTATCGCGACTCCAACAGCGAATTCGAGGCCTTCAAGAAAGGCCTGATCGACCTGCGCGAGGAAAAGGATCCCGTGCGCTGGCAGACCGGCTATGACGGACCGGCGCTGCGCGCGGGCCGCATCGTCAAGGAATCGATGCCGGACGACCTGCCCGCTGGAATGCGTGCGTTCGTGTTCAATACGCGACGGCCGCCGTTCGCCGACATCCGCGTGCGCGAAGCGCTCAACCTTCTGTTCGATTTCGAATGGGTCAATCACAACCTGTTCTTCGATCTCTACACGCGCACCGACAGTTATTTCGCCAATTCCGAACTCGCATCCACGGGACATCCCGCCGACGCCCGCGAGAAAGAATTACTCGCGCCGTTCGCCGGCGCGGTGCGGCCAGACATTCTGGCCGGGACATGGACGCCGCCGAAGAGCGATGGATCGGGCCGCGATCGCGGTCATCTGCGCAAGGCGCTGGCGTTGTTTCGCGACGCCGGTTACGTGCTGCGCGGGACGCGGCTGGTGCGCAAGGACAGCGGAAAGCCGTTCACCTTTGAAATGCTGGTGCGCAGCCGCGATCAGGAGCGGCTGGCGCTTGCCTACGCCCATGATCTCGACCGCGCCGGTATCGCCGTGACCGTGCGCATGGTCGATGCGGTGCAGTTTGAGCAGCGCAAGCAAAGCTACGATTTCGACATGATCGAATATCTGTGGGACGAGTCGCTGTCGCCCGGCAACGAGCAGGAATTTTACTGGAGCAGCGCCGCCGCGCGCCAGCAAGGCTCACGCAATTACATGGGCGTTCAGTCGAAAGCCGCCGATGCGATGATCGCCGCGCTGCTCGCCGCGCGCGAACGGCCGGCCTTCGTTTCGGCGGTGCGCGCGCTCGATCGCATCCTGCTGTCGGGATTTTACGTGGTACCGCTGTTTCATCTGCCGGTGCAATGGATCGCCTCGTCGGACAGGGTCGCGCATCCGACAAAAATTTCGACGTCGGGGTTCCTGCCTGAGACTTGGTATCGCCGCGCGCCAGCGGGAGGCGGACCATGAGCGGTGCAGCGCCTGAGCGCATCGATGCGTTGCTACGCCGCCATGCGCAAGAAAACGGCGACCGGATCGCACTGATCGATGCTCCTGATCGCGGCCGCATCACCGGCGGCGCGCCGTCCGCCCTCACCTATGCCGAAGTCGATCGTATCGTCGATGTTTTCGCACATCGTCTGCACGCGCTTGGATTGCGTCGCGGTTCGGTCATCGCTGTGCAGCTTCCGCATACGGTTGAATCCGTCCTGGCGTATCTCGGAATCCTGCGCGCGGGAATGGTCGCAGCACTGCTGCCGCAGCTTTGGCGCCGCCGCGACATCGTGGCCGCCCTCACGCCGCTCGCACCCAAGGCGATTGTCACCGCGACACGCATCGGCGACGTCGCGACGGCCGAACTCGCGATGACGGCCGCCGCCGAGTTGTTCACGGTGCGCTATGTCTGTGCCTTCGGCGAGGATGTGCCGGACGGCGTCGTGCCGTGCGATGACGTCTTCGATATTGCAAGCGATGGTGATCTCGCCGCCGCGCCGCTGCCGGAAGACGGTCCCGATGGCTGCGCCGAACCGGCTGTCATCACGTTCGATACGGCATGGGGCGATGCGGCCAGCGGTCCTGTTGCGGTCACGCGCAATCACCGGCAGGTGCTGGCGGGCGGACAGGCGGTTTGTGCTGCCGCAAATCTTCCAGCCGGCGCGGCGATCCTGTCGCCGCTGCCGCTCTCGTCATTTGCAGGTTTTTGCTTGACGCTTCTGCCCTGGCTGCTGACCGGCGGCACGCTGTCGCTGCATTGTCCGTTCGACGCTGAAATTTTTGCTGGCCAATTGCGCGAACGCGCGATGGATTGCGTGGTCCTTCCCGGCCCTGCACTCGCGCCTCTTGCGGACGTGTTGGCAACCGCACCGTCAGCAACAGTCCTTGGCCTATGGCGCGCACCGGAACGCCATGCCACGAGCACGGTCTGGCCCGACACCCTTCCGAAGTTGATCGACGTTTTGAGCTTTGGCGAAACCGGCTTCGTGCCGGTGCAGCGCCTGCCATCGGGACTGCCGGGAGCCATTGCGGTGTCCTCCTCCCCCTCTGCGGAACAGCTTGTCCAGGTGACTCTCACCGAAACCGGCACGATCGCGCTGTCCGGGGCGATGGTGGCCCGTATCGCGATGCCGCCGGACCAATGGACGACAGATGAATCCAGCACCATTGTCGATACCGGCTTCCCTGGCCGCGTCGCTGCTGAAAGCGGCAGCCTCATTGTCACGGGCGGGCGGCCGGGCATGATCGCCGTTGGTGGATACGCATTCCAGACGGCCGAACTCGATGGTCTGGCCGGGGAAACGCATCTCGGCGCGACATTTACCAGCGCGCCGGACGATTTGCTCGGGCAAAGGCCGGCCGGACAAAGCCTGCATCCCGCACTGGTGCGTGAAATGCTGATCGAACGCGGCACAAATCCGCTTCTCGTCGAGGCCTTTCGCGATCACCCAATGGGCGAACCGTCCGCCCCACCGGCCACAAGCCTTGATGCCGACCCCACACTTTCGCCAACAGCGTTGACCGGGCGTTAAGCGGGCTCAGTCTATAGCTCGGGTGTTCACGTAGCCCGAGTATCCAATGTCCCTTCAAGGTCCCATGGTTGTCGTCACCGAGAATGACGCGGCGCCGCTTGTCGATGCGTTGCGCGCGGCCGGGGCCTTTCCCGTCGTCGAGACGCCATGGTCCGGGCTGCCTGCCGCTTTCCTTGCGGTTCAGCCCACTGCGATCGTGTTGGCCGATCCCGGCCCGGCGGCGAGCCCAAAAGCTGTCGAAACGCTCGGACGGCACACCAGCACGCGAACCAATCCGTTCATTCCGATGATCGGCCTCGCCCGCCGCGACGCCGCGCCCGCGCTTCCTGACGCCCTGCCGGTCGATGCCGATGGCCATACCGACCGCATCGTGGGGCGGCTGCGCGCTGCCATGCGCGTGCGCACCTTCCACGCGACCGTTCTGCGGCGCATGGAGCAGGCCCGTATTGACGGCAAGACGATGCCGGAGATGGCGACCAGCGATGCGGCGGACGAAGCAACCCTTCTCGTCACTGGCCGCGGCTCGTCTTATCCGGAACTCTCCACCGCCATCGGCGAGCGATTCGGTCTGATCGGTGCGCTGAGTATCGAGACGGCGGCGCGCTTCCTCAATTCGCGCGACGTCAACGGCCTCGTCATCGGCGAAGGCTTTGGTCCTCGCGCCGTCGAGGCACTGCTGACCGTGCTGGCTGAAAACGCGCGCTTCCACGACCTGCCGGTGACGCTGCATCGTGGCTCGGCCGATCTTGCCGCTTCATTCGCCCATTCGCTGCCCAATCTCGAATGCCTCAACGGCACGCCGGACGAATGCATCACGTGGATGACGCCGATGGTGCGGCTGCATGCCTTCCACGGCCGCCTGCGGCGCATGCTGACCTCGCTCGAGTCCGAAGGCGTGACCGATCCGAACAGCGGCCTGCTGACCACCCGCGCCTTCTGGTGCGATCTCGAACGCGCCGTCGCGGATTCGCGCAAGCGCGGCTGCGCGCTGGCGCTCGCCCGCTTCTCGTTTGGCAATTCAGAAGACCGCCGCGTCTGCATCGACACCGCGCGTCTCGTGGCGCAGGTCGTGCGGCAGGTCGATTTCGCCTGGCAGGATGAAGACGGTTCGATCCTCTGCGTCTTTACCGATACCGATCTGCGTGCGGCGCATCTCATCGCGCGCCGCATCGCCAGTGTGCTCAGGCACACGATGCTGACGGCTGATCACGAAAAGCGCAGGATCGAGGTGAACGTGACGCTCGCCTCGCTCAAATCCACCGATACGCTGGAGAGCCTGACGCGCCGCACAGGCGCGCTGCTGCCGATGGCCGCGGAGGCGGTTTAACTGAGTTTTCTTTGATTGAAACGGTCGCCCGCCCAATATACTCCCTCTCCCCGCCGGGGAGAGGGTTGGGGTGAGGGGCTCTCAGACTCGCGATAGGTCCTATCCCCTCACCCGGATTGCTACGCAATCCGACCTCTCCCCATGGGAGAGGTGACGGAAAATCTTCTATCGCAGATGCGGACCTTGCGCGGCGGGAAATCACCCGCCACATGGTCCGCATGTCACAAATTCCCGCTACCGATCCGTCTCCCGACAATGCGCCCCTCACGATCGACGTCGTCTCGGACGTCGTCTGCCCGTGGTGTTTCATCGGCAAGCGGCGCTTGGAAAAAGCCATCGCGTCGGTTCCGGAGATCACGGTCGATGTCCGCTATCATCCTTATTTTCTCAACGACTGGATTCCCCGTCAGGGTCTGCCGCGCGCGGAGTATCTGACTGCGAAATTCGGCTCCGTCGCAGGATATAAGGACATCGCAAAGCGCGTCGGTGCTGCGGCTGCGGCAGAAGGTCTGGATTACGCCGTCGATCGGCTCACCTGGCAGCCAAATACGCTCGACAGCCATCGCCTGATCCATTGGGCGCGCGAGATCGACGCTGCGCCTGCGATGAAGCAGCGGCTGATGGACCTCTATTTCACGCAAGGCGCGAACCTCAACGATGCCGATGTGCTGGTGCAGGCCGCCGCCGATTGCGGACTTGCGGCCGATGCCATCCGCAAGCGCCTCGCTTCCGATACGGATATCGATACGGTCACGGCTGAAGCTGAGCAGGCGAAAGCCGCCGGCGTGCAGGGCGTGCCGCATTTCATCATCGGCGGGCTTTTTGCGGTTTCCGGTGCGCAGCCGCCGGAGCTTCTCTCGCAGGTGATCGCACGCGCAAAGCTTGCGCTCACCGATCCCGAAAAAATGCGCGAACTTCTCGAAATGCAATAAGAAGCCCGACCGCGCGCGATCAGCCTCTCCGTTTATTTTTGGGCATGAGCGTGGTCTTTGCCGGGATTCGCTCCGCGCTTTTCGGGACGATGCCCTCGGCAATCTGCGTGAGTTGCCGCAACACGTCCGCTGTGCCTTTCAGGCGCGCTTCGGACTCTTCCCAATCCTCGAAGAACACGACCTTCATGTCCGGCCGCACGCGCGCCGCCGGTCCCTGCGCGTGGATGAAGCGAACGAGTCCGTCCGGATTGGAAAAGCTGTTGTCGCGGAAGCTGAGCACCAGACCCTTTGGACCGGCATCGACCTTCTCGATATTGGCGCGGCGGCACAGGCCCTTGATCGCCATGATCTTGAGAAGATGCTGCACCTCTTCCGGCATCGTGCCGAAGCGATCGACGAGTTCGGCGGCGAAGGAGTCGATGTCCTGCTCGTCTTCGAGATCGGCAAGACGGCGATAGAGCGCGAGCCGCACCGCGAGGTCGGCCACGTAATCCTCTGGAATGAGTACGGGCGTGCCGATGGTGATCTGCGGCGACCAGCGGTCGGAGACGGGCCCGGAAATTCCGGCCTTGAGGCTTTCGACGGCCTCCTCCAGCATCTGCTGGTAAAGTTCAAAACCGACTTCCTTGATGTGGCCGGACTGCTCGTCACCGAGCAGGTTGCCTGCACCACGGATGTCGAGGTCGTGCGAGGCAAGCTGAAAACCCGCGCCGAGCGTATCGAGCGACTGCAACACCTTGAGGCGGCGCTCGGCGGCCGGTGTGATCTTGCGTTCCGGCGGCAGCGTCAGCAGCGCATAGGCGCGCACCTTCGAACGGCCGACACGGCCGCGCAACTGATAAAGCTGCGCGAGGCCGAACATGTCGGCGCGATGCACGATCAGCGTATTGGCGCGCGGAATGTCGAGGCCGGATTCGACGATGGTCGTCGAGAGAAGTACATCGTATTTGCCGTCGTAGAAGGCCGTCATGATGTCTTCGAGCGCCGTCGGCGGCATTTGCCCATGCGCGACGGTCACGCGCGCTTCCGGCACATGCTTGTCGAGGAATTCCTTCGTCGACGCCAAATCCTCGATGCGCGGGCACACGTAAAACACCTGCCCGCCGCGATAGCGCTCGCGCAGAATCGCCTCGCGCACGACCAGCGGATCGAACGGCGCGACGAATGTGCGCACCGCGAGGCGATCGACCGGCGGCGACGCGATGATCGAAAGGTCGCGCACGCCGGTGAGCGCCAGTTGCAGCGTACGCGGGATTGGCGTCGCCGTCAGCGTCAGCACATGCACTTCGGCGCGCAATTGCTTCAGCCGTTCCTTGTGCGAGACGCCAAAGTGCTGCTCCTCGTCGACGATCACGAGGCCGAGATCCTTGAAGCGGATCGACTTGCCCAGCAACGCGTGGGTGCCGACCACGATGTCCATGTTGCCGTCGGCCATCGCCTTCTTGGTCTGCGCCAGGTCCTTGCTGTTCACGAGCCGCGAGGCGTGGCCGACCTGCACCGGCAGGCTGCGGAATCGTTCGCCGAACGTTTTTGCATGCTGGCGCACGAGCAGCGTCGTCGGCGCGATGACGGCGACCTGCCTGCCGCCCATGGCCACGGCGAAGGCCGCGCGCAACGCCACTTCGGTCTTGCCGAAACCCACGTCGCCGCAGACCAGCCGATCCATCGGCCGGCCGGCGGCGAGATCGTCCAACACGGCATCGATGGAGGTCTGCTGGTCTTCCGTTTCGTCGTAGGGAAACCCGGCACAGAATTCGTCATAGATGCCGCTGCCGACGGTAAAGCGCGGCGCTTCGCGCAACTGCCGCTCGGCTGCGATCTTGATCAGTTCACCCGCGATTTCGCGGATGCGCTGCTTCATCCGCGCCTTGCGGTTCTGCCATCCGCTGCCGCCGAGGCGATCGAGTTCGGCGCCGGCTTCGTCCGAGCCGTAACGCGATAGCAGTTCGATGTTCTCGACCGGCAGGAACAGCTTGTCGCCGCCGGCGTAATGCAGTTCGAGGCAGTCATGCGGCGCGCCGGCCGCTTCGATCGCCTTGAGGCCGATGAAACGCCCGATACCGTGATCGACATGCACGACGAGATCGCCAGCCGACAAGCTCGTGATCTCGGAAATGAAATTGTCCGCGCGCTTTTGCGCACGGCGTGGCCGCACCAGCCGGTCGCCGAGAATGTCCTGCTCGCTGATGACGGCGGCGTCTGCCGTCTCGAAGCCGGACTCGATGCCGAGTTCGGCCAGCGCGATCTCCGGCCGCGACCGCGCCAGCGCATCCTGCCACGAGGTAACGTTCACCAGATTGACGAGTTTGTGGTCGGTGAGCACGTGCTGCATGCGGTCGCGCGAGCCCGCGCTCCACAATGCAAAGATCACGCGTTTGCCGGCCGTCTGCAGGCGGTAGACGTGATCGCGCACGGCCTCGAACACATTGCCGCTGGTGTCGGCGCGTTCAGCCGCGAAATTGTGGCCCTGCCGGATGCCGGCGTCGTAAATGCGGGCGCTGCCGTCCGGCACGGCGAACGGCGTCAGCTTGGCGATGGCATGCGTGCCGAGACGTTCGCGCCATTCGCTATCGGTCAGATACAGCCCGTCAGGCGGCAATGGATTGTACAGCGGGCCGAGGCCTGAGCTTTTCGCGTCGTGACGCGCGTCAAAATAATCCTTGATCTGCGTCAGCCGTTCGGCGACCGCTTCGTCCACCAGCGCATCGAAGATGAATGGCGTCGCGCCCATGAAATCGAACAGCGTTTCCATCTTGTCGTGGAACAGCGGCAGCCAGTGCTCCATGCCAGGATGCTTGCGGCCTTCGCTCACCGCCTCATAGAGCATGTCGTCGGGCGGCGCCGCACCGAACGCCGCGATATAGCCGAGCCGGAAGCGGCGGATGCTTTCGGTCGTAAGCTGGAATTCCGCGACGGGCACGAGATCGAGCCCGCGCAGGGTGTCTTCGCTGCGCTGGTTTTCAGGATCGAAGGTGCGGATCGATTCCAGTGTGTCGCCAAAAAAGTCGAAACGCACCGGCATGTCCATGCCCGGCGCGAACAGGTCAACGATGCCGCCGCGCACCGCATAGTCGCCCTGCTCACGCACCGTCGAGGCGCGCTCGAATCCGTTGAGTTCGAGCCAGCGGATCACGCCATCCATGCTCAGCATGTTGCCGGGCGCAACCGATAGCGACTCGCGCATCAAGAGGTCACGCGCCGGCACACGCTGGAGCGCGGCATTGACCGTCGTCAGCACGATCAGCGGCTTCTCGGTACCTTTCATGCGCGCGAGGCGCGCCAGCGTCGTCATCCGCTGTGCGACGATGGCGGCATGCGGCGACATGCGGTCGTATGGCTGGCAGTCCCACGCAGGGAATTGCAGCATGTCGATCTCGGGCGCGAAGAACGTCAGCGCCCGCGCCAGTGCCGCCATGCGCGGACCATCGCGACAGACAACGACAAGGCTCGGCCCGCTCTGCTTGACGCGCCCCGCCAGCGCGCGCGCGAGATCGGCGACCACCAGACCTTCGGCACCTTCGGCGACTTGAGCGAGAATAAGCGGCTCGCCGGGAACGAGACCGTCCGCGGGCGATTTCGGTGAAGCTTTCATGCGTCCGATTTCAGATTCCAGTGGAAATCACGCATCTGCCAAAACAGCGGCGTGTCGTATTCGTGCGGTACCGGACATTCGCCGGTGATCCAGGACAGGACATCGACATCCTGCAATTCTGTCAGATGTTCGAACTGCGTCAGGTCGTCGGCGTCGAGTTGCGCGATATGGCTGTCGGCGAAACGCCCCATGATGAGGTCCATTTCGCGGATGCCACGGTGCCAGGCGCGGAACAGGAGCCGCCGCCGGCGTTCGTCCAGACCCTCGCTGCTGCGGCCCATTCCGGTCATAAGAATTTGCCTGTCATGAAGTGGTACTCTTCGCCAAAATTCCAACGCCAAAAGCCCGGACGCGGCCGGGCGAGGACCTATAGCCGGATCGTGCCGCCCTGTCAGCAGCGGTGCGGACATGGTTCCGATGCGTCAAAAGCCGCGCTATGCAGGGTGTGAACGGGCGAACGACTCAATCGCATGCGACCGAACCATCTCAATCCCCTGTTTGCGGCGCTCACCAGCCTGTCGGGCGTGGGCGCGAAACTGGAGGCGTTGTACCGCCGTCTGCTCGGCCGCGGCGAAGAAACGCCGCGCGTCATCGACGTGCTGCTGCATATGCCGTCTGGAACCATCGATCGGCGCGCGCGGCCAAAACTGAACGAGGTGGTACCGGGGACGGTCGTCACGGTCGCGGTCACCATCGACGCGCACCGGCCGCCTCCGCCCGGGCGGCGCGGCCGCGCGCCCTACCGCATCCAGGCGCATGACGAGACCGGCGACATCACGCTGACCTATTTCAACGGCCGCAAGGACTATCTCGACAAACTCCTGCCCGAGGGCGCGCGGCGTTATGTGTCCGGCACCGCCGAGCTTTACGACGGGATGCTGCAGATGGTGCATCCCGATCGCGTCGTCGATGAAGCCAACCTCGCGTCGCTGCCGCTGATCGAACCGGTCTATCCACTGACCGAAGGGCTTGGCGCGGGCCATTTGCGCAAGGCGATGGAGGGTGCGCTCGCGCGCCTTCCCGACCTTGCAGAATGGCAGGATGCAAGCTGGCGCGCGAAGGCGGACTTTCCCTCGTTTGCTGACGCTGTGCGGGGCGTTCATCGTCCGCGCGAGGAAAGCGATGCTGTGCCGGAGGGCAAGGCGTGGTCGCGGCTGGCCTACGACGAATTTTTGGCCGGGCAACTCGCGCTGGCGCTCGTGCGTGCGCATCTGCGCCGCCCGCGCGGCCGCGCCAGCGTCGGCCATGGCGTGCTGGAAAAACGCATCATCGATGTCCTGCCCTATTCGCTGACGCCGTCACAGGTCCGCGCCGTACGCGAAATCCGCGACGATCTCGGAAAGCCGGAACGGATGTTGCGGCTGCTGCAGGGCGATGTCGGATCGGGCAAGACCGTAGTCGCGTTGCTCGCCGCATCGCATGCGGTCGAGGCGAAACGTCAGGCCGCTTTGATGGCGCCGACCGAATTGTTGACACGGCAGCATTACGCTTCGATCAAAAACATCGCCGAAGCCGCAGGCCTGCGCGTCGCCCTGCTCACCGGCCGCGAACGCGGCAAGGACCGCGCGGCGATACTCGATCGGCTTGCGACAGGTGAGATCGACATCGTCGTCGGCACCCACGCGCTGTTCCAGGACGATGTCGTGTTTCACGATCTTGCGCTCGCCATCGTCGATGAACAGCACCGCTTCGGGGTGCATCAGCGGCTGGCGCTAGCGCAGAAGGGTGAATCCGTCGATGTGCTGGTGCTCACCGCGACGCCGATCCCGCGGACGCTGGTGCTGAGCTATTTTGGCGACATGGACCTGTCAGAACTGCGCGAAAAACCAGCCGGCCGCCTGCCGATCGATACGCGCTCCATCGACCTCACGCGCCTCGAAGATGTGATCGCCGCGATCGGCCGCGCCGTCAGCGACGGACGGCGCGTGTATTGGGTGTGCCCGCTGGTCGAGGAATCCGAGGTTGTCGATCTCGCCAACGCGGAAGAACGCTATGCGGCGCTCCGCAGCCGTTTCGGCACAACGGTCGGGCTGGTGCACGGGCGCCTGAAGGCGGCCGAGAAGGATCGCGCGATGCAGGCGTTCGCAGCCGGCGAGACGCAAATCCTCGTCGCCACCACGGTGATCGAAGTCGGCGTCGACGTGCCGGAAGCCTCCGTGATGGTGATCGAGCAGGCCGAGCGTTTTGGTCTTGCGCAATTGCATCAGTTGCGTGGGCGCGTCGGGCGCGGCAGCGAGCAGTCGACATGCCTGCTGCTCTATCGTGCGCCACTCGGCGAAACGGCCAAGGCGCGCCTCGCCATCCTGCGCGAAACGCAGGACGGATTCCGGATCGCGGAAGAGGATTTGCGCCTGCGCGGCGAAGGCGACGTTCTGGGCACGCGCCAGAGCGGCATGCCCGGCTTCCGGGTTGCCCGCATGGAGGTGCATAGCAAATATCTCGCCGCCGCCCGCGACGACGCGGCCTTGCAGATGCAGCGCGATCCCGCCCTTGAGACGGCGCGCGGAAAAGCGCTGCGCGACCTGCTCTATCTGTTCGGCAAGGACGACGCGATCCGGCTGCTGCGCGCCGGTTGAATTATGTCACCTTCTCGGGAAGCAACGCGACCACGTCGTCGCGCTTGATTGCGTTCGGCTGGATCATGCCGCCGGAAATGATCAGGGTGGCAGCGTCCTCGACCGCAATGTCGATGTCGATGATGCTGCTGCGCTTCACGTAGAAGAAAAAACCCGTCGTCGGATTCGGCGTACACGGCAGGAATACCGAGACATAGTCTTCCGGGTCCGGCAGGCGCGCGGCGACGTCGTTCGACGGCGGCTGCGACAGGAACACCATCGACCACATGCCCGGCGACGGAAACTCCACGAGCCCGACCTTGCGGAAGCTCGATCCGCTTTGCGAAAACACTGTCTGGAAAATCTGCTTCAGGCTCTTGTAGATCGGCCGCACGACAGGCATGCGGCTCAAAACCTTTTCGCCGAGTTCGACCAGTGTGCGTCCGATCAGGTTCGCGGTGATGAAACCGAGAAACGTCAGTGCCACGAAAACGATGATCAGGCCGTAGCCCGGCAGGTAGAACGGCAGATAGGTCTCGGGCAGAAACGCATCGGGGATGAACGGGCGGACGAGATTATCGACCCAGGTGATGAACGACCAGGTGAGATAAGCCGTGATCGCGACCGGCCCTGTGAGGATCAGCCCGGTGAGGAAGTAGGTGCGCAGGCGCGCGCCAAAACTGACATGCACGACGGGTGCAGCGGCAGCCGCCATCGCAGCGAGTTGCTCTGGTGTCGGACGCGGCGGGTGATCTTCGGTAACCATGACGTCGCTGCTCGCTTTCAACGCGTATTTCGCAAAAATGTGTATTCGTTTGCGACAGAGACGCGCAAATAATTAAGGCAGCGGCGTCGCGCCTGCGCGGCGGCATGCCGGCGCAGGTTGCGCTGCATCTGATCTTTTATTCGACTGTGACGGATTTCGCCAGATTGCGCGGCTGATCGACGTCAGTGCCCATGGCGACGGCTGTGTGATACGCCAAAAGTTGTACGGGCACCGCATACACCAGCGGCGTCACCAGGTCGGGCACGTCCGGAAGGATGATCGATGCGCCGGTCTCCACTGCCGCTTCCTGCACGCCTGTCTCGTTGCTCATCAGGATGATATAGCCGCCGCGCGCGGCAACCTCCTGCATGTTCGACACGGTTTTCTCGAAAACCGCGTCATGCGGCGCGATGACGATGACCGGCATGGTCTCGTCGATAAGCGCGATCGGTCCGTGCTTCAACTCGCCCGCCGCATAACCTTCGGCGTGGATATAGGAGATTTCCTTGAGCTTGAGCGCGCCTTCGAGCGCCAGCGGAAAACTGGTGCCGCGGCCCAGGTACAGCACGTCACGACTTTTCGCGAGATCGCGGGCGATCTGCTCAAGCGCTTCTTCGTGCAGCAGCGCCGCGGCGAGATGTCGCGGAACTTCAATCAGCGAGCGCACCAGCGCGCGTTCTTCGTCGGCGGACAGCACGCCGCGTGCGCGACCGGCGGCGATGGCAAAGCACGCAAGCGCCGCAAGCTGGCAGGTGAAAGCCTTGGTCGAGGCAACACCGATCTCGGGTCCGGCGAGCGTGGGCAGGACGATGTCGCTTTCGCGCGCGATGGTCGAGGTCGGGACATTGACGATTGCTGCGACGGACTGCTTGTTTGCGCGCGCGTAGCGCAGCGACGCGAGCGTATCCGCCGTCTCGCCGGATTGCGACACGAAGATCGCAAGGCCACCTTCGTCGAGCGGCGCTTCGCGGTAGCGATACTCGGACGCGATGTCGATATCGACCGGGAGACGCGCGTAACGCTCGAACCAGTATTTGCCGATCAGGCCGGCGTAATACGCCGTGCCGCAGGCCGAGATCGTGACGCGCTTCACCTTGGCGAGTTCGAACGGCAATTTCGGCAGGCACACGGTTTCCGCGGCCATGTCGATGTAATGCGCCAGCGTATGGCCGACGACTTCCGGCTGTTCGTGGATCTCCTTTGCCATGAAGTGACGATGATTGCCCTTGTCGACCAGCATCGCCGACGCGGCTGAGCGGATCGTCGGCCGGTTGACGCTGCGGCCGTCGACGTCGAGCACCTGGACCACTTCGCGCGTCAGCACCGCCCAGTCGCCGTCTTCGAGATAGCTGACGCGGTCGGTCAGCGATGCCAACGCGATCGCGTCCGAGCCGAGATAGACTTCGCCGTCGCCATAACCCAGCGCGAGCGGCGAGCCCTTGCGCGCGCCAATCATCAGATTGTCATGGCCGGAAAAGATGAAGGCCAGCGCAAAGGCGCCGCGCAATCGCGGCAGCGCCGCGCCGACGGCCTCGGCCGGCGTGCGGCCCTTGCGCAATTCCTCGTCGACCAGATGCGCCACGACTTCGGTGTCGGTCTGCGACGTGAATGTCGCGCCATCGCGTTCCAACTGTTCGCGCAGTTCGCGAAAATTCTCGATGATGCCGTTATGGACGACGGCGACGCGTTCCGTCGCATGCGGGTGCGCATTGGTTTCGGTCGGCCGGCCATGGGTGGCCCAGCGCGTGTGGCCGATGCCGCTTTGTCCTGCCAACGGCTCTTCGCGCAATTTCTTTTCGAGGTTCTTGAGCTTGCCCTCGGCGCGCCGCCGCGTGATCTGTCCTGTCTCGAGCGTCGCGACACCAGCGGAATCGTAGCCGCGATATTCCAGACGCTTCAACGCATCGACAAGCTCTTCCGCAACCGGACCTTTGCCAAGTATTCCGACAATTCCACACATCGAATAATCGATCCCCTCACCCGCAATCCCAAAAGCATGTAAGAGACGGCAAGCCCTGCGTGACAATCAATTCCCGTTTCACAACATTGCAACAGATCGTGTTGCAATGGGTTTTGGCAAACGGGTCTCATGCGTCTGTTGGATATATCTTTTGGACGCAATCGTGGTAAACGCGGCCGGCCGCTATTTGTGGCCCTTGTCGCCCTTCGAAGGCAACCGCTTTGCCCATCCTTCCTTAACAACCTGCCGTCCGCGTCCGATCGCGAGAGCATCGGCGGGAACGTCATCGGTTATAACCGATCCTGACCCGATATAGGCGCCGTCGCCCACCTTGACCGGCGCGACGAGCGCCGAATTCGAACCGATGAAGGCGCGGGCCCCGATCGTGGTGCGATGCTTGGCGCCGCCGTCATAATTGCAGGTGATCGTTCCGGCTCCGACATTGGCGCCGGCGCCGACGCTGGCGTCGCCGATATAAGAGAGGTGGTTGGCCTTCGCGCCCTTGCCGATGTCGGCCTGCTTGATTTCGACGAAGTTGCCGATATGCACGCCCTCGCCGAGTTGCGCGCCCGGCCGCAGCCGCGCATAGGGACCGACGATGGCCCCTGCTCCGACGCTCGCGCCATCGAGGTGCGAAAACGAGCGGATCGTCGCGCTTTCGCCCACCGTCACGCCCGGACCGAACACGACGAAGGGTTCGACCGTGACATCGGCGGCCAATGTGGTGTCGGCCGACAGGAAAACCGTCTCCGGCGCTGTCATCGTGACGCCCTGCGCCATCGCCGTGCCGCGCAGCCGCTTCTGCATCGCCGTTTCGGCATCGGCAAGCTGTGCCTTGGTGTTGATGCCGAGCACTTCTTCTTCGCCGGCCTCGATCACAACAGCCGAGAGGCCGGCCGCGCGCGCCACCGCGACGATGTCGGTCAGGTAGAATTCGCGCTTGGCATTGGCGTCGTCGATCTGTTCGAGCAGCGTCAGCGCCTTTCGGCCATCGATCGCCATCAACCCGGCATTGGTCAGAGGAATGCCGCGCTCGGCGTCGGACGCATCGCGCTCTTCGCGGATGCCGACGAGTTGTGCCCCCTCCATCAACAGGCGGCCATAACCGGACGGATCGTCAGGGCGGAAGCCGAGTACGACGACGGCCGCGCCTTCGGCGAGGCCCGCGCGCATGCGCTGCAGCGTCTCGGCGGTAATCAGCGGCGTGTCGCCAAACGCGACGACGACGTCGTCGTAACCGCGTTTGATCGCTTCCCGTGCCGCCAGCACGGCGTGCGCGGTGCCGCGCCGGTCGTCCTGAACGAAAATTTCCGCTTTTGGCGCGACGCGGACTGCGTCCGCCGCCACATCCGGCCGGTCGGGACCGATCACCACGGCGCAGGCCGTGCTGCCCGCATCGCCAATGGCGTGCAGCACATGGGCGAGCAGCGTTCGCCCGGCCACCGTGTGCAGCACTTTTGGCAGGCGCGAGCGCATGCGCGTGCCTTCGCCTGCGGCGAGGATAACGGACAGGCATGTGCGGCCGGTGGCGTTGGTCATAGGCGGTTCCTTATCTCGATACTGCGTCATAGCGGCCCTGAGGCCGTTGGAAAAGCCACCCAATCGATACCTGCCGCCAAACCTCGACGGCGTCGGATTACCAGTTCTGGTATGCTTTTTCGACGATTCGCCAAAGAAAGCCGTCACCAGGAGCCGCAATCAAGGATCTCGATGCGCGCGCATGAAAGACTGATCGATGAAGAGCCGGAACCCGACCAGCCGTCCGGGCTGGTCGAGCGCACGGCCGGATGGGCCGCCTGCGCCGCGGTCGCCGTCATGGCGACGCTTCTCGTCGCCAATACGCCCAGCGGCGCGATCCGTATCGATCAGGCCCTCGACACCTTCACGCGTCCGCTGGCCGCAACCCGGGTGGCTATTACGGCCCCGCCGCCGCACGCGATCCAATCCGTCGAAAACGACCGCGAGATCGCCGAGGCCATGCGGCGTCTCGCCGTCGACCGCGATCAACTGGCCACGCGCGTCGGAACGCTGGAGCGCAGCCTCGACGACATCACGGGCTCCATCCGCCGGCCGCCGCCGGCGAAAATCGCGAGTGTGGCCGCTGAAGCTGCGCCCCAAGTTGCCAGCAAATCCCCGCCGGCCGGTAGAACCGAACCTGTCGCCGTCGCGCAATTCGGCGTCGACCTCGGTTCGGCGCAAACCTTGTCCGGCGTGCGGCATCTGTGGAGCACCATGCGCACGCGCTTCAATCCACTGTTGGCGGATGTCGAACCCATCGTCTCGGTGCACGCGACCAGGGATGGGAAAAATGAACTGCGGCTGGTAGCGGGTCCGGTCGAAGATGAGCGCGCGGCCACGCGTCTGTGCGCCTCGCTGGGCGTGGCCGGCGTCTCGTGCGACATGGTCCTCTATGACGGGCAACGCCTGACCTCCCGATAAGACCTCGCCATCTGCGCTGGACCGGCGACGGTTCAGCATGCCAGAGTCGCCGCCATGCGCCCGCGCTTCCGCCTCACGCCGTTCCAGATCCATTGTCTTTTGACGATCGCATTCTCGACCGTCGGCTACGCGCTCTATTTGCGTTACATGGCGATCGAGCAGCAGACCGTCGCCAGCGCGTGCGAAGGGGGCCTGAAGACCTGGCTGTGCTGGTCGCGCCACATCGCCATGGTGCTTTTCAACGAGTCCTTTTTCGGCTGGGTCGCCCTGGGCGCGGCTGCACTCAATCTGCTACGGCCGACTTTCGGCCTTGTCTGCATCAGTCTTGCGGCGGCGGGTCTCGGTCTGGTGCTCTACAATACGGATATGTCGGCTGTCGCCGTCACGCTTTTGATCCTGAGTCTGGCGCGGCCGGCCCCCGTATCAGCACGACGATAAAGCCGGCCAGGGCAGCGCAGAGCCAGAGCGACTGCCAGTTCAAAAATCCCTCGTTGAAAAGAATGTAAACGACCGACAAGGCGATGACGGCGGCCGCGACCATTTCAGCCATGCCGCGCGGACCCGCACCGCGACGGTCGATCGTCAGGGCCGACAACGCGACAGTGGCAACCGTCATCGCCGCAAAAGCGAAGTCGTGATAGCGCGGATTGAAAACGAGGCCGAGCGCTTCGCAGAGCGCCACGCCGAGAATGAGAACGAAAGCCATGCCAAGCCCACGGCCGAGCCAGCTTTCCGGCCATTCCGCACGCGACCCCAGCACCTGCGCAAGCGTGGGTAACGGCGTCCCGCGACCGAGCGCCATGCTCGCCAGCAGCGGGGTCGTCGCCGCGATCACGACCAGCAAAGCCGAGCGAATGGTGCCGGCATAGCCGAAACTTTCCAGCATCGCCTTTTCCATGACCCAGCCGATCAACGCGCCGGCGGCCAGGGCAATCGCTGTCACCCGCAGCCATGTCGCGGTCGCAAGCGGCGTCCGGCGCCGCTTTTCGCTCGCCGCGCCAGCAAAGACGACCAGCGCCAGAACGATGCCGCAGGCGGCCTGCCACAACCAGCCCGGATGATCGGATACAGGCGCGCCGGGCAAGAATTTCGGCAGCCGTGTATCGGCATCGAACAACCCCCAATGGCCGCCGACGGTGCCTTCAAGGTTGCGCTTCCACGGCTGGTCGAACGCCTCGATGATATTGGCGTGGTAGTTTCCCTTGCGCGCCAGCGCCGTCGCTTCCTCAATGACCCGGGCTTGATTGGAGGGCGACGGGAGCGCGCCCTCGCGCATGCGGCCGGCGCTCGGCCAGCCGGTCTCGCCGATCAGGATGTCCTTGCCGGGGAATGCTGCGACGACGCGCGCGTGGATCGAGTCCACATGCGCGGCAGCGTCGGCGGCGGGGATCGGGAAATCTTCCCAGTACGGCAGGATGTGAACGGTAACGAAGTCGGTGACGCTGGCGATGTCGCGGTTGCGCAGCCAGTATTCCCACACGTCGGCATAGGTGACCGGCACTTTCACCTGTCGTTTGACCTCGGCGATGGTTTTGATCAAAGCCGGCGCCGCCATGTCGCCGCGCAGCAGCACTTCGTTCCCGACGACCACGGCACGAACCGTGCCCGGGTAATCATTGGCAAGACGAACACCCGTTTCGATCTGCACTTTGTTTTTCGCCGCGTCGGGCGACAGCCAAATCCCCTGGATCACCTGCATGTCATGCTTGCGGGCGATCTCCGGCACGAACTCCAGACCGAAATCGGTGGAATAGGTGCGTACGCAATCGGTGAGCTGCGACAGGTGGGCGATATCTTGCTCGATCTGATCCTTCGTAATTGCCGCGCCTGTGCCGAGCGGACTCTGGCCGCGCCGGAACGGTGCATAGGAGACGCAATAGAATTTTCCGGCAGAGCCGGAGGGGGGCGTTGCCGATGCGCCGGATGGCGTCAGCATCGGCGTGACGAGCGCCGGATGCCCGAGTGCCCACCACATGGCGGCGATCGCGACGGCAACGCACGCCGCAAGCGCTATGGGAATCCGCATCGTCAAACCCTCTGCCCGATGTCAGCAGGGTTAGCGGCAGCCACGGCAATTGCCAAGTGAACGCAAAGCTCCGCTGAACGCAAAAGTCTGCGCATAAACGACACCGGCCGGCCGGTGTCCCGGCTGCGCGCTTCGAAAAAGCGAGACGCGTGGCGCGGCGGTGGTAATCACAATGTCTCGCGGCACGTGTGATCGCTGGACAAAAAAGGGTAATCGCGTAAATTTCCGAAACGGCCGGGGTGTCGTCGCAATCGCCATATTGCCGTCGCCATCGAATGCGCAAGTCGCGGCGCTCGGGGGCTGTCCCTCCATGCGAAGAGTTTGGGTTTCACCCCTCGGAAGATTTAAGAGAATGATGCAAAACGTTCCAGCTTCCCGTCTTAAAGCGTTGATTTGTGGCGTGTTCCTTCTTTCCGCTGGGTCCATGGCTCTGGCGCAGGGCAGCGAACCGAAAGCCGGCGAAAAGCCGAAGCAGCCGGCAAAAGAAGACGCCGCTGCGGCCGCAAAAAAAATCGACGAATTCGCAGAGGCTGCGCGCCTCATCTCCGGTCCGGCCGGTGATCCGGAATGTGTCTGGCTCGGCCGGCGCATCGTGAGCTTGATGTGGCGCGACGATCTCGACACCGCATTCCGCCATCTCGATCTTTACGATCGTTTTGGCTGCCCGGGTGCGCACATTCAGTCGACGTTCCGGTGCGTGGTGCGGCACGGCAATATCGACCCAAAGGTACCGGAGAGTCTGGCCAGCCGGGTCAATAGCTGCTGGATCAGGCCAACTGGCGACGGGACCGATCCGGAGCAGAAAGCGGCGCCCGCAGCGGCTGCGCGCGCAAACGACGCATCGCAGCCCGCCGCCAAATAAACGTCCATTCAAGATAAACGGCCGTTCATCTGTAAATCAAAAAAGTCGTGGCGTGTCATGGTGTTGCCATGACTCATGCCTACTTGCCGTGTGACCACGCTGTGGATTAATGTGCGGCGCTCACCCGAACATTTTTGCCAACAAACGGTTGGTGTCCGCGGAAGCCAGTCTCGGTCGAACCTTAGGGGACGGGGTTCGAGTTCCGGTATTCACTCCCCGTGTGATTGTAAGCCCGATGCGGTCGGTTATTGCAGTCGTTGCATTAGTTGCAAGTATTCATGCGTGCGTCTGGGCTTTAGCCCGCACAGAGACGACAGCACCTGATTTTCGCGGACAACTCGCGAGCGTGTCGTATGCGCCGTATTCTGCCGATGCGACCGCGGCGGATACGCCGGCCACGGCTGCGCAGATCCGCACGGACATGAAGGTCCTCGCGCCTTACACGCACGCGATTCGGACGTACTCCTCCACCAATGGCGGCGAACTCGTCCCCGAGATCGCAGGCGAGTACGGCCTGAAAGTCACGGCTGGCGCCTGGGTCGACAAGCACAACGACCGTAACGAGCGCGAACTTCGCTCTGTCGTCGATCTCGCGCGCAAGAATCGCAACGTCAACGCGATCGTGGTGGGCAACGAAACGATCTATCGTGCCGACCAAACGGTCCCCGAGCTGATCAAGAAAATCCAGAGAGTGAAGCGCGAGACCGGCGTGCCGGTGACGACTGGCGAAATCTGGCATGTCTGGATCGAACATCCGGAGCTTGCCTCTGCCGTCGACTTCATCGCCGCGCACGTGCTGCCCTATTGGGAAGGCATTCCGGACACCGCAGCCGTCGATCAGGCGGTGCGCGTCTATAATCTGTTGCGCAAGACATTCCCCGGCAAGCGCATCGTCATTGCCGAGTTCGGCTGGCCGAGCGCCGGCTATAACCGCCACGGCGCCCAGCCCGACCCGCAAGTGCAGGCGCAGGTCATCCGGCAGTTCGTCAATCGCGCAGACGCGATGGGGATCGACTACAACATCATCGAAGCCTTCGATCAGCCGTGGAAGACCTTCGAAGGCTCCGTCGGCATGTATTGGGGCATGTTCAACGCCCAGCGTGAGCCGAAATTCGCCTGGGTCGGACCGATCAGCAATACCGACTACTGGAAGATCGGGCTCGTGGCCGTCCTCGCCGGTCTCCTGTTCTCGCTCGCGATCCTGCCGAAACGGGTGAACCTGACGCAAGGCGTGATCCTCGCGGCGGCGGCGAACGCTGTCGGCGCGTGGTGTGCAGCGGCATTCGCCTATTGGAGTTCGCATTATTTCGTCTTCGGCGCCGCGATCGAATTCGGCCTCGGCATGATCCTGCTGCTGCCGCTGATCGTGATCGGCCTCTCGCGCATCGACGAAATCACCGCCATCGTCTTCGGCACACGGCCGAAGCGGCTGATCGACGGTCGCCACGCCCTGGCGCTGTCTGGCGTGCAGCCGAAAGTGTCGATCCATATCCCGGCCTATCGGGAGCCGCCGGAGATGTTGATCGCGACGATCGATTCCGTCGCGCGGCTCGAATATCCCGACTTCGAATGCATCGTGATCATCAACAACACGCCGGAAGAAAGTTTCTGGCGTCCTGTCGAGGAGCATTGCCGGACCCTCGGTGACCGCTTCAAGTTCATGCGCGTCGACAACCTGCAGGGCTTCAAGGCCGGTGCGTTGCGGCTTGCGCTCGACGCGACCGCGTCGGATGCGGAGATCATCGGCGTGCTCGACGCCGACTACGTCGTGCATCCGGATTGGCTCAAGGATCTCGCGCCCACTTTCGCCGACCCCAAGGTCGGACTGGTGCAGGCCCCGCAGGATCATCGCGACGGCAGCCGCAGTCCGCTGCATCGCGCGATGAACGGCGAATACGCCGGCTTCTTCGATATCGGCATGGTCCAGCGCAACGAAAGCAACGCCATCATCGTCCATGGCACCATGTGCCTGGTGCGGCGCGCGGCGCTCGTGGCGGCAGGCGGCTGGTCCAGCGACACGATCTGCGAGGACACCGATCTCGGCCTGACGATCCTCGAACTGGGCTACGACGCCCATTATACGGATCGCCGCTACGGACACGGTTTGCTGCCGGACAGCTACGAGGCCTACCGCAAGCAGCGGCATCGCTGGGCCTATGGCGGCTTCCAGATCATCAAGAAGCACTGGCGCCGTTTCCTGCCGGGCGCGAGCCATCTCAGCGTGCAGCAACGCATCCAGTTCAGTTTCGGCTGGCTCAACTGGCTCGGCGCGGAAACGCTCGGCGTCGCCGTCGTGCTGGCGAACCTGCTCTGGGTGCCGTTTATCCTGTTCCTCGGCATCGCCATTCCCGATCGCATCCTGACGATTCCCATCATCGTGGCGTTCGGCATTTCGGCGTTGCATTTCGTGCTGCTCTATCGCCGTCGCGTTGCGATCGGTGGCGGCGAGACGGCTGGCGCCATGGTCGCGGCCATGTCGCTGCAATGGACGGTCGCCCGTGCCGTCGCGACCGGCTTGATCAAAAATCACCTGCCGTTCCTGCGGACGGCCAAAGGCGGCAAGGCGACGGATGCCAAGCGGTTTGCGGCTTTGCCCGAGGCGGTCATCGCCGGCCTGTTGATGGCGAGCGCCGGCGCTCTCTGGTTCACGAACTTCGACAGCGTGCATGAAATCGACATCTACGCTGCCGTGCTGTTCGTCCAGAGCCTCACCTTCACGGCGGCGGCGCTGATCGCGCTGTTCGAGGAGTCCCGCACCAACAGCTTCCTCTACTGGGAAGACCTGTCGGCGCGCACCCTCGCCTTCATTGGACGCCGCACCGCCATTGCCGCGCAGCCGTCGGAGGTCATGATCACCTCGGACGTCTTGCACGACAAACGCACCGACGTCATGCCGTAAGGCGTGTGCCTGCCCGGACAACGACAAGCCTCATTCAGCTTCGCTGGATGAGGCTCGTTTGTTTCCTGCCGCGCAATCCCGCGGATATGGGTTTATGCAGCGAGCTTCGTCTCCACCAGTCGCACCCAGTACGACGTGCCGAGCGGGATGATGGCGTCGTTGAAGTCATAAGCCGGGTGATGCAGGCCGGCGCTGTCGCCATTGCCGATGAAGATGAATGCACCCGGCCGCGCCTCGAGCATGAACGAGAAATCCTCGCCGCCCATCGACGGCAAGGTGTCGGTGTCGACCTTGTCGGTGCCGGCGATCTCACCGGCAATCTGTGCAGCGAACCGCGCCGCGTCGGGATCGTTGCGGGTCACCGGATAATCGCGCTGGTATGTCAGCCGCGCCGTGGCGCCGTGCAGGGCCGCGGTGCCCTCCACGACCTCATGCAGCCGCTTTTCCAGAAGGTCGCGCACTTCGGCGGTTAGGCTGCGCGCGGTGCCGCGTAACTGCGCGGTGTGCGGGATGACGTTGTCCGCTGTCCCGGCCTGGAAAACGCAGATCGACACGACCGCGGACTGAAACGGATCGACATTGCGCGCGACGATCGACTGGATCTGGTTGATGATCTGCGCACCCACCAGCACCGGATCGACGGTCCGGTGCGGCCGGGCCGCGTGCCCGCCCTTGCCTTCGATGTCGATGGTCAGCCGGTCGGCCGAGGCCATGATCGGGCCCGGCCGGATCGCGAATTCTCCGGTCGGCAGGCCGGGAAAATTATGCATGCCGTAGATTTCACGGATGCCGAAGCGATCCATCAGCCCGTCGTCGATCATGGCTTTCGCGCCGGCGCCACCCTCCTCGGCCGGCTGGAAGATCACGACCGCCTCGCCGGCGAAATTGCGCGTCTCGCTCAGATATTTGGCGGCGCCCAACAGCATCGCGGTATGGCCGTCATGGCCGCAGGCGTGCATTTTTCCCGGCACCGTCGAGCGATACGCCACGCTGGTCGCTTCCTCGATCGGCAATGCGTCCATGTCCGCCCGCAGGCCAATTGCGCCGGCGCTGCCCTTGCGGCCGCGGATGACGCCTACGACGCCGGTCCGGCCGAGGCCGGTGACGACGTGGTCGCAGCCGAATTCCCGCAATTTCCCGGCGACGTAGCCTGCGGTGCGATGAACGTCGTACATCAATTCGGGATGGGCATGCAGATCGTGCCGCCAGGCGGTGATTTCGGGATGCAGGTCGGCGACGCGGTTGATGATCGGCATGGGATCGTCCTGACGATAAAACGAAGCAGTCGCGTCAGTATATCATCCGCCGATCCTGTCGCGCGCCGGGTCTCACATGTGCGGGTTGTGACGGCCGCGCAAACCATCATCATGGCGCGCCAGCCTCCGCCAATCCTGCCGTCCGACGGGGCCCTGCACACATGCCGTCGACGATCGGCTATTGACGTGGCGGATAGCGACCCCTAACACAACGCGAAATCGAGCCCGTAGCTCAGTCGGTAGAGCAACTGACTTTTAATCAGTAGGTCCAGGGTTCGAATCCCTGCGGGCTCACCAAGCAAAAACAAACGCTTTCACCTGAAATCTTGAAGAGCGCAGGGGGAACGTGAGACTTTTGGAAAAGTCGCACGTGCGACTTTTTCACGTCATGCCACGCGCCCGGATAGTGGACCACAGCAGATCCGTGGCGTCGCGCGCCTCCTCGACGCCGGGCTTGTCGTCACGCAGCAGCACCTGCGGCAGCGAGGCCTGCGATTGGCCGGACACCGCCGCGCCATGCTGCGTCAGTTCGTCCGTAATCTGCAATGACATATATCTTTTCGGAACCCATCATGCGGCGGGGCATTGTGCATGCGCGCTTCAAGTTCACGGTCGTGCATCGAGCCGTTGAACGGAATAAGCCTCCCGTAGGACAGCGCCCGGGAGGCTTGTTCTGTTATGAAGTCGGGGCATTAAACGTCAGGAAATCGGGTGACGCGATTTGCTGTGATCAGCGATCACCATCCTCTTTCCCATTCGGACTTCCGTCTCCGCCGCCGTTGCCATAACCATTGTTTCCCTTGCCGGTGGACTTGGCGACGGCTTGCGAGTGCAGCGACGTCGGCAATAAACAAAGCGGCGTTCATTACACACCGCCCATGCGGCCGGTGCTGCTGTTTTTTCGAGGAACTAGGCTCCGGCCAGCAACGTCGCATCATCCATCGCACCGACCATGCGCGCTTAAGCACGCGCTCGGCGTCTTTGATCAGGATCGTTTAGTGGATTCCGAATATTGGTTGCGGTGCAACAATTTCGCTCGCTGAGGTTGCGCGGTATCCCGATCTGGAGTTAGTGTCCGGCCTAATCGAACGGGCGGGGGCCTGACGATGCTTGAGAAAACAAAGCTGGCCGTGACGCAGTTGGACATTCTAGAAAGAAATTGTCCGCTATCGCGCGATGAACTGCTTGCGCGCGCACGAGGTCTAGAAGAGCGCGCGCCGAGCGTTGGTAATCACCAAGAGCAATGGTTTATGCAGCGTCAAGCCGCCGATTTGCGCTCTATCGTTTATCGCGATCGCGACGTGAGCCTTTTGATTGACGCTGCATTACCAGTCGCGATGCTCGGGTCCGGCGCGAACAAGGAAACGCTCGACATGCGGCCCGTGCTCGGCCTCACACTTGGCCACACCCGCGCTTTGCAAAAGGCACTTTGGACAGTTGGATGCCATTTAAAGGACGGCGCACAGCCGACCCGTTAGGCCTTAACTTGGCCGCGATACCAGCTTGCAAAAGGCTAAAGTGCAGCAGTGTGCTTAAATAGATCATCGACTTTCTGGTCGACATAAGCAGCGATGATCTTTTAAGTCGGGCACTGAACGTCAGGAAACCGGGTGAGGCGATTTGCTGTGATCAGCGATCACCATCCTCTTTCCCATTCGGGCTTCCGTCTCCGCCGCCGTTTCCATAACCATTGTTTCCCTTGCCGGTGGACTTGGCGACGGCTTGGGAGTGCAGCGACGTCGACAACAACAGTGTTATCGCCGGCGGCGTGACGACAGCGAATTTTCCGCAAGTCGCCAGAAATTTTCGTCTGTCTTCGTCCGCGCTGGATGGATGCTTCGAGCCGATGTCAGGAGTCATGTCAGGCCTCCGTATTGAATTATCATTTCCGCCAATCATTCATTTAAATAAATATGCATTAAATAATATAAAACGTCAATCGCACATTTAATTTTTAAAGCGCCCGTCATCGCAAATCCTGCGGGCTCACCAAAATCAAAAAACAAATCAATGAGTTGCATGAGGCATTCCGGGACGCCGTGATTTTCAGTTCGAACAGCCCCCGGCTGGCCGCTCGAAAACAGGACAGCCGGCACTGTAAAAATGCCGGCTGCTTCGTATCGCTGAACGATTTGATAGGCGTCCGAGGCGCCTCCCGACCCAGTCAGGCTCGCCGGCTAGCTGCCGGTCAGCATCCTCCTGGACCGGTTACGCGGTCTTGGCGAAGAGCGTCAGCATTCCCTTGTCATCGATGTTGATTGCAACGATTTGCGATGAATTCAGCCCCTTGGCTTTGAGCGCGGATGCCATCTCGGGCACCGCATCGATCGACTTTCGCAATTTCTGCATATCTTCGGCGCTTGTTCGCGCAATCGCCGCGTCAACCTGCGACCGCACCGGCGGGGTCAACTCCTTCAAGTCGACGACCTGGACGGCCTTGATTGTCGGAGCAGATTGCTTCGCAGCGGGCGCCTGCGTTTCCGATTGGGGGGACGTCCCTTGTGCCTGAGCAATGCCGGCAGCACCCAGCGACAACGCGGCAACGACAACCATTCCTGTTAAATTGCGCATGCGGTTCCTTCCTTTTCTACGCCAATAGCCTCCTATCGCATCAGGGCAATCTGGCCCTGGTCTGCTTTTGATGCGTTTGTTTGTTGAAACCAATACGGCAGCAATGTGCGTCGTTGTGTGGCGCGGGCGATGTTGAATACGCTCCGGGCGCCTGGCGCGTCTTGGGCGCCAAGCCGCACCCATTCTTCAGTCCATACCCCGTTACTTCACAATGCAGTGTCTATCGTGTCCGGCCGCTGGAACAGCTTATATTTTCTAAAGAAGACGTGAGTTGTACTCGCATGGAGGATGTCATGGCCAAACTGTCAGACCGTGATGTGCTTGCGATATTGGGTGTCAGGACCGGTTCACCCTTGAAGTTGCGCACTCCGCTGAGCGAAGAAGACATCCGCCGACAATTCAATCAGGACTACCAGATGTTGGCCGTCGGCCTGTCGATCATCGGTTATGTTTTGGCCGTTGCCAGTTGGATGGTGAACGATCATTTTCTGACCGCTCAAATGGCCCTTGGCATTGGCGCTTTCGCGGCCGGTGTCTGCTGGTTTGCTTATCTCCATTTTGTCTTTTGGAAAAACGACCATCAAGGTGGATGGTGAGGTGCGCGACGCCGCAACAAATGCGACGACGACATCCGGCTGAAAGCGGACGTCGACACGATGACCGATCTGGCATTACTCCGGATCGGTGCGTGGGCGGTTCACGCGCGTGTTTGAATTACCCTGCGGCAGGCGCCACGGCGATGGACTGCTGCAATTTTTTCATCTCGCTCAAAATATACGCGAACCAGAGCAGCGCGACGACACAGGCGCCGATTCCGAGCATGATCTGGACTGTGAGGGCAAAGCCGCTAAGCATCCAGCCGGCCCAGGCGAAGATCACCCCGCCAAACAACAAAAAGAGCGCGCTCAATCGGCTATTCTCGCAAGTCCGCAAGCGAGACTGTAGCGCGTTCTGGACGTTAATCTCCTTGCGCTTTTCCTCGTCAAGCGACTGGATCTCAGCCTTATAATCATTACCCAGGATTACTCTTAAGTCGGCATCCGAGAGCTCTGCCATGTTTTCCTCCGCCAAAATGTATTCGGGCCGCTGTTTTTATTATTCGGATTTTCAAGCGACGCCTGAGCACAGCAGACTACGCCCTTCACGCCCGCATGAGTAGCAACTACATTCAGATGCGACGATATGCTCTAACGCTTCCGCAAGCCGGGAATCTCCCGCACAACGGCTCATTCCCTCGGTGCATGCACGAAAAAGGCCGCATCATTTACCGATGCGGCCCACTCGCCCCACTCGCCCCGAGTTCACGTGCGATCGAGACGACCGCGCCAAAGCCAAAATAGAAGTGCTGAACGTTTTTTTATCAAAAATTGCCGAGTCTGAATGGAGAAATTCCATCATAGTCACAACTTTCGCTGGGCTGGCACGACTGGAACTTTTCATTCATATCAATGCCTTGCGACGTCGGAACACAGACACCACCTGCGTTTGCTGCTATCTCACGGGGCCACGTGTTCGCTCCGTTCGCGAAGGAAATTGCCTGCCCCCGACAGAGCCACACCGGAACGCGGAACATGGCGCGGGATAACAATAATCGGATTTGCAGTTGATGGTGTTTGAGGCGATTGGATTCACGACGCTCGCGATCTGGATCTACGTGATCTGTGCGCGCGGTGGGTTCTGGCTGGAACCGTTGCGTCACGTCCCGGACGTGCCTGCGCCGGCGCGCTGGCCGTCGGTCACCGCGGTCGTACCCGCACGCGATGAGGCCGCGTGCGTTGCCGACAGCGTGCGCTCGCTCCTGCTCCAAAATTATCCCGGCGCACTATCGGTCGTCCTTGTCGACGACAATTCCGCCGACGGGACCGGGAAGATCGCGAAGGCCGAGGCGGCCAAACTCGATCAGACCGGCCGTCTGGCCGTCGTCTCCGGGCGACCGCTTGAATCCGGATGGACCGGCAAGATGTGGGCGCTGCGCCAAGGCGTGGAGCATGCGGAACGAAGCCAGCCCGACTACATCCTGTTCACCGACGCCGACATCGTTCACGACGCCGACACGATCGCGTGGCTTGTGGCGCGGGCCGAGGCCGGGCAGAACGTCCTCACCTCCCTGATGGCGCATTTGCGTTGCGAGAGTTTTGCCGAAAAGGTCCACGTGCCCGCCTTCATCTTCTTCTTCCAGATGCTCTATCCCTTCGCCTGGGTGAACCGGCCGCGCGCCGCGACGGCCGCGGCGGCCGGCGGCTGCATGCTGGTCCGGACTGACGCGCTGCGCCGGGCCGGCGGCATCGATTGCATCCGCGACGCGCTGATCGACGATTGCGCCCTCGCTGCCGCGATGAAGAAGCAGGGCCCGATCCGGCTCGGCCTCACCCGGCGCGTGCGCAGTATCCGGCCCTATCCGCATCAGGATGATTTCCGCCGCATGGTCGTGCGCTCGGCCTATGCGCAACTGCGCTATTCGCCGCTGCTGCTCGCCGGCACGATCGCGGGAATGGTGCTGACGTATCTGACGCCTCCGGTATTAGCTCTATTGGCCCATGGACCGGCGCGGTTCTGTGGGATCGCCGCGTGGATCGCGATGGCTGTCGCCGTGCAGCCGATCCTGCGGTTTTATCGCGTGTCACCGGTCTGGGGACCGCTGTTTCCCATCGTCGCCCTGCTCTATCTGCTCTACACGATCGAATCCGCGGTGCGTCATGCACAGGGCCGCGGCGGCGTCTGGAAAGGACGTGCGCAGTCGCACGTGTCGGCAACCCGATGACGGCGTCCGACTTTCGATCCGGCAAAGGCCATAACGACGAGAATTTTCCGGTCGCCTCGCGGCTGATCCGGCGCGAACATCGCGGCATCATTCTCGCCTTCTATCAATTCGTGCGGACGGCCGACGACATCGCGGATCATGCGACACTCACAGAGAGCGAGAAGCTCGCGTTGCTGGATTCGCTGGAAGGCAGCCTCATGGGCGAACAGACGGCCCACAAGGAAGGCGTCGTCCTGCGCGATGCGCTGGCCGCGCGCGCGATGCCCCCCGACCATGCACGCGACATCCTGACCGCGTTCCGGATGGACGTCACCAAACACCGCTACGCGGACTGGGACGACCTGATCGGCTATTGCCGCTATTCGGCGATGCCGGTCGGCCGCTTCGTGCTGGATGTCCATGGCGAAAGCCGCGCGACCTGGGCGGCCTCCGACGCGCTCTGCGCCGCGCTGCAGATCATCAATCATCTGCAGGACTGTGGGGAGGATTACCGCGCCCTCGATCGCGTCTATATCCCTCAGGACACCCTGGCGAAAAACGGAGCCGCGGTCGAAGCCCTCGCTGGCGCCCACGCGACGCCGGTGCTGCGTGCCTGCTTCGTTCAGCTTGCCAGCCGGACGAACGACCTGCTGCGGACCAGCGCGCCGCTCGCGGGACAGGTCGCCGACTGGCGGCTGGCGCTCGAAATCTCGGTCATCCAGCGGGTCGCGCAGCGTCTGGTGCATGTGCTACAAGTCCGCGATCCCCTGGGGGAGACAGTGCATCTTGGCAAATTCGGCGCACTCGGCACCGGCCTGCTCGGCCTCGGCGCCGGATTCGGAAGCCGGCTGGGTCGCGGTGCGCGCGCGTAACGGAGGTTTTTTCGGGTGGCCCTCGGCCAAGATGTGAACAGTGCAGCGCCAGCGGCATCGGGAAGTTCGTTTTATTCTGCGATGCGCATCCTGCCGCGCGCGCAGCGTGAAGCGATGTACCAGATCTACGCGTTTTGCCGTGACGTGGACGACATCGCAGACTCCAGCCTGCCCCGCCCGGAGCGGATCGACCGTCTCGCCGACTGGCGCCGATGGATCGACGACATGTATGCCGGGCGCACCCCGCCTCACCTCGCCGCGCTTGCGCGCGCGGCGACGGGTTTCGATCTGCAACATGATGACTTCTTCGCGTTGATCGACGGCATGGAGATGGATGCGCGCGAGGACATCCGCGCGCCGGCCTTCGAGACGCTCGATCTTTATTGCGACCGCGTCGCCAGCGCGCCGGGCCGTCTCTCGGTGCGCGTCTTCGGCATGCCGGCGAAGGACGGCCACGATCTGGCGCACGAACTCGGCCGCGCCTTGCAGATGACCAATATCCTGCGCGATGTCGATGAGGATGCGGATATCGGCCGGCTTTATCTGCCACGCGAATTTCTGCAATCGGCCGGCATCACGACGAGCGAGCCGGCGGCTGTGCTGGCGCATCCGGCGCTCGGCAAAGCCTGCATGGAGCTGGCCGAGCGTGCCAAAAAACATTTTGCATCCGCCGATCGCATCATGCAGCGCAACCCGCGCCGCAGCGTCCGCACCCCGCAAATCATGAGCAAGGTTTACCGGCCCATGCTCGACGGCATGATCGCGCGCGGCTGGTCGGCCCCGCGCAAGCGCGTGCGCGTCTCGCGTCTTCGCCTCGTCGGCACCTTGTTGCGTTATGCCGTGATCTGATGACAGGCAAGGTCCACATCATCGGCGCCGGACTGGCCGGCCTGTCGGCTGCCGTGACGCTTTGCCGGCAGGGCCGCACTGTCGTGGTGCATGAAGCGACGGGCCATATCGGCGGCCGCTGCCGCTCGTACTACGATGCGGCCACAGGGCTCGACATCGACAACGGCAATCATCTGCTGCTGTCGGCGAACGAGGCCGCGCTCGATTTCCTGCGTACCATCGACGGTATCGACCTCGTCGAGCAGTCGCCGGAAGCTGCATTCCCTTTTGCCGATCTTGCAACGGACGAACGCTGGACCGTGCGCATCAATGATGGCCGCCTGCCCTGGTGGATTTTTGATCGCGACCGCCGCGTGCCCGGCACGTCGCTGAAGGATTATCTCGCGCTGCTGCCGTTGCTGCTATCGCGCGCCGACAAACCCATCGCCGACGTCGTGCGCTGCGACGGCCCGCTTTATCGTCGTCTCGTCGGGCCGCTGCTGCTCGCCGCGCTCAACATCGATCCGCCGCAGGGTTCAAGCCGCCTCGCCGCGGCGATCGTGCGCGAAACGCTGGCCGCCGGCGGAGGCAATTGCCGTCCCATCGTCGCGCGCAACGGACTTTCGGTTGCGTTCGTCGAACCGGCGTTGCGCACCATCGAACGCCATGGCGGCAGCGTGATGATGCGCAACGAATTGCGCGGTCTGGTCCGTGACGGACATCGCGTCAGCGCGCTCGACTTCGTCGGATCGCAGGAAACACTCGATGACAGCGATGCCGTCGTGCTGGCGACGCCGGCGCAGGCGGCCAAAATATTGCTGCCTGACCTGTCGGCGCCGACGGAATTCCACGCCATCGTGAACCTGCATTATCGCTTCGATCCGCCGGCCGGGATGCCGACGGTGACAGGCGTCGTCAACGGCACGGCCGAATGGGTTTTCGCTTTTCCGTCACGATTGTCGGTCACCATCAGCGCCGCCGATCGGCTGGTGAACGCGCCGCGCGAGGAACTGGCCCGCAAGGTGTGGGAAGAGGTGGCGAAAGTTGCGGGTGTCGAGGCGGACTTGCCGCCATGGCAGATCGTGCGCGAGCGGCGCGCGACATTCGCGGCGACACCGGAACAGAACGCTAGGCGGCCTGAAACCCGGACCGCCTGGAACAACGTATATCTGGCAGGCGACTGGACCGATACGGGACTGCCGTCGACCATCGAAGGCGCCATTCGGTCGGGGCGCAAGGCGGCGCAACACATCATGCAAGGACAATCGTGAACGTCAGCGACAGGCACATGGGAGACGGGCAGACCGTCCTTCGCGCCGCCGATCCCTCGTCGTTCGACGAGCCGATCGCGCGCGCGACACGCGCTTTGCTCGACGCCCAGCGGCCGGACGGACACTGGGTTTATGAACTCGAGGCCGACGCCACCATTCCCGCTGAATATGTTTTGCTGACGCATTATCTCGGCGAGACGCCGAATGTGGAGTTGGAGGCAAAGATCGCTGCCTACCTGCGGCGCATCCAGGGACACCACGGCGGCTGGCCGCTCTTCCACGCCGGCGCTCTTGATGTCAGCGCGTCGGTCAAAGCCTATTTCGCGTTGAAGATGATCGGCGATTCCCCCGATGCCGAGCACATGCGCCGCGCGCGCGAAGCGATCCGCCAGCATGGCGGCGCGGAAAAATCGAACGTCTTCACGCGCTTCCTGCTGGCCCTGTTCGGGCAGGTGAAGTGGAACGCGACGCCGGTGATGCCGGTCGAGATCATGCTGCTGCCGCGCTGGTTTCCGTTTCACCTGACGAAAATTTCCTATTGGGCGCGCACGGTGATCGCACCGCTGCTGGTGTTGCAGGCGCTCAAGCCGCGGGCAAAAAACCCGCGCGGTGTTCGCATCGATGAACTGTTCCTGAAGCCGCCGCTGTCGATCGGTCCGCCGAAACGCGCGCCGCATCAGAAGCGCTCGTGGTTTTATTTCTTCGCCGCCGTCGATGCCGTTCTGCGCGCCGCAGAGCCGTTCATGCCAAAAGAAACGCGCAAGCGCGCCATCGACCGCGCGGTGTCGTTTGTCACCGAGCGGCTCAACGGCAAAGACGGCTTGGGCGCGATCTTTCCGGCCATGGCCAACAGCGTGATGATGTTCGACGTCCTCGGTTATGCAAAGGACCATCCCGACGCCGCGATCGCGCGGGAATCGCTCGAACGCCTGCTCGTCGTCAAGGACGACGAAGCCTATTGCCAGCCGTGCGTCTCACCGGTCTGGGACACGGCACTCGCCTGCCATGCGCTGCTCGAAGCCGGCGATGCGCAAGCCGTGGACGGCGCGTTGCGCGGGCTGGAGTGGCTGGCGCCGCTGCAGGAACTTGAGGTCAAGGGAGACTGGGCGGCGCTGCGGCCGTCCGTGCGGCCGGGCGGCTGGGCGTTTCAGTACGCGAATGCGCACTACCCCGACCTCGATGACACCGCCGTCGTGGTGATGGCGATGGACCGCGCCAATAGACGCGAATCGAGCGCATCGACGCAGCGTCATGGTGCGCGCATGGATCGCGCCCGCGAGTGGATCGAGGGTCTGCAAAGCGGTGACGGCGGATGGGCGGCGTTCGACGCCGACAACACGCATTACTATCTCAACAATATTCCCTTCTCCGATCACGGCGCCCTGCTCGATCCGCCGACCGACGACGTGACAGCGCGTTGCATTTCGATGTTCGCGCAGCTCGGCGAAACGGCAGGGACCCATTCCGGCGTTGCCCGCGGGATCGATTATCTGCGGAAAACACAATCGGCTGACGGAAGCTGGTACGGCCGCTGGGGCATGAACTACATCTATGGAACATGGTCCGTCCTGTGCGCGCTCAACGTCGCGGGCGTCGGCCAGGACGATCCGGCGATGCGCAAGGCGGTCGATTGGCTCGTCTCGGTCCAGCAGCAGGACGGCGGCTGGGGTGAGGACGGCACCAGCTACAAGCTCGACTATAGTCGATATGAAGCGGCCCCCAGCACGGCTTCGCAAACGGCCTGGGCTCTGCTAGGGCTGATGGCAGCCGGTCGAACGGACCATCCCGCAGTGGCGCGGGGGATCGCTTACCTCACTGCGACTCAGCAAGCAGACGGGCTTTGGGCTGAGGAACTCTTTACGGCGACCGGGTTTCCACGCGTTTTCTACTTGCGTTATCACGGTTATCGGAAGTATTTCCCGCTTTGGGCTCTCGCTCGCTATCGTAATCTCGCCCGCGGAAACCGCCGCACACACTCCTGGGGAATGTGACACGCATGGCGAATGACATCATCGCTGTCGTCGGCATGGCCTTCGAGGCACGCATTGTCGCCGGACCCGGGCTGTTCGTCCTCAGCGGGGCCGAACTTCTCTCCCCAAAATATCAGGACACCGACCCTCGGGATTTCCGGGGCGTTCTCAGCTTTGGCATCGCCGGGGGACTGTCTTCCGACCTGAAGCCGGGCACCTGCGTCGTGGCAAGCGAAGTCGTGACGGCCGACGGCGAACGGATCGCGACCGATCCGGTGTGGTCGGACCGTCTGCGGGCCAAGCTGCCGCAGGCCGTCACAGGCCCGCTCGCCGGCATGGACCTGCCGCTCATCCTCACGGAAGACAAGCAGGCGCTCCATCGCACAACCGGCGCCTTGGCCGTCGATATGGAATCTCACCTCGCCGCGCGCATCGCGATGTTACGGGGCTTGCCGTTTGCGGCCGTGCGTGTCGTTGCCGATCCCGCTTCGCGCAGCCTGCCGAACGCAGCCCTCGCCGGCATGCGGCCGGATCGCTCGACCGATCCGTTCGCCGTGATGCGGGCGCTGCTGCGCCGGCCTCGCGAATTGAGGGCGCTGATGCGCGTCGCGCTTGACGTCCGCGCGGCGCGGACGACGCTACTCCGCGGCCGTCAACTGCTTGGCGCGAGCCTTGTCTTCTCTGATCTGGGTTAGCGTTCGCTCGACCTGCTTCTCGAAGACGTATTGCGCCGGCCGCTGGTTCTCGAGCGAAATTTCCGGAGCCATGTCGCCGGTCGTGCGCACGCCGCGCAACGCGACCTTCAACGCCTGCCACGGATTCTTCAACGCAGCGGTCGCCGCCGTCGGCTCGTAGCCGCAATGCGCCATGCAGTTCGCGCATTTTTCATAACGCCCGGTGCCGTAGCTGTCCCAGTCGGTCGTCTCCATCAATTCCTTGAACGTCGGCACATAACCTTCGCCGAGCAGATAGCACGGCTTCTGCCAGCCGAAGACATTGCGCGTCGGCATGCCCCATGGCGTGCAGTGATAGTCCTGATTGCCGGCAAGGAAGTCGAGATAAAGCGACGAGTGCAAAAATTCCCACTTCTTGCCTTTGCCTAACGCAAAGACCTGACGGAACAGATCCTTGGTCTTGCGCCGGTTGAGGAAGTGCTCCTGATCGGGCGCGCGCTCATAGGCGTAGCCAGGCGACATCGAAACGCCGACGCCGATCTCCTTGCAGAAATCGAGATAGCGCGCGATCTCTTCCGCCGAATGGCCGTCAAAAATCGTCGCGTTGACGTTGACCGTGAAGCCCTTGGCTTTTGCTGCCTTGATCGCGGACACCGCCTTGTCGAACACGCCGGGTTGACACACCGACTTGTCGTGGACGTCACGCAGGCCGTCGAGATGCACGGAGAAGAACAGGTACGGCGACGGCTCGAACAGATCCAGTTTCTTTTCGAGCAGCAGCGCATTGGTGCACAGCGAGACGAATTTCTTGCGCGCGACGATGCCCTTGACGATCTCGCCGATCTCCTTGTGGATCAGCGGTTCGCCACCGGGGATCGCGACGACCGGTGCGCCGCATTCATCGACGGCATCGAGGCATTCCTTCGCCGACAGGCGCCGGTTGAGGATGGCATCGGGATAATCGATCTTGCCGCAACCGAAGCAGGCGAGGTTGCAGCGGAACAGCGGCTCCAGCATTAGCACCAGCGGATAGCGCTTGCGGCCGAGCATTTGCTGCTTGAGCAGGTACGCGCCGATGCGCATTTCTTTGTAGAAGGGGATTTGCATGTCGTACCTGTGGTTTATGCCTTGCCGGCGACGCGTTCCACCGATTTGGAGCGCGTCAGTTCGGAAGGCAAGCGAAATTCAATGTTTTCTTCCCGGCCGGCCAAGGTCGAAACGTCGACCGGGCCCAATCTGCGCAAGGCAGCAATGACGTCTTCGACCAGCTCCTCGGGCGCGGAAGCGCCGGCGGTGAGCCCCACCGTATCAGCATCCCTGACCCAGGATGGATCGAGTTCGCTGCCGTCTGCGATCAGATAACTCGGCACGCCCGCTTCCGCTCCGATTTCACGCAAACGGTTGGAGTTGGAGCTGTTGGTGGCGCCGACGACCAGTATCACGTCCACGAGGCCGCTTAGCTCGCGCACCGCGACCTGCCGATTCTGGGTAGCATAGCAGATGTCGCGGGTATCGGGACCCACGAGATCGGAAAAGCGGCGCTCAAGGGCCGAGATGATCGCCTTGGTGTCGTCCACACTGAGCGTGGTCTGCGTGACATAGGCGACAGGGGTGTCATCCGGCAAATCCAGCGCAGCGACCTCGGCCTCGTTCTGGACGAGGTGCACCGGCCCGCTGATCTGCCCCAGTGTCCCCTCGACCTCCGGATGGCCGGCATGGCCAATCAGGATCACGGTGCGTCCCTGGCTCACGTAGCGTTTGCCCTGTTTGTGGACCTTGGTGACCAGAGGACAGGTCGCGTCGAGAACCGGCAACGCACGCGCTGCGGCGGCGTCCTCGACGCGGCGCGCCACACCGTGCGCGCTGAACACCGTCACGGCGCGCGGCGGAATTTCGTCAAGCTCATCGACGAAACGCGCGCCCTTCGCTTTCAGTTGTGCGACCACGTGTTTGTTATGGACGATCTCGTGGCGGACATAGACGGGCTCGCCATACTTCTCGAGCGCGCGCTCGACGATCTCGATCGCGCGGACCACGCCTGCGCAAAACCCTCGTGGCTGAGCCAGGATGACTTTCATCGTCTCATCCTTCCCGCCGGATACGTTCGTCTCTCGAATTCTGTAGCGACCACGGCGTCCGAGTGAACCGCAGCGCGCACCCAGCGCCTAAGCAAGTTGCACCACGCCACGGCCGCCGGTGTTGTCTTCAATGACGCTCTTGCCGAGCACCTCAAACACCTTGGCCACGATCGAGCGATCATCGAGACCCGCACGGCGATACATTGCAGCCGGCGTATCATGATCGATGAAAATATCGGGCAGCATCATGCAACGGACCTTGAGGCCGCGATCCATGGCGCCTTGTTCGAGCAGGACCTGCATGACCTGCGCGCCAAAACCACCGATCGAACCCTCTTCGATCACGATGAGCACTTCGTGGTTGTTGGCGAGACGCAGAACGAGATCGGTATCGATGGGTTTTGCAAAGCGGGCATCGGCAACGGTCGCCGACAATCCATGCGCAGCCAGTTCGTCGGCGGCTCGCATACATTCCGCAAGCCGCGTTCCGAGCGACAGCAACGCGATCGAATTGCCTTCACGCAAAATCCGGCCCTTGCCGATCTCAAGTGGAACGCCCTCTTCCGGCAACGTCACGCCGACGCCGTCGCCGCGCGGATAGCGCAACGCGGACGGGCAGTCGTCGATCGCAGCCGCGGTCGCAACCATATGGACCAGTTCGGCTTCATCCGCCGCGGCCATGATCACGAATCCCGGCAGGCAGCCGAGATAGGCGAGATCGAAGGAGCCGGCATGCGTCGGCCCGTCGGCGCCGACCAGACCGGCCCGGTCGAGGATGAAGCGGACCGGCAGCTTCTGGATGGCGACATCGTGCACGATCTGATCGTAAGCGCGCTGCAGGAATGTCGAATAGATCGCCGCGAATGGCTTGTATCCTTCCGCAGCGAGACCCGCAGCAAAGGTGACGCCATGCTGTTCGGCGATGCCGACATCGAAGGTGCGGTCGGGATAAGCCTTTTCAAAAATGTCGATGCCGGTTCCGCCGGGCATCGCCGCCGTGATCGCGACGATCTTCGGATCCTTCGCGGCTTCCTTGACGAGGCTCTGTCCGAACACTTTGGTGTAGGACGGCGCGTTCGTCTTCGGCTTGGACTGCTTGCCGCTGGCGACGTCGAACATCGTGACGCCGTGATACTTGTCCTCGGACTCTTCGGCCGGTCCGTAGCCTTTGCCCTTTTGCGTGACGACGTGGATCAGGATCGGTCCGTTCTTGGCGTCGCGAACATTCTCCAGCACCGGCAGCAGATGGTCCAGATTATGTCCGTCGATGGGGCCGACATAGTAGAAGCCGAGTTCCTCGAACAGCGTGCCGCCCGACAGGAAGCCGCGAGCATATTCCTCGGCCTTGACCGCGCGGCTGCCGATGAATTCCGGCGCGCGCTTGGCAAGACGCTTGCCGATCTCGCGCAGCGACATGTAGGTCGGCCCGGAGATGAGCCGGGCCAGATAGGCGGACATCGCGCCGACGGGCGGCGCGATCGACATCTCGTTGTCGTTGAGGATGACGATCAGGCGCGAATCCATGGCGCCGGCGTTGTTCATGGCCTCATAGGCCATGCCGGCCGACATCGCGCCGTCACCGATCACGCACACAACGTTGTTGTCGCCGCCGCTGAGGTCGCGCGCGACTGCCATGCCGAGACCGGCGGAAATCGAGGTCGACGAATGGGCCGCGCCAAAGCAGTCGTATTCGCTTTCCGCCCGCTTGGTGAACCCGGACAGGCCACCGCCCTGACGCAGCGTACGAATGCGATCGCGGCGTCCGGTTAGGATTTTATGCGGATAGGCCTGATGGCCGACGTCCCAGATCAGACGATCACGGGGCGTGTCGAAAACATAGTGCAGCGCCACCGTGAGTTCCACGACGCCCAGCCCGGCGCCCAGATGCCCGCCGGTAACGGCGACCGCATCAATGGTCTCTTTTCGGAGTTCATCCGCCACCTGCCGCAGGGAATTGATGTCGAGTTTGCGGAGATCGTTTGGACTATGAATGGCTTGAAGCAGTTTTTTTGTCATACCCTGTGCAACATATGTAGAAATCAGGAGCGGTAAAAGTCCCCGCATGAACCCGAAATTGTTATCGCAACACCAGAACGCAAGAGCCGGCAAAAGCGCGTGAGCCTCATTTGCGCCACATGCTTAAGCGTAAGCGACGCGACGGGCGATGGTTGTTCTCATATCGAACTCAAAGGGTTTTATTCCCTTCGCTGGCTCGCGAAATACCAGCCGACACGCTAATACCGTCCTTCCTGCGGCCCCTAATTTTCAACACTCTTGATTGCGCACTATCCCAAATGCGCATTTTCGGACATTGATCGGAGAAGACCCGCCACATGCTTAAGTCCTTGATAGCCAGTGTGGTTGCACGCTGCACGCACCGCCCCTGGCTTATAATCCTGGGCTGGGTCGTCCTGGCGGTGGCCGCCGGCGTCTATACGGCTGATAATTTCGCCATCAGCACCGATATCGGCAAACTTCTCGACCCAAATCTCTCATTTCAGAAGCAAGATCAGAAGGTTCGCGATGCTTTCCCGCAACAATCTGAAACAATAGTTGCAGTCGTCGACGCGCCCACGCCTGAACAGGCGTCCGTCGCGGCGCACCTGCTCGCCGAACGCCTGCGGCAGAATCCCACACTCTTCAAGGACGTGCAGGAACCCGGTAGCGGACCTTTTTTCGATAAAAACGGCCTCCTGTTCCTGCCCGAACAGCAACTGGAACAAACGGCCGGCCAGCTCACGGACGCCTCGCCACTCCTCGCCACGCTGGCAGGCGACCCCAGCCTGCGCGGGATCACTCAGGGCCTGTCACTGGCGCTCAAGGGGGTGGAAACCGGCCGGCTGACCCTCGCCAATCTGGCTCCGGTGCTCGACAAGGGTTCGGAAACCATCGAGACGGTTTTGGCCGGCAAGCCGGCCAGTTTTTCGTTCCAGGAGCTGCTGCCTGCCGCCCCCGACCAGCCGTCGGCCCGCCTGCGCTTCGTTACCATTCATCCGATGCTCGATTACTCATCGATCGAGCCCGGCAAGGAAGCCTCCGACGCCGTCCGCAAGGCGGCTGTCGACCTCGGCTTGCCGCAAAAATATCAGGCGCGGGTGCGTCTCACCGGCGCCGTGCCGATCGCTGACGAAGAATTCGCCACCATCCAGGAAGGCGCGCTGGGGCACGGCATCGCCACCATCGTCATCGTCCTGGTGATCCTGTGGCTGGCGCTGCGGTCCGGCCGCATCATTTTTGCCGTTTTCGCCAACATGGTCGTCGGCCTTGCAGTGACGGCGGCCCTCGGCCTGATCATGGTCGGCGCCCTCAATCTCATATCCGTCGCCTTCGCGGTGTTGTTCATCGGCCTCGGGGTGGATTTCGGCATTCAATACGCGGTGCGCTACCGGACGGAACGCCATGCCTCGGGAGGGTTGCAGGACGCGCTCGTCCGCGCCGGCGCCAATGCCGGTCCGCAACTGACACTGGCGGCGGCAGCCGTGGCGGCGGGATTTTTGTCCTTCCTGCCGACGGCGTATCGCGGCGTGTCGGAACTCGGTCAGATCGCCGGCGTCGGCATGATCATCGCGTTCATCACCAGCATCACGTTGCTGCCGGCACTGTTGAAGGTGCTCAATCCGCCCGGCGAACCCGATGACATCGGCTATCGCTTCCTGGCGCCTGTCGACGACTTCCTCGAACGCCGCCGAATTCTGGTGCTCGCCGGAACGGCGATCGTCGTCCTCGCCGGACTGCCGCTGCTGTTCTATCTGCGTTTCGATTTCAATCCGATCAATCTGCGCAGCCGTACGGTCGAATCCATCTCGACCTATCTCGATCTGCGTCGCAACCCGAATGCCGGCGGCAACGGCATCGACGTGCTTACGCCCTCTCTCAAAGACGCCGACGCCGTTGCTGCGCGTCTCGCCAAGCTGCCGGAAGTGTCACGCACGATAACGCTGAGCAGCTTCATTCCCGACGCGCAGGACAAGAAACTGGCGGTCGTCGCCAAAATGAAAGAGGAACTCGGGGATATTTTGACCGGACCACCAGATCCGGCGCCGACCGACGCGGAAACAATCACCGCGCTGCGCACGACGGCCGATCAGCTAAAATCTCTCGCGACTCCTGCCGACAAGCCGGGCGCAACTTCGGCGACGCGCCTCGCCACGGCGCTGACGAAACTGTCTGCCGCCAAGGAAGACGTTCGCCAGCGCGCCGAGGCCGCGTTCGTTGCACCGCTCAAGGTCTCGCTCGCGGACCTCAACACGCGCCTGCAGGCGCAGCCGGTCGCGCGCGACACACTTCCGGCCCAACTCGTGCGTGACTGGATCACCCCGGACGGCCGCGCGCGTGTCGAGGTCGATCCGAAAGGCGATCCGGAGGACAACGAAGTCACGCGCCGGTTCGCCGACGCCGTGCTCGCGGTCCAGCCAAACGCCAGCGGCGGACCGGTGTCGATCCTGGAATCGGGAAAGACCATCGTTCGCGCTTTCATCGAGGCTGGAATCTGGGCGATTCTGTCGATCGCCGTCATCCTGTTCATCGTCTTGCGTCGTGTCAGCGACGTGCTGCTGACTTTGATTCCGCTCATGGTCGCGGGAATCCTGACGCTCGAGATTTCCGTGCTGATCGGGATGCCGCTCAACTTCGCGAACATCATCGCGTTGCCGCTGCTGCTCGGCCTCGGCGTCGCGTTCAAGATCTATTACATCATGGCGTGGCGCGCCGGGCAGACGGGGCTATTGCAAACGAGTTTGACGCGCGCCGTCATCTTCAGCGCCATGACCACGGCCACTGCGTTCGGCAGTCTGTGGCTGTCGAGCCATCCGGGAACGTCGAGCATGGGCAAACTGCTGGCGCTGTCGCTGGCCTGCACGCTCGCCGCGGCGGTGCTGTTTCAGCCCGCCCTAATGGGTCGCCCCCGTGGCAGCGGAGACGGCAGCGCAGACGGGGCTTAAGTCCGCCTGCGCAGCAGCGGCACCCGCACGTTTCCGCGGCGCCGGCTTTGCGGCAGGCTTGCCGGCGACGGCCTTGCCGACTGTGGACCTGCTGACGGGCTTGGCTGCCGGCTTGGCGGATTTGTCCGCGGCCGTCGTCGGATCGTAGCGCGTCCAGTCCTGCGAGCCGCAGAGGAAGCCGAGGACGCAGCCCTGCACATGCAGGGTGTTCGGATCCTTCAGGCTCACCGTCGAGGAATATTTCTTGCCGTTATCGGAGTTGTAGATCTCGCCTTCCCAGGCGTTGGGTTTCTTCTGCTCCATCCCCAACAGGATCGGCATGCCCATGGTCGGACGAGACTTCAACGCGGGATCGGGATTTTCACTGTCGACTCCGGGAGGACCCTTCTCCCAGGAAATGACGCCCCACAGGTGATTGTCGCAATTGTCGATCGCGATGCGCGCTGTGCCGTCCTCGACCACCCATTCACCGGCCGGCTCTGCCGCCCAGGCGGAACCCATCAATACCGTCTGACACGCAAGCACCAAAAGCAGTCGATTCGTGGACGTCATGGATGCATCTCCGTCGCGCTGCGCCAGCGCACACCTGAAAGAGCAATATCGTCAATTCGATGATCGTAACGCCGCGTGATCGAACAGGTTCAATCGCGCGCGATCTGTCGATTGAGTCACAATGCGAGAGTCGCGGCGTGTCGAACGGGCCGCTAGACCTTTCGGAGCGCAACAAAAGTCGCCGCGTCGACAAGCAGACGCGCGCGCTTGCCGAAAGGCGCCAGCGCCTGTTCGGCTTCCGTGACCAGTTCGGCGCATCGCGCCTTGGCGCGCTCCAGGCCGAGGATGCTGACAAGTGTCGCCTTGCCCGCGTCTGCGTCCTTACCGGTGGCCTTGCCCAGGGTCGCGCTGTCGCTCTCGACGTCGAGGATGTCGTCGGCGATCTGGAACGCCTGCCCCACGGCGACACCATAGTGTTCCAGCGCGCTTCGGGCCGCCGCATCGGCGCGTCCCAAAATGCCGCCGGCGACGCAGGCGTAGCGCAGCAGCGCGCCGGTCTTCATGGCCTGCAGCGTGCGCACCTGCGCCTCGTCGAGCGCCAGCGGCTTGCCGCCGTCAAACCGCCCTTCGGCTGCAAGGTCGAGCATCTGGCCGCCGACCATGCCGCCGAGCCCCGCATTCCGCGCCAGTTGCAGGATCAGTTCTGCGCGGATGCCCGGATCGGCGTCGACCTCCGTCCGCCCGAGAATATCGAACGCCAGTGTCAAAAGCCCGTCGCCTGCAAGAATCGCCGTCGCCTCGTCAAAAGCCTTGTGAACCGTCGGATGGCCGCGACGCAGATCGTCGTCGTCCATGGCCGGAAGGTCGTCATGGACGAGCGAGTAGCAATGCAGGCATTCCAGCGCCGCTCCCGCCATGAGGGCCTGGCTGCGCGGAACATCGAACAGGTCCGCTGCTGCGACGACGAGAAACGGCCTGAAGCGTTTGCCGCCGTTGAGTGCCGCATGCCGCATGGCGTCCAGCAGGCGTTGCGGCCGGGTCCGCTCACCCGCGAGCGCGGCGGGATCGAGCAGTTTTTGAAGCAAATCCTCCGTGTCGGCGGCAACGGCCGTGAGCGCGGCGGAAAAATCGGCGTCTTCGCCCAGCCTTTCGCGCTTGGTGCGCGACGGGTTTCGTTTGCGATTGTCTGGGCCCGACATCCGATCGCTCATCCTTTCATTCCATTGGACGTCTTGTCGTCCGATCTTGCGGCCAGAGCACCTTCCCGGCGTCCGGCAAAATTTAGAATTATCCCGCACCTCGTGCCGGGTCCATGGGGGACAATGGCGAAACCGGCGCGATACTTAATCTTATGCAGGCCGATATCGGGAATTAAGCACAGGATCGGCCACGCATTTTCCGCGTCTGGATATGCCGCCGCGAAACGCCTATTTAGCGTCATGGTCGTCATCGGGTTCCGCACAGCGGGCACCGCGATAACGTCCCTCTATTGAACCAAGGGTCTATCGCGCTTCCACGACCATCGCGCTACATCCTCGCATCCATTGCCCTCCTCAACGCGTATCTCATTCATGTCGAAAGTGCTGATTATTGCTGCCCTGATCGGAATCGGGCTCGCCGCAGCCATTACCGGTTATTACGGATTGGAAGCCGTGGGATCGGCATTTCTGGCTGTTGGCTGGGGCGCGGCGATCGTCGCCATGGTGCGCGCCATCGAAACGGCCGGAGCCGGCGTATGCTGGTGGTTCCTGTTTCCACGGGAGGGACGCCCTTCCGTTCGCATTTTCATGCTCTTACGCTGGGTTCGTGAAGCAATTAATTCACTTCTGCCGGTGGCCCAGGTCGGGGGCGAACTGGTGGGCGCGCGGCTGCTCACGTTTTACGGCCCCAGAGGCAGCCTCGCGGGCGCCAGCGTCATCGTCGATCTGTTCTTGCAGCCGCTGACACAGTTCGTTTTCACCCTGATCGGCGTGACGCTGCTGGTGCTGCGCACCGGCGATTCCGAGATCGTGCGCTGGGTTTTCCTGGGGCTGGCGGTGATGGCGCCGGCGCTGACGGGCTTTTTCCTGACCCAGCGGCTCGGCGGCATCCGCCTGCTGGAAAAAGCGTTCGTTTACTTGTCGCGGAATCCGAAATGGGCCGTGCTCGGCGGCATCACCTCGCTTCATGATTGCCTTCAGGCGATCTATCGCCGCCGCCGGGGCCTAGCCGCTGCCATCCTTCTGCATTTCACGATCTGGTTCGTGGGCGTCCTCGAAGTCTGGTTCGCCCTGCGTTTCATGGGCCATCCCGTCGATTACGGGACGGCGCTGATCATCGAAAGTCTGGCCCAGGCCGTGCGCGGCGCGGCTTTCATCGTCCCCGGCGCCATCGGCGTGCAGGAGGGCGGTCTGGTCGTATTGTGCGCGGTTTTCGGCATTCCCGCGCCGATGGCGATCGCGCTCTCTTTCGTCAAACGCGTCCCTGAAATCGTCCTCGGAATTCCCGGCCTGCTGATCTGGCAGGGCATCGAGGGACGTCAGCTTTTGCGCCGGTCCAATCTCGCCGATATCCCTGTTCGTCCAAGGGAATTTCCTAATGTCTGAGCCGTTATCGGAACAATGCGGGTGCGGGCGCGGTTACCTTCAACGAAACGTGTTGCGGCAATGGCGTCGCAACGATCACGGTTGATGACGCCGCGGTTTGGTTTTTTGCTATTTTCCGGCCTTGCCGGTGCGATGACAAATCCTCTCAAATTGGCAGCATGTACGAATCAACCCTGACAATTTTGCTCTTCGGTCTGACCTTGGTCGGATGCGTCTATACGGGCGCGGCCATTGTCTGCCTGTGGCGCTATGCGCGGCAGACCGACCGCATGCCTGTCAGCCATCCGTCGCTGACCGTGCTGCGGCCCCTGCACGGCGACGAGCCTTGCCTGTTCGAGACCCTGTCGTCCTTCATGGAGCAGGATTATGCCGGACCGGTCGCCTATGTCTTCGGCGTTGCCGACCGGCACGATCCCGCCATCGCCACCGTCGAGCGCCTGCGCAAAGCCTATCCCGACGCCGACATGCAGCTTGTGATCGATCCGCGCCGGAACGGCCGGAACGGCAAGATATCCAACCTCGTCAACATGACCCCGGCGATCAACGGCGAAATTGTCGTTCTGGCCGACAGCGACATGCTTGTCGGCCCCGACTATCTCACCCGCGTCATCGGCGCGCTCGAAGCCGATGGCGTCGGTGCGGTGACCTGCCTCTATCGCGGCGTCTCGCTCCCCAACATCTGGTCGCGTTTCGCAACGGGCTGGATCGACGAGCAATTTCTCCCCAATGTCATTCTCGGCATGACGCTGGGCCTGACAAAGCCCTGCTTCGGCTCCACGATCGCGCTCCGCACCGAAACGCTATGGCGCATCGGCGGCTTTTCCGCATTCACGGATCAACTTGCCGACGATTATGCCATCGGCACCGCCGTCCGCCGCCTCGGGCTCACGGTCGCCGTTCCGGCCCGCCCGGTGCTCGGCCATATCTCTGCCTCGACCACTGCGGAAGCGCTGCTGGCCCAGGAACTGCGCTGGAATCGGACGATCAAATCCATCGACTTCGGCGGCTTCGTGGGATCGGTGGTCACACACATGCTGCCTTTCGCGCTGCTGACCGCGCTCGCGGACGGGTTTGAGGCCCGCGACGGACTGCTGATCGCGGCCGTGCTTGGCCTGCGGGCGGCGCTTCACCATCAGGTGAAGACTTTTGTTCAAAAAGATGCGATGGATCTCTGGCTCATGCCGCTGCGCGATCTTCTTTCTTTCGCCGTGTTCTTGGGCGCTTTCATACCGGGATTTATCGAATGGCGCGGCCGGCGTCATGGCCTCCGTGCGGACGGCACACTCACCTCACCTGACACCACGACGGGATGACGATGCGAACGCTTTTTCTTCAGGCACCTTCCTTTGACGGCTTCGACGGTGGCGCCGGGTCGCGCTACCAGGCCAAGCGCGAGATCAAATCCTTCTGGTATCCGACATGGCTCGCCCAGCCGGCGGCGCTGGTCGAGAACTCGAAACTCATCGACGCGCCACCACACCGGACCAAGCTGTCGGAGATCACGGCACAGGCCAGGGATTTCGACCTTGCCGTGCTGCACACCTCGACGCCGTCGTTCGCGTCCGACGTGAAGACCATCGAGGCGCTCAAGGCGGCCAACCCGAACCTCAAGGCCGGACTGATCGGTGCGAAGGTCGCCGTGGAAGCCGACAAGAGCATGAAGGCGGCGCCCGCCGTCGATTTCGTCGCGCGCAACGAATTCGATTTCACCATCAAGGATGTCGCCGACGGCCAGACCTGGGGATCGATCCCCGGCCTGTCGTATCGCAACGAGTCCGGCGTGATCGTCCACAATCCGGAGCGCGCGATCCTGGAAAACATGGATGCGCTCCCCTTCGTCACGCCGGTGTACAAGCGCGACCTGGTGATGGAGAACTATTTCATCGGCTACCTGAAGCATCCCTACATTTCGATCTACACCGGCCGCGGCTGCAAATCCCATTGCACGTTCTGCCTGTGGCCGCAGACCGTGGGCGGGCATCGCTATCGCACGCGCTCGGTCGATCACGTCATCGAGGAGATCGTCTGGGCGCAGAAGAACTTTCCGCAGAACAAGGAATTCTTCTTCGACGACGACACCTTCACCGACAACCTGCCGCGCGCCGAAGAAATCGCCTCGCGCCTCGGCAAGCTCGGCATCCAGTGGTCGTGCAACGCCAAGGCCAACGTGCCGCGCGAGACGCTGAAGAAGCTCAAGGACGGCGGCTTGCGCCTGCTGCTCGTCGGCTACGAGTCCGGCAATCAGCAGATTTTGCACAACATCAAGAAGGGCATGCGGATCGAAGTGGCGGAAAGATTCACCAAGGATTGCCACGACCTCGGCATCGCCATCCACGGCACCTTCATCCTCGGCCTGCCGGGTGAAACGAAAGAGACAATCCAGGAGACGATCAATTTCGCCCGCCGTATCAATCCGCACACCATCCAGGTGTCGCTGGCCGCGCCCTACCCCGGCACGTTCCTGTTCGATCAGGCGGTCAAGAACGGTTGGCTCGACGAGGCAAATGCCGAACTCGTGGACGACAGCGGCGTGCAGATCGCGCCGCTGCACTATCCGCATTTGAGCCACACCGAAATTTTTCAGTCGGTCGAGACGTTCTATCGCGCGTTCTATTTCCGCGCCGGCAAGATCGCGTCGATCGTCAACGAGATGGTGCGCAGCCCCGACATGATGAAGCGCCGTCTGCGCGAAGGCGTGGAGTTCTTCCACTTCCTGCGCGAGCGCCGCAACACCGACTTGGCGGCATAGGCGTCGCGCCGCCGGCCGCCGATGAAACACCTCATCGTCACCGCCGATGATTTCGGGCTCGCGCCCGAGGTCAATGAGGCGGTTGAATACGCGCACACGCACGGCATCCTGACATCCACCAGCCTGATGGTCGGCTCACCGGCAGCCGCTGATGCCGTTGCGCGCGCGCGGCGCCTGCCATCGCTGCGGGTCGGGCTGCATCTCACGCTTGTTGAAGCCGCGCCCGTGCTGCCGCGCAATCAGGTGCCGGATCTCGTCGGGCCCGACGGGCTGTTTCGCACTGATATGGCGCGGTCCGGCGCTTCCATGTTCTTTCGCCCCGGCGTGCGCAGGCAGCTCGCGGCCGAGATCGAGGCGCAGTTCGCCGCTTACGCTGCAACCGGGCTGCCGCTCGATCACGTCGACGCCCACAAGCATTTTCATCTGCATCCGACCATTGCAGGCCTGATGATCAAGATCGGCCACCGCTACGGCATGCGCGCCGTACGCGTGCCCGCCGAACCGATGGAGACGGTGCGGGCCATCGACAAGGATGCGCCGTGGGCGATGCCGTCGCTGGTCGCGCCGTTCACGACTCTCCTCGGCCGCCGCCTGCGCCGTGCCGGGCTGCGCGTGCCCGATCAGGTGTTCGGCCTCGCATGGTCGGGCACGATGACCGGTGCACGGCTCGAAGCCTTGCTCAAGCGGCTGCCCGACGGCGTGACCGAAATCTACACGCATCCCGCGACCGCCGGCGGCTTTGCCGGAGCGGCACCGGGCTATGCTTATCCGAACGAACTCGCGGGCCTCGTGGCTCCGCACGTCATCGCCGCCGCCGGACAGAGCGGCGCGACGCGCGGCGGCTATTCTGATATTTGACATTGCCATGAGCGAACCCGCGAAAAACGATCTTGTGCTCGTCACCGGCGCCACCGGTTTTGTCGGCGCCGCGGTCGCGCACGTGTTGATCGCTGACGGGTTTCAGGTGCGCGTCCTCGCCCGCCCGAACAGCCGCCGCGACAACCTTGAAGGCCTCGCTGTCGAGATCGCCGAAGGCGACATGACCGACGCCGCATCGCTGCAGCGCGCGATGGCCGGTGCGCGCTATCTCTTCCATGTCGCGGCCGATTACCGGCTGTGGGCAAAAGATCCCGAGGAGATCGTTCGCAACAATCTGACCGGAACGCGCGCGGTCATGACCGCCGCGCTGGAGGCCGGCATCGAGCGGCTCGTTTACACTTCGAGCGTTGCGACGCTCGGGTTTCGCGCGAATGATGTTCCGGGCGACGAGACATTGCCGTTGACGGAGCAGGACGCGATCGGCGCCTACAAGCGCAGCAAGGTCGTCGCCGAGCGTCTGGTCGAACGCATGGTCGCGGAATCGGCGCTGCCGGCCGTCATCGTCAATCCCTCCACGCCGATCGGGCCGCGCGACATCAAGCCGACGCCGACCGGCCGCGTGATCGTGGAAGCAGCCTCAGGTCGTATCCCGGCTTTCGTCGATACCGGCCTCAACCTCGTGCATGTCGATGACGTTGCGGCCGGACATCTTCTGGCGCTGAAACACGGAAAAATCGGCGAGCGTTATATTCTCGGCGGTGAGGACGTCAGCCTGCGCCAGATGCTCGCCGACATCGCCGCCCTCGCCGGCCGCAAGCCGCCGACCATAAGCCTTCCGCGCGCGCCACTGTTTCCGCTCGCCTTCATCGCCGAAGCGTTCGGCCAATTGACCGGCAAGGAGCCGATGCTCACGCGTGACGCCTTGAAGATGGCCGGACACCGCATGTTCTTCTCTTCCGCCAAAGCGAAGGCCGAACTCGGTTATCACGCACGGCCCTATCGCGAGGGGCTTGCCGATGCGCTCGACTGGTTTCGCCAGCACGGCTATTGCAAATAGCGGCGGCGCTCTCGGCCTTTGTTCGAGATTGAAGGAAAAATTTCTCTCCAATGTTCGCCAAAGCGGCGGAAGAGCGCATTTGCGCGCCGCGATTTCAGTGCTGACGCGCGCAATCTTTGATGATTCGCGCTTCGTTCCGCTGAGCGGATCGCGCATTTTTGCATGAGTTTTGCACGTGAAAGTCCAATATTGCCGCTTCCCGAGGCAGAAATGCCGCGTGATTTCTTGCAGAATGCTATCGTGACACGCCGAACCACCCTCCGGCCGGAGCATCGCTGCCCATGAATGAAACCGCGAGTTGAAATCGCGCATTGAAACCGACTGCACGCAAAACGTATTTTTGCTGCACGGGCATTGTCTTAATGCGAAACCGATTCCACTTGAGCGGGAAAAACACACCGGCGTCTTTCGCGTCATGAAATGCAGGAACACGTATTGATGGATCAACGTGCGTCATCGGATATCTTGCCGCTTCGCTCTTCATCGGAAGGGACCGGAAAGAATTATCCTCAGGCCGTTCCGGTCGACGACCAAAGCGTCGAGGCGCTCAAGAGCGGCATCATTGCCAAGCTCGTCTCGACATCGGGCAAGAATCCGTCGACAGCCTCGGATTGGGACTGGTATTTCGCGGCGGCGCTTGCAGTGCGTGATCGCATCACCCATCGCTCTCTCGATTCCGATCGCGATAGCCAGCGCAGAGGTCTCAAGCGCGTCTATTATCTTTCCGTGGAATTCCTCATCGGCCGCATGCTGTCCGATTTTCTCACCAACCTCGGACTGACCGACGTGTTCAACGCGGCGCTTGGCGATCTCGGCGTCGATCTCAATCGTCTGCGCAACGCCGAGCCGGACGCCGCTCTCGGCAATGGCGGTCTCGGCCGGCTCGCCGCCTGCTTCATGGACAGCATGGCCTCGCTCGGCATTCCCGCGCGCGGCTACGGCATCCGTTACGAGAACGGCCTGTTTCGTCAGGTCATCAAGGACGGCATGCAGCAGGAATATCCCGAGGACTGGTTGTCTTTCGGCAATCCGTGGGAGTTCACGCGGCCGGATATCAAGTATGACATTTCGTTCGGCGGCTATGCGGAGGCGCTAACGGAAGGCGATAGCCGGCGCCGCGTGTGGCATCCGGCGGAGACGATCCAGGCCGTCGCCTACGATACGCCAATCGTCGGCTGGCGCGGACGGCACGTCAATCGGCTGCGGCTGTGGTCGGCCCACGCCGTCGATCCGCTTCGGCTTGACGTCTTCAACAGCGGCGATCATGTCGCCGCGCTGCACGATCAAGTGCGCAGCGAAGCGCTCTCGAAGGTTCTTTATCCGAGCGACGATTCACCGGCGGGCCGCGAATTGCGCCTGCGTCAGGAGTATTTTTTCGTCTCCGCTTCGCTGCAGGATCTCATCGCGCGGCACCTGCGCGTCTTCGGCGACATTCGTTCGCTGGCGGACAAGACGGCGATCCAACTCAACGATACGCATCCCGCCGTCGCGGTCGCCGAGATGATGCGTATTCTCATCGATCGCTACGGCATCGTTTGGGAGGAAGCCTGGGAAATCACGCGCGCGACCTTCAGCTATACCAATCACACGCTGTTGCCGGAGGCGCTGGAGAGTTGGCCGCTGCAATTGTTTGCTGCGTTGCTGCCGCGGCACATGCAGATCATCTACCAGATCAATGCCGAACATCTGAACCACATTCCACAGGATGTGGAAGACCGCGATGACGTGCTGCGCGCCGTCTCGCTCATCGATGAACGCGGCAACCGTCATGTCCGCATGGGCCATCTCGCCTTCGTCGGATCCCACCGGGTCAACGGCGTGTCGGCGTTGCACACGACGCTGCTGAAGGAAACACTGTTCAAGCCGCTGGAGACGCTCTACCCCGGGCGCATCGTCAACAAGACCAATGGCATTACGTTTCGCCGCTGGCTTCTCGAATGCAATCCGCGCCTGACGAACGTGCTCCGCTCCGTATGCGGCGACGGCATGCTCGACGATCCGATGCAGATCAGGGAACTGGCGCGTCACGCCGACGACGCGGGATTGCAGGAGGCGCTGGCGCGTGCCAAGCGCGCCAACAAGATCGCGTTGAGCCGCCTGATCCGCGAGCGAGTCAACGTGCGCGTCGATCCGGACGCGCTGTTCGATGTGCAGATCAAGCGCATCCACGAATACAAGCGGCAATTGCTCAATCTGCTCGAGACGATCGCCCATTACGAGGCGATCAAGGCGCACCCGACCTACAACTGGGCGCCGCGGGTGAAGATTTTTGCCGGCAAGGCGGCGGCCAGCTATGCGCATGCGAAACTCATCATCCGCCTCGCCAATGACATTGCAAAGGTCGTCAACAACGATCCGCAGGTGCGCGGTGTCCTCAAGGTCGTCTTCCTGCCGAATTACAATGTGAGTCTTGCCGAGGTGATCATTCCGGCCGCCGACCTGTCGGAACAGATTTCGACGGCCGGCATGGAAGCCTCGGGCACGGGCAATATGAAGCTCTCGTTGAACGGCGCACTCACGATCGGCACGCTGGACGGCGCCAATGTCGAGATCCGCGACCATGTGGGAGCCGAGAATATTTTCATATTCGGCCTGAAGACTGATGAGGTCGAGGCGCGCCGCAAGCGCGGTCTCGACGCCACGCGCACGATCGCGGCATCGGAAAGCCTGAGCAACGTGCTCGACGCCATCGAATCCGGCTATTTCTCGCCGGAAGAGCCAGACCGGTATTCATCGCTGGTCGAAACGCTGCGCTATTCCGATTATTTCCTGTGCACCGCCGACTTCGACGATTACTGCAAGACCCAGCAACGCATTGGCGGGCTGTGGCACTCGTCGTCGGAATGGCTCCGCATCAGCGCGCTGAATATTGCCCATATGAGCTGGTTTACGTCCGACCGCGCCATCGCCGAATACGCCGCCGATATCTGGAAAGTGGAACCGAAGTTTCCTCCGATCGGGACATTCACGATGCCGACGAGCCGTGTCTGACTCGACTTGATCAGGCAGAGATCGAACGCAAGCGACTGAACACATGGAAGCTCTTTTTATCGGCCAGGCTTACATCGACGTCACGTTCCACACCGACACGTTTCCGACCGGAGACGAGAAGACGGTCGCCAAGGATTACGCCATTTCGTTCGGCGGCAACGCCGTCACCGCGGCGTTCTGCTGCGCCAAGCTCGGCATTGCGCCGGATCTCATCGCGTCGGTCGCCGACGACTGGCTCGGCCGCATGTTTCTCGACATGGCGAGCGACTACAAGATCTCCGTGCATCATCGCAAGGTCAGGGAATCCTCGCTCTCCTTCATCATGCCGAACGGCGACAAGCGCGCGATCGTGCGCTGCCGCGACGACGATTATCTGCATCCCTTCTCCCCGCTGAATATCGCCGGCTGCCGCGCACTGCATGTCGACGGGCACCAGGCCGATGCCGCCCTGCACTACGCAAAGCTGTGCCGGGCTTCGGGCATCATGACATCGCTCGACGGCGGCGGCCTGCGTTCCAATACTGACGAACTGCTGACATTCATCGATGTCGCCGTGGTGTCGGAGCGCATGTGCGAACAGTTGGATCTCACGCCGGGCAACACGCTGAAGCATCTGCGCGCGCACGGCTGCAAGATCGGCGGCGTCACACTCGGTAGCGAAGGGCTGCTCTGGTACGACGAGAACGACCGCGAACAGGTGATGCCCGCGCTCGACGTGCCGCATGAGTCGATCATCGACACCAACGGCGCCGGCGACATCTTTCACGGCGCCTATGTGTTTTCATACATGACAGAATCGCAACGTTCGTGGGCCGAACACTTCCGCTTCGCGCGCGCCGCTTCGGCTCATTCGATCCAGCATCTGGGCAACGAAGCGAGTCTGCCGACCCTGAACGACATTGATGCCGCGCAATCGAAATTTCGTGAACGAATTGTTAGAGAGAAGGCTACTCTTTGACTGACTGAGCCAGCCGCCGGGCTGCGGCGCTCTCGTTTTTCGGCAATTTTCCCTCATCAGAACAGTTGCTTGCGGCGGTGCGATAAGAGCTTGCGCCGACCCTCTTTCATTCCGATCCAGTTGGCTACACGTCATGCAAGTTTCATCTGCCGGCCCCAGCTTTGCCATAAGCTGTGTCTAGAACAGCACTATCGGAAACACCCGAATGAAGAAAAAATTCGGGAACAGCAGGGAAGCGACAAATGGCGATAGCACAACACGCGCCCATCGCATTTGAGTATCGCAGCTACCTGGACCGGCCGAGTTGTCCCCGCTGTGGTGCGTTCATTCATACAGCGGAAGGGGCCGACTTCCAGAGCGACGGATGCGTCCGTCACTTTTGGAGTTGCGAGGAGTGCGGTGAGGCCTTTCTCACTTCGGTGAGTTTCTCAACACGCTTCGAGTAGAAAAAGTTTTGTATTGCGTTGGTGTCTGCGTTGCGTTTGTGAGTTTGCGTTATGGACCGGCGAAAGCCGGTCCATTTTTTTGAGCTTTTTCCAATTGAATTGACCCATCGCTCAAACGAGCAACGTCGTTCCGGGATGCGCCACTTGGCGCAGGCCCGGAACCCATACTCCCGGCCGTGGTTATTGATTCCGGGTTCGCTCGCAAAAAGCTCGCGCCCCGGAACGACAACCCTGATAGCGCTCAAGCCAAATCAAAAACGCTTCATTCCGCTCCTGCGGGCATGACAAGAAGCACTGCCACTCACGAGACCGGCGGAAAGCCGTAGAGCCTGATCGGATTGTCCACGAGCAGCTTGCGCTGCAAGGCCGGGTCCGGTGCGAATTTCGGAATGAGGTCGACGAGATCGGCTTCGTCCGCCTCGTGCGTCGGATTGGGATGCGGAAAATCAGTGCCCCACAAGACGCGATCAGGAATGGCCTCGAGGACTGCCCTGGCGATCGGCACCGCCTCGTCATAGGGCGGAAAGGCGATGCGCTCGGAGCCGCAGACCTTGATCCAGCAACGTTCGAGCCGCGCCAATTTTAGCAGGGCCTGGAACGGCTCCTGGCCGACGCCGGCTGCGCCCGGAACGCGGCCCATATGGTCGATCACGAAGGTCAGCGGCAGTTTTTCGATCATCGGCGACAGCGACACGATGTCGGGCGCATCGACATGCAGCACGACGTGCCAGCCGATGTCCTTCACGCGCGCGACGACGCGATGAAACACATCGAGATCGGGCTTGCCGCCGAGATGTTTTACGAAATTGAAGCGGACGCCGCGCACACCGGCGTCGTTCAAGTCCTGAAAATCCTTGTCCGTAAAATTGTCGTCGGCAATGCAGACGCCGCGATAGGAGTCCGGCCGGCCGGCCAGCGCGTCGAGCATCGCGCGATTGTCCTTGCCGTGACAGCTCGCCTGCACGATGACGGCCCGGTCGATGCCGAGATGCGCATGCAGTGCGGCGAGATGCTCCTTCGGCGCATCGGCCGGCGTATAGCGGCGGTTCGGCGCGTAGGGAAACACATCACCGGGTCCGAAAACGTGGCAGTGGGCGTCGCAACTGCCGCGCGGAAGCGTGAAGCGCGGCTTGCGCCGGCGCGACAGGTCAAGAGGGATCGTCTGCGTCATAAGGTGCGCCTGCTGGAATCAGTGACTTCAGATGAAGAGGTCGCGTGCCGACCTCTTCATGCGCAATTCCGGACGGAAAACCGCTTCGCACTTTTCCTGGAATTGCTCTTCTT